>CAYUVH010000011.1:0-107531 GCA_964448135.1 uncultured Verrucomicrobiota bacterium | reverse complement strand
ATCGGGCGCGACCACCGATGTCCAGCCATTCCAGCCAAGATGAATGTTGTAGGCGCTCGCGCTCGAGATCGGCCCACCGGCCGGTGTGTAGGCAATCGTCACCGGGGAGCCCGCGACCAGATTGGTCGGCGAAATGCAGGTGCGTCCATTGCAACCGCTGCCATTTCCACCTCCACCACCACCGCTGGAACCCGAACCGGCGCCGACCCACACGTGCTGGATCGGGGATTTGTAAACGTTGCCCAGGGAATCAGTCGCACTGACGTAATAATCCACGTAGTTGTTCGTCACGCCGGAGATTTTTGCGTAAAAATAATCAGCGATGTATTGCGGCGTGACGCCGATCACCGGGGTCACCACGCGTTTGGTCATGTTCGACGTGATCCAAGGTCCGGTCTGTCCGCCTCCGGCATACGTCTTGAACTGGTCCGCGTTCGGCGGGTTCAGCCCGTCGAGGCGGTAGTTGAGGACGACGTTCGAAATCCCGGAGCAATCGTAGCCGTAAGTCCAGATCCAGAAGTCCGAATTGCTGGCGACGACCTTCTTGTAGGCATACTGGACGCCGAAATTCGTGCCGCCCGGATTCCAGGGGTGGCGTTGTGGCGGGAACAAAGTCGGCGGCGTGTTATCCCCGCCTGGATTGCCGCTGAGGATGGAGTTCACGTTGCGAACCGCATTCGACTGCGCGGCGGCTGCCCGCTGGCATTCGTCGTCGTGGCAGCCGTAATAAACGAAGCCACTATCCAGGCCGGCGAGATAATAGTGCCATCCCAGTTCTACTGAATTCGGCGTTGTGCTGAAGCTCCACGGATCGCGGACCTGGTCAATGCGCGGGTTGACACCGGAAATCTGCTGCGCCGTCTTCACCCTATTTTCGGTGGCGATGATAACCCGCCAATTGTCCGCCTTGTCGCTGGTGCCGATGCTTGGATCAACCACGTTGCCGCTGCCGGGGTTGTAGGTGGGCGGCCAATGCCAGTTCACGAAGATCGGCGAACCAAAGTCGCCGTCCGCAAATACCCAGCCGCCATCCTCAACGTGCACGACGTCGGCAGGATCGGGGGGGCTGTCCTGCAAATACTGCTCGACCGTACTCGGCACATACGAGCGGCCGGCGGCCTGGCTTGCGAGGCTGGGCGCCCACTCCGAATAGTACGAATATCCACCGCTCCAGGCGTTGTCGCCGTCGTGGGCAAATAGAGCAATGGAAGGCTTGGCGCCGGTGCTCCGCGCGGCGAGGTCGTCCATCAGCCCCAGGTCCCACGATCCGTAGCTGTCGCGCCAGCCGAGGGCCTGATCGGCAGGCACGACGATGACGCTGCAATTGGTTCCGGTGGCGGGATCCACGTAGCGCGCGTAATGCGCCTGGTACGCGAAAGGCATGGCGGCCGTGGGCGAGCAGCCGCGTTCGATCGACAGTTTTTTGTAGTTGGAAAGACCCTGCGCGGGATTCAATTGGTCCGCCTGATTCGGAATGTCACAATTCTCTCCGCCTGAGCCGAGGCTGAGCGGGAAGTCCACGCACGCGCGCGTCAGGTGATTGTTCGCGACCACGGTCCAGGCGATGCCAACCTTGTTGAGCACGGGAATCATGCGTTCGGTGAAACAAGTTTCCGCGGGAAAGTAGCCGCGCGAAACAGCCGGGCTGGTGCCCCAAAAGATTTCCATCTGCCGGCGATGGATGCGCAGCTCCATTTCGAGGGTTTCATCGCTCAGCAACGGCGCAAGGGCGTGATGATAAGTGAAATTGAGCAGGTCGAGGCGCGTCTTGCCGCTGGTCGTGGACCAGCCGCGGGCCTGCTGGTTCGCGCCGTTCCAGCCGTTCCCATAGCCGAGTTGTCCGGCGGAGGCGAGGCTTTGGATGTTCTCGATCAGCGCGCCGGAGTAGCTCACCTGGGCGCCGGCCTGCGAATACCCCAGGAGCGAGTTGACCGTGTCGTGCGGTCGGTATTGATACGCGGCGACGCGATCAGCGAGGCCAAAGATGTCCCGGAGGTGCTCGGGGTTCGGATGCGGGCGGCCGGCATCCTGCTGCTGGATGGTATCCCAGGCGGCTTCGTAATGATCGTTGCCCGAGACGCGGCGGTCCGGCCAGTAGATCGGCTGGTGCAGGTGCCAGAGCCAGGTGGTGTGGATGTTATTGGCGGAAAAGGCGGCCAGCGGAAAGAGAAACAACAAAAGGGATGGCAGGAACGCCAGGGACCTGCGCAGGGTAAGGCTGCGGAAAGCCATCCGGGGTCGCTTCGCGAACATGTCCCAGCTAAAGCCGGAAACGCGACGGCTTCAAGTGACAAGCAACGCTCCGGAGACCGCATGTTTGTGCGGTCTCCGGCGGGAGATCGACTGCCGGCGCTTACTGCTGCTTCACGCGATAGTAGCGCCGATCGGCGGTGGCGTTTGGATCGGTGAGGGTCTGGAAAGTGCCGTTGCCGGGCACTGAGGGGAGGCCGGTCCAGTTCGAACTGGTCACGGAATCGATGTATTCCAGCGAGTAGTTGAGACCGGAGAAGGTCTGCACGACGACACTAAAGAGGTTGCCCTTGCGGCTCGGGTTGCTGAGGACCGGAGGAGCGGAGCTGCTGCCGAGGAGGAGCAGGCTGTGCGCGCTGCCGGCAGCGATGGCGACAATGTTGCTCTTGCCGATGACGAAGCCGCACTGTCCTTGATAGTCCGCGCCCCACGCAGCCACGGTTCCGTCCCGCTTGAGCGCGAGCGTGTGCGATCCGCCGCCCGCGACGGCGATCACGTTGGTCAAGCCGATCGGCACGTCGCACTGGCCCATGGAGTCATCGCCCCAGGTCACGACGGTGCCGTCCGCTTTCACGGCGAGGCTGTGATATTCGCCGGCGCCGATGGCGACGACGTTGGAAAGATTCGGAGGCACAATTGACTGCCCGGCGAAGAAACCGTTCGCATCGGTGTTCTCGCCCCAAGCGGCCACGGTGCCATTCGTGCGCAGCGCGAGATTATGGCTGCCGCCCGCGGCAATGGCGCGGATGCCGTTCAAGCCGGCGGGCACGTGGGCCTGGCCCCAGGTGTTGTCGCCCCAGGCAGCGATGGTGCCGTCGCCGCGCAAAGCCATGGAATGCCAGGTACCGGCGGCAACGGCAACCACCTGGCCGAGTTGAGGCGGCAGATTGGTCTGACCGTCATCGTTGTTGCCCCAGCACTGAACGGCGTGGTTGGCTTTGAGCGCGATGGTGTGATAACCGCCCCCCGCGAGATTGATGACCGGTCCCAAGCCCGCAGGCGGATCACATTGGCCGTCCGCGTCATTTCCCCAGCCGATGACCGGTCCGCTCGATTGAACCGCGAGGCTGTGCCACGCGCCGGCGGCAATGGCGATCGCATTGGTCGCCGAGGACAAAACAGAGATCTGCCCGAAGGTGTTGTCGCCGCCCACGTTCAGCGGCACCACGCCCAGGTAGGCGTTTGAGCTGACTATGTAACCGTAGGCATTGCTGGCGACCAACGTGTAGGCGCCGTCGTTGACGGGCAGCGGGCTGGCAATCGCATAAGAAGTGCTTGTGGCTCCGGGAATGTCGACGTTGTTGAACTGCCACTGATAGGTCAATGGTGGCGTGCCATCGGCGGAAGCGGCGAAACTTACGGGCGCGCCGCCGAGGCTGCTTGTGCTGAGTGGCTGCGTAAGCATGAAGGGCAGGGTGGGGCCGGCAACGTAAGACACCTGGTCCACCCAGGCGCGGTCCTGGCCGGCGCTGCCCGATTCGCTTTTGGCGTAGAGCCACTCGAGCGATAGGCTGCCGGCCGGAAGGAAAAAGCTTCGTTGTTCCCAGTCCACTTCGCCGGAGATGGCGGCCTGGTCGTTGCCGCCGTAACGGAATGTGAGTTTGTCCGCGCCGGCCTCGGATGAAGCCTTCCACCAGTAACTCAGCGTGCCGGGCCCGGTGACACTGGTGCGCAGGCTGACAGACTGCGTATCCGAGATGGACCAGGTTTGGGCGGAAGCAAAACCATCGTGGGAAATATTGGTCTGACCATACCAGGGTATCGGTGCGTCCGTCACCCAGGTGAGGTTGCTGTTGTTCAACGCCACCGGCAGCGGGACAGTGGCGATCACCGTAAGCGTCCCGACGGCGCTGGTGATGGAGCCAACTGAATTCGTCACCACCAGGGTGTAAGCGCCGGAGTTGGTCACCTGCGCGCTGGCGAAGGAAATGGTGTTTGTAGTGGCGCCCGGCACGTTGGTGCCATTCTGCCGCCACTGATAGAACAACGGCGCCGTGCCAAACGCGGGGACGGTAAATGATGCCGACTGGCCGTTCAGAACGGTCAGGCTGCTGGGCTGGATCGGTCCGACCCCGGGCGGGGTGACGGTGATGGAGTTGTAGATCACGATCGCGAAGTCCTGGTCCAACGGAGTGGCGTTGTTGGGAACGCCGTCCGAGTTGATACTGGTCGCGGTGACTGTGATCGTATACGGGCCAGAGACGCCCGGAGGGAGGAAGACGCTTTCGACATTGTTGCGGGCGTCAGCGCTGCCGCCGGTGATGGAGTTTGATTTGCTGAAAACGTTGCCTTTGTAGGGGCTGCCGCCGACGGTGACGGTGAGGTCCAGGTTGTTATTGTAAGCGTTGCCAATGGTGCTGCCCGGAGAATCGGTCCACGCGAGGGTAACGCGAAACGGCGATGTGCTGGAGGCGACGAGGCCGGTGAAAACGCGCGTCTGACCGCTGGCAGTGAAGAGGTCGGCGCTTAGTTCGTCGCGTAGAGAGCGTTGCGCACCATCGAAGGCCACGCCGAGGTTCATCTCGCCCATGCCTTGATTGGGCGACCAGAAATTGTCGTTCGCGCTGACGCCATTCAGGTAGCGCGTCGAGTTCATCAGGTAGGCCTTGGTCATCGCCGGGCTGGGCACCGAGCCGTAGGTATTGATGAAATACTGGCGCAGCAGGGCGCAGCCACCCGCGACGCAAGGCGTCGAATGACTGGTGCCGGAGGAGACGGTATACCATTGCTGGCCGAGCGGGAAAAACAGACCGGTGGAAAGGCCGCAAACACCGTCACCGTTCGCGGTAAAGCAGGAATCCGCCGTGCCGTTGACCGCGGGATTGGCAGCCTGCGCCACGCCACCACTGACGTGTGTGCCGGGGGCGACGAGATCGGGCTTCTGTCGGCCATCGGTGCATGGGCCACGGCTGGAGAAAAAGATAATGTCGTTGAGGTTGTCGGCGCCGCTGTCGGAAAGCCCGCAGCCGTCATTGACTCCGAACGCCTGCACATTTTCGGCGGCGCCGACGGTGAAGACGTTTTTGGAAACGCCCGGCGCACCGATAGTCTGTGAGTTGGGGCCATCATTGCCGGCGGCGAAAACAATGACCATTTCCTGGTTGCCCGCCGTGGGAAAGGTGGACCCGGACGGCTGGGCGTCACGCACGAGCGCGTCATATTGCTGGGCATCAATGTCGTAATCGCCATCGGTGGAAGCGCCCCAGCTGTTGTTGCTGACGCGCGCACCATCGTGATACGCCTGCGATTGCAGGTTCGGCAGATTGGGAAAGGTGTAGAAGTCGGGATCAAAAATAACCGACGAGCCCAGCTTCACGAAGGGACAAACGCCCAGGCCGTAATGATAACCCGCCCCATCGGTATGCGGAAAGCCGAGGGGCTGCGCCTCGAAGCCGCCGATGACATGCGAATTCAAGGTGCCATGCCCGTCGCAACCCTTGAGCGTGCTGCCCGGATTGGCAAACCCTTGCAGGCGATTGTAAACCACCCGGCTCGCGTTCGTCGCCACACCGCCAAGGTGCACGCCCGGATGGTTCGGGGAGGTGGTGCCGTTATCAATGCCGCTGTCCGTCACATCCACCGCGAAGCCGGAGGTGGTGAATTGCGTTTGGGTGAAACCCTTCGACGTAAGAAAGTTCATGTAGCCGGGACCGCTGGGAACATTGTTCGAAATATTTCCGGCGACAATCTGGTCCTGGCGCTCGTCGAATTTTTTGCGGGGAAAATAGGGCTGGATGGAAACGACGTCCGGTTGCGCCGCGAGTTGGGTGAGCGTCGCTGGATCGAGCTTCACGATGACGTTGACGTATTGCTGGAAGCTATCGACGCGGCGCGGGGTGGCAAGCTGGATCTGGCCGATGAGCTGCAACGTGGCGGGGTTGGCGGTCGTATCGGCGACCAGCTGAATCGCGAATTCATCGGTGCCGATCACGCGGGGATTGCCGCTGGCGTCCGTGGTTCGTGCGTGGGGCTGGATCTTGTAAGCATCCGCATACGCACCTTCCCATTGCACGTAGCTCGCGGTGGCGGCCAGGCTCTGCAACTGGGCGAGGCTCTGGGCATCGCCATAAACCAGGTAGGCGTTTTCGGGGATGTAAGAAACCACCTGCACACCGGCCGCAACCAGGGCGTCGTGCCAGGCCGCCAGAGGTGGTCCGGCGAATTGCACCAGGTGCAGCTTCTTGCCTTGGAAGGCCACCTTCGGCGCGCGCATCGCCTGGACTTCCGGACGGCTCGTGTCGAGTTGGGCGGCGTTGAGCAGGATGAAGTTGTAGTCGTCGTGGCTTTCGGAACCGGGTTGCGCCGCCAGGTCGGCGGCGGACGAGCTGACTTCGTAAAGTTTGTACCCCTGATAATCCGCCACCAATTTTCCGCCGCGCGCGACGATTTGTGCGCCGACCGCCGGGTCCTGCACCTGCAACTTGTGACGGCTGGAAGAGACCATGGGCACTTCCGCGCCAACGAGGGACAGGCTCGCCCAGATTGGCAGCAAGGAACAAAATATTTTGGCGAACGAAAATGTGAGGGTACGCCGAGGTACAGATTGATTACAGGAAAGGCCCACTTGCATAACTCGAGATTTGGCTGTTAGTTCCGGCGCATTTTACCTCCATGCGGTTCAGAAGCAAGGAAGTTCAGGTCGGCGGCGTAAAGCGCGCAGCTCAGTTTTCTGCAGGAATGGAGCTGAATCCAGTTTTCATGGATGACGGGTGGCATGCCCCCAAACAGGGTGTTACAGTGTTACAAACCGCATGAGCATCGGTTGAAATCGGGGTCCAGGGTGTTACACCAGGTGTTACAGGGGTTGAATTCATTGGCGCGAATACGTAAATGTTGGATGCGATAAAACGTGTTATGCGTGTCAGCCCGGGGGCATACGGCTCGCGGCCGGAGCCCCGAGTCTCCGGCCGCGACCGATCCACCTCCAGCGATGGCGTCTGCCTCATCGCGACCATAGTAGGACGGGGGCGGAGAAAATAATCTCCCACGGTGGGAGATTCTCCCGTGACAGAAATGAGAGAAATGGCCGGGAAAAGTGAGCCTGGTCAGCGTCAAATTGAGCTCCAAGAAAATTCCGAATTCTAAATTCCGTATTCGCGAGCGGAAGGTGGTTCGGAAGTATGAGCTTATTTCGCCTTGAGGCGCTTGAGACGGTGCGGCGAACTGGAGTCGGCGATTGCGCTTCCGCCATCGCCTGACTGGGGCGCGAGAGGGACGGACGAGGTGATTGGAACGCCGAGAAGCGAGGATTCGTGCCCTTAATCCAAGCACCGCCGCTGGAGCGCAATCCGCGTTGGAGTTGAAATTTATGCGCGGAAGCAGACCCAAGGTAGCTCGTGCCGAGCAACCCCGGGCTGGAGGGCGCAATCCCGTTGGGATTGGACGTTCATGGGCAAGGAGGAAGAGAACGGGGGACCCAGCCTGACGCTGCCCCTCGACAGGTCAGGGAACGGGGATGAAAGCGGTGGGTGACTCGAGGGTCAGCCGGTTTTCGGACGTTGCTGCGGACAGGAATGTCCGCGCTCCGGGGCAGTGTCGAGATGCGCGAGAACGGGTAACCTTGGATTCTGGCATTGTGTGGCGTGGTTGTTTCCGAGATATTCCCGGCCCTGTATGGGATTCGGACGTCGGCAATATCCATTTCATTTGATCGAGCCCAAGTGGCAGCACTACTGGGACGAGCAGCAGACTTTTCGCGCCTTTAATCCGGGTGAAACCGTGCCGGAGACGCATCCGTTCGCGCGCCGCCACGGCAAGACGAAGCCGGAGCAACTGTCGAAGTACTACATTCTCGACATGTTTCCGTATCCCTCGGGAGCCGGGCTGCACGTGGGGCATCCGGAGGGTTACACCGCCACGGACATCCTGGCCCGCTACCGCCGGGCCCGCGGCAGCCATGTGTTGCATCCGATGGGCTGGGATGCCTTCGGTCTGCCCGCCGAGCAATACGCGATCAAAACGGGCCAGCATCCGCGCAAGACGACGGAAGCGAACATCGCGACCTTCACGAAGCAGATCAAATCACTGGGCTTCAGTTACGACTGGACGCGCGAGGTGGACACGACCGACCCGAACTATTTCAAGTGGACGCAGTGGATTTTTCTGAAGCTGTATAATTCGTGGTTCAACCCGAAGACCAACAAGGCGGAGCCGATCGAGACCTTGAAGGCGACCGACCGGGCAGAGCGCGACGCGCATCGCCTCGCGTTTGTCACCGAGGCGCCGGTCTGGTGGTGCGAACAGCTTGGCACGGTGCTCGCCAATGAAGAGGTCATTGACGGAAAGAGCGAGGTCGGCGGCTTTCCCGTGGTGCGGAAGCCCATGCGCCAATGGATGCTGCGCATCACCGCCTACGCCGAGCGGCTCCTGAAGGACCTCGATACGATCGAGTGGAGCGATTCGCTCAAGGAGATGCAGCGCAACTGGATCGGCCGCAGCGAAGGCGCGGAGGTGGATTTCCAGGTCGCCGGTCACGAGGCCAATCTGCGCGTTTTCACCACGCGCCCGGATACGTTGTTTGGCGCGACTTATATGGTGCTGGCGCCGGAGCACAAGCTGGTAGCGCAGATCACGACGGAGAGTCAGCGCGCCGCGGTGGCCGCTTACACCACGGAGGTCACCAAGAAATCCGATCTGGAGCGCACCGAGTTGGCGAAGGACAAGAGCGGCGTCTTCACCGGCGCTCATGCGGTGAACCCAGTCAACGGCCAGAAGATTCCCATCTGGATAGCCGATTACGTACTCATCAGCTACGGCACGGGAGCGATCATGGCTGTGCCGGGGCACGACACGCGCGACTACGAATTCGCGGTGAAGTTCAATTTGCCGGTGATCCAAGTGGTCCAGCCGCCGGATGGAAAAGAGTGGCAAGGTTTCGTTGACGATGGGACGTCTGTCAATTCCGCGAACGAAGAGATTGCGCTCAATGGGTTATCCACACCCGAAGCGAAAAAGAAGATCAGCGCCTGGTTGGAATCGAAAGGTTTGGGAACCAGGACCATCAACTACAAGCTGCGCGACTGGCTGTTCAGCCGGCAGCGGTATTGGGGCGAGCCTTTCCCGATTGTGTGGAAGACCGGACCGGATGGGAGTCAATATCATGAAGGGCTCCCCGAGTCGGCGCTACCCGTCCTGCCGCCGGTGCTGGAGGACTACAAGCCGACCCCGGACGGCCAGCCTCCGCTGGCGCGTGCCCACGATTGGGTCAATCTGCCCGACGGCGCGAAGCGTGAAGTCAACAGCATGCCGCAGTGGGCGGGAAGCTGCTGGTATTACTTGCGCTATCTCGATGCGCGAAACGACCAGGCATTTTGCGGAAGGGATGCGGAGAAATATTGGATGGGCGCCTTCGGAAGCACCAAGGACCAAGGACCAAGCACCAGTGAGAATTCGACACTGCCCGGCGTTGATCTTTACGTCGGCGGCACCGAGCACGCCGTGCTTCACCTTCTTTACGCGCGGTTCTGGCACAAGGTGCTTTTTGATCTCGGTTTGGTCTCGACCGCCGAACCGTTTTACAAGCTGGTGAATCAAGGGCTGATTCTTGGCGAAGACGGACAGAAGATGTCCAAAGCGCGCGGCAACGTCGTAAATCCCGATGACATGGTGAAGGATTACGGCGCCGATTCGTTGCGGCTCTATGAAATGTTCATGGGCCCGCTCGAAATGGTGAAACCGTGGAGCACGAAAAACGTCGAGGGCGTTTACCGTTTCCTGGGCCGTGTCTGGCGGTTGTTCGTGGACGAAGACAGTGAGACGGAGTTCGAGCAGAACTCGGCCGTGGAATCCGAGATGGGCCCCGAGCAGCTCGATCAGGTGAAGCTTAGCACGAAAATCCAGAGCGCCGCCCCCACACCGGCGCAGCTTAAGGTTCTTCACGCCTGCATCAAGAAGGTGACCGAAGACCTGGATGCGCTCCGTTTCAACACTGCAATTTCGGCGCTCATGGTCTTCGTGAAAGAAGCCATGACGTGGGAAGTTCAGCCGGTGTCGGTTTTGCGTGATTTCCTGATTTTGCTCCAACCCCTGGCGCCGCATCTGGCGGAGGAACTTTGGGCGAAGCTCGGGTCCGTGGATGCCGCCGGCTCGCAGATGCCGCTCGCCTACGCGCCGTGGCCGGGATTCGATCCGGCCTTGCTGGTCGAGGACACGATTGAGATTCCGGTGCAGGTAAACGGCAAGCTGCGCGACCTCATCCGCATTCCGACCGGGGCCGCCGCGCCGGAAGTGGAAGCCGCTGCGCGCGCCTCCGGGAAGGTGCAGCCGTTCCTGGAGGGCAAGACCGTGAAGAAGGTAATCCTCGTGCCGAAGAAACTGGTCAACTTTGTGGTGGGGTAGGCCAGGGATTTTCCCGGGCGGGATTCCGTTCATTTCGCCGTTGTGAAATACGGGTGCATCCATTAAATTGTATTGCATGAGCAGACTGACCAAACCGGAGCAACTGGTGCTGTGCGCACTGCTGAGCCTGGTGTTGGTGGGCCTGTCCGTTAGGAGCTGGTGGAGCGCCTATGCGCCGAAAGCGGCATTGCAATTGTCCACTCGCTGACATGGAAGACACATTTTTCGAAGAAACTCTCGCCCAGATCGAACTCAAGGACACGAGGTATCAACGCGAAGCTTATCTCTTCGTGCGCGACGCCCTCGACCACACGCAGAAAGCCATCAATCGCGACAAATCCGCCACGCCGCGACACGTGACGGGCCAGCAGTTGCTGGAGGGCATCCGGTCTTTTACGCTCGCCCAATTCGGCCCGATGTCCCTGACCGTCCTTAGTGAATGGGGCATCCATCGGTGCGAGGACTTTGGCGAGATGGTTTTCAATCTCATCGAAAATGGTTCCCCCGCGTTTACGCTGGGCGACATCACGAACCAGGAATCGTTTTCCACCCGGCTGAAGGAGCAATCCGATGCCGTGTCCCGTTATATCTGGAGCCGGTTTTCGACGGACGCCCGTCACGAGGTCCTGCGCAAATCCGATCCCCGCGAATACGAGGAAACACTCATTCGCGAATTGAACGATGTGATTCGCGGCCGTTCGATTTACGATGCGCACCGGTTCGCGGGCATCAGCCTGTCGCCCATGGCGCGGGAACTGTCGAGCCTCGAGGTCGAGGGGATCCAGGTCGCGCGGCTTAATCGTTGTTTGCTCGAGGACGCCTATCCGACGGAACTCGCGCGCGGTCGCGGTTTCCTGGCGAAGACGGAGAGCGACAGCCGGGCGGATTTCGCCGGCGGTTATGATTTCGACCAGGCCTTTCGTCAACCGTTTCTGCCGCCGAGCCGGCAGACGAAGACGGAACCCACGCCGCATCCCACGCAGCGCAGCTAACCGGGGTTGTGAAGGCCAATCGCACCCAGGGCACGGGCGCCAATCCGAGCGGCGCGCCAAACGACGTCGCGGAAATTCCCGCGCTGCCACCCGGCGTCACCATCACCACGCTTCCGAACGGTCTCACGATCATTGTGCGCGAAGACCACAGCGCGCCGGTGGTGTCGGCGCAGGCGTGGTGCATGACTGGCAGCATTCACGAATCGAAGTGGCTCGGCGCCGGTCTTTCCCACGTGCTCGAGCACATGCTTTTCAAGGGCACCACCACGCGCCCCGGCAGCCGCATTGACCAGGAAGTGCAGGAGGCCGGCGGTTACATGAACGCCTACACCTCCTTCGACCGCACGGTCTATCACATTGATGTGCCGAACACCGGCGCGAATGTCGCCATCGACATTCTCTGCGACATCATGCAGCACGCCACGCTTCCCGCGGACGAAATGGCGAAGGAGAAGCAAGTCATTCTGCGTGAAATGGACATGAACGTGGACGACCCGGGCCGTCGGGCGAGCCGGCGATTGTTCGAAACCGCCTACACGCGGAGTCCTTATCGTTTCACGGTCATTGGCTACCCGGATATTTTCAACGAGCTGCAGGCGGAGGACATTGTTTCCTATTACCGGGAGAGGTACGCCCCCAACAACGTGTTTTACGTGGTGGCGGGAGACATAATAACGAGCGAAGTCATCGCGCGAATCTCGGCCGCTTACAGCAAGGCAAAGGCGAAACCCGCCGCGGCCACCAGCCTGCCCGGAGAGCCGCGCCAGGCCGCGCCGCGCGAAGTGGTCGAGGAAGCGCCGATCGAGTTAGGGCACCTGCATTTTGCGTGGCACACCCCCGATGTCCGCCATCCGGATGTTCCGGTGTTGGATGTGCTCGCGGGATTGCTGGGCAGCGGGCGCAGCTCGCGGCTGTATCAGCGCGTGCGCGAAAAGCAGGGGCTCGTGCACTCGGCCGATGCGTGGACCTACAACCCCGGCAACGAAGGTTTGTTCGGCCTCAGCGCGGTGGTGGACTCCGACAAATTTCCTGCCGCGCGGACGGCACTGCTGGCGGAAGTCGAAGCCATGAAGGCCGAGCCGGTGGCGGTTGCGGAACTCAGCAAGGCGGTCAAACAGTTTGTGGCGATGATGCTCTCCTCGCGCAAGACGATGCAGGGGCAGGCGCAGGATTTGGGGTCCAACTGGCTTGCCGCCAACGACCTGAATTTCTCGCAACGTTATCTCGCTGCGGTAAAAGCCGTGACGACCGCCGATTTACAGCGCGTGGCGAAGGCCTACCTGACTGCGGAAAATCGGACTTTGTATGCGCTCTTGCCCACGGGCACCGCGCCACAAGCCGCCGTCCATGCCGAATCCAATACGGACAATGCGATTCGGAAGTACGAGTTGCCCAATGGCCTGCGCCTCCTGGTGAAGGAAGATCACCGTTTGCCGTTCGTGGAATTTCGTTCGGTGTTCCGCGGCGGCGTGTTGGCGGAGAATTCGGGGAATAGCGGCCTGACGCAGCTGTTCGGAAAGCTTTTGCTGAAGGGCACCACGACTCGTTCCGCCGAAGTCATCGCCGAGACGATCGAGTCAGTGGGTGGCAGCCTGGATTCTTACGGCGGCAACAACAGCTTTGGTGTGAACGCCGAAGTGCTGAGCGGAGATTTTGCCACCGGCCTCGATCTGCTCGCCGATGTGTTGCAACGGCCCGTTTTTCCTGAGGCCGCCCTCGAGCGTGAACGCGAGGTGCAGCTGGCCGGCATCCGTGCCCAGCGCGATCACCTTTTGCAGGTCGCCGTCAAGACCATGCGTCGGCAGCTTTTCGGCGATACGGGTTATGGCCTTGATACGCTCGGCTCGGAAACCAGCGTTCAAAAGATCAAAGTCGCTGACCTGCGCGAATTTCAGTCCAAGGTGGCGACGCCGGAGAATTGCGTGCTTGCGATATACGGTGACGTTTCGCCGGCGGACGTGCACGCAGCCGTCGAGCGTGCTTTTGCCGGCTGGAATGGTGGGACGGCATCCGCCCACAACAATGCCGGCGCGGGAACCGCCACCCAACCCGGGCGCGTGGTCGAAGTGCGCGACAAGAAGCAGGCGGTCGTGGTCATGGGCTTCAAGGGCACGGACTTGCGCGATCCGGACCGTTATCCGCTGGAAATGATTCAGGAAGCCTGCAGCGACCTCGGCTCGCGGCTCTTCATGCGCGTGCGCGAAAAGCTGGGTCTGGCTTACTACGTCGGCGCGCAGAATTTCGTCGGACTTGTGCCCGGTTATTTCACTTTTTACGCCGGCACGGAAGCGAATGCCGCGGAACGCGTCGAGCAGGAGTTGCTGGCGGAGGCCGAGATGTTGCGCAACGAAGGCCTCACCGCGGAGGAATTGAGCCGCGCGAAGGCGAAGATTTTGGGCCAGCGAAAAATCGCCCGGCAGGAACTCGGTGGCCTCGCCATGGCGACCGCTCTCGATGAGCTATACGGCCTGGGCTACGCCTATTCGGACAGCGAAGACGCCCGCTACGAAGCCGTCACTTTGGAACAGGTAAAGGCCGCAGCGAACCGGTTTTTGCGGCCCGACTCGATGGCCGTCGTGATCATCAAGCCCAAGCCGGGCGAAGTCAGTCCAGAGTCTTGATCTTGATGTTCCGGTAGTAAACGGGAGCCGCGGCCTTTCCGTGGAGTCCCTGCAGGCCGAGCGGTCCTTTGCGCGCGAAATCCTTCAGAGCCTTGCCGAATTTGTTCGGCGTGCCATCCGGATTTTTTCGAGCCTGGTTCCAATCATCCAGGTTCACGTCCAGAACCTTTTCTCCGTTGAACACCAGCGAGACCTTGCTGTCCTGGCAGGTGATCGTGAAATGGTTCCATTCGCCGACCGGCTTGGCGGCGTCTTTGGACGGCGGCTTGGCGTCGTAGAGCGCGCCGACCATGCCGTATTTGCTGCCATCGGTTCCGGCGTGGACTTGTATTTCAAGCGCGCTCAGGACGTTTTGGACGTCGCCAGAGCGCAGGAAAATTCCACTGTTGGCGTCGGGCGATACTTTGAAATCGAGATCGAGGATAAAATTGCCGTAGGACTCCTTGGTCCAGATTGTATCGTGCGTTTTCGCCACAAGCACGCCGCTTTCCATCGCCCAGGCGCCGGCCGGCATGTCGGCGTTCGACAAATCGGGTGTGAACAATTCCTTCCAACCTGTGGTGTCTGGGTTCGGAATGAGAGCCGCCTTTTCGGCCGCGAGGCTGTTCGGCACGGCGGTCAGGATCAGAGCCAAGGCAAAGAACGCCGGGATGCGCAGCAATGATTTGTTCATAGGGTAGGGGGGTTGTTTGGGGATCAGGGAGTGTTTTTCCGATACCAGCCCATGGCCAGTTCGATGCCTTGATTGATGGCGTGGGTCGGCTTGTAACCGAGCAACTGCGTCGCCTTGCCGATGTCGGCCAGCGAATGGCGGACGTCGCCCGCGCGGAAATCGCGATAGACCGGTTTCTGCTCGGGAATATTCGCGCCGCTGGAGCGGAGGCTCTTCTGGAGCAGATGGTAAAGTTCGTTGAGCGTCGTGCGCGCACCCAAGGCGATGTTGTAGGCCTGGTTCACCGCGGCCTCGTTTTGCGTTGTGGCCGCCAGCAGGTTTGCCTGCACCACGTTATCAATGAAACAAAAATCGCGGCTCGTTTCGCCGTCGCCATTGATAAACACCTGCTGCTGCTTGAGCAGCGCGGCAATCCATTGCGGAATCACCGCCGCATAAGCGCCCTGGGGATCCTGGCGCGGGCCAAAGACATTGAAATATCGCAGCCCGATGGAACCAAACCCATACGCGCGCGCGAAAGCGTCCGCATAGACCTCGTTCATCGCCTTGCTCGCAGCATACGGCGACAGCGGCTTGCCGATCTTGTCCTCGACCTTCGGCATCACCGGGTCATCGCCGTAAACGGCGCTGCTCGAGGCATAGACAAACCGCTGCACCTTTGCGTCGCGGGCGGCGATGAGCATGTTCAGAAATCCAGTGACATTGTTTTCATGGCAGCCGATCGGATCCTCCATGGAGCGGGGCACCGAGCCCATTGCGGCCTCATGCAGCACGTGGTCCGCGCCCTCGCAGGCTTCGCGGCAGGCGGTCAGATCGGTGATGTCACCCTCGATCATCTTGAAACGAGCCCAGCGTTTCGGGCCGCAAAGCTCCTTCACCTGCTCGACATTGGCGTGCTTACCGGCGGAAAAGTTATCCAGGCCCGTCACCCGCTGATCCAGTTTGAGCAGCGTTTCCACCAGGTTGGAGCCGATGAAACCCGCGGCGCCCGTGACCAGCCAGGTGCGGGGTGTCGCCAGCAGGTTCTTTTGCAGTTCGTCGTATGCGGACATGAGATTGTGTGTTCAGCGTGCGTGCCCTTCCGCCAGCTTGCGAATTGGCCGAAAACGCGGGCGCAGAATGCCTGAAAATCAGTCGCCGACAAAGCGATTTTTCTGGATGAGAAAGCAACGCGGGAAAGAGAATCGTCAGCGTAACGCCTTTAATGGTAATCTCTGGGTCATGGAATTGCGAGAAGCGTTAGCGCCACCCACGCTCGCGCAAAAGCTTGGGACGGTCCCGCATGTCTCAAGTTTATTGCACCGAATCACAAGGCTAAGTGGGTGTCCGTTGGATCAGGTTGGAGAATGGCTGCTAAAGACGGCTATCTCCAGGGGCGCTCGGCATTACACCCGCGACTTCCCACTGGCATTGCCGGAGGATGCCGGTGACGTGACCGACGAGGAAATCGGTGTCGGCCTCTGTTTGGGGGTGCATACGTACCAATCGGTTTACCTTCGTGCTGCGGCACAACTGCTTAGTTCGCCAAGAATCGATATCGAGAGCTTGCAGCGACTCGCTGTCCTCGAGCGTGCCGAGGCTGTGCTGCTGCACATCGCGGCCGCGGCCGAGCGAGTCGCGCCGGATATGGAGCCTTGGAGCGAAATCCGAAGAAGGTTAGGCCGGGGAGCCTCCATCCTCAAAGACGAACTGCCTCACTGGTCCCGATTCGTGAGCCAAACCGGTGTTACGGCGTTTGGCGGAGGTCCCGAAATCAAATGGCTTACGCGAAGCGAACTCAATCGATGAGCAATCCCCTTCGAATTCTCCGCACGCTTGATAGTCACCTCCATTCCTCGATGGAGTTCAACTTGTTCGGAAGATCCGCTCTTGCTCTGGGGTAAACGCGAGGTGCGTGTTTATGACTACGCGGACTTGAATGTACCCATGCTCGCCAGAATGTTCGACCGGCGTTGCGCCGGTTACGAATCACTGGGCTACAGTATACTGCTTCCGGGTAGCGCGTTGCCCGGGTGGCCCGCCGAGATACCGCTTCCGGTGGACGCCGCATGGAAGCGAGACTATGCCGCCAGCGTTCGACGCTTAATCCGCGATGGCGTTGATGTACCTCTCGCGGGACTATTTCTGAGTGTTTCGCGAGATCCGCTCGCTGAAGCTGTCGGGCAAGCCAGAGCCAGGAGTGCCAGCGAGGCGTTTCTATTTCGTCGGCTGGAAACGCTGGCCGAAACCAAAGGCCGGTTCCAGCTCAACGAACCTCTGCCAATTGTGTTCGCCGGCTCGGGACGAATGGAGGTGGACTTTGTTTGCTCGGAGGCTGCACTGGTCATCGAATTGGATGGTGCTCAACACCTCGCTGACGCCGAAGCATACCGCCGCGACCGGCGCAAAGATGAATTGCTTCAGCGTCACGGCTACTTCGTCCTCCGATTTTTGGCCGAGGATTTGGGGAAGAACCTGGATCTCGTGCTCGACGCGATTAACGGGACGCTGGTTCACCGGTTGCAGGCTTCGAGGAACAAACGAACGCTCCCGTGATGATTTGCCACCTTCAGGCGAGGTCTGACGGGAGGACCCACCCCCGAATTCAGACCTCAAGAATTCACTTGCTGGCACCGAGTTTGGCGCTATTTTGTTGGCGATTGGTGCGGGGTCGTAGCTCAGTTGGTAGAGCGTCTCGTTCGCAATGAGAAGGTCGCAGGTTCGAATCCTGTCGGCTCCACCACTCTCGGCATCTCCCTTTCTTGGCTGATTCCTACGCCAGTTCTCTTCCCTGATAATACAGCCTTCCAAGCCCGGCTGTGCCAATCTCCGGAATCGTCAAAATCCGCGCCCAGATGGTCCGGATGCGCTCGTCGGAAAACGCTGTATGAAAACGTATTTCCACCCGATCCTGCAGCACCAAACCGGCAACCGCGTTGCCGCGATAATCATCCTCGTAACTCAAACCGTCGCCTTTGATGTCACGGTGTTGTTGTGTGGCGGGAAAGAAGATGATGCCCGCATCATTCAAAATGAACTTCACGCTGCCCGCGCGGGTTTTCAGGAGTTCGCTTCCGATTGCGTGCATTGCAACGGGCCGGTGCCGGCGGGGCCGGCGCCATCCATGAACGGCCATTGTTCCGCTTCCCGGGCGAATCTTTCGCTCGGCTCGAAATGTTGTCTCCATTCGTCTTCGGAAGGGACGTAAGGCCGGCCATCAACATACTGGGCGCACCGTGATCCGCATTGTTCGCACAGCGCGTAGTGAAAACCCCCGCCAATCCCCTTGCCAGAATTGTCTTCCCCGTCCCAAAGCCCGCTTGACTTCATTTTCAGCCGCTCGCTTCCACAGGACGGACAACAGTGCGGTATGGGAGGAGAGGTCTCTTTCCAATTCCATCGGACGCGAAGAAAAACGACTACACCAAGCGAAACCAACGCGCCAACGATGCTCAGGCAAACAATCGGATGATAAACCACCGCCAGCACGCCAAGCGCCAAAAGAAACAGCAGCCCAAGTAAACCCATGATCCATTCGAGCTCCCAAATGCTGCGGTCCAGCGCTTCAAAATCGCGACGCTTCTTCCCGGCAAGTTTTGCGTTTTGAGTCATATGGCAGCCGTGCGTCGTGCTTCCGTCCTGTGCAAAACACTAGGCTCGGCGTATTCTCACGTCAAGGGTGGCTGCTTCCGTAAACAGTATAGTAGGCCGGAGTGTAACGGTCATTGGCCAGGGGCCTTTCATCCCGCTCACTCCGGCCTGCTCTACTGCTGCGGTAAATCGCATTTCGTCCCCTTGACACCCACTTGAATCGTGTCACCCTGTCTTTGGAGGGATTTCTCGTCCGGGAATCGGTTGTTTTACCTCATCTCGGGCATAACCAGGGAAAGTCAAACTATGGCAAACAAGGAAGCTGGAGGGCCCATACGGGCACATCTCAATTTTTGGCGGGGTAGCCGCTTGTCGCAGCGGCCTGTTGGCGAAGGCGGACGCAGCGACCCCGAGGCGCGCGGATCGAATGCGAGCCACCCGCTCCGGGCAGGACGGGTCAAGGTAAGTCAAAGTAAGTCAAAGTAAAAAAAGAGGGCTCCCTGCTGAACAGGTAAACCACACCGCGCCCGGCGCTTTTCTCAAACCAAAAATCCGATCTCAACCAATGAAATCAATTCTTGTTGCGGCCTGCGCCTCAACTCCAACCAATGTTTACGGGCGTTCTCAATCTGTAGCACCCTTGTTGCAACCTTTGTTGCACCTTGAACCCCATTTTTGACCAATGTTTATGTGGTTTGTTGCATGTTGCGACCTGTTTGGGGGGGTATGCCTCCCAGTCCTAATCCTACTCGTAATCCCAATCCCCGCCTCCTCATGAAAACCCGATTCGGTGCCATTTTATGTCCGATCTGAGCTGCGTTTGCCCTGCGTTCACGGGCCTTTTGCTTGAATGCTCCCGCCCGAATTCGCTACCCTGCGCGCGCATGAGCGAACATACCCCGGCTGGAACGATTGGGGATTTGCTGGGGCGGTTGCGGCGGCTGACCGGGCCGCTTTGGCGGTTGGAGGGGAAGCTCAAAGGGGTCCAGTTTCAGGGGAAATGTGAATTCATTGGCCGCCCGGTCCTGCGTGTCGCCAAAGGCGCAACTGTTACCCTCGGCGACGGCGTTCGCCTTTACAGTTCCACTCGCGCGAGTCCGCTTGGACTTTCACACCCCTGTGTCATCGGGGCCGTTGCCAACGGAGCAAAGGTCGTCCTCGGACGCCGTGTCGGCCTGAGCGGCGCGACCATTTGTGCGGGCCAAGCCATCGAAATCGGCGAAGGCACCATCCTCGGCGCGGGCGCGATGATCGTGGACAATGATTTTCACGCGCCCATCGGTGAATGGGAGTGGACTGAGGATTGGGATGTTTGCCGCACCAGTGCGAAACCCGTGCGGATCGGCCGCGGCGTCTTCATCGGCGCGCGGGCGATTATTTTGAAAGGCGTCACGATCGGTGACCGAGCCGTCATCGGCGCGGCGGCGGTGGTGACCCAGGACGTTCCCGCCCGGCACACCGCCGTCGGAAATCCCGCTCGCATCATTCCACCGGAGGCCGAAGCCCCTCGTCAATGAAGGTCCTGTTCAACAACCACATGCCCTTCAACCTGGCGCACGGTGGTGCGCAGGTGCAGATCGAGCAATCCCAGAAAGCGCTTCAACAACTTGGGGTTGAGGTTGAACCGCTTCGCTGGTGGGACGGAAATCAAAAGGGTGACATCCTGCATCATTTCGGCCGCATACCGCTCAATCTAATCCGTGCCGCCCGGAAGAAGGGAATGAAGGTCGTTTTCTCGGACCTCCTGACTGAGACCGGGTCGCGACCGGCTTCGCGAATTCGCATGCAGAAACTAGGCGAGCGCGTGATGCGCAAACTGTTGCCTGCTTCCACCATTGAATCGCTCCGCTGGGACAGCTATCGCGAAGCCGACGCCTGCGTGGCGCTGACTGCGTGGGAGGCACACCTGATGATGGACCTGTTTCGTGCGCCGAAGGAGCGGGTTCACGTCGTGCCCAACGGAGTCGAAGACGCTTTCCTGAACGGGGGAGCGCGCGCGCGTGGCCAGTGGCTGATTTGCACGGCCACCATCGCGGAGCGGAAGCGCGTGCTGGAACTTGCCGAAGCCGCCGTGCAGGCAAAAACGCCGCTCTGGATCATTGGCAATCCATATTCTGAAACCGACCTGTATGGTCGTCGTTTCGCGGAATTCGCGAAGGCCAACCCGGCAGTCATCCGCTACGAAGGTCCGATTCAAGACCGTCGCCGGCTTGCCGAGGCTTACCGGGAGGCGCGTGGTTTTGCGCTGCTCAGCACGATGGAAAGTTTGAGCCTCTCGGCGCTGGAAGCGGCCGCCTGCGGATGTCCCTTGCTCCTGAGCGACCAGCCTTGGGCCACCTGGACCTTTCGGAACAACGCGTCCTATTGCGACCCGAACGCTTCCTTGAGCGAGCGGTCAGCTGCTTTGCGGCGTTTCTACGAGCGGGCTCCGCAGTTGCCCGTCGCGCCAAAACCGATGTCCTGGCTCGAAGTCGGGCAGCAAATCAAAAGCGTTTACCAAACCGTGCCCGGCGCGCGGAACTGAGCCTCATTCGCCGGCGTAGTGACTGCGGTTTGAGAGAATACGATTCGTCCCCACCACGACCATGCCCGCAGGGACATCGCGCGTTACCACTGCATTGGCGCCCACGGTTACGCCCCGCCCGATCTTCACCCCGCCTAGAATCTTCGCGCCCGCGCCAATATAGACGCCGTCTTCGATTTCCGGCGCGGACGGTGTGAGGTCACGTCCACCTAGGGTGACCTGGTGGCCGATGACGACATCCTTTCCAATCCGCGCGCTTTGGTGAATCACGATTCCCAGCGGGTGCGGCAGGAACACCGTCTCCGGTAGCGCCGGGCCGATGTCGCATCCTAGAAAATACATATACAACCGGCTGAGAACCGGTATGCGGTGGCGGGTGAGGAATATCAGCAGGCGGGCCGCCGCGCTGTTGCTGATCCAGGGATTCTGAGGATGCTTGCGGCTCATTTGCGGCTCAGAAGATGCACCAGCCACAGCAAAAGTGAAAGCGCAGTCAGCGCCAGATTGAACCAGATCAGCCGTAGCAAACCTGCGGTTCCGGCCGGCGGAGCATCCGAGGCAACAGTTTCCGCCACCGATTTCCTCAATATCTGAGGACGCTGGACACACACGGCAATCGCCATTCCGCCGGCGTGGCTGATGCTGAGGCTGCAACGCGCGGCCGCGTCCTGGAGTGGCTCCTTCGAAAGTCGGACCAACGGCCGCCCTTGCGGGTCGTGTCCGATTTCGATTTCGCCCGGCCGCAACCCGGCAAAGTCCGCGCCGCATTTCATAACCGCTTCCTTCGCGCTCCACAGGCCGCAGAGCGATTGGCGCGGATCATGTTGGCGCGAGCAATAGGCCAGCTCGGCGGCGGTGAAATTCTCCTGGTAGAATGGATCCGACCAAGAATCCTTCGTCGCCGGTAAATTCTCACAGACCTCCACATCTATTCCGACTCGAACTTCGTTGTCGGGTAACGCTGCGAGTGGCACGCTGCGGACTGGTTCGAGGGCTGTCTGTGCAGGAAGAGGCTGGGAAGCGACCAAGGCAGGCTTTCCGTTCGGCGCCGGCGGTGAATTCAGAAGTTCGCCAAAAGTGTTGGCAGTGAACGCGCCCGGCAGATCGGCGCCGGCCATGCGCTTGAGCGCTGAGTGGAGCGTTGTGCGGCCCACCGAACCTTGCAGCCGCTCGCGGGGGAAAACGAAACCTTCGTTGAGCGCCGCCTCGGGCACGTCGAAAAAACGCGCGACAACGGATCGGATTTTGGCGGTATCGCTCATTTCAATCTCCAGCCAGGCAATTGCTGCAAATATACCCGGGCGGTTCCATGCTGGGCAAGAGGAAGGCCCGGATGACGCGCAGCTCGGCAGTGGATTGGAAGCAACGCGCGCAATGGCGCGAGTCGCCGGCCGAGTCACTTTGACGCAGCGAATCCGCGTGCGCTTCGATTCGCCCGCTTAACTCACGCAGGAACGCCGCGACCTGCCGGCCGCCGGTGAGCCGATGGTCAAACGAACAGCCCAGCAGAAAGCCGTTTGAAATCCCGGCCGGCCCTTGGGATTCGGCGCCTACTGCGAGGATCGCAGCCTGTTGGCTGTTGATGAGTGGACTGAAGGCGTGTACCCCTTCCTGCGCCAGATCCGTGACAGTAAACGTGGACCCGCTCACTTCAGTGACGCCGAGGGTATTGGTCGCGTACTTGACCAGCAGATCGTCAAACCGCGAGGACAATTCCGCGAAACTCAGCTCCTGCGCGCGGCGGAGCACCAGCACTTTGAGGCCCCGGCCAAGATCCACGGCGAATCCCAGGTTCACGTGGTCATAAGCGAAGATCGCATCGTCGCGATAGCACGCGTTCAAATGCCGGTGCTGCTTCAGCAACTGCGCCGTCTCGTAGAGAACCACCGCCAAGCGCGGGACTGGCGGAACCGGGCGTGCGCACGTTTCGGAGAAACCTGCGGCGGGACATTGATAAAAAAGCGTCGTGCGCAGGACGGAACGCTCGACGGAGAGCAACTCGCGGTTTTCGATCAGCTTGGCGCGCTCCAGCGGAATCATTTCGCCCGCAAGATCGGGTTGAGTTGGTGCTATCTTCGGGGTCGGGGCACTGGGAGCCGCGGCAGCGGGAGCGCGTTCTCCAGCTTTCTTCAAAACGTCGGACTCTCGCACCATGGCCATCCCGGCGAACATAGACGGATCGAGACCCAACTCGCCGAGCAATTCCTTCGCCTTTTTGCTGAATATGGGTCCTGTTGCCGGCGGATTGGCTGCGGCAGGTGCAGGGGAAGCCGCCGCCGCCTTCGCTGGCGGAGGGGTCGCAGTTGGTGTCGGGGCGGGCGCTGTTTTTGCGGGCAAGCCGTCTGGATGGATATGAAAGAGAGTTTCGCCAACCGGTACCTCGTCGCCTTCCGCGCGAGCGTAATCCAGCACCCCTTCCGCAGGCGCCTCCAGATGGAAAGTCGTCTTGGAATTTTCCAATTCAACGATGAGATCGCCTTTCTTTACCCTGGTGCCCGCGGAAAATTTCCAGACCAATACCTTGGCGGTGAGGTCGTTGACATTTTCGCACGGGATCGGAACCGGAATCGACGGCCTCACGCGTTCACCTCCACGAGTTCAAGGATCGCGGCGAGGACCTGCTTCTGGTCCGGAAGCGCGGAACGTTCCAATTCCCGGGAGCAGGGGATGGGATGCGGGGCCGCGGAAATACGTGCAGAACAAATGGTTACGCCGCGATTTCGCTCAGCACAGATCGCGAGGACTTCCGCGCCGAAACCGGCAAATCCCTGACCTTCCTCCACCACCAGCAAGCGCGTGCTCCGCGCGACGGATTCGAGAATGGGTTCCACGTCGAGCGGGCAAAGCTGCGTGGGGACGATGATTTCGGCCACGATCTCATTTTCCAGGAAAGCCTCGCGCACCGCCTCCTGCACTTCGTCCACCATGCCCCCGTAGGTGACCACGGTGACCTGCGCATCCGCGGCAGCCAGGCGCAACGTCGGCAATGGAGCGTCACTATGTTCCCAGATTCGTCCATCTGGCGACTGTGGCTTGACCGGAGCGCTGTAGAGCAACTTGTTCTCGATAAACAGGCACGGTCCGCGCAGATGTTGGTGCACGCGCTCAAGCAACAGTCCCGGGTCAAAGATCGAATTAATCGCGACGACATGCAGCCCCGGCGTGCCGAGAAAATGTTTTTCCAGCGACTGGCTGTGCGTGGCGCCGTAACCACGTTTGCCGCCCATGGGCGTCCGGACGATCAGGGGAACCTCCACCTGTTGATTATACATGTAGGCAAACTTGCTACCCTGGTTTACCAATTGATCGGCGGCCAGCATGGTGAAATCGCCGAACATGATTTCAACAATCGGCCGTGCGCCAGCCAGCGCCAGCCCATTTCCGAACCCGACCAATGCAGCCTCGCTGATGGGCGTGTTCCGCACCCGCCCGGGAAATTCGGTGCTGAGTCCTTTGGAAGCCTTGAAGGCGCCCCCGTACGGATCCTCCAGGTCTTCACCGAGCAGGATCACGCGTGGATCGTTTGCCAACAGACGCCGAAGTCCGGCACGCAGCTTTTCCACAACGCGCTGTGCCGGTTGCTCGGCAGCAATTTGTATCCATTCCCTCGAACCCGCGGGAATGTCGACGCCGACGGTGTCATCCACCCCGCCGTCAGCGGAGCCATTGATTGTAACCAGGCTGCGTTCAAGAGTGGCCGCGCAATCGGCGTGAATGCGTGCAGCCGGTTCCGGGTTCGCGCGCTCGTACGCTCGTAATGGATCCACGCTCTCGTAGCGGGCTATTTCCTCCAGCGCGCGATTGTCGTCGCCTTTCGAATGCGCTTTCAGGCGGTAGCAGGTGATGACGAGCACCGCCGGCTTTCGCTCCTTGCGAACGAATTCCACCGCGTGGCGCGCAGTCGTAAAAAGCTGCGGCTCCTCCCAAATCGAGCCTTCCCAGAACTTCCAACCAAAAGCCTCGAAACGTCCGCGGATGTCGCCGGCAATCGTCGTACGGGTGTCGGTGCTCTGGGCGTAGCCGTTGTGTTCCAGGACAAGCAGCAACGGCACCGGCAACTTGGCGGCAAGGTTCAGGGTTTCGTATACCACACCCTGGCCCAGCGTTCCATCACCGATGTAAGCGACGGCAATTTCCTGTTCCTGTCCGCTGCGCTGCAAGGCCAGGGCGCATCCCGCAGCGATGGGAACTCCGCCGCCCTGCACGCCATTGCTCAAAAAACGACCACCGCAAATGTGCTGGCTGCCTCCCCGGCCCGCGCAAATCCCCGAGGGTTTGCCCATGATTTCCGCCAACAACCCGGTGACGTCCTCGGTGCGCGCCAGATAATGGCCGTGACAACGATGATTGCTAAACACCCAGTCGTTGGGGGACAACTGGTCCATCACGGCCAGCGCGCAAAGCTCCTGGCCGATGCAGGTGTGGACGGTGCCGGAGAGTTTGCCCTCGGCGAAAAGCGTCAGGAGCTTCTCTTCAAACTGGCGGATCAGCGAGGCGCGCCGGAAAAGCTTTTCATCCATGCCGGTTGTCGGGGCGGTTCCTGGTGTTGCAAGCCGGGGCGGAGCAAAACCCAGAATGATCAGTTCTTCTCCAGCACCTGTTGCACGGAAATGCCGCGCAGTTCGAACAAGCGCCGGATGGTATCCTCGATGAGGTTGTTTGGACACGAGGCTCCGGCGGTGATGCCCACCGTGATGCGGCCGGTGGGAAGCCAGTCGGCCGTTTCGATCTCCTCGTGCTTGTGCTGGTCGTAATGGCGGATGAGCTTGTCCGATTCCATCTTGGCCGCGTTCTTGATGAAATAGGTGGGGAGCTTGGCCTCACCCATTTCTGCGAGATGGGAGGTATTTGAGGAATTGTAACCGCCAATCACGATCAGGAGGTTCAAGGGGTCGGCAAGTAACTTGCCGAGGGCGTCTTGCCGGTCCTGGGTTGCTCCGCAAATGGTGTCGAAGAATCGGAAATGGCGGTCAATTACGGCCTCGCCATTTTTCTCGACCATGGCGCGGCGCAGGCGGCGTTGAACTTCCTCGGTTTCGCCGCGCAGCATGGTGGTCTGGTTGGCAACACCGATGGCCACCAGATGCAGATCGGGATCGAAGCCTTCCGAATACGCACCTTTAAACTTTTCGAGAAACTCAGCCTTGTTGCCGCCGTGGAGGATGTAATTGCAGACGTAATCCGTCTCCGCCAGCGTGAATACGACGAGATAATGCCCGCCGCCGTTGGCCATCGCCTGCGAGCTGGTGGCTTTGGTCTCTTCATGCCACGCCTTGCCGTGGATGATACTCGTGACGCGGTCCTTGGAATATTGCCGAACACGTTTCCACACGCTCATCACATCGCCGCAAGTGGTGTCCACAAACCGGCAGCCCTTCTCCTCGAGTTTTTTGCGCGTGGCGACTTCCGTGCCAAAGGCCGGAATGATGACGATGTCGTCCCGCTTCAGGTCTTCGACGTCGGCGTCCTTTTCCTTGCCGGATAGGGATTTGATGCCCATCGCGCGGATCTGGTCGTTCACCTCGGGGTTGTGAATGATCTCCCCCAGAATGTAGATGGGTTGGTCGGGAAAAACTTTTCGCGCCGCGTAAGCCAGGTCGATCGCCCGCTCCACGCCGTAGCAAAAGCCGAACTCCTTCGCCAATTTGATGGTCAGATCGCCCGCGGAAAGCACGTGGCCATTGGCGCGGATGCGCTCCACCAAATCGCTGCGATAGTGCGACAGCACCTGCGCCTGCACCGCCGCCATGACGTCGGGGCGCCGCAGGTTGATTTTTTGAGGGGGTGCTGCCGCGTGCTCGGTTGACATAACCAATTCAATCTAACATTGTGGCCAACAGCGTCCAGCGCAAAACCGGGAGCAGCCGGCGTGAGGGCGACTCTCAATTTCCTGGAGGGCAACGCCAGCGAGGAAGTATCGGACGCGCCGATTCGTTCCGCCCGTGGACGGCACCGGCGGGATTCTAGCAGCCGCGGAGGGATGCCGTTCAGCCCGGAGGGGAGAGGCGTCGTGGAGAAGCGATGGGGCCCCCTTTTTTTACTTGGATATACTTGGATGAACCTTGATTGCTGGGGTTTTTACTTTGATAAATGGTTTGATGGAGGGGTGGCCCATGGTGTGACATAGTTTGATAAAGTTTGATATAGTTTGATAATGAAGGGGCGGGACCGGTCTGGAAGCAGGCCGAGGGAGGATGGAGGAGAGGTCGCTGCGGATTGATCGGTGCGATCATGCACAATGTTTCCAATCCCGTTTTGCGGGTAACCAGGCGGCGGTCCTTCCATACCCGACGACTTTAAGGCGGCCACTGAGACAACGGCTGTCCAAGTTAATAAATCGAGGGCAGCCCCGAAAGCATTCGGGGGGCGCGAAAACCGTCACTCCTCTGGCAGGCTGCAAAAAAGTGAGCTGCGCCCCGGGCGTGAATCCGGGCGAAATGCGCGAGGCTATTGTACCTGAACGCGATAAAAGCGAGGCACGCTGCCGGGGGAATTCGTGTCTGTCCAAGTGGTAATGCCCGCCAGGCCGGTGATGTTACTTTGCACGGTCGCGAATGCAGGTATTCCACTCAAGTTGAGGGCTCTTTGCAGGGTATATTTGCGATTGGTGACGCTGGTCCACTTGACCAAAACTGCCGACATTCCGCCGGTGGCAGACAGCATCGCCAGAACAGAGGAGGCGTCCGTCGGAATGGTGCCCGCGATTGACTCCTGCGAATTGTTCATATGATCGCCGTCCGTGTCGGCATAATCCGCAGAGCCATCCAAGGGCAGGCCGTAGGCCATGAGCCAATAGTACGGCAGAACCGAAGCTGGCGACTGAAACTCATAGGCGCCCACATCCACCAAGTTGCCAACGATACGAGGATTGCCGTCCCGGTCGGGACCAGACGGAGCGTAGGAATTATTGCCTGCATTGATGCAGGGTGAATTGGAGCGGAGTCGAAGGTCTGCCCAGGCATTTGTGTTCACAAACAGCGGCTCATCAGTAAAGTTGGCTGTGCCATCAAGTAGCGGCAGCGTACAGCAGTACGTTCCAATGGATCCGTCGTTCCAATTGGCGCCATCGGGAGCAGTGTTGTAATAAACGAGACAGTTTTGCATCTCGGTTGGCTGGGAAACGCCGCCAGCATGCAGTATCGAGGAATTTCCGACAATCGTACAATTATAGAGGGCTGTCTGATACGCTCCCCCGCCATTTCCTTGAGTCAGCGAACCGAACGCTGAATTGCTCTTGATGACACAATCAGCAGCCAGTCCTCCCCATATGCCGCCTCCCCAAGCCCAGAAACCTCTGGCCATATTTCCAGCCACGGTCGAGCGATAGAAAGAGGATGTAAATCCTCCGCCCCCTCTGGCGTCGAACCCATCAACGGAGTTGCCGGTCACTATGCAATTGTAAAAGGCGCAATTCATACCTCCGCCACCCGTCGGTGCGGCAGAATTGTTGGAAACGATGCAGTTGTATAGTATCGACGAATACGCTCCCCCACCATAGACACCACCGTTCCAGGCCAATGTACAATTGGTGAGGGCGGAACTCTGCCCCGCGCCTCCGCCGTTGCCACCGGCGAAATTGCTGACGATTAGAGAATCAGTTGCGCTCGCAGCGTAGGTGCCGCCTCCGTCGTTGGCATGATTGTTACCCACTACGCAATTGGCAAGGCTGCCGTGAGCGAAACCACCTCCATGACCGGAGAAATTACCAATCAGAAGACAATTGCCGAGTTTGCTGCCGCTCGCTCCGCCGCCATACCAATCCGATGCGTTGTTGAGGAGTTGGCAGGAATCCAGAGTGAGGGAATACGCGCCACCACCCTCTGTCGCTGCCGTATTATTGCTAATAACACAGTTGGTGGCTAATGCGCCCATGGACTCGCCCCACGCGCCGCCTCCGCCAGAAAGCCGGTAAGCGGGACCCGCATCGAAACCCTGCGTGTTGCCATCCTTCAATGTGAAACCAGAAAGCGTTGCTCCATTGGTGAGATAAGCGCATCGAACCGCGGAGGCGTCCCGCTGGCCAGCGCCTTGGATAATGGTCACCTCCGGACCATTTACACTGTGCACCAGGAGCGGTTTGGTGATCGCCACCCGATTGCTCATACCGTAGACGACTCCAGCCCCTGCCTGGTAAAGACCGTTGGTCACGATCACCTCGTCCCCAGCCGAAGCGGCGCTTACTGCATCCTGGAGATTCGTTGCTGCCGTGGACCAGCTTCCGAAAGGCGAGACAGGGGACAAGTTCGCCGCGTCCACATAAAATGTTGCGGCCTTTAAGTCTGGGTCGAGGCAAGCTACCCCCAACAGTAAGCCACAGAAAACACGCTTCATCTTACCCAGCCTTTCTCTTTCGAGATTTGCTTCCGCACTCGTCCTTGAACGAGCCTGCACGCCACGCGACGCGAGTCCTTGATCAGATACCGCCGCCCACTTTCCTATTCGTAACGCCGGAGGAATAGTCTGTCGAGCGACAATTTATCGGCTCTTTGTTTCAAGCCAAGGTCCACGGTTTGCGCATCGGACGACTGCATAGGGCTTCGGCTGAGGCATCGCCCACGATCTTTTCCGCCTGCGGGTCCCATTTGATTTTGCGGCCGACTTGGATCGAGATATTCGCGAGGTGGCAAATGGTGGATACCCGGTGACCGATATCCACGGGAAAATAAGGGTCCTTCCGGCTGCGGACGCATTTCAAAAAATCATCATGCTCTCCGGCGGGATTCGTGTAGAGATGAAGATCGTTTGCTCCAATCTCTGATTTCAGGATCGCCTCGGAACTCGCCTCCACCTTGCCGCGCCAACCGCTGTTCCCAACCCAGCCGTCGCTGCCGATAAACTTGATGCTGGGTGTCCCCGGGACGCACGTCATTTCCACGCCATTCGCATACCGGAAAGTCACATTGTAATCCTTCACAGTATTGTAAAGGCCGCCGGTCCAGAAGTTGCCCGTGCCTTCGATTTCCACCGGCCCGCTACGCTCCGTGTTGTTGGCCCACTGGGCCGTATCGAACAGATGGGCGCCCCAATCGGTGATGATGCCGCCGGAGTAATCCTGGATCCAACGAAAGTTGTAATGCACCCGGTCCTTCGTGTAAGGCGCTTCGGGCGCCGGGCCGAGCCACAACTCGTAGTCCAAATCCTTGGGTACCGGCTGTGGCGCCGGATTGCCCGGTTCGGTGGGTTGGCGCGGAAGAATGACTTCTATCTTCTTAAGCTTGCCGATTCTCCCATTGCGGACGAGTTCGGCCATGCGGTGATACATTGGCAGCGACCGGTCCTCGGTGCTGGTCTGAAATACGCGTCCGGTCTTGCGGATGACGTCAATCAGAACCTTCCCCTCGTCAATCGTGAGCGTCGGCTTTTCGCACTGCACATCCTTGCCCGCCCGCGCCGCCATCACGCTGATCAAGGTATGCCAGTGATCCGGCGTGGAAATCATGACCGCATCAATATCCTTCCGCGCCAGCACCTCACGAAAGTCCTTCGACATCGCGCAGTCATCGCTGTCGTAGTCCGCATCCACCATGGCCTTGGCCTTGCGCATGCGCCAGCCATCCACGTCGCAAACCATCACCACGCGCGCCTCCTGCTTGAGTTTGAGATACGCGTCCAGGTTCCAGGTTGTGCCGTGATCGCCGACCCCGATGAAGCCGACGGTGATCTTATTGCCGGGTGCATCGGCTCCAAATACCGAGGCAGGAACGATGGCCGGCAGCGCAAGTCCGGCGGCGGCGGTTTTCAGAAACTGGCGGCGGGGCAGGGGTCTCATGCGAGTTTTCGTTGCGGGCACGGTAACCCCAACCGGCTTTTGAAGTCAGCAATATTTGGATGACCGGCCAATTGAAATCGCTGGAACGCTTTATTTTCGCCAAGTGTGAGCTAGTTTGTGGCCCGGATGCTGGACCTGATTGAAGTTGTACTGGGCTTGCTTGCTGCGGTGGCGGCGTTGACGCTGCTCGCGCGGAAGTTGCGCATTCCGTCACCCATCCTCCTGGTGGCGGGCGGCCTGCTCCTGAGCCTGATTCCAAAGCTGCCCACGGTGAATCTCTCGCCGGACCTGGTTTTCCTGATCTTTTTGCCACCGCTCTTGTATCCGGCGGCGCTCTTCACCTCGTGGCGCGATTTCCAGGCGAACCTGCGGCCCATCACGATGCTGGCCGTGGGATTGGTTTTGTTCACCACGGTGGTCGTCGGCTTTCTCACGCACTATTTCATTCCCGAGCTGCCGATAGCGATCGGATTTCTGCTCGGCGCGTTGATTTCGCCGCCCGACGCCGTCGCCGCCATGGCGATCACGCGGGGTCTCAGCGTGCCGCGGCGTATCATCGCTGTGCTGGAAGGCGAGAGCCTGGTGAACGACGCCACGGCGCTGGTGGCATATCGCTTTGCCCTCGCGGCGTTGGTGACCGGTTCGTTCTCACTCAGCCACGCGATCGGGAGATTCTTCGTGGTGGCAATCGGCGGGATTCTCGTTGGCCTGGTCATCGGTTGGATCGTGGCGTGGATCGAAAAGCCGCTGGAGGATCCACCCGTCGAAATCACGATTTCGTTGCTCACACCCTTTGCAGTTTATTTGACCGCCGAAAAGCTGGGCGTATCGCCGGTGCTGGCGGTGGTCGCCGCGGGATTGTTCCAAGGGTGGTGGGTGCCGGAAATCACCAGCGCCCGAACTCGACTTCAAGCGATACCAGTATGGGAAATGGTGGAATTCCTTTTGAACGGGTTCGTCTTCATTCTGATCGGTTTGCAATTGCGCCAGGTGATGGCAAGCGTCGCGGGGTTGCCAGCCGCGCGATTGGCGTGGTACGCCACCGGACTTTGCGTGGCGGTCATCCTGGTCCGGATCGTCTGGGTCTATCCCGCGACCTATCTGCCGAGACTCCTATTCCCGAGCCTCCGCAAGCGCGATCCCTATCCGTCCTGGCGAAACGTGGCCATCGTGGGCTGGACGGGGATTCGCGGTGTCGTCTCTCTGGCCGCGGCGCTAGCGCTTCCGTTGACCCTGGAGGACGGGCGCCCCTTTCCGGGAAGGGATCTGGTCATCTTCCTTACCTTCGTCGTAATTCTAGCCACGTTGGTGATTCAAGGGCTGAGCTTGCCGCTGGTCATTCGCTGGTTGGGAATCAAGGGCGACCACGAGATTGAAAGGGAAGAGCATCTCGCGAGGTTGAAGGCGAACCAGGCCGCGCTGGGGCGACTGCTAGAACTGGAGGCCAAAGGACGGGACGGCGAGGAAGTATTCAAGCGCGTGCGCGTGGAATACGAGGATCGTATCCGCCAACTCGAGGCCGAGAAACCTGAATCGGAAGAGCAGGAAGGCCGGCAGTTTGATTCCGAGTACGAGAAACTCTCGCGACAGTTGCTGAAAGTGGAACGCGCCACCATCCTGAAGTTGCGAAATGAGCTGGTGATCAATGACGCGGCGTTAAGGCGCATCCAGCGGGATTTGGATTTGGCGGAGGCGCGATTGCGTCGGACGACCGGCTGACGGGCCTAAGCGAGGTGCCGCGCCTGGCGGCGGGGGAGTTTGGAGGAACGGCGTAAGTCGAGGGGCGGTGGATCGTTCGGGAGGAATTCGCGCAGGAAAGTCGGCTTGTCAGGGCGTCCCCCGCGACGATAATCCGACCACAGTGCGGCGGCGGCGATTTTGGAATCCAACGCAACTTCCCGCGTCAGGTAAATGAAAAGCAATTCCGACAGGCGAACGAGCGCGATGCTGTCGGTCCGGCCCGTTTCTTTGTGCAGCCAATCACTCCAGGCCAGGAAGGCGTTAAAGGGCGAAGGATTGTTCTTCCAGATGAGCGGTGTGGTTTCGACAAAGTTGCCGCTGTTGCCGACCAAGTCCCAATAGCGGGCGAAGCGCTTCAAACGCTGGAGCGTGGCGAAGTCCAGCAGCTTGTTTTGCAGGATTTCGTAGGGCGGATGCGCGTGGTAAACCATCTGCCACTCGACGTCGTGTCGGACGATCGGGGTGCCCCGCAGGCGTTTGAGCAGACCGACCTGGATCTCCTGGGGGCGAAGCGCGATGAGGTGATCGAAGCCGGCGCCAAAGCCTTCCAGCGATTCGCCCGGCAGCCCGACGATCAGGTCGGCGTGTATGTGAACACCGGTTTCGGATCGGAGGAAGTGGAAATTCTCCGTGAGGCGTCCGTAATCCTGGCGACGCTGGATCAGACCGGCGACATTTTCGTTGAAGGTTTGGATGCCGACTTCGAATTGCAACGCGCCGGCGGGGAACCGGGAAATGGACTCGCGCAAGGATTCCGGCAGTCGGTCCGGGATCATTTCAAAGTGAAAGAAATGTCCGGGCTGATAACGCTCGAGTAGAAATTCAAGAATGGCCCGGCCGACGCGCGGGTTGAGATTGAAGGTGCGATCCACGAATTTGAGCTGCCGCGCGCCGCGGGCGAGAAGTTTTTCCATCGCGGCCAGAAATTCCGGAAGCGGCGCCTGGCGGACGGGGATGTCGAGGGAGGAGAGGCAGAATTCGCAGGAGAACGGACAACCCCGCGAGGCTTCGACGTAGAGGACGCGATGGGCGATGTCCTGGTCGTTGTAGAACTCGTAAGGCAGGGCAAGCTTGGCGAAATCGGGCAGCTCGGCGGGGATGATTTTGGGCGGCGTCTCGCCCGTGAGGAGGCGCCGGCAGATCTCGGCGAATTTGAGGTCGGCTTCGCCGGTGATGACGTGATCGGCGAGCGCGACGATGGGTTGGAATTCGGTTTCGTAACTGACTTCAGGACCGCCGAGGACAATTTTGATTTCGGGCCGGATACGCTTCAGTGCGGCGACGAGTTCGGTGGCGGGCGCGATGTTCCAAATGTAGATGCCGAGGCCGATGATCTTGGGATTCGCGGCGAGAAGCGATTCGGCGATGTCCACCGGGCGCTGGTTGATGTCGAATTCAAGGATGCGAGCGGCGGATTGGAGTTCGCCGAGATTGGCGAAGAGGTACCGGAGCCCAAACGCCGCGTGGATGTACTTCGCGTTGAGGGTGGTGAGGACGATGTCCGGCATGGAAATAAGGTAGCCGGGATACCGGGCGCTGGCCCATCCAATTATTTGGCGCTCGTGTGCTTTTGCGCGTCGTGGTTCGCGTCGTATTTGAGGCCGGTGAGTAGGGTGCCGTCGCGCTTCAGGAAGTGGGCGCAGAATTCCCAACCCAGCGTGTTCTGGGTGATCTTCATCATGATCGGCGTCCAGCCCGCATTCAGGGCGAAGTCGGATTTGTCGGAAGCGGGCTGCAGGCCGCGGGAGGCGTTATTTTGGTGAATAAGTTTTCCGTCCACCCAGAGCTTCACGCCGTCGTCGGTGCCGAATTCGAGGCGGACGGGTTGTTCCTGCTCCGAATAGACCCAGGTGCGGATGTAGGCGACGCGCTGTTCGCCGGGCATGACTTTGAGCAAGTCCATGACGCCGGGGCGTTTCGCATCGGCTCCGCCGGGCAGGGCGCGCCATTTGACGTCGTTTGCCGCGGCGGTTTCCGGGCCGAAGGGCATCATGAAAAGTTCCCAATAATTGCGGCCGGTTTCGAAATACGGGCCGGCATACTGCCAGTCGGTGATGTAGCTGGCCGAGAGTTGGATTTGTTTCAGCGCGGCTTCGGCGTCCTTGCGGAGCTGGGGATCGTTGGTGGAGTTGATGACGGACTTGAGGGCGCCCGTGCAATTGTTGAGTTGGGAAGCGCCCAAGGTCGGCGCGATGCGGATCACGGCGCGGGAAGCTTCGGTGCTGACTTCCGATTCGGCGAGCAGGTCGTTGGCAATTTTTAGCGCCTCCGCTTCGGGCACTTCCGCGACGCCGGCCAGCAACTGGCGCTTTTGTTCCGGCTTTGGCGAGGTGGCCAGGATTGCATTGAAGGCGGCAAGTTTCTGGGCATTCGAAAGTTTTCCGGCTTCCTCCTGGGTGGTCAGACGAACGCAGGCGGCGATGGCGAGGTTGCGGGATTGTTCTTCGGCAGGATTGGAGGCGATCTTCACGATGTCATCGAAGAGTTCGGCGTCGGAGGAATCACAGAGCGCGCGAACGGCGGCCATATGAATCGGCGCGGAAGCATCCGCGACCGCGGCACGGAGCGCGGCACGTGTCTCGGGAGTCGCCAAGGTACTACAGACAGGCAGGAGGGCAACGCGCAGTTCAGGCGAGCCGCTGGACAGTGATTTTGTGACCGGACTCAGATCGACTTTGCCTTGCCGCGCCAGGATTCGCTGACAGGCAACCTGCAGGCCTTCAACCGCATGGGCTTGATTCGCTTCGTCTTTGGAATCGGCAACGAGTTGGACGAGGGCGGGCAAATCCTTGTCCGCGGCCAGGAACGCCAGCGCCTGGCAGGCGGCGCGGTGGACGGAGCCAGTGGAATGCGCGGCCAGGTCGAGCAGGCCGGGAATGGCGGCGGTATCACGGCGATCACCCAGGGCGCGGGCGAGTTCGGTTTGAACATTGGGCGCGGCGGAGGAGAGTTGCTTCAGCAGGGCCGAGGTAATATTGCCATGACGCAGATTGAGCAAGGCATCACGGGCGGTGGCTTGTTCCAACGCACTGGAAGACGCGGCCGCCTGGGCGAGAACCATGATTTGGTTTTCATCGCCGAGGTTACCCAGCGCCCGCAGGACATTCAAACGGACGAAGGGCGAACTGCTTTTGGCGAGGGCAGCGATAGCGGGCGCGGCGGCGGTGTCACCGCGTTGGGAAAGACCGAAAACGAGGCCGGCCTGGACGTCGGGAGAAACTTTCGGCAGGAGGTCCGTGAAGACCTTGGTGGCCTGCGGGTCTTTGACGTAGAAGACGCAGGAAAGCGCGGCGGATTGAAGCACGCCGTCGTTGCCCGTGAGGGCGGCGGCGAGCCGGGTCAGAGCGTCGGGCGCAGGGGAAAGAATTATTGCACGATAGGCGGCGATGCGGATGCCGTCGGTTTTTTCGGTCTTCAAGAGCGACTCGCAGGCTTTGATGGCCTTTGAGCGATTGCCGTCGGCGAGAAGGTGTTCGGCATTGCGGAGCGTGCCATCCACAACCGCGGTGTGGAGCGCGCCGGTGGTTTTGCCGAGTTGGGCTTGGAGGGTCTTGAGCGCGTCGGAATCGCCGATTTCGCCGAGCGCGGTGGCGGCGGCAATGGTTTCGGCGGCCGAGGATTGGGCGCTACCAGCGGAGGCGCCGGTTTTGAGTATCTTCGCGAGCGCGGAGACAGCCTTCGGCTCCCGGCGCACTCCAACTGAATAGATAATGCCGACGCGAGTCATGCCGCTGGTCTTGTCCAGCGCGGCGACGAGCGCGCGGCCGGCCTCGGGGGCCTGCATGGATTCGAGCGCGTAGCGGGCGGAGTGGGAGAGTTGATCGTCAGCCAGCAGGCTGGCGAGGGCAGGGACGGATTGCGCCGTGCCAATCTTTTTGAGGCGGGCGCACGCGGCATCTTTGTCATGCAGCGAGGCGCTGGATTGAAGGACGCCGATGAGGTGTTGTTCGTCCAGCTCGTTAGTGGCGGCGGGGAGCGGGGACGAAAGGAGGCCGAGGGTGACGGCCAGGAGAAAGAGGCGTTTCATGTTGGGGGTATTCAGCGATGGAATGGAAGGGACTCTGAATCGGGCGCGGACGGAATTCTTAGGGCAGGGGGTGGAATCCCCCTCACCCCGGCCCTCTCCCAAAGGGAGAGGGAGAGCGGCTGGGCGCTTCCAGATTGTTGGGGTGGACAGAGTAGTCGGCGGCATGGGGTGGACGATCAAATTGAGCCTCGTTACCTCGGCTGCTACGGGGTTTAAATGTTCCAGGGGGCGCGTTTGGCGATGGAGCGGAGGCGATTGGCTTCGTCGTCGCCAATGAACTCCTCCTTCGCCGGATCCCACTTCAGCGAACGATTCAGTTGCTTGGCGACGCCGCCGAGGAGCAGGGCGTTCGCAGCGTGATGGGCGACGTCAGCGTTGCAGATCGTTTTTTGACGGGTGCGCACGCAGTCGAGGAAGTTCCCGGAATGGCTGTCAGTGTGATAGACGTGGACTTCCCCGGGCTTCAGCGGCTCGCGGACGATGTCGGGCGGATTCGAGACCAGGGCGCTGCGATCCACGGCGATGTAGCCGTCGGTGCCGACGAAGCAGGCGCCGCCTTCACCACCGATGGGTTGGCCGGGGTAGCCGGTGCCGTGGCAGACGACGCCGTTCGCGTATTTGTAACTGGAGTGTCCGTCTTCCATGAAGATTTCGACGGGATCGGTGTCGTCGGCGTTCGCGGTCCATTGAATGATGTCGTAATGGTGTTGGCCCCAGTTCAATTCGCCGATGTCGAAGCGGTGGGCGCTGGCGTTGCCATCGTAGGGAAGCCAGGGAGCCGGACCGAGGTACAGATCCCAATCCAGGCCGTCGGGAATCGGCTTGGCCTCCCCGAAGCGGCTGGGCCAGAAAACGCCGCCGCCGTCACGATAACAGTAAATCTCTTTCAGTTTGCCGATGCGTCCACTGCGGACAAACTCGCAAGCCAGGCGGAATTTTGCGCCGTATTCGCTGCGCTGTTGCGTGCCGGCCTGGTAAACGCGGCCGTAGCGCTTAACGGCTTCTGCGAGGGCCTTGCTCTCCTGCAGGGTGACGGCGGTGGGTTTCTCGCAGTAAACATCTTTGCCCGTCGCCACTGCCATCGCGGCCATGGTGGCGTGCCAGTGAGCGGGTGTCGCGATCAAGACGGCGTCGATATCGGAGCGGTCGAGGACGTGGCGGAAATCGTTGTAGGCCTGGCAAGTCTTGTAGTTTCCCGTGCCGTACATTTCCGTGTAGTGGTCATTGACCTTCTGAGTGGCGCGCTCGCGGCGGTCGCGCCAGACATCACATACAGCAAGCACCTGCACGTCCTTACGGCCTGCGTATCCACCGGCGACATAGGTCCACGCGCCACCGAGCAGGTGGCCGCCGCCCTGGCCGCCCACGCCGATGAAGCCCATTTGGATGCGCTCACTCGGCGGGAACGCGCCACTGCGTCCGAGGACGGATGAGGGCACGATCATGGGAGCAACCGCGGCGGTGCCGACGGCAGCGGCGGTTTTGCGAAGGAAGGAACGACGACTGATGGAGGGGGTAAGCGAGTTCATGTTTTGCCTGGGGCGGTTGCTGAGGGAAAATGGTAGGGGAAAGTTTTCGTTTGGGAATGGAAAACCAACTGGAAATGACGAAATCCGAAGGACGGATTTCGAAAAACGACGAAGCGGGAAGTCCGAAATTGCGCAAATTGGGACGTGCGCAAAGGTGCGCCAAAAAGGGACCCTCTTTTTTTGGTTTGACTGGGCTGGACGAGGCTTGATTGCTGGGGTTTTGGGGTTGACCGGGGGCTTGACTGGAGCCTTGACAGGGGGCGCCTCGGGGTTGACCAGGGGTTGACTGGAGAGTGGAAAGGGACGGGGAGCCAGCGCGGCGGCGCCGTGGGGAGGTGGCGATGGCAAAATCGAAATTTCAGATTTCAAAACGGAGAACCTCCATTCGCTCGTGGAGTTTAGCGCGGGCAGATGGACAACGGCTGTCCAAGTGATGAATTATATGTGGCCGGGGGTTCCCGGAGTATTAGGTGGAGTGGACACCGGAATCGGAAATGAGAGGTGGATCAGGGTGTCGGTCTATTCGAAATATGGACCGGGGAGGGGGTGGCGTGGTTTTTGCGGAGGCGCAGGAAGACGACGAGGGCGCCGAGCGGAAGATAAATCGGCGCCAATATGAGCATGAGCAGACCGAAGGCCACACTACCGGCACGGGTGCCGCCGGCGGTAAGATGTTGAAATTCGTTTGTCTTGGTAAAAATCAAGTTTTGAGCCGGTCGGAAGGTCAGTTTCAAAAACAAAGCGTAAGCCTTGCCGAAGGTCGGAGGTTGGACGGCAGTTTCCCGCGGTGTATTCGGCGAATTATGAGGATAATACACCACCGTGTTGACTCGACCGATTTCGTCATAGGTCTCCGAGCCAGTGACGAGTTGAGCTTCGGCAGGCAGTTCCACGTCGTGTCGCGCGGCTTCGGTGAGCAAAAGATACTGCGGCGAAGCGATGGAGTTCTTCAGGAGACGATGGACGATGATGACGTCCACGCCGGCAAGTTCCTGAAAGTTGAGCACCTGGTGAAACAGAGCCTCACCACTGTGAACCACGACTTTGAGCGAGAGCTTGTCAATGTGTGCGCAAGCCTGGCATGCGCAAGTCGTGGAGATGCGCAATTGCGCCAGCTTTGCGCTGAACGCCTGAAAGAAAGTGAAGAGTTTGCGGCCAATGACCGCACGATGGCCAGACCAGGCCGCGGGGTTTGCGCCTTTGCGCCCGAAGAAAAAGACCGCATCGCCTTCCAGTTTGGCGACCTCGAGCGGAAGGTTCACTTCCTGGACGATGGTGGTGATGAGTTCGGTGATGATCGTCTGGCTGTGAGCCAGCGTCTTGGCGTTGGCGGTCATATAGCGGGTGTAGCCGCTGATGTCCGCGATTACCAGGAGGACCGGTTCGAGGGCGGGGACGGTCAGTGTGTCAGGGGACGGGGGCATTCCTCGTTAGTTTGGGAAAGTGGTCGCCACTTACAAATCCGGACTCTCCGAGCGTTCGTACGCGAAAGCGGCAGAGGACTGCCGCAGTCCAAAACCTTCGGACCGCGGTAGCGAAGAATGATTCGGGTACGAGATCAGTTTCGTAGAATCAATCGCGGAAGTTGGTGAATTGCAGGGAGGCAGGGAAGTCCTGGGTGCGGATGGCAGCCATGACGGCCTGGAGTTCGTCCCGGCTTTTGGAATTTACGCGGATTTCACTGCCTTGGATCTGGCTGGTGACTTTGAATTTTCCGTCGCGGATGAAGGAGGTGACCTGCTTGGCGACCGTTTGTTCCAAACCTTGCTTGATTTTGATTACCTGGCGGGCATGGCCGAGGGGCGAAACGTCGGGGTCCTTTTTTTCCACGTTCTTCATGCTGATGCTCCGCTTGGCCAGTTTGCCGATGACGATTTCAGCGAGAGTGCGGATGCGGAACTGGTCCTCGGCGCTGAGCTGGATTTCGTCCTTTTCCAATTTGATTTCGGCGGTCACGCCTTTGAAGTCAAAACGATTGGCGAGTTCCTTTTGGGCCTGATTGACGGCGTTCTCGATTTCCATCGAGTTAACTTGAGAAACAATATCGAATGATGGCATGCGGGGAGGATAAAGTTCCAAGGACCAAGTTCCAAGCTCCAGATAAGCACCAGATAAGCACCACGGCTCAAATTCCAAGGGTTGCGGGTGCGAATCCAAAGATGAAGCCATGGGAGATTAGAGGAACTGGTTTTGAGCGAGTGACAGGGGAAATCGGTCAGATTTGCTTACATTGGGTGCGGATGATAAAGTAGTAATTGTTAAATAGACCTTTGGGATAAATGGGGACAGACATGAAACTGACGTGAAGAAGACAGTCCTTTTTGTTTGCGTCCATAACAGCGCCCGGAGCCAGATGGCGGAGGCGTTTGTGAATGACCTGTGCCCGGAATCCTTTGAAGCGGAGAGCGCGGGACTGGAGCCGGGGACTCTGAATCCGCTGGTGGTGGAGGTGATGCGCGAGCTCGGGATGGATATTTCAGGAAAAAGGACCAGGTCGCTCGAGGAAGCGGCGAAGACGGGGAGGCGGTTTGACTACGTCGTCACCGTCTGTGAGCCGACGAAAGCAAACGCGGAGATCGAGTTGCCGGGATCATTTGTGAGGCAGCATTGGGATGTGCCGGATCCTGCGGCCATTCAGGGAAGCTACGAGGAAAAGTTGGGGCAGGTCAGGTTGATTCGAAACATGATCCGTCGCCTGGTGAAGACCTGGTGTTCCAAGGCGTGCCTGCCGGGGCCGCCGAAAGTTTTTTAAGGAGTGAGAGAGAGCACGCTGTGGCGGCAAGCGTTTTCCCGTCTTAACTTCACTTGTATCCCGGAGTACAGCGTATAGTTGGGACCAAAAAGAAAAACCCGTCTCGTTGCCTGCAATCAATGGCCCGGCCATTATCGGCTCAAAGCCATTCCCACCTCCCTGGCGGACCGTGTCCTTCCAGCTCAAATTCCGCGCTTTCGGTAAATAAGACACCGCCAGGTGGAATTTGTTATAAGTTTTTTTGCGAATTCGGAAAAAAGTTTCCGGCCTGGGTATGAGGGTAATACCCGACGTCAGAATTCAAGAAATGACAGACGATCAGCGCTTGCGCGCCGGAGCCTGCCACTCGAGGATTTGTTTGTCTTCCAACAACCGGGTGCGGAGCGCCACGTAATCCAACGCCTGCAGAGAGCTATGTTTGTCCAGCGCCAGAGCAGCGGCCGTGGCAGCGGATTGACCAAGGATCATGAAGACCGGCTCCATGCGGATGGAACCGTAGGCGATGTGAGTGGCCGAAAGACAAACGGGAACCAGAAGATTTTCGCATTCGCCCGCCTTGGGAATAATCGAGCGATAGGAAATAGGGTAGGGCGGGAAGCCGCCGACCTGGGTGTCACCTTCGTTTTCGGCGCGGCCATTGAGCGCAAGGCGGCGGCAGTTGTGTGAGTCCATGGTGTACGCGGCCAGGCTCACGGGGTCGCCGACGACGGCTTTGCCGCGGCAGTGATGCTCGGTCATGACGCAATCGGAAACCATGCGGCGCGCTTCGCGCACATAGAGCTGATTCGGCCAGCCTCCCGTGTCGGGAAACTCATCTTTCGCCGGCCCCCAGGTTTTCATTTCATCCTGCACGCCTTTGGGAACGCGCGGGCTGGTGGCGAGAAAGTAGATGAAGCCGCGTACGTAATCCTCGTGCTCCTGCCAGATACGAGCGCGGGTGGCGTAGTCGGCGTCGGGATAGGCGAAGTTCGCGCCAATAAAGTCCGTGGAAAAACCGCCGTTGTTGTTGATGTCCGTCTTGCCGTTCGGCATCGCGAGGGGGTGCCAGAATTGCGCGAGGCGCGGCGTCTCGCCGGCGGCGACCAGGGCTTCGAGGTAACGGGCGAGAAGTTCGTATTGCGCCGGGTCATATTTCGCCGGCTTCGTGTGCGGCAGGCGATTGGTGGGATTCTGGGTGAAACAGAGACGGAAGTTGTAGGCCTGAACCGATTTGTCGGCATCGCCGGGAGTGCCGAGTTCGCCCTGTTGGATAAAAGGAAGCAGTCCGCTGGCGGAGTCGCCCGCCTTCAGATACGGATCCACCGCGGCGAGGAATTGGTGCTTGGGGGTTTCGGGCCGGATGCCGTCCAGCGTTTCGTTGTATTGGGAATTCGCTTCGCGGCCAACAAAGTAACCCACTCCGGCTTTGGCCATGAGATCGCCTTCGTAAGTGGCGTCAATGAACATCCGCGCGCGATAGGTGCGGCCATTCTCCATGGTAATCTCGGTGATGTGCGCGCCTTCCTTTTTCACGCCCGCCAGTCGTTGGCGAAGCCAGACCGGGACTTTGGCTTCGTTGACCATTTGGAAAAGGATGTCTTCGGCGACGTGCGGTTCGAACGTCCACATCGTGGCGTCGGGCAACTGGAGGTCCGAGACATGATTCCGCGTGGCCTCGCGCTTGAAGTAGGATTCCGCATTGCCGTAAATCCAGGCATCAGGGCGGGCGTAGTGCTGGGCAATGCGATGGTAAAATTCGCGCGCGATGCCGCCGATGGCGGCCTTGTTGCCAATGTCAGTGGCGCCAAGCCCGCCGGAGGTCATTCCGCCGATATGATTTCCGAATTCGAGGATGACGGCCGTCTTGCCCATGCGCGTTGCCTGGACGGCCGCGGCCACACCGGCAACCGTTCCGCCGTAGATACAAATATCCGTTGTGACGGGTTCGGCGGCGAACAGTCGCGGCGTGAGGGCAATGCAACAGGCAAGGAACAATCCGATTTTGCGTTTCATGAGAGAGTTCGTGCGCAGCCCGCGGTTGGATGAACCTGCCTCCGCGGCGCTCCGGCTATTCAGCCGGCGGCGGGGTGGACTGCTCGCGCTCGCGAAGCGGCAGGAAATTGCCTTCTTCACAGCAAGCCACGAAGCTTTCGGTGACCGACTTCAATTCCTCCCACCGACCGCGGATGTCCTTGGACTCTTTGCGAGTGATCTGGTTGTCCGCGGCGGCCGCGGCGATGACGGCGAGGAGATCGGCGAATTCCTGCACGATTTCGTTCGTGGCGGGAATCAGGAAGGAGGGATGCGGCTTGTTGATCTTCGGATTGAGAATGAAAAATCCGCCGGCGCGCTGGCAGATCCATTGGACGAGCCGGCGGTCTTCGGTGCAATTGAGCAGGGCCTCGACGCGGTCGAGGGGGTTCGTGCTGCCGCTGCCCGCGGCGGGATCCGGCGGCTCAGCCCACTTGTAAATCATGGACAGCGAGAGGCCCAGGTCAGCCGCCACCTGTTTGGGGCTGTGCTCCTGAAATACTTCCCGCAAGAGCTCGTGCGATTGCATGACGCTAAATTGAAAAAGCGAGCGGGGATTGGCAACCAAAAACAGCACGGAGAGAATCGCGTGTGGACTTGGAACAAATGACGAAGCACGAATGCCGAATGACGAAGAAAGCCCGAATTCCGAATCAAGCGCGTCGCGCGGACCTCATTTGCGGAACAGCCATAGGATGACGGTGAAGATCACGCTAAGCAGCACGCAGGTCATCAGGGGGAAGTAGAAAGAGAAGTTGCCCTTGGTATATTGGATGTCTCCTGGCAACCGGCCCAGCCAGCCCTTCCCGAAGCCGGTCCAGAACATCAGGCCTACCAGCGCCAGAATGATGCCCAACACAAACAGTGTTTTACCCATGTCCTGCATAGCCGAAGCAACATAGCCGCCCCGGACTCAATTGACAAAGCCGCCTTGTATGATAGAGCTTCCGCATGAAACCAATCGCCCTCTGCTCGATTTTACTATTTATGGCCATGATCGCCCAAGCCGCTGACAGCCTCTATGACATCCCGTTGAAGGATATTGATGGAAAGGACACATCACTGAAGCAATACAAAGGCAAGGTACTGCTGATCGTGAATGTGGCGTCGAAGTGCGGGCTCACGCCGCAATACAAGGCGCTCGAGGCCGAATACGAAAAATACAAGGACAAGGGCCTCGTGATCCTCGGGTTTCCGTGCAATCAATTCAACGGCCAGGAGCCGGGCACGAACGAGGAGATCAAAAAGTTTTGCACTTCGAAGTACGACGTGACGTTTCCGATGTTCGACAAATTGGAAGTGAACGGAACCGGCCGGCACCCGCTGTACGTGCTGCTCGCCGGACCGACCTCGCCGTATCCGGGAGATATCAAATGGAACTTCGGGAAATTCCTGATTGGCAAGGATGGCAAGATCATCAAGCGGTTTGAGCCGAAGACCAAGCCCGATGCTCCGGAAGTGACCGAAGCGATTGAGGCGGCGCTGGCGGCCAAGTAAGCGCAAAGATTTCTGCTTTTACGGGGCGGCGGACGATTCAGATCGTCCGCCGCTTTTTTTGTCATCACAACTGGCGGCTTTTGCGCACTATGGCCAGAACGCGCAGCCGGAAAGGGGAGTTTGGAGTGCGTTTGTGCGGCAAATGGGTCGGCAAGGATACTGCTTAGCAACGATTGAGTGAAGTCGGGTCGGGCCCGATTGACAACGCCTGGGCGGCAGGGAATATAGCCGCGTTAATTTACACGGGCGTTCGCGCGGCGAGCGGAAACCGATTCCGGCGCCAACCCACCTGACTCGGGTTGTCCGCGCGAACGCCCATACGATTTTATGAAGACGGGCTACCTGATCGATATGGACGGCGTGATCTACCGGGAGAATCATTTGATTCCCGGAGTTCGCGATTTCATGACGGCGCTGATCGCCAGCGGCGCGCCGTTTATTTTTCTCACCAACAATTCAGCGCCAACGCCGGAGGATTTGTCGGTACGATTGGGGCATTTGGGCATACCAGGATTGTCGCCGCGGCACTTCTATACTTCGGCGTTGAACACGGCGGATTTCCTGGGAGAGACGCACCCGGCGTGCACGGTGTTTGTCATCGGCGAAGGTGGACTGCAAACGGCCCTGCACGAGCGCCGCATCGCCAACGACGCGATCCATCCGAGCTACGTGGTGGTGGGTGAAGGGGCGGTTTCGATGGAGAAGCTCGCCAAGGCGCATTCGTGCATCGAAAACGGAGCGCGGTTGCTGGCCACGAATCCGGATAACTGGTGCCCGGTGTCGAGCGCGGGAACGCGCCCGGGGGCGGGAGCAACGGCCGCCTTCCTGGAAGCGAGCACGGGTCGGCGGGCTTATTTTCTTGGGAAGCCCAATGGCTACATGTTTCACCGCGCGTGCCGCCGGTTGCACGATATGGCGGGCGGGGGCGAGCTGGAGGAGATCGTCGTGATCGGTGATACGATGGAGACGGATATTCGCGGCGCGATCGAGGCGGGGTTGCAGGGTTACCTGGTGCTCACAGGATCTACGAAGGTGGAGAATCTAGCCGACTATGTTTACCAGCCGACGCGCGTGTTGGAGAGCGTGGCGGACATGGTGGACGAATTGAAATCCGGACGCCCTTCGAGCCGGTTGGACAGCCCGGTATTTTCGCACGCACTCACGTCGGGAACGCGTTGGGGAAATCGGCATCAAACGGACGACGCCCACCTCGTGAAGCCGCGACCGATGCGGCCGATGACGAGGTGAGGGGAATGACGAAGCTCGAATGTCGAATGACGAAAGAAACCCGAAATTCGAAGCACGAACAAGGAATGGAAATCCGCTTTTAGGCTGAAGCCAGGGCCGCTTGTTGGGCGGACAGCAATTGATTGATCCCGGCTTTGCCGAGCGAGAGCATGGCGGCGAGTTGGGTCTCGCTGAACGTGGCCTCTTCGCCGGTGCCCTGAAGCTCGATGAACTCACCGGCGGCGTTCATTACCAGATTCAAATCCACCGCCGCCGCGGCATCTTCCACATAACACAGATCCAAAAGCACCTGCTCGGCAACCACACCCACGCTGACCGCAGCGACCGCGCGAAGCATGGGATTTTCGGTGAGCTTGCCGACGGCGATCAATTTATTGATGGCCAGCGACAGCGCGACGTAGGCGCCCGTGATGGCCGCGGTGCGGGTGCCGCCATCGGCTTGAAGCACATCGCAGTCGACCCAGATCGTGCGCGTGCCGATCTTCTCGAGATCAATAGCGGCGCGCATGGCCCGGCCGATGAGGCGCTGAATTTCCTGGGAGCGGCCGTCGATCTTGCCCTTGCTCGAATCGCGCTGTTTGCGTTGGAGCGTGGAGTAGGGGAGCATCGAATACTCCGACGTGATCCAGCCGCCCATGACATTCTGTTCCTTCATCCAGCGCGGCACGCTGTCCTCGACAGTGACGCCGCAGATGACGCGGGTGTTCCCCCATTCGACCAGGGTGGACCCGGTGGCGTGCGGCGCGATGTGGTTTTGAAAACGGATGGGCCGCAACTCATGGGGACGTCGGCCGTCGGCGCGGGCGCCGGGAGCGGGAGGCGTTGTTTGGGGTTGGGCCATAAACGCGGCTGAAAGTAGGCGAGGCGGGCGGGCAGGGCAACGCCGAAAGCGGCCGAAGGCGCCCGGGGTCCGTAAAATGGGCCAAGTTCAAGCTTGCGTTTCAGCCCGCCGACCTAAAGATTATTGCCCCTTTATATGGAAACAGATGCGTTGGAATCACAGGGCTTTTATGCGGCCTACCGTTGGGCGGACAAAAACCGCAAGCCCTTGATGTGGGGCACCCTGGCCTTGATCGTCGTGGGCCTGGTTGTGTGGTGGATGTATATGCAGAAGGCCGAGAAAGAAATCGCCGCGGGCCGCGCGATCTCCGCTGCGCTCACGGCCTCCATGACCAGGGGCGAACCGGAGAATCCGGACGCCTTCATCAAAGTGGCCCAACAATTCCCCAACTCGAACGCCGGCGAAAGGGCCCAACTCATCGCGGCCACGGCGTTGTTCACCCAGGGCAAATATCCTGAAGCCCAGACGCAGTTCGAAAAATTTGTGCGCGAACACCGCGAGAGCATTTATCTCCCGCAGGCGCTGTTCGGCATCGCGAGCTGCCTCGACGCCGCCGGCAAGACGACCGACGCGCAGGCTTCCTACAAGAGCCTGTCCGATCGCCATTCCAGCGATCCCGTCGCGCAGCCGGCCAAGTTCGCGCTCGCCCGCATTGCCGAATCTCAGAACAAGCCCGAGGAAGCCTTCCGCCTTTACGAGGAAGTCAACCGCGCGAGCCCCTACGGCGCGCTCGGGGGCGAAGCCGGCATGCGAGCGGAGGAATTGAAGGCAAAGCATCCGCAGCTCGCCGTGCCTCCCGCCATGCCGGCCGGCATGAGCAATGCCGCCTCACCCAGCGCGCCCGCGCCGCCGGCGCCGAAGTAATCCCGCCTCCGGGCTGATCGCCACCGACAAAGCCCTGGCGTGAGACCAGTCGTTTTCGGCAAATGAAACTCAGCATCATTGGCACCGGATACGTGGGCCTTGTCACGGGCGCCTGTTTTGCCGAAGTAGGCCATCACGTGGTCTGCGTGGACAATGACGCCGAAAAGGTGAAGGTCCTCCAGTCGGGCGGGATTCCCATCTACGAACCAGGCCTGGAGGAAATGGTGCGACGCAACGTCGCTGCCGGGCGCCTGTCGTTCACCAGCAGCACGGCTGATGGCGTGGCAAAGTCCGACATCATTTTCATCGCCGTGCCCACCCCGCCGCAGCCGGATGGCTCCGTGGACCTGAGTTTCATCGAACGCGTCGCGCGCGACATCGCCACCGCGATGACCGGCTATCGGATCGTCGTGGACAAAAGCACCGTGCCCGTGAAAACCGGTGACAAGGTGGCGGAGACCATCAAGCGGTATTCCAAGGGTCAGGTCGAGTTCGACGTGGTGAGCAATCCGGAGTTTTTGCGCGAGGGCTTTGCAGTCGAGGATTTGATGAAGCCGGACCGCATCGTCATCGGCGTGCGCACGCAGCGCCCGATCGCGGCCATGAAGGAAGTTTACGAGCCTTTCAAAGCGCCCATCATCGTCACTGACATCAATTCCGCCGAATTGATCAAGCACGCGTCGAACTCCTTCCTCGCGCTGAAAATTTCCTACATCAACGCGATCTCCGTGATCTGCGAAGCCACCGGCGCGAATGTCCAGGAAGTCGCCAACGGCATGGGCATGGATGCCCGGATCGGCCGCCGATTTTTGAATCCCTCGCTGGGATTCGGCGGCAGTTGCTTTCCCAAGGACCTCAGCGCCTTCATCAAAATTGCGGAGCAGGTCGGCTATGATTTTGGTCTATTGAAGGAAGTGCAGCGCATCAACGCCGCGCAAATGGACCGGTTCGTCAAAAAGATCACCGACACGCTCTGGGTGCTCCGCGACAAGACGATCGGGGTGCTCGGCCTCGCATTCAAGCAGAACACCGACGACATCCGGCAGTCGCCCGCGATGGATTTGTGCCTGCGCCTGCAGCAGGCCGGGGCGAAGCTCCGCGTCCACGATCCAAAGGCGATGCCCAAGGCGCGCGATGTCCTGAAGGACGTCGTTTTTGTTGATGACATGAATGCCGTCGCGGAAGGCTGCGACGCTCTGGTGGTTGCGACCGAGTGGGACGAGTTCAAGAAGCTCGACCTCGACCGGGCACGCAAAGGCATGAGCCACCCGATTCTTTTCGATGGCCGGAATCTCTTCGACCCGGCGGAGATGGAGCGCCTGGGCTTTATTTATAAGAGCGTCGGCCGCTAGGCGGGGATGCCGGCGGCTGCCTGGAATGAAACGAATCGAGGTCGCTGCGGGGCTGGTCTTTCGGAAAGGAAAACTGCTCATCACACGCCGGCGCGCCGAGGATCACTTGGGCGGCCTGTGGGAGTTTCCCGGCGGCAAGCGGGAACGCGGTGAGACTTTTCGCGCCTGCCTGGTCCGCGAGCTGCGCGAGGAACTGGCCATTGAAGTCGAAGTGGGGCCTCTGCTTGCGAGGGTGAATCATGACTATCCCGAAAAAAAGGTGCTGCTTAAGTTTTATGCCGGCGTCCTCGTAAGCGGCTCGCCGCGCCCCATCGGCTGCGCCGCGTTGCGGTGGGTGACGCCTGCGGGGCTGCGCCGCCACAAGTTTCCCGACGCCGACGCAAAGTTGATCAAGCGCGTTTTGCAAAATCACAAATTGTGGGCCGTATAACACCTCCTCCTAATCATAATCCTGCTCTCACTCCCAATCCCTCCCCATCCCGGCGGCGGTTGCGCCGCGCGCCGGTCCTGTTTACTCTGAACTGAGAGTATGCCCCGAACCCGGCAGGAATTGGAAAGACTGGAGCGCCGCACGCTGGCTCCCTACGCGCAATTTAGCGCGGACTCGCGCGGACGTGATTATCCCGAACGGCTGGCCGAATGGCGGACGGAATACCAGCGCGACCGTGATCGCGTAATTCATTCGCGCGCATTTCGGCGGTTGGAGTATAAGACCCAGGTCTTCCTCAACGGAACGGGTGACCATCTGCGCACGCGACTCACCCACACGATGGAGGTGGCGGCGCTGTCGCGAAATATCAGCCGCGCGCTGCGACTGAACGAGGACCTGGCCGAGACCATCGCACTCGCACACGACCTGGGCCATTCACCGTTCGGCCACAAGGGCGAAGACGTTTTGAACCGGCTGATGCGCCGCCACGGCGGTTTTGAACACAACCGGCAAAGCCTTCGCATCGTGGAGTCGCTGGAATACTGTTACCCAAATTATCCCGGCCTCAATCTGACCTGGGAAGTGCGCGAAGGAATCGTAAAACACTTCAGCGCTTACAATCATCCGAGCCGGCGCAAGGGCTTTCCTGCCCGTTCCTCCTCGCTCGAAGCGCAGATTGCCAACCTCGCGGATGAAATCGCGTATTACAGTCACGATCTGGACGACGGCCTGGACTCCGGGCTCCTGACGGAGAAGCAGGTGGAGAAGGAAGTGACGATCTGGCGGCAGGCGGTGAAGGCGATGAAGAAGTTGTATGGCAAGGTGCCTGAGGAATCCCGGCGGCATTCCATCATCCGATCCATCACCGACCAGCAGGTTCGCGACGTGGTGGAAACCAGTGAAGCGCTGATCAAGGCCGCCGGGGTAGGGAGCGCTGACGAAGTGCGGCTGCATTCAAAGCCGCTTGTCCGCTACAGCGATGCGCGGAAGAAGATGAACCTTGAGTTGCGCGCATTTCTGTATCGAAACCTGTATTTCAATCCCGCCGTCAGCGAGCCGCATTCGCGCGCGCGCCGCGTGCTCGAGCGGCTGTTCGAGTATTACCTGGAAAATCCATCCGAGGTCGGCGTGCAAACCCGGAAGCGCGCGCGCAAAGAGGGCTGGCCGCGGGCCGTCTGCGATTACATGGCCGGCATGACCGATCGCTACGCGATGCTCGAGCATCGCCGTATCTTTGGCTTTGGCGCGGCGGAGTAGCCCGCTATTTCTTCTGCTTCGGGACGATGATGATCTTCCCGTCCTTGACCTCGATGCTCTCGATATCGCGGAATGTCTTCATGAGGTTGGGATCGTCGTTCGCGTTTTGAGCGAGATTGCCGTTGCTTACCTTTTGCAACACATCCTCCGGCATGGAGGTATCCTTGACCTTGAGAGATTTCAGGCTGAGGTAAAGCTTGCCGTCGCGGAAGGACACATCAAAAGTGCCTGCGCCGTTCACGTAACGGTTTTTAACGTACGGCACGCCGCTATCGGTCAACGGCAGGCTGACCTCGCCGCTCACCAGGTTGTTCGTGATGCCGAGATAGACCTTCCCCTTGAGATTTTTCCAGTTGGGATCGCTCTCGATCAGACCGTTCAGTTCGTCGCCCGTCAACGTCAGCGGTTCCGCCGGGGCGGCCGTGTTTGTGACCGACTGTTGGAACGCAGCCATGCGGGCGCGCAGAGTGGCAAGTTGTTCGTCGGACAGCTTGACCACCGGCAGGGCCATTGGCTTCGTGTCGGTCCACTGGTCCACAAACTTTTTGGCAAAGCGCAGGGCCATGAGGCTCATGACCAAGAGAATTACGCCGATGATGGCGAATATGAGGCAGCCATAGAATAAGCATCCACGGCGTTTCGGGGCAGGGGCGGCAGGTTGTCCGTTCATGGTCGTGTTGGTCTTTTGCGAATGGTCATGCGGGGCAACGGCGGGCGTTGCGGTGGTAATCTGGGTGGCTGCGGCGCCGCGGGTGGCACCGGCCGCACGGGGGCCGGTGACGACGCGGGGGTCACTGGCGCGCTGATTTGCGTGCGAATCTTCTCGGAAATCCAATTCTCGGCGCGTTCCACGGTTTCGCCAATTTTCGTTTCGCGTAGTTTCTTGTCACCAATTTCAAAATCACCCAGCGACTTGAGCGATTGCACGGTTTGATCGGCCGACTTCATCAAGTCCTGCCAGCGATCGGCGAAAGTTTCGGCCACCTGGTAACCATTCACCACCCACTCGACGCCGCCGGTCTCGATATTCAGCAGCAGTCCATGAACCGGAACCTTCGCCCCAATCAGAGGACTTTGCCGCGCGATATCAGCGGACTTGATCACGTTCTGGCGATCACTGCCGAACAGTCCAAAGAATTCGACGAGATTGTCGGGCAAACGGCCGCGGTCAACCCCCAGCGCTTTGAACCGCTCCAATAATTGCATCGCGGTGAGCTTGCCCACCTGGCAATCCGTGTGCCCGATGATGACAATTTCCTTTCCGCCTTTGACCGCACACGCCAGCGCCAGCGAGCGCATCGTGCTGCTGGTCGGGCCGGTGATGATATTGCCCGCGTTGCGCAGCCAGATGAACTGTTCCTTGGGCAGGCCGAGGACGTTCGGCAGCAGCGCATTGAGCCGCGCGTCAACACAAGTGAGGGCGACGATCGGCAGCTCTTCCACGAATTCACCCGGATGCACGCCCGCTTTCGCGTCTCCTGCAACCGCGCGGTGGTTGGCGTCAACGATGGCTTCGAGGAGGCGCATGCCCGGTCAGGCGGTTTGAGCGAGCCCTGGAGGTGAAAGCGCCTTCGGCCGGCCAATGAAGAAATACAACAGGCCGCCGAGGAAATGCAGGAATACGATCGCCAGCACCCAGCCGACTTTTTCGCTGTCGCTTAGCCCTTTATTCTGGATGGCGTGGACCAGCATCCAAACCCAGAACACGAAACTGGCAATGGCCAGCGGGAAGATAAGCAGAGCGGCGAGCAGCACCAGGATCTCCGCGCCGCCGAATAGCATGGCAAGTATCATAATTCAGCCTTTCAAGTGCCTTTGGGTTTGCCGATGAAGAAGTAAAGGATCGCGCCCAGTAGGTTGGTAAAAAGGATCACCAACACCCACAGCAATTTTTCCATGTCGGAGAGGCCTTTGTTCTGGATGGCGTGCACCAGCATCCAGATCCAAAAAATGAGACCGACCAGACAGAGCGCCATCCAAAAGAGGAAGAACAGCAGTCCAACGGCACCGCCAATGATTCCGCCCAGCATTGGAGTAAAGAGTAGTGTGTCCATGATTTAGGATTTGCCGGCATCCGCCGGCGGTTTGTTGTCGGTTATTTTCCGGAAGGCCGGCACCTGCTCGATGAGCTTCTCGAACTTGATGCCGGTAAGACTCTCGATGATCGGCGGCAATTGCGCGATGATTTGGGTGACGTCGCCGGTGAGTTTGCTCGCGCCACCGCCCACACCGTTGCCCGAATTTATGATCACCATCTTTTCGGTCTTGGCGAGCGGCTCACTGATCTTGCCGGCAACCTCCGGCAGGATGCGGATGATCATTTCGATGACGGCCGCCTCATTGTATTGCTTGAATGAATCCGCCTTCATGCGCATCGCCTCGGCCGTGGCTTTGCCTTGCGCTTCGATGATGGCGGCTTCCGCGAGACCACGCGCTTTGTTCGCTTCGGCCTCGGCGGTGCCAACCGCTTTGGTGACGTCGGCGCCCGCCAGACCGGTGGCCTTGGTGGCCGCGGCGGCGCCGGAAGCCTCGGCTTCGAGTTGGAATTTGCGCGCACTGGCCAGGGCCTCGACGCGATAGCGTTCCGCGTCGGCGGGCTTCTGGACGTTGGCTTCGAGTTCGCGCTGCTTGCGCAGGATTTCCTGCTGTTGCAGTTCGATTTGCTTCTGCTTTTCGACGATGTTGACCTGGACTTCCTCCGCCTTGACGAGTTGGCCGGTCTTGAATTTCTGCAGATCATAGGCGAGGTCGGACTCGGCCTTCTTTTGATTCACTGCCGCCTGGTATTGGGCGACGTTTGATGCGTAATCGCGCTGGGCTTCGGCAATTTTGCTGTCCGCCGCAAACTTCGCTTCCTGTCCGGCTTGCGTCGCTTGCGCCGAGCGAATCATCGCGTCGCGATCGGCTTCTGCCTGCGCAATGACGGCGTCGCGCTTGACCTGCGCGATGCGCGGCTTGCCGAGCGCATCGAGGTAACCCTGGCTGTCCTTGATGTCGCGAATGGTGAAGCTGACGATGCCAAGGCCCATGTTCGCCATGTCGCCGGCGGCAACTTCCTGGACTTTTGAGGCGAAGGCGTCGCGGTTTTGGTAAATATCTTCAACCGTCATCGTGCCCAGAATCGCCCGCAGGTGGCCCTCAAGGGTTTGCGTGGCGATGTTTTTAATTTCGTCCACCTGCTTGCTGAGGAACTGTTCGGCTGCGGTGCGGATCGAGACATCGTCGCCTTTGACTTTGATCTGGGCCACGCCGTCAACGCGCACCGGAACCCCTTTGCTCGTGTAAACTTCGGGGGTCTGGACGTCGATGGTTAGCAGCTCGAGGGAAAGGCGGTCGATTTTCTCAAGCACCGGAAGGACGAAAGTGCCACCACCCTTGACGACGCGGAAGCCACTGATGGCACGCGTTCCATCCGCTTCGGTGAAGGCACTCTTTCGGCCCGAGACGACCAGCACCTCGTTTGGCCCAACCTTTGTATAGCGGCTTGCCCAGATCGCCAGAAAGATCATGACCACGATCATGATGCCGACCGTGACAGCGGCCACCGTGAGCGAAAGCCCGAAGCCAAGGAATATGGGGAGGTTCATAGGATATGGATTGCTGATCTGATTAGACTGGCTGTACGTAGAATTGGGAGCCAACGATACGGACTACTTTCACTGTCCGGCCGCTGCCGATGACTTCATTCAGCTCACAGCGAGCGGGGGCGGTGGATCGGCTGCCGCCTTGGACATACGCGATTTCGCCCACGCCATCGGCTGGAATTGGCGTGATCACCGTGGCCGTCATTCCGACCATGTTGCCGATGCGAACCTCGCTGGAACTTTGGGTTTTGTGAAAAATAAACGCGAATAGAAACATGACTCCGGCGGCCACCGCCACGGCGCAGACCAGCGCAAGGGGTGCGCTCAGCCACGGGCTTTTGGTGGCCTCGATTTTGGAAAAGATAAGCCCAAATCCGCCGAAGGCGGTGATGAACGAAGCCAGAGTAGTGGGGCTGAAGGGAGACAGCCCGGGCATTCCGGTGTCCTGGAAACCAGCCTCCGCGTGTCCGCCGGTGCCAATGTCCACGTGGGCATCGCCTCCGCCAAAGACATGTCCCATGAAAGCGCTGATCAAAGCGAACAACAACCCCACGGAGAAGCAAACCGCGTAAACAATTACTTCCATAGTGCCTCGCTCATGTTAACCGGCCTGAGGCTAGTCCCGATGCGGCGGCGGCAGCAAGTGCTAAAGGGGGTCCGGAAAACGTGATTACAATGCATCGCGCCATGTTCCGCGGCGCCGGCAGTCTTTTGCGCGGGCGAGAACAAGGGAATTGCCGCCGGCGCTTGTTCAAAGCGCCGGCGGCCTCCCACCTCCAAGTGGAACCGCTGCTCCCCTGACAAAAAGTGGCGCGGTCCCAGGCGTTTTAGTTTTTCGAGTCCTGCACTCACCTGACTGCTACGAATAAATGATATCGGGACATAATTAGCATTTATAATTTCGAACGCGCATTGTAAGGGTTGGAGAAGTGACACAACGCTCTCTTTGGATGCTCTCGGTCGTGACTTCGGCGGAAGCCGAGGAAGTAGTGGTCGAATGGCTGACGCAGACTTTCGGTCAACCACCGTCCGTCTTCGCCGACGAAAAAACGCAACGAACGACCGTCTCGCTTTATCTGCGGCAAAAACCGGTGTGGACGGAAGGGCGCCGGCGCGAGATCGCCGGCTCGTGGAAGCAACTCTCCCGTTGCGGACTTCAAATCGGCACGGAGCCGCCCACGTTGTCGCGCCTCAAAAATGAAGATTGGGCGGAGTCATGGAAACGCCACTTTCCAGTAATCGAGATCGGCCGGACCTTGCTCGTGCAGCCTGGCTGGATCAAACGCAAAGCCAAACCAGGCCAGGCCGTCGTCACGCTGAATCCCGGCCTGAGTTTCGGCACCGGCCAGCATCCGACCACTGCGTTCTGTCTCCGCCAGATCGCGCAATTGCGTGAGGCCGGCGCGCACGGCTCGCTCCTCGATCTGGGCACCGGCTCCGGCATCCTGGCGATCGCGGCGGCAAAGCTCGGCTACACTCCCATCCACGCCGTGGACAATGATCCTGAAGCCGTGCGCATCGCCCAAGCCAACGCACGCCGTAATCGAGCGGAGCAAAAAATAGCCTTCCGCCATTTCGATCTGATGAAAATGGCGGTCCGAAGCAAGGTCCGGTATCAAGTGGTCTGCGCCAACCTGACGGCAGATCTTTTGATCAGCGAACGTAGTCGAATTCTCGGAAGCTTAAAACCGAACGGATCACTCATCGTCGCCGGAATTCTCCGCGAACAATTCGACTCCGTGAAGCAAGCCTACGAACGCGCCGGCCTGCGCCTCATCGAAGCATTGACCGACGGTGAGTGGCGATCCGGACGCTTCAAGGCTTTATAGGAGAAGACGTGAGGAGTCTCCTACGGGTCAGAATTGACTCCGTAGCGCCCAAAGCCCCAGCGCCGGATTGCTGATATAGAAGATCTCCTCCCCATCCGGCATCTGGTTGAACCCGTCCTTGAGCTGCTCCGGCCGATAATGCTTCATCGTCGGCTGCAACTCTCCCGCCTCAAACCCCACCGAACGAATCTCTTCGGCCGACATCTTCGGTCCCGGGCAATAGACAATCCTGAATCGCCCCTCGGATGATCCGTGGATCAAATGCGCGGCCGCGCTCAGATTGTGGCGCAGCTCTTCGTTTTCCTTCACCGCGGCCAGAGTCGCCGGCGTGCCGCGGTAACCGTATTTGCGGATCAGCCGGTCAATCTCCGGATCCTCGCCAAATTCCTTCAACCCCGGGGCCAGGATCAGCAGTTCGCCGCCGTCCGCCATCGCCATGCGTGTGCGATACACCGCCTTGTTCCCCAGCCACGTGCTCTTGAATTCATGCGGGTCGAGCGACACCACCACTTTCTTCAGCGGATGATCGAGCAAATCGAAATTCACCTTCTGCGAAAGCTTCGCCGCGAGCGTAAAAGTCTCGGAGTCGTCGCCCACGTACAGCCCGCGCATGAGCATCCCGTTGCCGCCCTTGTCCTTCTCCATCACGGTGAGCACATAGACGATCGGCAATTCGCCGAGGAACGTTGCCGCCGCATGATCAAAAAGCCGCCGTACGGGATTCTCGACCCGCCCCATGATGCGTTCCATCCCGTAAGCCGCGCCCAGGAAGTGCGACTTGTTGATCATGTCAGTGCCGCCGATGCCCACGACCATGTTCTTCGTGTAGTTGGCCAGGCCAACCACCTCGTGGGGCACCACCTGGCCGATGGATAGAATCAGGTCGTAACCGCCGAAAAGAATATTGTCCACCTCCACATCGACGGACTCCTCAACCAAGCCGCCCGACCATTCGCGCAGCAGGGCAGCCGGCACTTCGCCCACCTTGCGAATGCCATTGCGCCAATCGTGCACCTTGAATCGCTCGCACGGAATGGTTCGCCCAAACATCATTCGCAATTGCTTCTCATTCATCGCCGAGTGCGTGCCGAGCGCCGGCATCACATCCACCTCCACCTCCGGCGAAAGCATCTGGTAAAGCAGATAAGTCAGTTCACCGGCATTGGAATTGAGCCGCGTATGATCAGGGGGCACGAGGAGCACGCGCCGAAGCTTGCGGCCGATGACTTTCAAGGCAAGGTCGAGCGCCTTGCGTTTATCCGGCCGGCTGATGTTATCGGCGGTGCCACCGCGTGCGTAATACGTTGCCATGAGCGTGTTTCGAGTGCCTTGCGGCGTCCGCCATTTCCTGCGTCCACCGCGCGACACTATGCCCCAAGTCAGCGGAAAAATCCAGCCATCAGTGGCTGGCTTGGCGTATCCCTGCGGCTTTCGCCGCGTCCGGGTCAATCATCAGCAACATGGCCGCGGCACGATTACTTAACGATCCATCCGGATAACCGTAGCTGTTTGTGTCTGCGAGCAGCCTCACCACATCTGGCGCCGCGGCCTTGGCGGAGTGGCCCAGCCTGCCGAGAGCCGTGACGGCGTTGCCGCGAACATTCGGAGCTGGATCTTTCAAAGCCTCCGCCAATGCGGGGACAACTATGTCCAAATGCCCATTCCAAAACTGAAAGGCGCTGGCCGCGCTCATTCTCACTCCGGAATCTGGATCGTGCAACGCGGCGAGCAACGCAGTCCGCGCCGCCGGTTCGAAGGCCCGATGGGAGCCGGCGGTAATCAACGCGGATGCCGCGCTGCTTCGGGCTCTCGCGTTTCCATTGGCCAGCACATTCGTCAAAGTCGGAATGCTCGCTGGCATCATCCGGGAAAGCGCATTGCCAACCTCGTGCGCTGCCTGCGGATCGTTCATGGCTTCGGCCATCGCCGGGAAAGCCGGCGCTCCCGCCCCTCCAAGAACCGATCAGGCAATCCCCGCGCGGCGATGAGTGAACATGGCGTAATCCACCCGGCCGTGCAATAAATGCAACTTCGCCAGCAGATTGATCCACTGATTGTGGAATGGCGGATCCTTCTTTCGGAGACAACGAATGAGCGTGGGCAAGGCGTTGGTGCCCATCAGCCGGATGGCGTTCTCCGCCGAGTTGTATTCTGCCGTTCCGTGGGGCGCGTCAAAGCTGATAAGCCAGTCTCGCAACGGTTTGCCACCGTAGGTGGGCTCGGGTTCGCCCCGCGAAAAAGTCAGCCCCAATCTCCCCGCCCCGAAGACGACCACGAGCACGCCCAGGATAATCGTGAAGCGCGTCCTCATGCGTCCCCTCCTGTCTCCACCCAATTCCGCCCTCATAATCCCAGAGACCCAATAAAACCCATCAGCAACAAACAACACCACGCAAGCAGGATGACCGCGGACGTCTTGAACCCGCCGCCAGCCGCACGTGTGCGCACGAGGTAAACAAAAGCCAGTACCGCCGCCATGGTGCTCGCGCCGACACCCAGAATCATGTCCGTGCCAATCTCGACCAACCCGCCCTCGCTGCCATAAACGTGGAGGGGTATGATTTGGAAATAGAGGTCCAGTCGCCGCAGAAGGAAGTATAAACCGACCGCGGAAAAAATGACGGCGACGATGCGCATGGTTTGTTGGCTGGACCCTGAGAGCAAAATCCGGAATTGCCCGGGCCCAGTCAAGCGAGGAGTCGGGCGTATTATCGCATTCGTCAAAAAGCTGTGGTGGCAAAAGGCGGGCAGGGCGGCTATGTTGAAGCGGCAACGCAAACTAAACTGGACGAAAGTAGAAACCTATGGCCCAGGCAGTAATGGATCCCGAGAAGGTGCGGCGCTTCGCCGAGGAGCTAAACCGATTCAATACCGACCTCGAAAACCGGTTGGTCATGTTGCAGTCGCGTTTCGGCGGCCTGGGTGAAACCTGGCAGGACCAGGAGCATGAGAAGTTCGCCGAGGAATTCCGCCAGGCCATGAAGGCCCTGAAGAAATTCATCGAGTTGTCCAAGCAACATTCACCGTATCTGCTGCGCAAGGCCCAGCGCATCGAGGAGTATTTAAACCAACGCTGATTCGCATGCCCGTTCGCGCCCAGGTCACTTCGATAGACGCCCTGGAATCCTTCCGGGCCAAGCTGATTCTTTATCTCAGCAAAATGCGCCCCGCGCTCGACGAGGGCAGCGAAGAAGTGAACCGCACCCGCATCTGGCTCCAAAGCCAGCAACGCATGCACTGGGAACGGGAATTCAAACTCCGCCGCCGGGCCCTCGAAGAAGCGCAGCAGGCCCTGTTCAGCGCGAAACTCTCCAACATGCAGGAGGCGTCCGCGCTGCACTTCATGGCCGTGCAACGGGCGCAGCGCGCCTGCAACGACGCCGAGGAGAAACGCCGCAAGGTGAAGGGTTGGGATGGGGACCTTGATAACCGCGCCGAACCGATGCTCAAGCAAATCGAGCAACTAAACGGATTTGTCATCAGTGAAATAACCAAGGCGATCGTGTACCTGGCGGAAACCATTCGGACGCTAGAGGAGTATGCCCAGGTGAAACCCATGTCGAGCGGCACCGCCCCCACGACCGCGCCGACCGCAGAATCGGTTCAAAACGAAGCAGGGGCGCCACCAACCGCACCGGCAACCGGGAATACTGAAGGGGAGGCGCCATGAGTTTGAGCGGAAGCAAAAACCAGGTCTCGGCCATCACGCGCGATCTGGCGTTGCACTGGGAGGAGACGCGCAACTACTGGCGCGACAGCAAGGGCGAGGAGTTCGAGCGGCGATTCATTGATGAGTTGCTCGCGCGCGTGGACCGGACGATTCCGGCGATTGAAAAGCTGGACCAACTATTGACCAAAGTGAGGAGCGACTGTGAGTAAACGGCCCGGGGTGAACGAAATCAGGGAGCAATTGGACCGTCTGCGCGAGGCATTGCGCAATTTCGCGGAGCGCGAAGAACGAATCGAGAACGAATACCAAGTCCGCTCGAACGGCGAAGCGAAGGCGTACAAGGCCGCGCGGGAAAAGCAGGAGACGGAGGCTGCCGAGGCGCTGGCGATAGCGGAGAGCGATTTGGAGACGGCGAAAGCCGGCGCCGAAGCGCATTTCCAGAAGCGCAAAGCCTCGTTGCACAAGATTTACCAGACCGTCCGCGAGAAGGGCGTGGAGGCCGTTGGCCTGCAAGAGGGCAAGCGGAAGCATCGTTTGCAGGAAGCATCGCTGGAAGCGGAACGCAAACGGACCGCGGGCCTGGCCGAGGCGGCTGCCTTCGTCGAGAATTTGCACACCGACCTGACCGAAACCCGTGGGGAATTTGTCGGTTTGGAAATCCAGGCGCGAAAGGCATTTCGTGGTTACGGGGCGTTCCGGAGGATGTTGTCCCCAACAAAAACGTGGCCGGCTACGCCGATGTCGTCGGATGCAACTCAGTTGTTGGAGGAATTGCACAAGTTGCTGGGGCGAACCCGCGACGACCTCGCAAAGTTCAAGCAGAACCTTCTCCCGCAGGTTTTTCGTTTCGTGCCGCCGTGGCTCATTTTCATCCTCGCGGCAGGAGTCCTGGCCGCGTCAGTCTGGGCGCCGTCGGCGATCGGGATGCGGCCGATCACTCTGCAGCAGGCAGGAATTATTTTCGGAGCCATCGTCGTGGTGGTGATGGTGATTCACACGATTGGGCGGACCGGCGCCAGCAAAGCCGCAACGGCGCTGGCCTCGGACCTCGCCCTCGCGCGGCGCTTGCACGACGCCTGCCTGGAACGCGCGGATGTCTGGCACCAGGAAACGCAGGCGAAGCTCAAGGGCGATCTGGAGTCCAAACAGCGAAGCCTCGACCAGGAATGGAAGCAGATCGTGAAGGAAGGCGCGGGCCTGCGCAGCGATCGCCGTGAGGCCATTGACCAAAAGGGCGTCCGCCTGCAAAAGAAAAACGAGGATTTGCACAGCATGAGAATCGCGCGCATCGAGCGCGATTCGACGGAACTCATCTCGGAACTGCGGACCAAGGCGACGGCCGCGCTGAAGCAGTTGGATGCGGGCCACGCGGAACGCATGGGGAAGTTCAAGGCGGATCACGACGCGAGCTGGCAAAAGCTCTCCGAGGAATGCCGCACCACCATTCAGCCGTTGCTCGATTCGATTCAGTCCGCGGACAAGGCAGCCGCGGAGCTGTTTCCGGCCTGGAATGACCCCGCCTGGCAGAATTGGAAACCAGCGGAGACTTTCTCGAACACCGCGAAGTTCGGGCGGTTGGAGGTGGACCTGGCGCGACTGGCGGACATCGCGCCGCGAGACCAGCGCGTTGCGTTGCCGCTGCCCAAAACGCTCACCGCTCCGCTGCAGCTCATTTATCCGCAGGCCGGTTCCATCCTTTTTGAAACCGGTAAGACCGGCGGCGAGGAGGCCATTGCGGCGATCAACAACATCATCTTCCGACTGCTGTCCACGAACCCGGCGGCGAAACTGAGTTTCACGATTTTTGATCCGGTCGGGCTCGGACAAAACTTCGCCGGGCTGATGCACCTCGCGGATTACGAAGAGGGCAACATCAACAGCCGCATCTGGACCCAAACCGCCCAGATCGAGGAAAAGCTCGCCGAGTTGAACGACCACATGGAAAAGGTCATTCAGATGTATCTGCGCAACGAGTATCCCACGATCGCGGAATACAACGCCCAGGCCGGCTCGATCGCCGAGAAATATCATTTCCTCGTCGTGGCGTCGTTCCCGGTCAATTTTTCCGATGTGGCCGGCCGGCGCCTGATCAACATCGCGTCGAGCGGCGCGCGCTGCGGTGTCTACACGCTCATCAACTGGGATCAACGCCAGGCGCTGCCGCAGGGACTCGTGCCCGACGAATTGCGCAAGCACAGCGTCACTCTCACGCACACCGAGCGTGGTTTCGAAATGACCGGCCGGCAGACTCCGGGAGTAAAGCTCGTGCTGGACCCGCCGCCGCCCGCCGATCTCGCCACCAGCCTGTTGCACCAGGTCGGCGAAGCTTCCAAGGGCTCGAACCGCGTGGAAGTTCCCTTCGAACAAATCGCTCCGCCGCGCGGGGAATTGTGGCAGGAGGAAACCACCGAGGAACTCGAAGTGCCCATCGGCCGCTCGGGCGCGACGAAATTGCAATACCTCGCCATCGGCCGGGCCACGCGACAGCACGCGTTGATCGCCGGCAAGACCGGCTCCGGCAAGTCCACGCTCTTTCACGTCATCATTACCAACCTCGCGTTGCGCTGCAGCCCCGATCAGGTCGAGTTCTATCTCGTGGATTTCAAGAAAGGTGTCGAATTCAAGTGTTACGGCGCCCGCCGTCTCCCGCACGCGCGCGTCGTGGCGATTGAGAGCGACCGCGCCTTTGGTCTGAGCGTGCTGCAAAAGGTGGACGCGGAGTTGCGCCGGCGCGGCGATTTGTTCCGCGCGCGCGGAGCGCAGGATTTGCCGGGTTACAAGCGGGCAGGGGGCACGGAGCCGATGCCCCGGTCGCTGCTGATGATCGACGAATTCCAGGAATTTTTCGTCGAGGAAGACAGCATCTCGCAAAATGCCGCCGTGCTCCTGGATCGCATCGTCCGCCAGGGCCGTGCCTTCGGCATCCACGTGCTGCTGGGCTCGCAGACGCTGGGCGGCGCCTATACGCTGGCGCGCGCCACGATCGGCCAGATGGTGATTCGCATCGCGCTTCAGTGCAATGAAGCCGACGCCTATCTCATCATGGACCAGGACAATCCCGCGCCCCGCCTGCTGACTCGACCGGGCGAGGGCATCTACAACGACACCGCCGGCTCCATCGAGGGCAACAGCCCCTTCCAAACCGTCTGGCTCTCGGAACCCGTCCGCGATCGGCTGCTGCAGGACGTGCGCGCGAAAGCGGATGCGCAGCCCGGCCGGTATCCCCCGCCTTTTGTCTTCGAAGGCAACGCGCCGGCCAGTGTCGAGGACTGCGAGCCTCTGCGCGAAGTGCTGGCCGCCGAAAATGTAAAAGTCTCGCCGACCACGCGCGTTTGGCTCGGCTCGCCGAATTCGATCAAGGGCCCCACCGAGGCGGCCTTCCAGCGGATGAGCGGCAACAACCTGATCGTGGTCGGGCAAAACGAGGAGGCCGCGTTGACGATGCTCTGCCTCGCCATGATTTCGCTCTCGGCGCAGCACCCGCGCGGGCAGGTGTCCTTTGTGGTATGCGATAGCTCGGCTCCCGGTTCACCGCAACGCGAGTTTTTCGAGCGCGTGATCAAGGCGTGCCCGCATCCGGTCACCCTCGTGAACAACAGCAACGTCGGCGAAGTGCTGGGCGGGCTGGCCGCCGATTTGAAACGCCGCGACGAGGCGAGTGCCGCGTCAACGCCCGAGACGTACCTGTTGGTCTTTGGGCTGCAGAATTGGAAGAAGCTGCGGCAGGAGGACGAGTTCAGTTTTTCGAGCACCGAATCCGAGGAGGTCAGCGCGTCAGCGTCGTTCCTGAAGCTCATCAGTGACGGTCCGGCACACGGCATCCACACGCTGGCCACCTGCGACACTTATAACAACGTAACGCGCTGCCTCGGACGCAAGAACCTGAGCGAATTTGAAATGCGCGTCCTCTTCCAGATGAGCCCGGGCGACTCGGCCAGCTTGATTGATAACCCGGATGCGGGGACGCTCGGCTTGCACCGGGCGCTGCTATATAACGACCGCGAAGGGACGATTGAGACTTTCCGGCCCTACTCGCTGCCGGGAAATGACTGGTTGGACCACGCCTCGCAGGATTTGAAGCGCTTGATCGCCGAAGGCCAGCCGGCGGTGGCCAGATAAGCCCCGCCCGCTGTAGCAGCAAAGCTAACGCCGCTCGCTCTCACCGGCGACCCAGCGCAGACCACGTCCGCCAGATGGTGACGATTTGTGACGCCGCCCAAATGCTCTCCCTCTCCTTTGGGATGTGGCAGGGGTGAGGGGGATTCTGCTTCCCGCCCCTTCACGCCGCCCCAGCTCTCCGCGCTTCGGGTGGCATTGTCATGCTGCGCCCCGGGAATTTCCCAGGGTTTTCCCGGCATTGCCAAAGCTGTGGTAGATGGCCTATTTTTGCAGGTAATGAAGCGGCCCGTTGTCTTTTTTGCGTTGGCATTGTTGTTGTCGGTTATCCGCGCGGCAGCCCAGACGCCCGACGATCAATACATCCAGATCTACAACACGATTCAGCAGGCCGACGCGCTGAATCAACAGGACCGTCTGCCCCAGGCGCTGACGAAGTATCGTGAAGCCCAGATCGCCTTGCAGCGCTTTAAGAACGGCTATCCCCAATGGAATCCCCAGGTGGTCAATTTCCGCCAGAATTACCTGAGCTCGCGTATCGCGTCCCTCACCGAGAAGGTTCCTGACGCGGCACCTCCCCAGCCAGCGGTCACGCCGGCGCCTGCGGTTACCACCGCTCCTCCGCGAACCATAGCTCCGGCTGCAACGCCGATGGCACCCCTTTCCCCGGCGATTGCTCCCCCTCCGCCCGCAGACCTCGGCAGCCAGCTCAGTGCCGTTCAGGAACAAGTGCGGCAATTGCAGATGGACAAAAATTCTCTGGAATCAAAGCTAAGGGAAGCATTGTCAGTGCGGCCGGCCGCCGCGGACCCCGTCGCCTTGCAGCAGTCGGAAAGCCGCGCGAAACAATTGGAGAAAGAGAACGACTTGCTGAAAGCCAGCCTGGCGCAGGCCAAAGCCAAGCCCGTGGCGGACCCCAAGACCATCGCTCAGATGGAGCAGGCGTTGGCCGAAACGAATCGCCAGGCCACCCGGCAGGCCGAGCGCGCGGACGCCCTCGCCCGCGACAAGGCAGCGTTGCAGGCGAAACTCGACGGCATGAAATCCGCGCCCGTCAGTTCCGCGACTTTGGACGAGGCGCGCAAGTCACTCGCGCAAACCAAGCAAAAGCTCGCCGAAGAAACGGCGCGGGCGGACCGGCTGGCGAAGGACAAAGCGGCGCTGGAGAAACGCGTGGCCACGCTCACCCCGGAAGGGCAGGCGGCGGCGGCATTGCGCGCGGAGAATGAAATTCTGAAGAAGCAGCTCACTTCGCTGCAGGCGAGCAACCCGACCGCCAAAAAGGCGGAGGAAAACGCACGCGCGCTGGCCAAGGCCCAGGCGCAGATCGCCGCGCTGCAATCGGACAAGGAAATATTGCGCTACGAAAATTCAACCCTGCTCAATCGCTTGAAACAGGCCAATGCGCAGACCGCGTCGGCGCTGGCGTCGGCGGAGCGGAACAGCAAGTCCCAGCCCGATGCCCGCAAGCTGAAGGAAGTCGAGCGCGAACGGGATGAATTGCGCGGACGTCTGACCACTGCCAACAGCCAGCTTGCCATCGCGAACAAGCAACTCTCCTCCACCAGCAAGGAACTCGCGGCCCGGACCGCGGAGCGGGACAGCTACGAACGCAAGCTCCAGGAAGCCGAGCGCTCACGCGACGAGCTGAAGAAGCAACTCGTGGCGATGAACAAGGACTTGAAGAACAAGAAAGGGCCCGATCTCTCCGCCCGGGTCATCGAGCTCGAAAATCAGCTCGCGACCGTCCAGTCCCGGCTCGAAGTGGTGGAAGCGAAGCGGATTCCCTATACCGCCGAGGAGCTGGCCATGCTCAAGGCGCCGGAGCCGGCGCTCGACGCGAATGGCGTTCCGCGCACAACCCAAAAGCCCCTGCCGGCCGGGACCACGGTCTTCGCGGCCGAGGCTCAGCGCCATTTTGCGCAAAAGAAATTCGATCAGGCCGAAGCCGATTACATCAAAGTCGTCAAACAGGACAACCAGAACGTGACCAGCCTTGCCAACCTGGCTACCATCCAATTGCAGATGAAGAAGTTTGATGAGGCTGACTCGAACATCCGCAAGGCCCTCGCGATCGATCCCAACGACGTCTTCAGCCTGTCACTCCTGGGAAATCTGCGCTTCCAACAGCATCGTTACGATGACGCGCTGGATGTCCTGGGCCGCGCCGCGAAGATCAACGGGCAGGACCCCCAGGTGCAGAATCTTCTCGGCCTGGCCATGAGCGAAAAAGGCATGCGCGGTCCCGCTGAGAGCGCCTTCCGCAAAGCCATTCAGCTTCAGCCGACTTTTGGCGACGCCCACAAGAATCTCGCTTTCGTCTATCTCACCCAGGACCCGCCTTTGGTTGAACTTGCCAAGTGGCACTACCAGAAGGCGATCGCCGCCGGAGCCCAGGCCAGCCCCGACCTGGAAAAAATGATGGAACAAAAGAAGTCTGCGGAGTAGCGGCGAACGCTCGCCGGGGTAATGTTGCGACAGGCTGCACACGAACTGACCATCCGCACCCGCGGACGGGGGTTCTACGAGTTCACCGACCAGGCCTGCAGCTGGATCGATGGCCTGAAGGTAACGACCGGGTTGTTCACGGTCCATCTTCGCCACACTTCCGCTTCATTGTTGATTCAGGAGAATGCCGACCCGGAAGTCCGTCGCGACCTGGAGCGCTTCTTCGCCCGCCTCGCGCCGGATGGCGATTCCCTCTTCCGCCACACCGCCGAAGGCGACGATGACATGCCCGCCCACGTCCGTACCGCCCTCACCGCCGTCAATCTTTCCATCCCCGTGGTTTCCGGCCGCCTCGCCCTGGGCACCTGGCAGGGCCTGTATCTTTGGGAGCACCGCCTGGCGTCCCACTCGCGAAGCCTCGCGCTGCACTTTATCGGAGAGTAGCAAGCCCCAACCTGACCCAGGTAAATCGGGCTGCCGTTCAACGCCTTTCCTGCTTCGTTACCTTCGTTTCATTGGTAATCACAATCCGCGCCTGGCTCATGTCTTTCTAATCATTGAATCACCAAATCGCTGAATCGCTAACTAACCGATTGCCTTGCCTGCCTCCCCCTGAAGTGGCACTTTCGCGTCGACTTATATGAAGCGCTTGGGACTTGTTGCCGTTATTGGGATACTCTTCGGATTCACCGTCGCCGGAGGTGCCGCCGATGCGCCGGATGTCGCCGGACGCTTTGGCTTCACCGGCCGCGAGCAGTTTCCCATTGAAAACCAGATTTCGCTGTTGCGCGTCGCTGACCTCGACGGTGACGGATTGAAGGACATCATCGTCGTCAACAACCAGCGCTCCCGCATCAGCCTGCTTTACAACCGTACTGGAAAAACCAACCAGGCGCCCAACCCCAAAACCGCCCGCAAAAAGGAAATCAACGAGCTGCCGCCGGACGCCCGTTTTCGCCTGGAATCCATCGCGTCGGAAAAGCGCATTTCGTCCATCGTCGTCACGGACCTCAACGGGGATGGCCGTCCCGATATCGCCTACTATGGCGAACCAAAGGAATTGATCGTGCTGTACAACCAGGGCAGCAACACCTGGAGCACACCGAAACGTTTTCCCATCGAGGACGGACAGCTCCAGCCGGATTCGTTGAGCACGACCGACATGAACGGCGATCAGCGCCCCGACCTCGTGCTGTTGGGCGAATCCTGCATCTACGTGTTTCTGCAAAAGGAAGACCATACCCTCGCGGACCCGGTGAAGATTCCGCACTCGGGATCCGCGAAGTCGCTGGTGCTGACCGACGCCGACGGAGACGGCAAGGTGGATTTGCTTCTGGTGAATCGGGATGATCGGACTCCGTTTCGATTGCGGCGACAGGAAGCGGGCGGGCAATTTGGTCCCGAGATATGGTTCACCCAACCGCCCGTGCGGGCGTGGTGCGCCGAGCGATGGAGTGACAAAGGCGGGGCCGACCTCATCACTATCGCGCAAAACTCCGGCCGCGCGCAGATCGCGGAATTTGTGCAGCAGCCGGCGGAACCTCTCTCCGCGGGTTTCAAACAGGGGCAATTTCAGACGTGGCCATTGACTCATACGGATAAATCGAAACGCGGATTGCTGTGGGCCGATGTTAATGGTGACGGCCGACCGGACCTGATCGTGTCGGAACCGGAGAGCGGCCAGATCTCGCTTTATTTGCAGCAGGAGAACGGACTGCTCGGCGAGTCGAAAACATTTCCCTCGCTGGCGGGCGTGAGTGACCTGGCGTCAGCGGACTGGCGCGGGGACGGCAAGACGGAGATCTTCATGCTCAGCCCGGACGAAAAGCAACTGGGCGCGACGCGCCTGGACGAAAAGCAGCGGCTGGCATTTCCGACACTGATCCCCCTCGAGGGCAAGCCGCTCGTATTTGCGGCGGGCAAATTGCAGCCCGGTTCGAAACCGGTCCTGACCGTGATCGTGGACCAGGACGGTCGGCGCTCGCTCGTCACCCGCACCGCCGACGGGCAGGTCAAATCGCAAAAGTTGAAGGACGACTTCAAAGCCAGCCCGGCGACGCTCGCGTTTCATGACGTTAACCAGGACGGACTGATGGACCTCGTGGTGTTGATGCCGTACGAAAAGGTCAAGGTGCTATTGCAGGTTCCGGGCAAGGATTTCGAGGAATTGGACGTTGCTCCTCCCGGCGGCGCGATCGAGCAGCCGTGGCTGAGTTCCGCGGACGTGGACGGCGATGGCAAACCCGAGCTGTTGTTCGCGCAGAAGAATTTCTTGCGCGCGGTGACCTTGCAACCGGACGGTGGGACCAATTCCGCTGCCGGGAAGGGTGGTTGGGTTTTCAAAGTGAAGGAACAGATCAATGGCGCCGGGAGCAATTCACGGCTCATCGCCGCCACCGCGGTGCCCAACGGCACGAATGTCACGGGCGCGATCTTTTTGCTGGACGCGGAACGCAAGGCGTTGAGCCTCTGCGAGCGCGACGCCGCCGGAGTCTGGCAGGTGGTACGCAACATCCCGCTGCCGACGTCGGAATTCAACGCCCTCCAATCAATTACTTTCGGAGCCAACGGCAAACCCGCCGTCGGCCTGCTGGGACCGAACATCGCCGGCTGCCTGCCACTGGCGGGCGATGTCTGGAATCTCAATACGCTCGACACCTACGAGACGGTCATCAAGGACGGTTTCCTGAATACGGCGGTAACCGGAGACTTGGACAACGATGGTCGCAAGGACATCGTGTTCCTGGAAACCGGGCGAAATTACATCGATGTCGTGCTTTTCGACGCGGAGCGGAAGCTCGTGCCAGCGAATCGCTGGCAGGTTTTCGAGGAACGCACCTTCCGCGGGCGCATGGGGAACATGCCGGAGCCACGGGAGGCATTCGTGGCCGACGTCACTGGGGATGGAAAAGCCGACCTGATCCTGCTCGTGCACGACCGGGTATTGGTCTATCCGCAGGAATAACCGCGAGGTTATTGGCTGGAAGCAGTCACGCCGAACACGGGTCGGGTGGATGCGGCCGATTCGTCCTTCGGCTTGCCCTTGTCTCTGTCCGCCAAAGCGAGATAAAGAAAGGTAAAGAGGGAAGTCACCGGAAAGAGCAGGGCAATGCCCAGCGCCGGGCTCTTGCCGCGAGCCCTGCAGATCTTGAAACACCATACCACGCGCACAAATACTGCGACCGGCGGAATCAAGTCGGCCAGGAACCACGCCGGAGCCATGCCGGCCGCCCGATAGAGCGGAATCCATTGCAGCCAGGGGAACCAGATCAGAAAATCCGCCGGGTTACCCGCCTTGCGACAGAGCAGCACACAAAGACCGCAAAAACTCAGGTAAGACAACACCAACCCCGCCAGTATCGCATAGGCGATCTTCAAATCCATGTGCCTGATCTTTCCGACCATGACGGCTCCCTGTTCGTGAATATTCTTGGTGAGAGCCGAGAGCTCTTTCTGTTTTGAAGATGGCACCAGCTGCTGGGCCCATTTGGGCGGGGCATTCGAGGAGGTATCCAGTTCGGGCGCCACCTCATAGCCCAGTTGGATCCGTAGCTCTCGCGGGAGCTTGTCCAATTTGAGATTGGTCATTCCGGCGTCATGGAGGATGAAGATGTAGTCCGCGGCCTTGGTGGTGACTGTCACATTTGTGAACGTTCGTGCCCCAATTGTGAGCACCGGGAACTTTTCGTCCGTGCTGGCGCCGAAAACCACGAGTGGCAGCAGCAGTAACGCAAGCAGGCAGGGGCGCAGCCAGCGACCCGGATTCATCCCGTAAATTTTGATTTCGTTCATAATGTGGTACGACGGCTTTAAAGCCCACGCCCCAACTCCCTTCAACGCGGCACGAATCATGCCACAATCAAGAGTGCCGAATTTCCTTCACGCTGCTCCTGGTCGGAACGCAGCGAACCGGAATCCAATTGCGCCGCCAATGAGTTTTTGAAAGGCTTCACGACGTGAACCGAAGACTCCTGTGCGGGCTGCTGGTAATCCTGTGCGGATTGTCCTGTATTCGTGAGGCAGGCGCGGGAGTGCTAACGAATCTTCCACAGTCCGGAGGTTGGGCAGAGGTGGAAATTACGCCTCCCTTGGGGATCGCGCTCGGCGGTCGCGGCGGTCCGGAAACTCCGGCGAAGCGCGTGCTGGATCCGCTCTTTGCGCAGCTTTTGCTGCTGAAAGACAACCAGGGGCGCTCGTTTGTTCTCGTTTCCTTCGATTTGGTGGGCTTGCCGCATGAGCTTTCCGACCGTATCCGCACCCGACTCGTTCAGGAGTTGGGCGTGGAATGGAATTTGTGCGTGCTGAACGCTTCGCACACCCACAGCGGACCTTACATGATTCGCAGCCTGATGGGCGGGGTAGGTCCGGCGCCGGCCATCGAGCGCGACTATTTCGACGCCCTGGAGGAGAAAATCGTGGGCGCGGCGCGCGCGGCGCGAAAATCACTCCGGCCAGTTCAAATCGAGGTCTTCGAAGGCAAATCCGACGTCGCGATAAATCGGCGCAGCCGCGATAAGCACGGTCGCACGACCATGGCGCCGAATCCCCGGGCCCCCTACGATGAAAAAGTCTGGGTGATGCGGCTGGCTCCGGCGGACGGAAGCGCGGCCGCCGTCGTGGTCTCTTATGCCTGCCATGCGGTGATTGCCTACGGGTTCGATTACTCATGCATCTCGGCGGATTTTCCCGGAGTGACACGCCGGGAACTAAAGCGGGCTTTGGGGGAGGGGACGCACGCGCAGTTCATCCAGGGTTTCGCCGGCAATGTGCGTCCGCGCGTCCTCGCGGATACGAACAATAACCGCTTCAGCACCTCCAGCCCGGTCGCGCTTGCCCAAGCAGGAAAAGATCTGGCGTCGGCGACGATTGCGGCGATGAAATCCGACGGCGCCAGTCTCACGCTGGATCTGGCGGGAGCTTCAGATCGTCCGTTTCTGCCGCGCGGATCGCCGCCAGCGATTTCCATCTATGAAAAAATGGCCGCGCTGGACCCATCGGAAAACACGAATCAATACAAGATTGCTCTCGGCGACTACTGGCTCGAGCGCTACCGGAGCGGGGAGGGATTCGCGCTCGGCGATCCTTGGCCCATTGGCTTGATACGGCTCGCGACGAACCAGTGGGTGGTGCATTCGGCCGGCGAACCCTGCGTCGAATGGCGCGGGAAGATTGACTCCTGGCTCACACCGTTGAAAGTTGTCACCTGGGGCTACAGCCAGGAGGCGAGGTCGTATCTGCCGACGGAAGCGATGCTGCCGGAGGGCGGCTATGAGGTGAACGATTCAAACCACGCGCGCGGAGCGACTCCGGCACCGTTTGCGATTGGTATTGAAGCAGTCATCCGGGAGAGCCTGTTGCGGCAGCGGGCGTTTATTGAAGCGGGCGCGCGGGAATGACGAAGCTCGAATTGGGGTTTATTTCGCCCGCATGGTGTTTCCGTGCTACATTTGGTGGCAGAGGATTTTGGAAAATCGGACGGAGACACGAATATGAATGCTTTGGCTAAAAAAGAATGCGCTGCCTGCAATGGCGAATCCACCAAATTAAGCGGCAAGGCGTTGGCAAAATTGAGGCGCGAACTGGGCGGTCAGTGGCAGGTCGCGAAGGGGCATCAATTGGAAAAGGAATACAAATTTCCAAATTTTGTGAAGGCTCTCGCTTTCACGAACAAGGTTGGAAAAATCGCCGAGGAGCAGGGACATCATCCGGACATTTATCTCACTTGGGGAAAGGTGAAGCTTTCGATTTGGACGCACTCCGTGGATGGGCTCACGGAAAATGATTTCGTCCTCGCCGCAAAGTCGGACAAGGCCTTCAACAAATAGCGCGTACTCAATCCCCCGATGACAGGGGATTTCGCGCAAAGGCCAGGTCTTCCACGACGCGGCCATTGACGAGGTGATCCTGGATGATGCGTTCCAGCGCCGCCGGCGTGCAGGAGTGATACCACGTGCCTTCGGGATACACGACGGCGATGGGACCCTGGGTGCACACGCGCAGGCATTGCACGCGCGTGCGATAGACAAGCGCCTGAGGTCCGACGAGATTCAGTTCCTTCAGACGTCGTTTGAGGAATTCCCAGGATTCGAGGCCTTGGGCGCTGGGGGCACATTTGGGCTCGGTTTCGTTGACGCAAAGAAAAATGTGGCGCTGGTATTTCTCCAGGCCCAGCGTGCGGACTGCATTCTCGAGTTCGTTTGTCATGCGAACGTTCCGCCGGGGTCACCGTGAAGCCATGCGTTGTTGCGAAACGGATGACGCCCAGTGGCCGAAGCGATCCGCCGGAATCGCGCCCTCTTCCGGGTAAATCAAATAGACGGCGTTGTGCGAGTTGGCCCACGCGTCAATGAGATTGGCGCGCGAGAAGACTTTGCGGACATGTTTCGATGTGCCCGGGTCGTTGATGACCGGGTCGCCTTCCTGCGTGAACCCGACACAAACCACCAGGTGACCGTTGGGACCACGGCCTTTTCCGCGCAGCCGGTCGTAACAAACCGAGACCCCAACCGGGTTTCCGCTCACGATCCAATCCTCAAGCTCCGATACGTCGCTTAAGCGGGCGACGTAGGCCCGCATGCCGGAGTAGGAGCCGGCGTAAGCGGTATTGAACGGCCAGTTGCCCGTGCCTTTGTGTTTCTCGTCATAAATGGCTTTGACGATGTCGGGGACGTCGTGGTCGAGCTCGGGGCGCTTTAGTTTATCGGCCCAGTAGGTCATGATCATGGAGACGGTGGTCGGGCTGCAAAGGACGTTGCCATTGGGGTAGGCCATTTGCGAACGCTCTATCACGGGCAGCGTGATGCCCCAGGCAGCTCGATTTGGAGGCAAAGGCGCAAGTGCCAGCTTCGTGTCGCTCACCGTCGCACCCACAAACTTCAGCCGCACAAGCTTGTCATTGGTCCCGGTCAACGTGAGTCGGATTTGAAATCGCTTCGCCGGTTTGGCCAGCACCAGGGTATCCTGCTCCACGTTGCCGTCGGCATCCTTTTGTCCGCTCACGCTTTCGCGCGGATGCAATTCCGGATTCGCCGACCACTTTCCCATGACGAAATATTTCGTCTGGTGATTGGCATAAATCGCTCGCACTTCGACCTTGAGCGCGCCGGTGCCCTGCAGATCCACATCCCAGGAAGCAACCAACTGATCCCAACGGATCTGCGCCTCCATTTCCGGGGAAGTTAGCACCGTTTCCTGCGCCTCCGCCGAACCGGACTTCGTGAACGTGCTGAAGTTGGTGAACCAGAAGAACTGATTGCCGCGCGCGTCGATCCCGGCGGCGCCCAAACGCGCAGTCAACAGGGCGAGGCTGAACACCAACCAGCAGGCGCGAATCATATTCGGGGGAAACTTTGCTGAATTTGGGAGGGCGCGGCGAGCGAAATGTTGTTTTGTTTGAACGCGAACCGCCACCGGGAGGTATGTATTACATTGTCATCAGTTGAAGTTGCGGTAACTCTCTTGGCGGATGTTGAAGGCTTTGTTGTTGGTATTTGATCCACCGGGCACGTGGGACAGTATTGAGCGCGCCCGGCGGGGCATACCTTTTTTAGTCACGTTCTATCTGCTCCCGATGCTGGCGCTGATCGGTGCGGCGGAGGGTTACGGCCTTTACCATTGGGGCCGGATGCAGGGTGAAATCCCCCGGTTGAAACATTTCACGGTGGGCGAAGCGGTCATCTTTGAGACCGCCCAGGTCATGCTTTCCTTGATCGTGGTCTTCGTCGGCGCGCGGCTGGTGAAATGGGTGGGCGAAACCTTCCACGGGCGGCACTCTTTCGTGAGCGCGTTCGCGACGGTCGCTTACGGCCTGGGGCCGATGTTTCTGCTGAAGTTCGCCGCCGCGTATAAACCTGGCGACGTCCTGCCCTGGGTCACCTGGGTGGTGGGAATCTTGATTTCCATCGGGGTGCTTTACACGGGAATTCCCCGGGTGATGGATCCCGATCCCGCGCACGCCATCGGCTTGTATTTCATCAGCTCCATCCTGCTGTTGCTGACCTCGGGCCTCGCGCAGCTGGTTTCTTTCCTGTACTTGCAGGGCCGGTTTCCCAAAGTCGAAGCGTTGGTCACCGACGCAGCCGCGCGATTGCCTTTTTGATTACCCAGCCGCTGCGCTCCAGGGCGACGGCGGCTGATGCCGAATCCACCCCGGTCAGTTCCTCCACGATTCTCGTGGCGCGATGGCGGAGTTTTACGTTCGCCGGGTTGAGGTCCACCATGAGGTTGCTGACGACCTTGCCGATCTTCACCATGGCGAGGGTGGTGAAAATATTCAGGATCAGTTTCGTGGCGGTGCCCGACTTCAATCTCGTTGAGCCGGTCAGGAATTCCGGGCCGAGTCCGGGAGCGATAAGCACATCGGGCCGCAGCTCACGCGGGATTTTCAGATAAGGATTGAAGCAGAGCAAGACGGTCGTGGCTCGGTGGCGTCTGGCCTCGCGCAACGCCCCCCAGACAAAGGGAGTCGTGCCGCTGGCCGCAATGCCGACCACGACGTCACGTGAGCCGACCTCCCGAAAACGCAAGGCCTGCGCGCCCGCGGATACGTCGTCTTCGGCGCCTTCCACCGACTCAAATATCGCGCGTTGGCCGCCGGCAATGATGCCTTGCACCATTTCGGGGGGGCAGCGAAAGGTGGGCGGGCACTCACTGGCGTCGAGAACCCCAAGCCGGCCGCTGGTGCCCGCGCCGATATAAAACAAACGTCCGCCTTGTTTGAAGGCGCGCACAACGGCGCTCACCACCTTGGTGATTTGCGGTGCGTGCGAGCGAAGCAATATCGGCACGCGCGCCTCCTCGGAGAGCATCAGCCTGACCGCGCGGGCGACCGGCAGGCGATCCAATTTCATCGAGCGAGGATTGCGTTCCTCCGTCGGAGACAGCCGGCGGGAGATCACGAGCGGACGGGAAGCGGGACTGGTCGGAGGGAACGCCAGTCCGCTGAGGGGCGGTTGGGGACCGGGAGCCGCGTGCAAGCGCCGCGCAAGTTCGACGGCACCCCAGACGCTTTCGCGTTTGAGGTACGAGAGGCGGGCGTTTGGCCAGAGACGACGCAGCTCGCGGAATAGCAGCGCCCGGTAACCCGCTTGTTTCATCAGATTGCTGCCGGCGGCCAGAAATTCGATGGCCGTACCGGGGCGTACGATCCGCCGGGCACAAGTGGTTGCGTCCTGGGCCAGCCGCGCAGCAGCCTCTTGCAGGACGGCGCGGGCCAGTGGATCGTGCCGCGCGGCGAAGACTTCAACCGCCAGCCGGGAAATCTCGGCTTTGCCCACGGACTGTGCCCAGCCGATGAGGTCAATGGGTTCGTTCAGTTGCAGGGCGCGGAGGAAACGGGTGCCGAGATTCGGCCACTTGCCGGTGCGATCATTGACTTCGATGACGGCCTTGAGCGCGGCGACGGCGATTTCGTACCCACTGCCCTTGTCACCTAGTACATGGCCCCAGCCGCCCACCTTGATGGACTGGCCGTCGCGACGCCGGGCGTAGCAACTGGAGCCGGTGCCGCTCAGAATCAGAACCTGCGCCATTTTTGAATCGCCGCGCTGGTGTTGGGCGGCGGCGAGGGCCGTCTCCAGGTCATTGGTGGCATGGCAGGGGGTGTTGGTCCACAAGCGACCGGCCGCCCGATGGATGCGGCGGCAATCGCCCGCAGACCAGGCGCCGGCGAGGCCGATGCAAAGGGCAATGGGCTTGGGCGAAGCGAGCGCTATCTCACGCAGTCGTTGATAGAGCTGATCGTCGGTGAGGAGTTTGAGATTGGCGGGACCTGATTCCAGCCGGCGAACAAACCGGCCGTGGGCATCCACGATGAATGCGACAGTGCGCGTGCCGCCGCCTTCGATGCCGAGGTAATGCTTCGGTGCGGGCATCCTGGATTATTGTTTCTTTTCCGCGGGCTTGGGCGGCGGCTTGATCGGCCATTCGGTGGAGTCGGTGCGTGAGGCTTTGAAGGCGGCATCAGCTTTGGCCATTACGTCAGCGTGGTCGGGGGCAACATTTTTTTGCTCCCCGGGATCGGTTTTAAGATTGTAGAGTTCGGCGGGAGCAGCGAGTTGGGGGCGGACGATTTTCCAATCCCCCAGGCGCACCGCTTGGGAGAAGCCGCCTTCGTGAAATTCCCAGTAAAGCACGTCATGCTGATTGGTCTGCGTTTTTCCCAACAAAGTGGGCAGCATGGAGATGCCGTCGGTATTGGTGGGATATTTCGCGCGGGCGATTTCGGCGAGAGTGGGGAGAATGTCCCAGGAGGCCCAGACTTGGTGGTTCACGACGCCGGCGGGAATCTGGCCGGGCCAGCGGACGATCATTGGCTCGCGGATGCCGCCTTCATACAAGTCGCGCTTGGTGCCGCGGAACGGCCCGGCGCTCTTGAAGAATTTCGGGTCAACCCCGCCTTCCTTATGCGGGCCATTGTCGCTCGTGAAGAAGACAATCGTATTGGAGTCGACCTTCTCGGATTTGAGTTTGGCAAACAGTTTGCCGATATCGTCGTCCATGCGCGTGATCATCGCTGCCTTGTTTTTCTCCACCTGCGGCCACGATTCCTTGCTGTAGGGAGCGTCGGTGGGCACCTGCATGCCGTTGCCGGTGCGCTTGCCCTCCTCGTTGTTGGCGTGCGGGGTGATCAACGCGAGGTAGAGAAAGAAGGGACGCATCCCGTTGAGCGGGTCGGGTTTGTTGACACGGACAAAATTTTGCGCGGCGCGGGCGAACAGATCCGGCAGATACAACCCCTGCTTGTCCTCATAATTCTCCGGCAATTCCTGCCAGCCATGAAAAGGTGCGCGCGCATCGTGATGCCAGATCCGCGTGGTGTAATAGTCGTGAGCGTGAACCTGATCGAGATAGCCGGCGTAATCAATGAACCCCTGCAATTCGGGGAGGCCGGCGGTGCCTTCGCCGCCCAATCCCCATTTGCCGACGCAGCCGGTATAGTAGCCCGATTCCCGGAGCACGGTCGCAACTGTGGTGTCCTGCGGGCGAAGCGCCTGCTTGCTGTTGCCACGAATCCAGCCATGGCCCGTGTGAAAACCCGTCATGAGCGTGCAACGCGAGGGAGCGCAGACGGTGCTGCCCGCGTAATAATCGGTGAATCGCATCCCTTCCGCCGCCATTTTGTCCAAATTCGGCGTTTTAATGAGCGTCTGGCCGTAACAGCCCAAGTCCCCATAACCCAGGTCGTCCGCCAGTATGAAGATGATGTTGGGCCGGCGCTGGACGGCCGCCGGCGCGGGTACCTGGCAAAACGCGGGCGCGGCGGACAAAAGCAACGCCACCAAGAAGGTCACCGTCCGGGAGGATGGCAGGTTTCGCAGCAGAACGGTTTTCATGCGGCACAAAGTCTGCCAAAGCGCCGGGGCGGGGGACAAGCAAATCGGAGCATAATTACGTTTGCTTTCAAAGGCTTTCGAGGCAATCTGTTTTAGGAATGTTACCTGAACAGGAAGCCGGGTCTGACTCAATGCCGACGGAACAAAATAGTACATCGTCCACGGATCGAACGCGCCGCCCGCGACGCGGGCGACGAGGCGGGCGCCGCCGCCGTCCGGCCGCGCCGCGCTCTGAACTGCCGAAGGATGAGGCCGCCGCCGATACGCGGGAAATTTCCGAGCGCGAAGTGGCGCCGCCGCAGGAGCCCGCGTTGCGTGAGGAGCCGGCCTCACCGTCGCGGCCATTGTCCATCAGCGAGTCCATCGAGACGGTGAACCAGGTCATCGCGAAGTTGAAGGAGACTCTGGTGGACATGGAGGACGTGCTCGAAGCCCTGGAAGTGCTGGAGCGCCAGGGAGATGGTGACGAGCGGGAAATTCAGAGATTGCACCGCTTGGTCCAGGACATGCAGCGGCCTCGCGGAGGCGGTGGAGGAGGCGGGCGCGGTCGTGAAAGCGAACGCGACCGGGATCGAGGCCGTGATCGCGAGCCGGTGAGCCGGCCGGAAGCGCCGCCGCCGGCCCCGGAAGAAGATTTTCCAGAAGACTGATCCGCGGGCCAAACCTCAGGGGTCCAAACATGAAAATTCAATTCGGCCCCGCCATGGGACGGCGGGGTGCATGTGTGGCGTGGATGTTAGCCGCCGGATTGTGCGGGATTGCGGGAGTTCGGGGACAGTACCCCAGCGCCCCGCAAATCACGAACAACGGGACCGCCATCATCCTTCAGGATTATGCCAGCCTGCCAATTTCCACCTCCACGACCAGCGGCTATCCGCCCGCGACAAATTACGCCACGTCCTTGAGCCGCGTGAATTTTCTGAGGTCGGAGCCCACCAACGCGCCGCTTTCCTCGACGCGCTTTTTCGTCAACGACCTGAACCGGAATTTTTACATCCTGAACCGGACTTCGAAGGTCTTCTCGGTGTATATCAATTTCGAGGAGGTGTTCCCGAAGTTCGACAATAACCCCGGCTACGCGGGCGGGTTGGTGACGTTTGCCTTTGATCCCGAGTACGCCACCAATCACAAATTCTACACGGTGCACACGGAGGAACCGGGACGCCCGGGATCGGCCGCGCCAACCAACGGAACCCTGCCCGGGTTTAATATTACAGGTTACACACTCACGGCGGCGATCAATCCACCGGCAGGTCCGGTCGGTCGTGAGGCGGTGCTGGTGGAATGGACGGACACGAACATCAACAACACCACGTTCGAAGGGACGGCACGGGAGTTGTTGCGAATTGGATTTCTGTATGTGGTCCATCCCATGGGCGATTTACTGTTCAATCCGCTGGCGCACACCGGCGATCCGGACTATCGCAATCTTTACATTGCGAACGGTGACGGCGGGGCGGGGGAATCCAACGGCGTGACGCATCCGATTCCGCAGCGGCTGGACGCCCTGCAGGGCAAGGTGCTGCGGATCACGCCGGACACGAACCTGCACACCGGCGACATTCTCAGCGACAACGGGCGCTACCGCATTCCTTCGACGGGGACGGACACAAATCCTTTTGTCTCCATTACGCTGACCAATGCGCGCAAGGAGATTTATGCGTACGGATTCCGGAATCCGCATCGGTTCACGTGGGACCCCGATTCAAACAAGCTCATTTCAAATGACATTGGCCTCTATTCGTGGGAGGAAGTGAACATCATTCACAAAGGCGCGAATTACGGCTGGGCGGAGCGGGAGGGCATCGAGCAGCTATTCGTCGGCGGCGCGAACGATGGCAAGACGGGGAGTCAGACGTCGCCCGTGACACCGTTTCCCAGTCCCGATCTGCTGACCGTGACGGGGCTGGTCAGCACGGTTACGCCGACTTATCCGGTGGCGGAGTACAGCCATCACGACGGGGACGCGATCAGCAGCGGATTTGTATACCGCGGCTCGTTGATGCCCTTTCTGCGCGGCAAGTATGTCTTCGGCGACATCACGACGGCGCGCTTATTCGTGTCGGACCTCGCAGAAATGATCGCCACCGACGACGGCGTGCGCACAAATGTCGCGCCGATTTCCGAATTGCAGGTCGTGTTCAATGGCGTGAAGCGCCGGATGTGGGACGTGATCACAAACAGCTATCGCGCCAAAGGCGGCACGGCCAGTGGCGCCGCGTTGCCGGGAGGCTGCGGCGGTCTGGTAACGGGAGGGAACGATCCGTACGGAGTGCCCTATGGTTGCGGGCGGGCGGATATCCGGTTGGCGCAGGACAGCGACAATGAACTTTACGTGCTGAGCAAGAGCGATGGGATGATCCGCAAGGTCATCGGCCAGGCCGCACCGCCGCTTTTGCAGCTACCGAAGCGGACCAACGGGACAGTGACGTTGAACTGGTCCGCCATTTCGAACGTGCAATACCGGGTGCAGTATCGGACCTCGTTGATCAATACCAGTTGGACGGATGTGAGCGGCGATGTGACCGCAACGAATTCCATCGGCACGAAGACGAATGCGGCGATACCGGGGACTAAATTATACCGGGTGAGAGTTTTGCCATGAAGCCAATCTCCGTAACAGCCAGGCTTCTCAATCGCGTGCGCTAGAACGGTCAGCGATCTTTGCACGAAAGCACAAAGCCTGCGCGACGTCCGTCAGGTTTTGGAGTGCGGCAGTCATCTGCCGCTTTTCGTTCAACATCCTCCTCCGCATCGCGTTACGTCGCGGATCCACAGCCTGTATCCTGGAAGGTAACGGGGCTCATTCCTTCCGAAGAAAGGTGCCGGCCGACGTCATCAAAAGGTGGCTTCTACCGGGACCGCTCAAACGCTCCCCCTCTCCTTTGGGAGAGGGTCGGGGTGAGGAGGACTTTCCCCCACAACTGAATCGTTCCGGCTTAAGGGCAACGCAGGTTATCGGACAGGATATCCTGGATATTTGGCGGAAACTTCCCCCTGCCGGCACAGGAGGCGCGGTAATCGAGATACAGCCGCGTCGCCAGAAAGGCGAGGGCGCCCAGGCTTATCCCCACAAAAGCAAGCCAGGTATTGGGAGATTCGTCGAGGGCAACATCCACCGGCCGGCTCAAGCGCGGTTCTCCAGGCAAGAACTGAACCAGGATCGGAGTGGGCTTGGTCAAAGCGCGGGCCCAGCCTTCCTCCGCCTTCGCTTCAGCTTTATACCTTTGGCCTTCGTATTCAAATTCATAGCGGAAGTAATAAGCGCCGCTGGCTTTGCCCGCGGACTTATACTCCCGGTAAAAAGCGACGCCATTCGTAATGATGCCTTGGGTTCGGATTTGGCGCTGCTGCCGGTAGGCGCTTCCTGAGATGAAGGAAAGCGGAACACAAACGAGCAACAGGAACACCGGAATGAGGTAGGGGGCCGGGCTCCGATATTGACTTCGAGAAACAGCCACAAGCCTTTTACGGGAAGGAAAATTCACCCACCACCGGCCGGTGATCCGAAGCATCTGAATCGGGCACCCAAATCTTTACCGGCACAATCCCGCTGTCTTTCGACAGCCAGATGTAATCAATCCGCTTGGTCGGTTTCTCCGCCGGAATCGTGAAACCGTCGCCGGCGCCAATCAATTTCCAACTATCTTTGAATCCGGCGGCCACCTTCTCGTATGTGCGGCTGCCGGGGGTGTCGTTGAAATCGCCACAAAGAATGACGGGCAAACCCTTCACGCGCTCCAGCGCGGTTATGATCTCGGGAATGTTGATCAGGCGCTCGCTGTCGTCCCCGCGATAATCAATGTGTGTGTTCATGAACATGACTTTGCGGCCGTGGACGTCGAGTTCGACCTGCAGCAGGCCCCGCTGTTCGCCGGGACGCAGCATCCGGTAGTGGGAATTGGTCCATTGGCCGACGGGGAACCTGGTGAGGACGGCGTTGCCATATTCGCCGCCTTGGAAATGGTAGTTGTTGCTGAAAACCCGGGTCATACCGGCGAGCTTTGCGATTTCCTCCGAAATATCCCGGCGGGAAGTACGCGCCACGCCTTTGTCCACCTCCTGGAGCGCGACGATATCCGCTTTCTCTCGCTTGATCAGTTCGGCGATGCGGGCGAGGTCCACCTTTCCATCCAGCCCTTCGCCATGATGGATGTTATACGTCATGACGCGGAAGGTCTGATTGCTCGTGGAATCCGCTGCCGGGCAGCAAACTGAAAAGGTCATGAGGAGGGCAGCCAAAGCAGAAATGAAACGCAAGTTGGTCATTCGTCGCGATTGAAGCGGAAGTGCGTTCACTTGCAAAGACGTAAGTGACGCAATCTGGCCGCTTCTTCCTGCTCGGAGCGTGGCCGCCTGCCTTGCCGTAGCCTTGGCGAAGGCAGGTCCCCGGCCATAGCAACACAGAAATGCGATGCGAACTCTGGGAGTCCCTGCGTTCCGATGACAGAAAATGCAAGTATTCTGGCGTTGTTTCGCATTTGCACGTGACTGCCCCCGGGACGGGCGCGCGCCGCAGTTTGCGCGCGCATTCTTTGCGTGGTAGAAGGAGTGTGCAATGAAGCAATGCCTGCTTTTCCCCGATCCCCGGCCGTTGGTCGAGAAATTGGGAGAGGACTTTTTCCGGCGCGCGCCGGAAAAGCCGGGCGTTTACCTGATGCGGGACGCGGCTGATGCCGTGCTGTATGTGGGCAAGGCATTGAATCTACGGCGGCGGTTGACCAGCTATCGCGTGGCGAATCCGGACCGGATGCCCCGCCGGCATCTGCGCATGGTGCGGCTGGTCACCCGGATCGAGTTTCAGGAATGCGCCGACGAATCCGCCGCGCTGAGTCGCGAATCCGAACTGCTATTGAGCCTCAGACCGAAGTTCAACCGCGCCGGAACGTGGCCGGTGTCGCAACGCTTTCTGGCCTGGCGCGTCGGCGATGGCGGACTGCGGATGAAAGTCGGGGACACGAGGGAAGCGGAGTGGCGAAATGTGGGGCCGCACGGCGGCAGCTTGTTCGGGTTGCACGCGGCGCTGGCGCGGATGATTTGGTCGGCGCTTCAACCGGAGCGGGGTCTGGCCTCCCTGCCGCAGGGGTGGCTGAAGGGACAAAAACGGAGCGCCACGGCGATCCTGCCCGGCGGAGTGCCTGGCGAACAGTGGAGCGAATTGGAAGGGCTTTTGGACGCCATGTTTGCGGCGCAGCCCGAACCATTGATCGCCTGGGTCCGGGAACGGACTGCCGCGCAGACCCATGCGCTGGACGTGGCCGTTCGCGAGGAGGACCTGGAAACCATAACCAGCGTTTCGGCACGCTTCGGGAAAGCGAGCGTGACCGATGGCTGAGGCCGCCAACAAAACGAACGCGCGTCCTCCGGATCCGCATCGAGGAGCCTCCGGTAATCCCACCAACCGCTTCGAGCATCTCCACTTCGAGGTGGATGACACGGTGGACCCCGAGGAGAGCCCGCTGCCCCGCACGCAGTTCTTGCGGGACATCAGCCAGACGATCATCACGAAGAACGACAGCCCGGACGTGGGCTTTGAGGCGAGCATCAATCCTTATCGGGGCTGCGAGCACGGCTGCATTTATTGTTATGCCCGTCCCACGCATGAATATTTGGGATTTTCGGCCGGCTTGGATTTCGAGACGCGGATCATGGTGAAGGAAAGGGCGCCGGAATTGTTACGTGAAGAGCTGTCCTCTCCCCGCTGGCAACCGAAGGTGCTGGCGCTCAGCGGCGTCACGGACCCATATCAGCCGATCGAGCGGAAGCTGCAGTTGACGCGCCGCTGCCTGGAGGTGCTGGCGGAGTTCGGAAATCCGGTGGTCATGGTCACCAAAAACGCGCTGGTGGCGCGGGACGCGGACCTGCTGGCCTCGCTGGCCAGACGAAATGCCGCGGCAGTTTTCATCTCCGTCACCTCCCTCGACACGAAGCTTCGCAGCGTGCTGGAACCACGGACTTCGCCGCCCGCGGCGCGGCTCGCGGCGATAAGGAAACTGGCGGATGCCGGAATTCCGGTTGGCGTGCTGGTCGCGCCGGTCATACCCGCCATCAATGAGCCGGAGATTCCGGCCATACTGGCCGCGGCGGCAAAGGCTGGCGCGAAGTTTGCCGGCTTCGTGGTGCTGCGACTGCCCTACGCCGTCGCGCCGTTGTTCGAACAGTGGCTGACGGAACATTTTCCGGATCGCAAAGAAAAGGTGTTGAACCGGCTGCGGGCGATGAGGGACGGAAAACTGAACGATCCCAATTTCGGGTCGCGCATGAAGGGGCAGGGGATCTTCGCCGACGAAATCCGGCGGCTGTTCGAGGTCTCTCGGCGCAAGGCCGGCATCGGCGAGGAAGGCCCCGAACTTTCGATCGCTTCGTTTTGCCGGCCGGGAGGAAGCCAGCTTCAGCTATTTGATGCAGAAGCGGGCAGGAAAAGGAACAAACCGGGCTTGCCGGGAGGTGGTTCCGTTAAACCGAAACGTTCTGACCCGAATTCGGTTGGTGGATCCTAAACAATTCCGGGGGTGGTTTTGGCGAAAAAACTAATAATCGCTCTCAGCATGTTCTGCGTGGTTGGCACGTTGACCCTCAGAACATGCGGCATCTTAAGGAAAGTTCCGGTCCATGTGTTCGTTCCGTCACCCCCGCCTGCATTCGCCTCCACACCCACAACTCAAGGGGCTTGGGTAAAAAGAATCCCCATTGAAAGTGCCGACTCACCTCCCGTTGGTCCCCCGGAAATACGCGCCATCAAGCGAATGCTCTGTACCACTCGTCTATCGATAGTGTGGTTGGAGAAAATGGAAATTGAAGACAGCAATACGGTTTTTTGTGTTTGTCGGGATATTGTAGGGCGCCAGCGGGAAAACAGTGCTGTCAAGACGACGAATGGGTGGGACAGCGTCCGGACGTTCACGAGCCGGGTTGAATGAATGTGGGCGTTCGGGACCTTGCCAGGACTTCCTCATTTTTAAGATGTCTTTGTCGCGCTTTTGCCCCCGGGCTGCCTCAGATTCCTATTTTTTTGCCCCCATTTTGTGCCTCCACGCCTTTTCCCCTCCCGCGCGGCGAAGCAGGAGCTTCAAACCGAAACGGTCTGACCTGAATTCGGTTGGTGGACTTTGACACGCGGGTAGCGCGCGCGAATGTTCTCGTCGAACCATTTGCGGGCGTCGGCATCGCCGTGCGTCAGCAGCACTTCGCGGGGTTCCACCTGGCCGACAAAATCGAGGAGGTCGTCGCGGTTCGCGTGCGCGGTGAGGTCGTACTCCTGGATTTCGCAGTTGTAGCTTACCTGGCCGGCACTCCCGCTCATGATGAAGGGTTCGCCCTTTTTGGCGGCCCGCAAGCGCCCGCCCGGCGTATCCGGATGCGAGTAACCGACGAAGAAAATGCCGTGCCGTTCGTCCGGCATCATCCGCACGGCGAGGTCGTGGGCGGCGGTGTGTTCGCTCATCATGCCGGCGGTGATGACAAAGATCCGGCCGGGGCTCAGCTTCATTTGCGTGACCTGGCCCGGATCCATCACGAGGAGATTTAAAGCCTCGTGGAGTTGAAGCGTCGGGTATTGCCGGTGAGCGCGGTGCGATTCGAGGTCGTAGATCTCGCTGAAAACCCGCCCGAGTCCGCCAATGTAGACCGGCTGCGGCTTGAGTGTGCCGCGCTTCATCAAAAGCGCCAGCAGCGCGAGAATCTCCTGGGTGCGGCCCAGCGCGAAGGCCGGGATCAGCACGGAACCGCGCCGGGCGAGGACGCGTTGCAGGTCCAGGGTCAGACGCTCAATTTCCTTTTCGCGGCTGAATCCGGGTGGGACTTGACGATTTCCGCGCGTCGTTTCCATAAGGAGGACCTCCGCCCGCACACCTTCAAAGCGGGCGCGCCGCAGAATCGTCTGATCGTGGAAACACACATCGCCGGTATAAAACAGGCTTTCCTTCTTGCCGCGAACCAGGATTCCGGAGGAGCCCAACGTATGGCCCGCGTCGAAAAATTCGAGCGTGGGGGAAAAGAAGCCGGCGCGCGTCTTCTTGAAGGCGGCCCATTCCACCTCGCGATTATATTTGAAACCCTGAAAGCGCGCCTCGATGTCCTCCACTTCGTCATGGGTGAAAAGCGGGTATTCCCGGATACCCAGCTCGTCGCGCTGGCGCTTCATCACGTTTACCGAATTGTGCAGCACGCGGGGCGCGATGAAATAGCTCAATTCCGTCATCAGCACCTGCGCCTGCGGAAAATGCCGGGTCGCCACCGGCAGGGAACCGACATGATCATGATGGCAGTGGGAGAGGGCGATGGATTCCACCTCCTGGTCCTTGATCAAATCAAACAGCGGCAGCCCGTCGAGACCTTCGCGCTCGGGGTGGGTGCCGGCATCCAGCAACAGCCGGTGGCCTTCCATCTCGACGAACCACGAGCTGGCGCCAACGTTGGAATCCGGGTTTAAATTCGTAACTAGCATAATGAATGGCTGCGGCGACAGGCAGAGGCCGCGGAACGCTCATCGGCCGCCATGCTCACCTCCGTCGCCTCGAAACGCAAGGACTAAGCCCCCATGCCTGGAGCTTTGACGCCTGTTACCGCTTGTTACCGGTGCCTGTTACCGGTCCGATGCGCATTTTGAGCAATGTTTATAGGGGTTGTTACCGGTGTTACCGCTGTTACCGGTTCGTCAGGCATATCCCTCTGGCAAACATATCCCCGGCTCACTATCCTCCCGCCATGCGCATCCTGGTGGTTGAGGACGACAAAAAGATTGCCTCGTTCGTGGTGAACGGCCTGAAGCAAAGCGGTTTCGCCGTGGATCACGCGTCCGACGGCGAGGACGGCCTCTTCCGCGCCGAAACCATTTCCTACGATGCCGTGGTCGTGGACGTGATGTTGCCGAAGCTCGACGGCCTCAAGCTTGTGGAGTCCCTTCGCGGCAAAGGCAGCCGCACGCCGGTGTTGATCCTGAGCGCGAAAGCCACGGTGGATGACCGCGTCCGGGGCCTGCAGGCCGGCGGGGATGATTATTTGACTAAGCCGTTCGCGTTCTCCGAACTGCTGGCCCGCATCCAGGCGCTCATCCGACGCACAACCCAAACGGCCGAGCCAACGAAACTAACCGTCGGCGATCTGCAAATGGATCTGCTCACTCGCGCCGTGCAGCGCGCGGGCAAATCCATCGAGTTGCAGCCGAGGGAATTTGCGCTGCTGGAATATTTGATGCGGCATCCGAATCGCGCGGTCACAAAGACGATGATCCTGGAGCACATTTTTGATTACAGCTTCGATCCGCAGACAAACGTTGTGGACGTGCTCGTGCACCGGTTGCGGCACAAAGTGGACGAAGGCAAGGCGATGATTCACACCATTCGCGGCGTTGGCTATGTTCTCCGCCCTGCTTGATTCCTGGCGGCGGAGCATCGGCCTCCGCCTGAGCCTCTGGTACGCGCTGATCTTTGCAGTGAGCAGCGCCACCATGCTCATGCTCGCGTACTACGTGCTCGCCGTGGCCATCGGGAGGAAAGACCGCGAGGTGCTGGAGGCTCAGCTCAAGGAAGCCGCCGCGATGTATGCCCGCGATCCTCGCGGCGGACTGGACCGCTGGTGGGAAAGCCAGCCCGAACAGGTGCGCCGACGGATGTTCGTGCGCCTCGTCAATGGCGACAAAGAGGTCCTCTTCGGGAAATACCCGGCTGATTGGGTGACCGTCCGCGACGTGCCAACGCCCTTGGGAAATCAACCCGTAGCTTTTCTTCGCATTCCCCAGGACCCGGAACGGGATTTCGTGGCCGTTTGGGGAAAACTGGGCGACTCAGTGCTGCAAATTGGCCGCCTGACGGACAGCCGCGAAGCGATTCTAATTCCAATTCGAAAGAGCTTTCTGCTGGTCGGCAGCACGACCGTGATATTTGGATTCATCGCCGGAATGTTGTTTGCGCGCCGCGCACTGGAACCGGTGCGTCAATTGGTTACGACTGCACGTTCCATCATTCGCACCGGCCAGCTCGATGCCCGTGTGCCGGTGCGCGCGTCCGATGATGAGTTGGATGAATTGGTGCGGCTGTTCAACACGCTGCTCGATCGCAACCAGAGCCTCATCCGCGCGATGCGTGAATCGCTGGACAACGTGGCGCATGATCTTCGCACACCGCTGACCCGATTGCGTGGGACCGCCGAGGTGGCATTGCAGCCCGGCACGGAACCGGCCAAAGCCAGCGAGGCGCTGGCCGATTGCATAGAAGAATCGGATCGCGTGCTGCGGATGCTGAATACACTGATGGATATCACGGAGGCGGAGTCCGGCATGATGAAACTGGCGCGCGAATCCGCTGACCTCGTTCAAATCGCCCGTGAGGTGGTGGAGCTGTATCAGTACGTGACCGAAGAAAAGAAAATCCAGGTCATTCTTAATGTGGACGGCATTACGACCGCCGAGGCGTTGTCATCGGCGACGGTGAATGCAAACGTGGATCGGACGCGCATCCGCCAGGTGTTCGCTAATTTACTGGATAACGCGATCAAGTATTCGCCTTCCGGCAGCACCATCACGATTCGGCTCGGCACGGATGCCAAATGGGCGGTCGCCAAATTCAGTGACCAGGGCAGCGGTATTCCGCTGGAAGAGCAGGGGAGGATCTGGGAGCGGTTGTATCGCGGAGATAAAAGCCGCTCGCAACGCGGCTTGGGTTTGGGATTGAGTTTGGTCAAGGCCGTCGTTGAGGCACACGGTGGGCAGGTGACGGTGTCGAGCGAAGTTGATAAGGGTTCGGAGTTCACGGTCCGCCTGCCGCGGGAATTCAATTCACCCACGGTTTCGTAGAGAATTCGCTAGTAATTGCAACGCTTCGTTTTCCGGATCCCCACCAGTTAAGGCCGGGACTCCATACCTTTAAGCCTCGTTTTCCTTCGATTTTCGTTGTCCGGATTCTTCCCTACAAGTCCTTTCACTTCTGTAATTTCCGCGAAAGGGAGCGGCAATCGCCGTGTGGTCTATTCCATCAGTAAGTCACGATGCCGGTTACGGCCGTCGAAAGAGAAACGCAGTAAACGAAAACATATGAACGAACAAAACTGGAATACGAACAAAGCGGGGAACGGCGGCCACGCCTTCGCTGGCCCGGCCCCCGCCACCGAAAACGAACTGGAAGATTTTCGCTATCGCGGCACGCCGGTAAGGCGGCCGGGGCTCGCCTCATCCGCGTCGCCAGGCCCGGTGCCGATCAGCCCGGCCGCGCGCTCGGGCGGCCATAATGAGCGGATCCTGGCCATCAACGAATCGGTACGCCAAACCAACATGTGGGTCGCCCCGTTGCGGCAGGAGATCGCCCGCGTGGTCGTGGGGCAGAAGCATCTCGTGGATCGGTTACTGGTTGGCCTCGTGACGAATGGTCACATTCTCCTCGAAGGCGTGCCCGGCCTGGCCAAGACGCTTTCGCTCAAAACGCTGGCTGCCGCCACCCAACTCAAGTTTCACCGCCTCCAATTCACCCCCGACATGCTCCCCGCCGATATCGTCGGCACGATGATTTACAACCCGCGCGACGGCAGCTTCCATACGAAGCACGGCCCTGTATTCAGCAATTTCATCCTCGCGGACGAAATCAATCGCGCCCCGGCGAAGGTCCAGAGCGCATTGCTCGAAGCGATGCAGGAGCGCCAGGTGACGTTGGGTGACGAGACCTATCAGCTTCCGCAGCCATTTCTCGTAATGGCCACGCAGAACCCGCTCGAACAGGAAGGCACATATCCGCTGCCCGAGGCCCAGACCGACCGATTCATGTTGAAGGTGATTGTGGACTATCCATCGCGGATTGAAGAACGAGCCATTCTCGAAAGCATGGCGACGGGCGATCCGAACCTGGAAGTGTCTCCGGTAGTATCGGGCGCGGACATCATCAACGCGCGACATGTGGTGAACTCGATCTACGTGGACGACAAGCTCAAGGATTACATCGTGGACATCGTCTGGGCCACGCGCGATCCGAAGCAATACGGGATCGACCTGAACGGGTATGTGCGTTACGGCGCTTCGCCGCGCGCGACGATCGCGCTCACGATGGCCGCCCGCGCCTGGGCTTTCCTGAACGGCCGCGGTTACGTCACGCCGCAGGACATCAAGACTTTCGCGCTCGACGTGCTGCGTCATCGCGTGGCCGTCAGCTACGAAGCCGAAGCGGAGAACATCACTTCCGGCGACATCATCGGGAAAGTTCTCGAAACCCTGCCCGTGCCCTGAACGGGATGCACGGTCCTTTCCGGAGACAAAGCGCATGAACACGGAATACGCCAAAGAAATCCTGAGCAAGGTGCGCCAGGTGGAAATCCGCACCAACCGATTGGTGAACGATTCGCTGGCCGGTCAGTATCACTCGGTCTTCAAGGGCCGGGGGATGGATTTCGACGAAGTTCGCGAGTACGTGCCGGGCGACGAGGTGAGGGCCATTGACTGGAATGTCACGGCCCGCGCCGGCCGGCCGTTCATCAAGAAGTTTACCGAAGAGCGCGAGCTGACGATTCTGCTCATGGTGGACGTCAGCGCCTCCGGGAATTTCGGCTCCGGCGCCGGGAGCAAGCGGCAGCTTGCTGGTGAACTGGCCAGCGTGCTGGCTTTCTCCGCGATCCGGAACAGCGACAAGGTTGGCCTGGTGCTCTTCAGCGACCAGATCGAACAATACATTCCGCCGAAAAAGGGCCGGCAGCATGTGTTGCGCGTGATTCGGGAAATTCTGTTCTTCGAGCCGAGCTCGCAGGGCACGGACATTGTGCGCGCGCTGGATTTCGCCAATCAGGTGACCTCCCGCCGGGCGATCATGTTTATGGTCTCGGACTTCGAACTGCCGGACCAGGACCAGTCGCTGGGCGAAGTCCGGCGCGCGCTACGCTTCGTCTCCCGCCGTCATGACGTGGTGGCGATGCACATCCGCGATCCACGTGAGTTGGAAGTTCCCGATGTGGGGCAACTCGCGCTCGAGGATGCGGAGACGGGTGAGTTGATCGAATTGGACACGGCCAATGAAAGCGTGCGGCGGCGTTTCGCCGAACTGGCCCAGAAACGGTTGGACAATCTTCGCCGGGCGCTGGCGGCGGAGGGGATCGATGCGCTGCACATTGACGCCTGCCAGCCTTATGAACCCGCACTGCGTTCGTTTTTCAAAAATCGTGAAAGGAAACAACGATGAAAGTTTTGACTCCCAAGCCCTTTGTTCTCTCGCTGTTGGTCACCGGACTCTGCGCCTCACCTGCGCTGGCCCTGACGACCACAGCGCCGGGCCAGAGCCCCGTTACCACCCACCAGACTTCGCCGGGCGCACTGCCGGCGACTGGAAAACAATCTACGCCGGCCGCGTCGGTGCCTTCCCCGATCCCACCTCCTCACTCCGGGGAAGATATCCGTGATATCCGACAACCCAGGCACATCTCCAGTCTCTGGCCTGGGATTGCGGGCGCGGCCGGCGTCCTCGCCTTTCTCGGCGCCGCCTACCTCGGCTGGCGCTGGTTCCGGCGCGCGAAGCTGATGTCCTTCACGCCGGCGGAACTGGCTCTCAGCAAGCTGGAAGAAGCTCGCCGGCTGATGGATCCCGACCAGGCGCGCGAATACTGCTTCGCCACGTCAGCCATCATGCGCGCCTATCTCGAAGCTCAGTTCCAATTGCAGGCTCCGCGTCTCACCACGGAGGAGTTTCTGCGCGAGCTCGTCGAGAACGGGTCGTTCTTGCCGGCCGGCCATGAGGAACTGCTCGGTAATTTCCTTGAGCACTGCGACCTGGCGAAGTTCGCCGGCTGGCGGTATTCGCTGCCCGCGCTCAAGGACATGCACCAAAGCGCCGTGGAATTCGTGCGGCAGTCCGGTGCGGTGCAGAAGCAATCCAAGGCTGCGCCGGTCGTAGCACCGGCGGTGCCGGCTGAAGCCGTGGCGCAATCCGCGTAACAACCCTATCCAAATAAAAGGCAAAGGTTATGATCCGTTTCCTCAATCCTGAATTCCTGTGGCTGCTGTCCCTGGTCCCGCTGATCGCGCTCTGGCGCGGACGCAAAGGCCGGGTGGCGGCGGTGCAGTATTCCAATGTGGACATCGCGCGCACGGTGGCCCGCGCAGCCCGCAGTCGGCCGTTTCAATGGACCTCGCTTTTGCGGGCGTTCGTCGCGGCGCTCTTGATCGTGGGGCTCGCCCGTCCGCAATGGGGCAAAGGTCGCACGGAAATCCAGGCGAGCGGCGTGGACATGATGCTTGCGCTGGACGTGTCCGGTTCGATGGAGTCACTGGACTTCACGCAAGGAGACGAGCCGTCGAGCCGGATCGAAGTTGTAAAGTCGGTGGTCGGGAAATTCATCGAGGCTCGGCCGAATGATCGGATTGGCATGGTGGCCTTTGCCGGCGCGCCTTACCTGGTGAGCCCGCTTACGCTTGATCACGATTGGCTCAAGCAGAATCTCGAGCGCGTGCGCACGGGGTTGGTTGAAGACAGCACGGCAATTGGCTCCGGGCTGGCCACCTGTGTGAACCGCCTGCGCGACCAACCCTCGAAATCCAAGATCGTCGTCCTGCTGACCGACGGCATGAACAACGCCGGCAAGGTCGCGCCGCAAACGGCGGCCGAGGCGGCCCATGCGATGGGGGTTAAGGTTTACACCATTGCTGCGGGTTCACGCGGCGAAGCGCCCGTTCCCGTGAAAGACCAGTACGGCCGCAAGCAGATCGTCATGGCCAAGGTGGACGTGGACGAAGACACGTTGAAGAAGATCGCCAAGGAAACTGGCGGAAGCTTCTTCCGCGCGACGGACACGGAATCACTGAAGAAGATTTATGCCGAGATTGATCGCCTGGAGAAAACCTCTCACCCGGTTAAGAAGTTCGCGGAACAGCATGAGTTGTTCACCTGGGCGGTCATTCCCGGTCTCTTACTGCTCGCGGTCGCCCTCGGCCTGGAGCAGACGATCTATCGCCGGCTGCCCGGAGTGTAACCGCTCCACGATTCAATATCCCGAATAACGCCTCACCAAAACGCATATGAAATTCGAACAACCAATCTGGCTGATCTGCGGTGTGCTGGCCTGCGCCGCGCTCATCTGGCGCTATCGCCGGTTCGACAGCCGTCAGCGGGCCGAATTGAAGAGCTTCGCGTCAGCCAAGTTGCTCGCCTCGCTCACAGCGTCAGTCAGCCCGTCGCGCCGGCGGGCGAAGCGGGTGCTCACGGTGATAGGCGTGGCATTCATTTCGATCGCGCTGGCGCGGCCGATGTGGGGATTCCGTTGGGAGGAAAGCCACCGCAAGGGGCTGGACCTGATGTTCGCCGTGGACGTCTCGCGCAGCATGCTCGCGCAGGACGTGAAGCCGGATCGGCTCACCCGGGCGCGGATGTCCGTGGAGGATTTACTCGCGAAGCTCGATGGCGACCGGGTCGGGTTGATCGCTTTCGCCGGCAATTCCTTTTTGCAATGCCCGTTGACGCTCGACTACGACGCGTTCCGCCAATCGTTGGACGTCCTGGACACAAAACTCATTCCTCGTGGCGGAACGGACATCGCGTCCGCGATCCACGAAGCGGAGACGGCTTTTGCCGACAAGGGACAAAATGAGCGCATTCTCATCCTGGTGACGGATGGCGAGGATCTTGAAGGCAGCGCGTTGGCGGCGGCGCAATCGGCAGCAAAAAGTGGCGTGAAGATCTTTACGGTGGGTGTCGGCAGCGCCAGTGGCGAACTGATTCCCGTGTCGGCAGAGAATGGTGGCGCCGAATTTGTAAAGGACAGCTCGGGGCAGTTCGTGAAATCGCGCCTGGACGAGGCAATGTTGAAGCAGATTGCGGAAGCGACCGGCGGCATCTACCAACCGCTCGGGCAAGGCCAGGGGCTGGAAAACATCTACTCGCAAGGGCTGGCGCATTTCGCGCGGCACGACGTGGCTTCGCGGATGCACCGGGTCTACCTGCAACGCTTCCAATGGCCGCTGGCGCTGGGCATTCTTTGCCTGACGCTCGAACCCATGATCGGCATTCGCCGACGCGTCCGCCGGGTTACTCCCGCGGCCATTCCAGCCTCCAGAGTTCCGATGGTGCATTCCTGGAACAGGATGGCCCGGCCGGCGCGCGTGGCGGCCGCGGCTGCGGCGGTGGTGATCCTGACGACGCCGGGTTCATTGTTCGCCTCTCCGCAGAGCGCGGAGAAGGCCTATCAGCAGGGGAAGTTCGACGAAGCGAAGAAGGAATACCGGCAGGCTGCCGACCGCAAGCCGGGCAAGCCGGAGCTGGAATACAACCACGGCACGGCCGCTTACAAAACCGGCGATTTCGACGTTGCCGCCAAGAGCTTCAGCCAGGCGATGAAGACGGACGACCTGAAATTGCAGCAGGATGATTTCTACAATCTGGGTAATACGCAGTATCGCCAGGGGCAAAAGACCGAGGCAGGCAATCCGCAGGACACGATGAAGACCTGGGAAAGGGCCGTCCAGTCCTACGAATCGGCGCTGCAATTACGGCCAGACGATGCGGATGCGAAATACAATCGCGATTTCGTAAAGCGCAAGCTGGAGCAGCTGAAGAAGCAGCAGGAGCAAAAGCAACAACAGCAACAAAACCAGCAGGACCAACAGAAGCAGGATCAACAACAGCAGAACCAGGACACGAATCAGCAGCAAAGGGATCAAGAGCAGCAGTCTCAGCAGAACAACAAGCAGCAAGATACGAACAAGGATCAGGCCAATTCGAAGGACCAGAAGTCTTCGGGGAAAGATGAACAGAAGGAACAAAATCAGCAGGACAAGCAGGCCGGCAACAAGGACGACCAGCAAAAGAACCAGCAGACTTCAAACAAGCCTGATCAAAAGCAAGACGACAAGCAGTCCCAAGGTTCGCCCAAAGATTCCGACAAGGGCGATCAGAAACCGAAGGACCAGGCGGGCAATGCAGGCGATCAAAAAGAGCAGAAGCCGCAGGATGATTCGTCGAAGGGCCAACAGGCCAGCCAAAAGCCCGATCCCGCCAAGCAGAACGCGCAGCCGCAGGCTCGTAATTCCCAGCCCAAGGACAATACCCCGGAGATGGCCGACGTGCGTCCCGAGGAAGGCAAGATGTCCCGCGAGGAAGCGAAGGAGCTTTTGGATTCACTCAAGAGCGACGATCGCAAAATGCCTTTGCAGCCTTACGCCCGTGGCCAGGAATCGGCGCGGAACGACGAACCTATCAAAGACTGGTAAAATCATTGGAAGGAAGCTCGCGTATGAACACCAAATCACCGAAGAACCGGGTTGCGACGAAGGGCGTGAGAGAAGTGCCTGGCAGGGCAGCCAAAAATGTGCGGATTGGTGGTACAGGACCCGACCGGGCTGAGCAACGACGCGCAGAGCAGTTTCTGGTCAGACTTCGTCGCGCGGCGCTGCCAGCGGTGGTGGCGTTGGGGCTGTCGGCGCTGAGCCAATTTTCGGTCCACGCGGCACAAAGAGTGAACGCGATGTTGGAACCGTCCGAAATTGCTCTGGGCGAAGCTGCCCGGTTGGTCATGACGCTTGAGGGGAGCGGATCTGGAGCACCGGATGTTCCGACGGTTGATGGGCTTTCTTTCCAGGCGACGGGCCAGTCCAGTCAGATCCAAATAATCAACGGGGCGATGTCGAGCCAAGTCAGCTACACTTACGATGTTTATCCGACCCGCGTCGGGACCTTTACGATTCCCAGGATTCAATCGGGAAACGGACAGCCCCTGGTATTGAGAGTGGTGCACAAGGCCGGTGGGCAGGCTGGCGCCGGGAATCAGAATCGAAATCTGCCGTCGCCACAGACTGGGTTGGCGGGGCCGGGTGGCTCAGTGATGCCGGACAACGCGGAGCGGGAACGGATCGGGTTTTTGCGCGTCGTTTCGCCCAAGACGGAATACTTCGTGGGCGAGACGGTGCCGGTGGAACTCAAGGCGTGCATTCGCGCGGGAGTGGGATTGCGCGTGGACGGTTTGCCGCAGCTTAATAGCGAAGCCTTCACGATGGCCAAGCTGAGCAATCAGCCTTCCCGCACGCAACAGGTTATCGGCGGTGTTCCTTACACGGTCTTTTCGTGGTCGACGACCATCACGGCGGTTAAAGCGGGTGACTATCAGCTAGGCGTGGAACTGCCGACCACCGTAACGGTGCGCCAATCGCGCGGAGCTGGGCGGCGCGGGAATCCCACCGGCAATCCGATGTTCGACCAGTTCTTCAATGATTCGTTCTTTGACGACTTCTTCGGCACGGCCACGGAGCGGCAAATCCCGCTCGGTAGCGCGCCGGCGGCGGTGAAGATCGTTTCGTTGCCGGCGGAAAACCGTCCGGCAGGGTTCGCTGGAGCGGTTGGACGTTTTGAGTTCTCGGCGGAAGCCACGCCATTGAAAGTGTCGGCGGGTGATCCCGTTACGCTGAAGACAAAGATCACGGGCACAGGCAACTTTGATCGCGTGACCGCTCCCACTCCGACGATCGGTGAGGGTTGGAAGAGCTACAAAGCGAACGGGAAGTTTGAGGCTGAGGACAGCGCAGGATACGCGGGCACAAAGACGTTCGAGCAGGCTTTGATTCCCTCCAAATCGGGCGAGCAAGCATTGCCCCAGGTCGCATTCAGTTTCTTTGATCCCGAGACGAAACACTATGTTACGAAGACGGCCTCCGGGATGAAGATTGAAGTCGCGCCCGGCGAGGCCGCCGCGGTGCAGACGAAAGCTCCAGCTACCGCTGCCGCCTCGTCCGCGCCTCGTTCGGACACGGAATTGGCGCCCGATCGGGCGCTGGGAGCGTTGGCCTCAAATAGTCTTCGTCCCTGGATTTTGAATCCTCTTTTTTGGATTTGCGGGCTCGCACCGGCAATCGGATTGCTGGTGGCTTGGAAAGTGGTTGTGGTGCGCCAGCATGAGGCCTCCGACCCGGTGCGAGTCCTGCAAGCGCGCGTTCGCAAGGAAGTGCAAACGCGGCTGCAACTCATGGATACCGCCGCGGAGACCGGCCAGCCCCTGGATTTCTTCGCGGCCGCGCGCGGCGCGTTGCAAAACCAGCTCAGCCTGGTCTGGCGGGTGCCGGCACACGCCATCAGCCTCGCGGAAGTGAACACCCGTATGAACGGCGAGGCCGAGGGATTCCGTTTCATTTTCGAACTGGCCGATGAGGTCGCCTATACCGGACGCACGTTCGCGGCCGGCGAATTACGCAACTGGGCGTCCATCGTCCGCAGTGAACTCAAGAAATTGGAGGTCGCATGAAACCGCTGAAGATCGTCATCTCCGGCCTCGCGTCCGGCAAAGCCAGACTGACCGAAGAACTGCTGGAGGCTCTGAAGCGTTGCGGTAATGATGGCGCCGCGGAGCGCAAGGACCAAGAGCGGGTCTGCGAGAACAGGCCGCCAGCCAACCCGGAGAGCAAACGATCCAGTCGATTGGTCGTGGCGAGCCCGCTGGCTGGTCGTTGGATTCGATGCGCCAGTCTCGCGCTGACTTGTCTCGCAGTGGCTACAGGCGTCAAGGCCGCTGAGCCGGCAAGGGCGGGAGATGCAGTGAGAGCGAATGAAGCCGTTATTGCCAAGCGCGGTTATTCGGCAGCAGCGCTTTACAACCTGGGAAACGCGTATCTGCAAGATGGCCAGCCTGGCCAGGCAATCCTGAGTTACGAACGCGCCCGCTGGCTTGCGCCCAATGATCCGGATATCGCGGCCAATCTTGGACTGGCGCGGAAGAAAGCGGGATTGGAAGTGAGGTCTGCGGGGCGCGCGCAAGTGCTCGCGGATTCATTGACTTTCAACACCTGGTCCTTGCTGGCCGCAGGCAGTCTGCTCCTGCTTGCAAGCGTGCCGCTGCTGCGTCGCCTCGTCGCGAAGGGTCGGGGAGTAATGGGCGCGCCCGCTATCGTTGCGGCCTGTGGTGTGCTGATATCTACCGGAGCGTTGTGGATTCGCTGGGGTGAATTGGATCAGGCGATCGTAGTGGCGGCGAACGCGACCGCGCGCATTTCCCCGGTTGCCCAGGGAGAGAGCGCTTTTTCGCTCCGCGCAGGGGAATCGGTGCAGGTGAAGCGGACTTACAAGGATTTCGTGCTGATTGAAAATTCCGCTTCCCAGCGGGGCTGGATCAAGCAGGGCGAGGCAAAACCGGTGGTGTTTTGAGCTGGAGACCCCCGGGGGAACATTACCAATGTGTAATGTTCGGGTCAGGGGGCTGAAAGGGCGGTGGATTAGAGTTTCAGCAATTAGCAGACGGCGGTTCGAGTAAATCGAATGAGCGCCGGAGCGAGTGAGAATCGCAAACAACGAACAGAACGGAAACACTATGAAACTCAAGACGTTCTTCGGCAGCATGGCCGTCGCCCTGGCGGTGACGTATGCGGCCCTGGCGGCAAAGTTGCACGGCAGCGCGGACACCGGGAGCGACGAAGGCAACATTGCCAAAGTCACGGCCACCATGCTGGACAGTTCGAGTTATACCCGCCACCGCAACCATGATGAAGTGGCCGGCAGATTCCTCGATCGCTACGTTGAAATGCTGGATGGGAATCACCTCGATTTTCTGCAAACGGATATGGAGGAGTTTTCCCCGTGGCGGACGAACCTGGCCGACCTCGTGCTCAAGAACGGGGACACGACTCCGGCGCACGCGATTCTCAAACGCTACCAGGAACGGCTCGAACAGCGTAATGACCATGTCCAGGATCTGTTGAAGAACACGAAGTTTGAGTTCAATGGCAACGATACATGGAGGTGGGACCGCCGCAAGATGGCGTGGCCAACCGATCTGGTCGAAGCGAAGCAGCTCTGGGAGCAACACCTCCGGCACGAGTATCTCCAGGAGAAACTTGCCAATAAGAAGCCCGAAGAGATCGTCAAGACGCTGTCGCGCCGCTATGAGCGCAATCTTCACACGGTGAAGCAGTGGAAGCCGGATGAAGTGCTGGAGATCTATCTGACGGCGCTGGCGCACGCGTATGATCCGCATTCGGATTATCTTGGCCGCCGCCAGATGGAAGACTTCTCCATCTCGATGAATCTCTCGCTCTTCGGTGTCGGCGCTTCCCTGCAGTCGGACGATGGCTATTGCAAAATTCGCGAGCTGACGCCGGGTGGCCCAGCCGCGCGCAGCAAGCTGTTGCATCCGGGTGATCGCATCGTCGCCGTCGGACAGGATGGAAAGGAAGCCGTGGATATTGTGGACATGTCGCTGACGGAAGCGGTGGGACTGATTCGTGGGCCCAAAGGAACGGCAGTGAAATTGACCATCATCCCGGCGGACTCCACGGATTCCTCGGTGCGCAAAACGATTACGCTCGTTCGCGATGAAATCAAATTGGAAGACCAGGCGGCCAAGGCGCGCATTGTGGACACCAAAGGTTCACAGAACGCGGGAATCCGTTTGGGCGTGATTGAATTGCCATCGTTCTATTCGGGCGCGGAAACGTCGCGTTCGGGTGCGCACAAGAGTGCGACCGCCGATGTAGCCAGGCTGGTTGAAAAGCTGAAGCAGGAGAAGGTGCAGGGGATTGTGCTCGATTTGCGTCGCAATGGAGGCGGGTCGCTGGAAGAAGCGATTACGCTGACTGGCTTGTTTATCAAGCGCGGTCCCGTGGTGCAGACTCGGAATCCGGATGGCGAAGTGGACGTGGAAGACGACCCGGATTCGTCGGTGTTGTATGACGGGCCGCTGGTGGTTTTGACGAGCCGGTTTACGGCCTCGGCCTCGGAGATTCTGGCGGGTGCGCTGCAGGACTATGGGCGCGCGGTGATTGTCGGTGATTCCTCGACGTTCGGCAAAGGCACGGTGCAGTCGGTGCTGCCGCTGGGCAATGTGATGAGCCGGTCTGGCCTGACGGTGAAGGAAGACCCGGGCGCGTTAAAGATGACGATCCGGAAGTTCTACCGACCGGATGGCGGTTCCACGCAGCTCAAGGGTGTGGTTTCGGATATCGTGTTGCCGTCGCCGACGGCGCGGATCAAGGTGGGCGAGGCGGAGATGCCCGATCCACTTCCGTGGGACACGGTGACGCCGGCGCAGCATGTGCGGCTGGACGAGGTCGCGCCGTATCTGAACTCGTTGAAAGCGCGATCGGCAAAGCGGGTGGCAGCGAACCAGGAATGCAAATGGTTGCTGGAAGACGTGGAGCGCGCGCAACGAGACATGGCGAATCCGGTGCTCTCGCTGAATGAGAAGCAACGGCAGCAGGAGAAATCCGAAACCGAAGCGCGGGTGAAGGCGCGCAAGGAAGCGCTCGAACATCGCCCAGCTTCGATGCAGAAGCAGTACGAGATCACGTTGAAGAACGTGGATCAGCCGGGATTGCCGCAGCCGATGTCGAACAAGGAAATTGCGGCGAAGACTGAGAGCGATGAACTCAGTGAAGATGCGCCGGAGAAAGCGCCGGCGGGCAAGGTGGCGGTTTCGGATCCGACGCTGACAGAAGCGGAGAATATCCTGTCGGATTACGTTTCACTACTGAAGGATCCGAGCGCGGGAGAGGTGGCACATGAAGCCGCTCCGGCCAAGGGACAGGCGCTCTGATCAATAGTTTACGCGGACAGCAAGCTCGCCCTCGCTCCGGTTTCTCTCGCCGGACGAGGGCGAGTGGCTGTACGGGTTCTGCATTTGGTCCGACCCTCACCCCGGCCCGCTCCCAAAGGAGAGGGGGGCGGTTGGACGGCATGGGATTCAGTCACGCTTCAGTACAGCGGGCTGCGGTTGGTGATCGGAATAATGGAGCCTCGTTACCTCGGCTGCTACAGTTGGGATTTAGGGCGAGAGGTCGAAGAGGCGGAGGTTGTCGAGGAAGAGATTGTAGGTGCCGGAGCCGGCGCCGGGGACGATGGCGAGGCATTCCAGGGCACCCTTTCCGGTGGTGGATTCGAGGATGCCGTTGCCGGTGAAGGTGCGGATGGGTTCGTAGGGGAGGAAGAAGGTGAGGGTGGTCCATTGGCCGGCGGGCACGAGGCGGCCGAGCGGAGGCGTGGGGGAATTGTCGGTGGTTCCGCCAAGGAATTCGATGGCGCCCGCGGCGCTGCCGTTGCCGCCGATGGGGGAGGAAGTGTTGCTTTCCCGGAAGCCGATGGCGATGTAGAGATTGCGGTCGGAATAGACGTCAAATTGCAGGGCCTGATTGGTGCCAATGGTGAGGTTGGGATAGTTGGTGGCGGCGTTGCTGGTCAGGCGGAGCCAGGGGCCGGTGGTGCCGGTCTTGAAATCGAAGGCGCTGCAGAGGACTTGGCCGGAGCCGAGGCCGGGAGGAAATACGTTCGTGGGATAGGTGTAGTTCGGAGACAGGTTTAGATAATTGGAGGTCGAGCCGGAGTACGTGGGGCGTTGGAAGAGGACATTTGTGCCGAGGTTGAAGCCTTCGAAATCAATCAGGAGCGCTGAGGTGGTTTGTTGGGCGCGGTAGTAGCGGCGCGGGTATTTGGAGGCGTTGGGATCAGTGAAGGGCAGGGGACCGTTGGTGGCGACGAGGACGGTGATGGGGGTCCAATTGAGGAGATTCGTGGAAGCGGAAACGATGTAACTCTGGCCGGGGACGCCGGAGAACCAGATTTGGACCTGGCCATTCGAGGCCGTGATGGAGGTGAATTGAACCGGCGGCTGATCCACCGTGATTGTGGCGGCGGCGCTGGCGGCCTGGCCGGCAAGATTGGTTACGGCCACGTCGTAGGCTGCGGCGTCGCTGAACTGGATATTGGGAAGGAGCAACGAAGAGGCGGTGGCGCCCGAGATGGGGGTGCCGTTGCGGCGCCATTGGTAGTTGAGCGTGCTGGAGCCGGAGACGGTCACGGTGAGAGTGAGGTTAGTGCCCGCGGTGACATTTTGCGATTGGGGCTGGACGGTGATGGCGGGGGCTTGCAGCGCGGGAGCGCCCAGGTCTTCGACGCGGACGTTGTCAAAGAGAACAAAGGCGCTGGCGGCGGGACTGGCGATGGAGCTGAAGGGGTCCATGTAGCCAATCATGATGTTGCCGTTGGTGAAGGCGGATGAATTGGCACGGGTGGCGATCACGGTGTCGTTGATCAGCCAGGTGAGGGTGTTGTTGACCTGGCGGAGTTCGCATTGAACCCAGCGTTTTCCGGGGGAGCCGGCGGTTTCGTAAGCGCCCGAGGGGAAGAGGTTTTGGAATACAGCGGAGACGTTGTCTGAGGCGACGAGGCCGCCGGTTGTGGCGGTAATATCGGTGGGAGGGTTCGGAGGATTGCCGACGTAGGCACGGTAGTCGGCGGTAACACCGCCTTCGCCGTCCACGCCGAACCAGACGCCGTCGGAGGAGCCGGACGCGGCGGCCCAGTTGACCTGGGTGCCGGTGTGGTTGATGCCGAAGATGCCGTATTCGGTGCTGCCCGTTGAGCCTGCGCCACCGGCGGTGCCGGGGTAATTGATCCACATGTCGAATTTAAGGGCGTAGTTGTTACTGAAGACCTGATTTTTTGGATAGATGTTGACCGCGGCGGCGGACTGGGTGGCGTCGTTGTTGTTGACGGTGAATCTTACGCCGCGGGTGCTGCCGTCAGGCGAGTTCGGCGCGGCGGGAATCAAGGTACTGACGCTATTGAAGCTGAAGACATTGCTGCCGTAGTCGAAGGCCCATTTGGTGGTGTAATCGGCGACCCCATTGGCGGCGCCCCAGAAGAAGTTCCAGTTGGTGGAACTGTCGGTGTCGAAATTGTCCGCGAAGAGAATGGGATGGAGGTTGGTGTTGACGGTCAGGTAGGCGACGCGGCTGGTGGCTGAGCCGCTGGCATTGCTGACGATGAGGGAATAGCTGCCGGCATTGGCGGGCTGGGCGTTGCTGAGGGTGAGAATGGCGTTGGTGCCGCCCGCGACGGGCGAGCCGTTGCGAAGCCAGCGATAGGCAGGAGGATCGCCGGCGACGAGGGCGCGAAGACTGGGCGACGAGCCGGGCAAGACATTCTGGCTGCGGGGGTGCTGTATAATCACCGGCGCCACCGCCGCCACGGTGTAGCGCGGCACACGGATGACAAATGAGCCGGGGCTGCCGTCGGCGGAATCTTCGTCGCTCAGGAGGCCGGCGAGGGCGGCGTTGGTGAGGACATTGGTGATGGTGTTCGGGAGGCCGTCCACGGTAATCGCCTGTTGAACCAGGCGGATGCCGTGGCTGTAATCGGCGTAGGTTTCCTCGTGACCATTGTAGGGTTGTTGAATGTAAACGCCGCTGGGGTAGTTCCAGCCGTAAATGACGACCACCTTGGTGATGGTGGGTGCGTTCGCGAAGTTCGTGTAAATCAAACCCGAGGTGATGACGTCTTTTTTGTCGCCGCTGACCAGCGCGCCGAGGGGGTAGGAATTGGTGAAGGTGTAGCGCTGCGTGCGGACCATGTCATTGTGGTCAGCGAACACGGGGACGGTGTCCATGGCGCCGCTGGGCGGGATGGGCTGGGGGTTCATGTGCACCGCCGAGTTGGTCCAGATCTGGTCCACCATCTTGCGCGTGGGGAGGATGCAGCCGAGCGAATTGCAGAGGCGCTGGGCGAGCAGCGGGGTCATGGGCTCGAGGAAATAGTCGGTGTCGGAACCGATGGCCACGTAATCGGGCGGAACGTAGTAAGTGGCGGTGTGAGGGATGCCGCTGATGGTTTTGGTCACGGTGACGGGCTTGAGGGTGCGAAGCCAATTGGGAATGTTGCCGCTGACAACCTGGGCGTAGATCCAGTTTTCCCGGGTGGTGAGGGACATCGGCGTAATGACGTCACTGAACGCCTGGCCGCCGATGGCGTCGGGGGGGCGAGAAGGGACGTTGAAGTTCTGCGCGTGGAGATTCGCTTCGATCAGGAGGAGAAGCGCCAGAAGAGAGTAAAAGATCCGCCGGGACCCTGCACGGAGATGGTCAGTCAGAATTGCGATAAAATGCGTTATCGCAGTGATATACCTCATTTTCGGAGGGTTTTCCACTGCAAATGCGAGGTTTTTGACGTAAGAGGCGTCCAGGCCGCACCACCGGGGGCCGGACAGTTGTGGGGCCCCTTTTATACTTTGACATACTTTGACATACTTTGACGGGGATCCCCCGTCTCTCATTGGACGCAAGCATGGGGGCCCCCTTTTTTCAACTTTGACATAGTATGACAAACTTTGATTGCTGGGGTTTTTACTATGACAGAAGGTGTGACGGAACCCTGTCGGCGGGGCGCGCTTAGTGTGACAAGGTATGACATAGTTTGACTGCGAGGCTGCTTCTTCGGGAAGGGGCTTGGAGGCAACCGTGGGGGGACAGGAGGAAAGGGCCGGGCTGCGAATGGGCAAAGACCCGGGGATGGGCTTTGATATTGAAGTCCATTTGGCCGCGCTTTGACCGCGACGAGAATTTCCGTCCCCCCTCACGCCGGTATTAACGCATAAAAGCGGGAGATTGCCAAGGCCAAGATGGGAGAGAGTGGAAGATTCGTTCTCGCTCATGCTTTGTCCAGCGGGAAAGATTCGGTGAAGATACAGCCAACCTGCGAAAAGCGTAACGGGTCGCCGTTGCGGATGTTGAATGAAAAGCGGCAGAGGGCCCGCCTTCGCCTGGCTACGGCGCGGGGCCCTGCCGCAAGACCTGGCGGACGTTGCCCGCGCATCGCGTTTTGGGGAGTAAAAACCAGCCCAGCGTGTGCACGTGATTGCGAGGCTCGGCTACTGCGATAGTCGCGATAGCGCGAGACGAGGGAGGAGTTCCAGGGAACGATTGCGGTTTATGGAGAGATGGTTAGACTTTGGCGTGGCAGGGAACTTTCAGAAGCGGAGGCGGCTTTCGACGGCGGAGAGGATTGTCCGGTATCGGAGGAATGCAATCATCGGCGTTTATTTCGGGGTGGCGGCGATCATTTTCGGCGTGCTGCTGGAAATCGTTCGGATGGGTGTTTTTCAAGATCATCAGTATGAAATGATTTTGGGGATGTTCGTTTTCGTTCTCGGATATGTGGGCGTGATCACGGGTTGTTCCTACTGGCTCAAGGCAAAGGGTTGGCCGGATGCGGTTGTATTCATCGGGCTGATGCCGCTGGCGGTGTTTTTCATTCCGTTCGTGCGATTGCTGGTGTTCCGAGTGCCGTCACTGCTAATCATGGCGATGGTGATGATGCCGCTGATACTGGTCGTGGTGGTGGCGGTGCTGCCGGATAAGTCGGGGATGTCGAAGCGCAGGCCATGGTGGGAGAGGAAGTGAGGTGGCGAGGAAGAACCAAGGACCAAGGACCAAGGACCAGATCAGCGTTTCCAAAATTCAAATTCCACAACCCACACTGCAGGCATTAAGGGCGCTCCGAAAAGAAGAGCATGAAACAGAAGCAAACGAAGACAACGAAGCAGTTCGCGGGCAGAATGGCCCTACTCGGGGGCACGATGGCGGGCTGTGCGTTAATCAGCCTCGGTCAATTGATGACACAAAATGCGCCTGGAACGGTCGAGGGCAAGACGGTGCTGACTTCGTCGACAGTTCCCACGGTTGCCGAAGCGCTGCTCGCTGATCCGAAGCCGGAGGAGACGAATAAAGTGGCCAGGATTCGAGAGGAACGGGCAAAACTGGGCATAAGCGTGGTCCAGGATGGGCCGCACTTCGTCCGAATATACCCCAGCCGAACGAGCTCGGACTGGCTGGCGACAAACGTTCCGTTACGCGGCGAGGCATTGGCGGGGAGCACAAACCCGGTAGAGATCCCAGCGGGAGCGATCATGTTTATCAATGTCAACCTGGACATAGCCCTGCTGTATTACGGGGAGCTGAAGGGCCGGAGCCTGTTGCGCTCAGCGAGGTTGCCGGCGGGCGCGATAAGTTTGCAGAATCGGTGCGGGCTCAGCCGCGAGGAAGCGGTTTACGCTCTCGAAACGGTGCTGGCGCTCAATGGGATTGCCGTGGTTGAGGACGGACCCAGGCTGGCGCAGATCGTGTTGATGTCTGAGCGGTCGAAAGTCAAAACGAACGCGCCGATGGCAGGCGTGGACGCGAAATTGCTGGATCCAAAAGAAGTGCCGGCAGCGGGAGCGGGGCGTGCGGGCATACTGCCGGAACGGCCAAAGACTGAGTTCGAGCGAAGTGTCGAGGAATGGCGGAAGGCGTTGTACAAGTTCGTGAACTACAAGGGGCCGCGGGAGAGATCGGCACAACGACTGCTGGAGTTTTACGCGGGGCTGAGCGGAAAAGAGGCGGAGGGGTCGGGCAAGTATGAAGGCGCACCGGTCTGGTTTTACATCAACACGCCGCTGAGCAAAGAGGAATTGATTTATGCCATCGAGACGGCGTTCCGGTTGAACGGGTTGAGGATCGTGGAGGTGGAAGGTGGCAGGATTCGGTTGGGGGCAGTTGACGGGGAATAGTGGGGAGGTGTTGAGCGCAGGCCGTGGTGGGAGCGAGGTGAGACGTGGGATAGCGGGAAGAAGGCTTGGCTGAAAAGGATTAATTGGACGGAAGCCTCGGCCTCACGACATTTTCTGCCATCCCTTCAGGAGAATGGCGCTTACAGAAGACCGAGTTTCCGCAAGCGAGCATTTTTTGCGCGGACATTTCGTTTCGGGTGATCGCGGAATCGGTGGCGCGGAGCATCGAGTCTTGGGTATTTGTTCTTCTTGCGTTTGACCGCGCGTGGTTCACGGCGGCCGGGTCGATGTGGTACTAAGTCCCGGGCCAGTGTCTGCAAGAGCAGTTCCCAAAGCCGTTTTCGTTTGGCTTTGGAGCCGGCGCGGGCCATGGCGTGAGTGAAGTGCCGCAACGCGTCAAGACTGCCTTTGAAGCTGAGGCGTTCCAACGATTGCTGATGTTGGGTGGCGGCTTGAGCCATGGTGCAGCGAATCAAATTGTGAGCGATGAGTCGTGCGTACATCTCCTTCTTTGCCATCTGCGGGCTGCGACTGCGTAAAAACTCCAGCTGCAGGGACGTTTTGAGGTCGTCCAGGCACATTTCCAACCGCCAACGTCGCAAGTAGGCCTGAAGAATTTCCTCTGCCGGGTAGAGCTGGGGGTCCAGAAGCGTGGTAACCACCGTTATCCGGCGCACTCGAAAACCTTTTTGATAGCAAGAACCCTTGATGGCGCGCAGAGTCATTTCTGCCGGCAAGGCTGCTCGTGGGAGGGCGCTTAACCAAGGCGAGGTGCAGGAGGCAGTCTTTTTCCAACGGACCAGCCAGTCGTTACGCCCTAAACGATGGAGCCGCTGTCGGCCATCCACCCGTCGCGTGGTTCGGCCAATGAAATCCACGTGGAGCAGGTGCTGGAGCCAGGCGATGACCGGATAGCTGCCAAAACCCCGATCACCCAGAAGAACGTCGCCGGAGCTCAACTCCGCCGCCAAAGTGTGAAGCAGCGCCAACTCTGAAGTGGCCCAGGCACCTTGAGCCACAGCGAGAATGGCGCCGCTGACCAGCGAAAAGAGCGCCACAAAACGCAGTAGCGGAAAGGTGGGCGTGTCGCCCGATTCTATGGGCGGATAGGCAGCGCGATTGTTGGGCGTATCCTGCAAGGTGAGCGTCGAGCCATCGACCACCTGGAGGCGGCGGCCGTTAAGCAGGCGTAGGTTTGGGGCCAGTGAGTCAGCGGCTTTGGCGCTGGCGCGCAACGCCAGAGGGAACTGGTCCAGGGGCAGGCGGGTTTTGGCACGACAATAAGCGCCGTCCTCGGGGGAAAGTTGCGGCCCGTTCTCCAAGTCGAACAGGGCCTGGAGTTGGCGCACGACCTCGCGGCCAGAGGCCAGCGGATTGAGGGCCTGCCAAAGCATGGACCAAAAGGTGCGCCAGCGGGTGTAATCATGGTCGCGGCTATTCGGGCCGGCGGCAGCTTTGGGAAAGAGATGAGCGGGGAGCCAGGGGGCAAAGCAGCTTTCCAGTCGGCAGAGGGTAAAAGAGCCAACCACGCAGATCGCTTTGGAGGTGCGGCAGCCCATGGGGTTTAAGCGGTTACTCCAGGCGGGAAAGAAAGCGGTGTTCTGCATAGAGCGGTATAGATACCGCTCTATTGACACGTTTGCTAGACTCTTATTAATGACAACCCAAAACCCATCGCGCCTGGCTCAATGGCAGAGGCAATACGATCAACTCCGAAAGAGACTGGCACGCAGCAACTGGATCAGTGAGGGCTATGTGCAAAATCGCGGGCCGGGTGCCGGGGGCCCTTGCTATCAGTGGACTCGCAAGGTTAAAGGCAAAACCGTTAGCGTCGCCTTATCTAAAGAACAGTACGCGTGGCTGGTCAAAGCAATCAGCCAATGGCGCCAGTTGCAAGCGACGCTCAAAGAAATGCAGCGACTAAGCCGGCAGGTGCTCTTTGAAACCTTACCCCACCCAACCCGCCGCAAACGGCTCAGTAAGAGGGTTTTAGGTACTCCGTAAGCGCCATTCACCC
>CAYUVH010000010.1:0-25801 GCA_964448135.1 uncultured Verrucomicrobiota bacterium | reverse complement strand
CCGCGCTTGGGGGTGGCCCCGGGGGGGGGGTCGCGCGACCCGGCCCGCAAAATCGAAACCAACCAGCCGCGGATGATTTTGCCGCCGCCCGTGACGCAGTCGGATGAGGAACCGATCGCCGCGGGCGGCCGGCGCTTTTAGATGGTCAAAAACAAGCAATTTGAACGGGTCTTTTGGCTCACGGTGCTCCTGGCGATCGCCTTCGGCGCGCTGGGCTACCGGCTGTTCGATTTGCAGGTCCTGCGGCATGAGGAACTGGCCACCCGGTCCCAGGAAAACTCGCAGCGCGAGTATCTGCTGGAGCCCCGCCGCGGCGACATCCTCGATGCGAAGGGCAACCCGCTGGCGACCAGCATCGAGGTAAAGACGATCTGCGCGGACCCGAGCCTCATCGGCACGCGGCAGGCGGAGGTGGCGCGAGCGCTCGCGCCGTTGCTGAAGACCAACGAGAGCTCCCTCGTCAGTCGTTTGCAGCGCACCAGCCAGAATGCGAATGGCGAAACCGTGACGAATCATTTCGTCGTCCTGAAAAAGAAGGTGCCGGTCGAGCTTTGGGAGCAGGTGCAGCGGGCGATGACCAATCTCACCTTCGGTGTTGATGAATCGAAGCTGCCGCGGACCGAAAAAGCTTTCTACAAAGCCCTGCGCCAGCGCGCGGTATTCGCCCGGAGTGACCAATTGCGCAGTTACCCGAACCAGACGCTGGCGGCGCAGGTGCTGGGTTACGCGACTTCCGAGGAGAAAAAGATCAACGGCGATCCGGTCAACGAAATGACGGGCCGGGAGGGCATCGAGGCGAAGTTTGACTCGAAACTCGCGGGGGTGCGCGGTTGGCGCGTCACCGAGGCCGACCGGCGCGATCGCGAACTGGTCGCCATGCGCGAACAGGACGTGCAGGCCTGCGACGGCATGAACGTCGTGCTGACGATCGATACCGTCGTCCAAAGCATCGTTGAAGCCGAACTGGCCCGGGGACTCGAAAAGAACGGGCCGACCAACATTTCGGGCATCGTCCTTCGTCCGCGCACGGGCGAAATCCTCGCGATGGCCACCTTGCCGACCTATGACCCGAACATCTTTTCCCGGGCCACGGAGCAGGAAAAACGCAACCGGGTCATCTCGGATTTCGCCGAACCCGGTTCCACTTTCAAGATCGTCGTGGTGGCGGGCGCGTTGAATGATAAGAAAGTCAAGCTGACCGACCGTTTTGACTGCGAACACGGGCGGTATTATTTCGGCGGCAAGGTGCTGCACGACCATGAGTCGTATGGCGTGCTTTCGGCGGAGGAAATCATCATGAAATCCTCCAACATCGGCGCTGCGAAGATTGGCCAGTTGCTGGGCCCGCAACGGCTCTACGAATACATCCGCGATTTCGGTTTTGGCAACCTCACCGGCATCCCGCTCCCGGCCGAGGCCAGTGGGCAGCCCTATGTGCCGCCGGTTTCCAAGTGGAGCAAAGTTTCCATCGCTCAAATTCCCATGGGTCAGGGCGTCTGTGCCACGCGGTTGCAAATGGCCATGGCCATGGCGGCCATCGCAAACAATGGCTTGCTCATGCGGCCGATGATCGTGAGCCGGTTGGAGGATTCCGAGCACAACGTGGTCGCCAAATTCGATCCGCAGTCCGTGCGCCAGGTCATTCATGAAGACGCGGCCCGCCAGATGGTGCAGGCGCTCAAGACCGTGGTGTCCGATAACGGCACGGCGAAGGGCGCGCGACTCGATCATTACACCGTCGCCGGAAAAACCGGCACCGCTCAAAAATCCGAAAAGGGGGTTTACGTGCCCGGAAAATATTACTCCTCCTTCATCGGTTTTTTCCCCGCCGACAAACCTGAGGTGCTGATCTCCGTGGTGATGGATGAACCGAAGCATGGGTATTACGGCGGGCTCACCGCCGCCCCGGTCTTCAAGAGCATCGCCGAGCGCATTGCCAATTATCTGAATCTACGACCCGAGGATGGCGAAGCGCCCGGGACACCGGACACCATCGCCACCAGCGCGGAGGAGCGTCTCGTCAAGACCGCCGCTGCGCGCGCCCGCGAAAACAACCCAAATCCAAGGAACCCATGAACTCACTCCCGTTGATCTCGCACCACCTGTTTGTGGCGGCGGTTGCCAGCGAAGAGCGCGCCCCGGCCCGGCCGGCCGTTGATGCCGCCCCAAGGCCCTCCGCGCCGCGCCGCGATCAGGAATTGGAACAAGAATCGAATCCCGACGCGTGGTACGCGGCCGCTAGCGCGGCGCGCCGCGCCAAGCCGCACGGCGTGCCGCGCGGCTCCTGAATATCCGAGCCAGGATCCGGCCCGGCCGGCGTCCGAGCAACTGCATGGAAGCCCTGTCATTGAAATATATTGCCGCCGCGTGTGATGGCGAGTTGTTGAGCGGTTCGCCCGACGCGCGCGTGCGCAAGGTCTGCACCGACTCGCGCAAGGCGAGCCCCGGCGCGCTCTTCTTCGCGTTGAAAGGCGACAAGTTCGACGCCCACGAATTTCTTCCGGAAGCAGCCTCTAAAGGCATCGCAGCGGTTGTGGTGTCGCGCAGCCGGGCACCGGCGAATCTGCCCGGCTGCGCAATTATTGCCGTGGACGAACCACGCCGGGCCCTGGGCCGGCTCGCCGCCGAGTACCGCAAACGGTTCACCCTGCCCGTGATCGCGGTGGGCGGTTCCAACGGCAAAACCACCACCAAGGACCTGGTCGCCTCGGTGCTTAAGCAGAAGCTGACGACCTTGGCGAGCGAGGCGAGCTTCAACAACGAAATCGGAGTTCCGCTGACGCTGCTTAAACTGCGCAAGGCGCACCAGGCCGCGGTGTTGGAAGTGGGAACCAATCATCCCGGCGAGCTCGAACCGCTGGTCGTCATGGTCGCTCCGCGCTACGGCATCATCACCAGCATCGGACGCGAGCACCTGGAATTTTTCACCGACCTCGCCGGCGTGGCCCGCGAGGAAGGGCGGCTCGCCGAGTTGCTGCCCGGGGAGGGACGACTCTTTATCAACGGCGACAACGAATGGTGCAATGAGGTCGCCCGCCGTACACGCGCGGAAGTGACGCGCGTCGGCATCGGCCCGGGCAACGATTGGCGGGCGACAGATGTCCGGCTCGAGCGGCATGGCGCGACTTTCTTCGTGAATGCCTCAGCCCCGGACTACGCCGGCGAGTATCGCATTCATCTCCTCGGCCGACACCAGGTCGTGAACGCGCTCTTTGCCATCGCGGTCGGCGCGGAACTGGGACTCGAGCGGAACGAGATCGAAGGCGGCCTGGAAAGTTGCAAGCCGCCGAAGATGCGGTTGCAACTCCGCGACTGGCGCGGCGTGCGCGTGCTCAACGACGCCTACAACGCGAATGCGGACTCCATGCTCGCCGCGTTGCAGACCTTGCAGGATTTGCCGTGCGAAGGCCGCCGCGTGGCGGTGCTCGGGGACATGGCCGAGCTGGGAACTTACAGCGAAGAGGCCCACGAGGAAGTGGGCCGTCGCGCGGCGGAACTCGGCGTGGGCCAGCTTTTCGCCATCGGCAAGATGGCGCCGATCATGGCGCGCGGCGCGCGCGGCGCCGGATTGAAGCGGGTGCTCGAATTTGCGGATGTGGAATCGGCGGCGGCGGCCGTGAAAAGTTTTGTGCGACGGGGCGACGTGTTGTTGTTGAAGGCCTCGCGGGCCGCGCGGCTCGAGCGGGTGGCCGAATTGCTGGCGGCGGGCACCAGCGGACGGGAAAACTGATGTTGTACTATATTAGTCAGGCTTTGCAGGACTTGGCGGCCGGGACTCCGTGGGCGGAGCGGCTGTCGGCGCTGCGCCTGTTTCATTACATCACCTTTCGCACGGCGGGCGCGGCGGTGACGGCGTTGGTGTTGAGCTGGTGCCTCGGACCGCGGTTCATTACGTGGCTCAAGCGATTCAAGTTTGGCCAGGAGTACGCCGACAAAGCGGAAGCCGCCGGCGGCCTCAACACGCGCATCATCAGCAAGAAGGGCACGCCGACCATGGGCGGCATGCTGATTGTGGTCGTGATCAATTTGACGACGTTGCTCTGGGCGCAGTGGAACACTCTGATCCAACTGACGCTGCTCTCGCTCGTGGTTTTGACCGGCCTGGGCTTCTACGACGACTACGCCAAGATTATCCGGCAGACCAGCGGCGGTGCTCGCTCACGGGTGAAACTCATGGTGCAGGGCGCGCTCGCGCTCTTCATCGCGATTTATCTGTGGAACCGGCCCTCCACCAGCAAGCTCGTGACCGAAATCATGGTGCCGTTCTACAAGTTTCCCATCATGACCGGCGCCGGCATCGTCGGTGTCATCATCACCGCGCTGGCGATCGTCGGCAGCTCCAACGCCGTGAATCTCACCGACGGATTGGACGGCCTGGCCATCGGCTGCACGATCATTGTGTCCTTTGTTTTCCTGGTCCTCACCTATCTGGCCGGCCACAAAAACGCCGCGGCCTATTTGCAAATTCCCGCCGTGCCGGGTGCCGGCGAGCTGACCGTTTTTTGCGCGGCGATGATGGGCGCCGGCCTGGGCTTCCTATGGTTCAACTGTCATCCCGCCCAGGTGTTCATGGGGGATACCGGTTCGCTCGCGCTGGGCGGCGCGCTGGGCATCGTGGCGGTCCTGATTCATCAGCCGCTGATTCTGCCGATTGCCGGCGGAGTGTTCGTGATGGAAGCCGGCTCGGTGATTTTACAGACGACGTGGTTTCGTTACACCCGGCACCGTTACGGCACGGGCCGCCGCATTTTTCTCATGGCGCCCATTCACCATCATTTTGAAAAGAAGGGCTGGTACGAGTCCCAGGTGGTGACGCGGTTTTACATCCTCGGCCTGCTCTGCGCGGTCGTGGCGCTGAGTTCGTTGAAGATTCGTTGATCATGCTGAAGCTGGATAATCAAAGAGTGCTGGTGGTCGGCCTCGGCCAGAGCGGCCGCGCCGCCTGTGAACTGCTGTGCCGCAGCGGGGCGCGTGTGGTGGGCGTGGATAGCGCCGACACGCCGGACCTGCGCGCCGGCGCGAACCGGCTCCGTCCGCTGGGCATCGAAGTGGCCCTGGGTGTTCAGGAACCGCCGCGCTTGGAATACAACCTCGCCATCGTGAGCCGGGGTGCGACCAAACCGATGGTGCAGGCCCTGCACGATAATCACGTGCCGATGATCGGCGACCTCGAGCTGGGTTATCAACAGTCCCAATGTCTCTGCATCGCTGTCACCGGCACCAACGGAAAAAGCACCACGGCCGAATTGGTCGAGCGCGCTTTAACCAGCAATCATCAACGGGCCGTGCGCGCGGATCCGTTGACGCGGCCGGTGTGCGGACTAGTGGAGCAGAGCAAGGAACTCGATTATCTCGTGCTCGAGGTGAATGCGTCGCAATTGGAAATGACCGAGACCTTCCGTCCCAGCGTCGCAGTGGTCACGAACTTGACCCCGGGCGGAACGGGACAGTACGCCGATACCCAGGAGTATGCCCGCCTGAGTGGCCGCGTGTTTCGCAATCAACAACCTTTCGACTGGGCGATTGTGCAGCGGGAAGCGCTCGGCTGGTTCCAGCAACTCGACGCGCCGCTGCCGGCGAAGCTCGTGACTTTCAGCGCCACCGATCCCGACGCCGATTTGCGCCTGGAGCGCGGCATGGTGGTGAGCCGGCTGCCCGGTTGGACGGGACCGTTGCTCGACACCGCGCATTGCCTTTTGCGTGGACCGCACAATGCCGAAAACTTGATGGCCGCGCTCGCAGTCGGTCACGCGCTCCGTCTGCCGTTGGAATGCATGGTGGACACGATGAAGACGTTTCCCCCCGGCCCGCATTGTTTCGAGATCACTGCCGAAATTAATGGCGTGCAATTTGTGAACGACGCCAAGTGCTCCAATCCGGGCGCGCTCGAGCAGGCCTTGCTGGGCGTGCGCCGCGGCAAAGGCGCCGAACCGAACGTCTGGCTCATCGCCGGCGGCGGGGATGTCGCTCACGATTTTCATGACGCCGGGCCGGTCGTTTCGCGCCGGGTAAAACGCGCGATTCTGCTCGGCGACGCGGGCGAAAAAATGCGCTCCGCGTGGAGCCTTTTTGTCCCTTGCGCCACTGCGTCATCGGTGTTAGAAGCTGTGGCTCAGGCGGCCGAAAATGCCGCCTCGGGCGACGTGGTTTTGTATTCACCGGCCGGTTCGGTTCTTGAAGATTTCCGGGATTATCAGAATTTCGGCGAAATCTTTTGCCGGGCGGTGAAATCAATAGGTAGGGGTGTGCATAATGCCTACCCCAACATACACGGTGGAATCGCCCGTGCCCGTGTATGACCGGTGAGTGTCGCCGGAAAAGTTATTAAACTAATTAAAAAATTTAGCTGCCCGCGGGGCCGGAATCGGCCCGGCAGCAAACGCAGTCACGAACAACCATAACCGCCACCGATCCGTCAACGATCCACCCAGTGCCAACTACCATGAACAACCAGTCTCCCTTCCAAGCGCCGGGCTCCTTGCAGGAGCAAAAAAACCAGGCTCGAACCCGAGTCAAAGTCGCCGTCTTTTTCGCCCTCACCGTGAATGGCATCGTGTTGTTGGGGTTGTTGATGCAGGGCTGCCGCAAAGACGACGGCACGCAGCAGGCCGGCCAGACGCCTACGCCTCCGACGTTCGTGGATAACACGAATCTCCCACCCGTCACGAACGACTTGACGACGACTCCGCCGCCCACAGGTCATGTGGCGTCAGTGGAAAATCCTCTTCCCCCGGTCCCGCCACCAGGCGGCACTACCACAGTCACCACGACCCCGCCTCCGCCTCCTCCCCCGGGCAACGAACAGGAATACACCGTTGTCACCGGTGACAGTTTCTACAGCATCGGAAAACATTTCGGTGTTTCGATGAAGGCGATCGGCGCCGCCAATCCCGGCGTCGATTCCACGAAACTCAAGCCCGGCCAGAAGTTGAAGATCCCCGCCGCAACCGCTGCCGCGACCACGTCTCCGGCGCCGGGAGCCGCCGCGGCGGTTGATACGAGCGACGGTTCGCAAGCTTACTCCGTGAAGTCGGGCGACAATCTTGAAAAGATCGCCAAGCAACACGGCACGACAGTGAAGGCGCTGCGCACCGCGAACAATCTGAAGACCGACCGCATCACCGTCGGGCAGAAGTTGAAGATTCCGGCCAAGGCTGCGTCCTCGACCACGACCGTGGCGACTCCACCACCTCCGGCTTCGGATCCCGGCGCGGCCGGTTCAGTTGCTCCGGCAGGAAGCACGGCAACGCCTCACTAAAATGGATCGCGCAGGCCGGATCACCTCTGGTCCGACACCTGACGCGATAAATGTCCCCGCCCGGGTCCCCACGGGCGGGCGAGGTCCACTTTTTCCGACGGCGTTGGGAGCGGTGCGCGCGGGCAGGCGCGCACGGAATAATTCATGAAGACGATGAAGGCCGCAGTCACGGTGCTGGTTTTTTGCGTTGCCGCCCTCCTGGCACTGGGGATGGTGATGCTCTACAGCTCCAGCGCGCCTCAGTCAGGCATGAGCTTCCTGGCCAAACAATTGATCTGGTGCGGGGCCGGTTTTATCGGTTGCTTCGTGGCGGCGGTCATGGATTACCGCTCGTTGAAAAAAGTGTGGTGGATACTCTTCGGTATCTCCGTGGTGATGCTCATCCTCGTTTTGATCCCGCACATCGGAACCGTCCATGGGAAGGCGCGGCGCTGGTTCAATTTCGCCGGCCTGAGCTTTCAGCCGAGTGAGGTCGCGAAGCTGGCGCTGCTGGTCGCGCTGGCCTGGTACGGTGAACGATTCCAGCGCCAGATGCCGCAGTGGAAGAAAGGCATGGTCATTCCGGGGTTGATGATCGCCGTGGTTGTCGGTCTGATTTTCAAAGAACCGGATGTGGGCAACGCGCTCGTCATCGGTTCGGTCGGCTGCATGGTGCTGCTTATTGCCGGCATGCGCGTGAAGTATTTCCTGCCTCCGGTCATCATTGCGCTGACTGCGCTGGGCATTTTCATCTATCACAATCCGATGCGTTCGGAGCGCATTTATTCCTGGTTGCACCTGGAGGAGACGAAAAAGGACAAGGGCCTGCAGGCGTATGAGGCGATGATCGCCCTTGGCAGCGGGGGGCCTGCCGGAAAGGGCCTGGGCGACAGCCGCCAAAAGCACGGCTTCGTGCCGGAGCAGCACACGGATTTTATTCTCTCCATTATCGGCGAAGAACTGGGACTGGCGGCCACTCTGGGCATCGTGGTCGGATTTATCGGGATTGTTATTTGCGGAATTTATATTTCGGTTAACTCGGCGGACACTTTCGGTCTGCTCTTGGGCTCGGGCTTGACCTTTTTGATGGGGATACAGGCTTTTGTGAATATCGGCGTGGTGACCAGCGCCCTGCCTAACAAGGGACTGCCCCTGCCGTTCATCAGCTACGGCGGATCCAACTTGCTGGTCATGCTCGTCTGCGTCGGCGTTTTATTGAGCATTTCGCGCCACGCCAAAGCGAGGGAAAGCTCCGCGCCACAGAATGCCGCGGAAAAGGATTTTGACGAATCGAATCCGTTCCGTCGCAAAGGTGGGCGAATGCAAACCTCCCAGGCCCGCAAGCGCGGTAACGCGTCCGCCCCCGGTGGCGTATTTGCCCGTCAGTGGGCCCGCGAAGCCACGGAGACCATCTTATGAACGGCGACGAACGCTCAGTCTTGCGGGTGGCCATCGCGTGCGGTGGCACGGGCGGACATTTGTTTCCGGGGCTGGCGGTCGCCGAGCAACTTTTGCAGCGCGGTTGTTCGGTGACATTGATGGTGTCCGGCAAGGAAATTGACCAGATCGGAACCGGCAACTCTGAAGGCGTGAACAAGGTGGTCCTGCCGGCCGTCGGTCTTACCGCGGGAAAACAGATAGCTTTCATGCGCGGCATGGGTGCTTCGTATCGCGTCGCCAGGCAGGAATTTGCCGCGCGTCCGCCGCAAGCCGCGCTGGCGATGGGCGGGTTTACGAGCGCGCCGCCGATTCTGGCCGCGAAGCGTTTTCGCGCCCGTACATTTTTGCACGAATCGAACGCCTTCCCGGGCCGCGCGAATCGCTGGCTGTCCTGGCTGGTGAATTGCGCGTTCGTCGGTTTCCCGGCCGCCGCCAGCCTGCTGCACACGCGCCGTGTCGCGGTGACCGGCACGCCCGTGCGCCGGAAATTGCAGCCCGGCGAAGCCGCGAGCTGCCGCAAGGCGTTGGGTTTTGATCCCGGCCAACCGATGGGTTTGGTGATGGGTGGCAGCCAGGGCGCCAGCGCGATCAATCACCTCATGACGGACGCGTTGCCGCGTCTCGCGGCCGAAGCGCGCGAATGGCAATGGCTCCATCTCACAGGTCCGAATGAAGCGGATCAGGTCCGCCAGGCCTACGAGCGCGCGGGAGTGCGGGCGCAGGTGCACCCGTTTTTTGTGAACATGGAGCTGGCACTGGGCGCCGCCGAATTTGCGATCAGCCGCGCGGGAGCCTCGTCGCTCGCGGAATTTGCCGCGATGCGCGTGCCCGCCCTTTTGATCCCTTACCCGGCCGCCGCGGATCAGCATCAATTGCTGAACGCGCGGACCTTTGAAGAAAGCGGTGCGGCGCGGCGCATCGAACAGAAGGACGCGGAACGTGGCGGGTTTGCGGAAGCCACCCTGGCGCTCATCAAGGACGGCCCGAGCCGGTTGCAGATGCGTTCGGCGCTCGCACAATGGCATGCCCCGCGTGCAGCCGAGCAAATCGCAGAAACGATTCTGGCCGCCATCGAAAACGCCAATCGGAAGAAACCGGCCTCCTCTCGCTCGAACTCGAGCCCCCGGGCGACGAGCAACGGACATCAACACAATCGCCAGATCGTGAGGAACGCACATACGCGTCGCGGACGTTTTCAGCCGCAGGGAGCCTCGTGAACGCTGCACCCGCACCAATGGATGCCATCATGCTGACCAGTGAGGAAATCGCCCGAACGCTGGCAGGCGCGGTGTCGGCTGCCTCCGTCATCCGGCGCGACGAACCGCTGGCCAAGCGCACCACCATGCGCGTGGGTGGTCCGGCGGACGTATATCTCGAGCCGGCTTCGGAAGCGGATTTGGCGGCCGTGCTGCGCGTCTGCTCCTCGCAGCAGATTCCGTTTTTTATTCTCGGCCGGGGTTCGAATTTGCTCGTGAAGGACGGCGGCGTACGGGGCGTGGTGATTTGCCTCGCCAGGACGACGTTTGGAAAGATTGAATTTATTGAGGGCGCGCTGCACTGCGGCGCCGCTGCGCGGTTGAACGCCATCGCGAACGAAGCCCGCCGCCGCGGCATGGCCGGGCTCGAATTCATGGAAGGCATCCCAGGGAGCCTGGGTGGCGCGTTGCGCATGAACGCCGGCGCGATGGGCGCGGCGATGTTCGACGTCGTCGAGACGGTGCGCTCGATGGATTTTTCCGGCCAGATGGAGGAACGACCGGGGAACACTCTGGGCGTGGCATATCGTGGATGCGCGGCGCTGAAAACGAGCATTGCGCTGGGCGCGGTGTTGCGGGGCAAGCCGGGCGCGCCGGAGGACATCGCGAAGCGGATGTCCGAATACAGCCGGAAGCGCTGGGACTCGCAGCCGTCCGATCCCAGCGCGGGTTGTATCTTCAAAAACGTGGCCACGATCCCGGCGGGGCGGCTCATTGATGAGTTGGGATTGAAAGGCCGGCGGGTGGGCGGCGCCTCGGTTTCGATGGAGCATGGAAATTTCATGGTGAACGACGGCACCGCGACGGCGCGTGACGTTTTGGAATTGATTGAAATCGTCAAGGATGCGGCGCGCACCGGCCGCGGACTCGAATTGCAAACGGAAGTGGAGATTATCGGCGAATGAAGATCACAGTCATGCTCGGCGGCCCCAGTGCGGAGCGAGAAGTGTCGTTGCGCTCCGGCGCGGGAGTGGCGGAGGCCCTGCGTTCGCTCGGCCACGAGGTTTTCGAACTGGACCCAAAAACCGACGACTGGAAATTGCCCGCGGGCACCGAGGTGGTTTTTCTCGCGCTGCACGGTACCTATGGCGAGGACGGCACGGTTCAGGCGCGACTGGAGGAACTGGGAGTGCCTTACACCGGCTGCGATCCGGAGGCGAGCCGGATTGGCTTTGATAAGAATCTCACCAAGCAACGGCTGGTCGCCGCGGGCGTTCCCACGGCGCGCTCCATGCTGATCGAGTCCGCCGACGCCAAATGGCCCATGGGCTGGAACCCGCCCGTGGTGCTCAAACCAGCGCGGCAGGGCTCCAGCGTCGGGCTGCAATTTGTCGAGCGCGTCGCGGATTGGAGCAAATCGCTGGCGGAGGCCATGCGTCATGATTCGCACGTGCTCATGGAGGAAAAGATTGTCGGTCGCGAAACCACAGTCGGGATTTTGGGCGATGAAGCCCTGCCGGTCGCCGAGGTCTACGTGAAGGCCGGGATTTTCGATTATCAAAACAAGTACACGCCCGGCACCACCGACGTCTGGTGCCCCGGGCGATTCGATGCCGCGCAAACCAAGCGCATCCAGGCGGCCGGGCTGGCGGCTTTTCATGCCATTGGCGGCCGCGATTATTCGCGCGTGGATATCATCGTCCGCGAGGACGGCGAGCCGGTCGTGCTCGAAGTAAATACGCTACCGGGCATGACCGAGTTGAGTCTGTTGCCCAAAGCCGCCGGCGTGGCGGGCATCAGTTACCCGGAGCTTTGCCAGAAAATGGTGGACCTGGCCGCGAAGCGGAAGCGGGGCAACGCAGCCGCGAAAAAGTGAAAGTAATTTCGGCGCATGTGGATTAATCGCAAAAAAGGCAACCGGCGATTGGGTAACGGCGGCGTGCTCGAAGTGAAGCTGCGCTCCAGCCAGGTGCGCTCCGCGCGCATTCGATTGGTGGTGCTGGGCGTGGGCGCTTTGCTGACCGTTGCCATCAGCTTTCTCGTGATCTGGCGGGCCGGCGAATGGGCCCTCAACGCGCTCGTTTACCAAAATAAAGCGTTCACGGTGCAGGAACTGGACGTGCAGACGGACGGTGTGATTGCCCTCGATCAGCTTCGGCGCTGGGCAGGAGTGAAGCCCGGCGAGAACCTCCTGGCCCTCGATCTCGCGCGCGTTAAACGCGATTTGGAAATGGTCCCGTTCGTGGAATCGGTTTCAGTGGAGCGGATTCTCCCGCGCACTTTGCGGCTGCGCGTGACCGAGCGCGAGCCGATCGCGCAGCTCAATCTGATGCAGCCCAAGGCGGGCGGTGGCGTGGAAATGGTTGTTTATCACCTGGACGCGTCCGGTCACGTCATGCCATTACTGGAATCCCGCCAACGCGACAATCCCGCTGCCGCGGCCGGCGAATCCTATCCCGTGCTTTCTGGCATCGCCTCCGGCGACATTCGCGCCGGATATCAACTGGCCGGCCGTTCCGTCAATGCCGCGCTGGATCTGGTCGCCGCCTTTGCCCACTCACCGATGTCCAGCCGCGTGGAGATGAAACGCGTGGATATTTCCGCTCCGGAAGTTTTGATCGTTTCGACGGGGCAGGGCAGTGAGGTGACTTTCAGCCAGTCGAATATCGAACAGCAATTGCGCCGCTGGCAGGAGGTTTTCGACATGGGCCAGCGCATGAACAAGGTCATTGCGACGCTGGATCTCGCGGTGCCAAACAATATCCCCGCCCGCTGGCTGGAAGCCAGCGCGGCCCCGACGACCACTCCCAAACCGCTTCGCCTCAGGAAAAAGCATGTCTGACAACTCTTCCATCATCGTCGGCTTGGAAATAGGCACTTCCAAGGTTTGCGCCGTCGTCGGTGAATTGAACTCGGACGGCGTGCTGAATGTTGTCGGTCTCGGTCAGGCGCGCTCGCGCGGCGTGCGCAAGGGGGAGATCGCCGACCCCACGGTTTCCGAGGAAGATGTGCGCCAGGCGATCGTCGAAGCCGAGCAAATGGCGGACGTCGAAATCCGGAGTGTCTATCTCGGCGTTACGGGCGGGCACTTGCGGGGGTTCAACAATCGCGGGGTCCATCCGGTCGCCTCCGCGGATCGCGAAATCAGCGAGATGGATGTCCAGGACGTGATTCGCAATGCGCGCACGATCAACCTCCCGGCGCAGAATCATGTCATTCACGCGATCCGCCAGCATTTTCTGGTGGATGGTCAGGACGGTATCACGAACCCGGTTGGCATGCTGGGCGCGCGTGTGGAGGTGGATGTCCACGTGGTTCACGGAAATCTCAACCGGCTGCAAAACGCCATCCGTACCGTGAAGGGTTTGCAGCTTGAAGTGGACGACATCGTTTTCAACGGCCTCGCCTCCGCGCTCGCCGTGCTCACGAATGAGCAAAAGGAATTGGGCGCGGTGGTGATTGACATCGGGGGGGGCACCACCGACTACGTCGTTTACGCGAACGGCATCATTAAGCACACCGGCGTGCTGGCGGTCGGCGGCGATCACATCTCCAACGACCTGGCCTACGGCCTCAAACTACCGTTGAGCCGCGCCGAACAGCTCAAGCTCGAGCACGGTTCGGCCATCGTGGAGGAAGAAATCAAAGGCCAGAATGTGAGTCTGGCCAGCGAGCCCGCGCTGGCGCCGCGAACCGTCAGCCTCGAAAACCTGCGCCGCATCATGTCGTTGCGGTTGGAAGAGATTTTTCAACTCATCGGCCAGGACCTCGAACAGGCCGGCGTACTGGACTACCTCCGCAGCGGCGTGTTCCTGTGCGGTGGCGGTGCGCGCATTTCCAATGTCGCCAAACTGGCCGAGCAAATCCTCCAAACTCCCGTCTCGCCCGGCAAAACGAATTCGATCAGCGGCCTGAAATCCGCGCTCGATCAGCCTGAATTTGCGACCGCGATCGGCCTGGTAAAATTTGGCTCTTTCCAGCAGCGCAAGCGTTCCGCCAAAACCTCGCTCGCCAGTGACATCAAAAACTCCATCACCCAGATTTTCCGTCGGAAGTGAACCTTGAACCCACTCCCATGAACGAAAACCCTTCTCCCTCTGCAACTCCGACTGAGACGCCCGTGCCGGTTCCGGCGCCGGGGCCGATTCCTTTTCGGGTTATCGGCGTCGGCAACGCCGGCGTCAACGCCGTGGAATCACTGCCTGCCGCGGGATTTCCGGCCACCAGCATCGTGGCGGTGAATTGGGATGAGCGTTCGCTCACGGCCACCTCTGCTGGAGAAAAAATCTGTCTGACCCCCAAATGCGCCCCGGCCGCGGGCGGTGACCTCGACCTCGTGCGCAAGTCCGCGGAGGATCAGGCCGACAAATGGAAGTCTTTGTTCGCTGCCACGCCAACCGTCATGCTCGTCACTGGTCTGGGCGGCAATTGCGGTACCGGCGCGTCACCCGTGATCGCCGCCGCTGCCCGCGAAGCCGGCGCGTTTGTTCTGTCGGTGGTTATTCTGCCTTTCGATTGCGAAGGCACCGCGCGTACCAACACCGCGCAGTTGGGTATCGAACGCCTCAGCGAAAACGTTGACCTGATAATTTACTACTCCAATCAAAAGGCCCTCCCCATGTTGGGCGAAGGCACGGGTATGCGCGACGCCTTCAAGGCTTCCGATCAATTTCTCGTGTCCGCCTTGCGGCTGGCGTGCCGGGCAATTGGTTGCGAAACCGTGATGGGTTCGAGTTTCGCCGAACTCTGCCGCCAGTTGCGGCGGCATTCAGCCGATTGCGTGCTCGCCGTTGCCGAAGCCTCCGGCCCGAATCGGGCCGGGGAGCTCTGCGAGAAATTGTGGGCTCATCCGGCGCTCGGAAACGGCACGGCTTTTGCCGAGGCCGCCGTGGTGGCCGCGTGCGTCTGCGGCGGACCCTCGCTCTCCATGTCGGAGGTTAATCGCATCATGGAGGAGATTAACCGCCAGGCCGGTCGGGCTCCCGTTCTGATGGGCGCGTGCCATGATCCGTCCATGACGGACACGGTGTCATTGGCATTGCTCGCGGGGCGTGCGGACGAGGATGTCGCACCCATGGAGTCCCCCTCGCGTCACAAAGGAGGCTCAACCGATTTGTCCAGCCATCTGTTGGGCGAGGGCGGGCCGCAACGCGCCTCGCGTTTCGTGCCTCCTCCTCCCAACCTTTCCCAGGCGGCAATGGAGCAGATGCGCGCCAAGCACGGTCGCGCCGGCCGGAAGAGCCTTCCCCGGCTGCGCCAGACCCAGCTCCCGCTGGAAATCGTTTCCAAGGGCCGCTTCGACAAGAGCGAACCCACCATCCACAAGGGCGAAGATCTCGACGTGCCCACCTACATCCGCCGCGGCGTTTCGCTAAACTAGGTTTTCACAATCCGTCGTCGGCGACGGTGTGATGTGTTTGGCCGGCCTTGAGAGCTCCGACCGCCAGTTCCGGGACGATCCGCTAATAGCTGGATTTTGCCCCCGAAACCGCGCATCCTTGGGTAATGTCGCCTACGCCGATGGCCGCCGCAGTGGTCCTGGTCTTCGCCGGGGCGAGCTTCTTCTTTTCCCTGGCGGAAACGTCTCTTTTCTCGCTGAGCAAGTGGCAGGCGCGTCAGTTGGCTGAGCGCGTGCCTGGCGCGGGCGGGGTGGTGGTGAAGTTACTGGCGCGGCCGCAGGACTTGCTCGGGACGCTGGTGCTGGGCAACACCTTTGCCGGCGCTGCCATGCTGGCCACGACCTTCTGGCTGGCGATCCACGGCAACTGGCACCTTGTCCTTTCCGTTGCCGGCCTGCTGGTGCTCATTCTCTTCGGTTGCGAAGTGGTTCCCAAAACGCTCGCGGTCCGTCAGCCGGAGCTGTGGTCCCTGCGTGTGGCCCGCCCGCTGTTGGTCGCGCAGACCGCTTTTCGCCCATTGCGCGAAATCGCCCAGCGCATGAACACCATGTTCCTCCATCTGGTCGTGCCCCGCACCGTCGAGGCGCACTCCGCCCTGACCGATGGCGATTATCAGGAACTTCTCGAAATGGCCTTTCAGCAGGGCGCGCTCGCCCAGTCCGAAAAAGAAATCATCCTCCAGATCATCAGTCTCGACCGGCGCACGGCCAAGGAAGTCATGAGGCCGCGTTCGAAGATGGCCGCCATCTCCGATGATTTGTCCATCGAGGAAATGCTCGCCGCCGCCCGCCAGCACAAACACCGGCGGCTGCCCATTTACGACGAAACGCCCGACACAATCGTGGGCATCTTGAACACGCGCGTGCTGCTTCTCGATCCCAAGGCGGACGTCGCCGACGCCATCGAATTCCCGTCCTTCGTGCCGGAAACGATGAACCTTTTGCAGTTGCTCAAAAGTCTACAGCGCCAGCAACGCGGCCTGGCGATTGTTCTCGATGAATTTGGTGGCACCGCTGGGATTGTCACGATGACGGACATTCTGGAGGAACTGATCGGGCGCATTCATCGCGAGGCCGCGCCCTCGGGTTTCGTCATGGAACGCCTGGGCACGGGCAAATGGCGCGTCAGCGGCTCCCTGCGACTCGACGATTTCCGACGCGAATATCCCGCGCTGGGTGAGGCACCGGATGTCGAAACGCTCGGTGGGCTCATGGTCAATCTGACGGAAGTCGTCCCGTCCGCGGGTGAATCGGTCACCTTCCGCGGTCTCAAGCTGACCGCGCACGCCGCTGATGCGCGGCGCGTGCAGGAACTGCTGGTTGAGGTCGTGAAATAACCACGAACATGCCCGGCGACGTTTTCATTTGGGTGCTGTTCGGTATTTGCCTCGTGCTTTCTTTCGTGCTCTCGGGCATGGAGGCGGGCGTGTTTGCCCTTAGCCGGTTGCGGATCCGCCAGCAAATGCGCGCCGGCCGCCCTTCCGCGCGCGTGCTGTATCGCTATCTGGAAAACCCGGAAAACTTCCTCTGGACCATCCTCGTCGGCAATACGCTGGCGAATTTCATTATTCTCGGCTGGCTGGTGGTTGTGCTGCAGACCTGGTTCCCCAATCGTTACCTCTTCGTCCTGGTCTACGCCGTGGCCGTGTTTTTGTTCTACGCGTGCTTCGACCTTTTCGCGAAAATGTTGTTCCGCACTTTTCCCAACCGCCTGTGCCTCGGACTCGCGCGGCCTTTCCGCCTGGTGCACACGGTCCTGCGTCCGCTTGTGTCGCTGGTGGAATGGTTTTCGGAACGCCTTCTGCGCTGGCACGGCGGCAAGGCCTTTACCGGCCATGTGTTCGGCAATCGTGAGGAATTGCGCCTCGTCATGCAGGAATCGGCGCAGGCGTTCAGTTCCGAGGAACGCGCCATGATCAATCGCGTGCTCGATCTCCAAACCCTCACGGTCCGCCAGATCATGACCCCGATCGCGCGCGCCGTCACCGCCACCACGAAAACCACGGTCGCCGAAGCCCTGGACCTCGTGCGCGAACGCCGTCTCTCTCTCCTGCCGGTGTGGGAGATCAGCGGCAACGAACGCCGTGTCATCGGCCTCGTGAGCCTCAGCTCGCTGCTCTACCAGCCGGATTTAAATCCCGAGACTCCGCTCCTCGGTTTCGTCACGCCGGCGTTGTTTCTGGATGAGGATGCGCGGCTCGAAGTCGCGCTCCGGCGCATGCAGCGCGCCGGTCAGCGCCTCGCCATCGTGCTTAATCCTGGTCGCCAGGAAGTAGGCCTCCTCAGCCTGCAGGACATCCTGAAGATGGTCTTTGGTGAAGTGACTTTGTAACCCAGCGCCATGCCCGCTCCCACTCCAAACCACTCCACCTCGGACGGCATCGTCCTCGAGGCCGTGCTGGTCGTGGCGCTGGTCGCGCTCAACGGCCTTTTCGTCGCCGCCGAATTTGCCCTCGTCAAAATCCGCGATACCCAGCTCGATCCGCTCGTCAATAAGGGTCACCGCCGCGCCGGCGTCGCCCGCTCCATCCTGCAACGGCTAGACGAATATCTCGGCGCCGCCCAACTCGGCATCACGATGACCAGCCTCGGCCTGGGGTGGGTCGGCGAGCCGCTCTTCGCCGGGCTGCTTTCGCCCCTCCTGGGCCTCCTGCACATCACCTCCGAGGACGCCCGCCACGCCATCTCCTTTACCGTTGGTTTTATGGCGTTGACCTTCGTCCACATCTGCGTTGGCGAGCAGGCCCCGAAATTGATAGCCATCCGCCATCCCGTTTCCGTTTCTCTGTGGATCGCCGACCCGTTGCGCTGGTTTTATCTCGCGCTCTATCCCTTCAACTGGGTGTTGAACCACTCCGCCCGTTGGTTGCTTCGCCAGGTCGGCATCGAATTCCAGGAAGGCGGCCATCACGGCCATTCGGAGGAGGAACTTCGGTTGCTCCTGGGCTCTTCGCAAAAGCAGGCCACCGGAGTTAAACTCGGACGCGACCTTGTTCTGAACGCCCTCGACCTGCGCCGGCGGCTCGCCCGCGAGGTCATGCGGCCGCGCCAGGAGATCACCGTCTTCGACACTACCGCCACCATCGCCCAATGCATGGAGGTGGCCGAGAAATCCCGCTACTCGCGCTTTCCGCTCTGCGAAGAAGGCGATCTGGATCGCACGCTGGGGGTGATTCACATCAAGGACCTCTACGCCATGCGCCTCAAGGCGCGGACGGGCGCGGACCTCGCTCCTGTGGTCCGCAAGCTGGTTTACGTGCCGGAAACCGCGCGGCTGGAAAAACTGCTGCAGCTTTTTCTGGAGCGCAAACTGCACCTGGCCATCGTCGTGGATGAATACGGCGGCACCTTGGGCATGGTAACGTTGGAAAACATCCTCGAGGAAATCGTCGGCCAGATTCAGGACGAATTCGACCAGGAGCTTCCACATCTTGTTCCATCCAGCGCAACGTCCTGGGAGGTCGCCGGCGCCACGCCTTTGCATACTCTGGAAGATTTGGTGGGCGAGCCGCTGCGCGAGGAAGGCATCAACACCGTCAGCGGTTGGGTCACTCACCGGCTCGGCGGTTTCCCGAAGAAGGGTGATTTGTTGGTGGTCGGTTCCTGCGAACTACGCGTCGAGGAAATGGACGGCATGAAAGTCGCCCGCCTTCACCTGACCAAGCGGCCCCCGCCCGAAACTACGGCGACCTGACGGGTTCCGCGACGCGCGATCCGAGCCACGCCGCCGTTCCCACTAAGAGCAGATTGAACGCGGCCAATCCCGCCGCTGGCCAAAGTCCCAGCCTGGCTGCTCCGGCAATGAATAGCGCGTGAAGCAAGCACCAGACTGCGACCGGCTTTAGATCCGGGGGCAGTTTCCTGGGCTCCTTCGGAATTAGTGCGGGCGTCGCAAATGCCAGGATGAGCAACCCCGTGGCGCCCCACGCGAAAAAGTTGATCACCGGCGCCGAATACCAGGCCAGCGGAAGTTTCGTCGGCCGCCAGAACCAATATCCCGCCACTTTCACCGCGAACGGCTCCAGCGCCAGATCGAACAACACCACCAAAACCACCGTGAGGCCCAGCAGCCAGAAACCGTAATTCGGTCGCGCCCGCCACGGCCGCAGGATGAGCCGGCTCACCCCGCGCGCATTCAGCACCGCGATCAGCCAGGTCACCGGCACTGCCCATGGCAGTGGATAAAAAAGCAACTGCCCTATCCGATCCGTGTACACAAACGGACCAAACGGAATCGCCTCGACCGCGCCCAGGCATTCGACCGCTCCGCCGATAAACGCTATGATCGCGCCTGCAAGCATCACATTTTGTGCCGGCAACTGTTTGCAAAGCTGCGCAATCGTCGTAGCCGCCGCCAGCACCACCAGCAACCCCATCGGCCACCGCACTTCTGGACGAAAAATGTGCGGCTGCCACTCGTTGATGCACACGAGCACCGCCTGTATTACAAACAACCCAAACAGTGCCGCGCGCACTCCCTTCGCCGCCCGACCAAGGTACGCGGGGGTATAACCAACCGGCCGGGGCAGGGTGCGGTTCACTTCTTCCCTCCGTGCCCGTCCCGCAAGGCGGGATAACGAGGCTCACTATTTTCAACTACCCACCCCGGACGGCTGCGCCAAAGGCTTTCTTCAACTTCAGCCGTCCAACCACTCTCCCTGGGGGAGTTTTGCACAAAAAGTCCCGGAGCGCGGCTGTCCCCAGCCGCAGCGTGCCCCAAAGGCTTGAGACTTACTGTTATTGGAACCAGTCGGCCGCGCTCTCGATGTCTTTTTGTGCCAAGCCTCCTGGAGTGGAGCGCCAAGGCGCGCCCTTCCCATGCAGCCATTCCAACCAAAGCAGGAGCCGCGCAAAGAAATCCTCCGTGAAACCCCTCCCCATTGCACATCACCCGCCCACTTCGCGTCCGGCTGGCCCCGGACTTGCTTTCGTTTTGCACGGTAATATCCGTTTTCAAGTTATGAACCTGGAAGAAGCGAAACAGGCTATCGCGGTTTGTGCCGGTCAAATGAATAACCGGTATCGAAAGATCGTTTTTGACGAGTGGGCCATTGTCTCGATGGGTGAAAAACAAGCGCGTTTGCTTGCCTATTTTGGGCCCAGAAAAGAAGGATTTCAACAGAACTTTCTGACCGACGCCGGCCAGCTGCGCCAGTCCCTGCTGGCCCAGCAATATCCCGTGGGCGACTTCGAATTCGCCCGCGACGGCGTCGGCACGGGCTTTGAAGCATTTGTGGTCCTCGGGGACGGCGTAAGCCTGATTTGCAACAACACCGTCCAATCTATGGACGGTATCACCCGGGATCCCCTCTGGCTGGGCGCCCAGGTTCCCTTTGTCGAACTCAGCGATCGCTTCCGGTCCGACCCCCTTGTGGTCCGCGCCTGATTCCGTCCAACTTCGAAGTGCGGTCGCTGCGGGCAACCCAGCAAAGCCCGTGGCGGCACATCACTTCCTGCGCAGCCGTGATCCTTGATCCGGTCACTCACCGACTTTGATAGCCTCTCCCTCCTCGCTTCTTCCCATTTTTCTATCCCCAAATGTTTCTGTTATCGAGGCTTTCTCTTCCTCCACGCCCATTCGCTTCACTTCGTGCTAATTCCTGAAGACAGCGCCAACCCTGCCTTGTCTCCGACATTTGATTGAATCCCCGTTCGCAATTGGCTATTAGAGCGGCACAGACAAATGATGTTCTCGGCGCACAAAATCTGGATTCGGGGCCTGCTCGCCCTCTTTTGTCTGTCGTCTTGCCTCACCGTCCGATCACAAACTTTAAGCTCCAGCAAACTCTCCGCCCATTTCATCAATGACTACACCGTTGGCAACTCGAACATCGTCGCAGGCCGCCCGCGCGTTTTGAAGGTATTGGGCCTGGATGGCGGTTTCCCCTCCGGCATGGCGCAGGCGATGCGCGACTACAAGACCAAGGCTCCAACCGGCAAAGTCGTCGTCCGCATCTACTCGCCCAGATCTTATTCCCTGTCGGACGACGCCACCGGCAGCGCCAGCGATTTCTGGACGAACATCCTCCAAAAGGGCATCAACTATCTCTCACCTTCCGACCGCGCTTTGATCGATTACCTCGAAGGCCCGAACGAAGGCCAGACCCCAACGCTCGGCTACCCCAATGCCACCGGCGCGCAGGCCCTGCAAGCTTCGCAATGGTTCAATCAATTTTGGACCAACCTCACGCCCAAAATTGTCGCCGCCGGCTACAAACCCTGCATCGGCAGCATCGCCGTGGGGAATCCCGGCGGATCGCCCTCCGAGATGCAATCCTACCTGGCAGCTTTTGTCCCCGCCCTCCGGCAGGCCATGGCCGCCGGCGGAAGCTGGAGCTACCACGCCTACACCATCAATTACACCACGGACCCCGGCGACGAGTTTTACTACTCCTTGCGTTACCGCCAGTTCTACAGTTACTTCGCCAGTTCCTTTCCCGACCTCAACACCATGCCGCTCATCCTGACCGAAGGTGGCGTGGACGCGAGCGGCGATCCCTCCACCTCGGGCTGGCAGGCGCGCGGCCCGGCCACCTGGTTCCAGCGCTGGTTGAACTGGTTCGACCAGCAAATGCAACAGGACCCCTATGTCCTCGGTTGCACATTGTTTGAGAATGGCGACCCCGGCGGCTGGTCGTCGTTCGAACTCGAACCCCTCGGCGGCTGGATGAAAAACTATCTCCTGGCCCCGACCGCTCCGCCACCCGCGCCCACCAGCATCGTGGCCGTGCCGGGCAGCGGCAGCGTGAATCTCTATTGGACCAATGCGCCCCTGAATCCAACCACTTGGAACGTGAAGCGCGCCACCAACCTCGCCGGCCCGTATTGGATCATGGCCTCCGGCATCAACACCGGCATCGCCTCCAACGGTTGGACCGACTCCGCCATCGCCAATTTCGTCACCAACTATTACGTCGTCACCGCGGTCAATGCTTTTGGAGAAAGCACCAATTCCAATCCCGTGGTCGTTTATTTGAATCCGCCCGTGCCGAACTCGCTGAACTGTGGTGGTAGCGCCATCGGCTCTTTTGTCGCTGACTCCTACTTCGACACCGGTACGCCCACCTCCACTGGAACCGCCGTGGCGACCAACGGCGTCTCCAGCCCCGCACCGATGTCCGTCTATCAATCCCAGCGCTACGGCAACTTCACCTATACGCTGCCGTATCTGCTGCCGAACCGCTCCTACAAGGTCCGTCTGCACTTCGCTGAAATCTACTGGACCGCCGCCGGTCAGCGCATCTTCAACGTCCTCCTCAACGGCGCACCGGTCCTCAACAATTTCGACATCTACGCCACCGCCGGTGGCAACTTCAAAGCCAACATCCAGGAATTTAACGCCGTTACCACTGCTGCAGGCACCCTCGCCGTCCAGTTGGTTACCGTCGTGGACAACGCCGCTCTCAACGCCATCGAACTCATTGCCAATCCGACAAATTCCGCCCCCGCCGCTCCCACGAATCTTACCGCCACCGTGGGCAACGCCCTGGTCTCCCTGTCCTGGGCCGCCCCAGCAGGCGCGACCCAATTTTCCGTGAAGCGTTCCACCGTCAGCGGTTCAGGCTATTCCTTGATCGCCAGCAATCTGACCTCCGCGTGGTATCGCGACACCTCGTTTGTGCCCAACACGACTTATTATTACGTGGTTTCCGCAACGAACGTGCTCGGCGAAAGCCCCAACTCCTCCCAGGTGAGCGCAAAACCGACGAACGGTTTGCCGGACGTCGTGCTGACTTCCATCTCCATGACCCCGGTCAGTTCCTTCACCGGCAGTCATATTGTCTTCTCGGCTCGAGTCCTCAATCGCGGCTCCGCCGCCACACCGTCCGGAATTACTCTCGGAATCGGCTTCAACGTGGACGGGGCAGGGACCGCCTCCTGGTCCAGTGGATATTCCACTTCCTTGCCCGCCAACACCGCCATCACCCTCACCGCCGATGGCGGCCCCACCGGAAACTACTGGACCGCCACGCCCGGCCCGCACTCGGTTGTCGCGACCGTGGACGATATCAACCGCTTCCCCGAAAGCATCGAAGACAACAACTCCCTCTCGACCAATTTTTCCGTCTCCGTGACCGGCTACGCCGTCAACAGCGGCGGCGGAGCCGTGGGTTCCTTCGTGGCCGACAACTATTACGGCGGCAGCGCCAACACGCTTGCGGTCACGAACATCATCACGACCAACGGTGTGCCCAATCCCGCCCCCACCGCCGTTTACCAAACCGAGCGTTGGGGCGAGTCTGCTTATCTCTTCAACAACCTCGTCCCCGGCAGCAATTACACCGTCCGCCTCCACTTCGCTGAAATCTCGCCCTCCGTAAACGGCGTCGGCGACCGCAGATTCAATATCTCCGTAAACGGTGTCCAAGCCCTCACCGACTTCGACGTCCTCGCCTTCGCCGACACCAAATTCCGTGGAGTGAATCGTGAAATCAAAAAGCAAGCCGACGCTTCCGGAAATATCCTCGTTCAATTCACGCGCGGCTCCGCCAACGAACCAAAAATCAACGGCGTGGAAGTCCTTGGTTCCAGCGTGGGCAACGTCCCCCTGCAGTTCACCGGCCTGACCGCAACCAATCACGTCGTCAACCTCACCTGGCAAACCGCCACCTCCGCCATCTACCAGGTGCAATACAAGACCAACCTTCTCGGCACCAACTGGACCTCGCTCGGAAATCCAATCTTGTCGTCCGCTTCCTCGCTCTCCATCTCCGACCCTGCCAGCGGCCCGCAAAAATACTATCGCGTCTTGCGCCTGAACTGATGCGCCACCTCCTCCCTCTCGTAGCAGTCCCGCAAGGCGGGATAACGAGGCTCCAATTAATCGGAAGCGTGATCGCGCCCGATTAACTCCCCTTTTGAATCACGATGGAATCCACGCCTGAAAACCCGCAAAGCTCCGCCTTTCGCCCCACCCTCCGCGAAACCATCGCCGTCCTCGGTCTCCTCACCGCCAGCCTCATTTTCAATCTCCTCACCGCCACCCGCTATCCGTTCGTCTGGATCGACGAAGTCATGTACGCCGATCCCGCAGTCAATCTCTACCTCGGTCACGGCTGGACCTCCAGCGCCTGGTATGCGCAAACCTCGACTGAATTCTGGGCGGGCAACGTCCCGCTCCCGCCATTTTTGCTTTTTCTCTGGATGAAGCTGTTCGGCTTCTCGATCCTGGCCATTCGCAGTTTCAACTTCGTCTGTATCGCCGCGTGTTGCTGGTTGCTCTGGCGCGCCTGCCTGCGACTCCGGCTCATCGCCACCGCGGGCATGCGCGTTGTTTTCCTCTGTCTGTTCCTCGGCGGCTACAGCGTCGCGTTCGCCTATCGGAGCGCGCGCCCCGACTGCCTGGCGATGCTGGTAATCTGTCTTTTCCTCTACGCCTACGGTTCAGCCCGAAACTGGCAGGCACTCGTCGGTTTTTTTCTGATCGGCATTATCGCTCCCTGGGTTGGCTTGCAACTCATGCCCATGCTCGGCGCTGGGGGACTGCTTATCCTGTTTTACGTTGGTCGCCCATTTCTGTCGCGCCTGCTCGCCGCCTGGGCCGGGGCAGGTGCAGGCGGACTGGCCCTTGCCGGATTTTACGCTTCGCACAAGGTGCTGGACCAATTCTTGAAAAGCATTCATCAACACACGGGGGTTGGCCTTTTGCAGGCAATTCGCAGCGGCCATTTCAAACACAACAACGTCATTCCCAAGGATTTCAGCTTCTGGCCTCTTTACTTCCTCGGCTTGCTCTTGCTCTTCTGGCTCACCCGGCAGGGAACATTCCGCTGGCGCTCGCTGCTCGGCTTCGGGCTGGTCTATTCGCTGGGTTTCTCAGTGGTCCTGTTGGTGTCCGGCAAGTTTCCCACTTATTACGGCTGGATGACCTACCTGCCGCTTGGCCTCTGCGTCTGCGGCACCCTCGCCTCCGCGCAACTTACCGCCGCCCGCGTGTGGATCTCACGCTTTGTGCTGACGTTCGTGATTGTGCTCGGCTTCGGGCTGCACTGCGTGACTGCCGCTTACGATTGGTCCGATCGCGATTACGCGGGCGTCGAAAAGCTCATGGCCGAAAGCATAAATTCCTCCGAAGGCGTGTACGTGGACTGGGCGGGCTATTATGCCGCCAAACCCCGCGCCGGCCGGCTCTTCATGCCTTATTACCTCTCCATCATTCCGCGGCCGGACGCCCTGAGCATAAAGGCTCTGGTCGTCTATCCCTCCAGTCTCCCGCTCGTCACCAAGGCGCTCGGCACGAACTGGGTCGAAACGGGGCAGGGTTTCATCCCCAAACGACCGCCGCTCTTCGGCAACGAGTGGCGCATGGGTTTTCTGGGCATGCCGGATTATCAGCTGAAAGTCTATCGCCGGCCCGGCCAATTTAATCACACGCCGCCGCCATAATCGGCTGTTGAGGGCGGATCAAAATGATAAGGATTGTCGGATCAAAAGGAGAATAATGGGGCGGGGGTATGGACAGGGTGCGTGAGTGGGATATTCTGGCCGGTGATTCACGAGCAGGATAGGGCTCTGCGGAAGCGCAACCTG
>CAYUVH010000009.1:0-137919 GCA_964448135.1 uncultured Verrucomicrobiota bacterium | reverse complement strand
ACCATCCCTGCCAGCGCTTCTGGGTCATCCCTCAAACCAAAGCTCTCTCCAAATGGCCCACTGTGCTCGGGACCTTCTCCCTCAAAACCACATTATCATTTTGATCCGACATCTATTCTCATTTTGAACTATCGCCCACAGTGGGTCCAAATCCCAGTTGCCGCTTGCCCCCCCATCGGATACCTTCCTCCGTTCTATGATGGACAGAGGAAGCCGAGTCCCATGAAGAAACCCGGCAAAGAAATTGAAACACCGGAAGCACCGGACATGAACGAAGCGGCGGCGGCGGCGGCGGAAGCCGTTGACCCCGGTTCGTTGTCGCTGGAGCAGATCCAGGAGTTGCAGGCCCAGGCCGCCAAGGCGGCGGGAAATTGGGATCGCCTGGTTCGGATCAGCGCCGATTTTGAGAATTTCAAGAAACGCGCCGCGCGCGAGCGCCAGGACGCGATCAAATACGCCAACGAATCGCTGTTCGAGAAGCTGATCCCGATCATGGACTCGTTCGACATGGCCGTGTCGGCCGCGCAGGCCGCGCCGGAGGGCAGCGCGCAATCGTTGCAGGAAGGCGTGCGGATGATTTCCCAGCAGTTGAAGTCGGCCCTGCAGGCCGCCGGTTTGGAGGAAGTGGACGCGAACGGGAAGCCGTTCGACCCGAACCTGCATGAGGCCGTGGCCCAGCAGGAGTCCGCCGGGGTGGCCGAGGGCACAGTGCTGCAACAGCTTCGCAAGGGTTACAAGTTCCGGGACCGACTGCTCCGGCCCGCCACGGTGGTGGTGGCCAAGAGTCCGGCCGCCTGATCCATGGCCAAGCGGGATTATTACGAGGTGCTCGGGGTGGCCCGGGACGCCAGCTCGGAGGAAATCAAAAAGGCCTACCGCAAGCTCGCGGTCAAGCATCACCCGGACAAGAACCCGGGCGATAAATCCGCGGAGGAAAAATTCAAGGAGCTCGGCGAGGCTTACGAGATCCTGGACGATGCGCAAAAGCGCTCGGCCTACGATCAATACGGCCATGCCGCCTTCGATCGCCGCGGCGGTCACGGGGGAGGATTCCACGATCCGTTTGACGTCTTTCGCGAGGTGTTCGGCGGCGGGGGAATCTTCGAGGATTTCTTTGGCGGCGGGCGGCAGAATGCCGGTGGTCCGCAACGCGGCGAGGATTTGCGTTACGACCTGGAGCTGACCTTCGAGGAGGCCGTGCACGGCACCGAAAAGGAAATCACCGTTACGAAGCAGGAGCGTTGCGACGTATGCCGGGGTTCCGGCGCCGAGGCCGGCTCGCAGACGCGCACTTGTCCCACCTGTGCTGGACGCGGCCAGGTGCTGAGTTCGCGGGGCATCATCAGCTTCGCGCAGACGTGTCCGCAGTGTCACGGCGCGGGCAGCGTCATCGACAAGCCCTGCAAGGCCTGTCGCGCCGAGGGTCGGCGCGAGCGGACGTCCAAGATTCCGTTGAAGATTCCCGCCGGTGTGGATACCGGTTCACGACTGCGCTCGGCAAGCAACGGCGATGCGGGCTTGCGCGGCGGGCCGCCCGGAAATCTCTACGTGGTCCTGCACGTCAAACCGCACGAGATTTTTCAGCGCGACGGCGATGACTTGTTGTGCGAAGTGCCCGTGAGTTTTGTGCAGGCCGCGCTGGGGGATGAAATCGAGGTGCCGAGTCTTGACGGCAAGGGTGCGTCCATTCGCGTGCCCGCCGGCACGCAGCCCGGGACGATGTTCCGCCTGCGGGGCAAGGGGGTAAAGAACGTGCAGGGCTATGGGCACGGAGATTTGCACGTGCGCGTGGCGGTGGAGGTGCCCACGCATTTGACCTCCGCGCAGAAGGCAAAGCTCGAGGAATTTTCCGCGCTGTGCACGGCGAAGGAAAATCCGTTGAGCACGAGTTTTTTCGAGAAGGCCAAGCGTATTTTCAAATAGGCGCGTCGGCCTCGCCCCGACCACCCCGCGGATGCATCGCTTCCATCTTCCCCCTGAGCGCAGCCGCGGTTCGGAACTCTCGCTGACCGGTCGCGAAGCTCATCACGCGGGGCATGTGCTGCGGTTGCATCGGGGTGATCCGGTCACGGTACTGGATGGCGCGGGGACCGAACTGCGTTGCGAGGTGTCCGAGAGCGCAAGAGACGGTCTCAAATTGCGTGTCCTGGAACGTCTCGCGGTGGCGCCTCTGGCGTGCCGCATTACTTTGTTCGCCGCGGTACCGCGCGGCAAGGCAATGGATACCATCGTTCAGAAGGCGACTGAACTGGGAGCCGCCCGCATTGTGCCGCTCCTAACCGAGCGCGTGGTAAAACAGATTGCTGCGGAGGATGCTCCGGCGGCGGCAGATAAATGGCGGGAGGTCGCCATCGAAGCGATCAAGCAATGCGGCACCGCGTGGTTGCCGCGAATTGAGCCGCCGGCCCTGCTGGCACAGGTCCTGGAGCGGAAAGAAAACTTCGATCTTTCCTTCCTCGGCTCCCTGCAAGAGGAGACGCGGCATCCCCGCGAGGTTTTTCACCAGTATCGCGAGGCGCACAATCGCCCACCAGAAACGGCTGCGCTTTGGACGGGTCCGGAGGGAGATTTTGCACCGGGTGAGATTGAAGCCATTCTGGCGGCGGGCGCGCAACCGGTGACCTTTGGCCCGCTGGTTTTGCGGGCGGATACGGCGGTGATCTACGGCCTCTCGATCCTCAGCTACGAATTGCTCGCCTGAGCTACTTCTTCTCGGGCACTTGACGGAGAATCACCAGCCAGGCGGCGTCATCCTTGGTGGGACCGCTAAGCACGAAAATATGATCCATGGGCAGCGATTCGCTGTGTTTGGAAACCGCCTTGCCCTCGCCGATCAATTTCACCTCCAGGCGTTCTTCGCCGAGGTTCTGAATCTCAAGCTGGCAGTGTTCGCTGACAACGAGCTTGCCGGTGGTCTTTGGGGAGACCTTGATGGTCTTGCGATTGACCTCGAAGTAGTTCTTCCACTTGTAGGGGGCGGCTTTGCAGAGTTTTTTTGACAGTTCGGTGTCGAGCTCCTTCAGGTCGCGGTCCTTGGGTTTGGGATCATTCGTCCCCCAAACGAGGATTGCTTCCAGGTGCATCTCCCGGGTAGCCGCGGCTTGAGCCCGGCCGGTGGCACAGCCCAGCCAGACACCCATAATCAACAGCCAGGCAAACACGCGTCGGTCAATCATTCGATTTCCACGTTATTCCAGGAGGGCTCGTCCGTAAACTGAGAATCGCTGGTGTCGTAGAGCCAGACCACGCTCACGCCGTCGTCATGGGAGCGATAAGCCACCGCGCTCATGTCGTTTGAAGCCAGTTCGATTTCGCCCATGGTATTGGCCTTGGCGCTCGAATCCGGGCGGCCAAAGGTGAATAGCAAGGCGAGGGCGATTGCGGCCACGCCGCCCAGGGGCAGCAGGAAGCGGTTCAGCCGCGTTAGGAAGGAAACCTGTGCGGGCGCGGGGGCGGGGGACTCCTCGAATTTCCGGATCTCCCGCTCGATACGCGACCAGTAGAATTCGCGGGTGTCGGGGACCTTAATGTCCGCCTCAAACCCGGCGAGAGCCTGGTGCGTATGGCGTAATGTCTGAAGCAGCGCGGCGGCGTCCTGATCGCGTGCGACCAGGGCGGACATCTCGCGGGCTTCTTTTTCGGGAAGTTCCCCGTCCAAAAACGCCTGCAACTTCAACTGTGTCTGCTCGTTCATTTTCTTTACTCTTCGCGCTTCAGGCCGGCCAGGAGGGTCGCCAGCCGCCGTCGCGCGTAAAACAATCGTGACATCACCGTGCCGATGGAACACTCCATCGTTTTGGCGATCTCTTTATATTCCATCTCTTCAAATTCATGCAGCACCAGGACCGTCCGGTGCTCGTGCGACAACTGGGCCAGCGCCTTGTCAATCCGCTGCCGGAGCTCGCCGCGCTCCAGCCGCTCCGTCGGATTCACTTCCAACACCGGCATCTGGCGTTCCACGCCGCCGGACTCCTCGTCCATGGCTTCGATGCTTTCGGTGCGCTGCCGTTTCAGCCGCCGCAATTGGTCCAGGCAAAGGTTGATGACGATCCGCGTCATCCAGGTGCCGAAACCCGACTCACCCTGAAACTGTTTCAGCCGCTGCCAGCCTTTGACCCAGGCCTCTTGTGAAAGATCAGTTGCGTCCTCTTCATTCCGCATCATGCTGAACGCACGCGCATATATCTTGTCCCGATGCCTGGCCACCAGCTCCTCAAAGGCGCCCATGTCTCCTTTTTGGGCCGCCCGAACCAGCGCCGCGTCATCGGCAGCGGAATGATTCTTATCACTCATGGATTAGACGGTCAGGGCAGAGGGTCTATTCAAGCCGCTCAGAGCTTGCCTTTGGTGCTGGGCAGCTGCTTTCCGAGGCGTGGATCCAGGGCGCAGGCGGCGTCGCAGGCGCGCGCAAAGGCCTTGAAAACGGCCTCGACAATGTGGTGGGGTTCGTCGCCATACAGCAATTCGACGTGCAAATTGCAGCGGGCTTCATTTGCAAATGCCTGAAAAAATTCCCTGGCCAGGCCAAACCGGAAAGCGCTCGAAAAATCCTGCTTTTTCTCGCCGCGGGTGAGGCTTTTGTAATTGAAGGCATCCAGCCCGCGCCAGGCAAAAGCCGGCCGGCCGCCAAAATCCACGACGCAGCGAGCCAGGCATTCATCCATCGGAATATAAGCTTCCCCAGTAAAGGGATTTCGAGGATCAAATCCAGCGCCATAGCGTCGCAGCCCCCGCTTGTCTCCCAACGCCTGCACAAAAGCCTGCCCCAGCGCGATGCCGCAATCTTCCACCGTGTGATGGGCGTCCACTTCCAAGTCGCCTTTGCAGCGCAGGTCGAGATCCATCACGGAGTGCTTCGCGAAGAGCGTAAGCATGTGGTCAAAAAATGCGACGCCGGTCCGGATGCGCGCCGCGCCTTTGCCGTCAATGTTCAGTTGCAACGAGATGCGCGTCTCTTTGGTGTTTCGCTGGATTTTGGCCCTGCGTGGCTTCATTTCGCGGCGAAGTATCGCAAAATCGTAACACGGAGACAAAGACCAATTGATGGAAATGACGAAGCTCGAGTGACGAGTCCGCCTTCGCGAGGACGCTGTGGCGGACGGGTGACGAAAGAAGCCCGAAGCTCAAATGTCGAAAGAACCAGGGTTCGGTTGATGAATTGCGGAACGAATTGGGCGGCGTGGTGTAAGGGTTCTTAGGCGGGGGCTGGCATTCGGTGGCGAAAATATTGCCGACCTCCAAGTGGCCAAGTATTGTAACAGCGTAGCGAAAGCGATAAGCCTCCTCATCCATGAATGCTACTATTGGGAAAACCAAGCTTGGTCTCGTAACCGGCGATATTGCAGAGCAGGACACGGATGCCGTTGTCACGGCTGCGCATTGGAAGCTGAACAAGGGAGCGGGGACCGATGGCACGATCCATACCAAGGGTGGTCCGCAGATTTACGAAGAATGCCAGCGCATAGGGGGCTGCCCGATTGGTGATGCGGTTATCACGACTGGCGGCAAACTCAAAGCCCGGCATGTGATTCACGCCGTCGGGCCGGTATGGCGGGGCGGAGACGAAGGGGAACCCGAACTCTTGGCGAGCGCGTATCGCCGCAGTCTTGAGGTGGCTGCAGAAAACAATCTCCAGAGTATTTCGATTCCTTCCATTTCGACCGGCGCGTTTGCTTATCCGCTCCGACTCGCGGCTCCCATCGCGTTGCGGACTATCATCGAATTCTTGGAGAAACAAAACCACGGCCTCACGGAAGTTCGCATGGTGCTTTACCAGCGAGAAGATGACGCCGCCTACCGTATTTTCGCCACCGACTTGCAGGATATATTGGAGAAACGAAAAAGAGCGGCCGCCTCAACTTAACGCCGTTCTCAAATTCTTCCGTGCCCGGCGCAAACCTTGGTCATTGTAGTAGCCTTGGTTGAGACTTGATTTGTCCCTGAGCAGGGCGGATGAGCAATCCGCCCTGTTTTCTTTTGAGAGGTGGAAATTCATGGCTAACTTCGGGGCCTGAGCTAAGCTTTCGGAATGGAATTGCTGCCGTTTGACGCATTGCCGCCGCACCGGCCCCGCCGGTTCGTGCCGGGCCGGATTGATTTGGGCGAGTGGAGCCAGATCAAGCCGTTGTTCGACAAGCTCGAAGCCCGCGCGCCCGGCTGCGCCACGGTCGCGGAGTTGGAGGCGTGGCTCCTCGATTGGAGCGAGCTGACCGCCGCGCTGGATGAGGAATCCGCGCGCCGCTACATCGCCATGACCTGCCACACGGAGAACCCGGAGGCGGAAAAGGCATACCTGCACTTTGTCGAAAAGATTGACCCGGAGCTCAAGCCGCGCCAGTTCACGCTCGACCGGCTTTACGTGAGCCATCCGCTGCGCGATCGGCTTCCCAGCGCGCGGTTCCAGGTCTTCGACCGCGACACGCGCTCGCGCGTGGAATTGTTCCGGCCGGAAAATGTTCCGTTGGAAACGCAGGAGGCGAAACTTTCACAGCAGTATCAAAAGCTGGCGGGATCGCTGTCCGTTCAATTTCGCGGCGAGGAACGCACCTTGCCCCAGATGTCCCGCTTTCTCGAAGAGTCGGACCGCACGGTGCGCAAGTCCGCGTGGGAGCTGGTTGCGGCCAGGCGTTTGCAGGAGCGCGAAAAGTTCGATGCCCTGTTCGATGAATTGGTCAGCATCCGGCATCAGATTGCGCTCAATGCCGGTTTTAAGAATTACCGCGATTACGCTTTTCGGCGATTGGGCCGGTTTGATTACACGCCCGCCGACTGCGAACAATTTCACGATGCCGTGGCCACGGAGTTGATGCCGCTCGTCCGCGAGTTGCAGGCGCAGCGGCGCAGGCAGATGGGTTTGGATCAGTTGCGTCCCTGGGATATGTCGGCTGACCCGCTCGGTCGCGGGCCACTTTTGCCGTTTGAAAGCGTGGACGGCTTGCTGGGCGGCACGCAACGCATCTTTCAAAAGCTCGATTCCGGACTCGAATCTCAATTGAACCTCATGCGCTCATTGCGCCTGCTGGACCTGGCCAATCGGAAGGGCAAGGCACCCGGTGGATATCAGTCCACGCTGGCAGAGGCGCGCGCGCCGTTCATCTTCATGAACGCCGTCGGTTTGCAACGCGACGTCGAAACGCTTTTGCACGAAGCGGGCCATGCCTTCCACGCGCTGGCCACGCGGAACGAAGACCTGCACGCCTATCGCAGCGCGCCGATTGAGTTTTGCGAGGTGGCCTCGATGAGCATGGAGTTGCTCGGCAACGAGTATCTCGAGGAATTCTATGGAGCCCCCGAAGCGAAGCGCGCGCGCCAGACGCATCTCGAAGGCATCGCCGGCATTTTCCCGTGGATCGCCACGGTGGACGCTTTCCAACACTGGGTTTACCTGCATCCGAAACACGCCGCCGCCGAGCGCAGCGAGGCGTGGTTGAAGCTCATGGACCGTTTCGGCGGCGACGTGGATTGGAGCGGCTGGGAATCCTCCCGCGCGAATCTCTGGCACCGCCAGCTCCACATCTTCCTCCATCCCTTTTACTACATCGAATACGGCATCGCCCAACTCGGCGCGTTGCAAGTCTGGGCCAATTCCAAGCGCGACCATGCGCTGGCATTGAACTCCTATAAACAGGCGCTCGCCTTGGGAGGATCGCGCCCGCTGCCCGAACTATTCTCCGCCGCGGGCTGCAGCTTTCGTCTCGACCGCGGAACGATTGCGGCGATGACGGAGTTGATTCGCAACGAGCTGTCGCGACTGGCGATCGCCTGAGCAAACACCGGTGGGCGTTCTTATGGCGCCGCAGTCGTGGCTCGTGTGAACGCTAGTCGGTTCGGCTTGTCCTTCGGAGACGCTGGCGGATCCATGCCGGATCGCGTCTGCAAACCACGACCGCATAGACTACAATTTGCCGGCGGTCGCTTGTATAGTACACAGCAAATGGAAAGGTCTTGCACAGCAGCCGGTGATAATCGGCATAAGCTGTCTTGTGAGTGCCGGCCGTTACTTTCAGGGTTTCGATATCTGCCCGGACTGAAGTCAGAAAATAATCCCCCAAACCTGCTTCCTGGAATTCGTAAAAGTCGAACCCCTCTTCCAAATCCCGTCGTGCCGAAGCGGCAAGCCTGATCATTTTTTCCGTCGTGAACCCAATTGATTCTTTACGGAATCCCAATCCAGAAGTTCCTCGGTGCCCGCTTCGACTGCCTTTCGGCGCTCATCAAGCAATTGCTTATGCCACTCAGGAACTGGAACTTGTTCGGCGCGCTCGCGCAGTTCATCCCAAAGCGCCTCCATGAGCTGCAGCTTTTCGGCCAAGGGCAGTTTCTTGATTTCGGCGATGCTCATCTAACGCGCAGCATACTCCGGATTGACTTCACTGACAACAGGCCCCGCGCGTCGGGGTCGCACTTTCGACTACTGCTTGGGCGCCCATTGTTTCAGGAAGGCCAGCACCTTCGCGGGGTCGTGGTAATGGCCTTGATCGAGCTTTCCGGTGTCCTGGGTGGTAAGGTGTTTGCCATCCGCATCCAAGACCACGATCACGGGTAATCCGTTCTTGGTGGGATTGTCAAACCTCGATCCCGTAAGCCTTGATCTTGTTGTAGAGGGTCTGGCGTCCGATGCCGAGGCGTTTGGCGGTCTCGAGTTTGTTGCCGCCGGTTTCCTTGAGCATGCGGACGATCTCGTTGCGTTCGACGCCTTCGAGCAGGGTGAAATTGGTGTCCTGCGATTCTTCGCCGGCGGCGCGGACTTTCGTCACCGAAAGATCGGAGGCACGGACCTCGTCGCCTTCGGAGAGCAGGACGGCGCGTTGCACTTCGTTTTGCAACTGGCGGACGTTGCCCGGCCAGTCGAAGGAGGTGAGGCGCTCAATGGCGTCATTCGCAAAACCCTTGATGACACGATTTGCCTGCGCGGCGAAGCGTTTCAGGAAGGCGTTTGCCAGCGGCATGATGTCGTCGCGGCGCTCGCGCAACGGCGGCAGATGCACGGAGATGGCGCTGATGCGGTAGTACAAATCCTCGCGCATCTTGCCGTCTTTGATCGCCTCGTCGGTCTTGCGATTGGTGGCGGCGACGATGCGGCAGTTCGTCTTGTAAGTCGTCTTGCCGCCGACGGGGCGGACTTCCTGGTCCTGGAGAACGCGGAGCAATTTGCTCTGCGTATCAATTGGCATTTCGGAAATTTCGTCGAGGAACAGCGTGCCGCCTTCGGCCTGGCGGAAGAGGCCTTCGCGGTCAGAGTGCGCGCCGGTGAAAGCGCCTTTGACGGAGCCGAAGAGTTCGCTTTCGATCAGTTCGCGGGGCAGGGCGGCGCAATTGATCTTGATGATGCGCGCCTTGCTGCGCGGGCTCATGGCGTGGATGAGGTCGGCAATGACTTCCTTGCCTGTGCCGCTTTCACCAGTGATCAAAAGTGAGACATCGCTTGGGGCAACTCTTTCCACAGTTCGGACAACTTCCTGCATCGCCGTGCTGCGGAAAATCGGCGAGGTGGTGCCGCTCATCGTTTCGAGGGCCTTGCGCAGGGTGCTGGCTTCCTCGTTCTGGCGCTTGTGTTCGAGGGCGTTGCTGACGTCGGCGAGGAATTTCTCGCGATCGAAGCGGGCTTCCTTGCGGAGGAAATTGAAGGCGCCACGCTTGGTGGCTTCGACGGCCCAGGAAACGGCTTCCTGATCGTCGGCCTTGCCGGTCAGGACAATGACCTGGGTGTCCGGCCAGCGCTTTTTGAGCGGGGGCAGGAGGTCGGCGAGGCCATTGGCATCGGGCAGGCGCACATCCAGCAGGACGACGTCCGGCTGTTCCTGGCCGAAAAGCGCGAGCAGCGCGGCGCCACTGGCGGCCTCGCTGACCTGGTATTCGTCACCAAGGTGTTCCTTGAGGATGCTGCTGTAGGCAGCCTCGTCTTCCACGATCAGAATCTTACCCTTCATAGTCATTTTAAGCCGTTTTGCCCACAAACCCTCGCGAAAGCCCGAAAGATGGCCCGGTGTTCCGCGTACCGATCCGCGAGACGTTCGGGGTGAAACTGCACGCTCAACAGGAACGGCAGCATTCCGGCGGCCTCCGGCTTCAGTTCGAGGCCCTCGATCACTCCGTCAGCACACACGGCGGACGGCCACAGGGGCGGCGCCACCTGCCGCACAGCCTGATGATGGGTGCTATTCACGCCCAATTTAGGCTTGGCGGCTATCTTCGCCAGCAGTGAGCCGTCTGTCAACCGAACTTCATGGACTATCCGGCTGCGGCGGTCCATGCGGCGATGCCGGATGGCGCCAGGTAATTCGCTTGAAATGTCCGCATAAAGCGTGCCGCCCAGGGCCACATTCAGCACTTGGTGACCCCGGCAAATGGCCAAAAGCGGCTTCCGCTGCCGGAAGACCTCGTCCACAAGGATGATCTCCCGTAAATCGCGCCGGCCGCCATCCGGGGTCAATATGCACTTCTTTCGCAGGTGCAAGGGCATCTTATCGTCATAGATGGTGGGTTCGACGTCCTCGCCGCCGGTCAGCAGCACGCCATCGCAACGGGCGACGCATTCGGCGATGACCTGCCGGGAAATGGTCGCGGGCAAGGCGAAGGGGAGAGTGTCGGCATCCAGCAGCGCGCGTTGGTAGGTCTCGGCGAGGCTGGTCGAGCGGTCGCCGAACTCGGCGCCTTTCGCTTGGGTATCGGGGGATATCAGCACGAACGGACGACGCTTCATTTTGGGCAACTATATGGGGTCGTGCGGGGGAGTCAGGTGAAAAGTCGTGGGCGGGACCAAGGGAGTTCCCGGTAGGGGGAAGAAAAGTTGAGGGTTGAAGGTTGAGAGTTGAGGGTAATTATTTTTTTGGCCGTTTTAGGTTTGCTTAGGTTTGTTTGCTGGGGTTTTAGGTTTGCCGCCAGGTTTGCCGGAGGCTTGCTTTTGGCTGTCCGCAGGTTGGCTGGAGGTCGGTCGGAGGCTGATGGAGGCCACGCGCGGGCGGGCAGTTCAGTAACCCCACCCTACCAAAGCATCCGGTCTGCTTGGGTGGGAGGCGATAGAATGTGTTATACACCGTTAGCTTTTGATTTCAAAGAGCAGTGCGGCGGACGGTTTGGCCGCACGGGGTTTGACCCCGGCCGGCGCATTATCGCACAAAATGGATGGCAAAAATCTGGTGGAAACTGCCAATCGAATTAAAAAGAAGGAAACGGAGTGGGCTGGTCAATCGCATGAGTAGCCGGCGAAGAACAGTTCATGGGGCCGGCCTTGCTGGTACACGGTGATGCAGACTCCTTCGCCACGCTCGAGGCTCTCGAACAACTCCTCGCACTGATCGATCATCTCGCGGGTGGGTTGTTCGGTGCCGAACAAGGCATCCAACTGTTCCGGTGGCAGCGGGGTGACGGCGCCGAACTCGGGCTCGGACGCGATGTGATCGAGATCGAGGATGGAGCGGGTGCCATCGGCGCCGGAGGCTTGGAGCGCATGCTCAATCGAGGTGTGCCGGGCTCCCGGCGCCGGGGAATTCGGGCTGATGGGAAAATCCAGATGCGGGATCGCGGGGTTGTAGCGGCCGGCGCGGAATTCGCGGTCGCGCAACTCTTGAAGAGCGGCGTCGAGGTCGGGATTGTATTTTACGAAGTAGAAATAAGGTTCGGCGCCCATGGTGGTTACTTTTTGTGCAAGCCGTGGTCGGGCTGACGACTGCTTGATGATATTGGAGCGAAGAAGTAGGACGTCAAGTTGAGGTTGGTGATTCGCGCCCGGGTTTGGAAACCGTTGAAAACGGTTTCCTTGGGCGCTTCGGCGGAGGATCACCTTGCTGAAGCAAGGTGTTAATGAGAAGTGATGTGGGAATTCTTCCGACATGTGTCCGGCATGGCGGATCAGTCTTTTGCTCCGAGGCTGTTTTTCCATTTGTTTCGCCCGCGCAAGTGCGTTATTGGAGTCGTCGCTAACAATCAAAGCGTGACGAAATGAAATTCAAATTGAAATCAGTGCCCGGTTCGATCCTGGCCCCGCGGGGTTTTCTGGCGGCGGGCGTGTTCTGCGATATCAAGCGGCTGGGGACCGGGAAGGGCTCGAACAAGGGGCGCAAGCGTGATCTCGCGTTGATTGTTTCGGATGTGCCGGCGACGGTGGCCGGGTTGTTCACGACGAACCAGGTTTGCGCAGCGCCAGTGAAGGTGTGCGTGGAACGGATGCGCAAGGCGAGCGCGCAGGTGATCGTGGTGAATTCGGGAAACGCCAACGCGTGCACGGGCCGGCAGGGGCTGGCGGATGCCCGGGAGATGGTTCGTTTCACCGAACGCGCTCTGAACGCGCCGGCTGGTTCGGCGCTGGTCGGATCCACGGGGCGCATTGGGGTGACGATGCCGATGGATAATGTGCGCGCCGGGATTTTGGAAGCGGCGGCATTGCTGGGTCCCAGTGAGGAGCACGCGGCGCACGCGGCGGAAGCGATCATGACGAGTGACACGAAGCCGAAGCAGGTGGCCGTGGAGTTCCAGCTCGGCGGAGCGACGGTGCGGGTGGGGGGAATTTGCAAAGGAGCGGGGATGATCCAGCCGGGCATGAGTCCGACGGGGGCGCGTCCAGCGGCGCGGCCGCTGCATGCGACGATGCTGTGTTTTGTCACCACGGATGCGGCTGTGGCTCCGGCGGCCCTACGAGCGGCGTTGAATGAAGCAGTGGCAAATAGCTTCAATCGCATCACGGTGGATGGCGACATGAGCACGAATGACACGGTGCTCGTGCTGGCGAATGGGAGGGCGGAAAACCAGAGGTCGGAGATCAGAGATCAGAAGTCAGAGGGATTTGCGGTTTTTCAGGCGGCGCTGAGTCATGTGTGTCTGGAGTTGGCGAAGATGATTGTGCGCGATGGGGAAGGGGTGTCGCGGTTTGTGACGGTGCGGGTGGAGGGGGCGCGATCGTTCGCGGATGCGGACGCGGCGGCGCGGGCGGTGGCGAATAGCGCGCTGGTGAAGACGAGCTGGCACGGCGGCGATCCCAATTGGGGACGGATTATTGACGCACTGGGATACAGTCCGGCCCGCGTGGTGGAGAATCGGGTGGATTTGGGTTACAGCGCGCCGGGAAGCAAAAAGATTCTTTGGAGTTTGAAACGCGGGCAGCCGACGAAGGCGACGTTTCGGGAGCTGTGCGCGGCGGTGGCGCCGAAGGAGTTTGATCTGCATGTGAGGCTCAACCTCGGAAAGTCGGGCGCCATCATGTACGCGGCCGACTTGACGGAGGATTACGTGGATTTCAACAAGGGTGATGTGAGCGATCCTACAACGTTAGGTGGTTAAGATTTCTTTCCGGTCGCGTCCCCATCTCAAATTTGAAATTTGAGATTTCAAATGGAGGCGAATGGAGGCGAATGGAAGCTGCCAAATCAGGGCCGGGCTTCGTCGCCTCAGCGTGGTCTCAGCGTTTGCGCTTCGGCGGTTCGCCAGTTACGCTGGTAGCAATGGCCAAAGTCTGGAGCGCAATCCTCTTCGCTTTTGCCTTTGGTTTTCACCAGTCAGCCTTTGCCGCTTATGTGGGCTCAGCCAGCGCTGCCAGCCCCAATCCCACAATCGAATCGGCGGCGCTCGAAGTTCTCGGATCGGGCGGCGGTACGGGCGCGTTCATCTACAAAGGCGGCGGCAACGCGGTAGACGCGGCCGTCGCCGCCGCGCTTTCGGCCTGCGTTGTTAATGTGGCCAATTGCAGCCTCGGCGGTTATGGCGGGCACATGATGATTTGGAAGTCGGGATGGGACGGCGCACCGCAGTTGGTGACGTGCATTGACTTCAACAGCGCGGCGGGTTCGCTGGCGAATTCGAATGTCTTCGCGGTCAGCGTGAATCCGACGAACGGAAATTGGATCGGCGCGCTGCCGGCGGCGAACTTGATCGGCTGGAAGGCGGTGGGGGTGCCGGGGACTTTCGCCGGATTGTACATGGCGCAAACCAACTACGGTCGCAAGGTCAGCGGCACGAACTTCTTCCCCTTCGCCGAAGTGCTGAAACCGGCGCTGGCGCGGATTGCGAACGGGCAGGCGACGGTCAATTCATATTACACCACCACGAGTGTCAGCAACCTGTTCATGGAGCTTTTCACGAACAGCAATCCTTACGCGGCTTTTTATGGCGGAGGCATTGCGCAGGATATTGCGGCGGTGATTCAGGGCAACGGCGGGTTCGTCATGTATGCCGATATGACGAATTACGCGCCCCGCGAAGTGGTGCCTTACATGCGGCACTTCAATCCGCCGAACGGCACGCCTGCCTGGGTGTGCGCGGCGCCGTTGGGGTCGGCGGCGCTTTCGGTGCTGCAGGAGTTGTCGGTCATCGAAGCCCTGGGATGGACCAATGGTCCCGGCGGAACCTGGGATACTTTGCATTACTGGCACGCGCGCGCGGAGACGGCGCGGCTGATGTGGAAGGATTTTTATCAGTGGTTCGGTGATCCGTTCGGCGGAGCCACGCCGCCGGATTTTCTGGGCAACGGCAGCACGGATTTTGCCGCCCAAATGGTGGCCCACGCGACCAATGGCCTGTCCACGGTGTGCCCCTGGGACCCGAACGAAATCCGGCTCACGAACAGTATCGCCGGCTCCATCACACAGGCGGTGAACGGTGAAACCAATGTGCCGATTCTCGTTCACTGGAACGACATCCGCTACGGCACATGCAACATCTCGACGGCGGACAAATGGGGAAATTGCGTCGCCGTGACGCTCAGCATGGGCGGGGGCTACGGCGCGCAGGTGGCGCTGACGAATCGCGGGCTGGTGTTCGGGCAGGGCATGGCACTGTTCGAGCCGCGGCCGGGCTGGCCGGATTCCATCGCACCGGGCAAGCGGCCGGTGGACAACATGTGCCCGATCATTGTCATTCCCGACTTTCCGGTATCGCCGACGAACGGCAGCGCCGGCGGGCGACCCCCCTTTGCGGCGGGCGGCGTGGGCGGCTCAACGATCGAAAACAATATGACGATGCAGGTTTTGAATTACCTGCTCGAAGGCCCGTCCAGCAGCGTGTCCACGCCGGCAAACTGGCTCTACAATTTCGAGGGCAACAACATCATTTACATGCGGCCGTCGTATCCGCCTGGGGTGCAGAGTTATTTGGGGGCGGTGGGACTGAGTGCGCCCGGCGGGCCGCCGTCGGTGGGCGAAGTGTCGTACGCCGAGGCGTGGATTCCGCCGGAGTTGTTGAGTCAGCCGTCCGGCACGAATGTATCGGGAGGGACAACGATTACTCTACGGGCTACCGCGACGGGATTGCCGCTGTTTTATCAATGGCTGAGGGCCGGGGTGCCGTTGTCTGACGGCGGCACTGTTTCCGGCGCGAACACCGCGCAATTGTCCATCAGCCCCGCGACGAACAGCGCGGTGTTTACGCTGCTCGTGAGCAATGGAGGAGGCAGCGTCACGAGCGCGCCCGCCAATGTGATCCTGGATGGCGTTCCCGCGATCTCCATGCAACCGGTCAGTCGGACAAACTTCGCGGGTGAATCCGCGGCGTTCACTGCGGCCGCGGTCGGTCCCGGAACGCTTACCTATCGCTGGCGCAAAAATGGGGCGAACGTGACGAATGGCGGCAATATTTCCGGCGCCACTGCGCCGACGTTGAGATTTAATCCGGTCACGGTGGGGGATGCGGGTGTCTATTCTGTGGTCGTCAGCAATGCTTTTGGGAGCATGGTCAGCGACGACGCCTCGCTCACGGTCATCAACGCCGCCGCGTTCCTCACGCAATTGTGGAGCGCGGGGCCGCTTGATGGGGTGCCATGGATGAATACCAACACGACCCTGACCGCGAATGTGCCGAACCAGCGCACGCTCGCCTATAACGCGCCTTCGAATCAGCTCTACGTGATTTCGCGCTCGAGCAGCACGACGTCGAATTTTGTGGTGTATGTGTTGAACGCGACGAACGGTTCGCTGCTTTACACCCTCAAGACGAACGGCATTCGCGGGGGGATCGGGAAGGCGGGCATCGGGCTGGTGAGCATCGGCGTGGCCGACGATGGCGCAGTGTATGCCGCGAACGTTTCGCTGGATGCCGCGGGCAGCGGCGGCGCGGACCCGACCAGTATGTTTCGTGTGTATCGCTGGGCCGACGCGGGCAGCAATACGATACCGGTCCAGATTTTCTCGGGCGATCCTGCGGGCACAAATGCCGCGATGCGGTGGGGCGACACGCTGGCGGTGCGCGGCGCGGGAACGAACACGCAGCTCCTGATCGATACGGACACGACGGTTTCCGGCACGCGTTACACGGCGATTTTGACGCCGACCAGCGGCGCGCTCACGAACTTTTCCGCGCGGTGGTTCACCGCGACAAATTCCGGCAATACCATCGGCCGGAGCCTGGAGTTTGAGCCTGGCACAAACAGCATCTGGCAGAAAGGGGCAGGGGCGGCGCTGGTCAAAACGACGTTTGATCCCGCAACCAGCCTGGGCGGCGCGCGGATCGCGTCGGCGAATGCGCTCGTTGCCACGAACTTTCCCCCGGGCCTGCTTGGTGTTGGACTGGCCACGGCACGCAACCTGGCGGCGGGTGTTTATTCGGCCGGCGGCAGCGGGCCGGACATGCTGAATCTCTACGACATCAGCAACCTCGGCGCGCCGTCACTCCTTTCGCAGTATCCGTTTCCGATGACGCCGCCGGTGGCGAATGCGAATCGCATCAGTCAGACGTTTTTCAAAGACGAGCTCGTGTTCTCGATCGATGCAAACAACGGCTTCATGGTGTTCCGGCTGACGCAGTCGAACCCGCCGGGCGCGTGGTCGCTTTACGAGCCGTTTAGCTATTCGACTATCGGCGGACCGGTGAGCAGCAACACACCCGCGAACTGGACCTACGGCGGGACGGGCGCAAACGACTTGAGTATCGTGAGCGGCAGCCTCGCGTATCCGGGCCTCGTGGCGCCGGTCGGCAATAGTGTGACCAATGGCGGCGTTGGTCTGGGTGTCCGGCGGTTGTTGGGTACGAATTTCAGCAGCGGGGCGGTCTATTTTTCCGCGCTCTTTCGCATCGACGACCTGGGTTTCGGCCAGTGGAGCGGGCATTCCTCGGCGGTTGGAGCGCTGTGTGCGAACGATAATTCGAGTTTTCGCGTTCAGGTCCTGGTGAAATCAAATTCGCCTTCCGGATATGTATTCGGCGTGCAAAAGAGCGGTACCGGTTCCGGGCCGGCTTTCGATGGCACGGAGCATTATGCGGGCGAAACGGTGTTCGTGGTTGGGAAGTATGATTTTAACGCGAGTCCAAATTCAGCGACGCTGTGGATCAATCCTGCGCCGGCGACGCTGGGCGCGGCGACGGAGCCGGGCACGGGTTTTGTGTTCGCCACGAGCGGCACGGATGGGTTCGTGATCGACCGCTTCAACATGCGGCAGAACGCGCTGACGGGGTCGTCGAGCGTGCCGGTGGCGATGCGATGGGACGAATTGCGTTTCGGGCTCTCATGGGCCGCGGTGACGCCGCCCGATCCGCTTTATTTTGCTCCGGGCTCGGTGACGCTGAGTGGATTCAATATTTTACCGGGCGGGGCGTTTCAATTTGGTTATTCGAATGCGAGCGCACGGGTATACACGGTGTTTGCCTCGACCAACCTGGTGGATTGGCAGGCGATTGGCAGCGGGACGCAGACTTCGCCCGGGTGGTATCAGTTCACCGATGCGGCGGCGACGAATCTCGCGCGGCGGTTTTATCAGCTGCGTTCGCCCTAGATCTTTTTCGTAGCAGCCGGGGTGACGAGGCTTCAACTATTCGGGAGCGTGCTGGCATTCGATCAGATGGAGCCTCGTCACCTCGGCTGCTACGATCAGGCATTGAAAACCTCGCGCATGAATTTGCAGTTCGCCTTGTAGCTCGCGAGCATCGGCTCGCCTTTCGGGACGGCGCCTTCGATCTCGATCCAGCCGGTGTAATGGATGTCGTCCATCGCGGCGCGGACTTTTTTGAAATCGATATTCCCCTGGCCGAGGAGCGAACCGTTTTCCTTGGCGTGGAATTCGCAGATGTGTTTTCCGAGCTTCCGAATCTCGGCGTAGATGTCGTAGCCGCGGTCGTTGGAATTGCAGCAGTCGTAATAGACCTTCACGGCCGGGGAACCGACGCGGTTGATGATGTCGAGATGCTGATCGGCATTCAGCCAGCTTTCGATGCCGAGGAAGACACCCGCCTTTTCGGCCTTTGGGGCGACGGCTTTCAGGCGTTTGACAACTTCGGTGACGCCGACGGGGTCATCGCGCAAATCGCCGTTGGTGAAAAATGCCAGCAAGACCACGTTTACACCCAGTGCCTGGCAAACATCGATGGAGTCGGAGACCCATTCGACGGTGCGCGGGTCGCTCTTGTACGGGACATGGTTCATCTCGCCGATGGCAAGCGAGGCGACCTGGAGGCCGGCGGCTTTGGCCGAATCGAGATACTCCTTCTGCACCGCCGGCTGGCGCAGGCGCATATTGTTGGCGGCCGTGCCGAGGCTGACCTGCACACCGTCCAGGCCGATGTCCTTACCGACGGCGAACGCTGCCGGATCGCCCATCTTCCCGATGGACCAATCGCACGCGCCGATTTTGAAACGGCGCTTTTCGGGGGCGGCAAACAGGGGGGCCAGGTTCGGCAGCGCGGCCAAGAAGGCTGCGGTAGCTGCGGTTCGACGCAGCATGGACCGGCGCGAGATCGTCTTTATGTTTACTGCATTCACGCGTGTGAGGAGGTTTTTCGGTTGGGGGCTTTCTGGCATCCCTTCAGGATGCAAATTTATTGAGATCAGCTGTCCGGTGGTCGTTCCTCGCAGACTCGGAACGACGCACCGGCTACTTAATGTCATCCCTTCGGGATGAGGAGCGAGAGATATCCGGCGTCATAAGCAAGCCGAGCGGCACTTACTTCAGGTCGAGTTTTTCGAGCCAGATATTCCGGAAGGCGACGGGGCCGTGATCGCCTTGCAGGCGAATCGGGCCGGTCGGCTTTTCGTCTTCCCACATCGGTCCGCGGGTGGGGCCGTTGAGTTCCACGTTTTCGTGGATGACTTTTTCGTTGTGCACGAACTTTACGATTTTTGCGTTCTCCGTCTTTTTTCCGGCAGCGTCGAACCTTGGAGCCCGGAAGGTGATGTCGAAGGTCTGCCACTGGCCGGCGGGTTTGCTGGCGTTGACGGTGGGCGAATGGCCCTCGACGTCCTTTTTGTCGATCCAGCGCGGGTAGATGCCGCCGCACTCGATGCCGGGGTATTTGTCCTTTTCGATGCCGAAGCTGTCGTAGATCTGCATTTCGTAGCGGCCCATGAGATAGACGCCGGAGTTGGAGTGTTTGGCGACATTGAATTCGATGTGCAGGTGCATGTCGCCGAATTCGCCTTCGGTGATGAGGTCCACGGTCTTGTTGGTGGCGCTGTTCAGGGCGATGCCGGTGCCGGGTTTGACGATGAATTTCTCCGCGCCGCCAGGATCCTGGGAGACTTCGCCGACGACGCTCCAGGTGCCGGTGGGTTTGCGCCAGCCGTCGAAGTTATTGCCGTCGAAAAGCTTTACAGGCTTTTCCGCGGCGACGGCCGCAGGCAAGCCCAGGAGGGTGATCGCGGCGGACAGCAGAAAGGCGCGGAAGAGGATTCGGGAGGTGGGTGGCGTTTGCATGACTGCGAGCCTACGGAACTCCCGGGCAGGTGGGCAATACCGGAAGGGGCCGAGGCGCAATTTTGGGATTGAATGGAAGTCAGGCCTCCAGCTCACTGATCGGGAGATGGATCCAGGAATGAGTCGTTAGCGTGCCATGAAGGAGAGCCAGGCCAATGCGAGTGTCTTTGCACCCTTGTTTCAAAACCGCCCAGACTTTCCAGGGTATCTTCCGCTGCTCAACCTGACCGTAAAGAATGCGCCGGAATCCGTTCGTTTGGTGCGGGAATGCTGCGGCAAATCTCCTGAGCCGTTCCCGGCCATTTGTGACGAGTTGAAAGCGAGCGGGTGGCGGCATCACCTGGTGGCGTGCGTGGCGGCGATCATCTCGGGTTATGACCAGCAGGTGGTGGCTTTACTCTGGGCTCAATTGGACGCGGGGAGCTGGGTGACTCCGCAACTCGCTGTGGCCCTGCATTTTCGGGATCCGGATTTCGTTCAGGGAGCGCGTTCCCGTGTCGAACGCGGTTGCCCCATTCAGCGATCGCCGCTGCTGCCCCTGGACGAGTATGCGCAAAGCGCTGCCGCCGCTCGCATGCCGAAGGATTCTCCCAAAGCCGTCGCGTCACTGCTTTACCTCTTGCAACTCGAGTCTCCCACGCCGGAATGGCTGGCGACGTTATCTATTTCCCTGGAAACGAAGGCGCTGCTGGCACGGGACTTCGACGATTCCGGCCGGATTGCCGCCGCCTGGCTTGAGCGGATCACGCGCTTGACGGGGGAAAACCGTTAATCACAACCAGAAGTTGATGTAGCGAATTGAAGTTTGAATTTTCTCTGGAGCTTGGTTCTTGGTCCTTGGAGCTTTTTCCCACCCTGTGCATCGAAATGTCACACCTTTGCCCGTTGACTTTGAGGTAGTTGCCGCGCAAGCTGGGTATTGTTAACGTCCCCGTCTTCAAAACTAAGGAACTTGTGAGACGTATTCCTATTGTCGCGGCGGCCTGCGTAGTCTTAGCGCTGGCATGGTGGTGTGTCAGTAAGTCAAAGGGTCCGGGTAAAATCCCCGAGGCGGCTATGGCGTCGCCACCAAGACCGGTATCCCCATCTGTCCCCCCAGCGCCCGTTATCGCCAAGGCAGGGAATGCCCCGTCCCCTCCGGCTCTCGTTCCAACTTCCCCATCCGCTGCATCGCCGACACTGGACGCGTCACAAGCACTCACCAAGGAAGAGAAGCAAACGCTGGCGTTCGTGGCTTTTTCTTCGTGGGCTGATCAATTTCTAGCCGGCAAGGCTTCGGCCAGCCCCGGCCAGGGACAGGCGCTGGCTTACCGACGCCGCGAGGTCATGGCCGAACTCATCGAGACCAATCCGAAAAAGGCCATCGAGATGTCGGCGCCCTACGCCTGGCGGGCCGGGCTGCCAGCGAGTGTCACGCGTTTCTTTGAACAATGGGTGGACGCCCGGGGTTCCTATGAAGCGGCGGTAGCCACCGACTTTGATGCGGGCACCGCCAAAGTGCATCGCAGCATTGAGGTCGCGGGGAAACGTTACCAGGCGTTCGTCTATGGCTGGCGCGACCGGCAGGTTTCGCAGAAGAGCACGCCGCTTCACGGCATCGCTTTGGATCGAAAAATCGCGCTCACTCCCGATGCCGCGCGCATTCTTGATCCAGCCGAAGCGGATGCCCTGGCCAAAGCGCGCGGGCAGACGCCGGATCCGATTTGCAGTGTTTCCGGCAAGCAGGCGGATTCGCGCGGCGGAATCGTGCCGGCGGATGTGGGCGGGGAGCTGCAGTATTTTTGCGGCGTGGACCATCTGAAGTTGCTGAATCAACAGGCGCAATTTGCGGCCGCCGGCGGGGCCACGGCTGGACCGGGCGCATTTTCGACGCCTGCGAATGATGCCTGGACGCGGGGGCGCAAGACCTTGCTCTACATGCGGATGAACTTTCCCGATGACCTTACCGAACCGATCTCGGTGGCGGAGGCCGCGGATGTCATGAACAAGGTGAATAAGTTTTACACGCTGGGCTCCTACGATCTGACGGCCATTACCGCCACCATCACGCCCGTGGTGACGACGCTGCCGTTTCCGAAGGCTTACTATACGACGGCTGGGCCCGGCGCGTTGCAGGCGGACGCGCGCGCGGCGACCCGGCAGGCGGGGTATGATACGGCGGATTACGATTGGGACATTGTGTGCATAACGAAGGTGCAGGGGTACGATTGGGGTGGCCTGGCGGCGGTGCACGGCAAGGGCGTGTGGCTGCAAAGTTACGGGGTGGGGGTGACCTGCCATGAGTTGGGGCATAATTATGGATTGTGGCACGCGAACTCCTGGAACACTGCGACCAACGAAAGCATCATCGGGCCGGGCGAGCATATTGAGTACGGCAACATCTACGATACGATGGGGCCGGCGGGAGGTTGGGAGTTCAACGTGGTGCACAAGCACACCCTGGACTGGCTGCCGGATTCGGCAGTGCAAAACGTGAGCACGAGCGGCGTGTATCGAATTTATGCCTTCGAAACGCCGCACCGGCAGGATGGACAGTATTACGCGGCCCATGCTTACAAGGATTTCCAGCGGGATTACTGGATCGAGCACCGCGAGAGCTTTCCCAGCAACCCCTGGCAATATAATGGCCTCATGCTGCAATGGTCGCCGTGGTCCGAGAGCTCGGGCGGCCCGCATCTTTTGGACACGACGCCCGGCACCCCCACCGCGAGTCTGAGCCGCGAAGATGCGGCGCTGGTGGTCGGCCGGACCTTCAGCGATACGGCGGCGGGCGTGCATATCACGCCCTTGCAGCGGAGCGGCGACGCCACCAATGCGTGGTTCGACGTGCAATTCAACCTCGGCCATTTCCCGTCGAACCAGCCGCCGATTGCCGCCCTGGAGATTGATCTGACCAACGCGGCTCCCAACGCCGTCGTTCACTTTCATTGCACCGCCACGGATCCGAACGACGACACGCTTTCCTACGCCTGGAGCTTCGACGATTTCACCTTCGCCACGAACAATCTTCCCTGGACCTTCAAAAAGTGGAGCGCCGCGGGCGAGCACGTGGTGCGTTGTGTGGTCAGCGACATGAAAGGCGGTGTGGCGAGCGTGAACGGCGTGGTCACGGTCGGCGCGCCCACTGGCTTCCGGTTGGCGGGGCGGGTGACGGACACGAACGGCGTCCCGCTTCAAGGTGTGCGAGTCGGCAACGAAGGCACCAATATATTGAGTTATCTGGGCGGTTATAGCGATACCGAGGGGCGCTACGTCATCACGGGGGTTCCCGCGAACATCAACCTGAACGCCGTGCTATACGGCTACATTATCACCAGCACTTACGGACCTGGTTCGCTCAACGTCCTGTCCAACATGACTGACGTGGACTTTGTCGCCACCCCAATCCCGACCGTCGGCCTGAGCGTGACCACCAACGTCGTGGCCGAAAACGGCGGCGGCTCGCAAACGATCACCCTCACCCGCACGGGCGACCTCAGCGCCGACCTGCCGATCAGCCTCAATCTTTACGGCACGGCCACCCTTGGGAGCGACTATTCGCTGGCTCCGACGCTGGCGCTGGGCACGAACACCGTCACCATTCCGACGGGAACGAATTCCATTTCGTTCACGTTCACTCCACTTAATGATGCCAACGTCGAGGGGCCTGAGACGGTTTCAATCACCATCCTTGAGGACCCTGCGTATATGGTGGTGGCGCTCAACGAGGCCACCATCACCATCCTGAGCGAGGACCAACCCAGTCTGCCGGCGGTCTCGATCACTGCCATCACCGCCACGATTCCGGAAAGCGGTCCGGACCCAGGCCTGCTGCAGTTCTCCCGCAATGGCAGCACGGTGGGGGACCTCACGGTCTTTTACACGGTCGCGGGCACCGCCACGCCGGGGACGGACTATTCCTCGTTGCCGGGAGTGGTCGTGATTCCGTCGGGGAGCAGCAGCGCGATCGTGAATGTGCGGGCGTTCGACGACAAGGATGTCGAGCTCGACGAAACCGTGATCGCCACGATCAGCGCGAACGGCGCGTACACGATCGGCACTTCGTCCGCGACGGTGAAGATTCTCGACGACGATTTGCTGAGTGTCAGCGTGGCGGTTACCGATGACAGCGCGTCCGAACCTTCCACCTCGGGCCGGTTCACCGTGAAGCGGGATGGCGATTTGACGGAGTCGCTGGTGGTGGGCTATACGGTCGGCGGCACCGCGACGCCGGGCTTGGATTATACTGCGTTGAGCGGCTCGGTGACCATTCCCGCCACGGCCACCTCGGCGGATATTGTCGTGAATCCGCTGAGCGACGCCATCGTGGAAGGCGACGAATCGGTGAGCATCACGCTTACGAATAATCCCGGCTACGACGTCACCGATCCGGGGGTAGCCACCCTGTTCATTCACGATGCCCAGAAAGTCTCCGTCAGCGTCACGGCCACGGATGAAACCGCTTCCGAACCCGGCTCGGACACGGGCATGTTCCGCGTGTCACGCGGGGCGGTCACCAGCGGAAACCTTACCGTCAACCTGGCCGTGAGCGGCAGCGCCGTGAATGGCGTGGACTACGTGCCGATCGACAGCACCGTCGTGATTCCGGACGGCGCCAGTTCCGTGGATGTGGAAATCATCCCCTTCGACGACCTGCAGATTGAATACGACGAAACCGTGCTGATCTCCGTTTTACCCAGCACTAATTATAATATTCTTCTCCCGAATCTGGCGACCATCACCATCTCCGACGAAGACTCCTCGAGCATTCCGTCGGTGGGTTTCTGTGCCGCCACCTCGAGCGTTTTCGAGAGCCTTTCCCCGGGGGTCTGTGTGGGGCTCAGCGTCACTTCCCACACCGCCACGGTCACGGTGGATTACCGCGTCATTGGCGGCACCGCGCCGGCGGGTGATTACACCCTTGCGCCCGGCCCGATCACTTTTGATCCCGGCGATTGGGCGAAGACCATCCCGCTGACCATCAACAATAATTCCACGCTCCAATCCAATCGCACGATCCGCCTCGTCGTTTTCAATCCCTCCAACGCCACCCTCGACGGCATCAAGATTCACACCTATACGATTGTGGATGATGACCTGACCACCGTAACCGTCGCGGCGACGGCAACCCCCGCCACCGAGACCAATTCCGTGGCCGGCAACTTCCGGATCACCCGCACCGGCTCAACCAATGCCGCGCAGGTGGTCTATTACCAGGTCACCGGCACCGCGAGCGCACCCAGCGATTATGCGCCGTTGGGAACTTCGATCACCATCCCGGCCGGTGCTACGTTTGTGGACCTGCCCGTGCTTCCGACGGATGATCGTACCGTGGAACTTACGCAAACCGTCGTTCTGACGCTCACCAGCACGCCGGGCGGTCGCGTGGTGACGCCCAAAACCGCCACCGTCACCATCGGCGACAACGACCCCGACACCTTGCCCGTGGTGTGGATCACTTCCTCCAACGCTCCCTTCGCCGCAAAAGGCGGCGCGAATGGTTTGTTTGTCCTTTCGCGCAGTACCACGAATGGCGGGCCGCTTTCCGTCTATTGCTCGATTCGCGGCTCCGCCATCAATGGGGTGGACTACGCGCAGCTCACCAATGTATTCACCATTCCCGACGGCGAGACTTCCCTGAATATCCAGGTCATCGCGGTGGATGATGCGTTGGTGGAAGGCGATGAAACCGTCACTCTCGCGCTGGAAAACCGCGCGACTTACCGGCCCGCTTATCCCGCCGAAGCCACCGTCACCATTCTGGACGACGATCAAAGCGTTCGTCTGGACGCGAGCGACTTCACCGCCGCCGAGCCAGGGACGGATACCGGTGAGTTCACCTTTACGCGATTCGGCACCACCAATGGCGCGCTGCAAATTTTCTATAAGATCAGCGGGACCGCCAGCAACGGTTTGGATTACGCCGCCATCTCCAATTCCATCGTCATTCCCGCCGGGAGTCTTTCCGTCAAGCTGCCGATTGTTCCTTTGGATGACACACTGGTCGAGGGCACGGAGACGGTCACGCTTTCCCTGCTCGGCGACCCTTCCTATGTGCTGGGCGCCTTCACCAATGCCACCGTCACGATCAACGACGACGAGCCCATGGTGACGATCGATGCCCCGGTGGCCGATGTCATCGAAGGCAGTCAGACTCCGGGGGTGTTCCGCATCACCCGCACGGGAAATCCGGACTACGACATTACGGTGCGCGTTGCCATCGGGGGAACCGCGACTTACGGCGTGGATTATCTGCCCATGCTGACCAATGTCCATTTCGCGTGCCAGAGCATGACGGTGGATCTGCAGGTCTATCCGACCAATGAACTGGTCATCGAACCCACCGAAACCGTCACCGCGTCCCTGCTCCCGGACCCGTCCTATACGATTCTGTCGCCCAGTAACGCCGTCGTGCACATCATCGATGCCGGCAACAATCTTGCCCCCATCGTGACCATCACCAGCCCCGCGGCGTCCAATATTTTCCTGCTGCAAACCAATCCCAACATCATCCTCGAGGCCTTCGTGGTGGATGACGGGGACACCAATTCGCTCACGTATCTATGGAGCCAGGTCGGCGGTTCCAATTCGCTCGCCTTCGGCGATCCCACCGCGCTCAATACCACGGTGTCCATCTCCAACTCCGGCGTGTATGTCCTGCAATTGACAGCTGACGATGGCGTGCTCCAAGGCTATGCGACCGTCGTCATCAACGTGGATGCCGCGGGCTTGCTCGCCACGAACATCCTCCACTGGAATTTCGACGATGGCACGGGCACTACCGCGCTGGACAGCTCGGGAATGGGCCATGACGGCGTGCTGGCCGGGCCGCCGCTTTGGGTGACGAATGGACAGACGGGCGGAGCGTTGAGCTTCGCCGGCGGCGGCCAGCACGTCCGCGATGCTGCCGGCACCAACTTCCTCGACGGCCTCGGTGAATTCACGCTCTCGCTCTGGGTGCGCTCGGATTCCACCAATTTGGAGCAGGGCATCCTCACCGCCGATGACACGGGCACGAACCATACCTTCGCGATTAACACGCGCGCGCTCGCTTCCTGCGGAGCGGCGACCAACGTGACCGAGATCACCATCCCGACCACGGCCGGCGTTTCGCGCTTTGTCAGCCGCAGCAACCTCGTGGGCCATGGCTGGCAGAATCTGGTGGTCGCCTGGAGCAACGGGCTGGCGCCTGTGCTGTTCATCAATGGACGTGCCGACCAGCCCTTGGTGCAGTTGTTTCCCTTGGAAGGTGTGCTGACAAATTGCCCGCATTTCATCGTCGGCAAGGGACCCGCCGCAATCTCGAATTCATGGAACGGGTTGATTGACGACGTCCGTCTGTTCCCGCGCATGTTGAGCCCGGGAGAAATTGCCGCCATCGCCACGCTTCCGCCCCCGAATTACGGACCGGTTGTGGACGCCGGTTCGAACATTGTCGTTCAGCTGATTGTACCGGCCGAGCTCGATGGCGTGGCGACCGATGATGGCAAACCGGTTCCTCCCGGCCTGCTGGTCACCACGTGGACAAATATCAGCGGCCCGGTGCCCATCATCCTCACCAACGCCAACAGCCTCACCAACGTCATCCAATTCACCCAGGCCGGTGATTACGTATTCCGCCTCATCGGGGATGACGGCCAGGTGAAGGTTTACGACGAAACCACCGTGACCGTGATCGAGCCCACCCGGATCGATGTTTACGCTTCCGATGGCGATGCCGCCGAGCTCGGCCCGAACCCTGGACAATTTACCTTCAACCGCGACGATACCACCGCCGACCTGACCGTCTACCTCGCCATGAGTGGTACTGCCAGCAATGGGGTTGATTTCGTCTCCCTCACCAATGTGATTTTCTTCCCGGCCGGTTCAAACACCGTGGTCATGGATGTGATTCCCTATCTCGACGACCGCACCGAGGGCGATGAGACCGTCATATTCACAGTGATTACGAACCTCTCGTATTCCATCGGCAGTGGCAGCGCGACGGTCACGATCCACGACTCGCCGTACGGAGTGTGGAATATCGCGCATTTCACCCTCGAAGAATTGACCGATCCGCTCCTCAGCGGCGAGGGCGCGGATTACGATCACGACGGCATCGTCAACCTGGCGGAGTATGCCGTGAACCGCGATCCAAAATTCCCCGAGACGAATGCGCCACTGGTCACCGCCTTCGAGCTGAATCCGCAAACGGGTAAAACCAATCTGACGCTGACGTACCATCGGCGGATCGAACCGACGGACGTCGGCTACGCCAGCTATGTCGCCAATGAGATTTCCACTTGGTACACGGGAACGAATTACATCGTCCCGATCTCCACGAACGACGACGGCAACACCCTTACCGAAACCATCAAAGAGCGCGTCGTTGCCCCCTGGAGTCCCAAGACCAACCAATTCATCAGCGTACGCGTGTGGCTGCGCGTCACGCGGCCATAAATCTGCGGTTTCAAGCCTGAAGGCTCGCCACTATGCCTTCCGCTGCCTCCCGCGGCTTGGCCGCCCGGGTAATCGGTCTGCCGATTACCAACCAGCTTGCTCCGGCCCTCATGGCCTCGACCGGCGTCAGGGTCCGTTTTTGATCGTCCGCCGGTTCCGTCCCCGCGCGAATCCCCGGCGTCACGAGTTGGATTTCCGGCGGCAGCACTCTTCTCAACGTACTTAACTCGCGGGGCGAACAAACAAGTCCCCTCAATCCTGCCTTTACCGCCAACTGTGCGAGGCGCTCCACCTGCCTGCCCGGGTCCGCTTCGCAGCCGGTCTCCCGCAGCGTATTCGCGTCCATGCTGGTCAGCACGGTCACTCCGAGGATCAAGGGCGCTGCCGTGCCCGTCGCCGCGGCCGCCGCCAGGGCGGCGCGTTCCGCGGCTTTCATCATCTCCGTGCCGCCCGCGGTGTGCAGCGTCAGCATCTGCACGTCGAGCCGCACCGCCGCTGCCACGGCACTGGCAACCGTGTTCGGAATATCATGCAGCTTCAGGTCCAGGAACACCTGCGCGCCAGAGCCGCGCAACCGCTTTACGATTTCCGGTCCCGCGCTCGTAAAAAGTTCCAGGCCGATTTTGAAACCGCCCACGGCCGGCTGCAATTCCTTCGCCAGCTTCAAAGCCTCATCCGCTCCGGATACATCAAGCGCCACTAGTATTGGATTTCTCACTCCGCAATTGAACCCAAACCACCCTCGCCTTGGCAACCTGCAACCTCTACCAGACTGTGGCTGAGGTGATGGGACTCTAAATCATTGGCCTCGGGCAAGGCTGGAACTTTGGCAGTGGAAAAGCGGTTCAGATCCGCGCGATCCTGCGGTCGAGAATCGGCGGCTGCGTTAGCGCCGTCAGGCGCGGAATAGTTGTAGTTGTCGTTGCCAGCCAGATTTCCCAGCCCCGTTCAGAGGCGGCATCATTTGGCGTATCATGCCGCCCCTGAACGGGGCTGGGGGATGTTCTTGCGCGCTCGTGACTACATAGATTCCGCGCCTACGGCTCTGGGACTTCCGGAAAAGATGGGGCATCGTTGCCTCGGCTGCTACTTCGGCTTCTTGTCCTTCGAGCGGTCCGATTTGCCATTGGAGTCTGAATTTGCCGGCGCGCCCGCGGGCGGGGCCGGCGGCGGTGGGGGCGGGGTGAGGCGGTCGATTTCCGCCTGGTAGCGTTTTGCGTCCTCCGGATGGTTCAATTTCACCGCCATCGGTTGCAGATGGTGGTAGATGTCCAGCGGCGCCGGGTAGTCAGGATACTCCTTCATCAACAACTGGTATTGGACGTAGGCCTCGGGTTCGCGGTCGAGCTTCTGGAGCTTTTGGGCAAGGCTGAGATGGAGGCGAACGCGTTGTTGAAACGAGGGATCGAGCTCGAGCGCGTGTTGCCACGCCTGGACGGCGGACGCGGGTTTGCCCTGGGCGTCGTACAGATTCCCGAGTTTTTCCGTGAGCACGACGCTTTGTTTTGTTGCGTCCAGATTCTCCATCTCCCTGACTACTTCATCCAGCGGCTTGCCGACGACGAGGTTCAGGTTCACGAGCCGCAGCCACGACCATTCGGCGAGCTTGTTTTTCGTATCGAGCAATTGCTGGTGAATGTCCGTGTGGGTGCGCCCAAACGGCCGGTAAAGCGGATCGCCCACGACGGTCGTCTGCCACGAGAGTAGGGGTTGACTGGCGTAGGCCGCCTCGCCAAAGGTGTAGCCCTCCGGCAGAAAACGCTCGGTGAACACGCCGAGATCGGGCGTTCCCCCCAGGTAAGGCTCATCCACGCAACCCATCGTGACGGTTGCGCCTTTCGCCAGCAGGGGGCCAACCCAGAAACGATCGGCCGTGCGCACGCTCGCGGCGCTGTAGGAGAAAAGATGGTAGGCGAAGGCACCGGGCGCGAATTCAACCCGGGGCAGGGTGAAGGGGCCGGAAACATTCTGGTCGTACCAGCCCATGTAGCAGGCGATATGATCCATCGGAAAGGCCGGCGGAAAGGTCGTGGGATTTTCATCCACCACCGTTTCAAACCCCATGCGCCGCCAGATTTCCGCGCCGAAGCGGATCCAGTTGTCCCCGAGTTTGAGGCCCGGTTCCGGCACGTTGCGCACGTCGAAATAGGCGCGGCCGTGCAGGCCGTCGGCTTCCGCTTCCAATGCCTTGTCCACCAGCCCGCGTGCGATCGCGGGCGAGGGGCCGTCGAGCCGGCTGACCATGAGGACGCCGTTGGTCGGATGGAGGCGCGCGCTGTTGGTCACTGTATAAAGCAGGTTGGGAACCGGGCCGGTGAGGGGCAGCTTTTGTTCCAGGAGCGGCAGCAGCGCGAGTTCGCTATCCACGGCGGCTCCGTCGCGGCGCAATTCCGGCCGCATCTTTTCGGCCGCCGCCTCCTTCAGGTTCGGGTCCGGCATGATCCGCAGGGGCACGCCATAACACAAAACCGCGTAGCGGATTCTGGATTGCATCACGCGCCATTCCACCTGCTTGGTGTGGTTCGTGCCTGCCTCGACGAATCGCGAGCCGACCCGCCAGAGCTTTTTCGACTGAAGCTTGTCGTCGAGCGGCTTTTGGAGTGTCTCCCGAAATTCCACGCGCGAAATGTCCTCGTTGGTGGATAGCTCGAAGCCGAAAATCTGGTCGGCGGGCACGCCCCGGCGCTGGGCGTAGTATTCCGCAATCCCTTTGGACTCGGGAACCTTGGTGTTGTAAACGATGATGACTTCTGCGCCGGCTGGGGCCGCGCGGTTGGTCTGCGCCAGGGCGGGGCGCAACGCAGCCAGGAGAATGGCCAACGAAAAATAAATTGGATGTTTCACGACGGTGCGGGTCAATGGGCCGGCATTATTTCAGCTTTCGGTCAGCTTAAGTTCACTTTCAGGCCGTCGAAAGCCAATTCGATGCTAGCGGGCAGCTCGGCCTGCGAGACGTCGTGATCGTAGTCGTGCGTCAGGTGCGTGAAATAGGTGCGTTGCGCGCCAATGCGCCGGGCGGCGGTGAGTGCTTCGTCCAGGCACATGTGGTTGGGATGCGGGTTGCGGCGCAAGGCGTCGAGCACCACCACCTCGATGCCGCGCACCTGTTCCACCACGGCCGGCGGGACTTCCTTGCAATCATTCAGATACGCCATTCGCACACGACCGCCTTGCGAAAAAAGAAAACCGAAGCATTCGTGCGAGCCGTGGGGCAGCGGAACGGGGGTGACCTCAAGGTCGCCCAGCGTGAAGGGCCCGGTGAAGACGCGTTGATCCGGCATGAAGTAGCCTTTGGGCCAGGGGCCGTCGTGGAACGCATAGGCGAACACGCGGCGCAGGTCTTTCATCGTCGAAGGCCCCGCGTAGATCGGCAGGGTGTTGAAACCCCGGAGGTCGCACACGCGCCGGCAATCATCCAGTCCCATGATGTGGTCCGCGTGCGAATGCGTGAAGAGCACGGCATCGAGCCAGCCGATGCCTTCCCGGAGCATTTGGAGCCGGAATTCCGGCGTGGTGTCCACGACGAATTTGACTTTTTCCGTCGTAACGTAGATGGATGGACGGGTGCGGTGGTTTTTCGGATTGGCCAGGAACTCGGGCGGATACTCTTTTCCAATGACGGGCACGCCTTGCGACGTGCCGGAACCCAAAAACGTGAATGTAAACGACATTATTCGCCGCCAGTGTAGCACTCGATGGCGGAAAATGAATCCTGGAATCAAGCGCCGCGCCGACCTGCCGTTCAGGCCCCGGGGAAGCGACGGTTTGTGTCACTTGGGTTATTTTTGTCGCCTCCGTCATTTTTTCACTTGGTCTGCCGTTGTCCATGTGACTTGTATACGTTTCCGACAGGATGAAAGTATTAGGATTCAAATTGAGCTCAGGTAGTGCGCAACCGGCCAGCGACGGGTTTTTCGGGTCCGCAGAGTGGCCGGCTCGCCAGCCTGGGAGATCAACCTGATCCGGGTAAATCCGGGTAAATCCGGGTAGATACAGGTAAATCCGGCTGAAAAAATTTCCATCGAAGCAAAAACCAAATGACCAAACCCAACCATGTCCCCGTGGCCATCGTCGGCGGCGGCCCTTGCGGGCTCGCCCTGGCCCTGCAGCTGGCGCAACGCAAAATCCCCTGCGCGGTCTTTGAAAAAAAGTCTGGCCTCTCCACGCATCCGAAAGCCATGGGCATTTCGCGGCGTTCCTCGGAAATTCTCCAGCAACTGGGGGTGTTCGACGCGCTCTACGAACCCTGCCGGCATCTCGCGGAAGCTCCCGGGGTGTGCCTGACCATCTTCGTGAAGTCATTTGTCGGCGAGGAATGGGGACGTATTCCGCTGACCGACCCGGTCTCGCCGCTCTCACCAGGTCCGTCATTTCATTGCCCGCAGACGCTCACCGAGAAAGTGCTTTTCGACGCGCTCGAAAAAACGGCTCCGGGTTGTGTGCGGTTCAGTCAGGACGTGAGCGGAGTGAAGCCGGGTGAAACCGGCGTGGAATTCAGTGTGGGCGGCCAAAAGTGGACTGCGGACTGGTTGGTGGCCGCCGACGGGGCCGGTGGCCAAATCCGGCATGGATTGAATATCGAAAGCGATGGACCGGGTGACATGGGCCATTTTCTGAACGTTTTCTTCCGCGCTCCCTACGGCCCGCGGATGAGCGGTCGTCACAGCATGCTCCTGAATGTGCTGTCCGAGGAGTTGATCGCGTTTTTCGTTGCGGTCAATGGCGAGGAACTCTGGTTGATGCACCATTTTCTGCAGCCCGGAGAGACTGCGGAGATGTTCCCCGCTGAAAAACTCGCGGCTCTAATTCGTCAGGGTTCGGGAATGCCGGAAGTGCCCGTGGAAGTTTTAAGCATCAGCCCGTGGGTGATGAGTCCGAAGGTGAGTCGCAAATTCCGCCACGGGCGCGTGTTGTTTGCCGGCGATTCCGCCGCGCGCATGTCGCCTGCCGGCGGCCTCGGTCTGAACAACGGCCTGCAATCCACGCACAATCTCGCGTGGAAACTCGCCGCGGTGGTGCAGGGGCAGGCTTCGGCGGCCTTGCTGGACACCTACGACACGGAACGACGCGGCGCCGCGCTCTGGGTGCTGGAGCACACCAACAAAAACGCCGGCGAGGTTTTTGGCATAGTGCAGGCGGCCATCAAACAGGATTGGAACGAAGTGCAAAAATTGATCGCCGAAAATGGACGGCGCGGCTCGCGGTTGGGAATCGATCTGGGCATCGAATATTCGGCGGGCGCTCTCGTTCCTGACGGGACCGATCCCGTGGCACGGAAGGATGCGGTGAACGATTATTTCCCCAACGCCCGGCCGGGTTCCCGCGCGCCGTACCACCAACTCGAAAGCACGAAGTCCACCTTCGATTTGCTGGGTAAGGACTTCACATTGCTTTGCGCTGAAAAAGCCGCGGGTGCGGTCCCCGGAGTTTCCCTTCACACCTTGCCGGAGGCTTCCGGATTCGCCGCGGCTTACGGTTTGGAACCCGGCGGCTGCGTGCTGGTGCGCCCGGATGGTTACGTGGGCGCGCGTTGGCGGCGGGCGCCGCTGGAGGGTGAAATTGCCAAAACCATGACGAGCATTCTGAATCCAATATGAAAATCATCTCTGTTGCCGGTGATCGAGTCGCGATTTTGCTGTCCGGCGAGCAAACCGGCGGGCAGTACACCATCATGGAAGCCGTCATCCCGGCCGGCGGCGGTCCGCCGCCGCATGTGCATCATCGCGAGGACGAGACATTTCTGGTGCTGACCGGAGAGATAACAATTTACCTGGATGGAAAGCCGCAACGCATCGCTTCGGGGCAATCGCTTTTCGCGCCGCGGGACATTCCCCACTACTTTCGCAACACAGGTTCAGAGGACGCGCGCGTGCTGGAAATCGGCATGCCGGCCGGGATTGAAAAATTTTTTGAGGCCGTCGGCCACGAAATGCCCGGCCTGGATTCCCGCCCCGTCAAACCCACGCCCGAGGATATTGCCCGCATGCGAGCCCTCGCGCCGCAATATGGAATAGACATCCTTGCCTGAGAGAGAATCATTGCTTTTTCTTTTGCCGAACCCAGCCCCAGCAACCAGATTCATTCGCGCGAAACCGCCATGCTGACAACGTTGCGCATCAAAAACCTGGCCTTGGTGCCGGACCTGACGCTCGATTTTCAGCCGGGATACAATGTGATCACCGGCGAAACGGGCGCTGGAAAGTCCATCCTCATCGGGGCGCTGAGCCTGGTGCTGGGCGAACGCGCCGATCGCGGGCAGATTCGTGGCGAGAGCGACAGTTGCTCCATCGAGGCGGTGTTTGACGTCAGCAAACTCAAAGCGCCGCTCGCTCAGTTTCTGGACCAGAATGGATTGGAACCGTGCGAGGACGGGCAGCTCTTGGTGAAGCGCGTTTTTACCACCAGTGGCACCAATCGCCAGTTCATCAATGGAACGCCGACCACGCTGAACATTTTGGGCACGATGGGCGAATGGCTGGTGGATATCCATGGACCGCATGAGCATCAATCCCTCCTCAACGCCGGGCGCCAGCTCGATATTTTGGATGCATTTGGGAAATTGGAAGAGGAGCGGGCGGCCTTCGCGGAAATGGTCAGACGACGCGCGAAAGTCATCGCGGAAAAGGCCGCCCTGATCGTGGACGAGCAGACCTATGCGCGGCAGTTGGAGCTGCTGCGGTTCCAGGCGAACGAAATCAGCGCCGCGCGATTGCAGCCAGGCGAGGAGCAGCAGGTGACGGAGGATTACCAGCGCGCGAGCAACGCAGCGCGGTTGCTGGAGCTGGGGCAGGCGGCCCTGGATGCCCTCGGCGAAAGCGAGACTTCGCTGCTCACGCAGGCAGGTGCCGTGGGGCGGATTTTGCACGATTTGCAGCGAGTCGACAGTTCGGCAGCCAACCTCGGTGCGATTCATGAACAGGCAGTCTCGGCGTTGCGCGAATTACAGGCGGAATTGTCGCGCTACGCGGACAAGGTGGACGTGGACCCGGCCCGCTTGAAGGAATTGGAAGAGCGTCTGAACCTGATCCATTCCCTGAAACGGAAGTACGGCACCAATCTGTCCGAGGTCATCGCCTTTGGCGAGGAAGCGCGGACCAGATTGCAAAGCCTGGAACAGCGCGACGAGGAGCTGGCCCGGCTTAATGCCGAACTGGAAAAGATTGATTCACAAATCCAGAAGGCCGGCAGCGCGCTCTCATCGAAACGCAAGAAGCTGCTGCCGCAGTTGTCGAAGGCGGTGAGCGCGCAGTTGGCTGACCTGGGTTTCAAACAGAGCCGTTTTGAAGTGGGGCTGACCAGCGCGGATTTCCCGGCCCCGGCTGCGAAAAACGGTGAACCGCCTCTGAGTGGTTTTGACACGATTGAGTTTCAATTCGCGCCCAACCCCGGCGAACCCGTACGCCCGCTGCGCGCCATTGCCTCCTCCGGCGAACTCGCCCGCGTGATGCTCGCGCTCAAAACCGTGCTGGCCGCGGAGGACCAGGTGCCGGTGCTTGTCTTCGATGAAGTGGATGCAAACGTCGGCGGCGAAACCGCCAATGCCGTCGGCGAAAAGATGCGTCAGATCGCCCGCAAGCGACAGGTGCTATGCGTGACGCACTTGCCGCAGGTGGCGGCCGCGGCCACTGCGCACTACCTGGCGTCGAAGCAAGTCAAGGGCGGGCGAACCGTCTCGGAGATTTCGTTGTTATCCGAGAGCGAGCGGGTCACGGAACTGGCACGTATGCTTGGCGGCCAGACCGATTCGGCGCGCAAGCACGCGGCGGCGATGCTGAAAGTGTAAGGAGCGCCCGTGTCTGAACGGGCGCGTTGATAAGGATGTACGGTAACTCGCCCGTTCAGAGACGGGCGCTCCGGCAGCCAGAACGCTTATCTCTTCTTGCCGTGAACCTTCGCCGCAACCTTCAAGCGCAGCGCGTTCAACCGGATGAAGCCAGTCGCGTCATCCTGGTTGTAAGCCTTCGTCGGGTCGGCCTCCATCGTGGCGATCGCCGGATTGTACAGGCTCACCTTCGACTTGCGGCCGGCGACCATGATATTGCCCTTGTAGAGCTTCACCCGCACCGTGCCGGTTACGTTCTTCTGGCTCTCGGTCACGAGCGCCTGCAGCGCCAGCCGTTCCGGCGCGAACCAATACCCGTAATACACCAACTCCGCATACCGCGGAATCAGCGAGTCACGCAAGTGCATGACTTCCCGATCCATCGTGAGCGTTTCCATCTGCCGGTGCGCGAAGTGAAGGATGGCGCCGCCGGGCGTTTCGTAGACGCCGCGCGACTTCATCCCTACGTAACGGTTTTCCACAAGGTCCACGCGACCGACGCCGTGTTTGCCGCCGAGCGCATTCAGCGCGCGCATGACACCAAGGGGATTCAGCTTCTTCCCGTTCACCGCCACGCAGTCGCCCTTCACGAAATCGAGCGTCACATACTCCGACTTGTCCGGCGCGTCCTCGGGGGATTTGCTCAGGATGAACATGTCTTTGTTCTTCGGATCGAAAGCGTCCAGCCACGGATCTTCCAAAATGCCGGCTTCGAAGGAGATATGCAGGAGGTTGCGGTCCATCGAGTATGGCTTTTTCGCCGAGGCCTGCACGGGAATCTTCTTCTTTGCGCAGTAGGCGATCATCTCCGCGCGACCGGGGAAGTCCGCCCGGAATCGTTCGTCACGCCAGGGCGCGATCACTTGGAGGTCCGGTGCGAGCGCGGCGGCGGTCAGTTCGAAGCGCACCTGATCGTTGCCTTTGCCGGTCGCTCCGTGCGCGATGGCAGCCGCCTTTTCCTTCAGCGCGAGTTCCACCATGCCCTTGGCGATCAGTGGCCGGGCGATGCTGGTGCCCAGAAAATACTGGCTCTCGTAAACGGCGCTGGCCTGGATCATCGGGAAAATGAAGTCGCGCGCGAACTCCTCCTGCAGGTCGGCGACGATGCATTTGGAAGCGCCCGTATTGCGGGCCTTGGGCACGAGGCCTTTGAGTTCCTCCGCCTGGCCGATGTTGGCGCAATAGGCGATGATCTCCGCGTCGTACTTTTCTTTGATCCAGGCGAGAATGACCGAGGTGTCCAGACCGCCCGAGTAAGCTAAAACAATCTTCATGGCGGGGGATTAAGCGCGAAATGCCGCCAAAACGCAAAGCGGAAAACAGACCTGCGGATCTTGGCAGAGCGGGTTATCCAGGCACACGCCGGAGCAGAACAAAATCAAAGTGGCTTTACTATGTTCTACTCCCGAATTAGCCTTCGCCCTTAAGTTTTAAATAGTTCAGGATATTATGCGGCACTGTAGAATTCGGGGCATCCTCTCACTAACCATCCTTCTCGGTTTTTTCACTAACACGCAGATTTTCTCCGCGGATAAGACCTGGAACGGCGTGGCCGGCGACAAACTCTGGAGTAACAATGCCAATTGGACGCCGTCCAAACCGACTACCGCTGACGACGTTGTCTTTGGCTCATTGGACGCCACCGGTACTTCCGGCCCGAGCGGCAATTCCAACAACATCGTGGACGCCGCGTTTGCGAACGCGGTGAAATCCATCCGCTTTACGAACACGTCCGGGTTTCACAATGTCCGCCTCACGAACAACCTGGTCGTCTCCGGTTCCGGGGCCACGCCGGCGATGTTTGTCGGCACCGGGCAGGCGGGGCCAAACTTTAATCAGACCGTCGTCGCCACGATTCAAGGCAATGCGACCTTTGGTCTCACGAACACCACGGGCACGCTCATCGTCTGTCAGGGCACCAACAACACCGGCCTCGCTGGTTCCTACAAGGCCACCTTGAACCTCGTCGGCCTGGATACCTTCGCCGCCAGCTTGAGCGCCATCAACCTGGCCATCAATTCCGACGGCAACACCAGCCTCAGCAACAACCGCCCCTGCGGTGATATTTTGCTGGCGCGGACGAACATGATCACGGCCACTTCCATCACGGTGTCCGAGTCCTTCAACAACGGCGGTGCCCAAAGCGCTTTCCGCCTCGGCCAGACGAACAGCATCAATGTGGACACGTTGCGTATCGGCAGCCGCAAAGGCAACGGCGCGCTTAATTTTAATACCGGCCTTGCGAGCCCTACGGCAAAATTCCGCAACAAAGCCGGCACGGGCCGCGGCACCTGGTATATCGGCGAGGATCTTGGTTCCGCGAGCGGAACCGGCGCCACCGGCCTGATTGACCTCACCGGCGGCACCGTCGACGCAACGGTGGGCACCCTTTATGTCGGCAAAGGCCAGACGGTGGACGCGACGGGCGACGGTACCGGCACGCTGACCTTCAACCTCGGCACAATCGATGCGACGACCGTCGAAATCGGCTACCAAACTTTCGGCGGCGGCAGCGTGGGCCGCGGCACCGTCAATGTGAACGGCACCGGCCTCCTCAAAGTCAGCTCGGATATCCGCCTGGGATTCCTTGCCGCGGGCAATAGCGACACCACCACTGGAACCCTGAACGTGAATGCCGGCACCGTTACAGTGCCCGGAAACATCGTGGACGGCGGCGCTGATGTCAGCACGACCACGCTCACGGTCACCAATGGGGCCTTGGTGAACCTGAAACCAAGCGGGGATTCCGTTGCCGGCAATATCACCGTGGACAACCTCAACATCGGTGTCGCGAGCATCACCAATTACGACACGCTTTCCACCACGAACATTGTCGCGCGTGCTCCGGCGACGACCTTCACGGCCTATGCCGGGGAATCGCTGGCGCCGGCGGGCGTGGGCACATCGGGACTTCTGAAGGTGACTGGCGGCATGACGCTCACCAATTCATCTCTGAAGCTTGATCTCGGCTCCAGCAGCGACTCCATTGCCGTGAGCGGCGCGCTGGAACTCGATGGAACGAACTCCTTGGTCATTAATCCCGTAGCTGGCTTTGCAAATGGCACGTATGTCATCGCCACGTTTGGCACCTTCGTCGGCGATCCCGCGGTGAACATTGCGGTCGGCGGCAGCGTGGCCAACAGCCGCTCCACGTTCACGTTCGATACGAACACGCCGAACACGCTCACCCTCACCGTTGGCGGCAGCGGTTCGGCCGCTTTAACGTGGTCGGGCGATGGTGCGGCGAATCTGTGGAACTTGATTACTTCGTCGAATTGGAATGCCGGCGCCGGTCCGAACACCGAGATGTTCTACAATCTCGATGCCGTGACGTTCGACGATAACGGTTCTGCGACTCCGCCCGTAAGCCTGGTCGGCACGCTCATACCTACATCCGTTGTCGTCACCGGCACGAATGCTTACACCTTCAGCGGCAGCGGCAAGCTCAGCGGCGCGGGCGGCCTGACGGCGAACACCAGCGGCGGTTTGACGCTGCTGACGACCAATGATTATTCGGGCGGGACAGTCATCAATGCCCTGTACTCGGTCCAGGTGGGTGACGGCTCAACCGCAAACGGGGGCATCGGGACCGGGGAGGTTCAGAATTACGGCACGCTCACTTTCAAACCTCGCGGCACGCAAACCATCACCGCGCTGATCAGCCAGTATGGAAACTTGTTCAAGACCGGCCCTGGCACCACCGTGCTGTCCGGCGCCAACACCTTCAGCGGGCCGCTGGCGGTGAACGAGGGCATTCTACGCGCAGGCAACGCCCTCGCCTTGGGCAGCACCGCGGATGTCACTGTCCTCACGAACGGCGGCACGCTGGACGTGAACGGTTTCAATCTCGGCAACGAACCCATCATTGCCTCCGGTTCGGGTGTGAATTCCGCGGGCGCCATCATCAACAGCGGCGCTTCCCAGGGCAACGCACTGAACGATGTTACGCTCACGGGCGATACCACCTTCGGCGGCACCACCCGCTGGGATCTCAGTGCCCTCAACTCGACCAGCACCGAGCCCGGCCTGCGTGCCAATGGCTACAATCTCACCAAGGCCGGCACCAACCAGATCTCCTTCACCAGCTACAATTCAAGTTGGACGTGGAACACCGGCCTGGGAAATATCGACTGCCTCGGGGGCATCCTCAGCATCCAGGCCTACGTAAACCTCGGCGCCAACACGAACACCCTTATTATCCGCAGCAACGCCGCGGTCGAATTCTGTCACAACGGCCCCACGGTGCTCGATAAGCCCATCTCGATGACGAACGGCTGCATCATGGGCCGGTTCTTCAGCGCATCCTACCCGCCGTACACCGATTTGCAGGGGCCCATCAATCTGAGCGGCAGCAATGTGTTCGATGTCTTTGCCACCACGATGACGCTCGTGGTGGATGGTGAAATCGGCGGGAGTGGCACTCTGGCAAAGGCCCCCGGCGGCCACACCGAAGGCGGCAACACCAGCACCGGCGTCGGCACGCTGCTCCTCACCGCGTCGAATTCATTTTCTGGTGATCTTCGCGTGCAGACCGGCACCGTGATTCTAAGCAACAATGCGTCCGTCACGCGCGCCGCGAACATCGCCATGGCGGGCGGCACCCTGGACGCCAGCAAGCGAACGGACCAAACCTTGACGCTCGCGAACACCCAAACGCTCAAGGGAAATGGGACCATTACTGGCATCGTCACTTCACCCTCCGGCACGACGGTTGCGCCTGGTCTCACCGGCGCTGCGGCGACCCTTACGGTCAGTGGCGGCGTCAATCTCGCCGGGGCGACCGTGATGGACATCACCAAGACCAACATCACCCTCGCGGCGGACAAAATCACCACAACCAGCGGCACGATCGATCTCGGCGGCAGCCTGACGGTGAATTTCGCGGGGAATACCGCCCTGAGCGCCGGAAACAAATTCACGCTCCTGCATGCCGCCGCTTACGTGCATTCGTTTGCCAGCACCAACCTGCCGGTGCTCGGGTCGGGACTGCTCTGGTCGAACTCCATCACCTCGGGTGACTGGAACATCGAGGTTGTCGGCACCGAACCGGCCACGCCGCCGTATCTGACCAATTCGGTTTCCGGGAGCAACCTTACGTTGTCGTGGAGCACGGCGTACAGCACCTACATTCTCGAAGCCGAAACCAACAACGCCCCCCCCGGCATCACCACCAATGCCGCCGACTGGCATCCGGTCCCCGGGGTGAGCAGCAACCAGATCACCATCCCCATGGATCTGGGAAATGGCAGTGTTTTCTACCGGCTCCGCAAGTGATGGGGGTATACCCCCCTAATCTATCGGTTACACGGTTACAAACCGCATAAACATTGGGTGAAAGCGATGTTTTATCGGTTACATTTGCGGTTACACGTCGGTTACAAAACGGCCCTATTGGTTACACGGCCGGGGGATGGCGCCGCTGCATGAACATTCACGACTTTTGAGGTTCCCGCGCTGTGCCTTGTCGGCTAGCGTGTGCGCGCATGAATTCCGCCGACCCCGGACCCCCGCCGCGAGCGTCCGGGCAATCCCCCTGGTGGTGGCACATTTTCCGGCCGGACCCGCCCGCGGCCACGCAGCTCTCCGATCCGGTCGCCGTGGATGCGGGTTACCGCGCCTACCGGCGGCGGGTGTTGATTGCTTCGATCATTGGCTACGCCGCCTTCTATTTCGTGCGCAAGAATTGGAGTATTGCCCAGCCGGTGATGGAGACGACGCTCGGCGTATCCAAATCCGATCTGGGCAAAATCCTGACGCTGCACGGCGTCGTCTATGGCGTATCGAAATTCTTCAACGGTTTCCTCGGTGACCGCTGCAACGCCCGCTCCTTTCTCGTCATCGGCCTGGCGGCGTCGGCAGTTTTGAATTTCATGGTCGGCTGGACGTCGGCGCTGGCGTTTATCGGCCTCTTCTGGATGTTGAATGGGTGGGTGCAGGGCATGGGTTTTCCGCCATGCGCGCGTTTGCTGACGCACTGGTTCACGCCGCGGCAGTTGCCGATCAAGATGTCCATTTGGAACACTTCGCATTCCATTGGCGGCTGCCTGATCGTGATTTTGTGCGGATACCTGGTGGGAGGCGGCTGGCGCTGGTGTTTTTTTATTCCCGCGGGCATCGCGGTGGCGGTGGCGGTCTGGCTCTGGTGCACGCTGCCGGACACGCCGGAATCGGTGGGACTGCCCGAGCCGCCCGGCACGCATTCCGCCGCGGGCGAGACGAGCCGCGCGGACTTTTTCAAATTCCTGCGCCATCACGTCTTCAACAACAAGTATATCTGGCTCATTGCGTTCGCGAATTTCTTCGTCTACGTCCTCCGTTACGCGATTTTCGACTGGGGTCCCACCTTTCTCAAACAGGCGCGGCACATGGAGCTGTCGCACGCCGGCTGGATGATCGGGGCGTTCGAGTTTTCCGGGTTGCTCGGCGCCCTCTGCGGCGGCTGGTTGACGGACCGGTTCTTCGGCGGCCGGCCGATGCGCGCCGGCGCCTTTTTCATGGCGCTGGCCGGCGTTTCCATCTGGTGCTTCTGGAAGCTGGCCGGGCAGAACTGGATGTTGAACGTCCTGTGCCTCTTTATCTGCGGCTTCTTCATCTACGGACCGCAGTGCCTGATCGGCATCGCCGCCGCGAATCTCGCGACCAAGCGCGCCGCCGCCACTGCCGTTGGTCTGACCGGGCTGTTTGGCTACCTGAGCACGGTGCTTTCAGGGTGGGGGTTGGGCTACCTGGTCGAACACCACGGTTGGGATGCCGGGATGCTGGGACTGATCATCATCGCCGCCCTCGGCACGCTGGTCTTCATCATCACCTGGCCGGCGCGGGCACATGGGTATGAGGAAAGCACGAAATCCGAATGACGAAGGACGAAAGAAGCCCGAATGACCGAAATCCGAAACATGCCTGCCGCGCTGAGCTTTCGGCTTCGAATTTCGGAATTCCTTCGGGATTCGTCATTCGTGCTTCGGATTTTCCTTTAGCATTTTCTGCATAATCCGCACATCCAGCAGCCGTCCGAATTTCCGCCCCACTTCCTTTAGAATTCCCACCGTCACAAACCCCGCCTGTTCATTCAAATGCACGCTGGCAAGACTCTCTTCTGTTACCCGCACCACCAGCGAGTGATATCCGAGCTTTCGCGCCTCGGCGATGATTGCGTCCTTTAACTTTCGGCCGATTCCGCGGCCGCGATAAGCCGAGTGAACGTAAAACGAAGTCTCCGCCGTGACGTCATACGCCTTGCGGTCGGAAAACGCTGTCAGCGCCGACCAGCCCACGACTTTGCCATCCAGCACCGCCACCAGCACCGGATGCCGTTCGCTGCGCGATTTCAGCCAGAGTGTTCGCTCCTCGATGGTCTTGGGTTCGGTGTCAAAGGTGGCGGTCGTTGTGAGAATGGCTTCGTTGTAAATCTCCGTGAGGGCCGGAATATCGCCCAGTTCGGCGCGGCGGATGGTCGGTGGGATGTCGGGCTGCATCATTGGATTCAATGCTTGAACCAATGTATTATTCCCCTCAAGGCCAGCAACGCCAGCAAACCGACGACGGCCGTAAGAAAAAGCGTCAGTAAATCCCGAAGCGCTCTTTTGGCGGTCGCCGGTTCGGGTGGTTTCGGTTTTGCATCGGGATCCTCTCCGTCGCCTTCCATGTCCGAACGAAGGTCCCGGTAATATTCCTCGATCCAATCCGCGAACTTGGCGTGCGACTGGTAGCTGCCTTTGTTGTCAATCATGCCGTGGTCCAGCCACCAGACTGGACCGTCGGGAGAGCGGGTGTCGATCGCGATGAGTTCATCGCCATGTGGATCGCCCACCGCGTACATGTGCGGCGGCCAAGCCGGACGGTAACGACTACCGGCGCGCAGGTCCTGGTTCAGCTTCACCAATGCCTTCGCATCGTCCCAAAGCTGATGGTCGGTGTTGCCTTCCAACGCCCGGAGGCGTATCGGAACGAGGGCCGGACGGTATGAGTCCGGCAGCTTGATGTTCAGTTCCTGCTCGATGAACGTAATGTCCGCGTCTTTCACGGCCTGTCTTGATTTGCGACAGCTTAGGCGAGGCAGTGAGTTTGGGAAAGAGCAGGGTGAAGCACGGAATCCGAATGTCGAATGAAGAAAGAATCCCGAAGCTCGAAAAAGGAATCAATAGTCGTCGTTTAGGGCTTTATTCATTCGTGCTTCTTTCGTCATTCGTCACTCGGATTTCGTCATTTAGATTCCCGCTTCACATTTTTCAGCCAATGCGCCACCGTCTCCTTGCATGACGCCCGAACTGGCCATCGAGTCCTTCGAAATCTTCGCCACCGGCGTGGATCATTCGGAGTGTGTGGCTTTTGATGCGGCGGGGGATTTGTGGGCGGGCGGGGAAGCGGGACAGATTTATCGAATCACGCCGGAGAAAACGGTGAAGCAGATCGCCAGCCTGGGAAGTTTCAACGCCGGGCTGGCATTTTCGCCGGGTGGCGAACTTTGGGTGTGCAATCCGCAGCAGGGCATTGTTCGCGTGAGTCCGGATGGATCGTCCGCCGTTGTTGCCAGCCACGCTGGCGATCAGAAAATCATCTGCTCGAATTTCGGTGTCTTCGCACGGGGCGGCACCTATTACGTCACGGATTCTGGAAATTGGAAGAAGCGCAATGGGCGCCTCCTGCGTATCAGTGCGGCAGGCAAAGCGGAGGAGATTGCGGGGCCCTTTGGCTACGCGAACGGTCTCGCGCTCAGTGCCGACGAGAAATTCCTTTTCATGGTAGAGAGCGATTCGGATTCCGTCTTCCGTTTCTCGATTCTTTCCGATGGGCGCGTCGGTCCGCATGAGGTTTATGCCACTGGTTGCGGCCGGATGCCGGACGGTCTTGTGCTCGACGCCGAGGGAAACCTTTACGTCTGCTGTTACGCTTCGGACGAAATCTGGCGCATCAGCCCCGCGCGTGAGAAGACGCTATTTGCGTGGGATCGCTGGGCGATTCTGCTCGGCAGCCCGACGAATATGGCGTTCGGGGGTCCGAATGGTGATGAGCTATACGTCGCCAATCTTGCCCGCACGACGATCACTCGCGCCAAAACCGGCCGTAAAGGGCAGCCGCTTGCAAATATGCAGATCTCGTAGCCGCCGGGTTGACGAAGCTCCATTACGTCGGAAGCCTTCACGCGTTCAAATTGAATGGAGCCTCGTTACCTCGGCTGCTACGATGGAGGGAGGTATGCGACTCGAAGGTAAAGTAGCCATCGTCACTGGGGCGGGGCACGGCATTGGCCGCGCGATCGCTGAACGCTTCGCGGCCGAGGGCGCGGTGACGTTCATGTGTTCGCTGGATGCCGAGCCGGGCGGCAGCGTGGCGGCGGAGCTGCGGAATTCCGGATTCAATGCCACCTACATTCCCTGTGACGTCAGCCAGCCCGATCAAATCGCCAAAGTCGTTCAGGCCGCTGCCGCGCATAATGGCCGCATAGACATTCTTTGCAACAATGCCGCTTACATCGCCCCCAAATGGCACAACGCGGGCGAAGCTCCGGATGACGAATGGGAGAAGTGCTTCCGCGTCTCGCTCATGGGCACGCAATGGTTTTGCAAGACGGTCCTGCCTTTCATGGTGAAGCAGAAAGACGGCTCCATCATCAACATCGCCTCGATCCAGGGCCTCGTCGGCGGGCGCAACTCCGCGGCTTACACCTCCATCAAAACCGCCCTGGTCGGGTACTCGCGCAGTGTCGCTTACGATTACGGCCCGGATAATATTCGCGTCAACGCCCTGTGCCCGGGCGCGATTCAAACCCGCATCTCCCCCGAACCGGGCAGCGAATTGCACCAACGCCAGCTCAGCAAAACCTTTCTCGGACGGGTTGGCCGGCCGGAAGAAATCGCCGCCGTGGCCGCTTTCCTCGCGAGCGATGAAGCCACTTATATCACCGGCGCCGCGATTCCGGTGGATGGTGGGTGGACGGCGATGTAGCGCTAAAATCTTGAAATCCGAATGACGAATGACGAATGAAGCGTGAAGCACGAATGTCGAAGCGAGCTCGAAGCCATTGAATGATCAGCCAGCCCTTCCGGGCTTCGGGATTTGTCTTTCTTTCATCATTCGGATTTCGTCATTTGAGCGCTGGTTTATCCGTGTGAATCCGTGGTTTACTTTTTTCTTCATCATCGGTTCATTGTGAACGCGTAAAATGTTCAATCGCGCTCTTTTCCTTTCACTGGCAAGTGGTCTGTTGTCTTTTGCCGCTGTCTCGGCCGAAACCAATGGCAATGATCTGGTGCTCCCGCCTGCGATCTCTGTCCCCGTGAACCAACTTCTCACTCCGGCGGGCATCCAGGTGGAACTGCCGGGATTGCGCCCACAGGTCATCACGGCGTCGCCGGACGGAGAGATTGTGGTGGCATCGGGCAAAACGGCGGAATTGATCGTGATGGATTCGCGCACGGGAAAGATCCTGCAGCGCGTGGATTTGCCTTCCGGCTCCGGCAAGGAGGACGGCTCGGACAGCGGCTCGGAGTTCAACCTCAAACCGGACAAACATGGTCAGGCCAGTTACACCGGGCTCATCTTTTCACCGGACGGGCGGATGATCTATCTCTCGAATGTGGGCGGGAGCATCAAGGTCTTCGGCGTGGGCACGAATCACAAGGTGACGCCGTTGCGCTCCATCAAGGTGCCGCCTTCAGGCGTGAGTGCGCACGAAACGGATATCCCGGCGGGACTGGCGCTGTCGGTGGATGGCAAGCGGCTGTACGTGGTGTTGAATCTCTCGAACCGGCTGCTCGAACTGGACCTCGCCAGCGGCAAGCCGCGGCGGTTGTTCGATGTGGGTGTGGCGCCGTATGACGTGGTGCTGGCAGGCGACAAGGCCTACGTGAGCAATTGGGGCGGCGCGCGGCCGGATGGACACGGTCCGACGGGGCCGGCGGGGCAGGGAACGCTGGTTCGCGTGGACCCGGTGCGCTTCATCGCGAGCGAAGGCTCGGTGTCGGTGGTGGATTTGAAGAGCGGCAAGACGCAGTCCGAAATCCTGGCGGGATTCCATGCGTGCGCATTGGCCATTTCACCGGATCAACATTTCGTCGTGTGCGCCAACGCCGGGAGCGACACGCTGAGCATCATTGACACGGGGACGGACAAGATCGTCGAAGATTTTCACCTGCAATGGCAGCCGAAGGATTTGTTTGGGGCGAGTCCCAACGCGCTCACCTTCGATCGGGCGGGCAAGATTCTCTATGTCTGTCACGGCACGCAGAACGCGGTGGCGGTCGTGAAGTTTGAGCCGGGGCATTGCGAATTGACCGGGTTGATTCCGACGGGCTGGTATCCGGGCGCGATTTCGCTGGATGCAAAACATGACCGCCTTTGCGTGGCGAATATCAAAGGCATCGGCTCCGGCAAGCGCTTTCCCGCCGGTGAAAAGGTGGAGCTGAACAGCCACCAGTATTTTGGGACCGTCTCGATCATTCCCGTCCCCAGCAAAGCGAAACTTGATAAATATACGCGCGCGGTGACGGAGAATTATGGTCGGGCGCTGATGGAAACCGCGCTGTTGCCGGCGCGACCGGGGATGGCCCCGCGGCCGGTGCCGGAAAGGGTGGGGGAGCCGTCGGTATTCAAGCACGTGATTTACATCATCAAGGAGAACCGCACTTACGACCAGGTGCTCGGCGACATGAAGGAAGGCAACGGTGACCCGACGCTGTGCATTTTTGGGGAAAAGATCACGCCGAACCAGCACGCCCTCTGCCGCGACTTTGTGCTGCTCGACAACACCCGCTGCTCGGGTGTTTGCAGCGCCGATGGACATCAATGGGCGGACAGCGCGTTTGCGTCCGATTACATCGAGAAGTCATTCGCCGGCTGGCCGCGGAGTTATCCGTATGGTTCGACGCCCAACGCCATCGACGCGCTGGCGTATTCTTCCGCCGGATTCATTTGGGACCACGCGTTGAAGCACAAGAAAACGCTGCGCGTTTACAGCGAATTCTGCCTGGACCAGAGCCGCTGGAAGGATGAGAAGAAAAAGGGCGCTCCGGGTTTCGTGGACTATTACAACGATTTCAAGAACGGCACCGACCATACCGTCGTCGCCTGCAAACCAGCGATTGAATCCATCCGCAACAACTTCTGCCCGAACGTCACCGGCTTCAATCTCGCCGTGCCCGACGTGGTGCGGGCGGAGCGCTTTATCACGGAAATGAAAGCATACGAGCGCAACGGCGACCTGCCGAATCTTGTGGTCATGATGCTGCCGTGCGATCACACGATGGCCACCCGTGCCAAGAGTCCGACGCCCGCCGCCAAGGTGGCCGACAACGATCTCGCCTTCGGCCAGATTGTGGATGCCGTCAGCCGCAGCCGGTTTTGGAAGGACACCTGCATTTTTGCCATCGAGGATGACCCCCAGGCCGGCTTCGATCATGTAAGCAGCTACCGCACGACGGCTTACGTGGCGAGTGCCTGGAGCCGGAAGCGGGGCGTGATCCATGCGGCCTACAACCAAACCAGCCTCCTGCGCACCATCGAACTCATGCTCGGCCTCCCGCCCATGAACCAGCTCGATGCCACAGCGCAACCCATGACCGAATGCTTCAACGCCGAGCCCGATTTCGCCACCTATTCGGCGAAAACGAATAACATCCCGCTCGATCAAATGAACCCGGATCTCAAGGCCATCCATGATCCGGTGCAGAAGCGATTTGCGCTCGCGTCCGAGAAACTTCCTTTGGACGAAGTGGACAAAGCTCCCGAAGACCTTTTTAACCGCATCTTGTGGAATGCGCAGAAGGGATCGGACGCACCGTACCCGGTTTGGGCGGTGTCAGTGACGAAGGATGAGGATTAGGGGAAGGACGAAACCCGAACGTCGAATGACGAAAGAAGTCCGAAGCTCGAACTACGAATGTCGAAGCGAGCTTGAAGCCGCTAAATGATCAACCCGCCCTTCTGGGCTTCCTCATTCGACATGCACCCCAAACGCTTTCGGGGTCGGATTTCGTCATTTGCCCTATGGCTTGGTCGAAGGAGGCGGAGTAACGACCGGAGCGGGCTTGGCTGGCGTGTTCGTATCTTCGGCCGATAAAAGAGCCTTCACGGCGTTCGAAGCCGCGGCACTCGCGGGTACCAGCGAGGGCTTGGTTGTGCTGGAGGTAACCGGTGCGGCGCTGTCGGCGGCAGCGGCGGCCGCAGGCGTCTCCTTCAGGCGCTTCTCGAAGTCGGATCCGGAGGCATCCCGCGCATGCATGCGGCTCTGCAGCACCGAGAGCAACAAAGCGAGCACGAAGAAAATCGTCGCCGAATACTTGGTGATCTTGGTCAGCACATTGCCGGCGCCCGCGCCGAAAAGGGCGTCGGTCGCCCCGCCCCCGAAGGCCAGGCCCGCGCCGGCTTCCTTCTTGGGGAGCTGCAAGAGCACCAGGAACACGAGCACCACGCAGTCCAGCACCAGGACCACCGTCAACAGACCGATCAAATAAATCATAAACTATACTAAATTGAATTCTTGATGATTTCGGCGAAGGTGCGCGCCTCGAGAGAAGCTCCGCCCACCAATGCGCCATCCACGTCCGGCTGACTCATCAATTCACGCGCATTGGACGGTTTGACGCTGCCACCATACTGGATTCGCACGCGGCGGGCAACTGTTTCGTCATACAGGGACACCAGTTGACCCCGGATGAAGGCGTGGGTCTCCTGGGCCTGGGCAGAAGTGGCGGTTTTGCCGGTGCCAATGGCCCAGACGGGTTCGTAAGCAAGCACAGTTTCAACGACTTGCTCCTTGTCGAGCCCCGCGAGGCTGCCCTTCAATTGGGTCTCCAAAACGGTGTTGGTCTGGCCGGATTCGCGTTCGGAAAGGGTTTCACCGATGCAAATAATCGGCTTGAGAGCGGCGCTCAAGACGGCCTTGGCCTTGGCGGCGATCAGGGCGTCCGATTCCTTCTGATACTGGCGGCGCTCGGAATGGCCCAGGATGACGTAGCGCACGGAGAATTCCTTGAGCATGACCGACGCGATTTCGCCGGTATAAGCGCCCACATTGTGCTCGCTCATGTTCTGGGCGCCCAGGCGGATGCTGGTGTCGAGAATGACCCGCGACACTTCGCTCAGGGCGGTGAAGGGGGGGCAAACCACGACGTCGACTTCGCGGACGTTGGTCAGCTCGATCTTGAGACTCTTTACCAGGTCCACGGCCTCGGCGACCGTCTTGTTCATCTTCCAGTTGCCCGCAATGATCAGTTTCCGTTCTTTGTTCATCTCTGTGAATACTGTGAATTGCTTTACTTGTTCGATAGAGCGGCCACACCGGGCAATTCCTTGCCCTCCAAAAATTCCAGGCTCGCGCCGCCGCCGGTGCTCATGAAGGTTACCTTCGAGCCGAGCTTGGCCTGGTTCAATGCCTTTACGCTGTCGCCGCCGCCGATGATGCTCTTGGCGCCGTTTTTCTCCGTGGTCTCGGCCACCGCGCGCGCGACCGTGTTTGTGCCTTCGGCAAAACGCGCGTCTTCAAACATGCCCATCGGGCCGTTCCACAAAATGGTTTTCGCCCCGCGGACTTCGTCGCTGAAAGTTTTGGCGCTGGCCGGGCCGATGTCGAAACCTTCGGCCTCGTCCGGGATATTGTCCCCCGCATTGACCCGCGGATTTTGAAACTCCATGACGGGCCGGCCCTTTTTGTCCACGCGGTCGGTTTTGACCGCAGTGGCGATGATGTTGTCCGTGGGGAGCAGAAACTTGACGTTGCGCTGCTTCGCCTTGGCGAGGGCGGCCTTGGCGACGTCGGTCTTGTCGGGTTCCACCAGTGATTTGCCGACCTTCTTGCCCTGCGCCAGCATGAAAGTATAAGCCATTGCGCCGCCGATGAGAATGGTGTCCGCTTTTTCCAAGAGGCGATCAATCACCAGGATTTTGTCCGAGACTTTCGCGCCGCCGAGAATCACCACGAACGGGTGGGCGGGGTTTTCCAATTCGTCGCCGAGAAATTTCAGTTCGCGCTCCATCAGCAATCCGGCTGCAGCCTGGCCGCCGCGCTGGGTGATCAGTTTCGGCAGTCCTTCGGTCGAGGCGTGCGCGCGATGGGCCGCGCCGAAAGCGTCGTTCACGTACACGTCGGCGACTTTGGCGAGCTGCGCAGCGAAGGCGGGATCATTGGCCTCTTCCTGGGCGTGGTAGCGCAGGTTTTCCAGCAGCACGACGTCGCCGGGCTGCAGGAGGCCGACGGTCTTTTCGACCTTCTCGCCGACACATTCGTCCACGAACGCCACGGGACGGCCGAGCAGGTCGGCCAGCTTGGCGGCGACGGGGCGCAACGACATGGTCGCCTCGCGCTTGCCCTTGGGGCGGCCGAGATGCGCGGCCAGGATCACCTTCGCGCCCTGCTCGCAGAGCAGACGGAGGGTGGGCAGGGTTTCCTGGATGCGGGTGGCATCAGACACCACCATTTGCCCGTCTTTTTCGACGAGCGGTACGTTGTAATCCACGCGGACAAACACTTTTTTGCCGCGCACCGTAAGATCTTTAACCGTCAGTTTAGCCATTGAGTTGGGTCTCCTGAACCGGAGTCGCACAGAGTAGAACTCCGCGCCCAGAAGTCAAAACCAATCGCCGCCATCCGCTCACTCGAATTTGTTGAATTCCGCTCCAAAATTGTTTGCCGTCGTGCGAGCCCTCGACCTGGAGTGTTTGGATATTCGCTTTGCGCGTGCCCAGACATTAATATGCGGAAAGCGTGAACTGGCTGGCACATCTCTATCTTTCCGAGCCCACCGCGGAGTATCGGATCGGGAATTTGCTGCCGGATATTTTGCCGGCCGGGGAACTGCGCGCCATGCCCGCGGAATTTTCAGAAGGCATCCAGTGCCACCGGTTGATTGATGCGTTTACGGATGCGCACCCGGTGGTGCGCCGGAGCATCGCGCGGCTGGGGTCGGATTACCGGCGCGTTGGCGGTATCGTCGTGGATGTCGTGTACGATCATTTGCTGGCGGTGGGGTGGGAGCGTTACTCACCGGTGAGATTGGAGGATTTTGCGCAGGAGTTTTATCAGTCGGTGGAGACTTTGGGAGAGAGGCTTTCACCGAATGTTCTGGCGGGCTTCCGCCGGATGAGGGCGGATAACTGGCTGTGCTCGTACCAGACGGTAGAAGGCGTCGAGACCGCCCTGCGAAGAATTGAGATGCGAATGCGGCGGCCGGTGAAGCTGGCGGAGGCGGTCGGCGTGTTACGAGCGAATTATGACGGGTTACTGGACGATTTTACGGAGTTTTTTCCTGCGCTGATTGCGCAGGTGGAGTCGGGAAGGGCGGCGGCTGGGGCGGCAAAACTGGCGCGGGGTATTTGAAGCGGAGCGCGGCTGGCCTCAGCCGCAGCGGGTAGGGTTTTGTAGAGCGCGTTCGTACCGATTCGTTTGCCACATGCCAATTTGTGCGCGCTGCGGCTGGGGACAGCCGCGGTCCGGCGGAGAATCTTAACCGGCGGCGACAACTAGAGAGGCAACTCCTTCCGCTTCGCCTAGTTGAACTTGTCCGAGTAGGTCTTGGCGGGGGCGGGCTTGGTCACCGGTTTGGGGACGGGCGCCGATTGGTTTGAAAGATGGCCGAGCAGGGTGGCGCTGCACTTGCCGCTGCCGGTCAGCGTCATGGTCTGTTTGTCGGTCTGGTTACCGGTGGGGGTGTAGGCAATCCGGATGACGTGGCTTTGCTGCCGGTTCACGCGGTATTCGGCGCCGGAAATGATTTTGAAAGGCTCCGCCACGGTGGCCTTCCCCACGAGGGGGGCGTCGCCGAGATTCTCGATGGTGATGGCGTTGGTGACCCAGATTTTGAGGGGGACTTTCCCAAAATCCAGCTCCGTGGGTTGGACGAAAATAATGGCGCCGACGGCGGCGGAAGCGCTGGAAGAAAATCCCGCAAGCATCAATCCGGCCAGAGTCAAAGCAGCAAGAGTTTTCATGGGACTGAAGAAATTCGAACTCGATGCACAACTTTGCAGCGACGGCGGGGTTTGTAAAGGCAGGAATACGTCCGCGGGATGGGGAATCCCGCCCGGACGATCGCGCCGCACATGCGACGCAGGCGCGCCACCGCCTCTCCACGGAGCGGGGCGCCCTGCCTCTCGCGGACTTGCGGTCGCGGTCGTCCCGGCGGGATCTTACCGTATGCAATCTTGACTTCCACGAGCCCAAAGCCAACCTGCAATCAGCGATTTATGATTCATGCCCAGCGGATTCATCGGTGGCTTGCGCGTGTCACGCCCGTTTTGGCCCTGGCGGCTTTATGGCTGGTGGCGGGCTGCTCGACTTCCAAGCCCGAAAAGCTGGGCTCCCGCCGGCTGGCGGCGGTGGTGGTGACCAATCAATCGCCGGAAAGAATCGAGGCGGCGGTGAAATGGGTTTTTATTCGGGCGGGCTATGACAAGGGGGACACCGACGCGGAGCTCCTGGTTTACGAGCGGCGCAGTAATTTCATGAACTCGTTGGTCTATGGCGACTGGCTGACCGGCGCGGTGTGGGAGCGGGTGAAGATTCACCAGCGCGATCTCGACGACACCGAAGTGCTCCTGGATTGCGACGTCTTCATGGTGCAGGAGCACGACGATCCGTTCTTCCAAAAGGAAATCCGGGTCAACAAGCACGCCAGTGATTACCAGGAAATGCTCGAGCAGGTGGTTGTCCGCCTGGGGCAAAAATGGAATATCAAGGACAAGGACGCGGAGCCGGTGCCGCCGCCGAAGAAAGCGACGAAGGAGCCGCAGGAACGGACCATCGAGGAGAAGTAGTCCGGATACGCCGGACGGCGTATTGGGTGCGTGGTGGCGGTGTGGCAGGGTGGGCGCATGTCGAACCTGTCGGCGAAGGAGGCGATTTAAGTGAGATTGTCGCCCGCGGTGTTGCAAAACCGAATTTCCCCAGGCCGCCTCCTCGGCTGCGCGATCCTTTTGATTGCGCTGGGGGCGATCTCGGCCATCGCCGCCGGACCGACGAACGCCATCCTCTTCGCCACGCAGGTCCAGATCCCCGGCGATTTTGCGACGATCGCATCCGTGTTTGGCAATCACCGGGCGAGCCCGGATTCCTGCGGCCGGGGCGGCGATTTGTATATTCGCTATCCGGACGGCAGCATTACCAATCTAACTCGTGCGGCCGGGTATGGCAGGTACGGCGCGCAACATACCAACGGCATCGCCGTGCGGCAGCCTTCCGTTCATTGGTCGGGGAAGAAGGCGGTGTTCAGCATGGTGGTGGGGGCGCCGAAAGCGCAGTTCGATTACGCCACGGTTCGTTATTGGCAAATTTACGAAATCACGAACTTCGCGACGCCGGGGTCCACGCCGGTGATTACCAAGGTCACGAATCAACCGACCAATTATAACAACATCTCGCCGATCTATGGCACGGATGACCGGATCATCTTCACCAGCGATCGCCCGCGGAACGGCCAGGCGAATCTCTATCCGCAATTGGACGAGTATGAAGAGCAGCCGACGGTGACTGGTCTCTGGAGTCTCAATCCGGCGACGGGTGATCTGTTCATGTTGAACCATGCGCCGAGCGGCGCTTTTTCGCCGATCCTTGACAGCGGCGGTCGCGTGGTGTTTGCGCGCTGGGACCATCTCCAGCGCGATCAGCAGGCGGACACGGACGCGGAGGGCAATAAGGTGGTCTATGGCACGTTCAATTGGAGCGACGAATCTACCAACTCTTTCGCGACGACGAACCAGACCGAAGTCTTTCCCGAACCGCGTTCTGGTCGTGATGACCTGCTGGCCGGCATGAATGTGAACGGCCACGTCTTCAACCAGTTTTTCCCTTGGATGATCAACGAAGACGGCACGGGAGAGGAAACGCTTAATCACGTGGGCCGGCACGAACTCGGTGGCAGCTACGCCAACCGGTCGTTCACCAACGACGCCAACCTGCAGGACCTCTACTATTTCGGAAATCATTACAACACCAACACCATTGATAATTTTCTGCACGTCACCGAAGACCCCGCGACGCCGGGTCTCTTCTACGGCATTGATGCGCCCGAGTTCGGCACGCACTGCGGCGGGCAGTTGATCAGCCTCACTGGCGCAACAAACGTCAACGCCTCCTCCATGCGGGTCACCTATCTCACACCGCGGTCCACGCACGTTTACGCGCAGAATTCCAACAGCATTCCCGCCGATCACACGGGTTTTTACCGCACGCCGCTGCGCACCACGGACGGCTACATGATCGCCTCGCATACGGCTTACGCGCTCTACGAAGGCAGCGGCGGCACCGCGAATTATCCGGCTTCGCGCTACGACTTCCGTCTGAAGCTCCTGCAATTCACCAACGGCTTTTATGCTCCCGGCCAGCCCTTGACCGGCGGCCTGACGAATAGCGCGAGTTGGTGGAGCCCGGATTACCTCGTCACGCAGACGAATCTTCTGTGGGAGTTCGATCCCGTCGAAGTCGTGGCCCGCGCCCGGACGGCCAGCATGCGCGAATCCGTCGCCGCTCCCGAACTGGCCGCCTTCGCCGCGGCCAACGTGGACCTCACCGCGTTTCAAAGCTATCTCCGCGCACACGAGCTGGCGTTGATTGTCAGCCGCGACGTGACCACCCGTGATCGGGCGGACCAATTGCAGCCGTTCAATCTGCGTATTGCCGGAACGAATCACCAGACCGTCGGCAAGGCGGGCAAAGTCTACGATATTGCCGCGCTCCAGATTTTTCAGGCCGACCAATTGCGCAGCCTGAACTATGGGAACACCAATTCTCCCCGCGCGGGCCGCCGCGTCATCGCGCAGCATCTTCACGATCCCGCCGTGGACAATCCGCCGGGCGCGCCGCTGGCCAGCACCTTGCTGGGCCCGGATGGTTCGATGGCCGCGATCGTGCCCGCACGCCGAGCGCTGACCTGGCAGCTCACCGACACGAACAACGCCGGGGTCGTGCGTGAGCGTTACTGGCTGACCTTCGCGGCTGGCGAGGTCCGCACGTGCACGAGCTGTCATGGCATCAACACCGTGGACCAGGCGAATCACGCAACTCCGACAAATACGCCGTTGGCATTGATCCAGCTATTGAATTATTGGAAGTCGAACAATTTCTCGCAGGTGGGCGTTGGGGCAATTCAGGGTACGAACCACCTGCGAGTTTCTTTTACACGGCGTCCGGCGGAGCAGGGGGTCACTTATCACGTGCAAGCTTCGATGGATGTGATCAACTGGAGCGACATCGCGAGTTACTCCGGAACGAACGTGGTCATGACCTCGCAGGCCACCGAAATCTCGCGGGTCGGATCACCGACCGAAACCGTAACGGTGAGCGACAACCATCCGGCGCAGGGAATGGGGCGGAGGTTTTTGCGGGTGCAGGTGACCAGGCCATAGTACGGACAGGGTCTTTGCTGGTTTGAAAAGACAAATAGGTCCCTAGGAATACGCGCGATTAAGAATGGCCGTGCGCGACTGGCGAGCTCGCGATAGCCTTGGACACCCGACCTCATCCGATTATTATCAGATGCCAGCCCGAAATGAACCAAACGCCTCAGAGCCCGGCAGCGCCCACACCGGTTTGGAAGATATTCTTGGTAATTGGTCTTGGAATAGCTTTAGTGCCAGTTTTGCTAATTGGTGGATGCGAGGCAATTGTATGGCGGGACGAATATGCAGCCAGGTCGTTTTGTGAATCTTTGATTCCGCAAATCGAGAAAGCACGAGCAGCAACCGGTCACTATCCAGAACGGGCCGATCCCCGTTGGTGGGCTGGCTGGCACGTGCCGTCCCTCATCCGCACGCAAGATTTTTACTTTGTCCGGGATGGAGCATTCGGTTTTCGGATTCAGAATGATTTTGCGATCATGGACAATTATTCTGAATGCTATGGCCCCACGAAGAGCTGGTCGAGTTGGGACGTAGACCGTGAACCGTGAATAAGAGTGAGTCACCTCGATAGCGGCGTGGCCGGCAAAAACACTCGCAGCCCTGATTTCCTGAGGGGGGGCTGGGAATCGTGCTTGATTGCTGGAATTGATTGAACATATCTCCTGCGGAGTGACTCCATTCATTGTGACTTTCAAGCGGATCTGTTTGCGTTGTGGATTATTCCTCGTGCTTTTGGCGTCGTTTCAGATTTGCCGGCTGCACTTTCTTGCTGCCAAATCGCCAAGGATCATTTTCGGTCGGGACGTAAGCGACGCGGTGGTGGCTCACACGGGCAACGCCGGAGGGGGTTATTATCCTTATTTTAATCGAGTGAATTACTTTGGGACCGTTCCGCCACGTTAAGCAGCAATCGGTTCCTTCCTTGATTCTAAACTCCGCCAGAGGCCTGGCCGGCCTGTAGCGCCGCCAACGCCGACTCGATCTGCGTCGGACTGCCGATCAGCCAGACCTGGTCTCCCGTTTGCAATTCTTCGTCGGGGTCGGGATTCACGATCATATCTCCATTGCGCTTAACGCTCACGATGCTCGCTCCGGTACGCGTGCGCAAGGTCAGCTCACGGATTCGCTTCCCGGCCGCCGGCGAACCATCGGTTACGACAATCGATTCCAATTCGACTTCGGGCGGCACCTGGGTCCGGCCATGCGGCGCGTGGTCGGGATGTGGAGCCGGTTCCTGGGACAGCGTGTCGCGCAAGGCGAATTGCGCCTTGGAGTACAACCGGGTGAACGAACGACGGAACAACCACGTCAGTACCGCGAGGATGGCGATCAGCGCGACGAGAATTTCCTTCGGCGGCACGATGGCGGAACTGAGCGCGATGATATAAACACCGATCACCACCAGGCCGATGCCCGGGACCAGTTGGGCCACGACGGCGCGGATGGCACTGGTCTTCTCGCCGGCGGCTTTCTCCGGGACTTTCATTTCCGCGATCAGGAGGCCGAGCGCCTGAAGTTTGTGGAAGGTGGCCAGCAGCATCGGCAGTGAGAACATGGTCGCCGCCAGCCAGAGCAGTGAATCCAGTGATTCCGCGCTGAGTTCGAATTGGCTCAGAACTGCCGGTGGATGGTGCACCAGGTACGCCGCGCTGAGAAACAGCGCGGCGATCAAGATGGCGTTCAGGACCATTTGCCACAATGTCCGGCGCAACGCGCGCGTGACCGGATCAGCCGGTTTCTGGCTCCCGAGCCGGCCCACCCATTCGGTATAGAGGTGGAGGTAATTGACCAGTGATGGCGGCGCGTGCCGGTCGAACGCATTCCCCAGCGCGTCCGAACTGCGAATGAGATAGGGAGTCGTGAGCGTGGTGATGGCCGAGACGGCGACGGCGATCGGATAGAGGAAGTCGCTCGTGACTTTGAGGCTCAGCCCGAGCGCCGCAATGATGAACGAGAACTCGCCGATCTGTGCCAGGCTCATGCCCACCCGGAGGGAGGTTTTGGGATCGTTGCCGCCCGCAAGCGCGCCGAGCGAGCAGGAGAAGATCTTTCCGGCCAGCACGGCTACAGTGATGATGAGAATGGGAAACCAATGTTCGAGGAGCACGCGCGGGTCGAACAGCAACCCGATCGCCACGAAGAATATCGCGCTGAACATGTCGCGCACGGGGGCGATCACCGCCTCGATGCGATGTATCTCCCGGCTTTCGGCGATGACGGCGCCAATGACGAACGCGCCCAGCGCCACGCTGTAGCCCAGTTTTTCGGCGAGCAGCGAGGTGCCGAAACACAGGCCCAGCGAGGTGATCAGCAGCATTTCGTTGCTCTTAAATTTGCCGACGTAACCTAGCAACCGGGGCACGAAGATCAACCCGGCCACGAGAATGACGGCCAGAAAAATACCGAGCTTGCCCAAGGTGCGGCCCAGGTCCATCACGCTGAGCGAGCCGGTCATGGCGATGCCCGACAGCAGGGCGATCATCGCGATGCCGAGAATGTCCTCGATGATCAGGATGCCGAAGACCAGGTGCGCGAAGGATTCCTTGGCGCGGCCGAGTTCGGAAAAGGTTTTGATGATGATCGTCGTTGAAGAAATGGAGAGAATCGCGCCAAGGAAGACGCTGTTCATCGCGCTCCAGCCGAACATGCGGCCGATTTCCCAGCCGATCCAGCACATGACCAGGATTTCCAGCAGCGCCGCGAGCAGGGCCGGCGCGCCGACTTGCTTGAGTTTGCGCAGGCTGAATTCGAGCCCGAGCGCAAACATCAGCAGAATTACGCCCAGTTCCGCGAGAATATGGATGGTGTTCTCATCCTTGATGAGCGCGTAGGGAGGCGTATGCGGGCCGATGATGAGCCCCGCCAGGATATAGCCCAGCACGACCGGTTGCTTCAGGCGGCGGAACACTACTGTCACCACCGCCGCAACCAGCATCACCACCGCGAGGTCCTGTAAAAAGGAAGTACTGTGCATGTCGCTCGGGCATCATGCGAACGGCCCGCGGGAACTTACACGCATCAAGTGCGAAGTAGCAACAGGTCTACGAAGAAAGGCCAGGGCTGGCGTGTGGGAAAGGTAACAGCCGCCGTCCGGATGCAATAGCCTTCCAAGATCCGGCTGCCGCGAGCGGAACTATTTCGCAGCAGTGGGATGGGAATTGTCGGACGTCTCGACCGAAGCGAGTTTCGCGGAGTCACTGTTCTCCGGCGAGATGCTGCTTGCCATCGTCGGATCCTTCCATCCGCCACCGAGTGACTTCACGAGCGCGACCGCGGCTAGCAATTGCTGGCCGCGCAGGCGCACGGTGGAGCGTTCGAGGTCGAGAGCGGTGTTTTCCGCAGTCGAAACTTCGAGATACGTAATGAGGCCGTCGCGATAGCGGTTGTTCGAAATTTCAAGTTGGCGGCGGGCGGCCTGCATGGCGCCAAATTGTTCCTCGTACTGCGTGGCGAGGAGGGACTGGGCCATGAGATTGTCTTCGACATCGCCAAAGGCCGAGAGCACCGATTGGCGGTAGTTGGCCACGGTTTCGTCATAGCCCGCCTTGGCGTAACGCAGGTTTGCCCGAAGCTGTCCGCCTTCGAAGATCGGCATATTGATCGAGGGCCCCACGGACCAGAAGCGGCTTGGCCAATTGAAAAGTGAACCGGCGTCCAGGCTTTCCAAACCGGCGAGGGCATACAATTTTACGGTGGGAAAAAATGCGGCCTTGGCGACGCCGATGGAGGCATTGGCGGCGGCCATTCGTCGTTCGGCGGCGGAGACATCGGGCCGGCGCTCCAGCAACTCGGATGGCAACCCGGCGGGGATGAGCGGAGGCGAATCGGTCAGGACGCTTTCGGGCACGCGGAAGTCAATGGCATTACGGCCGATCAGGATGGCGATGGCATGCTCAAGCTGGGCACGCTGCAGCGCGTTGCCCGGCAACAGAGCCTGGGTGCTTTTCAGCACCGTCTCGGCTTGCGCGACGTCGAGGTCGGAGATGATGCCGCCCGCGCGGCGATTTTTGGTCAGCTCCAGCGATTTGCGAAACACCTCCACGCTCGAGCGGAGCAGCGCCAGTTCGGTGTCGAGCGCGCGCAGAATGAAGTAGTCCGACGCGAGTTCGGCCTGAACGGACAGCGTGATCGACTGCAGATCGTCGCCATTGGCCTGTTCCTGCGCGCGGGCCGATTCGACGTTGCGGCGGACGCGGCCCCAGAGATCCACTTCGTAGCTGAGGTCCGCCGGAATCGCGAAATCATTGTAGGGGCTCGTCGAGCCGATCGCCGAGCCGGTGGACGCGGGTGCGTTCATGGAACCGCGACGGCGGGCGTAAGCGCCGGCGACCTCCACCTTCGGATAATATCCCGCGCGAGCGACGGACGTCAGCGCCCGTGCCTGTTCCAAGCGAGCGGCGGCGGCTTTGAGTTGCTGATTGGACACCGCCGCTTCGGCTTCCAGGCGGTTGAGCACGGGATCGCCGAAGACTTCCCACCAGTTGCCCTTGGGCAAATCGCCCTGGGGCTGGGCGATTTTCCAACCGTTCGTGCCGCTATCGTACGTGGCCGGGATGCCGGTCTCCACGGGCCGCTTGTAATCCGGTCCGACTGCGCAGCCCGCCAGCGCGATGACCACTACTCCAAGCCAATGTAAGTTCGCCCGCTTCATTTCAATGCCACCACTCCTTGCGGCTGGGCAAGGCGCACCTTGATGCCGCTCACCAGCGAGTCGGTCGGGTTCAGCACCACGCGGTCGGAGGCAGTCACGCCGGAGAGAATCTCCAGCGTTTTGCCGAAGTCGCGACCCACTTCCACTTTGCGCATTTGCAGGGAATTGTCGGGTTGCAAGACGGCGACCTCCAATCCCTCGGTGCGAAAGAGCAGGGTGTTCGAAGGGAGAATCAGGGCCACGTCGGAATTCGCGTTGTGAAATTGAACCTGCGCGTAGCTTTCCGCGAGAATCGAGCCGTCAGCGTTATCCACGCGCAATTCGGTCAACAGCGTTCGCGAGGCCGCCGACATCGCACCGGAGGTGGTGACGACTTTCGCCGGAAAGGTGCGCGAGGGAATTTCCGGAATACGGACGTCCGCGGTCTGGCCGACGGCGATGCCGCGCGCTGCTGATTGCGGTACGCGCACATACACCCGCAACGTGCCCGTCTGCGCCAGGTGGAACAATTCGCGACCGCTACCGGCGACAATGAGGTCGCCAATGTCCGTGTTGCGCAAAGTAATCGTGCCCGCGAACGGCGCCACGACACGTTGAAAACTTTGCAGTTCCTCAAGCCGGCGGACATTGGCGCGCTGCGCTTCGACGGTCGCGGATTTCAGAGCAAAGTCCGCCTGTTTCTCGGCGTTTTCCTGTTCACTCACACTGGAGGTCTTCAACAATACGGCCCAGCGGCCGGCGGTGGTTTTGGCCAGATCCATCGCCGCCGAGGACTCCGCAAGTTGCGCGCGCGCCTGGTCGAGTTGCTGGTCCAATTCCGGCGTGTCGATTTCCGCCAGCAATTGCCCGGCCTCGACGTGCGCGCCGATATCCACCAGCCAGCGTTTGAGGTAGCCGTTTGCGCGGGCGTAAATCGAGGCTTCGAGCAGCGGCTTCACTTCCGCCGGCAACGCCAGTCCGGCGGCGGCCTGGCCGGGTGCCGGCTGAATGACGCTGACTGTGGGCGTGTCCAGTTCCTCCGAATCCGCGATGGCAATCTTGCGCTGATGAATGCGCGGAATGAATCCAACGATCAGCGCGACCATGACAAGCACGGATACGGCGGCCAGTATGCGGCCAAAGCTCCAGCCTTTTCCGGCTTGGGCGGACGATTCATTTTCCGCGGGCGGTGCGGCGGGCACGGCCGCTTCGGCCGAGGTTCTGGCTGGTTCGGGTCTGTTCATGGTGAAAAGTGTTCAGGCATGGGCGGCGGCGGGGAGACCGCTGCCGGTTGAGTCAACGGCCGGGGAACTGGCTTTGCTTCGAGCACCGGCGCGGCGATGCATCAAGCTGAAGACAACCGGCACGAAAAAGAGGGTCGCCACGGTGGCCATCGCCAGGCCGCCGATCACGGTGCGTCCCAGCGGAGCGTTCTGTTCGCCGCCGTCGCCGAAGCCCAGCGCCATCGGCACCATGCCTATGATCATGGCGAGCGCGGTCATCATCACGGGGCGCAGACGTCCGGCGCCTGCTTCCCACGCCGCTTTCACGGGATCCATGCCTTCCGCGAGATTGTTGCGCGCGAAAGTCACAACCAGCACCGAGTTTGCCGTCGCCACGCCAAGGCTCATGATTGCGCCCATCATCGCGGGCACACTCAGGGTGGTGGCGGTGATGTGCAGCGCCCAGACCACCCCCGCAAGCGCGCCCGTGAGCGCCGTCAAAATAATGAACGGATCGAGCCAGCTTTGGAAATTGACCACGAGCAGGAGATAAATCAGCACGATGGCCATGACCAACCCCACGCTCAAGCCGATGAAGCTGGATTGCATCGTGCGCGCCTGTCCGCGCAGCGTGATCGTGCTGCCCTTGGGCAGGGCCTTTTGCGCTTCGGCAATCAGCGGCTTGATGTCAGCCATTACGCCTCCCAGGTCGCGACCGCTCACGCCACCATAGATATCAATCACCGGCATCACGTCGTAATGCGAAAAAATCGGCGAGCTGTTGGTGCGTGAGTAGGTGGCGAGATTGGCGAAGAGCTGGCCGTTGCCCGCGCCGGCCGTGCCGGCGCTGATCGGCATCGAGTTCAGGTCGCCCAGAGATTCCATCCGGTATTCCGGCGCCCGTATGTTGACGAGATATTGCACGCCAATGCGTGAATCCAACCAATATGCGGGTTGAACCTGGCCACTGCCGCTCAGGCTCAACAAAACCGATCCGGCGATGTCCCGCTCGGAAAGCCCGAGTTGCGAGGCCTTGTCGCGGTCCACCTCGAAACCAATGCGATGCAGGTCGCCGGCCTGCTGCACCCGGACGTCCACCGCGCCGCGGACGTGCCGGATTTTTTCGGCCAACCTCGCGGCCGCGAGCCGGTTGCCATTCACGTCCCGGCCCACGACCTGAATGTCCAGCGGCGCGGGCAGGCCGAAGTTGATCGTTTGCGTGACGATATCAGCGGGCAGAAAATAAAACGTCGTGCCGGGAAACTCGCGATTAAGCTGCAGGCGCAGCTCGCGGATGTAATCCAGCGTGGAACGATGCCCTTCCTTTAGTGAAACCATGACGTCCGCGTCGGCGGGGCCGACCACGCCGCTGTCGCTGTAGCTCAGGTTGATGCCGGACACCGGCAGGCCGATGTTGTCCACGATGCCCTTGAGTTCCGCGGTCGGGATGGTGCGGCGGATGGAACCTTCCACGCGGTCAACCAACTGCGCGGTCTCCTCGATGCGCGTTCCCGTGTGGGCGCGCACATGCAGACGGAAGGTTCCCGCGTCCACCGTCGGAAAGAAATCCTGCCCGAGAAAGGGCAACAGCGCGCAGGAGGCCACGCAAAACGCGAGGAACAATATCGCGAATGCCCCGCGCCGTTCCAGAATCCGCCCAAGCAGCCCGCGATAACTTTCGCGAAACCGCGCGAAGCCGCGCTCAAACGCAGATTGAATCGCCACGAACGGCCGCGCCCAACCCGCGACTATCTTTTCGTGGTGTTTGCCATGAATGCTGCGTTCGAACCACATCACCAGCGTCGGCACCAAGGTGCGGGACAGCGCGTAGGACGCGAACACCGCGAACACCACCGCCTCGGCGAGCGGCACGAACAAATAGCGCGCGACACCAGTCAGGAAGAACATCGGCACGAACACGATGCAGATGCAGAGCGTGGAAACAAACGCCGGCAATGCGATCTCGCCCGCGCCCGCCATGATGCCGTCCTCGAGCGAGCCGCCCGCCTTCAAATGGCGCTCGATATTTTCGATGGTCACCGTGGCGTCGTCCACGAGGATGCCCACCGCCAGCGCCAAACCGCCCAGTGTCATGAGGTTGATCGTCTCGCCCAGCGCGCTGAGAATCGCCAGCGACGCCAGCACCGAAAGCGGAATTGAAACCGCGATGATGATCGTGCTGCGCCACGAACCGAGGAAGAGCAGAATCATCAACGCCGTCAACGCCGCCGCGATCACGCCCTCGTGCACCACCCCGGTGATGGCCGAACGCACAAACAGCGATTGATCGGCAAATTCCTTCACGTCCAGCTTGCTCGTCACCGTGTTCAGCACGCGGGCCATGGACGCTTTCACGCCGTTGGCCACGTCGAGGGTGGAGGCCGTGCCGCTCTTGAGCACGCTCAGCAGCGTGCTGCGCGTGCCGTCCTGACGGACGATATTCTGCTGCGGACTGTAACCGTCGCGGACCTGCGCCACGTCGCTCACGCGGATGACGGCGCCTTCCACGGTCTTGATCGGCAGCTCGTTCAGCCGCTCGATCACGCGCGGGCTCGTGTTCAAATCAATCGGATACTCCGTGGCGCCGATTTTCGCCGTGCCGCTGGGATATACGAGATTTTGAGAATTAATCGCATCCACCACATCGCGTGCCGTGAGGTTCTTCGCCTGCAGCGCTTTCAAATCCAGGTCCACCGACACCAGCCGCTGCTTGCCGCCGTAAGGGTAGGGGACGCCCACGCCCGGCACGCTGATCAGTCCCACGCGCACTTGATTGATGCTCAGGTCGAAGATTTCCTGCTCCGAAAGTCCGGGGCCGCTGATGCCATATTGCAAAATCGGCACCGTCGAGGCGTTATACTGAATGACCAGCGGCGGGGTCGTGCCGGGCGGCAGCTGCCGCAAAATGGTCTGCGACACCGCGGTGATCTGCGCCACGCCACCCTGTGGCGAGGTACCGGGCTGGAAGAACACTTTAATCACCCCAATGCCGTCGTACGAGTTCGACTCGATATGCTCGATGTTATTGACGGTGGTGGTCAGCGCGCGCTCATGGGTGTATACAATCCGCTGCTCGATTTCCTGCGCGCTCAGCCCGGTGTAAGTCCACACGATGCTGACCACCGGGATGTTGATGTTGGGAAAAATGTCCGTGGGCGTGCGCAGCAACACAAAAGGTGTCAGCAGCAACAACAACAGGGAGGCCACTACAAACGTGTAGGGCCGCCGCAACGCTAAACGGACAATCCACATAAAATAGTCTACCCGGCAGGCGAACGGCCCTCGCCCAGAGGTGTCCGGGCCGGTTGCGAGAGCAGGAAGTATCTTGCCCGCTCGCTGCCGGCCCGTTCAGCCGGCCGCGGCCGTACCACAATCGGCAGCTCCACCGCGGTTTCCAGCCACTCGGCCACTTGCAGCCGGAACATTCTTCCGCCGGCGCCGGTAGCGCGGAACGCAATATTGTTTGTTTTCATGTTCTCAGGTTTTGGTGTGAACACGGCCCGCTCCGAGCGCCGCATCCACGGCCTCGAGCAATTCGTCGTCGCTGCACGGCTTGCGCAGGAAATCCGCCGCCCCGAGGCGCAGGGCCTCGGAGCGGCGTGCCTGGTTCCAATGGGCGGTGACAAAAATCGTTGGCAGGGGAGGCAACACTCCCGCCAGCAGGCCCCGCAGGGCCATCCCGCCCATCCCCGGCATCTTCAAATCCAGGATGACGCAGTCCGTCTCGGGCATCCGGCCCGAAAGCAAAAATGCTTCCGCCGAGTCATACCCTTCCGCCTGATATCCCACGCTTCTCACAAGGCATTCCATCGCTTCCCGGACTGATTGATCGTCGTCCACCACGGCCACAACCGGCTTGCCGATCTCGCGTTTGCTGTGGTTTTCCACGCTCATCCTGGGAGACGCTAGCGCCTTTGGGCAGGTGGGTGCTATTATACCTTGGTTTAATAGGCGGGGAGGGGTGGCGGTAGACCGAAATCGGTTTCTTCGAGGGATTTACGTCGTAAGAAAAGCGGCCGAGGACTGCTGCACTCCAAAACCTGGCGGACCTCGCACGCGCTCCTTAACTGGTGGCGCCGACTCCCAGCTTCTCCGCTATGCGCACGAGGTCGGCGAGGGAAGCGGCTTGCATTTTCTTCATCATGCTCCCGCGCTGGACCTTGACGGTGATTTCCGTCGTGCCCAACTCCGCCGCGATCTGCTTGTTCAACCACCCGCGCACCACAAAACCCATCACCTCCCGCTCCCGGGGGGACAGCAACTCCTGCCGGGCCCGCAGTGCGGCAATCTCCACCCTCCGCTCCCGCGCCGCGCCGTCGCGCGCAATCGCGCTTTGAATGGCATCCAGCAAATCCTGGTCGCGGAATGGCTTCGTCAAAAATTCCACCGCGCCCTGTTTCATCGCCCGCACGCTCATGGGAATGTCCCCGTGTCCCGTGATGAAAATAATCGGAATCTCCCGCTCGCCGCCGGCCAGTTCGCGTTGCAGGTCCAGTCCGCTCAATCCCGGCAACCGCACATCCAGCACCAGGCAGCCGGGCGCGTCGCCCCGCTGGTACTTTAAAAACTCCTGCGCCGAGGAAAACAGTTCAGCTTGCAGCCCGACCGAACGAATCAAGCTGTGCAACGCTTCGCGCACCGAAGGATCGTCTTCCACGACGAACACAATCGGCGAAGTTCGTTTGTTTCCTGCTTTTATGCCCTCGTTCATTCCTTCGTGGACAAGGTAAACTCAAACGTCACCCCCGGCCCCGCGTTTGGTCGCGCCCGGATCTGCCCGCCGTGTGCTTCCACGATCGAGCGGCTGATGGGCAGTCCCATGCCCAGTCCATTCTCCTTGGTCGTGTAAAACGCCTCGAACAACTTTTCGTTGTCTGGCTGCCCCCCGAGGCCGCTCCCCGTATCGGAAACGGCCACGCGCACGAAATCCGGATCCGGGGCATCCGTGCGAATGACCAACCGCCGCGGCCGGTCATTCACCTCGTTAAGCGCATCGAGCGCGTTATTGATCAGGTTCAGCAGGAGCTGCTGCAGTTGGACACGGTCGGCCATGAACTCCGGCAGGCCCGCGGCAAGCTCAGTCACCACTTCGACACGCCGCCTGGCGATTTCTCCCTGAGCCAGCTCGAGAATCTCTTCAATGACCTGGTTGATATCCAATCGCGTCCGACCCGGATCACCTTTCTTCAACAACGCCCGTATGCGTGTGATGACGTCGCTCGCCCGGTTGCCGTCGCGGACGATTCGCTTGATCGCATCGCGCGCCTCATCGAGATTCGGTGCGTCACCGGCCAGCCAGCGGATGCTCGCGTTGGCATTGGTGATGACCCCCGCGAGCGGCTGGTTTACCTCGTGCGCTATGGAAGCAGTCAATTCACCCACCGTCGTCACCCGCGCCACCCGCGTCAGTTCCATCTGAGTCCGGTGCAAGGCTTCCTCGGCGCGGCTGCGCTCCAGCTTCGCGCGCAGCAGCACGATGCCATGCGCCAGGTCGTTTGCCGTCTGCTGCAACAAATCCGCCTCCTGCTGGCCGAAAGCGTCGGGCTCATCTGCATAAACCATCGCCGCGCCGAACGCGCGCCCGTCGGCTCCCAATGGCAGGGCCACCGAGGAGCGCAGGCCGAAAGCGTCGGCCTTGGCCCGCCACGGCACGAACATCGGATCCGACCGCATCTCATTGCTCGCGACCGGCGCGCCGGTCCGAATCGCGCGTCCCGCCGGTCCCTGGCCGTGCTGTTCCTCGGCCCAGGTCACCTTGATTTGGTCCACGTAATCCAGCGCCTCGCCGGCCCGGGCCATCGGACGCACGGTTTTCCCGGCATCCGCTTGCGCGTATCCGATCCACGCCAATCGGTAGCCGCCCACTTCGACGATCGCTCGGCACGCCGCCGCAAGTAATTCCGGCTCGTCATTGATCCGGTTCACCGCGAGGTTGCAGGCGTTGCGGACGCGCAAGGCGCGATTCAATCGCATCAGCTCCAACTCGATCCGCTTGCGCTCGCCGATCTCGCCTTCCAACTGCTGGTTGGTTTCCTGAAGCGCCGAAGTGCGCCGGCGCACTTTCTCCTCCAGCTCGCCGCGCGCCACGAGCAGCGCCGCCTCCGCGCGCCGTTGCCGGTCGCTGAGCCAGCTGATAAACAACCCGGCGATGAAGAACACGATGAACCGCGGCGCTTCGGTGACCGAGGTCGCCAGGGTGTGATAGGGTGGGGTGAAAAAGAATTTCACCGCCGTGATGCTCAGGAAACTGGCCAGCACTCCCGGCCAGAACCCGCCCCGCCAGCCCGCGAAAATGATCGCGCAGAAAAACAGCGCGTTGGGCGTGGTCTGAAAAATTCCCCGTAGCGAGCGCGTGATCAGCACGGCGGTTCCCACCGACAGGATCGCGATGACGAAACCCATGGGCTGCGGCTTCGTTAAACGCCTCACCGGGGCCGCGGTAGTTGAGTCGGGCTGGGTAGTTGGTCCCACCAAATGAGTCTTCCATTGCGCTATTCCTTTCGCAAGCCGAACGCTGGAACTACTCGATGGCCCTCAGGCGAAGCTCTGCGAAAGCAGGCAATCAGGATACCCCCGCACTTTTCTGTTTGTATAAACCTCTGATTCAAAGCCGATTACAAATGCTCCTGGGACTTCCCCACTTTTGAACCTGCAACTTTCAACCAGCAACCTGCAACCCTTCCAACCCGGACTGCGCCTTGGTCCACTCTGTCCAAAAGCCGGTCTCGAGTGACTGCCTCAACGCGCCCGGTCTACATATTTCCTGAAAAGAACACTTGCAACGTACCCCGTCCTTCGCTAGTGTCTCCCCTCTTTTGGGGAAACCCCAAATACCGCTATTTACCGACCGGTTCGGGCGTTGCGGAACCAAATACTATTTATGGCAGTTCGAATTCGTATGAAGCGGATCGGCGCGAAAAACGCCCCGGTTTTCCGCATCGTGGTCGCCGACAGCCGCAGCCCGCGCGATGGCAAGTTCATCGAGGAGCTCGGGACGTATCATCCCCGGCGCAAGAGCGACAATGTCACCCTGGACCTCGACCGCGCCCGTTACTGGCTCAGCAAGGGCGCGCAGCCGAGCGAGACCGTCGCCAGCTTCCTCAAGAAGCTCGGCAAGGCCTCTCCGGCAGCCTGATTGATTTAACCAGGCCCGCGTCATGCAGGCTTTCGTCGAATACGTCGTCAAAGGGCTGGTCGAACGCCCCGACGCGGTCACCGTCACCCCGGTCGAACGCGAAGGCACGACGGTTTATGAGGTCCGGCTCGATCCGGATGACGTCGGCAAGATTATTGGCCGCCAGGGTATGACGATCAACGCGATCCGTTCCCTGTTGCAGGCCGGCAGCGCCCGCAAGGGATTGCGGTGCTCGCTGGAGATCGTGGAAGATCCGCCGGCGAATTAGGCGGTTCCCGGGCGGGCGTCCGCCGGACGCATCCGCCAGCGGCAATGAAAATTGACGTGCTCACGCTGTTCCCCGCGATGTTCGTGGGGCCGCTCGATGAAAGCATCATCAAGCGCGCGCGCGAAGCGGGCCTGCTGGAACTGAAGTTGCACAATTTGCGCGATTTTGCGCATGACCGCCACCGAACGGTGGATGACCGCCCGTTCGGCGGTGGACCGGGCATGTTATTGAAGCCCGAGCCGCTCTTTGAAGCGATTGAAAGTCTCGCGCCGGCGGGCACGCACGTGGTGCTGATGTCGCCGTCGGGCCGGCCGTTTGACCAGGCCTGCGCCCGCGAACTCGCGCAACGGAAGCATTTGTTGCTCGTGTCGGGCCATTACGAAGGTTTCGACGAACGCGTTCGCGAAGAACTGGCGGATGAAGAATTGTCCATCGGGGACTACGTGCTGACAAACGGCGCGCTGCCCGCGATGGTGATCATTGACGCGGTCACGCGGTTGCTGCCGGGTGTACTGGGTGACGAGACCAGCGCGGACGAGGAATCGTTCAGCGCGGACGGCCCCGGGCTCGAGTATCCGCAGTATACGCGGCCGGCGGAGTTTCGCGGGATGAAAGTCCCGGAAGTGTTGCTCTCGGGCAACCACGCGGAAATCGCGAAATGGCGCGCCGAGCAGGCGCGACGGCGGACGGCCGAACGGCGGCCGGATTTGTTGTAGAATTTGAAAACGCGGCGACGGCGCCGCCAGAAAAAAAAATTTATGAATCAAGCATTACTGGACAGGATTGAGGCGGCGCAGTACCGCAAGGAACCCGTGAATTTCGGTGTCGGTGACAGCGTGCGCGTGCACACCAAGGTCGTCGAAGGCGAAAAGGAACGTATCCAGGTCTTCGCCGGCGTGGTCATCGGGCGTCGCGGCCATGGTCTGAACGAAATGTTCACCGTCCGCCGCATCAGCTACGGCGAAGGCGTCGAACGCGTGTTCCCGGTGCATTCTCCCCGCGTGGACAAGGTGGAAGTCGAGCGCCGTGGCTCCGTCCGCCGCGCCAAGCTCACCTACCTCCGCAAGCGCCTCGGCAAGGGTGCCACGCTCGTGAAGGAGAAGGAAGGCAAGGCCGAAGCCGCGGCTCCCGCGAAGAAGTAATTCCGCGCAATTTCATTTCACAGAACCCCCGGTCCCCAAAGGCCGGGGATTTTTGTTTATTGGGACTTGTAACCGTTGATCGGCCCGCGCGTTTTGCGCATCAGAAATTCCGAATGCCCGCGCACGACGTAATCCTTCAACTTCCCGACTTTGCGATATCCCAGGCGGCGATAAAGCCGCTGGGCGCTCTGATTGAATGAGGAGACGCAGAGAAACACATTCGGACTGCGTTTGAAGATTAGATTTTCTGCAAACCCGACCAATCGCGTTCCGAGTCCACAATTGCGCCATCCTTCGGCTACGCCAATCGTTCGCAAATAGCCGGTAAACGGTCCACGTAGGTGCACCACCACGAATCCAGCGACTTCGCCATCTGCCACCGCCACAAAAACCGTGTTCCCCTTGTCGCGCAACCCGCGCAGACTATGCTCATATCCCCGCTTCAGCGTAAGCCACGGCTCCGAACCCGCCATGATCCCGGCGCAAGCCGACAACTCTCTACCCGATCTCGCCCGACGAATCCGTCCCGAAAAGTCTCCCGGTGCCTTTGGCCGTTTCTTTGCCATTCGAGCCTTCGGAATTCGGGCTTCTTTGGTCATTCGTCATGCACCCCGAACGCTTTCGGGGTAGCGCTTCGTCATTTCCGTCACTGCTTCACTCACCGCCACCACCATCTCCTGCCGCGTCTTTAAATCCCTTACCTTGACCACGATTGCGCCCGCGGCATCGCGTTCCATTCGAGCCGTCTTCGCGGCCTTGAGTTCCTGCGCCCGCTTGAATTGCTTGTCGCCCTTGGTCGGCGTCAGGACGTATTCGACACAAACTCCCGCCTGCCGCAGTTGGGAAATCAAGCCCAGCGACTCTGTTCGCAGCGATTCATCCTCGATCAGGCAGAACACTTCCACGCCGGATTCGAATTTGGGCAGTTTCCCGCGCGCCTTGAGCAATTCCAGCAACACGACGTCGCCCATCCCAAAGCCCAGGGCAGGCAGGTCCACTTTGCCACCGCTGATCAATTTGATCAGATTGTCGTAACGTCCGCCGCCGGCAATGGCGCGAAATTCACCTTTGCGATCGAAGGCTTCGAAAACCGGTCCGGTGTAATAAGCCAGCCCGCGAATGACTTGGTAATCCACCTTCACGAAATCGGACATCCCGCGCGCGCCGAGATTTTTCAGAATCGCGGAAAGTTCCTCCGTGGGCTCGCCCTTGGCGATGAAATTCATGACCGCATCCAGGCTGACTCCGGTGGGCTTCAACTTCTCCTCCGTGGCCGCAAGCTCCTTGGGATCCAGTTTGTCCACAGCTTGATAGAATTCGTATTCCTTCTCCTTGTCACCATTTTGAGCGGCGAAGAAATCCCGCCACGCATGCCGGCTGCTGAGGCGGATGACAAAATCCTCCTGCGTCAGTCCGAAACCGCGCAGCACGTCAATCACCAGCGCAATCAGCTCGGCATCGGCTGCGGGATCTTTCTCGCCGATGACATCGGCGTTGAATTGAAAGTGTTCGCGTAGCCGTCCTTTCTGCTGGCGCTCGTAACGAAACAACTGCGGAATCGCAAACCACTTGATGGGTTTTTTGTAATTGCGCTCGTACGCGGCGACCATCCGCGCCAGGGTAGGGGTCATCTCGGGCCGCAGCGAAATCGCGCGATCGCCCTTGTCTTGGAAATTGTAAAGCTGGCCGACGATTTCCGCGCCGCTTTTGGTGGTGAAAAGTTCGAGCGTTTCGAGGGGCGGGCCGTCGTATTCGCGGAAGGCGTAGCGGCGGGCCTGCGTGCGCCATTGATCAAAAATATACTGACGCGCGTCGGCGCTCCAAAGGTCGGATTGGGGCAATGGCTCGGGATAGAAATCCCGAAACCCGGGCAAACGTTCCATAGAAGATTAATGGGGCGCAGGCTTCGAGACTGCGCGGAGGACAGAGGTTTCGAAAGACATGCAGGCTCCGGCCACGTTACTTGGCCGGAGGAATGGGCGCCGACGCGGGCACGGCCGTAGTGGGTTTCGTCGGCAGCTTGAGGACTTCGGCGCGCAGTTCCTTGCCAGCTTTGAATTTGACCGTGGCGCGGGCAGGAATCGGCACATCCGTCTGCGGCGCATGCGGGTTGCGGCCGATGCGGGCCTTGCGAACTTTGATCTCAAATACCCCGAAATTTCGCAGTTCCACCTTGTCGCCCTTGGCGAGGGCCTCGGCGATGTAATCCAGCGTTTTCTGGATGATTTCCAGGACGGTTTGCTGCCCGATATGAGTGCGGTCAGTGCGCGGCCAGCGGCCGGACGCGGCAGTGGCCGCCGCCGGGCGCTCGGCTTCCTCTTTTTCCTGCTTCGCGTTTATTTCACTGCTAATGCGGAGCACCAAATCGCGCTTTGTAAGAGTATCGCTCATGGTCGTTTCGGGTTGGTGGTCAACGTGCGTGAACAGGCAACTTTTACGAATCCACCGGGCATCGGTCAAGCGTAGAATCAGGGGCTTTAGCCGCCGGGGGCGGTTACCGGCTTGCCGCTATCGGCCGGTCCAAGCTTCAGCAGGTAGGGTACCGACCCTTTCGCCCAATCCGCCGGCAATGGATAGCTTCCGGCTGAGCCCCCAAAACAGCTTCGCAACATCTCGGTGTTGATGATCCCGGGGTTCAAAGCCACTGCCGCCATGCCCGCGGGCAACTCCTGCGCCAAGGACTGGGTCAATCCCTCGATCGCCCATTTCGTGGCGCAGTAGGGTGCCACGTTTGCGTCCGTGGACCGTCCCCAGCCGGAACTGAAATTCACGATCACACCTTTGCCACGTTTGATCATGGCCGGCGCAAAATGACGGATCACGTTCGCCACGCCCTTGATGTTCACATCCACGACATTCGAAAACTCCCCGGCGCTCACTTCCCAAAGCGGCGCGCTGCGATTGATCAGGGCGGCGTTGTTGACCAATAGATCCGGCGCCTCGTGTTCCCCCAGAACGCGCTTCGCCCACTTTTGGACATCCACGTCCGAAGCCACATCCGCCACCTGAAAATCATGAGGCGATTTGAGTCGCGACTTGAGTTGCGCAATCTGCTTTTCGTCGCGACCGCAGCCGATCACCGTATGCCCGAGCCGGGAGAATTCCTCCGCCATCGCGCGACCCAGGCCTTTCGTGACTCCCGTGATAACGATTGTTTTGTTCATCATATCCGCTCCCAAAAGGCTTCCTTCCAAGCCTGAAACATCAACACCGCCCAAAGCATATAACCGCGCTCGCGTTTGCCGCTCTGTTGCTCATGCCAAAGCCGGCGCATTTCCTGCGCGTCAAAGAATCCCTCGCGCCGCAACCGATCCTCGGCCAGCAGCGCCTCCGCCCAATCGCGCAACGTGGTCCGCAGCCAGCGGTTCATGGGTGTGCTGAATCCCATTTTGCCCCGCTCGGTCAGCTCGCGCGGCACGTGGCGATCGAGAATCTGCCGCAACGGCCACTTCGTTTTGCCCTCGTTCCGCATGATGCGTCGCGGAATGCGGGCGGCGAATTCCACCACGCGATGATCGAGGATCGGCACGCGCGTTTCCAGGCTGAAGGCCATCGCCGCCCGGTCCACCTTCACGAGGATGTCATCCGGCAGGTAGGTATATTTATCCATGTAACTGAACCACTCGATTTCATCGCGGAATTCGGGCAGCTCACCGGCCTGATCAAAAAAGTCGCGCGTTTTGACCTGCCGGCTCAGATATAAATCCGGCGTCTTGATCAGCGAAAAGCGATGCCGATAAAACGCCGCCAGATGATCCGGCGACCATTGCCGGCGCGCCCGCGCCAACTGGGACTTCCATCTGCGCTTCGGCGCCGAATCCGGAAGCACGCCCACCAGCGCGGACAGTCCGTCGACCGCGCCCTTGATTCCGCCGCGCAAAACTCCATTCCGCTGGATCTGTTTCCAGCGCTGCAAACTGGTGTCGTAACGTCCGTAGCCCAAAAAAACCTCGTCGCCCCCATCGCCGGAGAGCGATACGGTCACTTTCCGTCGCGCCAGGCGCGACAGCGCCAGGGTGGGGAGTTGCGAATCGTCCGCGAACGGTTCCGAATATGCCTGCGGCAGCTTGCCGGCCAGCTCCAGCAACTCGGCGTCCTCGCACTGCCACGTGACGTGTTCCGTGCCCAGGTGACGCGCTATTGTTTCCGCATGATCCGATTCGTCATAAGGCGCGTCGGGAAAACCAATCGAAAACGTCTTCACCGACTTCGGCGCCTGGGCCTGCATGAGCGATACCACCGTGGAGGAATCTATTCCGCCCGAAAGGAACGCGCCCACGGGCACGTCGGCCAGCATTTGCAGCCGAATGGCGTCTCGCATCAGGGCTTCCAGTTCGTTCACACATTCCTGTGGCGAACCGGTGAATTCCGATAATTCTCCCGGCTTCGGGACGGACCAATATGGTCGAACCGTTTCCTTTCCCGGCGTCGCCGAGCCATCGAGGGGCAGAGTGAGAATGTGTCCCTGAAGGAGTTTATGAAATCCGGACAAAATGCTATGCGGCGAAGGCACGTAGCCAAGCCGCAAAAAGTGCGTGAGCGCCTCGCGGTCCACCTCCGCCGTGAACCCCGGGTGCGGCCGGAAGGCCTTGAGCTCGGAGCCGAAGAAAAAATGGCCGTTGCTCCAGCCGTAATAGAGCGGTTTTTCCCCCATGCGATCGCGGGCCAGTTGCAGCCGCTTTTCCTTCCGGTCCACCACCGCCAGGGCGTACATTCCCACACAACGCTTCAGGCTCGCTTCCAGTCCCCATTCCGCCACGGCCTCCAGCAGCACTTCCGCGTCCGAATGCCCCCGAAAAAACCGGCCCTTGGCTTCGAGTTCCTTTCGCAGCTCGCGATGGTTGTAAATCTCGCCGTTCATCACGAAGGCATAGCGGCCGTCCGAAGAAAGCATCGGCTGGCTGCCGAGTTCGCTCAGCTCCACGATCGCCAGCCGCCGAAAACCCAAAGCCGTGGCGACCGCCGGATCAGCCCATTGCCCCGCGCTGTCGGGCCCGCGCGGAGTAAGCCGGTCCGCCATGGCGCGTGCCAGCTTGGCCGCGTCCGGCGGCAGGACGCGGGTCGAATGAAAGCCGGCAAAACCACACATGAATTAAAATTGCGTTTGCTCGTGGGAATCCGCCCGGTGCCGCGGCGTCGTTCGCTTCTGGGCTGCACAGTCGGCCACGCCGCTAAGGTGATTATATGTATTGGCTGTGTGGCCATTCAAGTCCCGCGTACGGCGCCGAAACCGGCCGTTTCCTGGTCGCTCTCCCATCCCAAAAATTTCCCACGCGGGAGTTTATTTAATTCCAATCTGTGCTATAATTTGGGCTGGAGGGAGGAAACTGCGTATAACGCGTTTTAACGCATGGCTGATTCGTTGGGCACATCCGCGGGCGCTTCGCCTTGCCGCGTCCATCAGGCGTTGGCACACTGAGGCGACATGCGCGAGCAGTTCCGTATTTGGACCGAAAGCCTGGAAACCTTCTTCCGCGAGGTCGTCATTGAGGAACGAAGTGGAACCCGGGCTTCCCTGTTCCGCACCTTTTTATTCGGCCTTTCCAAGATATTTTTCGTCGTCGTTTGGACTCGCCGGCTGCTCTACAACACCCGCATTATCCGCGACTCCACCCTCGGCGTGCAGGTCATTGCCATCGGAAACCTTACGGTTGGCGGCACCGGCAAGACGCCGGTGGTCGAAAAATTCGCGCGCGAGCTTCGCGACCAGGGCCGCAACGTCGCGATCCTTTCGCGCGGCTACCGCTCCAAACCAACGCCCTTTCACGTCTCGCTGCGCAACAAACTCCTGCTGCGGGAAGATACCACGCCCCCGCGCGTCGTGTCGGACGGAAAATCGCTCTTGCTGGATTCCGAAATGGCCGGCGACGAACCCTACATGCTCGCCTCGAATCTCAAGGACGTCGTGGTCCTCGTGGACAAGGACCGCGTGAAAAGCGGCCGCTATGCCATCGAAAAGTTTGGGTGCGACACGTTGTTGCTGGACGATGGTTTTCAGTACTGGAAGCTCCGGGGTCGCCGGCTGGACGTTGTGCTCGTGGACCGCCAGACGCCCTTCGGCAACGAGCACTTGATGCCCCGCGGCACGCTGCGCGAGCCACCCTCCGCCCTCGCGCGCGCCTCCACCATCTTCATCACCAAAAGCGATGGCCACACCGCCGACCTCCGCCGCCGCATCACCCAATTGAATCCGAGCGCCGGCATCATCGAGTGCGTCCACCATCCGCTTTACCTGGAAGATGTTTTCACCGGTGAGCGCAAGGAACTCGATTTTCTCAAGGGCCGCAAGGTTGCGTCCTTCAGCGGCATCGCCCAACCCGAAAGCTTCGAGGAAAGCCTCGTGAAGCAGGGCGCGGAACTGATGTACGCCAAACGCTTCGCGGATCATCATCGCTTCACCCAGCAGGAAGTGTTGAACGCCATCAACCGCAGCAAGAAGCGCCAGGCCGACACAATCATCACCACTCAAAAAGACGCGGTGCGCTTTCCGAAAATAGACCGGCGCGATCTGCCGATTTACTTCATGCGCGTCGAAATTCGGATCCTCAGTGGCGCGAGCGATTTCCGCGATTGCGTTCGCAAAATCTGTTTCCGCTAGCCGATGTCCGGCAACGCACCATCCTCCGATCTACAACGCATCCTGGTGCGCGGCGTGAACTGGCTCGGCGACGCCGTCATGACCACCCCGGCGTTGTTGCGATTGCGCGAGCGATTCCCACGGGCGCACATCACATTACTCACGCCGGAAAAGCTGGCCGGACTCTGGGCAGGGCATCCGGCCATTGACTCGGTGGTGACCTTCGCGCCGGGCGAGTCGGTCTTTTCGGTGGGCCGCAAACTGCGTGGCAACCAATGCGATCTGGCCCTTGTGCTCCCAAACTCGCCGCGCTCGGCCTTCGAATGCCGTCTGGCGCGAATTCCACGTCGCGTCGGCTATGCGCGCCCGTGGCGAAACTGGCTGCTGACACAGGCGATCCCCCCGCGTCCGGGCAGCTATGAGATGCACAAACCTTCCCCCGGCGAAATCCGCGAACGCCTTTCGTCCCGCGCTCCCGCTTCATTCAAGCGTCCCACCACCCAGGCTCATCAAATCCACGAGTACCTTCACCTCGCGGCAGCGTTGGGCGTGGACCCGCGGCCCGTTTCGCCCCGGCTCGAAATCATTGCTGAGGAGTTGAGAGCAGCGGTAGCCAAATTTTCCCTCGGAGCCGTTGAAAAGTCCGGAACCCCCTTGCTTGGTCTTAACCCGGGCGCCGAATACGGCCCGGCCAAGCGCTGGCCGCTCGAGCGGTTCGTGGCCACGGCGCGAGACATGCAGCAGCGCGCGGGTTGCGATTGGGTGATCTTCGGCGGGCCGAATGACCGGCCGATGGGTGATTATTTCGAAAAGGCGCTGCGCCATCCGGAGCGCAAGGTTCACAATCTCGCGGGACGGACTTCCTTGCGCGAATTGCTGGCTGTGCTGAAAAAATGCCGCGCCCTGCTCACCAATGATTCCGGCCCGATGCATGTCGCCGCCGCGCTAGGCACGCCCGTCGTGGTTCCCTTTGGCAGTACTTCGCCGGAACTCACCGGTCCCGGCTTGCCGGGCGATGCTTCGAACTTCATTCTTCGCGCGGAGGCCCCGTGTTCGCCATGTTTTCTGCGCGAGTGCCCGATTGATTTTCGTTGTATGACCGGCATTACCAGCGACCAGGTCACCGCTGCATTGTTGAAGGTTCTGGGGCTGATTTGACCTTTGGCCGCTGCCGGCTTACGTATTCTCAACGACGTTCACCGCATGGAAGTATCCGAAACCATCCAGTGTCCGTTCTGCGGCCAGTCATTCGAACTTACCGTGGATACGAGTGTCTCGTCGCAACAGTTTACGACGGACTGCGAAGTCTGCTGCCGGCCGTTTGAGGTGCTGGTGGAGTGCGAGCCGGGGGAAGTGATTAGTCTGGATGTGCGCGGATAGGAGCGCCTGTCTCTGAAAAGGCGCGTCGCTGCATGCCTGGCTTGACACGCCCGTTCAGAGACGGGCGCTCCGACTACTTGTTGAAGCGGAAATTCGTGATGTCGTAGTCCTGCATCACGTATTGCTTCAGCTCCAGCCGTTGCTTGCCGGCGCGCTTCGCCTGGGTTTCGCCCCCCGCCTCGACTAAATCCGCGAAACTGATGATCTCCGCGCGAATGAATCCCTTCTGGATGTCGGTGTGAATCGCTCCCGCTGCTTCCCATGCGCTCGCCCCCTTGCGAATCGCCCAGGAGCGGTTTTCCTTGCCGCCCACGGTCAAATAGCAGATGTATCCCGACTCACGAAACGCCCGTAGCATCAGCGTATCCGGGTCGTTGAGTTCCTCGGCGGTCGCAACGGTAATGGGTTTGTTCGTAAAAAAACTGTGGGCCGCGACCGCCTGGAGGTCGGTGGCGGTAAGGTCGGAACCCAGAATGAACTTCTCCGCCTCCAGCAAAGTCTTGATCCGTTCCAGCACGACCTTTTCCGCAGCCAGGGGATCCCGGCCGAGGCGGGTCTCCACAAACTCGAGATCCTTCAAAATCAGGTCGGCTTTGCCTTCCTCGCCGGTCAGCACGGCATCGCAGTCCAACAAGCCGTCTTCGCCGAGCACGTCCACCTGGGCCTGGGTTTTCTTGTCCGCCTCCACCAGCTTGTGGATCTGATCCATGCGCGGATCCTTCAAATTATACTTGCCGGTTTTGATGCTGGAGATGCCTAAGAGAGCAATTTTCATGAATCGTATCGGCCTGGATGATGCCGGCAGCGCGCGGGGTTTTCCAGACAAAAGGCGAGGGGTGTCTGCTTGCCTCGAAGTAGTTTAGCGAAGGCGGACCCTCCGCTACAGCGGGTGCGACAACAATCCGGGGCCCGAAGCATTTCCCGCTTACTTTACCCTCGCCGTGCTCTGCTTGTTTGAGCATCGAGCGAAAAGGCGTGATGCCGATTCCGCCTGTATCGAACACTTGATCCGCGCGGGCAACGTAAGCTTCATGACTTAATTTAGCCTAAGGTTCCCAATTGAACCGAACTTGAGCCGCGCCCGCCTACGTCCTAACATATCCCCCATGGCAACCAAGAAGCACAAGAAAGGCCTCCTCCGTGGCGCCCGGGTTTATCTCTCCGGGCCGATGGACTTTGTCGCCTCGCGCGCCACTGAAAAGAAAACCGGCTGGCGCAATCGCGTGGGACAGTTTCTCCAGACCATGGAGGTCACGGTCTTTGATCCCTGGTACAAGCCAGGCGTCCGCGGCCTGCACGAATACGGGCGCGAAGACGAGAAGAGCGGCGAGCGCATTCGCGAGCGGTGGACCTACGACCCGGGTCGCAAGGGCGCCGAGGCGCGCAATTGGTGCGCCCGCCAGTTCCGCGACATGCTGCACATTGACCTGCGCATGGTGGACACGAGCGATTTCACGATTTCGTATTGTCCCACCAACATTTACAGCGTGGGCACGCCGCACGAAATCATCATGGCCACTTTGCAGCACAAGCCGGTGCTCTTTGTGAGTCCGCCCATCGTCTTTCCGACGCTCGACGAACTGCGTTCTCATTTGGCGAAGGACCCCGTCGGGCAGGAACTCTTGGACCGCTTGGAAAGAGAAGTTCCCATCAAGAGAAACCCGCGCGGCATTCCGAGCCTCTGGTATCTCCCGCTCGTGGGTGGACAGAATTTCTTCGACGGCTTTGGCTTCGCGAAATACCGCAAGCGCTTCGGCTGGGACGAGGACATCCCGCTCGACAAGCACGAGAAGAGATTTCCGCCGAAGCGCCCCGTGCTCCCTTACATCGAGGCGCTCAACCAGAAGTTGCCGAAAAAGTGGGACAGCAAGCTGCAGCGCTTCGTCGCGGACGACGACTGGCTGCTGTGGGACTTCGACATCGACGGCACGCCGAGAAAACGTGTCGACTCCTCGCGAAAGTAAGGAAAAGGTTGACTCCAAGCGGCGGACTGTAGCGCAGGCTTCCAGCCTGCCGTGTCGCCGACTTCCAGTCGGCAGGGCTCCCGAATGCCTGCGCGTGTAAAGCGAGGGAAAGCTTTGCGGATTGGAAATCCGCGACACAGCAGGCAGGAAGCCTGCGCTACGAGTTGTTGCAGTCCTCGCGAAGTAATTTGGATGTCCGGCGGGAATGATTAATTCGGTCGCGCGCCGCGATGCGCGGCGCGCACCACGAGCAGGGGAACCTGCGCTTTGTGGCGGACGCTCTCGATGGTGCTGCCGTAGAGGATGTCGCCGATCAGCCGATGTCCGTGCGTGGTCATGGCGATGAGATCACAGTGCGTGACCTTGGCGGTCTTGAGGATTTCGGCCGCGGGATCGCCCAGCGCAAGATGATACGAAACGCGCAGGCCGAACTCGCGCAGTTTCGCGGCCGTCTTTTCCAGGTACTCGCGGTCTTCCTTCATCTCCTCGGATTCCGCGAGCTTCAACTGGTTGAAATTGCGGGCCACCCAGCCGTCGGCGACGTGGATCAGGAGGAGCTCGGCGTGCGTGAGGGAGGCGAGCTTCTGGACGTGCGGAACGAGCGTGTCATCCGCCCGGGTGTTGTCGAGGGCGACGAGGATTTTTTTATACATGCGCGGATTGGGTCAGCGTTTTAAAGAAATCAGCCAGCAACTTCAGATTCAGCGCAACAATGACTATCGCCGTGGTCCAGGCAAGAATACTTACCCAGCGCGCATTCACAAACTCGCCCATCTTGGCCCGGCTGCTCGTGAAGGAAACCAGCGGAATCACGGCGAAGGAAAGTTGCATGCTCAAAATGACCTGGCTCCACAATAACAGCTTCGCTGTGCCGCTCTCTCCGTACATCGCCGTCACGATGACCGCGGGAACGATGGCAATCAAGCGCGTCACCAGCCGCCGCAGCCACGGACGCAGCCGGATGTTTAGAAATCCTTCCATCACAATCTGGCCGGCGAGGGTGCCGGTGAGCGTAGAGTTTTGGCCGGAAGCCAGCAGCGCCACCGCGAACAGCGTGCTGGCGATGCCCACTCCAAGCATGGGGGAGAGAAGTTGATAGGCGTCCTGAATTTCCGCGACGTCGGTCTTGCCCGCTTTGTGAAACACTGCCGCGCCGACAACCAGGATGGCGCCGTTGATGAACAGCGCACCCATGAGCGCAATTGTCGAATCCAGCGTGCCAAAGCGGATCGCTTCACGCTTGCCAGCGGGTGTACGATCGTAATTCCGTGTCTGCACCACGGCCGAGTGCAGGTATAGATTGTGAGGCATTACTGTCGCGCCAAGGATGCCGATGGCGACGAACAACATGTCCTTGTTGGTGAGAATTTCACCTTTGGGGATGAATCCGGCCAGCAACGCCATGCCTTCCGGACGCGAGAAAAACATCTCGAGCAGGAAACACAGCGCGATGGTGCCGATCAGAACAATGACGAAGGCTTCCAGTAGCCGGAAGCCCTTGTTCTGAAGATACATCACGACCAGCACGTCGAGCGCGGTTACACACACGCCGATGATCAGCGGGAGCCCAAAGAGCAGCTTAAGCGCGATGGCTGAGCCAATGACTTCGGCCAGGTCACAGGCCGCGATGGCGATTTCGCAAGCCACCCAGAGACCGAAGGCCACCGGTTTGGAATAATGATCCCGGCACGCCTGGGCGAGATCGCGCTCCGCCACGATGCCCAGCTTGAGAGAAAGCGCCTGCAAGAGGATCGCCATCAGGTTCGAAAGGAGAATGACCGAGAGCAGGGTGTAGCCGAAGGCCGATCCACCGGCGAGGCTGGTGGCCCAGTTGCCCGGGTCCATGTAACCCACCGCCACCATGTAACCCGGACCGGAGAAAGCCAGGAACTTGCGCCAGAAAGAAGCGTGTTGCGCCGGCACGCTGACGGAGCGAAACACCTCGGACAATGATGGCTGTCCACCGCCCTTGCGCCATGCCCGGCCGGAACCGCCTTCGCCAGCCGTCGGCGGGTTGGGACTTGGATCTGACATACGTGAATTGCGCGAATGACTAGAAGCGCCAGGTGACGCCGACAAACGGCTGCCAATCGTCCGCTGCACGCGTAACGCCGATGTTCACACCCAGGTCGAAACGCAGGTTCTCGTTTACCTGATAGGTGAGCCAGGTATCCACGGTCCCGGCCCAGGACGAGCCGCTTTCCGTGCTCACTACGGCGGCGAATTCCACATAGGCGCCAAGGGGCCCCCAGATCGTGCGGCCGACGCTGATGGTGTTATTGAATTCCGCGTGATAACCGCCCCCAGACTCGTTTCGCATGCAATCGAATTCCGTCATCGCCCCTACCTCCCAATCGGGCACTTCGATCGCGAGAGGAATTTTCAGCCCACCTTCCCAACCGCCGGCTTGCGCGCCGCCGGTCCCCGTGGGCGTGACGACAAGGGGCAGCAGGGCCAGCGCGGTGCGGCCACCGTCGTTGCCCCAAATATTCCACTTCGCCCGCAGTTGAAAATCCGTGACGCCACGCGAAGTTGTCGAGGTACCGTGGTCGCTCACGCGTGACACCTGCCAGGCGGGCAGGACGAATTCCACGTCGAGATCGTTCCACAGACCGGCCTTGAAATTGAGCGGCCCGCCAAATACCCAGGTCCGCGCCGTGGCGGAGTGTTCATCGTCCCGCGCCTCATTCCAGATGACGAAATCGGTCTCGATCTGAAAGTGACCGGCGTCAACCGTGTAGGGACTCTCGGTTTTGTCGGGCCGGTCCGCGCTCATTTCACGCAGGAGCGACGTGGGCGTGGGATGAAACAGGTTGTATTGCGACTTTTCCGCCGTTTCCAACTCCGCGCCCGGCTCGGCCGCCGCTGCATCGAAGGGCAGGCTGAGCAGAGCCGCCGCGCCGATTCCAGCCGCCCCGATTTGACAATCGTACGGCCGGTGATGTAGCTTACACCATAACATGTAGCCTATGCTACAACATCGGACTGGACTGTCAACACCACTTTTTACACCCTGCTCGTGTCTATGGCCCGGCTGTCTGCCCATGTGAAAACCGCCCCCCCGCGCAAGCGCGCAATCGCGCGTTCCGCCGAGATGCAGGCCACGGCCTTGCGCCGCACGCGGCGCGAGCATGCCATGGAAACCGCGCAGGATTACGTCGAGGCGATCGCCGATCTGACCGCCTCCCAGGGCGAAGCGCGCGCGGTCGAGCTCGCTCGCCGGCTGGGGGTATCGCACGTGACCGTGATCCGCACCGTGGCCCGGCTGCAGCGGGATGGTTATGTCGCCACGCAGCCGTACCGTTCGATTTTTCTGACTGACAAGGGCGCGGAGTTGGCGGAAGAATCGCGCCGGCGTCACGAAATTGTTTTGGTCTTTCTACGGTCTTTGGGGGTGCCGGAGTTGATTGCGCAAACGGATGCGGAAGGAATCGAGCACCACGTCAGCCCGGAAACGCTCGCCGCGTTCGAGCGGCACACTGCAAAGCGGTCTGCCTAGACCCAGTTTTTCTTAACCAGCCACATTTTGATGAGCTGGGTGAGGCCGACGTAGCAAAGCAGAGTAACCAAAAGGATCGGCCAGTAGGCAAGGGGCAGGGGCACAAACCCGAGCGTTCCCGCCAGCGGCGAGTAAGGCAGATAAGCGCCGACCGCCATCACCAACACTGAAGTCAAAGTTAACTGCCAGCTCGCCCGCGATTGGACGAACGGAATCAGGTTCGTGCGGATCACGTGAATGATCAGCGTTTGCGTCATGAGCGATTCCACGAACCAGCCCGTTTGGAAGAGTTGCGCCGCGTGGGTGTAATGCACCGCGTCGCTGCCGTGCGCCTTCACCAGTTCCGGGGTGATGTTAACCTGGTTGCATTTGAAGAAGAACCACATCACCGCATAGGTCGTGTAATCGAAGATTGAGCTGATCGGGCCGATGAACACGATGTACTTCGCGATGTCACCCATGTTCCACGGCCGAGGCTTTGCCGTCTGCGACGGACCGACGTTGTCGGTGGGAATGGGCACCTGCGAAAAATCGTAGAGCAGCGTGTTTGCCAGTACCTGAATCGGCAGCATCGGCAAAAACGGTAGCAAAGCGCTGGCGCCAATGACGCTGAACATGTTGCCGAAGTTCGAGCTCGCGCCCATCCGGATGTATTTCAGGATGTTTACGAAGACTTTGCGGCCTTCCAACACGCCCTCCTCGAGCACCATCAGGTTCTTCTCGAGCAGAATCACATCCGCGGACGCCTTGGCAATGTCCACGGCATTGTCCACGGAAATGCCGACATCGGCGGCGCGCAGGGCCGGAGCGTCATTGATGCCATCGCCCATGAAACCGACCACGTGACCCTTGCGTTGCAAAGCCTGCACAATACGTTGCTTGTGCGCGGGGGAGAGGCGCGCGAAGACGTGCGTGGTGTCCACCGACTCCGCCAATTGGCCATCACTCATCGTCTCCACCTGGCTGCCGAGAATGATGCGTTCCGCCGGAATGCCGACCTCGGTGCAGACCTTGCGACTGACGAGATCGTTGTCGCCGGTCAATACCTTCACCGTAATGCCATGCTGCCGCAGCGCCGTGATTGCGGTGGTGGCGGTCTCCTTCGGCGGGTCCAGAAACGCGAGATAACCCGTCAGGACCAGGTCGCCTTCGTCCGCTTTCGAGTATGCCGCCTTGGCTTCGACCGGCTTCGTGGCCACCGCCAGCACCCGGAAACCGTCTTCGCTCAAATCGTTGACTTGCTCGATCAGATCGCCCACGAGGATGGGCTCCATCGAGAATGTTTCGCCTTCGCTCTCGAATTTCGTGCAGCGACTGAAGACCGCCTCGGGTGCGCCCTTGCAGAGCAGTTGCCGTTTGCCGTCCGGCCCTTCCACCACCACCGACATCATGCGCCGCGAGAAATCGAACGGGATCTCGTCCACTTTCGAATATTTCTCCGGCGACAATTCATGCTTCAATTCCTTGTGCTGCAGCACCGCGCGGTCGAGGACGTTCTTCAGGCCGGTCTGGAAGTGGCTGATGAGATACGCATCCCGCAGCACTTCCTCGTTCTCTTTTTTGAATACGTCGCAGTAAAGCTCCAGGATGACCTTGTCCATGGTCAGCGTCCCGGTCTTGTCGGTGCAGAGCACGTCCATCGCGCCGAAGTTCTGGATCGAGTTGAGCCTCTTCACGATGACTTTTTTCTTCGACATCGCGAGAGCCCCTTTGGAAAGACAGACCGAGACGATCATCGGCAGCATTTCCGGCGTGAGTCCCACGGCCACCGCCAGCGAAAAGAAGAACGCGCCGTGCCAGTCGTGCTTGCTGATTCCGTTGATGAGAAACACCAACGGCACCATCACCAGCATGAAGCGGATCATCAGCCAGGTGAATTTTTTCACTCCGCGATCAAACGCGGTGTCCACCTGCTGTTCGGCGAGGCTCTTGGCCACCTTGCCGAAGTAGGTGTGGGTGCCGGTCGTTACGATCACGGCGGTCGTCGAGCCGCTCTCCACGCTGGTGCCCAGGAAGCAGGTGTTGGTGCGTTCGATCGTGGACACGCTGCCCCGAATGTCCTTCCCGTCGGTTTTTTCCACCGGCATGGATTCGCCCGTGAGCGTGGCCTGGATGACGAACAGGTCCTTCGCGGAGATCAGCCGGACGTCGCCGGGGATCATGTCGCCGGCGGAGAGTTTGACGATGTCGCCGGGGACGAGTTGCTGGAGCGGCAGCTCGCGCGGCTTGCCATCGCGGACGACTGTGGCGGTGACGCTGATCATCGCCTTGAGCCGGGCGGCGGCGGTGTCGGCCCGTGTTTCCTGGACGAAACGCAGGGAGATTCCCAAGGCCACCATGAGCAACATGACCGAACCGGCGCGGAAATCCCCCGTGGCAAAGGAAAGCACGGCCAGGACGGTCAGCAGGATCACCAGCGGATTGCGGACGGCGATCCACAGCCGTTGAATCCAGCCTTCGTGCTTTTCGCGCGCGACCTCGTTGGGCCCGTATTGCTCGAGGCGGGCGGCGGCTTCCTCCTCCGTCAAACCGGTGAGGCGCGTCCCGAGCATCTCCAAGACTTCGGCACTTTCTTTCGTTGCCGCGTCGCGGGTCGCATCGGTTCGCTCGGCGCTTGCAGTTTTCAGCCCGGTCATTTTTTTCTGCGCTTAAGTTTGTGCCCGCGCCCAATGCCAATTTTGACGCGCTTTGCTCCTGCCGTCCAATGGAATCTCGACGGCATCGTGTATTTGACGAATCGGTTACAAAAGTCGAAATTGTGGAAGTAATGGCGCTTTATCTGGAGGTTCGCAAAATCTCCCTCCTCGTGGTCACGTTCCTCTGCCTCGCGCGTTCCGCGGGCGCCAATCCCACATTCACCGGCCCGCTCACCAACGGAACCGTCAATGTTGCGGGCCTGAGCGAAGCTTCGGGCGTGCAGGCCAGCAGGAATAATCCGGAGGTCATTTGGACTCACAATGACTCCGGTCACCCGGCGGAAGTATTCGCCCTCGACACGCAAGGACGATTGCTCGGAACCTACACTTTGCCCGGTAATACCGACAACGAGGACATCGCCATGGGGCCCGGACCGGTTACCAATGTGCTTTATCTTTACGTCGGGGACATCGGGGACAACGGTGCCTCGCGCGCGAACATCAAAATCTATCAGATACCCGAACCCGCCGTTTACGGGCGGCAATATACCAATCCCATCACCGCGACTCCGAAAGGCACCCGCACCATCACGCTGACCTATCCCGACGGGGCGCGGGATGCAGAGTCCATGTTTGTGGATCCGATTACGGGCGATTTGTTTATTCTGTCGAAGGAATCCACGAGCCGGATCTACACCGCACCCAAATCCCAGCTCGATACCAATAGTTCCTTCGCCCTGACTTTTGTTCGGTCTTTAGCATTCACTACGCCGAGCGCCGCGGATATCTCGCCGCTCGGAAACGAAATCATTGTCCGGCGTGAAAGCGCCGCCTCACTCTGGCTGCGGAATCCCGGCGATTCCATCAGCAACGCCTTTAACGGCACGGCCATAACCATCCCGGTCACCGGGACAGCCAACGGTGAACCCAACGGCGAAGCCATCGGCTTCGATGCCATGGGCAGCGGGTATTTCACCCTGAGCGATGACGCGATAACGCAGCCGCTACGCTATTTCGCGCGCGCCAGCGACGATGGTCCCCCGCCTCCGCCCGTCGAACTCGTCTCCGCCGGTTCCACTTGGAAATATCTCGCCGACGGCTCGAATCAGGGAGCCGCCTGGCGCACGGGAAATGTTAACGACTCGGTCTGGCCCTCCGGCGTGGGGCAATTCGGTTACGGTGACGGCGACGAGCAAACTGTGCTCAGTTACGGCCCGAACCCCAGCAACAAGTACATCACCACTTATTTCCGCAAATTCTTCGTCGCCGAAAACGCCGCTGACGTTACGAACCTCATTCTGAAGCTGGTCGTGGACGACGGTGCCGCCGTTTATCTGAACGGCACACTCGCCATGGCGGACAACCTCAGTTCGAATGCCGCTTACAACACGCTGGCCATGCCGATGACGACGGCTTTGCAATCCACCTGGCATACTTATCACGTTGCGTCCCGCCTGCTCGCCGAGGGTACGAACCTCCTCGCCGTCGAACTCCACCAATCTTCGCTGGCGGGTACGAATGTGAGTTTCGATTTGCAACTGTTGGCGGAAGGGCGGGGGACTGCTTACGAGCCCTTCAGCTATTCCGTGGGCAGTTCCCTGGTTCTCCTCACCAATGCCGGTGGCCAATGGTGGACCAGCGCCGGCACGGGCGCGCCTCCAGCGAATGTCACCGCCGGAAATCTCGCCGTGCCGGGATTGGCCACTTCCTCCGGTGCGAGCATGCAATTCGGCGCGGTGGATGGTCCCAGCGCCCGTTTCAATTTACCCGCGAACGTCACGAATGGAACGTGCTGGTTCTCCTTTGCGTTCAAGGTCACCAGCCTGGGCACGCTCTCCGCTTCCGGAAGCTGGTTTGCCGGGCTCAATAATTCGCGCGGCTCCCAGACCACCACGCCCATCACCATTGCCCCACGCCTGCTCGCGCGTGCCAGCGGCCCGGGCGGCTTTAATCTCGGCGTTGCCAAGAATTCCACCAAGCCTTCCGACTGGCTGTGGGCCACGAACAATTTCAGCCCCGGCGAGACCATTGTTCTCGTCGGAAATTATTCCTTCAATTCCCCGAACGACGCCGTCAACCTCTGGCTCAATCCCAATCCCGCGGATTTCGCCGCCGCCAGTCCACCCACGGCTACGCTCACGACAACCAACGGCACGAACATTGTCTCCTCGCTGATCGCGAGCTTCGTGTTCCTTCAACGCGGCCTGAACAATACCAATCAACCCGCTACGGCCATTGCCGACGAATTGCGAATCGGCTCGAGCTGGGCTGCGGTTACGCCTCCGGGTGCTCCCTTGCTCTCGGCAGGCAGGAACAGTGCCCGCGTCCTCCTCTCGTGGCCCACGAACGCCCCCGGATTCACCCTCGAATCAACTCGAACGCTCGCTCCCACGAGCGCATGGTCCCAGGTCCCTGCTCCCATACTTTTATCGAATCGCACGTATTTCGTAACCAATTCCATCACGTCCACCAATACCTTCTATCGCCTCCGTTATTAACAGGAAAAGTCGTAGCCATCGCGCCCCGCTGAATAATTTTTCGCGTCCTCCAGTTCTTCTGCTATCTTCCCCGGTGGATTGACCCATAAAAGCGAAAGGCATTTTACCTATGACGATTACGACCAAAGACGGTACACAGATTTATTACAACGACTGGGGCACGGGGCAGCCGGTTGTCTTTAGTCACGGATGGCCGCTGAGCGCGGACGCGTTCGAGGACCAGATGTTCTTTCTGGCTGCCAAGGGCTATCGCTGCATTGCCCATGACCGCCGCGGCCATGGCCGCTCGAGCCAGCCCTGGCAAGGCAACGACATGGACACCTACGCCGACGACCTCGCCGCGCTCGTCGAAAAGCTCGACCTCAAGGACGCAATCCATGTCGGGCATTCCACCGGCGGCGGTGAAGTCACCCGTTACATCGGGCGGCACGGCACGAAACGCGTCGCCAAAGCCGTGCTTATCGGCGCGGTTCCACCGCTCATGCTTAAAACGCCGGCTAATCCGGAAGGCACACCCATGTCGGCATTTGACGGTATCCGCGCCGGTGTGGTCGCGGATCGCTCCCAGTTTTTCATAGACCTGACGATGCCCTTTTACGGCTACAACCGGCCGGGCGCCAAGGTTTCGCAGGGCGTACGCGATTCCTTCTGGATGCAGGGCATGATAGCCGGCTTCCCTGCCTCGTACTTCTGCATCAAGGCGTTTTCCGAAACTGATCTCACCGAGGACTTGAAGAAGATGAATGTGCCGACGCTGGTTCTGCACGGGGACGATGACCAGATCGTGCCGATCGGCGCTTCGGCGATGAAATCCTCCAAGCTGCTGCCGAAGGCGACGTTGAAAGTGTACCCGGGCGCTCCGCACGGGATGTGCACGACGCTGAAGGAACAGGTGAATGCCGAGCTGCTCGCGTTCATCAAGTCCTGATTAGCCGCGGATGCCGTGCTGGTCGTCGGATGTTGCTCCCGACCCCGACCGAAGGCCCTTGGGGCAAGGCAGGAATGTCCGCGTTCCAGTGAAGTTGCACTTGAACCCGGCTCACGTCCTGCGGAAAATTGGACGTGGGCCGGACATATTGCTTCGAATGCTCGCGTTGCGGTTATCGGACCAAAGTCGCCGGTGGCACTGAGAGCGGCCTGCGCTTTTCGATCCAGACTGTCTGCTGTCGCGAGTGTAAGTCGCTCTACGACGCCGTTACGCGTTTGAGAGTGGTGAACGATTCGTCCCTGGGTTTGTGGCGGATTCCGCCAGCCGGGAAACGGACGAAAGCTTTTTCCAAGCCGCCGACTCCAGCCTCGCCTCCCACTTTTCAGAACGCGGTGAACCTCATGCCTTTGCAGGGAGCGGCCTCATCCCGTTGGGTGAAGTTCAAACTGCATTGCCCGGTCTCCAAAGATCACCGGGTCGAGGCGTGGAACACCCCTGGCAAATGCCCGCGCTGCGGAATCTACCTGGAGCAAAACGTCCTGCCGTACCGGATTTGGGATTAGGCGACGCTTACTTCACCGTGCCGTGGCCGCGGACGAATCCGACGCACTGTGCCACATCAGGCACGGAATGATCCCAGTTGTTTTCGTATTCGATGGAGATGTTGCCTTTGAAGTCCTGCTTTTTCAACTCGTTGAGAATTCCGGCGATGTCGGACACGCCGGTTCCGTAGATCGTGTCGTGTTCCAGTTTGCCGATGACCGGCCGGTCCTTCAAATGCACACTCATGATCCGTCCCTTCAAAAGCTTGATGCAGTCCAGGGGCTCAAGGCCGGACGTGGCCCAGTGACCGGTGTCCGCGCAGGCGCCGATACGAGGATCGCGGTCTTTCACGATGGATAAAACATACTTCGGATCCCAAACCTTGTAGCTCGCGTCGTTGGCCCGCTTCTGGTGTTCGTGGATGCAAACGCAGATATCGAATTCTTTCACGAGCTTTTCGATTTCGTCCAGTTTGCCGACGTCCTCGGTCGTGATGCCGTAAAGCCCCATCTTTTTGGCGAATTCAAAAATCTGGCGCCATTCCGCCGCGTCCTTGCCGCCCACCACGCCGTAATTGACGGCGCGAATCTTGTGCTTGGCGAGCTGATCCTTGACCTGCTGAATCACGTCGTCCGGGGAGCTGTGGCTGAACTTGATGTCCGGCGATTGCGCGCTGAGCTTTTGTCCGGGGTAGAACTCGATCACCTTCCCGCCGGCTTGCTCCGTTTTCTCGATCGCCTCGAAAACGCTGAAACGATTGAAGGTGTAGGCCTGGCAGCCGACGAAAAATCCGCCGACTTTGCAATCGTCGGGAATCGGCGTGGCCGAAACCGTCAGGCTGCCGAGCGTGGTTAGACTGAGGATGCCGAGAGCACAGGCAAACAGGGAGGTGCGGGAAGCTTTCATGAATGGTTGGTTAGCGTTGCTGTTTCGACTTTGAAATCTGCATCACCATGCCAGCCGGAATCGTTGGTGAAGTCAAAGCAAAATTCTCCCTTTCGCAGCAAGCCAATCATGGCCGGTCCCTTCGCCCCCGCCTGGATTCCGGCTCACTCCTTGATTCCGGCAACTTCCGCGTTGGTCAGGGGCTTCCGTTTCTGGATATCAATCGCGAATTTGCGCTGGCGCTCGTTGGGTTGAAAGGCGTCCACGAGCTTCATCGTCACATCCACCTTTTCCGCCCCGGGGTGTTGCTTTAGTGCCGCTTCGTCCCACTTGGAAATGATCACCGTGACGCCAGCGTCTTTTTTGATTTGTGGGAGCGCGTTGGTGATATTGAGCAGGAGATCGTCCACGGGTGCGGTGCCAAATCCCTGTTGGTGGGCTTTTGCCTGGAGCGCTCTGCCTTCCGCTTCCAGCTTCGCCGCCTTCGTGCTGTCCCCAGCCGCTTTGGCCTTTTGATGTTCGGACATCAATTCTTGAAGCTGTTTTTGGTGCGCCGAGGAACCGGTATAAGCGATGGCGATGGCCCGTGAATCGTAGATACCGATCCGTTCTGGGGCCGCCGCCGCTTTGTTTTGCGCGCTACTCGTGACGCAGAGGCCGAGGCCAAGCAGGAGAGAAGCGCCGGAGATGGTAATGCCCAAAAACTGCCCGATGGTTTTTTTCGTTTTCATAGGTCTCCAGCCTAATTCCTGCCGCGCTGCGAAATGAAATTGATAAATTTGCGCGCACCATTGAAAACTTCGATGCTGCGGCGGCTGGCAAAACTACGGTGCCAGCACGCGCAAGCGGCCGCGCTCGACACGAATGGTGGCCGGTAGGTGTCCCAGCAGTTCCCCGTCCACCTGCATGGGCGCCGGAGTGGGGCAGGCCATTTCGAAGGTGTCGCCGCGCAGGCGTGATACGGAGTCCACCGGCAATTCGCCGCTGAGGACGAGCGAGGGCCCGCAACGGAGCAGGGTAAGCCAATCCGCTCGTGAGAACACACACACATCCAGCATTCCGTCGCGCAGATCAGCCTCCGGGAACAGCACGAACTGGCCGCCATAGAGCCGGCCGTTTCCGATGAGAACCAATTCACCCGTGAGGCTGTGGCCGTTGCTCGATACGGTGATTTTGGTTTGTTCACCCGCCAGGGCCTGAAAACCCGCGGCTACATAAGCCAGGGGTCCGACCTTCTTTTTCAGCGGCCAATTTACGAGTTCGATGGCGCGCGCATCCAGGCCGGCGCCGGCCAGTTGAGCAAACAGACAGCGCTCGCGGCCGGTTTTTCCCGCGTATTCAATCCGGGGCAAATCCAGCTGGGTATCACGGCCATGCAGAATTGTTTTCCAGGCGCCGTTCAAATCGAGGGGGATTTTCAATTCGCGGGCAAAAACATTCACGGTCCCGAGCGGGAGCACGCCCAGCCGCGCCCGCTCAAAACCATCCGCCACGTCGCCGATGCCATTCAGCACTTCGTTGAGTGTCCCATCCCCGCCGGCGGCCACGATGACTTCGTAGTTCTCGCCCACGGCCTCGGCCGCGAGACGGCGCGCGTCACCGGGGGCGGTGGTCAGCTTGAGGGCGCAATCCTTGCCGATCTCGTCGAGATGCTTCCGAAAGTTCTTCGCCTTTTCGCCGCGCGCCGTCGGGTTGAATATCACACAAGTCCGCACGCGGAAGTCTAGGGTGGCGAAGGGCGGGGGAGTCGAGAGAAAAGAGGTGAATGACGAAGCACGAATGACGAATGTCGAAAGAAACCCGAATGACAAAGCCCGAATTGGGAATCTGCCGAACGACATTCGGATTTCGTGCTTCGGACTTCTTTCGACATTCGTCATTCGTGCTTCGTCATTTTCTTCATCCCGGGTTCGACATTTCGCGGCAACTTTCCTAACTTCGCGCCATGTCGAATCAACCGGTTCACGTCCTCGCCGTGATTGGCAGCCTGCAGCAGCGCGCCGTCACGCGTGTCGTGACGGAGCACGTGGCCGGGCTGCTGCGCGAACAGGGTTGCGTGGTGGACATACTGGATTTCGCGAAGGAGCCGCTGGGGCTTTATAATCCAGACACTTCCCACGATGCGCCGGAATACGCCGATTTGCAGAAGCGCGTGGATCGCGCAGAGGTTATCATTCTCGCGACGCCCGATTATCACGGCAGCATGAGCAGCGCCTTGAAGAATTTTCTCGACCACTTCTGGCGTGAGTTTGCCGGCAAAATGTTTGCCACGATTGTCGCTTCGCACGAGAAGGGTCTGACTGTGGCCGATCAGGTCCGCACAGTGGCGCGCCAATGTTACGCGTGGGTGCTGCCTTATAGTATTTCCCTCTCGGAAGGCGCCGACGTCAAGGATGGCCAGATTGTGAGCGAGGGGTTCCGCGAGCGCATCTCCATGTTCGCGCACGACGTCCGCGTCTATGGCGGCGTTTTGGCCACCCAGCGGCGGAAGGATTTGGCGGGCAAAGACCCGGGCTTCCTGGCGCGACACCGTAAATAATCGGCGAACCGAAAACACGATGCCGGAGAAGCAAGAACCTGGGGAGCCGTTCAAGCCCTACATCCCGGCGTCAGCGCAGATGCGCGAGTGGACGCCGCGGGCGGTCATCCTGGGCACGCTGCTCGGCATGGTGTTCGGGGCATCGTCGCTTTACCTCGTGCTCAAGGTGAGCATGACCGTCAGTGCTTCCATCCCGGTCGCGGTCATTTCGCTTACGCTCTTCCGGTTGTGGTCGAAGTTCGGTGGCCGCGACGCGACGATCCTGGAAAACAACATCGTTCAAACCGCCGGTTCGGCCGGCGAATCCATCGCCTTCGGCCTCGGCGTCACGATGCCGGCGATTCTGATTCTCGGTTTCGATTTGGAAATCAGCCGCGTGATGCTCGTGGGATTGTTGGGGGCGCTGCTGGGCATCCTCATGATGATTCCTGCCCGGCGCGCACTGATCGTCGCCCAACACGGTAAGCTCAAGTATCCGGAAGGTACCGCCTGCGCCGAAGTATTGAAGGCCGGCGCGGACGAAGAATCGCGCCGGGTGGCCGGCATCAAAGCCAAAGCGGGCGAAGTGGCAGGGTTGAGCGCCGCCGCCATCTTCACCGGATTTGGGATTGGTTTGCTCTACAAGACCGCGATGTCGGCCTTTCGCCTCTGGAAAGACGTTCCGGAAAAAGTTTTCGGCCCGCCGCTAAAGGGGGGGATCATTTCCGCCGACATTTCCCCTGAACTGCTGGGCGTGGGCTACATCATCGGGCCGCGAATTGCCTGCATCATGATGGCCGGTGGTGTGCTCAACAGCATGGTCCTGATTCCGCTCATCAAGTTCTTTGGAGAACACCTCGCCAATCCGCTCGCCCCCGGACGTAAACTCATCGCGGAGATGAGTCCGGGCGAGATCCGGTCCTCTTACATCCTGTATATTGGTGCCGGGGCGGTGGCGGCTGGTGGCATCATCAGCCTTTGCCGTTCGCTGCCGACCATCATTCACAGCCTGCGTGCGGGGATGTCGGACCTGGCGGCGACCGCAAAGACAAAAGCCGGCGCGCTGCGCACCGACCTGGACATCCCCATGAGCTGGGTGGGAGCGGGAATTGCGGCGCTGGTGATCGCGATTTTTCTGGCCCCTTCGCTACACATGAATCTGCTCGGAGCGATTCTCATCACGATCTTCGGTTTTCTTTTCGTTACGGTTTCCTCGCGTTTGACTGGTGAAATCGGTTCATCTTCGAATCCCATCTCGGGCATGACCGTAGCCACATTGTTGTTCACGTGCCTGATCTTCCTCCTCGTTGGTTGGGTTGGCGGAACGTACTACGTCACGGCATTGTCGGTGGGCGGGATCGTGTGCGTGGCGGCTTCCAACGCCGGCGGCACTTCGCAGGACCTCAAGACCGGTTTTCTTTTGGGCGCGACGCCGCGATGGCAGCAGCTTTCCATCATCATCGGCTCGGTCGCCAGCGCGCTGGTGCTGGGGCCGCTGCTGCTGCAACTAAACAGTTTCGGGACCGTGTATATGCCGGCTGCCAAAGTCGCGCCCGGGCTCGTCGCCCCCGCCGACGCTCGCTTCGGCCCGCGCGAAGCGCTCACCGGGCCCGAACGCAAAACCGACTCCGGAACGTATCGCTCGTGGCACAAGACCGACGCCGAAGGCGGACCGGCGGGCAAATACCTGGTCAATGATTCTGGCGCGGCCGTGTGGCTGGTGGATCCGGCAATCAATGGAACCTACAAACATCGCACGGATGGTTCCGAGGCAAAGAAATACGACGCGCCCAAGGCGATGCTGATGAGTTACATCATCAAGGGCATTCTCGACCGCAAGCTCCCCTGGGCGCTCGTGTTGTTCGGAGTCATGATTTCCATCGTGCTGGAATTGTGCGGTGTTTCGTCGCTGGCGTTCGCTGTCGGGGTTTATTTGCCGGTGGCGTCTTCCGTGCCGATTTTCATCGGCGGCGTGGTACGTTGGCTGGTGGATCGGACCCGCCGGAGCCAGCTGGAAAAATCCAATCTTTCCGAGGAAGAACTGGCCGCCGAAGGGGACAAGAGTCCGGGGGTTTTGCTCGCGAGCGGTTACATCGCCGGTGGCGCAATTGCCGGCATCATCATCGCGTTCGTGCAGGGCGCCTTGGATAAACTGGACAACCGGCTCGTCCAATGGGCCACGGTGAACAATCCATTTTACGAGGGGGCGTCCGCGGACTTGCTCGCCCTGATTCCGTTCATTCTGCTGACGGCGTTTTTGTTCGGGGTTGGGCGTGAATGGTTCCTGGCTCCCAAAAAGCGAGCAACCCAAGCCGGATAGGAATCCCGATGCGGCTGGCTTACGGGCCGAACCCCTTTTCGATTTCCTGCACCTGGTTGAAGTAACCGGAGTAAAAGCTCACGACCTTGTAGGCGATCACCAGCACGATGGCCAGGTAGACCAATTTCGGGGTCCACTGGGTGAAAGCCCGGAGTTTGCGCGAGCCCTCTTCGCGATAGTAATCGCGCAGCCGCAGCAGCGCGTTATCGAGCGAGCCGCTGATTTCGCCGGTGGTATATTGGCTGACAAAAAGGCTGGGAAATTTGCCCGAGGACGAAACCAATTCCGCCGGGGTGACGCCCGCATCCAATTGCTGACCCCAGGTCTGCACTTCCCGGCGCAGGGAGGGCGAACCGCTGGCGTTGGCGGAGAGCGGCCAGGCCACCACGATGCTGACGCCGGCGCTGATGAGCGATTCCAGTGCCGCGCACAGCCTCGATAGCGCGAGCGACGATCGCGCTCCGCCAAGGATGGGAACCGGTCGCAGGATCTTTTCGAGGAAGGAGCGCCAGCCTTCGCCATGCCGGCCCTGACCCGCGTAAATGCCGATGATCACAATGGCGTAAAGGGGAATCAGGATGCTGAAGATGAGGGCGAAATAACCCAGCCAGTTTCCGCTGGTAAAAGCGTGGGCAAAGGGCAGAAGGAATACGGCGGCGTGGAGCAGGAAAGCCGGATAAGCCATGTCCCCCAGCACCTGCCGGGCGAGCCGGGCACGCTCCGAGTAGTATTCGGCCAGCAGACGCAAAGCCGCATCGAGGCGACCGCTTTGTTCGCCGGCATGGATCAGCGCCAGGTCGAACTCGGAGAGGGTGTATTCGGAACGTTCGAGTGTTTCGGAGAAGGTGAAGCCGTGGTTCAGCTCCGCAGTCCATGACCGCGCCCATAAGCGGTAGCGCGGAGCGGGGGCGCTGCGTTCCAATTGCCCCAGGGCGGGAATGAGGCCCAGGCCGGCCGTCAGCAACTGGCTGAGTTGGTGATAGAACTCACCATGGCGCGCAAGCTGGCCGGGCGTGATGTTGAACGACATTGAACCTGTTGCCAACCGGTGATCCCACACCGGCGACGAGGCATGTTCGCCCCGACAGGATTCAGACGCAAGCTTGAGAAATGCGAGGGACGGACGACCCTCAGGCCGCGACGCGGTCGAAAGCGTTTTTGAGGTCGCGCTTGCTGCGGAGACCGACGATTTGCTCGGCCACCTGGCCTTGCTTGAAAATCAGCAGCGTGGGAATGGAGCGGATGCCGAATTGAGCGGCGAGTTCCTGTTGCTGGTCAATGTCCACCTTGGCGATGCGGACGCGTCCATTGTATTCCTCGGCGAGTTCATCAAGGATGGGCCCGATCATCTTGCAGGGTCCGCACCACTCGGCCCAGAAATCGACCAGTACGGGAGCGGTGGATTGGATGACTTCGGTGGTGAAATTATCCTTGGTCAAATTGACAATATTGGCGGCTGCCATAGCAAACAAAAGGGTACGGAGTTATAGACGGTGGTCGCGCCCACGGACCGAAAGGCCCTGGGGTTAATTGGGCAACATCCAGATCAGGTAGGCGGTCGAGCCGGCGGCGACTAGGGCAACCACCGCGGCAACGATGGCCAGAATCGAATCGACAGCGCTGATCGCAGCCGGCCTGGCAGCAACGGCCGCGGCCTGGGACGGACGCGGAACCGGAGCAGCGGCGGCGGGACGGGCGGCCGCAACGGGGGCGGCAGCACTCGGACGAGGCGCAGCCGCGGGAGCAGGGGCGGCATGGGCCGCGGGAGCAGGGGCCGAACCGGTTGCCTGACTGGGGGGCAGGGTCGGCAGTTTGATCGTAGGCGCGGCCGAGGGCTTCGGCGGCAAATTGATGCGGACGGTTTCCTTCTTCGGTTGAACCTTGCCGGTTTCCTTCTTCGGCGGCGGCACAGCCCCGGTGGGAATATTCGGAATATTCTCAGGCATAAGATCTATTGCGCTTCAAGTTACGGTTGGGTAGCTGGTGTGTCAATGGCTATTCCCGACTTCGACCCCGGGAAAATCCCCGGTACAGGTTGGTCAGCCCGCCGACCATCTGGTCCACCGAAAAGTTCGCCTGCACGAAGTCACGCCCGGCATTACCCAGCTTCATCCGCAGCTCCCGATCGCCGGCTAATTTCAACAGTGCGACGGTCAGCCCTGCGAGATCGCCCGGCTTGAGCAAGATGCCGCTGACGTTGTCACGGCAAACCTCATTGGCACCATCGCAATCGTAGGCAATCACTGGCCGTCCGGCAGCCAGGGCCTGCGGAAGGGCGCGCGGCAACCCCTCTCGCAGCGACAGGTGTACCACCAGATCCATGATGCCCACATGGGCGGCAACCTCGGAAGGGGGCACCAGTCCGGCGAATACAAAATTCCTGGCCACACCCAAATCCCGCGCTTTTGCTTCAAGCCGTTCCCTCCAGGCGCCGTCACCGACAAGCAGGAACTTGATCTTCTGGTTGTGGCGTACGATCTCGGGTGCCACGGCCAGCAAATCGTCATGGCCTTTCAATTTGAAAAGCCGGGCAATTTTGCCGACGACAATGTCATCCGGCGCCAGTCCGAGCCGCGCGCGCAACGCGGTGTCGTTTCGAGCCGCGAGAAATGGTTCGAGCGGGAAGCCGCTGAAAATGCGCGTGAACTGCTCCGGCTGGCCGACGCCCGCGGCGAGATACTGCCGTTTCATGGCGTCGGCAACGACGACGAAATGGCTTGTGACCCGGGCGGCGCGGCGTTCGGCGAAGGTAAAAAGCGCATTCGCAGCCAGGCCTTGAAAGGGGCCGAAGGAGGGGCCGTGAATGGTGTGAATAATGATGGGTACTCCGGCCCTCGCGGCCGCCAGCCGTCCCAGGTAACCGGCTTTCCCACTGTGCGTGTGCACGATATCGGGCCTGCGCGCGCGGAACAGCGCGGTCAGCTTTTGCCTGGCGCGCCAATCATGCCAGGGATGCACCGGGCGAACGAGATGCGGTTCCACGGCGAGAACACCCGGGCTGCGGGAGAGCGCGGGCTCGAGAGAGCCTTCCGGACCGGTGGTAGGACCGGAAATGAGATCCACCTCGAACCCCGGAACCTGCCGCAGGCCGAGCACGGAGGCGATGGTGTTCTCCTGCGCGCCGCCAACGATCAAGCGAGTGATGACGTGGGTGACGCGCATCACGGCCACGGCGTTACTTCGGGCGGAGTTCCCGCAGTCGTGACAGGATCACTCTGCCTTCGGCGGTGTTGGTCACGGTCATGGTCAGGTAGAGTTCGTAGTTACGCACGGCGGCGTTGGTGTCCTTCTGGAGGTAAGCGATTTCCCCCAAGCCGAAGGGAATCTGGAAGGCGTTCGGATACATCTTCTGAAGCTTTTGATAAAGCTCTTTGGCTTCCTCCAGATTTCCGTTGCGCAGCAAGGCAATAGCCAGGTCGAGCATCGCAGAGGAATAATTTACCGAGGCGGCATTGGTCTCGATCAGGAGCGCTTGTTTAAGCGTGGCGATGGCCAGCGGGTAACGCTGGCTCTGCAGGCAGCAAAAACCCTTGTTGACCAGCGTGCCGACGTTGTTGGAGGAAATCAGCAGCTGCTGGTCGAGCATCTCGACGGCGTTGGTGAAAAAGTCGAAATTCATGTAGGCGCGCGCGGCGGTCGAAATAATGCCTTCATCCGCGGGGAAGGATTTGAGCGCGCGTTGAATGACCTGCTCCGCCCCGGGCAGATCCTGGCTGGCCAGGTGGGAGGAAATCTCCACCAGCAGCAGCTGTATGCGATTGGTGTTGGCGGCGTCGCGAAGTTCCTTGCGCTCGTGCAGGGCTTTGATGACCTCGACGGCGTCGGCGGGTTTCTTGCTCAGGACGTACAGCTGGGCGAGCCACATGCGCGCGCCGATGTTGTCCGGGTCCAGCGCGGAGGCGCGTTCAAATTGATGAATCGCCTGCCGGTAAAGTTCGCTGCGCACCGCCACCCGGCCCTGTTCGAAACAGAAATTGGGATCGTCGAAGGGGCCGTTTTCGCCGACGACGTCGTTCCAGTTACGATATTTCCCGAACTGTTCCTCGACCGACCTGGCGAGCTGGTTGTTGGTTTTGCGTCCGGCCACGAGATTGGCATTGCAATCCAGATTGACGCGCGCCGCTACGTTTTCGGGGTTCAGCTCCAGCGCGGTTTGGAACAGCCGTCCTGCCGCGGGCAGCCGGCCGGCGCGTTGGAGTTGAACGCCCCAGAAATCGGCGCTCCGTGAATACCAGGCGCCCAGCCCCTGCGCGTCGCGGTTCAACTCATGCTTGAGGCGGAGTTTCCGCATCAAATACTCCAGGAATTCGATTTTGCGGGCGGGTCCCGGATTATTGAGCGCCGCCGCCACCGGCTTGAGCGCAGAGTCCTCCGCGTCCGACCAGAACCGCTGATTCTGTTCGATCAGTTCCGGGGACAGGGCTGGCAGCAGCACATCGTCCTTGGGGAACGGCTTCAACGTGCTGGCGATGCCATTCGGTTCCAACCAGAAGAACTCGAAGTAATAGCCGAAACTGGGGTGCAAATACGAGACCGTGTTGGACTTCATCAGCTCGCCGACCAACTGGTACATTTCCATCGGGGCCAAAGCATCGGTGCGGTTTGTTGGGATGGACGTCGTCCAGAGTTTGGGGTTGCTGCGGGCGATGAATTTCTGGTACGCAGGCCAGCGGAAAGCCTCCGTGTCAAGGAAGAGATAATTGCTGGCGGTGCCGGTCTGGGTGAGCGCAAGCTTGGTAAGGTAGGTGCGGCGCAAATCATCACTCAACGCCAGGCCGTGATTTGGCAATCCCTTCGCCGTCAGGGCGGCGAAGTTTTTGTAGGCCATGCCGTTGGTAAAACGGATTTGTGGCAGATTGCGATAGATGAGCAAAGTGGGCGCGAGCGCAATCAATGCCCAGACAAGTATTTGGATCCGGGGGCGCAGCCAGCGTATGATTCCGGGCGTGCGCGGACCGCCGGCGGGAGGCCCGCTGAAGACCAACAGAAAGTATCCGACAAAATAGCCGGCGCTCAATGCGCCCAGGTAATAGAGGGAAAGGAACGGGAGCAAAGGTCGAAAAGGCAGTTCGGCCCCCTTGTTTCGCGGGCTGACGGCGGGATCCAGCGCGATCCACACGCAGGCGAGCAAAAAGAACGCGTTGACCAGGTGGAACATGAAGGTGGCCAGCGCGGCGCCCAGCTTGCTGGAATCGCCGAAGGAGGATGCCCACCGGATGCCGATCAGAAACAGGGGCACTATTGAAGTCAGGCAGAAGACCAGGATGACGGGCCGGCCGTTCCGATAAACGTGGAGCAACGACTGCTTTTGGGTAGCAATCGTGTACTTCAGGGCCGGCCAGAAGGGAATGGCCGCGTTTTCAGAATGGCTCGTGATAAACGGCAGCAGCAGGTAGAGGAGCAGTCCGGCGAATCCGCACAGAGCGAGCCGGATCAAGAACGGTCCGTGGAAGAATCCAAGCCGTTTGGTCCAGATCAACGCGACCAGGACCGCGGGGAAAAAGCTGATCAATCCCCAGTTGTTGGTCACACCCAGCGCAAACACAAACGCGGCGCGATACAGCCAGGAATCGCGCTCGTCGATCCGGTATTCCAGAAAGCAGCGGACCACGTAGGCGAATACCAGCAGGTCCACCATCTCTCCGGTCGCGGCCGTCGCGTTTTCCCAAAAGCTGAGTTGCAATCCGCAAACCATGACGGCAAACAGGGGCGGAACCCAGGCAAGGGGGAACGAAAGCAAGGCATGTTCGCTGCGTTCGCGGCGGCGCTGCTCGTCGGTGCGGTCGTGCGGCAGGAGGGCAACTGAGCGGGCCAGCAAGGCAAGGGTCAGGGCCGCGCATACCGCGGTGAAGGCGTTAATCGCCACGGGCAGCAGCGCGACGGGAAGCCAGCGGAAAGGGTACGTCACCAGGTAAACGAGCGGGCCGAAGAGCTCCGGGATCCAGCTAAATCCGCTGACGCGAGTGACCGGCGCCAGACTGTTGAAGGTGGCCAGCGGATTGAGCGTGGCAAGGTAAACGACCAGCGCTCCGGCAGCGATCACCCATGGCAGCCACGCGGCGGTAAATCTCTTTTCAACGCTGGTTTCTTTATCCATGTTTGGGCAACGAGGCCGTTAGTTCACCCGATGAGTTCATGGCTGGCAAGCTTAGTTTGCGGGAGCGGCATCCGGTGAACGCCGCAAGTCCGCGACGGCTTCGAGATGCGCAGTCTGGGGAAACATGTCGAGCGGGACCACGCCCGCCACCTTAAAGACACCGTCCGCGCACAAGATGTTCAAATCCCGCGCCATCGTCGCGGGATGGCAGGAAATGTAAATAATCTGCTGCGGCGCCGCCTGACGAAGAAACTCAAGTGTTTCCGGGCGGCAGCCTTTGCGGGGCGGATCCAGTAATACCGTGGCGGGCTGTCCCGCCAGCTCGCGCAGATGTTTCTCGATCAACGACTCCACCGGGCCGGCAATGAATTGTCCATTGGACCGCCCGCGCCCGGCGGCGTTGCGGCGGGCGGCGCGAATGGCGAGCGCATCAAGTTCAATCCCGATGAACGATTCCGCCAGGTCCGCGAGTTCCAGGCTGAAAAATCCCACGCCGCAAAACGCATCCAGCAAGTGCCGGCTGCCCCCGAGTTGAAAGCGTTCCCGGACCTTCTCCACGAGTTTCGGGAGCAGGGGGAAATTATTCTGGAAGAATGAATCCGGCGGCACTTCCCAGCCTTCGGGCGGCAGGCGCAGCACCACCTTGAGGCCGCCTTTCGGCGGCGGGTTCGCGCGGACATGGCGAATCTGTTCGTTCAGCGCCGGGTCGGCGATTTTGCATTCCTCGATGTCCACGACCAGCCGGTTATCGGCACGGATGAAGCCGATGTTCAGGCCCTGTTTGAACTTGTCCCACTGGCTCCGGATCATGATCCGGTTGCGGTAGCCGTAGGGTTGGGGGCAAGGGACGACCGGCTCGATCAGTGACGGGTCAATGCCCCCCACGCGCTGAAAAATATCGCTGATTTGCTTGTGCTTCCACTGGAGCTGGGCCGGATAGGCGACATGTTGGTACTGGCAGCCGCCGCAGTCGCCGTAATAGCGGCACTCCGGCTGGACGCGGTCGGGGGAGGGCTCGAGGACTTTCACAAGCCGGGCGCGGGCGAAGCGTTTTTTTACCTCGATGAGCTCGACTTCCACCGATTCCCCCAGCGCCACGAACGGAACGAACACGACGAATTCACCATCGCGTCCCACGCCTTCGCCGCCGAAGGCGATGTCGGAGATGCTTAGCGTCAACTTGTCGCCGACAGCGGGAGTCACAGCAGGAATGGCGGAGCGGGCCGGGTCAGCCGCGGAATTTTTTGTGGCGGATCGCCCCGTTTTCGTCCACCTCAACGCGCTTGGCATTGATCAGGAAGCTCAGCGCCCCATCCGCCCAGTTCGGATCCTCATCGAATTTCGCCCGCTTCACCGCTTTGCGCGCGATCTCGCGCCGCGTGAAATAGGCATCCGGACAATTCTCCAGGAACTGGAGGATGATCGATTCTTCCGTGGACATATTATTCGGGCTCGCAGGCGCGGCACCCGGGACAATGGCTCCGGCTCCGCGCGTTGAGCAGGGGAAGCTTAGCAGGAGGAGGGAAGGAGGCAATGGGCGAGTGCGGATACTGCCACGCTGTGACAAAAGGCAAATAGGGAAATCAGAGGCCAAATTCCAAAGCCGGGGAACTCAAACCCGTAGTTAAACATTGTGCTTTCTGCCGGTGTGGATTTTGGCAAATACTGCGCCCGAGGTGAACAAGGTCGTTTCCTGGGCAGGGTTTGCCTGGTTGTGGCGTGCGGTCCTGAAACGGGTGCAGGGGCCGGTGCCGCTGATCGGGCGGGAGTTGCGGGTGAATGCCCGCAAGAAATGGACTTACTGGATCCGTTTCGTCCTCGCGCTGCTGGCGCTGGCGATGTGCCTGCCAATCCTGACGGTCGGGGTGGAGGCGGACCAGAGCTACATCGGGCGTTTCAGTTTCAATTGCCTGCTCACCGTCGCTTTTCTCCTGAGCTGCATCTGCTGCCTCCTCACGGCCGACAGCATCAGCCTGGAGCGAAGGGAGGATACGCTCAGCCTGCTGCTGCTAACGCCGGTGCGAGCCTTTGATGTCTTGCTGGGGAAACTCGGAGCGGTCGGCCTCGGAGCAGCTTGCGGGCTCGCGGCTTTTCTGCCCCTGCTTATGCTGCCGCTGTTGGTGGGTGGTGTCAGCGCCGGGGAGGCTGTGCGCAGCGCGTTGGTGTTGCTGGAGACATTGTTCCTCGCGCTGGCCGTCGGGCTCTGGGCTTCGGCGGGGTCGGTGCACGCACTGCGGTCCGCCCTGCGGGCGCTGGGATTGCTGGCGGTGATTATTTTGGTGCCGGCGGCGGTCGAGGGCGTCGCGCGAGGCACGGGAGCGCTGTTTACAACGGGGTTCGGGTTGGTGAGCCCGCTGGTGGCGCTGTTCGATCTGGATCCGCAAACCCGGGCGGAATCTTTGCGGTATTTCGGTTCCCTCGGCGCCGTGCAGTTGTATGCGTGGTATTTGTTGGTGCGGGCGCATTTTCGGATGCGGGCGGCCGTCAGGCCGAGTTTTTCCGACGAGCGCGCGGATTCAGAGGAGGCGCCGGAGAGGGTGCAAAAACGCCGGGCACGGGAAAGTTTCGGCAGCGAAGACCCGATCCGGGGGTTGGTGCTGCGACAACGGGGACTCCGGGCCATGTGCTGGACAGCCGGCCTGGTGGGAATCGGGTTCACGTTTTTTCAGGGACTGGTATGCATGATTAACGGTTACCCACCGCGTGGTTATGTCGCTTATGCGCTCTGGCCCGTGTCCTGCGTGGTGTATGTGCTTATTGAGGGATTGATGGGGTTGGCGGCCAGCCGCTTTTTTTATGAGGCGCAACGCAGCGGTCAACTCGAGGTGCTCATGGCCACACCCGTCGGCGCGCGGACGATTCTCAGCGCGCAGTGGCGCGCGCTGGTCCGGATTTTGTGCTGGCCGCTCGGCCTCAACTACCTCCTGTCCATCTTCCTGCAACTCGTGATGCTTTCGAGTGCCTTCCGGGATTCCGCCGATATCAAACAATATTGGCGAACGGAAGCTCCAGTACTGGTGTTGCTGGGGGTGCTGAACGCGGTGGGTTGGGTGTGCGCCACTTGCTGGTTGGGCATGTTGTACGGGCTGCGTGGACAGTCGCCGCTGGCCATCATCTCGAAAATCGGCGGTTTGAGCACCGGCATACCGGTGGTGTTCCAAGTGGTGACCGGCTTCGCCATGATCCCGCTCTATCGCTTTTTTGGCACGGACCGGCTGGCATGGTTGCAAGTGGACTACTGCGAGCGAGTCATTGTGCTGACTTACTGCGGGTGGCTGATCTGGCGGACGCGGAAACAGGTGTGGCGGGTGTTACGCGCTGAAGCGGGGGAAAAGAGTGGCAAGGCGGCGGAAGTCCGGCCGCTCAAAGCGGCGTGAGGTTTGGATGGCTGGTTGGTCTGATTTGGTTGCCGGGCGTCAATGGACGTCAAAGAGAGCGGTCAGTCTATGATTACTCAGTTGCTCAAACGCAGAATCGCCTCCGACAAAGCCGTCGCACACCTCTGCCAGATGGTGTGCGCTGTGGTGGCTGGAGCCGTATTGGTTTTCGGATTTCTCCGGCTTCCAGCATTGGAACTCACCGAGGCCCAATTATTTTCGGCCTGCGTTCAGACCCTGCTGCTCGCCAGCCTCTTCATCATTCTTGGTTTCCAGTGCCGCGCGTGGAGACGCGCGGCCTGAATCGTGCGCGGCAGGGTTCGCGTACGACGGTGATGTTCGCAGATTGCGGCATAGTCTTGTCCGTCACGCGGAAGCTGTGGCAACGAATTTCGGAAGTCCGTAGGCGAGCCTGACTCCCGGCCGTGATGTCCACCGCGATCGGTTCCTTGCGAATCCGGCTTTGCCTGGATGGCGCTTTCGTTCTACTTTCGACGCGGGATTTTTGGGTATGGGCAAACCGGAGATAAAAGCTGAGGAACCGCGATCAACGGGAGCGGCCCGGGAAGGGGAACGCTCCCGGCGACGAATGGAGAATTCTGCCACCGAAGTTACCAGGCGAGCCGAGGATTTTGTAGAAAAGCTCGCGCCGGCCGCTCCGGGTGCGAAGTTTGGTTTTGATCGGGAGTCCCTCGCCTGGTTGATGACTTTCCTTGGAAGTTACCGCGCCGGACCGGGAGTGGAGGTGCGGAAGTGGATCGTGGACGAGCTGGCGACCTATTACGGAGAGTGCGTCATCCGCGCTTATGGTGGCGCCTGGATATGGAACGGGAGGTGGGTGGTCGAATTTCAGGCGGGGATTCGCCTGGAGCCGTATTTCGCCGTCCGGTACGAATTCAGCGCCCGGCTTTCCTCCCCGGGCGGCTATTTTGATACCATTCCCGCCCTGTATCTGGGAGGCCGTGACCGGGTTCGCTCCTGGGATCCCATCCGGGTGCTCAATCTCGTGCTTGATCCTTGTCGCGGCGGCTTTCGGTTGCACGCGCCCGCGCCGCGGCTCAAAGGTAGTTCTGCAGCGTATACTTTGTTCGGCGGGCTCGTGAAAGCCAGCGTGACCGGGCAAGGCTATTTTCCCAACAGCGCTTGTGTCGTGCATTTGGAAAGCGACTGGGACTACGGCGGGTTGGTTCTGGCGGATATGAGCGCGCGCAATTTCCTTCATGGATCCTCCTTCCCCCTCTGTCCAGACTCGAGCAATGTCGGACCGATCACCGTGGTGCAATCCCCGGCGTCCCTGGAACTCTGGTTTGGATGCGCTCCGAGCGATGCGCCCGCGACGCTCAAGGGCCGGGGTGTGGAGGTCGAACTCTGGCTAAGCCACAAAGGCTTGCGCGGCCTCCGCCTGCCACGAGCCGGTTCCGCGTCTCCACATCTGAACCTTCTCTTCAGGGACGCCAACAATCTCCCTCAGCGCCCACTGCGCCAAAATACCAAAATCCTTGGCTACCCGCTTGACACCTGCGCCTTCAAATATTAAATAGCAAACGAAGGAGGACGTAGTTCCTGTTTGGATCAGCGTTAAAGCGGTTCTTTGACATATGCAACCATTGTGGATGCTGACAAAGCGATATCTGCGAAAATGAATCGTTGGGCACTCCACTCTATTGCAGCCGGAGACGTGTATCTCTGGTGTCCCAGCGGGCCGGCGATTCGGTCCATCCGGCCTGATCCGACCAAATCCGGGTAAATCCGGCTTCTCAAAAAAAATCTCTGGGTCGCAACCTGTCCCTTCCCACCGTGCGGGCTGGATGACAGGCAAAGCCTCCCAAACAACTCGAAAGGACGGCAAAGGACGCAAAAGGACGCCAAAGGGACACTCAAAGGACAGCAAAGAACACTGAAAAACACCTAAAGACGCCTAAAGGACAACCTGTTTAAAGTTTCTTTTGGGCTTCCAATTGGGCTTGACGGTCAAATCGCTGAAAGTCTTTATCGTCCGTGCCAACTATGCTGAACGCCTGGCCGACTGCTCCCACTTTGATTCTGTTACTGGCGGTTTTTTTGGCGACTGGATCCTCGACGAGCAATACTCAGGCGGCAGACGCGGGCTCGAATTCCCCGGCAGTAGTGGCTACGTACGACGGAGGCCGGATTACGGCGGAGGAGCTCACACCCTTGATCAACCTGCCGGCGTTCCACATGGACGCGGAAGTCAACGGGCCCTTGGACATCCTGATGAGCGGGAAGGAGAAAGCTGCGCGGCATTTGGCGGCTCTTCGCATCCTGGCGGAGCACGCGCACAAAGCTGGCCTTACCACCAACGCCGCGTGGCTGGCGGAAGCCAAGCTCATCGAGGAAGGCGCGCTGGCGCGCGCGCTGACGGATCAAACGCGGTGGGACACGCAATCCACGATCGCGACGGATGAGCAGGCGGCGGCGTTTTACGAGTCGAACAAATTTGATTTGTTTCCGATTCAATCAGTCGAGGCGCGGCGCATGGGATTCAGCGCGCAGAAGCATGGAGCAGAAGCTTTGACGCGCGCCAGGCAGGCATCGGCCTTGCTGCGGGCGGGGAAGGATTTTGGCGAAGTGGCGGCGCAGTTTTCCGATCTGGATGCGAAAGCCGCGCAGAGCGATGTTTACAGTTCGGACATCCTGGGCAAGCGAGGTGAGTTGAAGCACCAGGGATGGGGAGAAGGGAAAGTGACCGAGCCGATGGCGGTGGCGGATGGATACGAGATTTATCGGATCGAGCGGGTCAATCTGAACGGGGATCCCGACTTGCAGCAGGGGCGTCAGAAGGCGCGGACGGTAATGGCTGAAGGGGCGGTCAACGAGCGGATGGAGCAGTTGATGAAAGCCGCGGCGACGGCGTTTCCGTTTTTCACGAGCGGCCAGACGGTTTCCGCGCAACCGGCAATCCTGGCCTGCGGACAGTTCGCGCTGTCGCACGCGGATGCGGTCGCGCTGGCCCAGGCGCGCGGTCTGCCGGCGGGGGACGACGCACGCGTGGCCGAGATGGTGCGGAACGAAGCGGGGGAACAGATTCAACTGGGGGAGCTCGCGCGCGGCATGGATTACGGCAAACGTCCGGAGTTTCAACTGGCGCTGCGATACGAATTGGACAAGGAACTCGGTGAAAAAGCGAAGAACCTCCTGATGCCGCAGTTCCTGGCGGACATGACTTTTTCGGAGGAGCGATTACGGGAGAGTTACGACAAAAACTTCACGGCGACCGTTGATGCGCAGCTTGAATACGACGCGTTGGTGGTGCCGTTGCGCGTCGCACCCGGTGCAACGCCGGAAGAGAGGCAAAACGCCGTCAGCAACGCGACCGCCATGGCCGAAGGTCTCATCAAAAAGGCCCAGGAGGGCGCCAGCCTGGAGTCGCTGCTCGCGGCCGATGCCGGCCTGCAATGGCTCCCCCGCCAGAGCCGGGTGGTGAATGAGGGCTCCGCGCTGCAGTCCTTGGTGGCTGGGTTGAAGGAGGGGCAGGTAGTGTCCCGGCCATACGAGGATTTCGGAGGGTATTGCGTGCTGCGGGTCACGCATTTCGAACCCCGTCACAAGATGCCCTACGAAGTGGCGCGCAATTATATCGCGGAATCCTTTCGCAATGAGGCGGTTACGGATTTGCGGCGACAGTTCGAGGCCGTTTTGCTGAAGAAGCATCATTTCGCTTTTGATCCGGCACCCGGCGGCGCGGCCGCGCCAGAGACGAACGGTTTGCCAAACAAAAAAAACTAAATCGGGTTCCTCACCTGAAATCCAGGAAAGCATCCGGCGCTCAGAAACTACGGGTTGAGGGGCTCATGCCCTTTGGGGTGGTGGAGATTCAAAGTATCCCAAAACCGAGATTTTGAATAAACAGGCTTGATTTTTCATGCCCTCCAAGGTCTAAATGCTGAAAGCTGTTTCGCTAACAACCCCGCGCACCGATTGCGCAAACGATGAAGACTCGACTTTTGATTTTGGCCGCCCTTATGGGGTTGTCCTGCGCGGCCTCCGCCGCAGTGTATAACAGCGGCACTTTGAACTACACCATCCCCGACGCCAACCCGAGTGGTGTGGCGAACACTCTTAGTGTGGGAGATTGGGGCAGCGGTTACCAGCTCACGGACGTCTCAGTGACTTTCAATGTCTCAGGCGGATACAATGGCGACCTATATGCCTACATCAGCCACAACGGCGTGCTCGTGCCCTTGATCAACCGCGTGGGTGTGGGCGGCGCGACGGATGCATTCGGCTATGCGAACAGTGGGTTCAGTGTGACTTTGAGCGATTCAGGTGCCTACGACATCCACTGGTACCAGGACCACAGCCCCAGTTACAACGGCGGGGGCCAGCTAACCAGCACATGGCAGGCGGATGGGCGTGCGATCAGCCCGCTGTCGTCCCCGAGCGCGTTTGATTCCGCGGGGCGTACCGGGTTCAGCGCCTTGAACGGTCTCGATCCCAATGGTTCTTGGACGCTGTTTTTCGCCGATCTTTCCTCGGGTGACCAAAGTCAGCTCGTGAGCTGGACTTTGAGTCTGGATGCGATTGTGCCGGAGCCGGTGACTTCGGCATTGGTGCTTTTTGCAGGAGTTACAGTACTTGCAGGTATAACACGCCGGCTGCGCCGGGCATGATTGGCAGGCATAAGTCAGACCGAACCTCTGACGTGCTTGCAATTCCGCCTGGGCCAGACACCTTGGGGCTGGCTTGAAACCACGGCGATTTCCCCATCGCTCCGTCCTCGCCCTGCTGATCGGGGTGGTCCTTTCGCTGGCATTTCCCCGCTGGAACCTCACGTGGCTAGCATGGCTGGCGCCGGGGGCGTTTTTGGTGTTGGCGGCGCGTGAACCGGGTTGGCGGCGTTTCCGGCTGGGGGTGTGTTTTGGCTTGGGGCTTTCCCTTTCATCGCTCTCGTGGTTACTGAATATCCCTGTCCCGCTTTACGCCTGGGCGGCCTGGATTTCGCTGTCGGTGTATCTCTCGATTTTCTACGGTGCATGGAGCTGGTTGTGCGGGCGGATTCGTCCGTCGTTGTCGCCGCTTTGGCCGATCTACTGTGGGGTTGGCTGGGTGGCGATGGAGATGATTCTCGGCTGGTGGTGGGGCGGGTTCCCGTGGAATCCGCTGGGCGCCAGCCAGTACCGTTTGCTGCCCCTGATTCAAATCGCTTCGGTCACGGGGGTGGTGGGAGTTTCGTTTATCGTGAGCTGGTTTTCCGCGGCGTGCGCGGCGCTTTTTCTGGCGAAGCGCGACGGAGTGAGCATCAATACCGGGTCTTTGCTGGGCGTGGGGGTGGTGGTGTTTGGTTTGTTTTGCGTGACGCTTTGGGGGGCGTTTCGGTTGCGGTTGCCGGAGCATTTCTCCGGTCCGTTGCGGGTGGCGTTGATCCAGCCGGCTATACCGCAAAGTGTGATCTGGGATGCCAACGAGCGGACCAACCGATTGAGGAAGCTGGTGGAACTTTCGACCGTGGCGGCGGCACAGCATCCCGATCTGATCGTGTGGCCGGAGTCCGCGCTGCCGGAACGGATGATCGGCCGCAACCGGGAGACGCAGGAGCTGATCACGGCCATCGTGAACACCAACAAGTGCTGGATGGTGTTCGGCGGGATCGACACCGAACAGCGCGGCGACGAAACGCTGCGGCTCAACACGGCCTTCCTGATCGATCCCAAGGGTGATTTGGTGGAGCGTTACTTCAAGCGGCGGCTGGTGGTCTTTGGCGAGTTCTTGCCGTGCGCGCGGTGGCTGCCGTTTCTGAAATCGTTGCGCAAGGGCGGCGCCGGGTTGGAGGCCGGGCGCAAACCGGTCGTGTTCGAGATGAAGGAGCCGCACGCGCGGTTCGCTCCGCTCATCTGTTATGAGGATGTGTTCCCGCGACTGGCCCGCGACTCGGCGGAGGGGGACGTGGATTTTCTATTGAACCTCACGAACAACGGCTGGTTTGGCGAAGGCGCTTCGCAATGGCAGCACGCGATCAGCGCCATTTTTCGGGCGGTGGAAACGGGGCGACCGTTGGTGCGTTGCACCAACAACGGGCTCACGTGCTGGGTGGATTCGCGCGGAAGGTTGCGAGCCGCCTATTTCCCGGGATCGCCGGACATTTATTCCGCCGGGTTCAAAATTGTTGAGATACCACTCCAGGAACCGACGTGGCGCACGTGGACGATGCACCAGCATTGGGGAGATGTGTTTGGCTGGGGGTGCGTGGGGATGATTGTGTTGGTGAGTGGTTTGAGAAGGTTGATTCCGGGGATGCGAGAAAAGGTGAATGGGTGATGGTCAGGTGCAGGAGTAGCTTAAACCGGGCTTTGCTTCGGAGGAAAATTCCCCTCACCCCGGCCCTGTCCCCACGGGAGAGGGAGAGCAATTGGAAGATTGAGGTTTGAGTTTGCGGAGGGTGAGTTGCGCTCCGCAAGGTCGTCGGAAATAATGACAGGGCAAACGCATCTAAATTTGTAACGCCTGCAGGCCGTCGGCTATCCGCTCACCCTTCCGCCGTCCGGAGACTGACGGCTTTCTGATGGCCACGCCCTGATTTTGTAATGGTGTTAACAGTGTAACGCCGGACGTAACACGGAATGACCCTTATTCCACCCAATGTTTATGCGCCTTGTATACAGTGTATACAGTGTAACACGGTTTTCGCATATATACCCCAGCCCCTCTCCGGACGAACTCATCTAGACTCGCGGCGACGGTTTTTCTGCCTATTTTGATGTGTTTGCCCTGAATAATGAGACTCGTTACCTTGTCTCCTGCAGAGAGGAATGCTTAGGCGGGCACTTTCATGCCGGCAGGCTTCATCATGGCGGGGGCGGCGGGGGCGTCGCCAGAAGGCAGGGGCGGAGGTACGGGACGTTCCTGGGCTGATTTCATCTTCAGCGTCACGCCTTCCGGCGTGGCGTTGCGGCGTTTGTTGATGGTGTCGATGCGCTGGCGCATGGAGTTGCGGTTCACGCAGTAGAGCAGGGCGGTTTCCTCGGTGATCTGTTTCTTTTCGTAGGCGTTGGTTAGCGATTGCTCAAAGGTGTGCCAGCCGGCGGCGGTGCCGGCTTCAATAACGTCGTTGAGGCGGCAGTTTTCACTTTCGCCCAGGGCGATGGCTTCGCGCGTGCGCATGCTGCTGCCCATCAATTCGGTGATCAGCAACCGGCCGCCGCCGACCTTGGGGGCGAGACGCTGGCTGATGACGTAGCGGAGGGTTTCGGCGAGGCGCTCGCGCACCTGTTTCTCCTCTTCCTGGCTGAACATGCCGAGGATGCGTTTGATCGTCTGGCCGGCGCTGATCGTGTGCAGGGTGCTGTAAACGACGTGCCCAGTCTCGGCCGCGGTGAGCGCGATTTCCATGGTGTCGCGGTCGCGAATTTCGCCGACGAGGATGACCTTCGGTGCCTGACGCAACGCGGCGCGGAGGCCGTCGGGAAAGGCAAAGAAGTCGCGGCCCATTTCACGCTGGCTGAAAGTGGACTTCATTTGCGGGTGCAGAAACTCGATGGGATCCTCCAGCGTCACGATATGGACTTCGCTGTGCAGGTTGATCTCATTCAACATGGCCGCGAGCGTCGTGGTCTTGCCGCTGCCGGTGCCGCCAGTGACGAAGGTGATGCCGGTCTTTTCCTTGATGACCTCACGGAACACGGGCGCCATGTTCAGCTTGTCCAGCGAAGGAATCTGGGTCTGCAAGCGGCGGAGCACCATCGCGTAGTTGCCGTTCTGGCGGTAGATGTTCACGCGGAAGCGGCACACCTCGGGCAAGGTGTAACTGCAATCGCAGGAGCCGGTTTCGGTCAGGTCCTTGTTCAGGCGGGCGTTGCCGCTCATGATGGCGCGTGCGAGCTTTTCGATGCGCAAGGTGTCCAGGACGGGGTTCTCTGGGTCGAGCGTGACGCCCTGCAATTTGCCATGGGCTTCGACCTGGGGCGGTTTGCCCGCCACGAACAGCAAATCCGAAACCCCTTCGTGACTGGCGAGCATGGTCGCCAGCACGTGGTCCAGCATTTTATGAAGGCTAGTGTCCATTTTTAAATACGGTAGTACGTCGACCGTCTGGTTGTTGAGCACAGCGGGACCGGTGCTGCATCCCTGCGGTGACTCCGATCAGGTGAGAGCAGGGAGTGTTCCATGTTGGTGTTTGGGAAAAATTCTTCCTTGCTACGAAGGTCGACAGCCTCCGTGGGAATGGGTCGATATTAGCGTGCATGATATGACAATAAATGTTGCATCCTTTTTGTTGATGGCGGAAACGGTTCGGGACGACAATGCCGGTGCCGGACGCTTTATGCGTTCGAATCCGTCGTATGAGAGCCAATTGCTTGATCTTCCTGCTCACGGTTGCCTTGTCCGCATCGGCTTCCTCGACTGAATACCAGGTGGGAAAGGAAGGAGACGATGCAAACCCCGGCACACCGAAAGCGCCTTTGCGGACCATCCAACGTGCCGCCGAGCTGGCACAACCGGGCGACACGGTCACAGTGCATGCGGGCATTTATCGAGAGCGCGTCAGCCCGCAGCGAGGCGGCACTTCGGAGAGGAAACGGATTGTTTTTCGGGCCGCACCGGGGGAGAAAGTGGAGATTAAAGGATCGGAAGTCGTTAAGGGCTGGGAAAAGGTTCAGGACGGGATTTGGAAGGCGACGTTGGCGAATTCATTTTTCGGAGGGTTCAATCCGTATGGCGACTTGATTCACGGAGATTGGTTCATGCCCAAAGGACGGGAGCACCATACCGGCGCAGTTTATCTGAATGGTGAATGGCTAATCGAAGCCGAAAAACTGGAGGATGTTCTCAAGCCGATGGGAAAGACGGCGCTTTGGTTTGGCCAGTTGGACAAGGAAAGCACGACGATTTGGGCGCAGTTCGGCAGTGCTGATCCGAACCAGGAGTTGGTGGAGATCAATGTGCGGCGGACGGTTTTTTACCCGGAGAAGACCGGGATTAACTTCATCACAGTGCGCGGATTTGTCATGGGGCAGGCGGCGACGCCCTGGGCGCCACCCACGGCCGAGCAAATGGGGGTGATTGGGACGCACTGGAGCAAAGGATGGATCATCGAGAGCAACGTGGTGAGTCATTCGGTTTGTGCAGGAATTGCGCTGGGCAAATATGGAGATGCGTTCGACAACACTTCGGCCAATACCGCGGAGGGTTATGTGTTGACCATCCAACGAGCGCTCACCAACGGTTGGAACCGGGAGAACATCGGCCACCATATCGTGCGCGGAAATACGATCTCGCATTGCGAGCAGGTGGGCATCGTAGGGAGCCTGGGCGCGGCATTTTGTATCGTGACGGACAATACGATTCATGACATTCACGTGCGGCAGTTGTTTACGGGCGCGGAGATGGCGGGGATCAAGTTTCACGCGGCGATTGATACACGTATTGAGAGGAATCACATTTACCGGACCTGCCTGGGCCTGTGGCTGGATTGGATGGCACAGGGTACGCGAGTTTCGCGAAACTGTTTCCATGATAATTATGGGCAGGATTTGTTTGTCGAAGTGGATCACGGACCTTTCGTGGTGGATAACAATTTTTTTCTTTCGCCGGTGAGTTTGCTGGATATGTCGGAAGGCGGTGCCTACGCGCACAATCTGTTCGCAGGACGTATCATCAGCCGTCCGGAGCCCAACCGCGCCACACCCTACCACCCGGCGCACTCCACCGCCGTGGCCGGCCTGGCGAAAATTGGCGGTGGCGACGACCGGTTCTATAACAACATTTTCCTCGGACCCGGCGCCTCCGCTCCCAACCGGAATGAATTCGGCCTCGCGCTATACGCGGAACGGCCCATGCCCTTGCAGACCGGCGGCAATGCCTATTTCAATGGCGCCCGGCCTTATCCCAAAGAAATCAACCCACTTGTCTCTTCAGAGGTGGGCCCAAAGCTCACCATTCTGAATCAAGGGTCTGGGTTTTCCCTGGAATGGGAGCCGGGAAAAATCCTCGATCGCGTCCCCACGGTCCAAGTGACATCCCGATTGCTGGGCAAGGCTGTGATTCCGGGACTCGGCTACGAGTCGGCCGATGGCAAGTCGGTGTCCATAGACCGTGACTATTTGGGGAAGACCCGCCACCGTTCCGAACCCACGCCGGGTCCGCTTGAACTCGGGGAGTCGGGTCCGTTCACCATTTGGCTCGGGCCTGAATAGGCTTTTCTCGCCCTCCAGCAGTCCACATTCGGTCCAGGGGCACGCAAGGACGGTGATATTCCCTGACCCTGGCGATCCGGCGGTCAACGCGTGATTTCGTAGAACATTATTTCACCGGAGGCCAGGAGAGGTGTCGTGGCGCGCCAGCCGGGACCGCGCCCTTTTAGCTCCTCGAGTCGTTTCCCCCCGGCGTTCCATACTTGCGCGCGCCAGCCTTCGCCCTTCGGCAGCCACGGTTCCGGCTGCGCGGTGAATGTGATGGTGCCGGGCGCCCCCTCATTGATCACGGCCAGAAGCACGCGGTCGGGGAGGACGTAAGCCGCCGTGTGCGCGCCGGCGCAGGGTTCGCCCAGCAGGCATTCACCAATGAATTTGCCCTCCGTGAAATACGGCAGGAACTGTCGGCGGCGCGCCGCGCATTCCTTGAGCGCCCGGCTCATCTCCGGATAGTGGCTGATCCAATCCGTCGCATTCGCGGATTCCGGGCGACGCGGCATGATGTTGAGATATTGGTTGTCGGCGAAGGCCTTCCTCACTGCCAGTGCGGAATGGTCCACGCAGGCATTGACCCGCGGAGTTGGCAGCACGCTGGTCAGCGGGCCGCAATCACGCCAGCCGCCCCAGTTCCAGGTGAAATCGAGATAACCGCTGTCAATTTCCAGGTTCCACAGTTCCTCGCCGCTGAACGTGGCTTCGGGGTCCGGCTGCCGCGCATACTCGCGAATTTTGCGCGTCAACGATTGCATGTTCGGTTCGGCCGCCGTGGTGGTCCAATACTGGTCCCAACCGAGCGACGTCACCCCATGGTCCGCGAGCTTCTTGCACGAAATCAAAACATCCTCCTGCCAGAGGGGGTTCGAGGTGGGAATGCCGACGCATGCGAGCTGCGAGGCGTAAGGCGGGTTCCAGCGGGGAACCAGCTCGGTGTGATAGGTCCAACCATTGTTGTCGCCCACGGCCAACCCGTACCGGGGAGCGTTGGCGCGGGTGGCCTGCACCACGCTGATGAACGGGGAGACCGTTACGCCAAGCTCCTTGCAGGCTTTGACCGCGTCGTAGAAATCCTGTTCGGTTCCCAAGTGAGGGAAAGGTGGCGGCAGGGGCCGCTCAAAACCGGGCGCCCATCCCCACATCACGACTTCGTTGAGCCCGTGCGCCGCGGCTTCTTTGGCGAGTGCGGGCAGGTCCGAGAATTTGAACGTCACATCCTGCGGATCGTTGGGATAGCACTGGCACATCCAGACCGTGCGAAAACCAATCCCGTCGCGCACTCGTGCGGGCAAAGGGAACTGCCGTTGGTAGTGCTGCTTGACCCACGCACGGAATGGCTCGATGCCTTGGGCCCAGCCGCCCGTGTGCGGCGTCAGCCAGAATTCCTCGCTCTGCCACTGCGCGCCTGGGGCCAGCACCATGTCGTGCCGCGCCAGCAGCCGCAGCTTCTGCTCCGTCTCGGAGAGATGCAGCCTCACGATGATGGGTTCGTCCCATCCCCATTGGCGGGAATGGAGACTGAACCCGCCTTTCAGGCTGCCGTAGTCCAGCCAGCGCAGGCCCATCGTGCTGAACAGCCCGCCGGACTTGCACTCCATGGAAAAGGCGGCGTTCTCGGTCATGTACTGCTCGGCCAGCTTGCCTTCATTCGGCGCGAGATCCACGAAGGGCCGCGACCCTCCGAGCGAATGCCGGAAGATCGTCTCCGCCGGCTCGCCCACCGGCACCAGGCCCATCAGGTCCGGGAACAACACCTGGCGCACGGCATTGGACGATTGGTTTTGGACCTTGCACGTGAAAATCAGCGACTTCCCATCCGGCGCGGCCGAAATCTTCACGCTCGCGGAGACATTCCCTTCCACGGCGAAGTTCGTCCGGCTCATCCCCAGGTTGTCCCAGTGAATCTCCACCGACTCGCCGGACACCGCCACCTTCGCTCCGCGCGAATAGCGGCTCGCGAGCCGCAGCACCTCGAACTTCGCGTGCGGATACGCCAGATCGATCAGGCTGGAGCGCTCCGGACTCGCTTTCAACAAATCACCGACACCCGGATACCTCATCCGCAATAGGCCGCCCGTTTCCGTGTCGAACTCCAGTTCCGTGCCATTCAGGTTTGCCGTCGTGACGCGCGCTGCGCCGGCGTGGGCCACGATTGAGGCGAACACCACCAGGCCGGCGAGAAACGGGATAAGTTTGTTTCGCATGAGCCGCGGCAGAATAATCCTTCCCTGGCGGGAAGCAACCGCGCTTGCCTTTTCCCAAGCGCGGGACATCCTCCGGGGCGCAACCGCGCAAAAGCTGATCCCATGAGACTCAAGCATTTGACCAAAGCATGCCGACTCGCCTGCCTCCTCACTCTCGTGGCCGGCTGCCGAAGCCCGCGCCCCCTCGAATCGCAATTCGCACACGCTCAAATCGCGTCGGCCGATTTCTTCCCCATCCTCCCTTGGGATCCCCACAACGGTTTCAAAGGGCCGTTCAAGCCGGTGATTACGAACGGGCTCGAGACCATTGCCGAGTGCAATTTCAACATGGCGGGGTTTGTTTTCCCGCGCGATTTGCCGACGTGCGAAAAGCTCGGGCTGGGGGCGTTGGTGCTGCCTTCCGATCCTGACTTCACTTCCTTTGCGATGACGCGCAAATGGCGCGAGCTTTCGGACTCCGAAATTGACCGGCGCGTGAAGCGCATGGTGGATGCGGCCGGGAAGAGCCCGGCGGTGGCGGGTTTCTTCATCATGGACGAACCGGGAATATTGGATTTTCCGGCTTTGGGAAAAGCAGTGGCGGCGGTGAAGAAACACGCGCCCGGCAAGCTGGCTTATATCAACCTCTTTCCGGATTACGCGACCATTGGCGCCACGAACAAGTCGCAGCTGGGCACTTCGAATTACACCGAGTACCTCGAGCGGTTCGTCAGCGAGGTGAAGCCGCAGGTGCTGAGCTATGACAATTATATGGTGGAGATGTCGCAGGATCTGGCGGATGCGAAGAAGGCGGCCAGCTATTATCGGAACCTGCTGGAAATCCGGCGGGTCGCGCAGAAGCACGGGCTGCCGTATTTGAACATTGTGACGTCGAATCAGATTCGGCCGGTCTCCACACCGCCTTCGCCGGCGAATCTGCGGTTTCATGCCGCGACCACGTTGGCGGCGGGTTGCCGGGGAGTGACGTGGTTTACCTACTATCAGCGAAATTATCCGCTGGCGCCGATAGATTCGGCGGGCAACAAAACGCTGGTCTGGTCCTGGCTGCGCGAGATCAATGGGGAGATTGCACAACTGGCGCCCATCATGAGCCGACTGAAATCCACAGGTGTCTATTTTACGACGCCGACGCCGGGGGAAAAATTGCCGGAGCTGCCGGGGGAGTTGATATCGAGTGTGACCTGCGCCACACCGGTGATGGTGGGGGAATTTGCCGATCCAGAGGGAGAACGGTATGTGATGGTGGTGAATTTGAGCCTGGAGAAGTCGGCGAAATTTTCGCTGCAAACGGCACGGGCGTTTTCTGAGATGAAGGCAATCTCCGCGCTAGATAGGCGACGCCGGAGTTTTGATCCGAAAGCGACGAATTGGTTGACGGCGGGAGAGGGGCTGCTGATTGAGTTGGGAAGGTAGGGGATAGTGGGACTGTTGGGACCTCCAAGACGAGTGGGCCCAGTGGCTCACGGCGTTTGGTAGAGACTGAACCGAAAGAAGAGGCGGGGCGGTGTACCGGAGGGGTAGGGAACGGTCTGGGCGCGGGAATAAAGCTCACCACCAAGCGGCGTTATCACGGGGGTCCCAGCCGCTTGTGTCCAGCTTGTGAGGTTTTCTGAACTTTCCAATCGGAGCCCGAGCCAGGGGGCAAGGCTGCGCTGCGGGGTGCTGATCACCACGGATGTTGCAGATGGTGTCACGGTGAACTGAGGCATGGAATTGGAGCCGAGGGGATCCGAGCCGAGGGCGTATTCCAGAAGGTCAAGCCACCCGTCGTGGTCGGCATCGCCGATGCCGAGAACAGAGAGCGAACTGGCGTGGGAGCGTTCGAAGGTGTCGGGGATCAAGTCGTTGTCGGCGTCGAACTGGGTGTACTTGTCGAGAAACTCCGACGGTGCCAGCACGCGCGGGGTGATGCGCACCATGTCGATTTCTCCCGTGAGATTCCGTGTCGAGGACGCGCCGAAGCGGCCGATGTTCAAGGGTTGAGCGTTGGATTGGTTTTCGGTAGTGCCGTCGGCGCCGGTGTTGCTGAGCACGCCGTCGAGGTAGAGGCGTAGAAATTTGTTTGTGGGATTGGTGGCATCCCGGATGGCGGCTACGTGGTGCCAGTTGCCGTCGTTGACCAGGTTGGTTGTGCTGATGTTGGGTTCGATTTGGGTATCAGCGACGAGGAAGCGCGCTTTGCCGCTCTCCACGCGCAGCCACCAGGAGGGAAGCTTGGCGCCGTAGTCCTTCGCCACGAGCGCGCCAACCTGGGAGGATCCGAAGGGAACGCGGAACACGACTTCGATGGTGAAGGAGTTGGTGGTGGCAAAATCAAAATGGTTCGAGGTGGCGGCGTCGCTCATCTGGAGGCCGCCGGTGCCGTCGAACTGGAGCGCGGCGCCGGAACCGAAATTCGTGGGGCCGGCGGTGTAGAGGAACGGTGATTGCGCGGTGATGTTGTTCGCGAAGCCCGCAGGCGAGATATCCAGGATTGCGCCGGCATTCGTGCTGCAAGCGGCTCCCGCGGATTTTTCCTCGAAGTTCCAAAACGCCGGGACGGGATTTTCCGTAGCGGGAGGCGCGGCATCGAGCCAGGCTTCGTTAAAATGGAAGTAGGTGATGTTTTCGTAAGCCGAGGAAACGCCTTCCTCGCAGAGCAATCCACAATCGCCGGCCGCATCGCGAACCAGGTCGGAGTAGGCGGACTGGCTGGAATAGATTGATTTGGGAGAGCTCCAGGATGCGGCTTCGTTCGTGGACGACCACACGGAAATGTTCACTCGCGAGCTGCCGTTATTGGGACAGGAGAACAGCACCCGGTTCCGGCCCGCGCCTTCGTCCGTCGCCCGCAGGCGAAGCAGGCTGCCTTGTACCACGGGACAGACGAAGTAGGTGTTGTTGGTGAAAGGGCCATAACTGGATCCGCTATCGAGCGACCAGGCTTCCGAGCGATTGCCGCTGGCTGAGCCGTTTTGGTCCCGGGAATTGCAGTAAAGACGCGAGCCCCCGCCGGGCGCGGTCGCCACCAGTTCCACGACTTCGTTTTCGTTGGGATTAATGTTATTCGCACCGGCGCGAATGGCGCCCAGTAGCCAGGTCGCCCCGTGATCGTCGGAATAAACGATCTGGTTGCCGTAGCCTCCGTTCGTGGTGTTGTAATCGCACGGAATGACGAGCCGCCCGGCCTGGGCGCCGCGCTTCAACTGCACTCCATGTCCCGGGCCAGTGGCATACCAACCCCAATCCGAGAGTTTGACCTGCGAAGTGAGTTCGACCCGCGCGGACCAGGTTACGCCGTCGTCGGAACTGACGGTGCGAAACACGCGGTCGTTGTTGCGGCAAAACAAGAGATGAATCTCGCCGGTCGTCTCGTCCACCACGGCCGTGGGATTCCCGATCGTGATGCTCGTGGTGCCGCCTTCTTCCTGGACGAGCGACATGGGGAGCCAGCTCGCTCCGTTGTTTGTGGAGCGCCTCAGGACGATGTCAATGTCACCGGAATCGCTGGATGAGGTCTTGCGGCCTTCGCAGAAGGCGAGCAAGGTGCCGTTGGTAGAGCGGACGATGGAAGGGATACGGTAGGTGTTGTAGCCGCCCACGCCGGAGATGAAAATATTGGTTTCAGAGAAGGAGGGGACTTGGGCGGCGACGTTCAGCGCAAAGACCGTTGCGAGGGCCAAGACGGTACGGAAGAGGTGCAGCATGCCAACTTATTTTAAGCCAGGTAAATGGTCTGGCCAGTCCATCGTGGTGGTAAAGGCACCAGACCAGTAAATCGCCCATTGCGCAGTACTTCGACGCGGAAGAACTGGCGGCTGATGGCACTGGGGAAGGAGGTTAAAAATCGAGAGGCGTTCATTGGCTTCGAAAGAATTCTTTAAACAGGTTGTTCTGTAAGCGTCTTTAGATGTTTTTTGGTGAGACTTTCGTCGCCGGCCAGCCTCAAGAGGGCTGGAAGCGACGAGGTGGCGGCCCAGAAATTTTTTTTCTGAGAAGCCGGATTCACCCGGATTTGGCCGGATCCACCTGGATGGGCCGAGTGGCCGGCTGGCAGGAACACAAGCTCCAGGCCTTTAGCGGCACTGCACAGCAACAGGATGCCAAAGATCAACCCGGTCAGGATTTTGTCCTCCATGGAACCGGGATCGAAATCCTCCCAACGCCAGATATTTTGCACCGGGCGCCAAGGGTGTCAAGCGGCAGGAGGTTTAATTTCCGACCCAAAGCCAACTGACTCGGTCCCGCTAAGCCGACGCCGCTTCCACCGCTTCGCGGATTTGGGTTTTGAATTTCTCGACGCCCTGATCGAAGGCGGCGGAGATGGGGAGGACCGGGGTTTTGCGCAGCTTCTTTTTGAAGGCTTTCAAGTTCGCCTCGGCCTGCGGTTCATCCATTTTGTTGGCCACGACCATGCGGGGGCGGTCGAGCAAGGCGGGATCGTAGAGTTCCAATTCTTCCAGCAAGCTCTGGTAATCATCCCAGGGATTGCGGGCGTCGGTGCCGGCCATGTCGAGGAGGATGACGATGATTTTGCAGCGTTCGATGTGGCGGAGAAAGGCGTGGCCGAGGCCGACATTTTTGTGCGCGCCGGCGATCAGGCCCGGGACGTCGCAGACGGTCAGGCGGCCGAAATCTTTGTAGTCCACGATCCCAATTTGCGGATGCAGCGTGGTAAAAGGGTAGGGGGCGACCTTCGGGCGTGCGGCGGAGATGGCGGTAAGGAGCGTGGATTTTCCGGCGTTGGGATAGCCCACGATGCCGACTTCCGCGAGGATGCGGAGCTCGAAGCGGTAATTCCCTTCGCCGGTGCCCTCTTCGCCCGGTTGGGCGAAGCGCGGTGCCTGACGGGTAGCCGTCGCAAAATTGCGGTTGCCCAAGCCGCCGCGGCCGCCTTTGCAAAGAATGAAACGCTGGCCGGGAGTGGTGAGGTCCGCCACGAGTTCGCCCTGCTCACTATCCGAGGGTTTGGCCTCGTCTTCAGCCGTGAGGTCCACTTCCAGGGCACGCTCGTTGGCGGCATTGCGGATGATCTGGCGCTGCGCGCTCCCGGTTTTCAACAGGGCGCGTCCGCGCGCTTCATCCGCGGTGGGGGGCTCGGCTTCCGGTTCCGGCGGGCCCAGACTCCAGACGAGCGTGCCGCAGGGAACTTTTACGAGGAGATCTTTGCCGGCATGGCCATCCATGCCTTTGCCCAGGCCGCCCTGGCCGTCTTCGGCCAGCAGACGCGGCTGGTAGTATTGGTTAATGAGATTGTTGAGGTCGTGGTCGGCTTCGAGGATGACATCGCCGCCGCGCCCGCCGTTGCCGCCGCTGGGACCGCCTTTGGGCCGGTATTTCTCGCGGGTGAAGGCGATGCAACCGGGACCGCCATGGCCGGCCCGGGCGTAAACCTTGATTTCGTCAATGAACATGCGGGTTGGTGGGGGCGATCAAGGTTGCGAAATGCCGGGGCGGAAACAAAAAAGGCGAGGCCGAGGCCTCGCCGGTGATTGGCGAAAAAGCTATTGCTTCCCGGCGGTCGCGGCCTCGGCGGCGAGGACGTTGACGCGGCGGCTCTTCTGGTCGAATAAAACCTTGCCATCGGTCAGCGCGAAAAGTGTCCAATCGCGGCCGATGCCGACATTCTGGCCGGCGAGGAACTTCGTCCCGCGCTGGCGCACGAGGATGCTGCCGGCGCTTACGAGTTCGCCGCCAAAACGTTTCACGCCGAGGCGCTTGCTGACGCTGTCGCGTCCGTTACGAACGCTGCCTTGACCTTTCTTATGTGCCATAAAATTGCTCGCTTTCTCAGACGGCTCGATTGCTCAGAGCTTGATTTCCTTGATCTTGACCACGGTGAGTTCCTGGCGGTGACCGATGGTTTTGTGAAAGCCCTTGCGGCGCTTCATCTTGAAGGCGATTTTCTTCTTGCCCCGGATGTGCTCGACGACGTCGCCAACGACCGTGGCATTGGCCACGGTGGGCGCGCCGACGGAAAGTTTGCCTTCGTTGCTGACGAGAAGGACGCGGTCGAAGGTGACGGGGTTCCCCGCCTCGACTTCAAGACGTTCGATTTCAAGCGTGTCGCCCGCGGCGACGCGATACTGTTTGCTACCTGTTTCTAAGACGGCGTACATAAATTATTTTTCCCCGCAAGCGGAGTCGCATATCAAAGCGTAATACGGGTCTTCTGTCAATAGTCCAATTCCGACTTTTTGGGGTGCCGGGAGGGGACGGAGCCATATCCCCGGAAAACCCGGTAACACGGTAACAAACCGCATAAACATTGGGCAAAAGCGGGGTCTACCCGGTAACAAACCCGGTAACAGCCCAGTTACAGCCTGGTAACAAAAGATGGGGGACGTGGCGATATTTGACCACGGGCCGGCCATTTACGGTTTACCTGGCTTCGACGCGGTAAAAGCGGCTGGTGTTGGTCGCCTCGTTATCGGTCAAAAAAATGACGCCGCCGGTCCCGGCCACTTGTGAGCCTGCGTCACTCCAGTCGGCGGACGTGTCGAGGCTGCCGGTCTTTTGTAATTGGTAATTTCGGTTGGCCACGGTGAGACAGCCCACCTGCACGCTGGCTCCCCCGGCCAGCACCTGGGTGATCCGGAAGACCGAGGCGAGGCTCAGCGGGTCGGTGCCAGCGAGGTACTCGTTTAGGTTCGAAGCGCCATCGCCATCGGCGTCGTCGGAGCCGCGGGAGAGATCGCCGGCCTGGCCGGTGGGGTGTCCGAAATAAGCGAGCCGCCACCAATCGGGAATGCCGTCCGGGTCGCTGGCCACATCGGCCACCTTGCGGACCTGGATGCCGGAGATGCGGGCGTTATCCACCGCGGGAGTGAAGAGGATTTGGAGCTGGGAGTTGGTGACCGAGTTTGTGAAGACAAAAGTGAGCGGCAGGTTCATGCCGCCGGCGCTTGCGTAGATGTCGAGATTGGTCAGGACTTGTTTGCCCTGGATGAACGCATTAAACACGCGTTTGCCGGCCGCGGACCAGTAGGTTTCCGTTTCGAGCAGTGTCGTTTCGTAGATGCCCGCCGGACAATCGAACTGGTAGAGGACACCGCCGCTGTTCGTGCTGTAGCGTTCGCGCTGGTAGAGCGACTGGGCGGAAGCGCAGATGCCGGTGATGGTGTTGGCCAAAATGCCGGTGGAACCACCCGAGTAACCGAAGCTGCCGAGCGTGTAAACCTGGTCTCGCAGCCAGACGTTGGCGACGCAGTCGGTAACGTTCGCCGGGTTGCCGCCGCTGAGACGTTGCGTGTAAGCGCCGGGGACGTTGAACAAGCGGATGGAGATGGAATTGGTGGCGAGGTTGCCGATGGCGTCGCTGGCGCGCGCGGACAGGACGTGCGGGCCATTCAGGAAATTCGACGTGTTCAAAGACAGGCTCCAGGTGTTCGTGCCTACGGCGGCGGACCAGGAACCGTTATCCAAACGGATTTCCACTTTGGTGACGGCGAGGTTATCGCTGGCAGTTCCGGAAATGTTCAGGTTGCCGGAAAGCACCGCCCCGTTGGTCGGGGACTGGAGGGCGACCGCGGGCGGTACGGAATCCTGAAAGGTGGTCGTGGCGGTTTTGAAGCGCATTTCGTAGGGCGCGAACATCGCGGTGCCACTGGCGGAATCCACGCCATTGGTTACGCGGACAGTCATCATGGTCACGCCGGGCCAGCCAGAGCCGCCGGGGGTGAAGGTCATGGTGTCGCGCGCCGCGGACCACGTGAAGCTGCCGGTGACAGACGGAATCGTCGCAAAATTGGTCTGCACGCTGTTGGTGTTCATGGACGCGCTGAATTGCAGAACCAGCGGCGAATAGGTCGGCACGCTGGCGGCGTCGTGCGACGGAGAATTGCTGATGACCACCGGATCCAGCGGACGCCAATCATTTTGGGCGACGAATATCTTGGCGCTGGTTCCGGGCACGCTGATCGGGGGAATCTCCGGCGTGGACGTGACGGTCAGCGTTTCGTTGGTGTTGAAAAGATTCAGAATCTTCGTGCCGGCGGGGAAAATGGTCGAACGGTTGGTCAGCGTTTGGGTGGTGGTGGAAGTGTTGAATACAACGAACACCTCCTGGGTGGAGCCGAGCCGCCGGGCGTAAGCAAACAGGCCCGGCGCGTTCGGATCGTTCCACTTGTTGCTGTGCTGGCCGGTGCGCAGGGGACCATAGAGCCGGCGGAAATTGTTCAGCCTGGCCACCATGAGAAACTGCGGGTGGGTCATGTTGAAATTGTCGCCGAGCGAAGGACCCCATTCGAACTGGCCGTCGAACATGTCTTCGCGGTCGTTCGGGTCAGTAGGCCCGTTGAACGCCTGCTCGGTCCCGTAATACAAGCAGGGCACGCCGCGCGAAGTGTAAAGAAACGCGAGCGCGACATTGAGCCGCGCCGTGGTGGCGCCGCCGATGCTCAGGAAGCGCGGCTGGTCGTGGTTGTCGAGGAAGGTGACGAGCCGCATCTGCGCCGCCGGATCGTAGTTGGGAGCGATGCCGTTGTAGCGATCCTCGATTTGCTTCGTGTTTCCGGAGGCGGAGGCGAATACGCTATTGATTTTGAAATACAGCGGATAATCCACCACGGAATCCAACTCAAAGGGCCCGCCCCCCTGCGTGCCGGTGTAGGAGCCGAGCAGGGCGTCCGATCCGTCGTACACTTCACCAAACATGAAGAAGTTGGGTTTGCCGTTCGCGGCCGCGTAGGCGTGCACTTGCGGCGCCCAGGTCTGCCAGAAGCCGGTTTCAATGTGCTTTACGGTATCGATGCGGAAGCCGTCGAATCCGTTACTGATCCAGTAATTGTAAACGGCCACCATGTTCGAGCGGATGTAATCCGACTCCGTGCGGAAATCGTCGAGGCCGCTGAGTTCACCGAGTTGATAATGATCGGTCGTGTTGTAGTCGGGGATGCCGCCGTTGTTGTGGAAGAGATTGGTCAGGCTCGGGTTGGCGGCGTTGGTGTTGAAGGGCGCCGCGAATTGTTTGGAGCCGCGGTAGCTCAGAGTGGGATAACCCGGCGGCGCCAGATAGTTGGCATAGCCCGCGTTCGTGCTTTTGATCAGGTCGCCGCCGTGATTGCAGACGATGTCATTAATCACCAGCAGACCCTTCGCGTGGGCGGTGTCGATCATGTGTCGCAGGTCCGCGACCGTGCCCCAATGCGGGTCTACGTTGTAGAAGTCGCGGCCGGCGTAGCCGTGAAATTCGCCATTCGCATTCAGCACGATCGGGGAGATCCAGATGGCGGTAGCGCCGAGGGCCTTGATGTAATCGAGTTTCTGTTCGATGCCCTTAAAGTCGCCGCCGTGCACGGCATTCGTGGTGGAGGGATTGTAATTGCCGCTGGCGTTGTTGTTCGAGGCATCGCCGTCGAAGAAGCGGTCGGTGATGATCTGGTAGATGCTTTGGGCCTGCCAGAATTCGTTCGAAGCGGACTGCGCGGAGCTGGGCAGCGTGGGGAGAAGGAGGACCGCGGCCAAAGCCAGGGCCCCGGCCAACCCGCGTCGGAACAAACGACAAATATGCAACTTGCCTATAGCATGCATGATTTGGGCGGTAATTCAATGGAGTTGGGTGGTTTCACCAGTTTTATGGGGGTGACAATTCCCAGCCGGGTGGGGAAGCATCAAGCCGATTCACTCCGGTTTCGAATTGCCTGAAGCGGCTTTTCGCAGGAGGGCCGCGCATTTCGCGGCGATATCTGCCTGGCCGGAGCCAAGGGCCAGGGCACGAGCTGCTTGTGCCTTTTCGGCGGCAGCGGAAGCCTTATTCTGCCGCCACAGGCTGTCCGCCAGCAGATATTTGGTTTCAGCGTCGCCGGGTGCGGCGCGTTCAGCCGAGCTCAGGAAGTGCTCCGCTTCCGCCGGACGATCCATTTGGAGGAGGAGGGAGCCCAGCGACCGATTGGCCGTAAAGCTCTCAGGGGCGGCGCTCAGGGCCTGGGTCAATTGAGCGAGCGCTTCGGGGAATTTCCCGCCGCGGGCCAGGGCCATGCCGAGCAATTCATGACCTTCGGGCCATTCTGGCCGGAGAATGAATGCCAGTTGCGAATGCGCGTCGGTTTCGCTCATCTGGTCGGTGCCGACCAGCGCGCAAGCGAGAACCAAGTGCAGCCCGGCGTCAAAGGCGTACGCGCGCAAACCGCGGCGGGCGGCGGATTCGGCTGCCGCCGTCTGGCCTTGATAAAAGCGCGCGAGCGCGAGTTGTTCGTGAGCGGGGTTATAGCCGGGAGCAAGTTCGACGGCGCGCTGAGCGTGGCCCGCCGCGGCATCAAATTGGCCCGCGAGGTTATAACAGCGGGCCAGCACGACATGGGCCGCGTAGTCGTCCGGCCGTGCCTGCAAGAGCTGTTCAGCCGTTTTCGCGGCGCCCTCGCGGTCGCGGGATTCGAGCAGCATGTACGCGAGCACCGAGGCGATCTCAGTGTCGCCTGGCCGGGCGTTGAGGTGGGTCTGAAGTTTGCCGATCGCATCCGGAAAACGTCCCTGCCGTACGAGGGACCACGCCTGCGAGATGGTGGTGTTGGCCGCCGATTCAGGAATCCACAAGGAGGCCCAGGCGTTTATGGCCCAGATGCCCAAGGCGGCGGCTAGAACCGCTTTAACCATCCGATGGCGCGAGGCCCATTCGAATCCGGCACCGAACAATGCGCATACTGGCAGCAGTGCGGAAAGCACATAGGAGCTTTTTACGATCGCGAAGCTGGCGACGGTCAGGGACATGAAAATGAGCGAGAAGATGGCCAGAAAAACGACGGCCAAAACCAGAAACCATATGGCGGATGGTTTGCGCAGAAATCGCAGCACGGCCACGACGGTACCCAGCAGCAGGACCAGAGAGGGAAGGATCGCCAGCCAATAGCCCAGCGCCATCAGGTTGTAGTTCCAAGGCGGTCGCGCGCCGAAAGCACCCACGCCGCCGAATTGGCCGTCGCCCCAGAGAGTCGAATAGAGTCCGTCGAGGAAGCTGTTCAGGCCACTGAACCAGGGGAGCTGAAACACTGCGCCAAACCGGACGTAGTAAGCGGCCGTCGCGTAGCCGCCATCCATCCAAATCGGGAAGACGGCCCGGGGATTCCAGCCGGCGCCGAGGCTGCCGCATTCGACTGCGCGCCAGGCGTAAAACCAACCGCACACGATTGCGCACGTACCGAAAGCCGCGCCGACACGTGCCGACCAACGCAAAAAAGTGGTCGGACGCGTCGTGAACCATTGCCAGGCAAGCGCTCCAAACACGGCGGGCAGCAGCAGGGTGGTGGAGGATTTGGCCAGCATGGCGCAGCCCAAACAAAGGCCAAGCGCCGTGCAATTGCGCCAGTTCAATCCACCTTGGGTGAGAATACGAAGCGTCAACCACAGCGACGCAGTGGCGAGCGCCGCCGCGAGTCCTTCGTTGGTGATGTATTGCGAAAGATACAACCACGGGGGCAGGCAGCCGGCGAGGAGCAGACCGGCATTCGCCCCGGCGCGGGACCCGGGAAAAATCATCCGCAAGGACGCCCAGAGCAGGACCAGATGGACCAACCCGATGGCGAGTCCCAGCAGCCGCAGGGTGAGGATGCCGCCGGGATCGTTCGTGGTCAGGCCGAGAACCGTCAGTGCGGCCGCCCCGAGCGAATAGTAGAGCGGCGGTTGATACAGTTCCCAACCTTCGCCGGCCGCCGGCAAGGCCAGGCGCTCCTGGATGTAGTTCACGTAGCCGATGTGTCCTTTGACGTCGTAACCGACGAGCGGCGGAAGCGAGGGGAGATTGTGGGCGAATAATACGATCCAACCGAGCGCAAGGGCGAGCAGCGGAGTGAGATCATTGCCGGCGACCCAGGCCCTCAAGTTGCCCTTGCTAAATGAGACCGGCTCCGGCGGTGGCTGCCGGCTGCGAATCCTCATCCAGATGACATAGCTAATGGCCGAAAGGACGGCGAAGCCGAGCAATGTGGCCCAGTGTGAGCGCAGCGCATCGCGCGGCCGTTCCCCGCCGAAGCTGGGAGTGCCGGTGACGATCCACGGCGGAGAATGGACGCTCACCGCGGGGCACCATTCCGCGCCGAGATAGGAGGATTGCCAGGAGGAATCGCCAAGGATGAACCAGCCGTCGAGGCGCAATTCGAACCACATGGCCGGCGGTCCGGTGTCGTTGAAAACGACAACGGTTATGGCATTGGTGCCGAGTTGGAGCAGCGCGGCGATATCGTATTCATCCGGCTGTTTCCAATTGCCGGCGGGATGCGGCGGAGGCTCCGGCAATTTACCGTTGATCGAGAGTTGGTAGTGACGGAAGCCGGCCACGCGAAGCGGCGCGTGAGCTGGAGTTTGATCGAGCGTAAACGAGCGGCGGAATTCGGTGCTGACGTTCAAGCAAAGATGCTGCAGCACATCAGGTGCATTGGGGTAGCGAATCCAATCGGCCGTGCCGATTTGCGGAAGATAATTCACCTCCTGCTTTTTGTGGGCGGCGCGGTAAAGGAACAAGGCGACGGCGACCACGCTCAATAACGCAAAAATGCGCAGGCAAACAACAGGCCGCAGGGGTTTGGAGGCAACGCCCATACGCAACGGATCAGGAGACAGCCGCCGCCGCGGGTCGCTTGAGGACGAAGATCAATCGGGCGAGAAGAATAACCAAGGCGAGAGCGCAAAGTTGCACGCCCCAGGTGAAGCTGGCGGGCACGTAGCGGAATTCAACCGTGGATTTTCCCGCCGGGAGGAGCACACCACGCACGGCATGGTTGGCGCGAAGGATATTCACAGAGCCTCCGTTCAACCGGGCGCGCCACCCTTTGTCCCAGAGATCTGCAAGCACGAGCAAACCGGGGCTGGCCATGTCCGCGGCGACAACCACCCGGGTGGGAATTTCGCTGACAATTTGAGCGGTGCCCTGGCAATCGGTTGGAAGTTCCACAGGCGTCTCGACGCAGGCGGTTTGCCGTGGATCAAAGTTGGGAGCGCCGAGCAGAGTGAGCCGCGCGGTTTTGTCCGGAATATACTGTGCCTGCCGCGGAATGTATGCGCGCGGCATGGCGGTGATATTGGTCTGTACCCAGTAATCCTGACTCACCAGGATCGAGCGGACATCGGATGGCGGCGTTCCACGATTTACCAGGTAGCGTACCCCCAAGAGGCTGTACGCGGGTGCGAACCGCACGTCGCCGCCCGGCGCCGGAGTCGCGGTGGGATCGAGCCATTGGGTCATCGCGTACGGGGCGGCCGAAGGGAGTATGTCGGTGGTGGTGCCGAGCAGTTCGATGATGCGGGCGGGGTCCACGGCATCGTAGCCGCGCACATCCCTCAGCCGGCACACTGTGGCCAGATTTGCAGGCAGGCAGCCTTTGCCAATCATCCGGCCGGCGGGATCCTGAGCCGCCAGCCGGGTCAAGACCGGGACCGGCGGATAGTATAGCCGGGGGTCGGACTGGCTGTTGCGCCCGATGCCGAACCACAGCATGTCCACGAGCATGAGTGCGCCGACGATCCAAACGCGGCGCAGACCGGGCACCCGGGCGGACAGCAGCATGGCCCAGAGAAGGAGGGCCACGGCGCACCACACCGCCGAGATGACATAGTAATGGGAAAACCACGATTGGATTTCAAGAATGGCGCCGGCGGAGACAATGCTCGTGGTTTCGCCGCCTTGTTGAAGGCCGAGTTGGGATGAGGTTTCCAGAACCGTGGGCAGGACGAGCGAACGGTAAAAGCACCACCCACACAGCGCAGCGGCGGGAATAACGGCGAGGCCAAGCCGCCAGCGGCGCTTTACTGAACCTACGAGAATTGTTTGAAGGCCGACCGCGGCGAGGGCGAGCAGGCAGAACGCCGCGACGAATACGAAGCGGTTGTGGGGAAGCATGTTGATTCCGTGCAGCCGCAGGAAGGACACGAGGCCGGGCACACGCAGTGCCCAGGCGAGCGAAAGGAAAGCGAGCGCGACGAAGCCGAGGTTGTCACGGAGATGGCGGCGGCTGGCGAAAGCGAGGGGGGCGGCGACCAGGCCGGCAATCAGCCCGGCAAAAGCCGAGGCCGTGCTTTCCGGCGTATTGTCTATGATGCCGGTCGCATCATCAGTGGGCAGGCGGAAACTGCCACGTTCGGTGCGGCCGTACATGTCGGGAAGAACCAATTGCGGGAGCGCGTTGATGCCCATCGGCGGATGGTCTTCTTCCCCGGCGATCCGGCGGTCCATGCGCGCGCTGGTTTGGGTGTATTCGAGAAACGGCAGCAAATAGGGGGAGGCGAGCAGGAAGCCCAACGCCCAGGCCACGACGAGAATACATGACGAGCGGACGAGAAATACCAAGGCGAGGCTGCGCTTCGGCTTCGGGGTTTCGGGCGCGGTGACACTGCTTCCGCCGAAGAGCGCGCGGGCGCCCATTTCCCACAAGGCATAGAGGCCGGAGGCAAGGAGCACTTGCGCGGCGATATCAAGATGACCGCTGATGAGCACCAGGGCGGTGGCGGCGCTCAAGCCGACGGGGGCGGCGGCGGCCCAACGCCCCTTGGCGTCGTTCGAGGCCCAATCAATGGTTTGGCGGACGGCGAGGAGAATCCACGGCAGCCAGCGCGCGGGCGGAGAGGTGGGATATCCCTGCCAGAGAATGAAAAAGCCGGTCAGCGGATAGCACCAGGCGGCCAGGCAGGAAGGCCAGAAGCTCAGCGCGAGCGCGCGCCGAAAAAAGAGGTAGGCGCCCAGACCCGAAACGATGGCGGCGAGCATTTCCGACCAGGGAATAATGATGGGTGATTCCGTGAGCGATTCGAGGAAATAGAAGGGTGAGAATTTCGGCCAGACGAAAGGCGCGCCGGCGAATTGATACGGGTTCCACATCGGGAGCCGGCCGGCTTTAATTTCGGAGGCGGCGAACCGGCGGCAGGGCTCGGAATGGAAGACGAGGTCCATGGTGTAGCTGTCCCTGGGCACGATGGACGCAATCTCGGGAGTGCGCGGGAGATAGACATTGATGGGCGTGAGAATATCGAGCGGCAGGAGGATTTTGCTGCCAATGAGCGAAGGACCGTAGAGGACGGCCTGGCCGAAGATGATGCCGGCGAGGAGGATGAGCAGACGGACGCTACGGCGTGCCGGGCCGGACGCGGTGGAGCGGGGCTCAGACATGATAGCAGCTTGTCATCCAATTCATTTTCGAAGAAGCAGGTTAGGATTTCGAAGAGGAAGTGCAAAACTCAAAAGTAGAAATCCGAAGCCATGGCCTGGCGGCAACGAAAACCGAAATGGAAAAAACAGGAGGTCAGGCCATTTCGAGGCCGCGCATGGTGCCGGTGGAGGAGGCGAAGGTGTCGGTTTCGAGGCCCATGCGCTGGAGCATGGAGACGTAGAGATTGGGCAGGGGGTAGTTGTGCTGGGTGTCGAAGGCGAGGTGCTGGCCGTGGCGGAAGCCGCCGCCCGCGAAGATGACCGGCATGTTCGTGGTGACGTGGGTGTTGGCGTTGCCGAGGTTGGAGCCGTACACAATCATCGTGCGGTCGAGCAGGGGTTCGCCTTCTTCCTGGACGGATTTCAATTGGGCGAAGAGGTCGGCGAGAAGTTTCATGTGCCAGTGGTCAATGGCCTGGAGCTGGCCGAGCTTCTCCTTCGATTTGCCGTGGTGGGAAAGGTTGTGGTAGCCGTCGGTGGTTTTGACGTCGCCGAATTCGATGGCGGGTGAGTTCACGCTGTCGAGCATCAGGGAGATGGAGCGCGTGGAGTCGGTTTCGAAGGCGAGGCGCGCCATGTCGTACATGAGCTTCACCTTGTCCATGTAATCCTTGGGATCGGCGGGATCGAGCGGGGGCGCGACTTTGACGCGGGGCTTGGGTTTGCGTTCCCATTCGCGGGACATCTGCATGCGTTGTTCGAGATCGCGGACGCTGGTGAAATATTGATCGAGCCGGTCGCGGTCGCGCGCGCCGACGTTGCGCTGGAGATCCTTCGCCTGGCCGGCGACGGCGTCGAGGATGCTGTGGCCGGTTTCGAGTTTGCGGACCTGGGCGTCGGTTTCGGCGCGGGTGCCTTGGAGGAACATGCGGGCGAAAAGTTCGGAGGATTTTTCCTCGCAGGGAATCAGGACGCCGGAGCCGGTCCAGGACAGGCTGTGAACGCCCTGCTGGACGTTGACGCCCATGGTGAGCGAGGGGAAGCGGGTGAGGTGGCCGATGCGCTCACTGATATATTGGTCGAGGGAAATGGTGTTGCGAAAGCCGGCGCTGCTGGGATGCGGCGCGGCGGTGAGGAAGCAAACATCGGCCGGGTGACCGCCATCCACGTCCGGATGCGAGACGCCGCCCAGGACGGTGAAGTCTTTGCGATGGGCCTGGAGGTCGGCGAGGTAGGGCGAGGGGGTGTAATCGAAGCCGCCGTCCTTGGGGAAAAAGTATTCGGGGAGCAGGCCGAGGTTGTTGCAGATGCCGAGCATGCGGCGGGGTTTGCCGCCGGGGGTGGCGCTGGCGGCGAGGCGTTTGGCGCCGGCGGCGAAGACGGGCGACATGGCGTCGAGGAACGGGAGCGAGAGCAGCACGCCCGCGCCGCGGAGGACTTTGCGGCGGGAGAGACCGGGGTTGGTGGAAATGTGTGTCATGCGCTCGGATTAAATAGTTGGGAAACTTGGGAAATAACGCTCGCCCTCACCGCGGCCTTCTCCTCCGTGGGCTTGGTATAAATATGGTTCAGATTTGACCACGAAGGATTTGGCTAACCGTAAATTCCCACGCTTTCGGACGCGCTGCGGCTTATAAAGCCGCGCTCCGGGATTTTTTGGAAGGGCGCGTGACGACGTCGCGGCCGCGCGGCAGCGCGGCCCTACCATGGATGAGGTGGAAGCTCGTCTCATTTTTCTTTGAACAGATCGCTTTGGACTACTCCCAGCACCAGGTCGCGGACGCCGTATTCGCTGCCGGCCGCGGTTGCGACGATGCGTTCGATGGATTCGCGGTCGCAGAAATGGATCGGTGCACCAGTGGCATAGACGGCGAGTTGGCGAGTGAGGTTTCGGGCCAATTGCTTTTGGTCGGCGAGGAGGAGCTGCTTCAGCTCGCGGACGTCGTTGAATTTTCGGCCGTCGGGCAACTGGCTGCTGGAGTCCACGGGCAGAGCGTAATGGAAGGTGAATTTCTGGCCGGTCTTGGCGATGCCTTTGGCGGGTTCGCCGTTGGCTTCGGAACGGTAGCGGTCGCGCCACCCGCCCATGACGTCGAAGTTTTCGAGGGCGAAACCGGCGGGATCAATTTTCGCGTGGCAGGCGGCACAGGTTTCGACGGTGCGATGTTTTTCAAGTTGTTCGCGGATGGTGACGGCGCCGCGGATGTCGGGTTCGAGCGCGGGGACACTCGGCGGCGGAGGGAGTGGTTTCTGGCCGAGGATGCGTTCCATGACCCAGGCACCGCGCAGGACGGGCGAGGTGGTGGTGCCATTGGCGGTGACTTTCAGGACGGCGGCCTGCGTCATAAGTCCGCCGCGGACGTTGTCGGCGGGAAGTTGCGTGCGGCGCAGGGCCACGCCTGCGACGGGCGGGAGGCCGTAGTGGACGGCGAGGCGTTCGTTGAGCATGGCGAAATCGGAGGAGACGATGTCGCGCGCGGGGAGATTGTGGCGGAGGAGTTCGGTGAAGTAGAGGCGGGGTTCTTCGAGGGCGGATTCGACGAGCTGATCGTCGAGGTTGTAGTCGCAGTAAAGATTGGCGTCGGGGGAGGTCGCGCCGATTTTGCGGAGATCGAGCCAGTAGTCGAGGAAGGCTTCGACGAAGCGGCGGGATTTGGGATCGTCGAGCAGGCGGTTGGCCTCGGCGCGCAGGACGGCGGGTTGGTGTAGTTCCTTTTTGTCCGCGCAAGCGCGTAGTTGGTCGTCGGGCGGGGAGTTCCAGAGGAAATAGGAAAGGCGGGAGGCGAGGGCGTAGTCGTCCAAGGGGCCGGGCTTTTCTTCGAGATAGAGAAATTGCGGCGAACAGAGCACGGCGGTGTAGGCGGCGATCATGGCGTCGCTGAAAGTGTTGCCGCTTTTGAGGGCGCTTTTAACGACGGGGAGAAAGCGCTGGACGTCGGCATCGCTGACGGGCTGGCGGTAGGCGCGATCGAGGAACCCGCGGAGCAGGCGTTCGGCATCAGCGAGGGGTTGTTTGGAAATGACGTCCACGCCAGCGAGGGGTTGAAAATGTTTCTGGCCGAGTTTGTTGGTGCGGCTGGGATTCATTTTGGCCTGCGGTCGGTTGACGAGCGGCAGGTCACCGAACATGAGTTGGTGACCGGCGGGGGGCCACTGGTTTTCGATGGGGCCTTCGACTTCAAGCCAGCGGAAGACGACTCCGGGCTGGCCGTTGGTTTCGGCGAGAGGATTGTGCCAGCGGTCCACGCCGGGGCGGGAACGGAAGAGGCGGCCGGCGTCGGGACGGATGGTTTCGCCGGCGAGGAGCCACGCGTCGAGTTCGTGGACGGCGGGTTCGGGGGTGGCGTCGAAGTCACCAAGCTTGCGCAGGAGGCGCGGCGGAGTTTCGGCGGTGATGGTGATGGGCTCTTCGCGATGGCCCTTGGAAATGTTATCCAAGTCGGGGACGTACCACTTGCTGCCTTTGCCGGGACCAACCCAGACGGAGTAGGCGTTGACGCGGATTTTATAATGGCCGGCGATGGGGGCGCGGAAGTCGCTGAACTTGGGTTCGATGGGTTCGTAGGCGCTGGCGACGACGCCGACACCTTCGAGTTCACGATTTTTGGCATCGGTGAGCGGGGCTTTGCCGGCGCGGACATCGGGTTGGGCTTCGAAACCGAGGACGGGGAAAGTGGCGCGTTCGGGGGCGGTATTGAAGACGTCGAACTTCATCGGCTTGGTGAAGCTTTTCTGGTCGCGGGCGTAGAAGCGCTGGACTTTGGCGGCGGGCGCCTTGGCCTGCGGGGCCATCGCCTGGCGCAGGGCGTAATCGGCGGCGGTGAGGTAGCGGGCCATCTGGACGTGCGAGACATCGAGGGCGTCGCCGACTTTGTTGAAGCGTTCGCATTCGCCGTCTTCGGGAAGGGTATCGCGCAATTGGAGCCAGGGAGCGTGGAGGAGATCGCGGAGGGTGTTTTCGTATTCGTAACGATTGAGGCGGCGCTGGGTGGCGCGGCCCTGGGCGGTGAGGCGAGAATGTTCTTCGGTGGCGAGAGTGGAGTCGAGGGATTTGAGGAAGGCGTCGCGGTCGGCGGCGGCGGGCTGGGTTTTATTTTTCGCGGGAGGCATTTCGCCTTTGTGAACGCGATCGTAGAGGAGGACCCAACGGGTGAAATTGGTGGGGCTGTCGGGGCGGAACTTCAGGGCGGTGAGGTCGAGGTTGCCTTTTTGGTTGTCGCGGTCGTGGCATTCGACGCAATGCTGCTCGAGGAAGCGGGTGTCGTCGGCGGGCAGTTCGGCTGCCGACGTAGAAGCCGCCCAGCCCAGGAGGGAAAGAAGGAGGACTTCAGGCAAACGCGGCATGCTCAAAAACGGCATATATACAGAACGAAATTGGGGCAAAGTCAATTCATGGAGAAAGCTCCAAGGACCAAGCACCAGAGAAGCACCAAGGACCAAGGGCCAAGCACCAAGGACCCACTTTGAGATTTTGCCGAGGAGCGGGGAGCATTCACGTGTATTAATACGGATAAATACGGCCTCAGAGAGCTTGAAGCCGAGTTTCGGCCAGACACGGTGGTGGGGACATGGGACCCTTTTTTATACCTTGACATACCTTGACATACCTTGACGGGGAAAGGGCTTTGGCAAGGGGGGTGGAGGTGTGGCCGGCGGGGGATCGAAGGGGCTGAGACCGGTGGGGCCGGTGAGACGGATAGGACAGGCGTGCCTCATATATATGAAGGGT
>CAYUVH010000008.1:0-63735 GCA_964448135.1 uncultured Verrucomicrobiota bacterium | reverse complement strand
TGAAAAAAGGGGGCCCCATGGCTGCTCCAAGCCAAATCTCTCATCCCGGCTCAACGCCATCCCCCCAGGCCTGCGAAATTCCCATCTGTGCAGTACCCGGTCGGAAAGCATGGCTGACCGCGTGCGATATTTCCTCGCTGGCGCTGCCCTCCAGAAAATTGAGCTGCGCCCCACCGGAACGCGCAAACGCAAAACCCCTTTGCCACTCAACGGATGGTTCGTTACTTTTCAGTGTTCTTTCGCTATGAACCCTTCGAACCTTTGCAAAATCTTTCCGGTCGTGTTTGCGCTCGCCATTTCGGCAGACGCGGCAATTGTCATTCCCGTGCCGGACAAGGTTTCCCCCGTGGTTGTTGACCGGCAGGACGCCACACCCCCGAATGAAGTCAAACTCACCGGCTGGCTCGGCGGACGTATCGCTGTCAATGAATCGAACCGGCTGGTTAAACTGGATCCCATCAGGCTCCTCGAAGGCTATCGCAAGCGCCCCGGCCGCCAGTCGTGGGACGGCGAGCACGTGGGCAAGTGGCTGCACGCGGCGACGCTGGCATGGGTGAACACCGGCGATCCGGCGCTGCGCGAGAAGCTGGATTACGTCGCGGCGGAACTCGTGAAATGCCAGATGGAAGATGGTTATTTGGGCACGTATCTGGAAAAGGATCGCTGGACCGAGTGGGACGTGTGGGCGCACAAATACAATTTGATCGGCCTGCTCACGTACATGCGCTGGACGGGGAATCTCGCGCCGCTGCCGGCGTGCAAGAAGATGGGCGATCTGCTGTGCAACACGTTCGGTGACGCGGACGGGAAGCGGGACATCATCAAAGCCGGCCATCACATGGGCATGGCGCCGACGAGTGTGCTGGAGCCGATGGTGTTGCTGTATCGCTTCACGGGTGAAGCGCGCTACCTGGATTTTTGCAAATACATACTCCGGGCCTGGGAGCAGCCGAACGGGCCGAAGATTGTTTCAACGCTCATGAAAGCGGGCCGGGTGGACAAGGTGGGCAACGCAAAGGCTTACGAGATGCTCTCCTGCCTGAATGGCGCGTTGGAATACTACCGCACGGTGGGCGACGCGCAGATATTCGAGGCCTGCAAACGCGGGTGGCAGGACATCGTGGACAATCGCCTCTATATTACCGGCGCGGCGAGCTACGAGGAATTCTTCCACGACAACTTCGATTTCCCGAATGTCCGCAACGTTGGCGAAACGTGCGTGACGGTGACGTGGATTCAGTTCAATGCGCAATTGCTGCGGCTGACGGATGAAGCAAAGTATGCCGAGCAACTGGAGCATGTCGTGTTGAACCAGTTGCTCGGCGCACAGCAGTGCGACGGGGCGGGCTGGGGTTACTATGTTCAGATGGAAGGCAAGAAACCGTACAGCAGCACGCTGGACGGGCATTGCTGTCTTTCGAGCGGGCCGCGCGGCCTGGCGCTGGTGCCGACTTTCGCTTTGGCGACCGACGCGGATGGCGTGGTGGTGAATTTGTTCGACGCGGCGGAAGGAAAGTTGAAGCTGCGCGACGGCTTGGAGGTGGGCGTAACGATCGATACGAAATTCCCCGCTGAAGAACAGGTGCGGGTGCGGATCAATCCGTCCAGGAGCGGCAATTTCACGGTGAAACTACGGCCGCCGCTTTGGTGCCCGGCGCTGATGGTGAAGGTGAATGGGGGAGCGGCCAGTCCGGCTGCCGGCGAGGATGGTTACCTGGCCATCAAGCGCGAGTGGAAGGCGGGCGATGAGATTACGCTGGAGATGAAGCTCATGCTGTCGCTCGTGCCCGGGGAATACGGCAACCTGGGCAAAGTCGCGTTTACTTACGGGCCGCTGGTGCTGGCAGCGGACGAGGCGTTGTGGACGCCGGCGGGGTCGCCGTCGTCGCCGCCGCCCTTCAAGTCGGTCGGGATTGGGCCGTCGAATTTGAACAACCCCAAATTTGCAGCCGAGTCGGCCACCGGCAAAGCGAAGTCGTGGTCCGGCGCGCAGGTGTTCCGGGTCAACGGCGTGACACGTCGCGGGTCCGGGCTCACTCCCGAACGATTGGGCCTGGTGCCTTTCGCTGACGCGGGCGCAACGGGCAGCCGCTACGAAGTGTGGGTGCCGATCGAGGCAACGACGAACAGCGGCAGTGTTTTGCTGGCGGGAACCGAATCGCGCTCACGGAATGGAAACCAGGCTGGTTCAACGATTGATGACGACCCGGCGAACATCGTGGTGACCTATGACGGGCGCGGCGCGGCGGAGGATTGGTATGCGGTGGCCCTGGAGAAACCGGCGCGGTTGGAGCGGGTGGTGTTTGTCCACGGGCGGACATTTCACGATGGCGGCTGGTTCGACGCGAGCGCCGGCAAGCCGCGGGTGCAAATCAAGGCGGCCGCCGATGGCGAATGGCTGAATGCGGGTGAGATAAAAGATTATCCGGCAACAACGGCGACCAGCGCGGCCGGGTTGAAGGACGGCGAGCGGTTCACGATCAAGCTGCAGGGAATTCCGGTGGTGGCTGTGCGGCTCATCGGCCGGCCGGCGCACGGAGACAATCCCGCGCAGGCGTTTTCCTCGTGCGGGGAATTGCAGGCGTTCGCGGTGCCAGGAAATTCACCGCGGTCTTCAGGACCTTAACTCGGCTGGCGCAGTACGAGATTGCAGTAGCGCTGGGCTCGTTGCGCGACGACCTTCGTCGGCTTCGCGACCTGGGCGGGGGCGTTCCAGAGGACGTAGAATTCGAAATCCGTCGGGTCGCGCTGGTAGGTGCGTTTGAAATCGGCCACGCGATCTTCCATGGCTTTTCGAGCCACGGAGAGGGCTTCGTGGGCCTTACGCCAATCGGAGTTAGTGGCGGCGTAACGCCGCCAGACGGCGGGCTTGATCTGGTAACGGGAGATCTCGCCATGCGAACCCACGGCTTCGTCATTGGTGCCGGATTCGATCATGGCCAAAGCCTCCCAGCGATCCATGCCTTGAACCGGGGTGGCACTTCCCAAACAGGTAACGGCAGCAACCAACAGGAATCCCAATTTCGCGCAATCGGCCATCATATTAAAATACCCTCCTTCTAATAGGATGCATCATTAAAAGTGGACGTGCAATGAGTTCGATTCAAGTGCCTGAAAATGAGATAGTTACCGCTGGTTGGTGCGGCGCAAAATTGAAATAAATGTTTCCAAAACCCTGCAAATCCTGCGAATTACCGATTCCCGGAATCAGGGGGAAGTGACCCGGTAAAACCGCCCTGAGCGGGCGTAAATGCCTGATTCAGTATAAACAGCCGGCACGGTCGTGAACGTTCCCGACGAAACGGTGACCCAGCTTGCGGAGGGTAAAAGATTGGTCGCGGCGAGGACGCTGAAGGGTTGTCCTGCAGGTCCGCTGAAAGTGAATTGGAAACTGCCGTTCGCGAGCAACGACCCCGGAGTCACGGTCGGCGCGGCGTACAATTCCACGCGCCCGAGGAAACGGCGCACGAACGCACTGTCGGCGCTCGCGGTGACCGTGACATCGTAGAATCCAGCATTTGTTTCGCTGCCCACGTTGACCAGATTCGTGGTGTGGGCGGAAAGGTTGAAGGCGGCCGAACTGTTGGCAAAGTAACCATTGGTCACGGTGAAGGTGACGGCCGACGCGGACATGTTCATCAACTGCAATTTCAATCCCCCGTTAACCGGGTCGAGCACCGAGAGGGCCTCGATCTTCTGATAATCGTTCGTGATGTTGCCGGCGAATCGGCGTTGAAAACCATTCGGGCCGTAGCAACTGAAATCATATTTGCCGGCGGTGCCCGCAGTACTGAAGGACATGGCTGCGCCTTCACTGGTGTCCACGTCAAACGGCCAGGGCCCGTCCGTGCGGAAGGCGTTGGGATAAACAGCGAAGTGCACCGATGCCGCGCCGGTGTTGGTCATTTTTACGGTGAAGGTGGTGGTGGCGGTGTTCAGCGTGCAACTCGCGTTCGGCTGATAGGGCAGGGGCATGGGTGTGAGGGTGCCGCCTTCCACCAGGGGATACGTTTGCGGCGACGGGACGGCCGGCGTTATACCGGACGGGCAGCTCACGGGACTCACCCCGGCGAGGACGGGATAATTCGTGTTCGGATGCGCGAAATCGAAGGCGCTGGTGAGGTCGCCGCAGACTTGCCGGCGCCAGGCGCTGATGTTCGGGTTCATGACGCCGGTCCAGGCTTCGAGGAACCGGGTGACGGAGGTGTGGTCGAACACCTGGGAGCAAACGCGCCCGCCGCGCGACCACGGAGAAATCAGGAAAGCGGGAACGCGGATGCCCAACCCGATGGGCTGGCTGCCGACAAATTCATCGGGCGTGCCCGGCGGCGGGAGAATGGGCATGGCATGGTCGAAGAAACCGTCGTTTTCATCGTAGTTATAAATGAACACGCTGGATTTGTAGACCTGGGGGTTGGCGGCGAGGGCGTCGAGGAGCTGCTTGACCACGTACTCACCACTGGCCGGCGAATTGGCTGGATGTTCGCTGTAGCCGCCCGTGGTCACGATCCAGGAGACCGAGGGCAAAGTGTTGCTGGCCACGTCATTGGCAAAGCCATTGATCATCGCCGTCTGGCTGGAGTAGGTGGCCACGCCGCGATCGTAGAGCGGGCTTCCCGGCGCTGCCTGCTGGTAGGCGGCGAACCGGATCAACACATTCTCGGCGTTGTCGCCGGAAACGGAATATGTTTTCCAGGACACGCCCGCTTCCTGCAGACATTCGGGATACGTCTTCCAGCGGAAGCCGCCCGGCAGGTCGCTATTGTCTATCTCGGGCCCGCCGCCAGTGCCGTGGGGGTCAATCATTCCGGACATGAACGTGATACGATTGGGATCCGTGGAGGACAAAACGGAGCAGTGATATTCGTCGCAAATGGTAAAGGCGTCGGCCAACGCATAATAAAAGGGCAGGTCGGTCCGGTCGAAATAGCACATGGTCTCCGCTCCTTTGTTGGCGACCCAGCCGTCGTTTCGACCGCCGTTGACCGTGGTATGGGTGACCGGCCAGGTGTGATTCAAGTCAGTCAAACATTGAACGCTGGTATGAAAGGGCAGTTCATAGCTGGTGTTGGACGGCTGGTAAAAGATGCTGACGCCGTTGGTGATTTGCAGGGCGTTGCGATCATTGAATCCGTGCACGCCGTGGAGGGTGCCGAAGTAGTGATCGAAGGCGCGGTTTTCGTGCATGAGGATGATCACGTGCCGGACATCGGCAATCGTGCCGGTGATCCCCACGGGCGTGACCACCAATTTCAACTGGGTGGCCGTGTCCTGAAGGGCGGCGGTGAATCCGTTGGCTTGTAATCCGGGGGGAAGAACCAGCTTGAACGCGCCGCTGCCGCCGACGGCGCCGTGGTGCATTAACACATAGGTCGCCGCGTTGGTCAGAGAAATGCCGCTGGCGACGTTGACCGTGACCGTGCCATTCAGAGTGAGCGGGCCGGTGGCAAGCGGCGAGCTGGCCCTTAGGAGCAGCGAGCTGTTGTCCGCCATGGTGACGGGTCCGGCGATGATACCGCCTCCCGCCAACCTGGCGTTGCTTTGTACCGTGACCGGACCGACGCCCAGGCTGCTGTTCACCACCAAAGTTCCGTTGCTGACCACGGAACCACCGCTGACGCTGTTGACGCCCGTCAGTGTCAAGGTTCCGCCGCCGTCCAGCACGAGCGTCAGTGCGCCGGTGGTATTTTTGAGCGACCCGGAAAATGTGGTGTTGGTCGTTTCATAAATCCGCAAACGCGGAGCGCCACCACCGGTCAAATTGTCCACGATGCCCGCGCCGGTCAGATCATTTAGAGTGCAATCGAATCCTCCCAAATCGAGGGTGCCGTTCACGACGGTATCGCCGTATCCGGGGCCACCCGGAATCGCGCCCTTTACACCCACCGCCAACGTTCCCTGGGAGATCACGGTGTCGCCTGAGTAACTGTTGCTGACTGCGAGAGTGAGTTTACCAGTGCCGCCTTTGGCCAGGCCGCTTGAGCCGACGATGTGACCCGTTCCAGAAATGAGATAATTGTGCGTTATATTTGAAAAGCTCAATGAATACGGAGAAACGGTTGCGGTCAGGTTGACGGTAAAATTCGAGCCACTGTCGTCGAAGACAGTCTGGCAGGCATCGGTGTAATTGGTGGGCGTATTGCCAATCGGAAGGCGCCAGACCTGGTTGGTGGTGAAATCCCAATTCGTGCCCGGCGAGCCCGCCCAGCGCAGCGTGGTCGAGCCGGGGGTCGGTCCGGGGATATAGACAAACGAAACGACGGCATCCGTGCCGTCCAGGCTTTGCAGTGCGGGCGTGAACCCGGACGTAATATCACGCGATTGGATATCCCACCCATCGCCATTGAGCTGGTAGCAGACCAGGTTGTCGGAATTGATGTTGTCGCCGGCTTGGGCGGAGATGATCAGCACACCATTGGCGGGGTTAACGCCCGGAATGCTCAAGTGGTAGGTGCCGATTCCGGGATTGCTCACGTTGAAAGGCTGGCTTTGCAGCACGATGCTGGTGTCGCCCAGGAATTTGCCGGACACCACGCTGTTATTGGTCAGGGGAATGCAAACGAAACCGACGTAGTCCTGCTCCGTGCCGCCGTTGTCGTCATGACAGGTGATGGTCCAGGTGCCGTCGTTGTTGGTGGACGAAAGGGCGAAGTTCGCTTCGTTCTTGCCGCCTTCCACGAGCAGCAGAGCGTTGGTGCGCGAATCGAAACCGAATGCGTGCAAATCCACCTTGGTTTTGCCGCTGCCCTGGTCAATCACGTGGGTGTCGAGCACGAGGTTTGGGTTGCCGATCAAATGATTGTTCGCGCCGCCATTGACGCCGGAAGCGTTGTTGAGCCAGCCGCCGAGCCAGCCATCGCTGTAGGGGAACCAGGCGGCCGCGACATTGAAGTTGTATTCGGCGTTTTGCGGCGCCTGAAACACCGCGATCCAATATTCCCCACTGGAGCCGGGCGAGCCGCTGGCATTGCTGTCGATCGAGCACGTGCCGTAGTTCATCCCGGGAAACGCGTCCTCGCCGTTGTCCCGACCGTTCTGGCTGATGGACGACATGAGGATGCCGTTCGTCACGTCATCGGTGGAGAGGGCGCCGACCTGAACATTATAATCGCCGCGATTCGAGCCGCTGCGAATCCGGAAATCATTGATGGAAAGCGGGGTGCTGAGGGTGACCGACGAGGTGGTGTTGTTGGTGTCGTTCTGGACAACGACAAGGTTGGCCGCGGAAATATGGTGTGAAACCTGTGCCGGGGCAGTCAGTGAGACCAAAGAAAAGAGGAGACCGGCGAGCAGACGAACGAGGGTTTTCAAGCTGACGATAATTTTCCGCGAGGGGTAGGTATTGGCAAGCGGTTTTCCCGCGAAAAGGGCTGCATATTTAATCAGGATTTGAGTCAAGCGACTTTTGCCCGGGGCTGGTGAGCCCAGGCGTTCCGGTCGACGCGAAGTGGAACGGCGTGTCAGTGAAGCGAACCGGTTTGAAAATTCAGGACCGAGCGGCTCAGGAGGTATTCGTAACGGGTATTGGAAGTCGCGATTTCAGCGGAGACCTGGTTGAGCTGTGCCTGGTTCAGCTCGACGATCGAGCTGGAGCCGGCGTCGTATTTGGCCTGGGCCAGGTTGAGGGATTGATTGGCGTTTTGCAGGAGCTTGGTGGTGATGCCGACGCGGTCGAGGGCGTTCTTGGAGTTCAACCAGGCGATACGGACGTCGCGGACGGTGTTGTTTTCCAAATCGCGGAGCGTTTCCGAAGCGGCGCGAGCGCGGAGTTCGGCTTCGTGTTGCCGAGCGGAATAATAGCCACCGGCGAAGAGCGGCATGGTTACCACTAGGCCGGCCGCCGCGTAGTTGTCAGGCAGGGAATCGGAGTGAATGGGAGAAACGCCGGCGTTGCCCACGGCGCTGACGGTCGGATAGCGGGCGGCCTTTTCAGCGGAGGCGAGCCTGGTGGCCGCGTCGCGTTCGTTGCGGAGCCTGAGCAGATCGGGGCGATTCAGCAGGGCGTCCTCGACGAGCGGGGAGGCTTCGGGTGGCAGGGCGGCGGGCGGCGCTGGCTCGACCAGCTGCCAAGCGTGTTGCTCGCGGGAACCGAGCAGGGCGGTGAGTTGGGCGAAGGAGGCTTCCGCGTCGTTCTGCGCCTTGTTTTGCAGGAGTTGGGCTTCCTCGAGGTTCACGCGGGCAAAGCTGACATCGAGTTCGGAACGGAGCTGGTTCGAGGCCAGCATGCTCACGCGATCGAGGAATAGCCTTCGCGCGGCGATGGTCTGGTCGGCCACGTGGCGAATGGCCTGCGCTTCCAGGGCCGAGTAAAAAGCGGCGTCCACTTCGACGAGGACTTGCTCCCGGGTGGCAGCGGTATTTTGCTCCTCGGCGGCGGCGTGGAATTTGGAGCTCTTGCTCAGATTCCACGTGCGGCCGAAGTCGAAAAGGAGTTGTGAGACGGTGAGGCCTTCGGCGTTGCGCTCGTAGATGATGGGGTTGTTCAACCCGCCGTTGGCTTCCAGGCGCGTGTTGTCACCGGCGGTGCCGACGGAGACGACGTTGGCCGAGATGTTGGGGAAAAAGGCGGATTGCACCTGGCGGACGGTTTGTTTCGCGGCGAGCGCTCGAAGTTCGGCCACGCTGATGCGCGGATGATTCTTCAAGGCGTTTTCGTGGGCCTCGGGCAAGGAAAGCGGTTGCGAATTGGTTTCGGCGCGCGCCGCAAACACAACGGCGGCCAGCGAGGCAACCAGCAGAATGTTTCCCAGGAGTTTCATCAGGCGGTTTGAATGGCGGTTACTTCGGGCGGCGTGGTTTTTTCGCGGCGGCGATAGACGAGGAGATAAGCGGCGGGGACGATGAAGACCGTCAGGAAGACGGAGACGGCGAGACCGCCGATGATGGCACGGGCGAGCGGCGCGTAGGCTTCGCTGCCCACACCCAGGCGCATGGCCATGGGGAGCAGGCCAATCAAGGTGGCCAGCGAGGTCATGAGCACAGGACGCAAGCGCACGCGACAGGCCAGTGCCACCGCTTCGCGCAGGGGCTTGCCGTCCTCGCGCAGGCGGCGGGTGAATTCCACGATCAGGATGCTGTTTGACACGACGATGCCGACCATCATGACGATGCCCATCAGCGACATGACGTTGAGTGTGGTGCCGGTGATCAGGAGCGTGATCAGTACGCCGGTGAGGCCGGTGGGAACGGCGAGGAGAATGATCAGCGGATCAACCCAGGATTTGAATTGCGCGACGAGAATCAAATAGACCAGAAGCACGGAGAGCAGGAGGCCCAGGCCGAAGCTTTTGAAGGAAGCCTGCATGCCCTGGACAGAACCGCGGATCGTCACACGCACACCTTCGGGCAGGGGGGTCTGCGCGATGATCTTCCGCGCCGCGCTCAGGCTACGGCCGAGGTCCTCGGCCTTGGTGGCAACGTAAACATCAATAATGCGCCGCAACTGGTAGTGATCCACCTCGGTGGGGGCGTGAATATGGTGAATTTCGCTTACGGCATCGAGCCGTGCGGGAACCGCCCGGGCGGCGGAGCGCACCGGGATGGATCTAAGGTCGGCGAGGTCCTTCACCTGTCCCTCGTAATATTGGACGGTCAGCAGGTAGTCGTTTCCGCTTTTGGGATCCACCCAGTAACTGGGGGCGATCATTTGGTCGGAGGTGAGCGCCGTGATGACGTTGCCGACGACTTCCTTGGAACTGAGGCCCAGCTCGCCGGCACGCTCGCGGTCAATGTCGAGCTTGAGAGCGGGATAATCCACATCCTGCGGAACCAGGACATCGCTGACGCCGGGGAGGGCGCGGAGTTTGCGGGAAAGATCCACGGCGACACGATGCGCGGCTTCGATGTCCGTGCCGCTGACCTGAACATCCATGGGCGCGGGCATGCCAAGGTTCAGGACGCCATCCACGAGACCGCCGGTTTGGAAGTAGGCGGTGAGTTGGGGAAGTTCGCGCGCGAGGCGGGCGCGAACGCGATTCATGTATTCGTAGCTGTTGACGCGGTGGCCTTCCGCGAGGCTGGCCTGGACGAAGGCGGTGTGCTGCGCGGAATTCGGCGTATACATGGAGGAAAAGCCGGGAGTGACGCCGATATTGGCGACGACCACGCCGAGTTCATTGGTGGGCACCACTTCACGGATGATGTGCTCGACTTTCTCGACCAGTTGCTCGGTGTATTCCAGGCGGGTGCCGGTGGCGGCTTTGAGGTTGATCAGGAATTGTCCGGGATCGGTGCGCGGGAAATAAGAGACGCCGAGCAGGGGAGCCAGCCCCATGCTGAGGAGAAAAACGCCGAGCAACCCGGCGACGGTGGCCATCGGTCTAAGAAGCGAACGATTCAGCACGCCCTCGTAACGATCCAGCCCACGATTGAATTTGTGGTTGAACCAGACGTTGAATCGTCCCAACCAGGTTTTGTGGGCCGTCGGATCCGCGTGGTGCGCGCCATGGCCTTTGATGAAGCGGGCGCAAAACAGCGGGACAACCGTCATGGCCACGAAATAGGATGCGAATAAAGAGAACACCACGGACAGAGCCAGTGCAGAAAACAGAAACCGGCTGACTCCGTAAAGGAACGTGACCGGAAAGAAGACGACAACCGTGGTCAATGTGGCGGCCAGCACTGGCAGCGCCACTTCGCGGCCGCCTTTTTCCGCGGCCACTTCCGGTGTCTCGCCCAGTTCGATGTGGCGGAAAATGTTTTCGAGGACGACGACGGAATTATCGATGAGCCGCGAAAAGGCGAGTGCGAGGCCCCCCAGAATCATCGTGTTGACGGTTCCGCCTCCCAGATACAGCGCGAAAAAAGTAGCCAGGACCGAAAGCGGAATGGAAAGAAAGACCCCGACCGTCGCACGGACATTGCCCAGGAACACCAGGATCATTACTCCCGTCAGTACGAGTCCGATCGCCCCTTCGTGGACGAGGTTTTCGATCGCCGAGCGCACGAACACCGATTGGTCAAAGACCACTTTCGTCACCAATTGCTTGGGGACATCGAGCAGGTCGCTCACCCCGGCGCGAATGCCGTTGACCACGGCGATCGTATTGGCATCTCCGCCCTGCCGCAGGACGGGGAGATAAACGGACTCCTGGCCGTCCACCCGAACCACACAGTTCTGGATTTGGGAAGCGTCCTTCGCGATACCGACATCGCCCACCATGACTGAGGAACTGCCGACGGTTTTCAGCGGTATGCGATTGAGGTCATCCATCTTCTCGATCTGACTGTTGCAATAAATATTGTAGTCGAGGGGCCCGATGCGAACGTCGCCGGCGGGCAGGATCATGTTGGCGTCGTTTACCGAGCGAACCACGTCCATGACGCTCAACTGGTGCGCCTCCAATTTCAGCGGATCCACGTAGACCATGATCTGGCGGTATTTGCCGCCGAAGGGTTGCGGGACGGAGGCGCCGGAGACATTGGCGATCTGGTTGCGCACGGTGTATTGACCGAGGTCGCGGAGGCGGGTTTGGTCGAGGCCCTCGCCTTTGAGCGTGACGAGACAGACGGGCAGGCTGGAGGCATCGAATTTCAAAACGACCGGCGGAAGGGTGCCCGGAGGCAGGCGGCGCAAGTTGGCGGAGGCCAGGTTGGCGATGACGCTTACCGCGTTGTCTGCGTTGATGCCTGGCTGAAAGTAGACCTTGATGAGGCTCACACCGGGCAGCGAACGGGATTCGATGTGGTCAATGCCGCTTGCCAGCGTGAAGAATCGTTCGAAACGTCCGGTGATATCGTTTTCGATCTGCTCGGGGGGCATGCCGGAAAAGAAAGTGGCCACCACGACGACCGGAAGGTTGATGGGCGGGAAGAGGTCCACCGGCATGCGAAAAACACTGGTGATGCCGATCACGCACGTCACCAGGCAGATGACGATGATGAAGAACGGATAACGGAGGGCGAAGCGGGACATAACGTGGTGGATTAAAAAGTCAGCTCAGAGGTTCGGCGACGTCGCTCAGGCCGCGTTCGCGCAACGCCTTGCGTAAATTCTCCATCGAGAAATCGGGGGTGCGGCAAAGACCGATGACTTCGCGTTCCTGGTCCTGGATGCGTTCGGCAACGGTGGGAACCTGCGCCGCAATACCGGCGGGGACGGAAAGCACGCCATGGATGTCACCCATCAACAAATCGCCGGGTTCTACGCCAAGTCCGCCCACTTCCACCCGCCCGCCAGAGCTGATGATATGCGCGTAAGCGTGGGACACGGCCGTGTGCCTGGCGAAAACCGGGAAACCCATCGCGGATACTGCGGGCAAATCCCGCGCGGCGCCATTGGTCACCGCCCCCACGAATCCCAACGCCATTAGAATATTGGCGTGGACCTCCCCCAGCCATGCGCCGCGGCCAAGGGTGGCGTCGAGGTCTTGAATGACGAGCACGCGTGGAGGGGGAGTATTCAAGGCGTGCTCGAGCCAATCGGTGCTTTCAGGAACGGTGCGGCCTTCCACAGGCGGGCCGGAACAGCGGATACGAAGCGTCACCGCGTGGCCAATCATCACCGGCAGTTGCGGGAAGAGACAGCGCACCGACCCGTCGGCGAAGCCCTCGTTGCGAAGCCGGATCGCGAAATTCTCAATGGCGTTCGACACCAGGCAGGTGTCAAGCCGGCGGAGCGCGTCGAATTGGTCGGAGGTCAACGGCATGCTATTGGGTGATGCTTTGGTTGCTCACAGCCTCCGGTCGAACTTCCTGGCCGGGTTGGATATGCGCGCGACTTCCAACCAGCACGAGCTCGTTTTCCTTCAGGCCGGAAATCACTTCAAATTTCTGAGGCGTTTCCAAGCCGAGCTTTACCGGGCGCTCCTCGACCTTATGACTGCTGTTTACGACGAGGACGGTTGTGGATTTTTGCCGGGAAACGGCCTCGACCGGGACGGTGAGGGCCCGGTCGCGATGGTCGAGTCGCAGTGTCGCCGAAGCGTACATGCCAGGGATGAGTTTCAGGTCGGGGTTGGGAATGTCGGCCTCGATTTCCATGGTGCGGGTGGCGCTGTCCACTTTGCAGGTCGTACGCGCGATTTTTGCGGTGAGGACGGTTTCGAATCCGTTCAAGCGGACCTCGACGGGGTCGCCCACCTGAATTCGGGAGACGAATGACACGGAGACGGGAATGTCGAGGCGCAGCCGGTCATTTTGCGAAAGGCGCACCAGCGGCAGTGTCTGGGTGCTGGAGGCGGTACCGGCTTGGATGAGGGCGCCGGGATCGGCGTAGCGTTTGGTGATGACTCCCGAGAAGGGAGCGGTGATGCGGCAGTAATTCGAAACCGTGCGGAGTTTGGCGATTTCCGCCAGGGAGACCTCCACCTCGGCCTGGGCGGCGGCAACGGCCGAGGCGCTGGCGTCGTGCTTTTCGGCGGCGGAATCCAGTTCCTGCTGGGCGACGAGATGCGGTTGAGCCTTGTCAACCGCGAGCAATCGCTCGTGCATGACCCTGGCCTCATGTGCGGCGGCTTCGGCGCGAGCTACTTCCTGGCGACTGCGGGCCAGCGCGGCGGTGGCGCGTTTCAGGTCGTCCTGCAGTTCCGGGACTTCGAGCGTGGCGAGCAACTGGCCGGTGGTGACGGTATCGCCGATATCGACGCTGATGTTTTCGAGATAGCCGGCCACTTTGGCGTGCAGGTCCACTTCCTGCCACGGGCGAAGCTCCGCCTGGCACGTCAGGGTCTGCGTGAGGTCTTCCCGGGTCACCTTCGAAACCGCGACGGCGGGAAATTTGTCGGTGTCTTCCGATCTGTCGGCGGCAAACGCGGTGAGGCCCAGAGGCAGGACCAGCAGGAGGGTGGCGAGGGACTTAATTTTGGGATCGGGATTCATGAGACTGAGTACCGTTGGTTTTCGGTCCGGGCGCTTCGACGAGGGGCAACACCACGCGAAAAACGCTGCCTTGACCGGGTTCACTGCTGACTTCGACTTTGCCTTCGTGCGCGGTGCAAATGGATTTCACGATGGAGAGCCCGAGACCGGCCCCGCCGAATTCGCGCGAGCGAGCTTTGTCGACACGGAAGAAGCGATCGAAAACCTGCGGCAGCGCTTCCTCCGGAATGCCGACGCCGTTGTCGGCGACTTCGAGCACGGCGCGACCGGCGCTCGAGCCGACGGTGAGACCGACCGCGCCGCCGCGCGGCGTGTATTTGATGGCGTTGTCGAGGAGGTTGACGACGACTTGTTTCATTCGCGCGCGATCGCCTTCCACCCACACGCCTTTGGATGCAGCGCAATTCACCTTGATGCCTTTGTCTTCCGCCATGAGCGCCATCTGGTCAGTGGTGCTAGTGGCGAGTTGGGCGAGATCGAAGCGCACCCACTCCGCGGCCGCTTCGCCGGCGTCCAGGCGGGAAATCGCGAAGAGCCCTTCGACGATGCGGGAAAGGCGGAGAACTTCTTCGAGTGCGCTGCCGAGGCGCTCTTGCCATTCAGGGGTCAGGCTGGGCTCCTGCACCAAGCTCTCAAGTTCGCCGCGCAGGACAGTGAGCGGCGTGCGGAGTTCATGCGACGCATCCGCCACAAATCGCCGCGAATACTGAAACGCCTGGTCGAGGCGCTCGATCATGTGATTGAGCGCGGTGGAGAGGCGCTGCAATTCATCCCCGGTCATCGGGACGGGCAAACGCTCACTGAGATTGTGAGAGCTGATTTTCTCCGCGGTGGCCACGATTTGATCCACGGGCCGCAACGCGCGGCGCACCAGAAAGTATCCACCGCCAATGGCTATCAGCGCAGTGGCCGGCAAACCGGCGAGGAGGAAAATCAACCACCGATGCAGATCGGCCTGCACGGCATCCATGGGGGCGCCGGTCTCCACGAGGTACCGGCCGCCGCCGGGAAGGGTCACCGGGCGGAGCACGAGCAGCATCTCGCGATTGCCGGGCAGGGGAATGCGCACCGATTCGTTCCGGGCAGGCACAGCCTGGGCCGGAATGGCCGCGGGATCGAAGCTCTTGCCGCGCGGGGCACCGGAGCGATACAACTCTTTGCCGTCGGCTCGGGTGACGCGGATGAAGCGCTCATTGAAAGCCGGCTCGTGGCGGGCATCAATTTCGGAGCCCAGGCTGGCCTCTCCGTGTTTGGGCACGGTTTCGAGGAGAAACTCATCCACCTGTCGCGCACGGCGCAACTGCGTGTCCTTGAGCGAGCCCACCAGAAAGCCCTGCAAGCCGATGTAGGTGACCACTCCCAGAAAAACAAAACAACCCGCCAGCAGCCCGGCATACCAGGCGACGAGTTGAAATTTGAGGGAACGGTGGTTCATGAAGCGGCGGCGTCTTCCAGGCAATAGCCCGCCCCGCGCACCGTGCGAATGAGCTTTTGAGGAAAAGGATCATCCACTTTGCTGCGCAGGTGCCGGACATAAACGTCCACGATATTCGTCAACCCCTCGAAGCTCTCATCCCAGACATGCTCGATGATCATCGTGCGCGAGAGCACGCGGCCCGGGTGGGAGGCAAAGTATTCGAGCAGGGAGTATTCCTTCGCCGTCAGTTCCACCCGCTTGCCGGCTCGGCGAACCTGCTGGGTCAGGCGGTCGAGCTCCAGATCGGCCACGCGCAGCAGGTGAGTGCGCTCGGTGGGAGGACGGCGGAGCAGGGCTTTCACCCGCACCAACAATTCCGCAAAGGCAAAGGGCTTTGTAAGATAGTCATCGGCGCCGGCCTCGAAGTTTTCGACTTTGTCGGCCGTGGCATCGCGCGCGGTGAGGATCAGAACCGCGGCGGTGCTTTTGGCGCGCTTCAGTTTGCGGAGCAGTTCGGTGCCGCTCAGGCCGGGCAGCATCAGGTCGAGGATGATGAGATCGTAGTCCACCGCGGAGGCCAGCTGCCAACCCTCCGTGCCGGTGCGCGCAACGTCCACGGCGAAACTCTCCGCGCGCAGACCTCGCGCTACGAAGTCCGCCACCTTCTGTTCATCTTCCACAAGCAACAGGCGCATAATCGAACCAGGATAAATCCTGACAGGTTCCCATTAAAGCCCGCTGAATGGATGATTAAATTACTTTCAGAAAAGATGCTTCACGATCGGGCGGACGACCACAAATTTGGCGCCCCGCCCAGCACAATTTGCCCTAAAGTGCAGGTACAACGGGAGTTGCGACGAGTTCATTCTCTTCTTACCCTGCCGGTGTCAGGTGGTAAATTGCGCCTGCCAAGCCGTGGCAAAATCACTTTCTCCCGTGGGCCGCGCCATCTTTCAAACTTTGGCGCGCCTTCGTCCTTTTGGTTTACTGATGCTGGTTTGCCTTACGCCAAGCCTGCTCCCGGCGCAGATCGTCTACAATAACGTGGCGGAAAAGCCATCTTCCACACCACCACCGCCGGCCGGAGCCGTGTCTTCGGCCGGCCTGATCAACGACTGGTTGCGCAAGAAATGGCCGGAACAGGCCGCCGCCTGGGATTTTGGCGGCCAGGTACGTGCGCAATACGATTCCAAATACCGCGCCGGTTCCTACCCGGACGGCAATCCCAACCTGGATTTCATCCGCGACGGCGTGGACAACGAAAACGCCTTCCTGCTCATGCGCGAGAAGATCCACCTGGGCTACAACCAGAAATGGTTCAACATCTTCTTGGAGGCCCGCGACAGTTCCACCAGCGGCGACGACCGCGATCCCAATCCCTTTGCGGACTCGCTCGATTTGCATCAGGCCTACATCCAGATTGGCAGCCCGAAGCAGTTCCCGCTGGTCCTCAAAGTCGGCCGGCAGCAGATGCAATATGGCGACGAGCGTTTCATTTCCGTTTCCGACTTCAACAACCTGGAACGCACTTTCGACGCCGTGAAGCTGCGTTATATCACGGACAACTTCTGGGTGGACGGATTCGTGAGTCACTACGTGCTGCCAAACAACGGAGAAATCAATTTGGACAACTGGAACGATTGTTTCTCCGGCATCTACGCCTCGACGCGAACGATTGTGCCGAAGCAGGAAACGCAGCTTTATTTTCTATCCCACAACGTGAATGGTAATTCCCCATCCATCGTAAACACCTCCGGCACCGGAACGACACCACGGGATGTTTACACACTCGGCGCGCGCATCAGGTCATTGCCGGGTGGATTCGGGGGATGGGATTATGGCACTGAGTTCGCCGGGCAACTGGGCAGCGACAACCGCACCGGCCGCCGGTTGCAACAGCAGTCCGAAATGATCGATATTGTCGGAGGTTACACTTGGGAAAATGCGGCTTGGAAGCCGCGGGTGGGCGTCGATTTCACCTACGGCTCGGGCGACCACAATCCAAAGGACAACACACACCAGACCTTTGATCTGTTGTTTGGCTCAACCCACAAGTTCTACGGCATCATGGACGTGACCGGGTTGCGCAACACGCTCAGTCCCAGCGTCAATCTCGTGTTTCATCCCCTGCAGAAACTGTCGGTAAAAATGGATTATTTCTGGTTCTGGCTGGCCGACACACACGATCTGAGCTACTCGGAGAACGGTCCCGGCCGCACGCTGCACGGCTATGGCATCCACCCCGAATACAATAGTTACTTCGGCAGCGAGGTGGACATTGTGGCGAATTACACCGTCACCTCCTTTCTCAGTTTCCAGGCCGGTTACAGCCATTTCTTCGTGGGCGATTATGTCCGCCAATCACTCGCCCCCATTCCGGCCAACGGTGGTGCGGTCGGGGCGGATTACTATTACTTGATGGCGACTTTGAATTTTTGACTGCGCACGGCTAGAAACACGACCGCACGACCCCGCCGTCCACGCGGAGCGCCGCGCCCGTGATCGCCGAAGCGAGCGGACTGCAGACAAAAGCGACAAGGTTGGCCACTTCTTCCGGGGTTGCGAAGCGCCGGATAAGCGAGCTGGGCCGGACACTCTTGAAAAACTCCTTTTCGAATTTTTCGGACGGCTCGCCCTTGCTCAGCTTTTGGACGAATTCCTCGACGCCGGCCGAAAGCGTGGGTCCGGGCAATACGGAGTTTACCGTGACGCCGGTGCCGGCACAGGATTCAGCGAGACCGCGCGAGACCGCGAGTTGGGCGGTTTTGGTCATGCCGTAGTGGATCATTTCCACGGGGATCTGGATCCCGCTTTCGCTGCTGATGAAAACCACGCGACCCCATTTGCGTTTTTTCATCCCCGGGGTATACGCGCGGCTGAGCCGGACGCCGCTCAGCACGTTGACCTCGAAAAAGCGCCGCCAATCATCGTCGGGAATCTCCTCGAAGGGCTTCGGTTCGAAGATGCCGAGGTTGTTGACGAGGATGTCCACATCCGGGAAGCGCGCGAGTAACGACTGCGTATCCTTCTCGGTGGAAAGATCGCCGGCGAAGCCTTCGACTTTGGCTTGCGGCGAGGCGGTTTTGATTTGTTGCAGCGCCTCGGCAACGCTTTTCTCCGAGCGGCCATTGACAATCACCCGCGCGCCTTCCGCGGCGAGCAGTGAGGCAATCGCGAAACCGATGCCTTTCGAAGAGCCGGAGACCAGCGCCGATTTACCAGAAAGTTCCAAGTTCATGGGATATAAGAGAGCACAAGATGCGGAAAATACCAAACTACCGTTGGTAATGCAGAATTTTGAATTCCGGGGTCTCTCGCAGGATGCCTTCGAGCTTAAACTGTTCTTCAAACGGAGGGAAAAATGTGTCCCCCTCGACGTTGCGCTGGACCAGCGTCAGGTAAAGCTCGGAGCACTTCGGGAGTGCCATCGTGTATATTTCAGCTCCGCCACAAATAAAAATCTCACGATCGCCCGCTGCGGATTCGATTTCGCCGAGACTGGAAATTACCTTCACACCGGGAATCAGCGTCGCGGAACGCGAGAGGACAACCGTGGTGCGGTTGGGCAGGGGACGTCCGATGGACTCGTAGGTTTTCCGCCCCATTACGATCACATGACCGGTCGTGGTTTCCTTGAACCACTTGAAATCCTCGGGCAGATGCCACGGTATTTTGCCGGCAGCGCCGATGACGCGGTTCAACGACATCGCCGCGATCGCCTTGAACGGCTTCATACCGCGATGGGCGCCTTGATTGCCGGGTGCGGCTCGTAGGCGGTCAGCTCAAAATCCTCGAACTTGAAATCGTGAATGTTTTCAACCTCGGGATTCAATTTCATCCGGGGCAGGGGACGCGGCTCGCGCGAAAGCTGAAGTTTCGCCTGTTCGACGTGATTTGCGTACAAATGCAAATCTCCAAACGTGTGAATAAATGTTCCGGGCTTCAAGCCGCAGACCTGCGCCACCATCATGGTCAACAGCGCGTATGAAGCGATGTTGAAGGGAACTCCGAGGAAAATATCCGCGCTGCGCTGATAGAGCTGGCAGCTCAGTTCGCCATCCTGAACGAAGAACTGAAACAGCGCGTGGCATGGCGGTAGCGCCATCTGGTCCAGTTCGCCCACATTCCATGCGCTTACGATCAGTCGCCGGCTGTGAGGATTGGTTTTAATCTGCTCGATTACGTCGTTGATCTGGTTGATGGCCTTTCCATTCGGACCGCGCCAGTCGGTCCATTGCGCGCCGTAAACACGGCCGAGGCTGCCGTCCGGTTTTGCCCATTCGTTCCAAATCGTTACGCCACGCTCGTTGAGATATTTGACGTTGGTGTCGCCGCGCAGGAACCAGAGTAACTCGTGGATGATGGATTTGAGATGCAGCTTCTTGGTCGTCAGCAGCGGAAAGTCCGGTGACAACGGGAACCGGGCCTGCGCGCCGAAGACGGAGTACGCGCCGGTGCCGGTGCGTTCGGTCCGGTGCTTGCCTTTGTCGAGCACCAATCGCAGGAGTTCCAGGTATTCAGTCATGCCGCGCCGGAAGAATAGGGGGAGATTTATTCACGCGAAATCACAATCCGCCGTCGCCCCTCACGACGGCTTTTCAGCTTGTCCATCCGCTGTCTTCGCGGAATTCGGCGAGATTTTGATGAGCTTCCATTCTTTCGCCAGATTATCCAGGAAGACGGTGACGATGCTCTGGAGTTGTCGCCGCTGCCGGTGCAGCAGCCACGCCAGCATGGGCAAGGTAACCAGGAGCAGCCAAAGCCAGTGAAACCGCGGCGTGACGAAGCCGAGCACCAACAGCTCCACGCCCGTCAACGTCCAGAAGGCGAACTTGGCCTGCAATGACCACCGGCCTCGCAAGCGGCAGCGCAGGAGTTGCCGGCCGCGCGGATGGTTTTCGGCCACGGTGGAAACGAGCAGGCTGCTCCACCGGCTGCCGTAAATTTCCACGTCGTGATCGCTCCAGCCAGTGTCCACTTTGTTCGGCCAGCCTTCCCGCTCGAGGCGGCGCAGTAATTCGGTCACCCAGCTTAAACGGTCCACGCCATTTTCCGCCCAATACGCCACTTCACCCAGCGATTTGCGGCTGTCCTTCAGCGCTTCGGAGTCCAGCGACGGTTGCGGCCCGACCGGCGCCGAACTCAGCCCGAGGCGGCCCTGGTAACGCGCCCACCCGCGAATGATCGGCTGCATGAAAAATAAAAGCGCGACCAGGGGCCGCGACCACCAGCGGCTCTGCCGCTTGGCCAACACCGCCTGTGCGCCCGCGGCGCAACACACGGTTACAGGAATCAGCAGGCTGGCCAGCGCCAGCGGCCACAATTGATGAAAGGTGACGGTAAAAATCCACAGCGGCAGCGTGGCCAGCAGGTGATACTCGAGCGCGGTGCAGAGCATCAGGGTGAAAGCCGGGGAAGCGGCGTACAGCGACTGAAAGGGCGCGCTGCCGAACAAGCCGCGATAAATGATCGGCGGGCGCACCAGCACACCGGACTGCGACGAATTGTAAATGCGCCCGTGCCACACGCTCCCACCCAGAGAATTGAAACACTCAGGGTGCTTGCGCACGAGGATCGCTTCCGCCTCACCGTAGCCGCGTTGCTGGCGGAGGTAATCCCTTACCGTTGAGCGTCGGTGGTGCCACACAAACGCCGCGGGACTGAAACCGATCTGGTAACCGGCCTGTTGCAGCCGCCAGCAAATATCCACGTCATCGCCGGCCTTGTGAAACACCGGATCGAAGCCGCCCAATTCCTCGAGCGCGGCCTTCCTGATGGCCATGTTGCACCCCGGGATATGCTCGGCCTTGCGGTCCGTCAGCATCACATGGGCGGGACCGCCGGGCGACGCCATCACCGCCGCGGCGATCGCCGAATCGTCCGCTGGCAGGAGATTGGGCCCGCCCATGGCGGCAAACTCTCCGCTCTGAAAATCCGCCACCAAATAATACAACCAGTCCTCGTCCGCGCGGCAGTCGGCGTCGGTGTAGGCAATGATTTCACCCGTCGCGGCGGCGATGCCCGTGTTGCGCGCGACGGAAAGTCCAAGATTCGTGTCGTGCCGGAAATAGCGCACCTTGGGATGCTGCATCGCGATTTTGGGTGTACTGTCCTTCGAACCGTCATCCACCAGGATGATTTCGTATTTCGGATAACGCAGGCGTTCGAGTGATTCCAGGCACGCCGGCAAAGTGCGCTCGGAATTATAGGTGCAAACCACCACTGAAACCTTCGGTGTCGTCGCGAGCGGGAATGCGGGAGCAATCTGGTATTGCTTCTGCACCGCGTGAAACGCCGGCCGCGGCTGGCGATCCACTGTCGTCAGCCCCATTTTCCAATCTTCCACCAGCCGTCCCCCGCGCCACCAATCGTCGGTAAACGTAAAGACCACGGTTCCCGCGAGGCCGCTGCGAAAGGCGCGCTCGATTTGCCAGGATAACAATTCTGCCTGGCGATCCTCGCCCTCGCGCAACGAGTCCACGCCCGTCTCGCCGAGGAGGAGCGGTTTCGTGTCGGCCTGCATTTGCAGGCGGGACAGGTAATTGGCCAGCGCTTGCTCGTTGTGCAGATAAACATTGAAGCAGACGAAGTCCACGGTGCGCGGGCTGAGAAATTCGGTGGGCGGAAAGTTCACGAACGTGCACAGGCAGTCCGGGTCTGCGCGCTTGGCCTCCTGCACCAGCTCGTCAATAAAATCCGCAATCGCGCGCGTGCCACTCCAGCGCACGACGTCGGGCGGAATTTCGTTCGCCACGCTGAAGGCGAAAATCGCCGGATGACGCGCGCAGGAAAACACCGCGCGGCGCACCGCTTCGAGCGCGGCGGCGCGGCGGTCGGACGCGTCGAGAAAGCAAAGATGCTGGTTCCACGGAATATCGATCATCACCAGCAAGCGCTGCTGCGCGGCCAGGTCGAGGAACCATTGGGCGGGGACGTGGTAGATGCGGACGAGGTTGGCGCCCAGTTCTCGGATTTGGGCGAAATCCCTGGCGGTTTGTTCCGGCGAAGCAAAAGCTTGTCCGGCCGCATTGGGTTGGAAAGGCCCATAAGACACTCCTTTCACCCAAAGTTTCTGGTCGCCCAGGCGGAAGAATTTGCCATCCACTCGCGGGCGAGGTCGGGAAGAAACCGCGACTGCCATGCGGGTTAGACGCGGAAACCGGGTTTACTCATTCGATGCGTGAGATAGCAGAGGGGGCCGGCGGAGAAAAGCCATAACTCCACATTCTGCTTGCCAAAAAAGGTTGACCGGAGCCTATTAGCATCGTGAAGACGCTCCCCCATACCCGCTCGTGCTTCGTTTGTGGCGAGGCCAATCCGCGGGGACTGAATTTGCGTTTTGAGACGGATGGCGGAGTGGTGCAAGGACGGTTCACACCCCGGCCGGAGCATGTTGGCTTCCGGCAGGTGGTCCATGGCGGCCTGATCGCGACGCTGCTGGATGAGATCATGGTGTGGGCCTGTGCCGTGAAAACAAAGCGCTTCGCATTTTGCGCGGAGCTGAATGTGCGTTTTCAAGCCCCGGCCAGGCCCGGGGAGCCGCTGGTCGGCCGCGCCGAATTGGTCGCCGACCGGCGCGGCAAATTATTTGAAGCCAAGGCAGAGCTACGCAATGAAGCGGGTGGGTTGGTCGCGGAAGCGACCGGCAAATACCTGCCCATCAAGAACGCCGACGTGAATGAGCTGGCGGCGGATTTTGTGAACGATGCCAGCTGGGTTTTTGCCCCGGCGGCGGAAGGGGTTTCATGAACAGAAAAAGCAGCGCCGATGCATTTACGCTGATCGAATTGCTGGTCGTCATTGCCATCATCGCCATCCTGGCGGCGATGCTGCTGCCCGCCCTCGGCCGGGCCAAGGCCATGGCCCTGCGCGTGCAGTGCGCCAGCAACCTGAAGCAATGGGGCACCGCCTATCACATGTACGCGAATGACAACACGGATTCCTTCCCGGATAACACCCTGGGCTCGGATTTGAGTTGGATGTCGCCGCTGCTGACTTCGAACTTTTATCCCGCCTATTTATATGCCAACCATCGCGGCACCGCTGCGGGCCAGCGCGCGCGCAACGACGTGCTTTATTGCCCGACCGACGACTGGCATCGCATCGCCGAGACGGGCGTCATCTCGGATAACTCTCCGCAGCTCATCGGCTACTTCGCCATTCCGTATCGGGCCGCCACGGGCGGGAACACTTGGAATTACGATTCGGCGGGTGTGGGTGGCTGGCACTATCGGAAAAAACTTGGCGGGTCTTTCCGGCTGGCGCCGACCATGTGTGATCGCTTGCAGGCGGTGGGGTCGTGGAACCTGGCCGCCAACTCCGGTTCGTTGACCTGGGCCTCCACCTATGGCGGCATCACCTACAACACCGGCAACCATCGCGTGCAAAATGGTGTTCCGTCCGGTGGCAATCTTTTGTTCGAGGACGGTCATGTGGACTGGCGCACTTACAAGATCAACAATGCCCAAGGGACAATTGATGTGGGCTCCATGACCGGCGGCTGGGTGCTCTTTTACAAGCCGCCCAACATCCAGACAAATTTCTGAACGGGGGGAAGCATTCGCGCGGCTCGGGGTGCCGCTTTGCCTGATGGCACGACATATGCGATGTTCCGCGCGTGATGCAGTGCGTCTTTTGCAGGGTTCGAGGGGTTTGGGCGATTTTCCTTCTTGTCAGCGCCGCTTTTTCGGCCTTGGGGCAAAGCAACCAGGTTATTTACGCCGATACCCTGCAAAACGGCTGGCAGAACTGGGGTTGGGCCACGCTGAACTACACGAATACCGCCGTGGTTCACTCCGGCTCGAAGGCCATCAGCGTCAAGATCAACGACTCAAGCTGGCAGGCCATTTACATCGAACACCCCGCCTTTGACACGACGCCCTATGGCAGCCTGTCGTTTTGGATCAATGGTGGGCCCACCGGCGGACAGCAGGTTCAGGTGCTCGCTCTGCTGAACGGCACTCCGCAGACGTCGATTCCGCTCCCGCCGTTGCCGACCAATTCCTGGAAGCAATACACCCTCTCCCTTGCTGCCCTCGGCGTGGCCAACCAGCCGAATATGGACGGCATCTACATTCAGGACAGCATTGGCGCCCCGCAGCCGATCTTTTATCTCGACGATCTCAGCCTGGTTGGCGGTTCGATTCCCGCGGTCACGCTGACTTCGCCGTTGAATCTGGCGGCCTTTACCGCGCCCGCCAATATCAGCCTCACTGCCACTGTGGCGACGAACGGCCATGCGATCAACAAGGTGCAGTTCTTCAACGGTGCATCGCTCGTCGGCGAAGATACCACGCCTCCCTATTCGCTTACTGCCAGCAACCTCGCCCTCGGAAGCTACACCTTCTCGGCCACGGCCACCTATGACAGCGTCGACACGGTCTCCTCCTCGATCGCGACCGTGCAGGTGGTCACGAATCTGCCGGTGAACATCACGATCAACGCCCAATCCAATCGCCACGCGATCAACCCGATGATTTACGGGACGGCCTTCGCCGGTTCCGCCGGCGAGCTCGCCGAATTGAATTGCCCGGTCCATCGCTCGGGCGGCAATTCCGAAACGCGCTACAACTGGCAGGCCAACGCCCACAATCACGGGGCCGACTGGTACTACGAAACCATTTGCGAAGACTCGGCCACGCCGGGTGGCGCCGCGGACGATTTCGTCCAGATGAGCAAGGACGCGGGCGTGGATGCGATGCTCACGATTCCCATGATTGGCTGGGCGCCGAAAATCAACGCGGCGAATCGCAGTCAAAAGCTCGCCAGCTATTCCATCGCAAAATACGGCGCACAAACCGGCAACGACTCGCAGTGGTTTGCCGACGCCGGCAACGGCATCAGCACGAGCAACAGCACGCCCATCACCTGGAACGATCCCAACGACGCCAATTTCGCCACCAATTCCGCCTTCCAGCGCGCCTGGATTCAGCACCTGACGAATCGCTGGGGCACGGCGTCGAACGGTGGCGTCCGCTACTACTTTCTGGATAACGAGCACAGCATCTGGCATTCGAGCCACCAGGATATTCACCCGATCGGCGCGAAGATGACCGAGATTCGCGACAAATGCTTCGAGTATGCCGCGATGATCAAAGCCGTGGATACCAACGCCATCGTGCTGGGCCCCGAGGAGTGGGGGTGGTCCGGATATTTTTACAGCGGCTACGACCAGCAATATGGCAGCCAGCACGGCTGGAGTTTCTTTCCCGACCGGGCGACCAATGGCGGCTGGGATTACCTGCCCTGGTTGCTGAACCAATTCCGCCTGCAGGAAACGAACACGCATCAGCGCCTGCTCGATTACTTTACGCTGCATTGCTATCCGCAGGGCGGGGAATTCTCGGACGACATTTCCGCCTCGATGCAAAGTCTCCGCAACCGTTCAACCCGGTCGCTGTGGGACACGAACTATTTCGACACGAGTTGGATTCAGAGCGTTGTGCAGTTGATCCCGCGCATGAAAAGCTGGGTCACAAATTATTATCCCGGCACCAAAATCGGCATCACCGAATACAACTGGGGCGCCGAAGGCTCCCTGAACGGCGCCACTGCGCAAGGGGACATCTTCGGCATTTTCGGCCGCGAAAATATCGACCTCGCCACCCGCTGGACCACTCCGGCGTCCAATTCACCCGCGTATAACGCCATGAAGCTCTACCGCAATTACGACGGCCACAAATCCACCTTCGGCGACCAAAGCATTTATGCCGGCGGGCCGAATCCCGATAGCGTCGCCGTCTTCAGTTCCCTGCGCTCCACCGACGGCGCAATGACGATCGTCCTCATCAACAAACAATCCGGCGCCGGCGCCTCGGCCACCATTTTCGTTACCAATTTTCCCACCACGGGTACTGCTCAAGTCTGGCAAATGGCGCCTGCCTACGGAATCACGCGCCAGAACGACCTCACCTTTGCCGGCAAAACTGTCACTGCCACCGTGCCGCCGCAGAGTTTGACGATGTTGGTTTTGCCGGGAGCGAAACCCGGCTTGCGTCCGGGAGGTGTTGGTGCTCCCGGCAATGCCAGACTGTGGATTGACGGGCAGGCTGGTGAAAAATACGTCATCGAAAGCACGACAAATTTGTCCGGTTGGACAATCCTCCAAACGAACACGCTGGTGACGAATTCGTTAAGCCTCACGCTCCCGGCCACTGGCTCAAAACGGTGGTTCCGGGCGAGGTGGACGTTGTAAACTAGCGCGGTGGCGGACTCTGATTGCCGCGCTGCAACGCCGTGGGCGTGCCGGGTCGTGGCGCGCTGGTTACCAGGAGCAACCACGAACCGTCGCGTAGCTTCACTGCGCCCGGGTCCGCTCCAGGTAACCGAAACGCATCCGCGGCGCTTTCCCAGGTCTTCCCGTCAGCGCTCGTGACCGGCCATGTCGCGCCGGTGCCGAAGAACACCAGCTTGCCCCCTTCGCTCTGCATGTTGCCCAGCCAGCGATCGCGAGTGGACGAAAGCTTCACATCGGCGACGCGCTCGAATTTCAAACCGTTCGTGCTGACGGCGTGATACCCGTTGCCGCCGGGAGGTTGCCGTCCCCGTTGCGGCGCGCTCATGAAATCCTCCGCCGCGCCATTGTCCGGCACGATGAGATGAAACACGCCGTCATGCAGTCCCACCGCGCAATCAATCACCACCCGCCCCTCGATGGCGAAACGCGCTCCCGGCTCAAATGTGTAATGGATGCCGTTGGTGGAAATCGCGGAATAGATTGCGGGTGTGCTCCGGCGAAAATCCGGGCTGCGGTTGGACGTGAAGTAGAGCCGCACGCGGCCGTCAGGCAGGGGAACCAGCGTGGGATCAAAAGGCCGCGCCAGCCCGGCTTCCAGTCCGGCCACGACAATCGGCTCCGCCTTGCTCCAAGTGATCCCTTCGTCAGTAGAAAAGCTGACCGCCACGCGGTCGAAGTTGCGATTATCGTCGGCGGGAAAATTCTGGAAGGCCGCGATGAGCCGGCCATCCTTCATCCGCGCCACCGTCGGCACCCCCGCGCGTTCGAAGGTCGCCAGCTTTTTCGGTTCGCCTCCCTTTGCCACGCGATAGACCATTACGTCGTTGTCCCAGGGCCCGGGTTGATTGCGCCTGGGCTGGCCGGGGTGGGGTGACAGATCCTGCGCGGACAGCGAGGAGGTTATCAAAACCAGGAGCGAAATGGCCGGCGCCCGCATACGCTGTGGCATCAAATTTTCGGTTCCGCCTGCCAAAAGTCTTCCGTCCGCCTTGCGGCCGGGAGACTTGGAGTCCTGCGGACTGGACCTAGCGATTCCCGTGACCGTTGCCGTCTCGGTTTCCGTGGTCGCCGCCATTGCAGCCCTGATCGTCGTCATCATCGTCGTCGGAGCCTGGTAATCCGGGGATCGGGCCAAGCAGCGGGTGGTCGAAGGAACTCAACTGGCCCAAGGCAAGCGCGTCCACGGCGCTCGGGAACACCCGCCAGCCAGCCTTGGGTTCGGGGACCATCAGGGCGGAGGATTCATTTACCTCCACGTGGTCCGCGCCTGCGAGGGAAAGCGAGACAAAGCAGTCCGAGAAAGGCCGCGGCGGCGTGACGGCAAGGAAAGACCCGTTTCGTTGCCGCTGATAGCCGTCGTAATCAAGGTCCAGACCCAGGGCATGGCCGATTTCGTGCATCGCCAGGGTCAGAAGGTCAATGCGTCCGGCGGCTGCGCCCTTGGCGTCACTAAAAACCCGCCCGATGTTGATGAACTTGCCGCTCGGCTGATAATCCTGGTCGATCAACTCGCCCCGGTAGGTGGAGTAGGTTTTATACTCGCTGTTATTGTTGGGAGTCGGGTCCGCATACCAGGGAAAAGCGCCGGATGGAGTCGCGGTGTTGTTGAACATGATGCGCGCGCGCGTCGAGCGTACCGGCTTGCCGCCCTGGGCCAGCAGCCGTTCGAAACCGTAAGTGTAGCCAATGGAAAGCGCATTGGTCCATCCATACTCCACGGTGAGATGCCAGTCGCCGCGCTCGTTGCTGAAAACCTTTTCCCATTTCCGGGCCGCCGTCTCCACGATGGCCTGGAAGCTGCCTCCTCCCGCGATGGCCGAGTCTGGCGGCGGATTGCCACCGACGAAGATGGTCGTGATGCGCAGACCCGCGCAAGCCTGCTGCTGGGCGGCCAGTGCCATAATGCCGGCCAGCATGGCGGATTGAAGGAGATGTTTGATTTTCATGTTGTGAGTGTTTACGTTGTAACGGTAATTCGGAATGACCCGCGAGCAATGTGTCGCGCCGCGCGGCAACCCTGCTTTAGTAATGTATGAATGCTTGCCCGGTAGCCCTTCCTTGATGGATCGTTGCTTGAAGCCTAGACGCCCGCTGGTATGCGGACAATCAGTAATTCTACCTACCCCGGAGGTTCACGCCGACTTCAGCAAGCTCGGCCGGAGACCGAATCGGTGGTCGGAACGGGAGAGAATCCAAATCGCCACCAGCACGAGCGCGGTGTTTTCAATAAGCTTGCCGCAAATGAGGACTTCCCCGGAGCCGCAGCCGCAATCGAATTTCACGGCGCAGAACGGAAGGTGACCCGTGGCCGCGACTTCCAGCGCGCGGCGGAGAATGGCCAGCGTAAAAGGAATGAGCATCGCCACGAGCAACAGGGCCGTGCCGCGCACCGCGATGCCGGTGAGCAAAAGCAGGCCGCAGAAGACTTCGAACCAGGGCAGGGTGATGGCGATGAAGTTCAGGACCACGGGCGTGGAGACAACGTGATAGAGGCGGATCAGCTTGATGAACTCCACGGGGTCCATGACCTTGTGCAGTCCCATGTAAATGAACACGCCGCCCAACACCCAGCGGGCCAGGACCAGGATCAGGTCGGCGCGGTTGCCGTGCGCTGGAGTGGGGATGGATTCCGTGGCGGCGTTCATGGCGGTGTCGCTTCGCGCGGGCCGGGGACCAGTGGCAGGTTGTTGGACTTCCATTCAGCGACTCCGCCGACGTAAACCAGGAATTTCTTTTGGGGCAGCGCCGTATGAAGCTGGTCCGCGGCGAACTCACTCGCCTCGCATTCGCCGCCGTTGCAATAGACCACGATTTCGTCGGCTTTCTGGCACGCGGGAATCACCGTGGCCAGGTATTTGTCGGCATAGAAGTGATCGAAGAGGTAGGCGCCGGGAATGTGCCCGGCGGCGTATTCATCATCGCGGCGGGCATCAATGAAGATGACCAGTTCCTGCTTGCGGCGGGGGTCGTTGAAAAGCTGGACGACCTGGTTGCTTTCGGCGAGCTGAAGGCCGCGCGCGGTCAGGCGGGCGTAAAGTTGAGCGAGAGTCGAACCCGGAGCCGGCGTATTGGCAGGCGCGGAGGCCGTGCCATTGGTTTCGCCGGTCGCAGGGACGACCGTTACGGGAGCCGGCGGAGCCTCGGGAAAGTAATTCCGCGTGAGCTGGAGTCCGCGCGGAGAAAGGGCGTTGGCGACGAGGGCCACGGCCAGACCGAGGGCCGCCACCAGCAGGCTCTCGATCAGGATTTTCTTCACGCCGATCGTCGCGGAAACCGCGGAGGATTAGTGCCCGCCGCCGGGAGCCGCGGCGGGTTGAGCCACCACGCCCGGCGGCAGCGGCGGCGGCGACTGGGCCGTCGGGGGCTTGGCCGCCTGATGGACGGGGACTTTCACGACCGGGGCCAGCGGATGGCTGGTCTTGAAGATCAGCTCCAGGGGCTTGCCGGCCGGCGCTTCGAAGCCTTGCGGAAACCTGGCCATGATGGTGAACAGCCGGCCGGGTTGGTTTTCCTGCACGGTCACTTCCACGCCGGGCGCGTTGATCGCGGCTTCGGAAAGGGTGATGGCATTCGTCGAGTTGTTTTGAACGTTGAGCGAAAGCGGCGTCACATTGGCCAGGGGTGCCGGCGGAACCGAGATCTGCGGCGGGTTGATATTGACCACCCCCGGCACATTCATGAAGGCGGTGACGGTGATCAGCGGCATGTTGCTCGACGAGGTCCGCAACGTAATCTGGCCCTGCACCGGACCGGTGGCGAACGGAGGCACGCTGCTGATGACGATATCGAAATTCTTTCCCGGCGTGTTGGTCTTCACCTCGGCGGTGAACGCCTTCTGGGTGCTCTCGGGAGCGGAGAGTTCGAGGGGCTCTTCCATGTTGTTGACCACCTTCACGATGGTCGAGCATTGCGGCGAATCCGCCGTCGGACCCAGGACCGCGAAGACCGGGTTCACATCCACCGGCTTCCAGATGGTGCCTTTGAGCTTGAGCACGATCGTGCTTGAGCTGGGGCTCGAGTGATCATTGCAGGTGACCGTGACGGTTTTGAGAATGGGCGCGGCCTGCAGGTTGGCCGTGTTCACCTGGATCGGAATGGAACCCGACTTGCCGGGTTCGACCTTGTGGCTCCAATCGCCGGCCGTGGTGCAGCCGCACTGGGGCTGGACGTTCATCAGCTCCAGGGTCGCCTCACCCGTGTTCGTGAAATAGAAAGTGTGGCGGATGGGCTCGCCGGCTTTGCTGCGCCCGAAATCATATTCGGCTCCCTCAAAGACGATCTTGGGTCCGGCATTCGTCGGGGCCGGTGCCACCGCTGGAATGGGGGAGGCGGCGGGTGAGGGCGGTGGCGTGGGCGGGGCCTGGGCCAATGCCAAAATCGCACTGCAGAAAAACAGGGAAAGCGGGTAAACCACTCGCTGGAAAGTCACTTTCATAGGTAACAATAGCTTTCAATCACTATCCCAGATAAACCCCGGATTGAAAAGCTTAATTTGGCCGGGCGCATGCTGGCCGTGTTCGCCGTAACCGGCGATCAGTGGGCGCGTTGCGCGAAATTTTTCGGTTTGACTGGGTTTGACTCGGTTTGACTGGGTTTGACCGGGTCGGCCCAGGTGGGGGCCCGACGAAGGACCCAAGACGGGCCTGCGGCCAGCCATTCGATGCCGAGGCGCGTTAAAATGCGTTAGGCATGACGTCATAAGTCTTAACGCGCGGGACGCCCGGAGAACTCGCCGGCGAGGACGCCTGCGCTACGGGGATGCGGCGTCGCTTTTGTCGTCGTGTAGGGCATCGGTTACCGTTTTTCATGCGCGTTTGCGCGAAGCCGCAGTGGCGCGATTTCAAAGAACAACCTGGACGCTTCTCCCTTCAGGAAACATGTCCTCCAACCGGTTCCATTTAATCCAAGGCAGCGGTGGTGTCAAGCGGCGCAAGGGGGATTTTTAGACGCGCCGAATCCAGGCCCGCCGGCCCCCTCCCACTGCGGCAGATACTTCTCGCCGCCGCCTCCGAAATTCCGCAGCAAACCGATGCACCCTCGCGCAATCCCACGCCGCCCCCTGTTCCCGTTGTCTCCACTTGACAACCATTTCCACCGGCCGATTATTCCCTCCAGGATGACATCAGCAATGCCCCTTTTCACGACCGCCTGTGCCGTCCGCCTGAAGGGTGTGCGCCCTGTCGCAATATCGCGCCGAGGAGGCCCAGTAGCCGCGCCCCACGCCCATTCCAATGCCCTTACGCAGAGCGCTTTAGCCAGGTCGCAAAACCGTCTGATGCACCCTCTTTCCACCATGCTGATATACGACACGTTGTCGTATATTAATAGTTAGGCCACTCCGCACCATGAGCGACGACCCAATCTGCACAGTGGATGGTGATGATGCCGAGATGAACGCTGCGGTTCGGTTGGCGCAGCAGACGTTTCCAGAGTTTGTGAGAGAGATCGAGTTGGACTCGCACCGGATTTTACCCGCGTTGGAGGTCGCGGTCCTGAAGGCTTTCTTTTTTGAGCCAGCTACACCAGAGCGAGGCGAGCACATGTTCGTTGACGAGATTGAGGTGGAGGGTGAGATGATTCACGGAACACTTCGCGGCACGCCACAGTCCGTCAGTGGTCTTACCGAAGGGCAGCGCGTGAGTTTCCCACTTGCACAGCTTAGTGATTGGTTCATCGTTATTGGCGGACGGGGACGCGGTGGATACACGCTCGACGTGATTGCCAAGAGGATGCCACCAGACCTGTATTGGGAGGCAGCGACGCAGCCACCGTTCTCTTGGTTCGCAGGAAGACAGGAGCATTCGTGATGATGACGACGTGGTCTAACCATGCGCTGCAGCGAACGGCGGCGGGCCATCGCAGTTGCAATCGGCGCGCCTCGTGGCCGCCGTCGCTGAGCTTGGGTCGTTCGCTTCAATAAATTGTGCGCTGGCTTTTTCACCCGAGACTCACGGCTATCGTGTGCGGGGTCTTATGGCTCGGCTTGTTGACGTTGTTCCTGGCATGTGCCAAATATCCGCCCTATCAAAGCGATATGGTTCCTGGTCCCGGGCCGGGCTCATACGATGCGTTCCTGGAGAACCGGAGAATTGGCAAACAGCTTAGGACTCCACTGCAGTCGTTGGGTTGCAAGAGCACTCTCGTGATCGCTGGGGTTTGGGCGGCCGTTTGCGGTTGGAGGCTCAGAAGGGGCGTGCGGAAACAGGTACGAATGGCCCGCTGGCTAGTGGTGGTCGGATGCACGACGGCGGCCACGGGTGCGTTGGTGTTTCCGGTCATCGCCGCCCGGGGTACGTCGGCAAAATACGCTTGCATAACCGTCTTGCGCCAGATCGACGGCGCTAAGCAACAGTGGGCGCTGAAAAATAAGAAGATGCCTACAGACACGCCGACGTGGCGTGACTTAGTCGGCACGGATAAGTACATGAAAACAATGCCCGAATGCCCTGATGGCGGGCGCTTCAAGATCAACAGCCTGTCAACAGGACCAACGTGCAGCATACCAGATCACACGCTTCCATCTGCCACGACCCAGTGACATCTGATTGGACTCAAAGCCCATAACAGCGAACCCTCCGGCTGCAGGCAAGGCCGGGATCGCGCTTCTGTTTGCATTTGTATATCATCGGCCCGGCCTGCCTGAGCCGATCCGTTCTGCTAAGTAGCGATATGCCAGCGATTGCAAAGATTGGAACAGAAGTCAGGGTGACTCCGGGCGACGATGTGCAGATCGTGTTCGCGCCGGGGAAGCACGAGTTTTTTGACGACCGCTCCCCTTTTTCTCTCCGCGTCGCCGGAACTATGGAAGAGTCAGGCAAGATCATTGGCGTTTTTGGTGACATCATATCAGGACACCACCGATACCAAGGCCAGATCGCAACTCTCCTCGTCCGATCGGACCATTCAGATTGGCGCAGGGATAATCGTTCGACAGCAAATTTTAAGGTTGGCCGGAGCGTGGCGCGCCCTAACGGAAAGCACCCATTTGCCCATCCTGAGGGTACCGATGTTGATGGATTCCCATTCGTTATTCGATACGGCTCGCTGGATTCCCGGATGGGGCATGAGCCCGAGGTGAATGCGGCGCTTGAAGCATATTACGAAACCAGAGCAGAACCAGGCGTTTCACCGAATGGCGGCCCGGCGGACCCGTCTGGCAATTCAGCCGCCAGTGGTGGGCCGCCATCGGTGAGCTAGCCGTTAGCCTGCTTCGCACGTATGCCCGTGAGCATCTACCGAGTAACTCCAGGAGGCCAGAAGAACGACAGCATTGCACGGCTCTGCGACGGTAATTGGCGGCTTCCGGATCAGGCAGAGGCCCTCGAAGCGTGGCTCGCGGAAAAACCGTGCGACTCTCAAGCCCGGGGAGTACGTTGCGGATATCGGCTTCACGATGCGAGAGGATGCCAGTGGCGGCGGAGCGGCTATCCCGCCGGAGATGACGCGCACGATGGCCGACCTTGGCATGTCGCTGTTTCTTTCGGAGTATCCAGGCGACAACGAACTCCTTCGATATGAGGACCCGGGCTAACAACCGCGTGCAGGCGACGCCGGATTACGGCCTTCTGTTGATCGCTGCTCAGGTGTCCGGCGCGCCTGACGCAGAGAGTTAGACGGCATGAGCACGCCCATGACAAAGCCAGCGTCCAGACCATCTGAATTGTATGCCTGGGAGGATTACGAGTGGTATGCCACTGACGCCGCCGGACACGTCGCAGTTTTTACCACAGGTGGCATTGGCCCTATTCCAATTTCAGTCCTCACTGCGCGTCCGTTGGCGGATGCAATTGCAGAGGCCGTATGGAAGATGCCAGCACGAGGACGCGCCTCGATGCTGGTTTCTTTGCCGACGCCTGATGACTACATTCACTTCGCGTCCCGTGGTTTCTTTGCTTATGATTGGCAAGATGTCCACCGGGCGGCGTGGAAGACTCACCGATACGAGATGCTATCTCGACCGGGCACGCCGATTCATCTGTCAGAGTTGCCGGAGCAGTTTCAGTCGTTGCTTCGAAGCACTGCATTTGCTGATTTATATTTCGCCGACAGCCGCAAGATAGACGTTGTGGGACATTTTGACTGCGAGTCTGCCGCCCCCGACGAGAAGCCATCATTTTTTAAGAGATTGTTTGGATCATGAAACTGCCGTCTGACCATGCGCTGCAGCGATCCCGGCAGGAGCGTCGCGGTGGCAATCGTTGCCTCCCGTGCGCCGGGTTGCTGAGCTTGGGCTGTTCGGCGGCCCTGATATGCTGAAGTCAATCTGTTGTATTCTGTCATTCGCGAGCCTGCTCCTGGTAGGGGTGGGTTGTGCCTCATCCAGGCCTCCGACGCCAGGCGACGCAGGGCCATCCTCGGGGCAACGAATTGTGGACTTGGCGGTCTCGATGCAGGGCTGCTATGCAGACGAAGTGGGCACAAATACAATCGCTTGGCCGTTCGACCTTGCGCGGTATTTGAAAAAGAAGGGGCCTGGTCCCCATGACTATGAGCCGTGGTGCTCGGAGTTTGTCTGCTGGACTTATGCCACCGCCGGGTGGCCATTGGCCGCAGGAGAAAAGGACCGCTGGATGCTGAGAAATAGCACGCGACTGCGAGCCTGGTTCATTAAAAACCGGCGCTTCGTCCGCAAGAATGATCCAGCCTGGGTCAGCTTCATCCCTCAGCCAGGCGACTATGTGCGTTTCGATAATGCCGCGGGAGGCCATAGCGCCATCGTGCGGTCTGTCTCCGGACCCGACCTCAACATCGTCCAAGGGAACGCAAAGAATCAGGTCCGGCTCAACACCGTCAAAGACTTCCGCAACAGTAAGAACATCGATGGGGTTGGCTTGCGCCTGGCTCCGTAGAGGCTATGAAGACGCCGAACCAGATCACTGGAGCGAAAGTGGCGGGCGCATCCTGTTTCATGCGCTGGGTTCTTTCGCGTTTTCCGAGCAGTCGGGGCGGCGCTTACCGCCACTTCGCTCAGTTTTTGCGTTAGGCCGCTGGATTATGTCACGCCCATTTGACGAGATTCTCGCCGACTTCGCTGCTTTGAAGCCGAGTGATTTTGACAACGAGGCAGAAGGCGTTGACAAGCTTTATGGATTGACTGACGAGTTGATGGCTTTGCCACAGCCGGAGCGAGCTATTCCGGCATTGTTTGATGTCATTGAGAGGATGCCAGAAGTGGAGATGGGCACTCCCGGCCCCCTCGTTCACACGCTGGAGCAGATGCGCGGTAGATACGAGAAGGAGTTGGTCGAGTCCATCAAGCGGCAGCCAGCCTATTTGAGCGTTTGGATGGTGAATCGCATTCTCAACGCCACACGAGACCAAGAGCAGAGACAGTGTTACATGGACTTGCTCCGATTCGCGGCGGAGAATCCCACAGCATCAGGATACACCAAAGATCGGGCACGTGATTTCATCAAGCATCAGACGAGGTTGGTTCGCTAACCATGCGCTGCATCTAACCCGGCATGGGTGTCGCGGTGGCAATCGTTGCCTCCCGTGCGCCGGGTCGCTGAGCTTGGGTCGTTGTTCGCCAACCATGCGAGCAGCGCGAGCCAAACTGAAGTCCTGTAGGGACGATGCGATAGCAGCCCAGGGCAAAGTGAGTCACCGAACGCCGCCCTGGGTAAGCGCACCCCCAAAAAGCCTTCCCCCTCTCCTCGTTCCGTCCCGCTCCGAGCGGGACGGAACGAGGAGAGGGCTGGGGAGAGGAGGCCCCCTTCTTCCAGCCGCGGGACATCCCATGCGTTGACCCGACGCCCAAGGCGTCAGATATTCAGACCATGGCGAACAAGCGCACTTCACCCGACGCCGCGATGGCGCTTCTGCTTCAGGCTGGACGCCAGGGGCGCGGCGCGAGTGAGTTCCCTCGTTAGCCCACATGGACACCGTCGAACAACACGAACACGAGTTTCCAAAATCGGAGTGGCTATTTTCAGACCCGGAGAACGCTGTGGCCATCTCGACTGTCCAGGTGTTCCGACAGGGTTTTCCCATTCTCCGCGTGAGCCACGATTACGACGGAGATTGGCAGATTCTTTGTGGCACTACGGTGGACACAAAGGACGCAATTGTGGTTTGCCTCGGTTGCGCTTACCAGAAGGACAAGACGATTGCCGAGTTGGCAGACCTTCCGCTAGGTTGGACCGCATGGCGAGATTATGTCGGTGGACCTTGGGAGCGCGAACAGAAAGCAGAGGAAGACGATGGGGGCTAACCATGCGCTACAGCGAAAGGCCTCCCCGCCGTGCGTTCGAGCGTCGCGGGAGTTAGCGAGCGCACCGTGCCTTCCACCCGCCCCACCGAGGCCGTCGCTGAGCTTGGGTCGTTCGACAGAATCGACGATCGCTCGCGAATGAACACACCTGAGCACATTCCCTCCGGCGGCGAGATTCGTAAGCGCGGCCTCAAGATGCTTGCGGGCGGCGGTATTGTTTTCGGCGCTATTCTCTACCTGATGTACTGGCTGAGTGCCCATCATCACCAGTTCCACTTCGCGGTGATTGGGGCGAGCCTTCCGTTTGTTTTCGTCTGCGTCGGTTTCATCGAAGCGGTGACAGGCTCGCCATACTTGCGGCTTGCTGGTCGATGGATGGCCCTGCGCGGGTGGCAGCGAGGTGTGCTCGGCACATTCATCGTTATTGCCGCCTTGGTTTTCATTCTCCTCGGAGTCACCTTCTTCGTGATGTTGTTCACATGAGGACTGAACTGTCGAACCCTTTGGTGCAGTGGACGCGGGATTCGCGCTTTCGTTTGCAATTTGCACGTCAGCGGTCCCGCACCGCTGACCACCGACGTTAGGCCGCTTCACACGCCATGGGTATTGAGTATCGAGTTTCTTGCGCGCCGGAAGGTCTCCCGAAGGTCGGGGAGTTGCTGCGTCGTCTCGGTGGCCAGCCCTCATCGCAATTTCCCACTCAGATCGAGTTTCGCTTCCAACCTTGTCGTCCCGATGAGTTGCCGGATGCGACCGTGGTCGTGGAGACGGAAGGCGTCTACTTCTTGGACCATTGCGGAAAGCGCGAGCAGGTCGCTGTTCTCCTTCGCCAGATTATTGACGAGGCACTCAAGTTTTCGGATTCTTCCGACAGCGTAGTGATTACGAGTTTATGACTACGCGTCCGAACCAGCCGCGTCAGCCAAAGCCGGGAGTCCCTCTCGCGGCGTATCGGGCTTTACTGGCCCGGCGTGGCTGCGCTGATCGTTCGCCAGACGCGCATCACCGAACGGCGGCTCGGCGGAGTCGCTCGGCAATTCGAGCATCAGCGGCGAGCCGCCGTCGGTGAGCTGATCGCTCGCCAACCATGCGAGCAGCGCGAGCCAAACTGAAGTCCTGTAGGGACGATGCGATAGCAGCCCAGGGCAAAGTGAGTCACCGAACGACGCCCTGGGTAAGCGCACCCCCAAAAAACCTTCCCCCTCTCCTCGTTCCGTCCCGCTCCGAGCGGGACGGAACGAGGAGAGGGCTGGGGAGAGGAGGCCCCCTTTTTCCAGGCGCGAGGACGCCCCATGCGTTGACCCGACGCCCAAGACGTCAGATATTCAGACCATGGCGAACAAGACCACGGCTAGCATCATGCCACAGTCACGCTACAAGTGGCATCCGCACACCCGGCGACGCTACGCATTCGCGGTCGGGGCTGTGGCTCTTGGGGTTGTCGTTTGGTTGGTTACACGAGGCGAGAGTGATTGGTCGCCCCGCATTATCACTTTGGTGGTTGTTCTCGTTTCATTGTTCTTGCTCGTAGAGCAGGACACCGAAATTGACGCACAGGCAGGCATGGTCATTCGAGAGGGCCGCTTGTTCGGGCGTTATCTCGTCTGGCGATGGCGCGACCGGTTGAGCGACTTTACGGGAGTGGGGTTTCGTCGTCACCACGACCCGGAGGGCGACGATACAATGTTCGTGGGTCTCAAGCGTCGTTCCGGGCGTTTGATGCCGATTCAGTATTTCTTTGCCGGCGCTGGCAAGCCGTGCTACGAAGCTGAGAGAGTTGGGCGGAGTTTATCAGAGCTTACCGGACTACAGGTGCATGAAGACCTGGTCTAACAAGAGCGCTGCACGCAAGGGCGGGATTACAATTCTTCTGCACGCTGGACGCGCAATCCCTGCCTTAGTTGAGCCGCCGCGTTAACCGGCCGCATACGCATGGTAATTTCACGCATCAAAGAAAGGCTCCAGAAGTATCCGCAGGTCACCTACACAACAAAGGAAGGCTTCCTGGAAATTCCGGCGCAGCGCCCGACAGGATTTCGGGTCTGGATTCGAGAGGGCGTCAGCGATTTTACGGTTGGGTTCGAGGGCTGGCACGAGGAGTTCGCCGACGGGGACGCGGCATTCAAGTGCTTTGCGTTCGGTTTGTCCACCGCGTGCCGGCTCAGGGTCTTCCGCTGTCTCGGCATGGATTACAAATGGCAGGTTCTGGTTCAGCAGGATGGCCAGTGGATTGCCGATAGCGAGACCGGCTTGCTCTTTCCGACATTATTCCTGCCCAAGCAGCAGCGAGATTTGCACAATGACATCGTTACCGCCTGACGAAATCACGGGAGTAAGCGCGGGCGGGCGGCATCAGTTGCCGGGACAGACGCGCTGGACCGACCCTGCCTCAGCACGGGGGTTTGGCGCATGCGACCGCATGAGATGGAAGATTGGCATCGGGACGTTTCTCTTGCTGGCAGTTGGTGTTGTTGTCTACCAGTTCGGCTATCACGCCGCGGTTCCTGATGATATTGCGAGTAAAGATCGCAATAATTGCATCAGCTACCTCAAAATGTTGGATATAGCGAAACAGGAATGGGCCCGGGATAACGGGTCGCCAACGACAAATGCGCCCACGTGGCAGGACCTGGACCCACACCTGGCTTATATCCACGGAAAGTTCCATTGTCCGTCAGGCGGGTCGTACACGATCGGCCGAAGGGAGGTCGCCCCGACATGTTCCTTTCCGGGACATAGAATTCCCTCACCATGAGGCCGAACCAGCGTACCGAGCCCGGCGATGACGCCGCTGCTCCAATTTGATCACCATTGGCGCTGGGTCGGTGATGACCTTCGTTCGCGCTCCACCCTCAACCCTCAACCTTCAACTCTCAACCCGCTTTCCATTGCCGTCGCACCCGCCCTTGTCCCCGAACCTCTCCCGGAAACAGGACCCGAGCGCTCGTGGTGGATGGTAATCGCATCGGAAAAGTCCTCTTCAATCCCATTTTTCCCCGCTTCTATCACTCGCTTCACCATATCTTCAGGTCTTCTCAGGTAAAGAAAGGGGGTGATGAGTTTTGACCGAAGATTCGTTGGAAATGGGCTGCCGGCCGAGGTCTGCAATTCAGGCATCCCGGATGCGCGACGACGCGTGACCGCCGGTGGCCCGGCTTATTTTGCTGTAAATTCAGCAGCCTTTCAGGCAATCGTGGCGTCGCACCCTGAACCATGGACGAACCGAAACCAATGAACGAGCCCGGCGACCGCACTGTTCCCATGGCCACGCGGACGGCGCTGTCGTCCACGACCACAGGATCGGGCTTTCCCGCCGGGGGCGACCCCGATTTTTCGGGCACGGTGATCGGTGGTTATCAGTTGGTGCGGATGCTGGCCGAGGGCGGCATGGGCGTGGTGTATGAGGCGATCCAGATTAATCTTTCACGCAAGGTCGCGGTCAAGATTCTGAGCCGCCAGCTCGCCGCGCGACCGGAGTTTTTGCAGCGGTTCCAACGCGAGGCCAAGGCGGCGGCGGCCTTGAATCATCCGAACATGGTGCAGGTCCATGACTTCGGCGAGGGCAGCGGGCATTGCTACCTGGTGATGGAATTTGTCGAGGGACAAAACCTCGACGAGTACGTGGAGGCGAGCGGTAAACTACCGGTGTACGACGCGTTGAACGTGATCGAGCAGGCCGCGATGGCGCTGAAGGCCGCCTCCGACAAGGCGATCATTCATCGCGACATCAAGCCTTCGAATTTGATGCTCACGCAGGACGGGCTCGTCAAGCTGGCCGACCTGGGGTTGGCGAAGATCATGACCGAGTCGTCCGATCTCACGATCACGGGCGTGGGGATGGGCTCGCCGTATTTCATGGCGCCGGAGCAGGCGAGCGACGCCAGCGACGTGGATCATCGCGCGGACATCTATTCGCTGGGGCTGACGCTGCTGTTTCTGCTGACGGGCCGGCGGCCGTTCGAAGGCAATACGCCGTTCTCGATCGTGCTGGCGCACGCCAACAAACCGCTCCCGCGTGGCGGAGACTTGGGAACGAAATTGCCGACGGAGGTCGAGGACTTGATCCAGAAGATGTCGGCCAAGGATCCCGCCAAACGCTACCAGGACTACGACGCATTGTTGCTGGATTTGCGCCGGGTGCAGGCGGGGAATGCGCCGAGGCTGGATTTCGCGGGATTTAAGCGGAAGGCTTTCACGCCGGTCACAGTGTTAATTGTCGGAGTTGTCCTGGCACTTGCCCTGGGTGTCGGGCTTGCGCTCAACGCGCGCTCGAAAGGCAAAGTGAACCCAGCCTCGGAAGCTTCGGCCTCGGTTCAGAACGCGAAAGGCTCTCCGCAAGGTTTTCCCCGGCGGGAAGACGGGCCGCCGAATGGCCGACCCATGGGCGGACCACCCGGCGGCCGATTCCGTGGCAGCGCGCCGGACGAATTCGGCCAGCCCGCAGCGGATGAGCCCGAGGGTCCAGGACCGCGTGATGCGGAGCTCGCGACGCCGAACTCCGGCGGCATGACTTTGCCGTTCGGTCAGCTGGCGCCCCCGGTGCAAAATCCCCTCAAGGATGGCAGCGTGTCGGCGATGCTCGCCGAGGCGGACGCGTATGCAGCCGAGCACCCGCAGAATTTTCGCGACCAGGTGGACCGTTACCGGCAGGTAAACTCCAAAGCACAAGGCACCCCCGAAGCCGCGGCGGCGGAGACGAAGTTGAACGCCGTAATCTCGCGGCACCAGGAAGCCATCCAAAAAGCGATGGCAGAGTTCCAGGCGAAGATGGAAAAAAAACTCAAGACCGATGGACCGCAGGCGGCCTACGACGTGTGGAAGGATTTTCCTCCGAACTTGCGCACGCTGCAATCGGATCAGCAGGTGCAAGTGATTCTGCATAAGGAACTTCCGCAAGGCTTCGTGCCCAAGTAGCCGGGGGAGCCGGAATCCGAAATCCGGATTTCAAAACCCGAAACAAATTGAAATTAATAATTTCCAAAAAGGTGAAAAACGGAACAACTGCAATCCATCTTTTCCCTGTGCCTTTGTGGCCCGGTGGTTTAATGCTTTCAGCACGGACCCATGAACCACCGAGACACCGAGGCACGGAGAGGAAAAAAATTTAACCGGAGAAGATTCCTTGCCGCGACCGCGCTGGCCGGGGCGGTGGCTCCGCTGTGGCCTCGAGGTGTGTGGGCGAGACAAGAGGAGACGCGGCATTTCATTTTTTCCGCCCCATTGACGCATTCCGATTGGATGCTCAAGCCGGGCGTGTCCTGGGGCAAGGACGGCGTGAGGCAGATGCTGAACGCGTGCAAGGAATGCGGCTGGAGCCGGATTCACTGGCGGGTGCTCGATGGCGGAAGGGCGTTGTATAAAAGCAAATTGCTCCAGCCGATGGGGCAGTGGGACAAAGACAGTTTTTGGAGCCCGCAGAGCGAGGCGGACAAGGCTTTGATCAAGAAGTTCAGCCCAGGCATGACGGAGGAAAAGCAGAAGGAGCTTTTGCAGAAATTCGACAAACTCGACTACGCTCATTTTGACCCTTTGGCGGAAGCGGTACTCTACGGGCATTCGATCGGACTGGAGATTTGGGCATGGGTCACGGTCAATGAAGATGATCACGGCTGGGGATTGCAAAGCGAGTTCTCGAAGAAACATCCGCAGTTTCGCTGGCAGCACCGCAACGGGAAGCCGTATTACTCGCAGCTGAGCTTCGTTTATCCCGAGGTGCGCAAGTACAAGCTCAAAATTCTCGAGGAATTGATGGCGAACTACAAACTCGACGGTTTCTTTCTGGATTGGATCCGCACGGGCGACGTCCGCGACAATCCGCAGAACGACCCGGCGGGGGTGGCGGACTACGGCTATGAAAAGCCGTTGCTGGAAAAGTGGCGCAAGAGAACAGGCAAGAAAGATGCGACCGCTTTGCCCGCCAATGATGACGAGGCGTGGACTCGATTGCGCGCCGAGCCGCAAACGGAGTTCATGCGCGAAGTGCGCGGCTGGATGAATCACCAGCGTCCGCGGCTACCGATCGCGGCCATGGTCGGTCACCCGTGGCATTATCGCGGAATGCAGGACCCCATCAACGGCAACCTGCGCGGACTGCTGCTCGACGTGCACACGTGGTCGCGCGAGGGTCTCATGAACGCCGTGGTGGCCGCCGGATACTATCGCACGGGCGGAAATGCCGAATCCGCGTATCGCGCCTTGTATGAGGAAACGGAGGGCAGGGTGGACGTTTGGGATTACGCGTGGGTGCCGCAGAATGTCGCGGACTTGAACCAGACGCTGGCCGTCGCCGGCAATCTCGGCGCGAAGCAGGTTTTGTTTTGGGAAGCCGATTACATTGCGGACCGACCGAACGCCGCCGAGTTGAAGCAGGCGATGCGCGACAGGGCCATGGTATAGTGGCAGTTGAGCTGAAGAGCCGGCAGTAAAGGAGATTGAAGGCGTTACGCGGGGGACTTCGGGGGTGTTGTGGCTGGATAATTCGACGCGTTGATGGATTAATTCCCGTTCGGTTCGGCGGATGGGCGGGTTTTTATTATCAAGATGACGATGTCAGACAGTCAGGTGTTGCTGCGGGATTACGCGAAGAACGGCTCGGACACGGCCTTTCGGTGCCTGGTCGAGCGCTACGTGGACCTCGTGTATTCCGCCGCGTATCGCATGACCGGCCAAAACCGGATGCTCGCGGAGGACGTGGTGCAGACGGTGTTCGTGGACCTCGCGCGCAAAGCCCGGACTCTTCCGGGCGACGTGATGCTCGGCGGTTGGCTGCACCGGCACTCCTGTTTCGTCGCCGCGAAGGCGTTTCGCGGGGAGCGTCGTCGTCTGGAACGTGAAACTCAGGCGATGGAAATGAAACCCTTCTGAATCATCCGGAAAATCCTATCGGCGAAATCCGTCCCGTCCTCGACGAGGCCGTCAATCAGCTTGAACCCGCGGATCGTGTGCCGGTGCTGTTGCGATTTTTCGAGCAGCGCGATTTTCGCTCGATCGGCAATGCCATCGGCACCACCGAGGACGGTGCGCGCATGCGCGTGAATCGGGCGCTGGAAAAATTGCGCGGGCTGCTGCAACAAAAAGGCACCACCCTGACCGTTACGGCGCTGGGAGCCACACTCACGGCCAATGTAGTGTCGGCGGCGCCCGTAGGGCTGGCCGGAAAAGTGTCGGTGGTAGCCCTGGGAGGAAGCGCGGCGGGGGCGGGAATCGCCGGTATCGCCGGCAAGTGGTTTTCGCTGAGCGGGGCGCTCAAGGCGGCGGCACTGCTGGGTGCTCTGGGTATCGCTGCCATTTTGATCCACACCCCTCTATCGGGCATACGATCCAAAATCGAAGCGTCGCGTCTGTCTCAGATGCAGGCTCTGACAAACACCGCGAACAGTTCCTCCGCTCCGGCGAACTCTGTGATTACTCGCCGGAAGGGTTCGTCCACCGCGCCGAGCGCCACCGCCGCCAACTTGGAAAACCTGAAACGTGAGCTGAGCGCTTTGCTCGAACATCCGGAGGCGCGCACCACTTTCCCGCCGCGGGAATTGCAGGCGGTGCTTCGACGGTTTGGCGATCAGTGGCTCGAAGCCATGCCCGTGCTGCTCGAACGTGGGCAGGCGGCAGACTACGAAACCCGGCACTGGGCGCTCTACGGAGTGTGGGACCTGCTGGTGAATTCGCACGCTCAACCTGGCGGCTCGGATCCAGATCGTCGCGACCAGGCTATCGCGCTGGCCCGGCCGGTGCTCTCGAAGTTGCTGCTGGCCACCAACGAGCCGATTGACTTGCGCCGGGTCGCCGTCGAGGCATTGGTGCCGTCTGTGTCTGCGCGGATCATCTCTCCGGCGGGTGAACAGGACATCGCGCTGCCGCTCCTGGACCCGGCGACGCTCGCGGATATAGTCGCCCTGCTTCAGTCCAATGACCGCGCTTCCGAAGGATTTCGCTATGAGCTGATTGACCCGACGCTGCGCCGGCAGGCGGGAAAATATCCGGAAGTGGCCCGCACCCTGCGCGAAGCGTTGTCCCTGATGTTGGAGCAGGGGGATCGGCAACAGCAATTGCTGGCCGCGTACGGCCTCGCGATGTTGACCGGCGAAAAGTCGGCGGAGATCAGGCAGGTGCTTGTAAAGGGGTTGAGCGCTGACAACAAGGACGGCGGCCTTTACTCTTATCGCGCAGCGAATGCGCTGGGCGCGATGGTCCCGGCCGCCGCCGAAGCCGTGCCGGCGCTGTTGCAACTCGCGGAAACTGCGAAGAATTGGGGAGCGAGCGGCTATCGTGAGCACGCGCTGGAGGCGGCCTGTCGCATCCGGCCAGACTTGCGTGCGCAATACCCTGAAACAGACGCCAAACTTCGGGCGGAGGAAGACGCGCTCAAGCAGGAAGCGATGCCCACGCCGTTGCCGGTTGTCAAACGATTCAAGGATCTGGGGGAGGCGCTGGCGGATGTGGAGCTGCAGACCAATATGTTGCGATCATTGGCCGGTCAAATTTACGAGGCCACTGATCCCACAGCGAAACGGAAGGAAATCATGGAGCAATTGATGAATCTCTGGGCCAAAGCCCCCGCGGAACACCGCGACGCAATCCAGTTGGCGATGGAACAACTGCGCGCCCTCCCGGAACCACCCGCGCCCAAAAAGCCGGTGCCGGTTTCGATGCGGTCCCTGTTGGCGGACGTCCGGGTAGTGCTGCTGGACCCAGCCACCGGCAAGCGACCTCCGGTGGAGGAATTCTGCAACGAGCAGGAGCAGTGGTATCGCGATCACGCGGTGGATTCCGAAGTCACTGTGGAGCGGTTGGCGGCGCTATCCGCCTCGCTCAAGCAGCTTGATCCTGGGTTTCAGGAGGCGTGGCTGAAAGAAATCGTCCGGCACAATCCGGGATTGGATCGCACTCTGCGGGGAGAGAAACCCTGAGCGGCCGGGGTGCGTCAGCCCCTCGATGCTGACGCGTCGGACCGGAGCGCAAGCGTCAACAAGGCGCCGAGTACCAGGAGGCCACCCGCGGTAATGAACGACGAAGTGAAACTTCCGCCGCTGTTCACCGTGAGCATTTGCTGAAGCCGGCTGAGCGCAAAGCCGCCGACGCCCCACGCGGTGAACAGAATGCCGTAGTTCATCCCAAAGCTCTTCAAGCCCCACAGGTCTTTGGTGAAGGATGGAAAGAGCGAAAGATTGGCGCCGTAGTTGAAGCCGATCAGCGTGGCCAAAGTGAGAATGACCGCGGGATGCAATTCCTTCCCGCCAACGACCGGGATTGCCAGGAACATCAGCAGTGCCTGGAACAGCAGCACCAACATGAGCGTCCAGCGCCGGCCGATGCGGTCGGAGAGAATGCCCGCGGCGACACGCCCCCCGGCGTTGCCGATGGCCATGACGGCGACGGCGACGAACACGGCCTCGCCCATGCTTTTCTTGGCCATGCCACTGATGCTGCTGATGACCATCAACCCCGCGCCTGCGCCAATGAAATAAATGATCCAGAGAAAATAGAACGCGGGCGAGCGAAGTAGGGCGGTCGGACTCACGCCGGCAGGCGGGGCTTTGGTTGCGCCGGGAGCGGTAGCGGTGTAGCCGGGCGGAGGATTGGTCAGCAGTTGGGCCAACAGGCAAACGATGACAAGGAACGCAATGCCATAGAACATCATGGCGCCTTCCAGGCCGCGGCTTTGCAATAGATATTTGGATAACGGCGCGAGGTAAACGGGCGCCAGTCCGAAACCCGCTACGACGAGGCCCGCAATCAACCCGGTTTTTGACGGCGGAAACCACTTCAGTGCGGGCGGCGTGGCCGAGGAATAGCCAAAGCCAATGCCGATCCCCACGAGCACTCCGAAACCCAACACCCACACTCCGTAGGCTTTGGACTGCGAGATCAAAACCAGCCCACCGCCCACCAGCAGGCCGCCGATCGTGGCCGTGACGCGCGGTCCAAGACGGTCCTGGCATCGTCCGGCGAGGATCATCGCGAACGCAAACACGACACAACATATCGCGTAAGGATCGTTGAGTTGTTGCCCCTGCCAGCCGAATTCCTTCGCGATGGCATCCTTGAACATGCTCCACGTGTAGAGCACGCCGAGCGCGAGATTGATGCCCGTGCCCGCAAAAGTGACGATCCACTTGCGGTTCGGGGGCGGGGTGGCCGTCGTAACACTGTCCGAAGCCATCGCCGGGTTGCGATTCGGCTCCTGAGTGGGGGAAGAAAGGCTCATGATGGGTTTAGCGAGTGCACCGCTATATCACCGGCCCATGGCGAACTCAAGTCCGCTCTCCTCTTCCATTCGAACGAAAAGCGGTACGCACTTTCCTTGACTTCCTGTCGCGCGAAAGATTCCTTCTCTCCATCCGTGTTTATTCGTGTTCAGCCGTGGTTACACTTCCTCTGCTCCCTCGCCCTTTTGTGTCCGTGCGCTCGCTCCCAGACCTTGGAGATGCTCTCCGACTCGATCGTTGATCCTCACGCTCTTTGCTTTACCAACGGCAATTGGGGAATTTGCATCAACGGCCAATCGTTCCAGCAGGACGCCCTCACGACCTTCAAGGGCATTCAATACGCCGTTTACTACGATGCGGGCCGCCACGTTTGCCTGGCTCGCCGGCCTGTGGGCAAGGATGCCTGGGAGATTCTTCGTTTCGCCGATCATCGCCTGATAGGAAACGACTCGCACAACGTGGCGGTGATTGGAGTTTGTCCCGCCGACGGAACGATCCACCTGGCTTTCGACCATCATGGAGGCCCTTTGCATTATCGCGTTTCGCGCCCCGGAATTGCGACGCGGCCCGCGGAACTTGCCTGGGCGACCAACCTGTTCGGCCCCATCACTTCGGAACTGGAAACTGGCAAACCATTGGAGCGGGTGACCTACCCACGCTTCGTGCGAACGCCGGGCGGCGGCCTCTTGTTCGGTTACCGTATCGGTGCCAGCGGAGCAGGGGATAAGTGCCTCGCCAATTATGACCCCAAGACGCACACGTGGACAAAACTCGGCGCATTCGCCGCCGGGCAGGGGCGGTACGGAGCTTCAACTACGCGCAATGCCTACCTCAACGGCCTGACCTTTGACGCGCACGGAAGGTTGCACGTCACGTGGTGCTGGCGCGAATCCAGCGATCCCATGACCAACCACGATCTGGATTACGCGTGGAGTAATGACACCGGCCTCACGTGGTTCAATTCTCCTGGCTCCGCGTGCGGCCAGCGTGGCACTCAACCGATGACGATTGATTCGCCGGGCGTGCGGGTCGTGGAGATTCCCGAAGGACGCGGCCTGGTGAACGCCACGACGCAGGCGGTGGACAGCCGCGGCCGTATTCACATCATCGCGGTGCGACTGCCCGATAATGTCGCAGCCAACCCCTCCTGGCCGGCGACGCGAGTGCTGGATCAGTATTTTCACTATTGGCGGGACGACCAGGGCGTCTGGCAATGCCGGCCCCTGAATTTCGGCGGCGCACGGCCGCAATTGGTTTTTGACGCGGCCGATACAGCCTGGCTGGTTTACACGGGCAACCGGCGCGATCCATCACCTCCGACCTTGTCAATCGCGGCGGCCAGAGCCGAAGGCGCTTGGTCGGATTGGAAAGCTCTCCGCACCGAGCGCGGCCCATTTATCGGCGATGCGCTCGTGGACCGCTACCAAAACCCCGGCCATCTCTCCATCTACGTCCAGGAAAGCCCAAAGCCCGTCCTCCTCACCAACAGCCCACTCCACGTCTTCACCTTTCGCACAAGCTCTCCGTAAACCACGCTCGCAATCGTTCAGCCGAATAAAAAAGATAGAGCGCCGGAGAAGCGTGAATTGCGGCGTAAGTGATTTTCATTGACACCGCTCATGGCTATCATAAGCTCCTCGCACTCTCATGATTATCTTCCCCCAACACACGGGGCGACGTTTTCTATCCAACCTCTCTTCATCCCGTTTGGGCAGATGGCTGCGGAATGAGTTGGGCGTCGTTCTGCTGGTAATTCTCGGATGCGGCCTGGCAGCGATCGGCTGCGGGGGGGGGACCTCCACTCCTCCTAACAATAATATTTCCCCGGCCGACGTCGGCTTGACGATCCAGGGTTGCCCGGCTGACATCCAGGCTGTGGCCACGAGCCCGACGGGCGTGGCGGTGACCTTTTCCGGCTACAGCGCCGTTTATGACACAACCAAAGTCATCACCGGTAACTCACTATACCCGTTGACCCTTACGATCAACGTCAGCAAACCCTCCGGCACGATCTTCAATTTGGGGCCCACCGTCGTGACCATTACCGCCACCTTGGACGGTTATACCACGAATCAAGTTGCTTTCACCGCCGTGACGACCTGCTCCTTCACCGTGACCGTCGGTCTGGGGCCAAACTCATGCGCTCCGCCGGCAGTCTCATCGTTGCCTCCAGGTTACTACCCCATCGGTACTTGCGGCCAGGCGGGCCTATCTTCCATCCCGCTGAATGCGACCCCGGTCGAAGCCGTCCAGGGCTGTGACGGAAATATTTATTGCAAGTCGGCAGTCTTCCCCGGCACGGGGCCGACCGACACCGGGCATCCCGAATGCGCGCTTTCATGGTTCAGTCCCGATGGATTCTCCGGCAATACCTTCTCCGTCTCCGATGCGCTGAATGGCGGCATGTATTATGGTCCAATCGTCCAGATGAAGGTGCCGGGAGCAAACACCAACATCTTCTTCATCTGCAATGAGAATGGCGGTATTACCAACGCCGGCTCCATCGTGAGCTTCGGGGACCTCGGCTCCAATTTGCATACCGTACGCGCATTTGCCGGCACCACGCTCGACATCAATAACCACATCGTGCCGGATCTCAAGCTGCCCATTGGCCTGGCGGCTGACGGCTTCGGCCGCGCCTGGGTAGTCGCCAAAGGCGGTGGCGCAAACAACGCCGGCGGCATCGCCAGCATCTTCTGGAATGGGTCCGCTTACAAACTGATGTACTCGTTCACTGCCTCCCAGTATCCCATGTATAGTCCCGTGACTCTGGTCGTGAACGGCAAGTTGACCGTCTGCGTCAGCGTTCTCAATCTGGCTACGGGCCTTCACTCCATCCTGTTTATTGATGCCGATACCGGCACCTCAGGCCTCGTCCCTGTCACCACCAGCTCCGCGAATCCTCCCAACGACTCTCGATGCTCTCCGCTCTTGGTCAACGGGGAGCTCTATGTTTGGAATGGTCCGCGCAGTTCCGTGGGGACGTCCAACAATCCATGCCGGCTCTTCAAGGTTGCCTTGCCAGTCGGCGTCACCCCGGGAAGCTCTACGCTCATCGCCACGCTCCCCCCCGGCCAAGATCAAACGGTTGTCAATTCGGCGGTCGGGCCCGACAACCGCGTTTATGTCATCGTTTCGGACGCCGCCGGCTCCCTGCAAGACATGAACACAACTCCGCTGAACGGCTCCGCGGCCATATCGGTTTTTCCCATGTCGGCCGGCTCTTTCCCGGTGCATGACACCCTCAATTTTTCCAGCTTCGTGCCGGACACCGCCGCGGATGCCTGCGCCGCCCTGATTCCCACGCAGGATGGTTCCGTGATGGTCTTCGGATCCGTCCAATTCACGGGCGATATCTTCGCCATCTCTCCGGATACGCTCTGGCCCGCCGCCAATGAACCGCCGGTGGCCACCGTCGGACCACCAGATTCGCCATCGGAACCGCCCGGACCCGCCAGTCCCTTGCCGGATGTCGTGACAGGAGGCACCTATCATCCTATGGCCTCCTTGACTGTCCCCACCAATTTCATCGGGCAGAATGTCGCGCGTGGGCTGGCTTTGAACGGCGACATCATGTTGCTGGGAGTTCCTTACAGCTCTGATACGAATTATCAGGGGATGGTCCACGTGTTCCGGCGCGACACGACAAATTGGAACCTGGAGAGCACGCTGAGTCCGCCCATGACGGACAACACTGCGTTGTTCGGTTTTGCGGTGGCGATGAATCAGGACACAGCGGTCGTCGGCGCTCCCGGCGCCATCAACGCCACCAATCGCGCCGGAGCGGCCTATGTCTTTCGACTGGCCGGCACCAACTGGACGCAGGAAGCGCGGCTTACCAATAGTGCCTCGCGGCCAGGGGACGAGTTCGGCGCAGCCGTGGCCATTTATGTGGACTCCATTATCGCGGGTGCCACGGGCGCCACCAACGGCGGCGATCACGCCGGTCGCGGTTATATCTATCAACGCACCAATTCGTCCTGGCCCCAAAAAGCGATCCTGGCTCCTCCGGGTGCGGCCGCTCAGGATTATTTCGGCGGCGCAGTCGCGATCCGCGGCACGAATGCCCTGGTAGGCGCTCCGCGTAGTGACGGCTTCAAGCAAACCTACAAGCCGGGGGCAGCCTACTGGTTCCGTTATACAGGTACTATTTGGACGGCGGGCACGGCTTTGACAAATCTGTCCCCCTACGGCGCCGATCTTTTCGGCGCCAGCGTGGCGGTCGGCGACGGCTTTTTCGCCGTCGGCGCTCCGGGATTGAATCCCATGGATCCGGCCGACCCGTTCGCCTACCGCCGTGGTGTGCACGTTTTCATGACCAACATTGATTCAGTCACACTGGCGCCTGCCAGCCCGGTGCTGTTGGAAATGTTCGGCACGAGCATCAGCCTGGATGGGTCGCGTATCACCGTCGGAGCGCCGCGCGCCATCGAGACGAACTCGCCCGCGACCATCGGTGGGGCTGGCTACGTCTTCGATTATCGCGGCGGCGCCTGGTACCAAAGCGCGCGTCTGGTGCCCGAAGATCCCCAGGCCGGTGACTTGTTCGGTCTGGGCGTCGCGGCTTCGAGCGACTGGATCGGAGTTTCCGCCATCATTCACTCCAGTTCGAATGGGCTGGTCGGCGCCGCCTATGCTTTCAACGTGACGCAGTTGCCCGCTCCCGTGATGAGCATCACCCCGGTGCCGCCGCAATTGCGATTGGACTGGTCGCCGGGTTTTGCCGGGTATGTGCTCGAGGACAACCCCGGCCTCGGGCCCTTGAATTGGACGGCGGTGAATCCCGCGCCCTCGACCAACTCCTACATCTTTGTCCCGGGTGGCGGAATCCGGTATTTCCGGCTGCGCCAACCGTAATCAGGCGATGGATGCGGCCTTTCGATTGAAGAGGCTCGCGTGAACGGCTTGCTCTCCCGATGAGGCCCATCCTCTTCCATCTGCCGTTTCATGTGCCGGTGTACAGCTACGGCGTCATGCTCGGCCTTTCGTTTGTAGTCGGTTGGTACTTTACGCTGGCGCTCTGTGAACGCGACGGTATGGATCCCAAACAAATGGGCCGGTGCGCGATCCTGACCATCGTCGGTGCCCTCCTCGGCGCCCGCCTGCTGTACATCGCCACTAATCTTGGTGACTTCAAGAATCCAGAAGAGCTCTTCAAATTGCATCACGGCGGCCTCGTGGCTTATGGAGGATTTCTCGGTGGCTTTGCCGGCTCCGCGATCTTTTGCCGCCTCAAAAAGATAAGCCTGCTGGCCTGGGCGGATTGCGCCGTTCCGTCTTTGTGCACCGGCCTGATACTGACGCGCATTGGTTGTCTGCTGTATGGCTGCGACTTCGGCAAATCCTGGGACGGTCCGTGGGCAATTTGTTTTCCTCCGGGGTCGCCGGCTTACAATCAGCAACTCACCGCGGGCCTGTTGCCGTCCGGCGCTCCGGTGTCGTTGGCCGTACATCCGACGCAAACCTACGAATCAATCATCGGCCTGCTCCTCCTGGGGCTGACTTTTCTCGTGCGGCGCCATCGCCGGTTTTCCGGCGAAGTCTTTGTGTCCTTCACGCTCGGTTACGCCGTGCTCCGTTATCTGGTCGAAACGGTTCGTGCCGATTCTCAGCGCGGCTCAGTGGGGCCGTTTTCGACTTCCCAGTTTGTCGCGGTCGCCACGTTCGCCGCTGGGCTCATACTGCTGGGTTGGCTGGTGGCGCGCCGGCAGAAAAATCCGTGAACAGGTTCATGAAGTCAGATGGTAGCCGAACCAATCGGCGGCAAGTTGCATAACCTGTTCCAGTGCGCCGAGTTCCTCGAACAAATGAGTCGCGCCCGGGATGATGACCATATTACTGCGACATTTCATAAGGGCCTGCGCATGCTGGTTTAACTGAATTACCGTATCGTCTTCGCCACCGGCGATAAGCAACGTTGGCGCTTTCACTTCCGCCAGCGCATCCCCGGCCAAATCCGGACGGCCGCTCCGGGAAACGATCGCCCACACCATGCCGTTCAAGCGGGTTGCGGCCAGCAGAGCCGCCGCCGCGCCCGTGCTCGATCCAAATAGACCAATCGGCAGCGAGCCCAGCGCAGGTTGCGCGTGTGCCCACGCGGCGGTTGCGGCCAAACGCGCGGCCAGCAATGGAATGTCAAAACGCGGATTGTGGGCGGAGGGTCCAAGGTGGTCCTCCGCCTCGGTCAACAGATCGAACAGCAGCGTGGCCAATCCATTGACTTGCAGCGCGCGGGCCACCACTTGGTTCCGATGGCTCCGCCGGCTGCTGCCACTGCCGTGGGCGAAGATGACCAGGCCGCGCGAGCCGTTGGGCACGACCAGATCACCGGGCAGATGTACTCCCTCCACGGGGATAAGGATTCCTTCGGGCTCCGGAATTTTATGGTGCAGGTCGGTCATAACTCCTGCCCAAAGGCTCTGCGCAATTCAGGTTTCGCCCGCTCCCGTTGCGCTTCTCTGGCATTGCGCTGTTTCATAACACTTTCGGATGCGCGTGATGTATCAGCGCATCACAACCGGTTATGTGCAGCAGCCGTGCCAGTGCTCAAAAGGCGCTGGTCAAACGTTTGTGCGGAAGGAATCGCCTGCTCTTTGCAATGAAACCCGTAGCGGGACCCTTGCAATCTGCAAGTCGCAGCCGGCTACGGTTGATCTTCCAACTGGGTGTTGGCTGGCGGGGCGGGTTGTGGAGGTTTTGGCGATTTGGAAGATCTCGCGGAGTTGGCAGACGGGGCGGCCGGTTGTTGGCCTGAGGGAGGAGTTTCGTTCAAAAACTTTTCGAGGATTCCGAGGTAGGTTTCCATCATGCCGCCGAGTTCCTGCGATTCTTCGGTGTTCATCGAGCGCAACTGTTTCACGGTCGCCTGCGCCTGGGCACGGATGTCGTCCACGCTGAGGGAGCCGTTCATCATGCCGTTCATGAGTTCGTCGAACTTGGCATTGGCTTCCGGCCCGGCATCGCCGAGGAATTGCTTCTTCACCTGGTTCATCACGTTGCTGTTGCCGGCCATCTGCCTGAACATGGCGGGCAATTCAACGTTCAGCGCATTCGTGGCCGCCGGCGAGGGCGCCGCGGCGGCGGAGCGAAATGCGGCTTTCTGCGGCGGAGCAAGCGAAGCAACCTTCGGCTCCGGAGTCGTGCCGATGGAAACGCCAGCCACCTGGCTGCGGGGCAGTTTCACGGTGCCAAGGGTCTCGCTTTGGAGAGTCACCTGATTCGTGGTCATGGACACCACGGTGCCGGAGTAGCGGTCGCCGTTCCGCATTTCGACGGAGTCAGCAAACGAATTGAAAATCCCGCAGCCGAGAAGCAGCAGACCTCCAAATCCCAACGAGCGCGCACGCAGCGAATAGCTCATGGCGCTACTCTAAGCCGGTTTTGGGCTCCGCGCAATCGCCCAGAAAGAGGGCTTCAGGCAGACTCGGTATAGAAGTGCTCGCTGAGTTGCAGGGTGAGATCGTGCATAACCAGGGTGAGCTGGCCGTAGGTCGCGGCGTTTTTGGAATCCGGCGGATGCTTTTCGAGTTCCTGGCTCAGCCGACGGAAGCGCAATCCCAATGGGAGGCAATCCTGCTGGTCGCCCAATCCCTGCATCAGGTGCCTGGCTTCATCGGCCTGGCCGCGGGCTTTTTGGATCAGTTTCAGTGCGCGGGCCGGAGTGGTCTCTCCGGCTTTTACGTCCTTCAACAGCAGGCAATCGAACTGGCGGCAATACTGCGGACGTTCAGCATAGATTTTGCAGCCGCCTCCGTTCAGGGCGGGGCACGGCTGGGTGAAGCCGGGGCCACAGCCTTTGGTGCTGGCGGCGAGCACCGGGACACCCAGCCACCGCAGGCGGGTGGCGCTGTCGCGGGCCTGCAGTTTCACGTCGGCGAAGATCGTGCCGTCGCAGCAGAGTCCGCAGGCGAGGCAGAGCTTCTCGCACGCGGCCTTTCCCGGACTGGCTGGACTGGTTTTGCTCAAGCGCCGTAATGTAGCGCAAAAGTTGCATGCTGCAACTTGTTGATGGCGGAAAAGACGTGGGTAACGCCGGCGCGCGGCCGCGGGCGATATACGCCGCTTGCCACCGCCTGCCCCCTGTGTTCAGAATTGCGGCGAACCATGAGAACCCTCCTTGTTTGCCTCGGTTGCCTGCTGCCCGGACTGGCGGTCCCAGGGGCGGAAGCAAAACCGCCGGTGCGCATCGCCATCATCGGGCTCGTGCACAGTCATGTGCGGGGTTTTCTCCCGCGGGCGATTACCAGCGATGAAGTGCAAGTGGCCGGGATCGTCGAGCCGGACCGCAACCTTGTGCTTCAGGCGGCGCGAACCTACAAGCTGAACACGAATCTGTTCTTCGCGAGCATCGAGGATTTGCTGGCGAAGACGAATGTGCAGGCGGTGGCGACTTTTACCAGCACGTTCGATCATCGCCGTGTGGTGGAAACCTGCGCGCCGCGGGGCATCCATGTCATGATGGAAAAGCCGCTGGCGGTGAACATGGAACACGCGCGCGCGATGGAGGCGTCGGCGAAAAAGGGGAATGTGCAATTGCTGGTGAATTACGAAACCACCTGGTATTCCGCGAACCAGGCGGCGTATAAGATGATTCATTCCGATAACGCGATCGGGCAAATGCGCAAGTTCGTCGTGCATGACGGGCATCGCGGGCCGAAGGAGATAGGTTGTCCGCCGGAATTCTTGCGGTGGCTGACCGATCCCGTGCTGGATGGCGGCGGGGCCATCATGGACTTCGGCTGCTACGGCGCGGACTTGATCACGTGGTTGATGGATGGCCAGCGCCCGACTTCGGTGTTCGCGGTGACGCAGCAGTTCAAGCCGGACATTTATCCCAAGGTGGATGACGAGGCGACCATCGTGGTGACTTATCCGGGTGCGCAGGGAATTATTCAAGCTTCGTGGAACTGGCCTTACAATCGGAAGGACCTGGAGGTCTATGGCCGGACGGGTTACATCCTGGTGCCGAAAAACAATATTCTGCAATTGTCGCAGAATGAACAGCCGGTGACCGAGACGACGATTCCGCCGCTGACGGGTCCGGAGTCCGCTCCCATTTCGTACCTCGCCGCCGTGGTGCGCGGGGACATCAAGCCGTCGGGACTTTCGTCGCTGGAGGTCAATATGACCGTGACGGAGATTTTGGATGCAGCGAAGGAATCGGCGGCCACGGGCAAGCGAATCGAGCTGCCCCCGGAACGGCGCTAAATGAAAGGGTTGATTCAAAGGACTTCCGACGGTTTTACTTCGAAGGTGATTCCGTGATAAATCTGCATCCAATCGGCAAACGGCACTTCGAACTGGCCGGCCTTCGTCGTGTATCCGTGCTGCAAGCCTTCCTCGCCTTTCGGAGTGAAGGTGTTCCCCCACGGATTCCATAACCGAACGGTGCCCTTTTCTTTGTTGAAGGCGAGCACGGCGTATTCGTGATTGGCCACCAGCCCCGGCGGGAGCTTGGCGCTTTTGCTGGTGCCGCAGACCACCAGCCGGCGCTCGCTCATCGCGGACTCCAGGTTCTTGCGGATCGTCGCGGCCAGTTTTTCATCGTCCGGCTTCTCGATCTTGAAACGCAGCGTTTTGTGGCCGGTCATGAGGTTGACGTTGCGTTCCATGACGATCCGGATGGCGTCGTAGGGGGCGAGTTGGTTTGTGTGGTACGTTTCCGAGTAAGCTTTTCGGTAGGCGTTTTCGAGCACGGAAAGCCAGACACCGTTCGTCCCAGCGTGGTCCGACACGGCCAGTTCGGCATCGGTCAACGGCGGCACGACCACTTTGCGCCCGGCGCCGAGGGTGACGGTATTTGTCCCACCCGCGCCTTGCGCAAACATTGCCTTCACGGAAGAGGGATCGCGATTGACCATGGAACCGACCAGCGACACGAACATGCAGTCCCCGAAGGCGCCCTGGTGGCACGACTCCAATTTCGGGAGCGACTCCGGAAAAAGTTCGCGCGAGATTTTGTTCAACCGGCGCCACGAGCTTGCATAGAGCGATTGAAAGGCCGGTGTGCGATTCGTTTCGCCCACCTGAACGGTGTTCTCCGGCAGATCCGCATCCCTGGCGGACTTGGTGGATTCGCGGACGGACTTGGTGGCGAGGTAGGCGCGGGTGCAAGGTGGATGCGAGTATTTGCTGCTCGTCGTCACGCGCTTGATCGTCGCGAGGGCGGCGGCGGTTTCGCCTTTGAACCCGTCGTTGGACATCGCGGCGTTGATTTCCGGCTGCGAAAGCACGCCGTCGCCGTTGGCGTCTCATTGGGGGAAGTATTTATCCGTGATTTGGATGAAGGTCTGTGACGGCGATGGGAGCGGCGCTTCGGCGGCCAAAACGAGGGACGAGGTCGTCGAGACGGCGATGGTCAGAGCCAGGAACAAAGTCTTCATTGAGCGCGATATTGTTTTAATCCCCGGCCGCGCGCCGCGCAAGTCCGGCTTGCGGACTGAAGCTTTGGCGTGGTAACGGTCGGCCGTTGTGGGCGAATCCTGCGACAGAGGGGAGAATTTTGAGGGCGTGCGCTGAGCCGATTAGTTCGCCGGAAGTGCAAGGGTATGCGCTGCGGCTGGGCTCCGCCACAGCCGCCGTCCGAAGGCGATGGCTTTGCACGGCCCGGGTAAGCGTCAGCCTTGGTGCCGCTTGGGAGCGGCGGCAACGATTTCCAAGGGCGGTTATTTTCCCATTGCCTCGCACGTTTTTCTGTCCCAAGTTTTTGGGCAATTCGTCTAACCCAAGTTGTATGAGCCAGAAACACTCCGGAAATAATTTCCCCAAACTCCATAATGCCATGTGGCCCGGCCTGGTCGGCAAGGGCAGCCCGGGCGGCGAGCCGTGCATTGAGCTCGACACCATGCTGGATCTGACAGCCGCGGCCGAGGTGGACGGCATCAAGTTCGATGGCGTGGACCTGTTTCTGTTCGATCCGCACACGAGCATTGATATCGACGACGACGGCATCAAGAAGCTGGCGGAGAAGATTCAAGCGCGCGGTTTCGTGGTGGGCTCCGTCGTGGCGCCAGTGTGGCCGCCGACGGGCGGCGGCGCGGCGATGGGGAGTGAGGAGGATCGCAAGAAATTCGTGGGCCAGGTCCGCAAGGCCTGCCGCATCGCGAAGAAATTGCGCGAACTGGGCGCGCGGCCTTACGGAATTGTTCGGATTGATTCGGCGTCCGGCGTGGGCGATTGGGCCACGGACCCGGAGGGCAACCAGGCACGGATCGCCGAAACGTTTCGCGAGGCTTGCGAGGTGGCGGAAGGATTTGGCGAGCGGCTCGCGGCGGAAGGTGAGATTTGCTGGGGCGGCATGCACAGCTATCGGAAGATGGTGGATCTGCTCGAGCGGGTGAACCGGCCGAAGACGTTGGGCTTCCAGGCGGACATGGCGCACACGCTGCTCTACAGCCTGGGCTACAATGCTCCGGAAGACGCGATTTTGCCGGCGAATTGGGATTGGTCGGATGCCGACCGGTTGGACCAGGCCATCATGACGCTGACGGAGGAATTGCGGCCCTGGACGATTGATTTTCACGTGGCGCAAAACGACGCCACGGTGAAGGGCTCCGGCAGCCATGACAAGACGGGCCGGCATTGTCTGCCCAACGATCCCAACGGAAAACTTACCATCACGCGCCATGCCGGGCATTGGTTGCGGGGAAAAGACGGCCAGCTCACGCGCGCGTTCCCGCACATTTGCTGGGACGGTTGCATGTTCCCGAACGCGGTGATGGAGCAGCCGCAGACCTGGAACGCCATTCTCAAGACGATGATTGATGTGCGCGACGCGCATGGCTGGCGTGAAGGGGCGGCGTCCACGAACGCGGCGCCGCGCAAGCTGGTGATCGAAACCGAACCGGCGGGCACGCCGATCAAAATCAACCGGGCTCCCGAGCCGAAGCCGAAGGTGAAAGCCAAGGCCAAGCCGGTCGCCAAGGCGAAAAAGGCAGCGGCGAAGCCGGCCAAAAAGAAAGCGGCACGCCCGGCACCGAAAAAGGCGAAACGCAAAGTCGCGAAGAAGCCGAGCCGGAAGCCGGCGCGCAAGCCCGCCAAAAAGGCTGTGCGCCGTCCGGCGCGAAAGGGCCGGCGGAAATAGGGGATCGGAGCGGTCATGCCCGGTTTCTCGGTCTTCATTACGGGCGGGACGGGTTATATGGGCCAGCGGTTGATTCCGCGGCTGCTGACGCGCGGACACCGCGTGCGCGCGCTGGCGAGAAGCGGGTCGGAGGGCAGGTTGCCGCGCGATTGCACGCCGGTCATCGGCAACGCGCTCGATGCCTCCGGCTGGCAGGACCAGATTCAACCGGCGGACACCTTCGTCCAACTGATTGGCACCCCGCACCCCAGCTCGCTCAAGGCGAAGCAATTCCAGGAAATAGATTTGGTTTCGGTGCGGGCGTCGGTTGCGGCCGCGAAACGGGCTGGCATTGGCCACTTTGTTTATGTGAGCGTGGCGCAACCCGCGCCGGTCATGAAAGTGTACCAGCAGGTTCGGGCGCAGGGGGAAGCCCTGATTCGCGAGAGCGGAATGAGGGCGACGATTTTGCGGCCGTGGTATGTGCTGGGGCCGGGGCATTGGTGGCCTTACGCGCTGGTTCCCATTTACCGGGCTTTGGAACTGTGGCCTTCCACGCGCGAGTCCGCCCGCCGGCTGGGATTGATCAGCCTTGAACAAATGCTGGTGGCGCTGGTGCACGCGGTGGAGAACCCGGCTGATGGGGTGCGGGTGGTGGAGGTACCGGAGATGAAGGGGCATAGGTTGTGAATCGGGCGAGATGAGCGCGGTGGGGCCCCCTGGAAGAGGTTGTTCTTTAAGTGTTTTTAGGTGTTTTTTGGTGTTTTTCCGTGTGTTTTGAGTGTTCTTTTGGCGTTCTTTGAGTGTTCTTTGCTGTTCCCTTCGTGTTTTTTGGTGTCCGTTCGGGAGTGGGACCGGTGGGACCGGTAGGACCAGTGAGACCGGTGGATGGAAAAACCATAGTGGCAATAGGGGGCATTAGCTGGCAATAGGTGGCTTTTGGGTGGTTTTTCGGTGGGAAGAAAAGTGAAAAATCCGTTGCGGATGGGGTGTTGAATGAAAAACGAGCCCGCCCAGGCGGGAGCGGAGGCCAAGACCTGGCGGACGTGGGACGCGTGTTGTGGTTGCTGCCTGATGATAAGCAGGCTCGGCCCGGTATTGGGTTGTGGTTCTCCTCGCAAGTTCATGTCGTCGCAATCCTCCTTCGGTGAACGAGGAATTCTCATTCACAAGGGGATATTCCAACACAGGGGGGAAAAAGACAAGCTCCCACGGTGGGAGTTTTTCCCGTTACAGAAATGAGAGAAATTGGCGGGAAGAATTGGCGGTGGACGCGGACGCGAGGGCGGTGCGGGATGCGGAGTTAGGAGCGAAGCGTGGCAGATGTGGCAACCGCGAACGAACGCAAATGCACGCGAATTTGCGGGACTGAAAACGAGCCGGTGAAGTGGATGAGGTAAGGCGTAACGCAAAGGGCAAAGGGCGCAAAGACGCAAAGCGGAGAGGGGGCAGAGACACCAAGCCACGAAGGAGTGGAAGAGGTCTTATACGACGAACCGGTCTGGCCACCCGGCCGACAATCCATGAGGGAATCAGTCAGAAAGATGGGGGCAGAAAAATGGAGGCGAAAGACTCTTGGACTGGGTTTTTAACCCGAACAGGACGCAGCCGCGCAGGATGAGCAATGCACCCCGATGAGGGCTCGGGGGCATCTGTGACCCTGACGGCGTTTTTCAGGCCAGGGGCGATTGGAAAGGTTGGATTGGCGTGATATTGTCGCGAACTGGCTTTATCCACCTGGCCGACAATTCACGCAAATGATTGAGCTGGGTGGGGTTGGGCAATCCGCAAAGCTGTCTATTGCGCCACATTCTGGGTCATCTAATATACGAGCAAGTTGTCGTATATTAATTGTTGGCCGTAAGACCACATGCACCCGTCGGTCACCATTAAGTCGTCGCACGACGGAACAAGCCTTGAGTTCTCGGACCGTGTTGGCGACTACTTCGTGGCCAGCCTGCGTGGACCTGGTTTTCACGGATGTGGACGGGTTTATGCCGACGAGCCTTCCCATTTGGAAGGGTTCTATCTCGACTTGGCGGCGCATTGGCAGGGCTGGGTCGGCGAGAAACAGTGGGACTCGCTGGAGGGCGAGCTTCGGTTCACTGCAACCAGCGATTCCACTGGCCACACAACGCTGGGAGTTCGCTTGAGGTCTGGCCCATACCCGTATGATTGGACCTTGTCGGCCGCCTTGCTCCTCGACGCTGGGCAGTTGGAATCCATCGCCAAGAAGATGAAGGAGTTTTTGATTCCACACTGAACGGCCAACCAGACGGTGGAGCGAATGGCCGGCCCGCCACGCCATCTACCAATTCGAGGGTTGCTGAAGGGCCAGCCATCGCTCACCTTCGCGTTAGGCCGTTTCACACGCATGACACCATCACGATCACCTTGGTTCGAGCGGGCGGTGGCTCTCCTCCTTCTCGTGTCGTCAATGCCGACTCTGTTTTGGATCGGGCTGTTCATCGGTGCGACTGGCGGCAGTCCCGTGCTCGTCGCCGATGACTTCGCACTCGACGGCGTGCCGGCGCGCACTCATCGCTTTCGCACGACGGGACCGGGCACATCGGCGTTTCGCGCCCTCGGCAGGTTTTTGCGCCGATACTCCATCGACGAATTTCCTGCGTTGTGGAGTGTGGCGCGCGGGCGCATCAGACTACATCAGGTTTTTCCTCACTGGAGGTTTTCGTGAGCGGACAATGGAGTATCAAGAGCGCTGAGCTTGGGTCGGTCGCCTAAGTAAATGAGCACGCGAGTCTGCAAGATCTGCCTGACGGTGTATGGAGTGCTCCTGGTGCTTTCGTTCTTTCTGCTGGCGGTTCCTGGCAACTATTGGCCGTGGTACGCGGTCATGGTACCATTTTCCGTGGTGCCCCTGTGCTTTGGCCGGCGCTGGTATCGGGTCACTGGCGGGATAGCGCTCCTCCTGGCCAGCCTTTTAATAGTCGGGGACATCCAGTCCGGAAAAAATCATCGCCAGAAGATGGAGCGGGTGATGCAGCGCATAAAAGCAGCAAGGGCTGCGAAGAAAGGCGAACCAGACGGTGCAGCGAACGGGAGTCAGCCGATTCGCTTAGAGACAAATCAAACGTTAGCGCCGACTGGTTCCGGTCGCTGACCAGTTCGTTTTCCAGTTGACGTATTATGACCGAATCTCGTTGCGAGATCTGTGGCAAGCCGGGCAATTCGACATCATTCGAATCGATTCTCTGTCCGGGCTGCCAGGCAAAATATAGCGGGTTTCGCTGCGGACAATGCGGCGTCCGAGTGGTGTATGCGAACGAGTTTGTGGTTGAACGCCCGGAATATCTAACTGGCGTTTGCTCGCGCTGTCATATGCGGCCGCGTGTGGCTGCGCTCTCAGCAGCGGATCGAGAGGCAATTCGAGCAGCGGCTCTCCGCGGCTCTTTAGCCGGAAGGCTTGAGGCGGAGAATCGCCTGGGGTGGTCGTTTGAAGAGATTACAACGCTGCTTTCCGTGTTGTGTGGCAGGGGCGAACCCGGCGCTCCACCGAATGGCAGCCCGGCGGAGCGCCTCGGCAATTCGGGAGTCGGTGGCGGGTCGCCATCGTTGGTCTGAACATTCGATAAAGAGGATATGACTTGGGACTACCTGCGCCGCCTTGGCGAACTTACCGCGGAGCAGCGGGGTGATCCGCTGACGATTGCCTTGGTGAGAGACACGATGGGCACGGTTCGTGAGTGCATCGCGGCGATCCATGACCAATTGGTGAACCGCGGATATCTTTTTCGCAACCCCGAGGCGGCCTTTTGTCCCGCCTCATCCGATACAGAATCAATGGTGAAGGAGATCGAAGACAGGTTCGGTGAAATTCCTTTGAGCCTGCGTTACTTCTGGATCGATGTGGGGTCGGTAGATTTCTGTCAGGACGATAATCAAATGGTCATGTGGCATCGACCGGAGCGTAAATCTGCGACGGATCTCCAAATACTGGGCGAGGAAGATCCGCTTTACGTCACGTCGGCATCTGCTGTTCTCGGGGAGCTCATTGCCGCAGAGCCGAAATCAAAGAAGCAAGGCCATGGAGCGCGTTTTGGTTGGCGGGAACCACACATGGACAGGTGGTACTGTCACCTGGCCTGTGACGAATTCCACAAGGCCAATTACTCGGGAGGAGCAAACTACAATTTCTTCCTCCCGGATCGGGCTGCCGATTTTCGGATTTATGACCTGTTCACGGGGCAGTCGATGGAGGAGGATTCTGACCGGGAGTGGTTTGTGGATCATTTGGTGCGCAGTATTGACGGCGGAGGTTTCCGAGGACGAATCGTAGGCGAGAACGAGGTGTTTTCCAAACCACCCCCAAAAAACAAGACGGCCATCGACATCGCGGCTGCGGTACAAGCCCAAGCCGAACGAGGCAGATCCAGTGAGCGCGCCCGGCGCATCCTGGTTCCAATTCGTGCGTCATTGGCGGCGCATCACGGAACGGCGTGAATCTCTCTGCAGCTGAGGTGCGTTTGTGAATCGGCGCTGGCCCGGCGCGAGTCGAAGGATTTGGTGCGGGAGTTTTAAGGGAAGGTGGGAAGTTTTCTGGCATCCCTTCGGGATGCAAATTTATTGAGCTTGGTCGTCCGGTGGTCGGTCCTCGCCAGGGCTCGGACCGACCACCGGCTACTTTCTATCAACCCTTCGGGTGAATGGCGCTTACAGAAGACCGAGTTTCCGCAAGCGAGCATTTTTTGCGCGGACATTTCGTTTCGGGTGATCGCGGAATCGGTGGCGCGGAGCATCGAGTCTTGGGTATTTGTTCTTCTTGCG
>CAYUVH010000007.1:0-322176 GCA_964448135.1 uncultured Verrucomicrobiota bacterium | reverse complement strand
GATTAGGATTAAGATCAAGATTAGGATTAGGATTAGGAGGGGAGGAGAGGGACTCTGGTTGGAGGAGCCAGTCGCGGTAGCCGCCTTTTTTCCAGTCGGAGAGGTTTTGGGGGCGGATGGGTTTGCCGGCGAAGAGGCGGGACAAGATGGCCTGGACTTCGGGGAGGGAGTTGAGCCAGGCAAGGAGGTCTTGAGCCCGCTCGCCGTCGTGGAGGCGGCGGTTGACTTCGTTACGGAGGGGGTGAGGGAGACGAGCGATTTTGCCGATGCGGGTGTTCATAGGAGGTTTGGTTCAAGAATTTTTTTCGCCGGATTTACCCGGATTTACCCGGAGTTGGCCGGATTTACCCGGATGGGGGGACCTGCGTTTGGGAGCGCGTTTGGGCGGGAGTGGCTGCGGCAAGGGGAGATCGTGTCTGATAGCGTTGATCAGCTCGGCCAGTAGAGCGCCTTTATCCCCGCCGCCAAAGGCATTGGCCAAGACGGGCTCCGATTGCTTCGCAAGGACCAGGTCAAGGGCATCGTTCTTACGCTTTTTCTCCCGGCGCGCGTCGTCCTCGATTTGGAGACGGTCCTGGTGGTCCTGCCAGCGTTCGCGTTGGATTTGGGTATGGAGCGCCTGGTGATCGTGGTGGCGGAGGCGGGAGAGGGAACGGAGGAGTTCCTGGAGACGTTGCCAGCGGTCGGCGGGCGTGGGGGCGTCGGCGAGAAGGGATTTGGCGCAGCGGGCCAGTTCGGTGGCGAGCAGGGTGGCGAGGCAATCGCTGACGAAATTTTCGTCCGCGGCGCCGGACAGCGCCGCGGACTGCTCGGCGAGTTCGCGGGCGACATCGCAGGCTTGCTGATCGGCGAGCCACTGCGGGTAAGCGGCGGCCTGCCATTCGGCGAGGTCCGGTTCGGTGAGGGGATGGCCAGCGTGGTCGCGGTTGAGGAAGTCAACCACGTCGTCGGATTGATTGAGCCATTTGAGGATGACGGAGGCGGGCTGGCCTGCCAAGAGGCGAGAGCCCAGGTGATTGCGGAGGTCGCGGGGAAGGCGGGAAATGAGCGGGGGGCGCGGGGGATTTTCGATTTTCGATTTTTGATTTTCGAATGGGGGCGAGACCGCAGTGGTTTGCGGAGGCAGGGGTAGACTGGCAGGTGAGGCAACGGGTGGCAGAACGGCAGCAAGGTTCATGATTATGTACTCCAGTTTGAGGCAGGAACTCGCGGCTCCCGCCTCCTTTTCCGCGAAGACTTTAAGGGGGCCACCTGGACAACGGCTGTCCAAGTTAAAAATATTGTTTGGGCCGGTGGGAGCCCGATTTCAACTGGATGAGTGGCAGCGCCGGTACGGACACGGTGCGGGGTCAGGGCAGACGCAGCAAAATGGCCAAATTCCAAGAATTGGGCGGTTTTCTTTCGTCCCTCCAGGACTTGCCAATAAAAAATGGCGGCAAACCCAGCGATGAATCGCCGGGCTATTGCCTTCCGTCCCTTTGGGACTAACGCGCCGTTGATGCCAGCTGAGTGACTGAGTTTGCCCGCGACCGGTAATGAGCAATGGATGTGGCGGCGTTGGTACAGGTTCGGGGTGAATACGGCTGGTCCTGTTTAGTGCAGTGACTATAATGCGCGAGGATGGGAAGGATGGGATTTGGGTAATGGGGCGAGTTGAAAGGAAGCCGCGATGATTTGGGAGCGATTGCAAGGTTTCGGTCTTTTGATGGCGTTCTTCATGTTGCTGGCCGCGCCATTTGCCGCGATGCTGCTTTCGAGTTGGGCGCGGGAGCGGTTTTCGGCAAAGAGGAGGCTGATGCTGTTACTCGCAGTCATATTTTTATTGCCGGCGGCCGCTGCGGGGCTACTGCCGGAAATGTTGAAGTGGGGTTATTTGAAGTTTATTGACCGCGACCAGGCCTATTATGAGCAGTTTTCCTCCGCTTGCAGGGATGTGATTCGCGCACATCCAATCGGGACGAATGAGTGCATCTTTCTTCCCGTCAATGATCCGTCCGTTTCCGCAGCTATAAAGCGATTGAGACCCGACGACATGAGATTGTGGCAGCGAGGGTTGGAGATCCGGATTGGCTTGCGGGGGCGCTTTGGCTATTTGGTGTCCTGGTTTCATGATGTGGACGCCACGAATGTCTGGAGACTCAAGGCGGGTGGAGGGGAGGCGCCTGAGGTGTTTGTGTACGCGGTCACGAACAAATAGCGATGCGAAAAAATGGATAACTCGATGATGTTGGGGGCGCTGGCAGGGGGCCGAAGGTAGGGATTACCGGAGACGGCTGACAGTGGCGACGGTGGAGTAAACCGTTGAAACGGTTTCAAATGATTCGGGGCCGGGCAACCACCGCACTGAAGTGCGGTGTTAATGAGAGTGGCGAGGCTATTTACGCAGAAAGCCAACGAATCTTGTGTTTTGATTTAGATATGCGCCGATTAATGCTGATTGTTTTTGTGCTGCTTGAGGCGGTGGAGCCGGGTTGGGCTGCGTTGGCCACCAATCTTGATCTCGCCCGGTATTTTGGCGGGCGCGAGGGCTGTTTTGTGCTTTTTGACGAGCAGGCGCAGGTTTACTCGCGTTACAACCCGGAGGGTTGCGCGGAGCGTTATTCGCCGTGCTCGACTTTCAAGATTCCGAATTCGTTGATCGCGCTGGATACGGGAGTGGCCTCGGGACCGGATTTTGCACTGAAATGGGATGGCGTGACGCGCTGGGCTCCGGCGTGGAACAAGGATCAGACGCTGAGCAGCGCGTTCTCGAATTCGGTGGTGTGGTTTTACCAGGAGATGGCGAGCCGGGTGGGAGCGGAGCGGATGTCGAATTACGTAAAGAAGTTGGATTATGGGAATTGCGACATTTCCGGCGGGATCACAGATTTCTGGCTGGAGAGCACGTTGAAGGTTTCGGCGGATGAGCAGGTGAAGCTGCTGAGACGGTTGTGGGCGGGGAGCCTGCCGGTAAGCCAACGGGCGCAGAGCATCACGCGGGAATTGATGCTGCTCAGTCGCGACGCGCAGGGGCGATCATTATATGGAAAGACGGGAACGGGCGGGGACGTAAAAGCGGATATTGCGAGGCTGGGATGGTTCGTGGGCTGCCTGGATACGGGGAAGCGAAGATATTTTTTTGCGGGGCGAATGACCGGACCGCCGAATGCCAGCGGGCGGGCGGTGCGGAGGATGATGGAGAAGATATTTACGGATTTGGGGATATGAAACTTTTTTCGGACGACCTGCCACCGGTATGCCGCCAGAAGCCGGAGGAGTTGTTCCTCGTTCGAATCATGGCCAAGCCGGCGCCGGAAAGCGCCGAAGCCAAGGAAATCGGTGGCGCTTTCGTAAATTGCTGGGTGAACGCGGATGATTTGCGCTCCGCCGAAAAAATGGCGATCGAGCAAATTCAGGAGGAGGGTTGGCGGCCGGTCAGGTTCGACCATTGGGAAGTGGTTTGCCGGGAAAGCTATACGCTGAGCAACGAAATGGATGCGGATGAGCGGCGGGATTCGCTTGAGCGGGTTGAGGAAGCTTTTGAATACGGCATCGCCCTGGCGTTCTATATGTGGCCGGTGGATGCGCCCGACGCCGGTGACGAAACAATTTAGCTAGCACGACGGGCGGGGCTGCATGAGCTGGGAGCGACTTGCTGGTTTACGATGATGAGTGAGGCTTCACAATACTGCCCCTTGCGGAAGATCGCCGAACTCGATTCAAAAGCTCCCGGTTCCTGGGGAAGTGGCATCCTTCTCGGATGCATTGAAATCTAGTGCTGGATCCGGTGGTCCATCCTCGCCGACTCGGATGGACCAACCGGCTACTGTCTGACATCCCTCCGGGATGAAGAAGTTGCAGACCTTTTCGGCATTCCGGGAACTGGGATGCGTTCGATTTGTAAACTAAGCCTCCAAACGAAACCTCGACCGACGGTTAGGAGTATGGTATAGAATACAGGTCTTCTTCAGGATGAACGCGTTGCGCCGACGGCAGTTTCTGAAAGAGGTTGGGCTATCCGCCGCCTCGCTGCCTTTTATTCTGGGGTTGCCCAGCCTGGGGCTGGCGGCGCCGGCGCGGCCGCGGCAGCGGTTGATCATCATGTTCAGTCCGAACGGGACGATTCCTTCGTCGTTCTGGCCGGATGAAACGGGGTCGGATTTCAAGTTGAAGGAGATCATGGAGCCGCTGGCTCCCTTCAAGGAAAAGCTGCTGATCCTGCATGGGCTCTGCAATCGCGTGCGCGGGGATGGTGATGGGCACATGCGCGGGATGAGCTGTCTGCTCACGGGCATCGAACTTTTTCCGGGGAATGTGCAAGGTGGTTCCGATACGCCGGCCGGGTGGGCGAGCGGGATTTCGATTGATCAGGAGTTGAAGAATTATTTTCAGAGCCGCGAGGAGACGCGGACGCGTTTCGGTTCGCTGGAGTTCGGCGTGGGCGTGACGGACCGGGCGGATCCGTGGACGCGGATGTCTTACGCGGGACCGAATCAACCGGTGGCGCCGATCTCCGATCCGTATCAGATGTACCGCAAGCTCTACGGGCAGATGAAGGACAAGGAGGCGTTGCAGAGCGTGCTGGATGATGTGCAGGATGATCTGAAGAAGGTCCGCAAGCTGGTGAGCGCGGAGGATCGACGTTTGCTGGATGAGCACCAGGCGCTGGTGCGGCAGATGGAGAAGGAAGTGAGCGACGCGGGCAAGAGCAAGTTGCGCGTGGGACCGCCGATGCTCGAGGAAGGCGTGGCGGATCAGAACGACAATGTGCCGCGGCTGAGCCGGATGCAGGTGGATTTATTGGTGAACAGTTTCGTCAATGACATGGCGCGGGTGGCGACGTTGCAATATACGAAGTCGGTGGGGCAGGCGCGGATGAACTGGCTGAACATTTCGGACAATCATCACCAGCTGTCGCATGAGCCGGACAAGGATGAGGCGACGCAGGCGAAGTTGATCAAGATCAACAAATGGTTTTGCGGGGAGTTGCGCTATTTGCTGGATCGGCTGGCGAGCACGCCGGAGCCGGGTTCGTCGGGGACGTTGTTGGATAATACGTTGATCGTGTGGACGAATGAGTTGGGGAAGGGGAATTCGCACACGCTGGATAATATTCCGTTTGTGCTGGCAGGCGGCGGTTGGGGTTTCAAGATGGGGCGGTCGGTGCAGGTGGAGAAGACGCCGCATAACCGGTTGCACCTGGCGCTGGCGCACGCCGCGGGGCATAAGATAGCGACGTTTGGGAAGGCGAGTTTGTGTGAGGCGGGGCCGTTGAAGCTGGCTTAGGGATCGGAGCAGTCGAGGTGACGAGGCTCCAGCTCATCGGACGCGGGCACGCTTCCGGAATTATGGAGCCTCGTTACCTCGGCTGCTACGGAAGGGGAGGGCGCCGGATTTTGTGGGCGTCGGGATGTTTGGCTTCGCGATGACGATCCCAGAATTTTCGCCAGAAATCGTTACCACTTGGATTCAGGTCTGGATAACCAGGGACGACGGCTCCGCTGAATTGCCAGTCAGCGGCCTTTTCGACGAATCCGGCTCGACACGGGTTTTGGAGAATGTAGCCGCAAACGATTGCAAAGGCGTTCCTTCGGCGTTCCTCTTCCCGCAGCACGTGATCGTGAGGTTGATGCTGAAAGCGGTGCGGCGCCAGCAGGGGCTCCAGGTAACGGCGGAAGAAGGACATCCCGTTCAATTGATCAGAGTCGAGACGAAGGCCCATCCAGATAAAGTGAAGGTGGTCGGGCATCAGGCAGTAGGTTGGGCAGAGAAGGCCTTCGCGATTTGCCGCGTGGAGCATCATTTCCCGGAATTGGACTTGGAACGTTTCGCTCAGCCAGCCCCGGCTTCGATTTGAGATTGGAAGTGTCCAGTGAACAACTGCGTCTGCCTGGTAGTATTCGCGAGGGAGGCGTGGCAGGTAGAAGGTGCGATCCATCTTTTTCCTACGGTACCAATTGAGAAGGGAAGGCTCAACTGTTTCGGACGGTTTAAGCGCGTCCGTTTAAATGGAGCCTCGTTACCTCGGCTGCTACGGAGGTTAGGCGGCGGCGCGGCCGTGTTTGCGACGGATGAGGGGCTTGATCTGGCCGGTGACGACGGGCTGCGTGATGTGAATGTGGACGACGTCGTCGCTGCCGGGGACGTCATACATGACGTCGAGCATCAGTCTCTCCAGAAGGCTGCGAAGGGCGCGGGCGCCGGTGCCTTTTTTCAGGGCCTGGCGGGCGAGTTCGTGGAGGGCTTCGGGAGAAAATTCCAGGGTGACGCCTTCCATCGCCATGAGCTTGGCGTATTGCTTGGTGAGGGCGTTGCGGGTGTCCGTGAGGATCGAGACGAGCTGGGCTTCGGTGAGTTCCTCCAGCACGGTGATCATCGGCAGGCGGCCGACGAATTCGGGGATGAAGCCGTAGTTCAGCAGGTCTTCCGGTTCGACGCAGGCGAGGAGCTCCTGGCGCTTGAAGTCGGTTTCCAAATTCTCATTGCCGGCGTTGGCGGAGCGGAAGCCGAGGACCTGGCGGCCGAGGCGGCGTTGGATGATTTTTTCGAGGCCGACAAACGCGCCGCCGCAGATGAAGAGGATGCCGGTGGTGTCCACGCGGATGTATTCCTGCTGCGGATGCTTGCGACCGCCCTGCGGCGGGACGTTGCAGATGGTGCCTTCGAGAATTTTCAGGAGCGCCTGCTGGACGCCTTCACCGGAGACATCGCGAGTGATGGAAACGTTTTCCGTTTTGCGGGCGATCTTGTCGATCTCGTCAATGTAAACGATCCCGCGCTGGGCGCGTTTGACGTCGTAGTCCGCATTTTGAAGCAGGCGGAGAACAATGTTTTCGACGTCTTCGCCGACGTAGCCGGCCTCGGTGAGGGTCGTGGCGTCGGCGATCGCGAAGGGGACATCCAGGATTTGGGCCAGGGTGCGGGCCAGCAAGGTTTTGCCGGAGCCGGTGGGGCCGATCATGAGGATGTTGGTCTTTTCGATTTCGACTTCGGCGTGGGGACCGCTGGGCGCTGGCGCTTCGCCGCCGGCGGCTGGTTCCTGCAGGACGCGTTTGTAGTGATTGTGTACGGCGACAGCGAGCGTCTTCTTGGCGTGGTCCTGGCCGATGCACCAGGTATCGAGCTGGCGCTTGAGTTCGGCGGGTTTGCCGAGGGCGGCCTTGGGTTTATGACGCTTGCTGGAAGGCGGTGCGGATTCCTTGTCCAGCACCTGCTTGCACAGCACGACACAATTGTCGCAGATGTAAACCCCGGGTCCGGCGATCAACTTCTTCACCTCCGCGTGCGATTTGCCGCAGAAACTGCAAAGCGTGAGATTGTTGGGCCGGGCCATGCGGGTTTAGCTCTGCTTGTCTTTTTCAGCGAGGGCGGGAATTTGTTTGCGGGATTGCACCACTTCATCCACGAGCCCATAGGCTTTCGCTTCTTCGGAAGACATGAAGTAATCGCGATCGGTATCCCGGGCGATGATATCCGCGGTCTTGCCGCAGTGGTGGCCGATGATTTCGTTCAAGCGGTCTTTGAGCCGGAGAATTTCCCTGGCCTGGATGCTGATATCGGTCGCGACGCCTTGAGCGCCACCCCAGGGCTGGTGGATCATGATGCGCGCATTGGGCAGGGCGAAGCGCTTGCCTTTGGTGCCCGCGGCGAGGAGAACCGCTCCCATGCTGGCAGCCTGGCCGATGCAGTAGGTATTCACGTCGCAGGTCATGAATTGCATCGTGTCGTAAATGGCCAGGCCGGCGGTAATGCTGCCGCCGGGGGAATTGACGTAGAAATGCACATCCTTCTTCGCGTCGGTCATTTGCAGGAAGAGCAGTTGGGCAATGATCAGATTGGCCACCATGTCATCCACGGGGGTACCGAGAAAAACGATGCGGTCAACGAGCAACCGGGAATAAATATCGTAGCCGCGTTCACCGCGGCCCGTTTGCTCCACCACCATCGGGACTAAAAAATTATTCATAAAATCAGACTCTAATTTCTATGGGGGCAACGTAGCGGAGTGGTGGGGGAGGGTCAAGTGTGGGCGGACGAAAAGCACCAAGGACCAAGCACCAAGGACCAGAGAAGCTCCAACCTTCAAACATCAAATGGAGATACGGCAGTTGTGTTCAAGGGGTTTGTGGGTTATTGATAGGCGACAACGTATCCTCCCAGTGTGGCTGGTGAAGGACGTTTATTTATTGCCGCGGGCATTGGTAGAAGAGTTTTGCAAAATCGTCGGGAAGTTGCCCGCAGTCATTCATGTTAATTCACGCCAGGCCCATCCTTTTCTCTTTTCGTCGGCATGGGGCGTTGGCATTGGCTGGCTGCTTGATTTTTTCAGGGAAGGTCTGGGCGGCCAGTTGCTTTGCACCACCTCCGGGGTTGGTGGGGTGGTGGGCTGGCGATGGGAATGCCAGCAATCGCGCGGGGACGAATAACGGGATGTTGCAGGGAGGCGCGGTCGCCAATGCCACGGGATTCGTGGGGCAGGCTTTTTCGATGGATGGAAACGCCGGCTATGTGCAGGTGCCGGATGCGGCGATTTTTCATCCGACGAATTTAACCATCGAGGCGTGGGTAAAGTTTACGGGCCTGGATTCCACGGGCAATTCGCAGGCCGGGCAGCAATACATTGTCTTCAAGCAGAACAGCCGCTCGTCGCAGTTCGAAGGTTTTTCGCTGACCAAGACGCGGGTTTCATCGAAGGACTATTTTGATTTCACGGTGGCTTCGGCGACGGGCGCCTCGGTGGATATGCCGGGAGTGACACAGATCGCCGCCGGCACGTGGTATCATGTGTTGGCGATCCGCGGGGTGGATTACATCCAGTTGTATGTGAACGGGAAGTTGGAGGCGCAAAAGTATGTGGGCTTCGCGCAGGATTATGGGACGAATGCGCTGTATTTCGGCACGACGGGGCAGTCCGGCTGGGACCACAAATTTTATGGGTTGCTGGACGAGGTGTCGCTTTATAATCGCGTTTTGTCGGGCGCGGAAATCTCGGCGATCTATGCGGCGGGCGCGTCGGGGAAGTGCAAGGGGTTGAATATCACAACACAGCCGCAGAGCCAGACGCTGTTGTCGGGCGGCAGCACGGGTTTTTCGGTGGAGGCGACGGGCACGCCGCCGCTGGCGTGGCAGTGGCGCGTGGGCGGAATTCCCAGCAGCGGCGCGACCAACGCGACCGTGGCGCTGAGCAACGTGCAGTCGACCAACTCGGGGAATTACACGGTGGTGGTGACGGATGCGGGGAGTTCGTTGACGAGTTCGGTGGCGGTGCTGACGGTGCTGGTGCCGCCGACGATCACGCAGCAGCCGCAAGGGGCGACGAATGATCCGGGGACGACGGCCGGTTTTGCCGCAGCGGCCACTGGAACCGCGCCGTTGAATTATCAATGGCGGCTCAATGGCGTGAATTTGATCGAGGGCGGGCGGATCAGCGGTGCGGGGTCCAACTCTGTGACGATCAGTTCCGTGCAAGCGTCGGATGCCGGGAATCTGGTTTTGGTGGTGACAAATGTGGCGGGTGCGGTGACGAGCGCGGTGGCCACATTGGCGGTGACGGGTCCGGCGGTGATCACGTTGCAACCGACCAATCAAAGCGTGACGGCGGGGAGTGATGTTCTGTTGAGTGCGCGCGGAGCCGGGACGCCGCCGTTGAGTTATCAATGGTTGAAGAATGGGGGGGCCTTATCCGATGGCGGCAATCGTTCGGGCGTGAATACGGCGGGGTTGTTGCTCGCGGGCGCTCAGACCAACGATGCAGGGAATTATCAGGTCGTGATCGCGAACGACTTGAATTCCGTGACGAGCAGCGTGGCCGTACTGGCAGTGTCTCCCGCGGCGCCACCTTCGCCGCAGAGCGCGGGGGCGGTGGTGCTGGTGAATTCGCACAGTGCCGGCTACGCGGACTTTCAACGGTTCATCCAGCCGTACCTGGGTAATTTTGGTTTTCCGTACACGATCCAGGATATTTCGACGAATGCGCCAGGAGCAGCTTTGAGCAATTGCGCGGTCATCATCATCGGGCATAACCAGTTGGACACGAATTTGACTTATCTGACGCCCGCGGCGCAGGCGGCGATTTCGCTGGCGGTGTCGAACGGGACGGGGTTGGTGAATTTTGACAATAACCTCACGACGGGCGCAGCGGGGCGTTACACGTTTGTGCAGAATATTTTCGGGTTCACGTACGGGAGCGCGACTTCGGTTTCGAGCGCGAGTTTCCCGCCGACGGAACCGGGGTCGCAAATGCATTTCGTGACGGCGCGACATGCCGCGAATGACACGGTTTCGTTCCGCTCGAGCGTGAGCCTGCCGGGTTTCACTTCGCCAGCGGGCGTGACCAATGTGGTGACGGCCGGCGGCAAGCCGTTGGTGGTGGTGAAAAAGTACGGCCAGGGCCGCGCGGTGCAGTGGTGCAGTTATGGCTGGATGCTCGCGACGGTGCTGGGACCGGTGGATGGGCTGGATGACGTGATGTGGCGCGGGGTGGTGTGGGCGGCCCGCAAGCCGTTCGTGATGCGGGGGCTGCCGAACTTTGTCTCGATGCGGATCGATGACGCGGTGGGGCCGTTCGGCTGGGTGCACGACGCGAACATGTTCGGGTTCAAGCCGTTCATCGCGCTTTTCTATTCCAACGTGACGGAATCCTCGGCGCTCGATTTGAAAGGATTGACGACGAGCGGGAACGCGACGGCTTCGATTCATGCCTTCAACAACGATGTGTTTTTCTATTTCAATCACGGGCTGGGGCAGCCGTGGCCAACTCCAGTCGTGTCCAACAACTTTTACGCGGGGGCGCTATGGCATACGAACCACGGGATTCCGATTTCCAAGGTTTGTGCGACGCACTTTTCCGAGATCGGAGTGAATGCATTTCAATTTTTAAGCCGGATGGGGATGGAGTATGTGCCCATCGAGGTGGTGCCGGGCTCCATCGAATATTCCCAGACGCCGCCGACGCCGTGGCTGCTGGGCGGGCCGTACCGGCTTTATGAAACGCCGAGCGCCGGGGAATTGAACTGGCCGACGTTTTATTGCGACTGGCTGAGCGTGCCGGGGCATCCGGAAATGGACGGGAAATTTTTCAATTATTATTCCGAGGTGCGGGACGTGGCCAGCTGCGGGGAATGGTGTCCGGACAGCGACGTGGCGGGGAGCACCAGCCGCGGGACGAAGATGGTGAAGCGCACGCTGGACAGCATGGTGCCGACGACGCTCTTCAGCCACGAGTGGTATGTGGGGTCGGTGAACACGGTTTACTGGCAGGCGACCTTGCAGGGGCTGACGAACAACCTGGCGGCTTACCGTCCGATCTACGTGACGGTGGATTTTCTCAGCCAGTATGCGCGCGCGTTGCGCACGTCGCGCATGGTGACCGCCGATTTCAATCCGACTTCGGGTCAGGTAAGCGCGACGCTCGCGGGCAAAACGGATTTGGATACCAGTTATTATGTTTTTACCGGTGCCGACGGCGGGATCACGAATGTTTCGGTCGCGATACCGGTTTTCAACGGCGCGGTCACGAGCGTGGTGGCGGTGCTGCCGCCGGTCCTGGCGGCGCCCATAATTACGCAGCAACCGGCCAACCAGACCGTGCTGGCCGGTGGGTTGGTGAATCTGAGTATCGGAGTCGTCGGCACCACGCCGCTGGCGTATCAATGGCAATTCGACGGGACGGGCTTGGGTGGGGGGCAAGGTGGCACGCTGAGTTTGACGAACGTGCAGCCTGGGCAGGCGGGCGGTTACTCGGTTTTGGTGAGCAACAGCGCGGGGGCGGTGACGAGTGTGGTGGCGATTATAACGGTCGCGGACCGGCCCTCGCTCTCGGGCGTGGGCGCGACTTCGAACGGAGTGTTCAGTTTTAGTATCGGGGGGCCGACGGGGTTGGTTTACCAGATTGAGGCCACGACTGATTTCACGAACTGGACGGTAGCCGGGCTGGTGACCAACACGACCGGGCAGGCGAACTTCTTGGAAGCAACCGCGTCAGGCGCGAGTGGCCGCTTTTACCGCGCGCGATGGGTGCCTTGAGTCCGGCACCTCAGACCATCCAATCGAGTTTCAACTACGGGTCGTGGCTTGCTTTGCGTAAGCACGGGCAAGGATGTTGGTGAGGTCTTCGAGTTGGCCTTCGAATAATTCCGAGTCCCGAAAATCGTATTCCTGGCGCAGGGCATCGGTTTTCTTCTCGGGCGGCAGATAAGCGCCTTGGACGATTATTTTGAGGATGCGCTTGCTGTGGGGAAGGCGTGTGAGGGTGAAGGCGCTGCTTGGGAAACTGAAGGGAGCCGCGAGGCCGTTCACGATATTTTCCTCAGGATCGGAATTTGAATCGCAGACCGCGCCGTAGGTTTCGGCGTCGCGGAGCCATTGGCCCTGGAGATAGAGAATTTTGTCGTCGCCAATGTCGAAGGCGAGGATGGGTTCGTTTTCATCAACGAGGAAGAGTTCAAAGACACGGGGATTGGTGACAGAGATTTCCTGGACGGTGAGTTCGGAAGCGTCCGATCGCGCGCGCTTTCGGCGGTGACGCTGGTAGGGGAGGAACTTGAAAAGCGCGAACACGAAAACGAGGAACCCGATGAGCCAGCCCGCAAGGTGGTATTCAGCGGTCAGGGGCGGCGATGACTGACGACCGATCCAGGCGCCTAACTTGCCGAGCAGGAAGCCCGGAAGGATGCCGAACATCAACACCAGGCAACCGAAGGAGGCGACGTCGGGTTTTGCCTGCGCCTGGATGACGCGGAGTTCGTCCGGTTTGGGGGCGCGGTTGGTGATGGTGTGCATGGAGTGTGGGTCAAAAAAAGCCGCTCTCCGTGCTCGATTGGCGCGAACGGAGAGCGGCAGTGGTTCGGACGTTGCTGCGGCCGGGACGGCCGCGTTCCAAGCTTAGCCTTTGAGTTCGGCGAAGGCGGCGTCGAAGACGGCGAGCATGAAGTCGGCGTCGGCGCGGTTGATGCACATGGGCGGGGCGAAGCGGATGACGCTGCCGTTGAGGCCGCCTTTGCCGAGGAGCAGGCCCATTTCGCGGGCGGATTCCATGATGGCGGCGACTTCGGCTTTGGCGGGTTCCTTCGTCGTGTGGTCCTTGACGAGTTCCACGCCGAGGAGGAGGCCTTTGCCGCGGACGTCGCCGATGATGGGATACTTCGCCTTGAGTTTCTCGAGGCCGGCCAGGATGTAGTTGCCTTGCTCGAGGGCGTTCTTTTGGAGGTTTTCTTTTTCGATGACTTCGAGGACGGCTTTGCCGATGGCGCAGACGATGGGGTTGCCGCCGAAAGTGTTGAAGTGAATGCGCTTGGCGATCACGGCCGCGATTTGCGGGGTGGTGACGACGGCGGCGAGGGGCGCGCCGTTGCCGATGCCTTTGGCCATCGTGACGATATCCGGAATCACGCCCTGGGTTTCGAAGCCCCAGAAATGCGTGCCCGTGCGGCCGAAGCCGGCCTGGACTTCGTCGGCGATGCAGACGCCGCCCGCGGCGCGGACGTGCTCGTAGGTGTGCTTGAGGTAGCCATCGGGGAAGACGACGGCGCCGCCGACGCCCTGAATGGATTCAGCGATGAAGCCGGCGACCTGGCCCGGGGTGGCAAAGGAAATCAGTTCCTTAACGTCGGCGGCGTATTTCTTGCCGGCGTCGGGATCGTTGCGGCCGTAGGGGCCGCGATAGGGATCGGCGGCGATGGCGTGATGGACGCCGAAGCTGTGGGGGACGTTGAATTTCCAGGTGCTGTGCGCGGTCACGCTCATGCCAGAGGCGTTGCCGCCGTGGTAGGCGTTGCGCAGGGCGATGATGTCGTAGTTGCCGGTGTAGGCGCGGGCCATGAGGAGGGCGAGGTCGTTGGCTTCGGAACCGGAATTCACGAAGTAGCAGACCTTGAGGTCGCCCGGCATCTTGGAGGCGAGCTTCTCGGCGAACAGCGAGATGTTCGGATGGAGATAAATCGTGGTGGAATGCTGCAGGATCTCATTCTGCTTGTTGGCCGCGGCGACGACGTGCGGGTGGCAGTGGCCGACGCTGATGGTCACGATGCCGCCGAGACCGTCGAGGTAGCGCTTGCCGGTATCGTCCCAGATGTACTGGGCTTTGCCCTCCACGAACATGATCGGCTTCTTGTAATAGAGGAAGAGGCCGGGGTTGAGATATTGTTTGCGCAGCGCGAGGACTTCGTCGGCGGACGGGCCTTGGTAGGGCTGCGGTTTGTGGTCGGTCGGGGGCAGGGTGGGTGGTTTGTTCATAAAGCGTGGAAAGTTGAAGTGGTTAAAAAAGTTAAAAGGTTAAAAGGTTAAAAAAATTAGTCGGCGGCGGGTTGGGGGCGTTCCATGGAGAATGGCGCGGGCGCGAAGGAGCGGCCGGCGACGTAGACGATGAATGCAACTGCGAATCCCACAAACCATGCGTAATTGTAAAGATGGATGAGGGCGGGCGCAACCGAATCGGGATTGATGGCTTTGATGTGTGCAAGGAAGCCAGGCAGGCTGGGGAGCGCGCCGGCGAGCAGGGCGACGATGGCCAGGAGGCTGAAGCCGTTGGTGAACCGGTATTCGCCGTCGAGGCGATAGAGGGCGGGGAGATTGAGGTGACAGCGGCGGACGACGAAGTAATCGGCGATGAGGACACCGCCGATGGGGCCGAGCAGCGCGCTGTAGGCGACGAGCCAGGTGAAGATGTAACCGTTGGGGTCGGCGACGAGTTTCCAAGGCATCATCAGGATCCCGATGATGCCGGTGACGTAACCGCCGGTGCGGAAGGAAATGCGTTTGGGTGAGAGATTGGCGATGTCGTTGGCGGGGCTGACGACGTTGGCGGCGATGTTGGTGGCGAGGGTGGCGACGCAGAGGGAAATCATCGCCACGATCAGCACGGCTGGATGACGGAATTTTTCCAAGACGTCCACGGGGTCCCAGATGGTGTGGCCGTAGATAATGGTCGTGGCGGAGGTGACGGCAACGCCGATGAAGGAGTAGAGGGCCATGGTAAGCGGCAGGCCGAGCGCCTGGCCGAGCGCCTGGTCCTTTTGGGAGACGGCGTAGCGGGAGAAGTCGGGGATATTCAGCGAGAGCGTGGCCCAGAAGCCGATCATGCCGGTGAGCGCGGGGAAAAAGTAGGACCAGAATTTGCCGGCCTGCGGCTGGCCGGGGTCGAAGGCGGAGGGTTGGGAGAGAATCGGGCCGAAGCCGCCGGCTTCCTTGTAGGCCCAGGCGAGCAGGGCGAGGCCGAGGAAGATAAGGACCGGAGCCTTGATGTTCAGGAGCCAGCGGATGCAATCGATGCCGAGGTAGATCACGAGCATGTTGATGGCCCAGAAAAAGAGGAAGCAGATGAGCTGGGCCAGGTTGATGTCGAGGAAGCCAAGCATCGCGCCATCGCGGAGCGAAGGGAAAAAGACGGAGACGATTTTGTAGATGGCGTGGCCGCCGATCCAAGTCTGGATGCCGAACCAGCCGCAGGCGACGAGCGCGCGGAGCAGGGCGGGGATGTTCGCGCCCAGCGTCCCGAAGGAGGCGCGGCAGTAGACGGGAAAGGGAATGCCGTATTTGGTGCCCGCGTGGGCGTTCAGCACCATTGGGATGAGGACGATGAGATTCCCCAGGAAGATGGTGATGATAGCCTGGGACCAGTTCATGCCGCCGCCGATGAGCGAGGAGGCGAGCATGTAGGTGGGGATGCAGGCGGACATGGAGATCCACAGCGCGGCGAAACTACCGACGCGCCATTTGCGTTCGGCGGGCGGGACGGGGGCGAGATCGTGATTGTAAAGCGAGCTGGCGCGGACAGCCGCGAGATCGGCATCGCTCAACTGGCTGGGACTCGAATTCATTCCGGTGATCCGGAAGAGTAAAGGGGAGAAAGCGGGAGGCGGAAAGGAGAAAACGGGAAGGGGAAGCGCTCCGAATAAAAGGACCAAGAACCAAGGACCAAGCACCAGAGAAGCACCAAGGACCGAGGACCAATGCTCGCTTAACGAACCGGGTAACGCGGAGTTCCAACCTTAGCCGGAACGATTCAGTTGGCAGGCAAAGTCCCCCTCACCCCAGCCCTCTCCCATCCGCCCCGCTGAGCGGGACGCGACAAGAAGGGAGAGGGAGAGCGTGTGGACACGCTAGAAAGGAGGCGCCATTTGGTGGCGATTGTCCGCATCGGGTGGCTGGCAAAAACGGGCCTCGTTAACTTCCAAGATACAGGGTTTAGGTCCGTGGGGTAACCCGATGCGCGTGAGGAGTTTGAACGAAAAGCGGCAGAGGACTGCCGCAGTCCAAAACCTGGCGGACGTTGCCCGGGCTTCGTGCTTGCGTGCGCGTATCCTTTGCCCACCAAGCGCACGCGATTGAAGAGCTCGGCTGCCACAGTGGCATTTTCGCGCGCGCGTTTTTCCAACGCAATCTTTCCGGCTTGGATGCGAGGCTTTCGGATTCGCCAAAAATGATTCAGCGTGGCCGGTCGGATGAATTCACGGTTCCGGTGGTTGATTCAAAAAAAACACTTGCATTAAATCATTTATTCTGTAATTTCTGTATAGACAGAAATAACAGAATATGACGACCGGGGTGCGACAGGTGGGGAGAGTGGGAGTGGCGGGTGACATGAGTGAGCATGAGTGCCAGGAGGGGAAGACGCTGGGGGCGGGTGGCGCGAGTTGGATAAGGTGGGGCTTTTTTGTGGCGTGGGGACCGATGATTGGGCTGGTGGCGGGCGCGGTTGGGATGCGGGGGCGGGTGGCGGATTGGGTTTTTATGTGGGCGATGGCGGGGGCGGTTTTTTTGGGGTGCAAGTGGGTGATGTGGCGTAAAGCGGGAGGGAGCGAAGGAGGTGGGGACATAATTTCAAATTTGAAATTTGGGAATTCAAAGAAGGCGGGAATTCGAAACGGGAGTTCGGGACAGCGGTTGCAAAGCAGATGGCTGGCGATGCCCGGTTATTTATTTGCGTGGCCGGGCATGGAGTCGCGGCCGTTTTTGGGGAGGCGGGAGCGGAGAGGGGCCAGGGCCAGGGAATGGGGGTGGGCGGTGGCGAGGATGATTTTGGGGGTGGGGATGGTTTGGGTGGCGGTGAGGGCAAGCGGGGGTGAACGGAGGCTGGCGGTGGGTTGGCTGGGGATGGTCGGAGTGGTGGTGTTTCTGCACTTTGGTTTGTTTGATTTGCTGGCGCTGGGGTGGAACGCGGCGGGGGTGCGGGTGAAGCGGGTGATGCAGAATCCGGCGGCGAGTGTTTCGTTGGCGGAGTTTTGGGGGAAGCGGTGGAACAGCGCGTTCAATGAGCTGGTATTCCGGCTGGCGTTTCGGCCGCTGGCAAGGAAGTGGGGAAGCATAGCGGCGACGATGGGGGTGTTTCTGATTTCGGGACTGATTCATGAGGCGGTCATCACGGTGCCGGCGCGGGGCGGGTATGGATTGCCGACGGCGTACTTCCTGGCGCAGGGAGCGGGGGTTTGTTTGGAGCGGAGTGGTGGGGGAAAAGCGTTGGGGCTGGGGCGGGGATGGCGGGGAAGGATTTTTGCGATTGGGATGACGGCGGGGCCGGCGTTCTGGCTGTTTCCGCCGGTCTTCGTGCGGAATGTCGTTTTGCCGATGTTACGGGCGTTCGGCGGGATTTGAGGATTTTATGAATACACAAACACTGACATGGTTGCTCCAGGTTGCAGCGGTGCTTCATCTCGGACTGATTTGGGCGGGGGCTTCGATGCCGAGGGCGGTGAAGCTCACGAGCCACTTGGGGACGCTGCCGCCGTTTCTACGGAGTTTGTTCTTCGTTTATATCGCGTTCATCGGGCTGATGCTGGTGGGGTTTGGCAGCCTGACGTTTATTTTTGCGCACGCGATGGCCGCGGGGGAGCCGGTGGCGCGGGGGTTGTGCGTGCTGCTGACGGCGTTTTGGTTGCTGCGGCTGATCGCGGCGGCGTTTGTGTTCGATGTGCGGCCGTATCTGACGAACTGGTTTTACCGGAGCGGTTATCGGGCGATCAATGTGGTGTTCATCTATCTGCTGGCGGTTTACGCGTTTGCGGCGTGGAAGGGAGGGCGGCTGTGAATCGGTTACAGATTGCGTTGATGGTGGTGGCGGCGGCGCAGATGGGGATTGCGTTGCTGAATTTGAGATTGGTGTCGCTGTTGGAGTGGGAAGAGGAATTGGAGCGGGTGCCGTTGCTGATGAAGGAGGTGTTTCATGTTCATGCCTGGTTCATTTCGATCACGCTCACGATTTTTGCCGCCGTGACCTGGCGGTTCGCCGGGGAGATGGCCACGACCGCGAGCCCGCTCGCGGCGTGGCTGGCGGCGGCGATCGGGTTTTTCTGGGCGGTGCGGACGGTGCTGCAGGTGACGTATTATAGCAGCAGTCATTGGCGGGGGCAGGTGGGGAGGACGGTGGTGCATGTTATACTGCTGGTGATGTATGGCGGGTTTGCGGTGGTGTATTTTATGGCAGCGATTTGAATGACGAAGCACGAATGTCGAATGACGAAAGAAACCCGAAACCCGAAGCACGAATGACGGGGGAGTTCTCCATGAGCGTGTACCAGACAGAGAAGAACCAAGGTCCAGATAAGCTCCAAGCTCCAAAGTTCATCCCAAAAGGATGAGCGGGTCGCGGGTAGTGCTATGAGTGGTAAGGTGCTGACAACGATGATGGCAGGATCGGAAGTGGAATTGGCGCGGAGGCGGTTGGACGCGACGAAGGGGGATCCGTTTGTGGTCGCGGATTGGGAGCGGGTGGTGATGTTGCATTTTACGGTGCCGCCGGAGGTTTTGCGGCCGCTGGTGCCGGAGCCGCTGGAGTTGGAGTTGTGGGAGGGCAAGGCATGGGTGAGTTTGGTGGCGGTTTCGATGCGGAATTTTCGGGGGTGCGGAAGATTGGGGGTGGGATCGTTGTTTGAATGGGTGGGGTGCCGGAGGTTTTTGAATTTTCGGACTTATGCGCGGCAGGGGGAGGAACGGGGAGCGCTGTTTTTGCATGGGTGGCTTTCGGGCGAGGGGAAACCACCGCCGATGGTGGTGCGCGCAGGGATCGGGGTTTTGAGCAGCGGATTGTTTCGGTTGCCATGCAGCGCGGGGGTGGCGAAGTATGAGCATGATTTTGAGGCGGGCGTGTTTGAGGGGGAGGTGAACGGGAAGGGGGCTTTTAAGTACAGCGGGAGGTTTGGGACAAAAAAGGGGATGGGACGAGTGCGACCGGAGGGACCAGTGGGACGGGAGGAGTTTTTGATGGAGAGGTATAGTGGGTGGTTTGAGCAAAAGGGGCGGGTGTGGGTGTTTCGGATCTGGCATCCGGAATGGGAATGGCAGGCGGCGGAGGCGGAAGTGGAGGATTGCAGTTTGGTGACGGGGAAGTTTCCATGGTTTGAACAGGCGCGGTTTGCGGGGGCGCAGGTTTCGCCGGGGTTTAGGGGCGTAGAAATGGGGCGGGCGAGAGTTGTGAGAAAATGACGAAGCTCGAATGACGAATGACGAAAGAAATCCGAATGACAAAGCCCGAAGTGGATGCAAAATCTTATGAAGGGTGAACGGATGATTTTAGCGGGAGGGAGTGGATTCCTGGGGCAGGACTTGGCGCGGGTGCTTTTGGCGAAGGGGTGTGAGGTGGTGGTGTTGACGCGGAGGCCGGGTGCGGGTGGCGAGACCGGGAAGAATGAGACTCGTGACCTCGGCTCCTACCGGGAAGTGGAATGGGATGGGCGGACGGTGGGGGCGTGGGCGGGATTGCTGGATGGCGCGCGGGCGGTGGTGAATTTGGCGGGGCGAAGCGTGAATTGCCGGCATACGCCGCAGAATCGGCGGGAGATTGTGGATTCGCGGGTGGATTCGGTGAAAGTGATTGGGGCGGCAATCAGGAAATGCGCGCGGCCGCCGGAGGCATGGGTGCAGGCTTCGACGCTGGCGATTTATGGAGACCTGGCGGACCAGTGGTGCGAGGAGGATTCGCCGTCGGGCACGGGATTCCCGGCGGAGGTGACAATTGCGTGGGAGAAAGCACTGGCGGAGGAGCAAACGCCGGGGACGAGAAAGGTGGCTTTGCGGATTGGATTTGTGCTGGGGCGGGACGGCGGCGCGTTAAAGGTGCTGGCGAAATTGGCGCGGCTGGGGCTGGGAGGAACAACGGGGAGCGGCAGGCAATATATTAGCTGGATTCACCTCGATGACATGAGCCGGATGTTTGTGGAGGCGATTGAGCGGGGGGATTGGGAAGGACCGTTCAATGCGACGGGGCCGGAGCCCGTGACGAACCAGGAATTTATGCGCGAATTGCGGCGGGCGGTGAATAGGCCGTGGAGTCCGCCAGCGCCGGCGTGGGCGGTGCGGGTGGGAGCGTGGTTCATGGGGACAGAGGGGGACCTGGCGCTGACGGGGCGGAGGTGCGCGCCGAGGCGGGCGATGGAGATGGGGTTTGAGTTTCGGTTTCCGGGATTGAGGGGGGCGTTGGAGGAGATTCTGGGGAAATGACGAAGCTCGAATGTCGAATTACGAAAGAAATACGAATGACGAATGCGGGTGGGAGGAGCCGTGACAGCATGATGTTTATATGAAAGCGGTCACGCTACCAAGCGGATTTGGGTGGGCTTTGCTGGCGGCGCTTTGCGTGGTGACGCGTGGTTGCTGCGGGGCGTGAAGAACCGTAGGGGCGGAGATTAGGAGTAGGATTAGGAGGGAAGGGATTAGAGTTCGTCTTCGCGTTCGGTGAAGAAGAGGCGGTGGGCGCGGTCGTAGTCGGCTTCGGGAACGAGCACTTTTGCGAGGCGGTTGAGATCGCCGTCGTCGGGGAGGGAAGGGTCCTCGAACTCCTGGGTGGCGGTGATGCCGTGTTTGTCGAGCATGGCGATCAGCATTTCGGTATTCACCACCGGGCCGGCGTAAAGTTGCTTCACGGTTTTGTTGTGCCGGAGAATTGCGGGCTGGACAAGCGGATTAATTTAAACGAGTGTTTAAATTGAGATAATTTCACCTGGCACATCGTGCTGCTTTTTGGGCGACAGCTTCAGCGCAAAAAGCGGTGACAACAAATGAATTGCCGGATTTCTTCCACGTCTCATAATTGTGGATGTAGTGTTCCATCTCCGGTGCGCGATGAGTGAAAGGCGCCCGCGGCGGTGGCAGTGTCGGGCCGGGTCCAGTGACCCGGCGTGTTTGTCTACGGCGTTGGAAGGCAGTAGTGCATGATTAATGAAAAACCAGCAGCGGGGGCATCGTCTTCACCGGGTCCAAATCCATTGGAAGGACCGCCGGAGGGCTCTTCGCGCGGGTTGAAGATCACGATTTGTGTCGTGATCGTGCTGCTCTTGCTGGGCGGGGGCTGGGCGTTTGCCAAGCGCCGGAATGCGAAAGATCAGCCGGCCGGTGGGGCGGCGGCGAAGGGCGGGGCGGGAATGTCGCAGCCGCCGGTGCCGATTATTCCCGGTGTGGCGGAGAAGAAGGATGTGCCGATTTACCTCGATGGGCTGGGGACGGTGCAGGCGTTCAACACGGTGACGGTACGCTCGCGCGTGGACGGGCAGGTGCAGAAGATTGCGTTCACGGAGGGACAGGATGTGAAGGCGGGGGATTTGCTGGCGCAGATTGATCCGGCGCCATTCAAGGCGCAACTGGCCCAGAGCGTGGCGAAGAAAGCGCAGGATGTCGCGCAGTTGAACGTGGCGCGTGTGACGCTGGATCGGGACAAACAACTGCTGTCGGACAAGATTCTGTCGCAACAGGATTACGATACGCAGAAGGCGTTGGTGGAGCAGATGGTGGCGACGGTGCAGGCAGACCAGGCGGCGGTAGACAACGCGCAGACGCAACTGGCTTACACGAGCATCACGGCGTCCATGGATGCGCGGGCGGGTTTGCGGCTGGTGGACGAGGGGAACATCGTGCACGCGAATGATTCCAACGGGATCGTGGTGCTGACGCAGTTGCATCCGATCGCGGTGGTGTTCACGCTGCCGGAACAATCGCTGGCGCAGATCCAGTCGCGGCAGTCGACGTCGAATGAGCTGACGGTGCTGGCGATGGACCGGGACAATCGGACGACGTTGGGCGAGGGAAAGCTGTCGGTGGTGGACAACCAGATTGACACGACGACGGGCACGATCCGGCTGAAGGCGATTTTTCCGAACGAGGATTTGAAGTTGTGGCCGGGGCAGTTTGTGAACGCGCGGTTGCTCGTGGAAGTGCGCAAGGGGGGGACGGTGGTGCCGGCTTCGGTGGTGCAGCGCGGGCCGAATGGCGCATTCGCTTTTGTAATCGCGTCCGACGGGACGAATCTCACGGCGCAGGTCCGGCCGCTGAAGGTGGCGCAAATCGAACAGGGGCAGGCGCTGATTGATGAGGGACTGAGTCCGGGCGACCGCGTGGTGGTGGACGGGCAGTATAAGCTACAGGCGAAGTCGAAGGTGAAGTTGCCGGAGGCAAAGGCGAACGGGAAAACGAACGCGGCGCCGGCGAAGGTGGCGGGGCCGGTCGAGGCGAAGTGAAAGGTCATTTCGGCGCCGTGAGCCAGCGAGTGAATTTAGAGGTAAAACGCTTAGGAACGGTTTTCGCCGCCGGGCGGAACGCCCGGCTCTACGGCCGGCCAGAGGCCTGCCTCCACCCTGACAACGGATGAACATTTCCGAGCCATTCATTCGCCGGCCGATTGCGACGTCGCTGTTGATGGCGGGCGTGGTGTTGATGGGTCTGCTGGGATATTTCCTGCTGCCGGTTTCGGCGCTGCCGCCCGTGGATTTTCCGACGATCCAAGTCACGGCGCAGTATCCCGGCGCAGCGCCGGACGTGATGGCGTCCTCGGTGACGACGCCGTTGGAGCGGCAATTCGGACAGATCAGCGGGCTTTCGCAGATGACGTCCATCAGTTCCTTTGGGAACTCGGTGCTGACGCTGCAATTCAACCTGGACCGGGACATTGACGCGGCGGCGCAGGACGTGCAGGCGGCGATGAACGCGGCGAACGGCGTGCTGCCGAAGATGCCGAACCCGCCGACCTACAGCAAAGTGAACCCGGCGGACACGCCGATCCTGACGCTGGCGATCACGTCGGACACGATGCCGCTGGAAAAAGTGAACGACCTGGCGGACACGGTGCTGGCGCAGAAGTTGAGCGAGGTGGCGGGGGTGGGCCTGGTGACGATCGAGGGCAATCAAAAGCCGGCGGTGCGGGTGCGGGTGAACCCGGCGGCGCTGGCGGGGCTGGGGCTGGGGTTGGAAGATGTGCGCTCGGCTTTGGCGCAGAACAATATCAACGCGCCGAAAGGGTCGTTCGATGGAGCGCGGCAGTCGTATTCGATCGGGGCGAACGACCAATTGGTTTCGGGTGAGGAATTTGGCGATGTGATTGTAGCGTACCGGAATGGGTCGCCGGTGCGGTTGAAGGATTTGGGGGAGGTGAAGGACGACGTGGAGAATGTGCGGCTGGCCGGGCGTGTCGCGCTAAAGCCGGAGCCGCAGCGGCCGGCGGTGATTCTGGACATCCAGCGCCAGCCCGGCGCGAACATCATCGAGACGGCGGACCGGGTGAAGGTGCTGTTGCCCAAGCTGCTCAAGTCCATTCCGCCGTCGGTGAAGGTTTCGATTCTCACCGACCGGACGGAGACAATCCGGGCCTCGGTGCGGGATGTGCAGTTTACGTTGGTGCTGACGATCGCGCTGGTCGTGCTGGTGATTTTTATTTTCCTGCGGAAGCTGTGGGCGACGGTTATTCCGAGCGTGGCGCTGCCGCTGGCGATCATCGGGACGTTCGGCGTGATGAAGCTCGTGGGGTTCACGCTGGACAATCTTTCGCTGATGGCGCTGACGATTGCGACGGGGTTCGTGGTGGATGATGCGATCGTGATGATCGAGAACATCGTGCGGTTCATCGAGGCGGGTGATCCGCCATTTGAGGCGGCGTTGAAGGGGGCGAAGCAGATCGGGTTCACGGTTATTTCGTTGAGCGTGTCGCTGGTGGCGGTGTTTATTCCACTGATTTTCATGACGGGCATTGTCGGGCGGCTGTTCCGGGAGTTTGCCATCACGCTGAGCATTTCGGTGGCGGTGTCGGCGTTTGTCTCGCTGACGTTGACGCCGATGATGTGCGCGCGGTTGTTGAAGCCGGAAAAGCAGGGAGATCATGGGCGGCTGTATCAGGCTTCGGAGCGGTTCTTCAAGTGGATGCTCGATGTGTATGAGCGGGGGTTGATCTGGGTCATGCGGCATCAACTGTTTGTCCTGATGATCGCGGTGTTCACGCTGTTCGCCACGGTTTTTCTGTATGTGGTCGCGCCCAAAGGGCTGCTGCCGCAGCAGGACACGGGCATGATTTTAGGAATCACGGACGCGGCGCAGAGCATTTCGTTCCGCTCGATGCTGGACCGACAGCAACACATCGCGGACATCGTGTTGCAGGATCCGGACGTGGCGAGCGTGGCGTCGTTTGTGGGCGCGGGCAGCGTGAACGCCACGATGAATACCGGGCGGCTCTACATTGGGTTGAAACCGCTGAAGGAGCGCAAGGCGGATGCCAGCGAGATCATTGACCGCTTGCGCGAAGCGACGAAGGATGTGCAGGGGATTTCGCTTTTCATGCAGGCGGTGCAGGACGTGCAGATCGAGAGCCGCGTGAGCCGCACGCAATATCAATACACGCTGCAGGATGCAAACGAGGAGGAGTTGTCCGAGTGGTCGGCGAAGTTGCTGGCCAAGATGCGAGAGCAGCCGGAACTGACGGACGTGGCGAGCGACGAGCAGTTGGGCGGATTGCAGGTGAACGTGGTGGTGGACCGCGAGAAGGCGTCGCGGCTGAATATTCTGCCGCAGGCGGTGGACGACACGCTGTATGACGCGTTCGGCCAGCGGCAAATCTCGACGATTTTTACGCAATTGAACCAGTACCGCGTGGTGCTGGAGGCGCAGTCCCAATTTCAACTAACGCCCGAGGCGTTGAACAAGATCTACGTCAAATCCACGTCGGGGCAATTGGTGCCGTTGGGTGCGATCGCGACGCTGAAAATGGAGACGGCGCCGCTGACGATTGCGCACCAGGGACAGTTTCCGTCGGTAACGCTCTCGTTCAATTTGCGGCCGGGTGAATCATTGGGCGCGGCGGTGCAGGCGATTCAAAAGGCGCAGACGGAGATTGGGTTGCCGGAGACGGTGGAAACGACCTTCTCGGGGAGCGCGGCGGAGTTTCGTTCATCACTGAAGAGCGAACCGTTCCTGATTCTGGCGGCGGTGATTGTGATTTATATCGTACTGGGTGTGCTTTACGAGAGCTACATCCATCCGATCACAATTCTGTCCAGCCTCCCTTCGGCGGGTGTGGGGGCGCTGCTGGCGTTGCGGTTGACGGGGCATGATTTGTCGCTGATTTCGCTGATTGGCATCGTGCTGCTGATAGGCATTGTGCAGAAGAACGCGATCATGATGATTGATTTTGCGTTGGACGCGGAGCGGAACGAGAAGTTGCCGCCGGAGAAATCCATTTACCAGGCGTGCCTCTTGAGGTTTCGGCCGATCATGATGACTACGATGGCGGCGTTGCTTGGGGCGCTTCCGCTGGCGTTGCAACATGGTGAAGGCTCGGAACTGCGGCGGCCGATGGGTATCGCGATTGTGGGCGGGCTGTTGCTTTCGCAGTTCATCACGCTTTATACGACGCCGGTGGTGTATTTGTACTTGGATCGGCTGGGGAATTGGGTGAAGAAGCGGAAAGGGGAGCCGGCGGAGAGTGGGGCGGTGGTTCCTATACCGAATCCGGCGGGTAAGTGAACGAAAAGCGGCAGAGGGCTGCCGCAGTCCAAAACCTGGCGGACGTTCGAAGCAGTTTAGCTAATCGTCGTCCTTGTCGGTGGGGTGGGGAAAGACGAAGGCGGCGCGGACGGGGGCGGGGGCGGGGTGGTCCGAACCACGCACGGCGCGCCAGACGATTTCAGTGAGGAGCAGATCATCCACGGCATCTTCGCGGGCGAAGTTTAATTTCAGTTCGCCGCCCCAGGCGTGGGAAGAGTTGAGGGCGTCCAGGTTAACCTGGGGAGTTACGACTTCGTAGGGGCGGGTATCGGCGTTGGCTTGGAAAGAATTGAACATGGGCGTGGCGGCAGCGTCGAATTGCGACATGGGTTTCAGGCCGAGGATCAGTTCCATCGTGCGGAGCATGCTGCTGGTGGAATACATGGTGGAGTCCACGATGCCGCGGCGGGTGTAAGGGCTGATGGCGTAGGCGATGGTGCGGTGGGCGTCGACGTGGTCGGGGCCGTTTTGGGCGTCATCTTCGACGACGAAAATGGCGGTCTGCGGCCAGAAGCGGGAGCGGCTGACGGCTTCGACGATGCGACCGAGGGCGAGATCGTTGTCGGCGAGGTAGGCGGCCGGGGTGCGCCAGCCGGGTGTGGCGCCGTGGGTGTGGTCGCTGGGGAGACGGATGATTTGGAGGCGGGGCATGTCGCCGGCGGCTTCCATGCGATTGAGTTCCTGGATGAAACGAGTGGCGCGGAGTTGGTCGGGATAGGCCATGTCGAAGCCGCGATACCATTCGTCGATGTGGCCTTGCAGGGCTTTCGTGCGCGCGGTGGCGGGGCGGTTTGTGGGGGCACGGAACTCGACGAATTCGCCATAGCTGCGATAAGTGACACCGGCTTCCTGAGCGCGGTCCCAGAGATAGCCCCCGGCGGGGAATGCGATCGGGAAGTAGCCTTCGGCGGGGTAGGGGAATTTTTTGGAGGCGTTGTGTCCGTAGCTCATGGGCCAGTTTTTCTCGACGAAATCCGTGGCGTAAGCGCCCATGGTCCATTCGTGGCCGTCGGCACTGACTTCGCTCTCGACGTAGAAGTTGTCGAGGAGGACGAAGTCGCGGGCGAGTTTGTGGTGGTTTGGCGTTACCGGTTCGGGGAAGAGGCAGAGATTCGTGTCGCCGTTTCCCTGCGGCATGTCGCCGAGGACCTGGTCGTAGGTGCGGTTTTCCTTGATGATGTAGAGACAGTATTTGATGGGCGAGGGATCGCCGGGTTTGGAGGGCACGGGATTGTCGCGCTGGCGGGGCGCGGAAACGGAGGCGTCGGATTTCAGAGGGCTGCAACGGTAAGCGGCGGCGGTGTAGTCCTTGAGCTGGCGTTCGAATTGGGGACGTGAGGGGAGATCAATCACGCTCAGCGTTCCGTTGAAGAGGTGCGCGATGTATTGGACGGTGGCGTCTTTGGAGAGATTGACGCCGGGCTGCGGGCCGAGCGGGTTGGCTTTGGGGACCACGCCTTTGCCATTGGCGACCAGGAGATGTTTGCCGTCGGGTGTGACGCGGACTGAGGTGGGATACCAGCCGACCGGAATGAAACCGAGGGAACGGCTTTTGCCAGGGCTGATTACGTCGAAGACGGCAACGGTGTTGTTGTCGGCATTGGCGACGAAAAGGGTTTTCTCATCGGGTGAGAGGGCGAGGCTGTTGGGCGTGGAGCCGGGCGGGGAATTGGGATAGAGAGAAGTGGTGATGGTTTCGAGCGCGCGGCCGGTGGCGGTATCGAGGACGGTGACGGTGTTCAGATTGGCGTTGGCGACGAAGAGGAACTTGCCGGAGCGGGTCAGCGCCATTTCGCATGGGTGTTGGCCGGTGGGCCAGAGGGCGATGACTTTTTCGGATTTCAGGTCAATGACGGCCACCGCGGATTGCGCCCAGGCGCTGACATACAGGCGTCCGCGCTTTTCGTCGAGGCGGCAGGCGTAGGGAAAGGCGTCGTTGGCCCCGGCAATATATTGGGAAGCTTCTTCGCGCTTGGTGGCGGCGTAGTCCTCGAAATCAGTGGGCGGTGCGACCGGAGCGAGGGCGATGGGGCTGGAGTTGGTTCCGAGAGTGAGGTCGAGATTGGTGGTTTTCTTGTCGAGGGCGATGCGGGTGACGCGGTCGGCCCAAAGATTCGCAACGTAAAGACGGCGTCTGGAGACGTCCACGGCCAGGCCGGAAGGAACGGCGCGAAGTTTTGGGTCATGGACGCGGATGTCGTCGCGCGGAGTGAGCTTGCCATCGCGGAATTCGAATTGATGAACGACCTCATCGCCGGCGCCGCTGCAATACAGCGTGCGACCATCGGCGGAGAATTCGAGGCCGTAGAAGGCTTCGTGAATGGGCGTAGTGGAAATGACTGCGGTGGAGTCGAGGTTTACGATGACGATTTTATGGGCGCTTTCGCCGCAGTGGAGAATGGCGGCAAAATGGCCGGCGGGGTGGACGGCGATGTTGACCGGGAAATCGCCGAGCTCGATCTGGCGTCCGACGGGGCGGAGGGACCATTGATTGGGAAGGAGGACGGAGCCGTCGGGTTTGGGGCCGGGGAGGGAGGCGGCGGAGTGGGGAGGGGGAGTAATCAGTGATCGGTGATCAGTAGAAGCGGAGGGCGAGTGAATCGAGTCGCGGGCGCAACTGGAGAGGAACAGGGGCGCGACGAGGAGTATGGCGAGGGTGGCGGTTTTCATTTGCGCCGGCTGGTTTGTGATTGGACGGGACTCAGTTTTTCGATGTGGCCTTGGCCGTTTGCGAGGCGCAGGACTTGTTTCACGGATGGCGGAATTTCGTCCGCGCGGTGCGTTACGTAAATAGCGGTTTCACGGCCTTCCGCAAGCAGGCGATCGAGGGTTTGCAGGAAAGTAACACGGTGTTCGGCATCGAGGCCCTGGCAAGGCTCGTCGAGGAGGAGCAGGCGCGGTTTCTTTACGAGGGCGCGGGCGAGGAGGACCATGCGCTGGAGGCCGGCGGAAAGTTCGAAGAGCGGGTGGTCGCGGAAGGGCAGGAGGCCGAACCGTTTGAGCCACGCGAGGGCGGTCTGGCGTTGCACGCGCGTGGCCTTTTCAAAGAGGCCGACGGTATCGTGAAAGCCGGACTCGACGACTTCGAGGCAGGTGGCGTTGTTATCGAAGTAGGTTTGGAATTCAGGGGAGACCCAGCCGATTTCGTGGCGGGTTTTGCTGATGGGATGTCCATCGCCGCGGCGGTGGCCGAGAACGGTGACGTTGTTGCCGTAGGCTTGGGGATGGTCGCCGGAGATGAGACTGAGGATGGTGGTTTTGCCGGAGCCGTTGGGGCCGAGGAGCGCCCAGTTTTCGCCAGCGCGGACGGTCCAGTTGAGACCGTCGAGGATGGTGGTTCTGCCGTAGCGAACGGAGATGTTTTGGAGGAGGATTAGAATATTTGCATTGGAACGGTTTGAGGAAGGAAGAGGACTCCTCTCCCCGGCCCTCTCCCCAAGGGAGAGGGGGAGCGTTTGAACGCGCCGGGAAGGAAGCATCGTTTGGTGGCGGTCGCCCGCATGGGGTGGTTGGTCAAAATGAGCCTCGTTATCTCGGCTGCTACGAAGAGCGGAGGATGTGACGCGGCAGTCGTTGAGGTTCAGTACGTGGGTGATAGTGGGCGGGAGATCCTCGGGGCGGGAGGTGAGGATGAGGACGCGGAGGTGACCGCGCATGAGCTTCTGCAGGGTGGCGTGTAGACTTTTTCGACTCGCGATGTCGAGGCCGATGAACGGTTCGTCAAGGATGAGGAGACGGAGCGGGAGGCAGAGGGCTCGGGCGAGCTGGACTTTTTGGGTTTCGCCGTTGGAGAGCGAAATGAGACGGCGGTCGAGCAGGCGCCGAACGCCGAGGGTGCGGATGGCCTGGCGGCGGCGGAGTTCGAAGCGGCGTTTGGCTCCGCGATGGGACGAGCTGACGTCGAAGGGATTAATGTCGAGGACGCGTTCGTAAGAAAGGAAATCGTGGACGCAGAGGCTTTCGGCGACCTCGGAGCTTTCCCAGCGGGATTGCATGACGCGCCCCCGGACTTCGGCGCGGCGATGCTCGAAGGCGACTACACCAATGGATTCTTCGTCGGTGAAGCCGGGTTCGGGGCGGAAGTGATATTTGAGCTCGCCGTGGATCAGTGGGAGGCGACCGCGCAGGGCATCGGCGAAAAGGGATTTGCCGGAGCCGTTGCCGCCGACGATGGCCCAGTGTTCGTTTCGGCGGAGGGTCCACGTGGTGCTTTTGAAGACGAGACGCTCGCCGAGGCGGAAGGTGGCGTGGACGAGCGAAAGGAACGGAGGGGCTGTTTTGCGCTGACGAGATCGAGCGGACATTCGCGACACTGACGATGGAGGGGAGGGCGGAGAGGGGGAAGTCTATTTTGCGATGGTGGCGGGGTAATGACGAAGCACGAATGTCGAATGACGAAAGAATTCCGAATGACGAATGACCGAAATGAAGGTTGGACTTTGGTCGTTCACTCGAACGGTTTGCGAAACATGGATACGTACAAAAGCCGATATAGATACATGATATTTGGATTGTGAGAAAAGCATTGCCAGCGTGGGCGGTTCAATCTAAGTGATGCTGGTTGTTCGCAGATCGGTTTCTTGCGATTCTACTGACTCTACAAAATATGAAACACGGAATATTGGTGCACGAGCACGTTGATGACGTGGGCGTTGCAGTAATGGATTTGAAGAAAGGGACCACGGTGGGCGCCCTGACGTTGGAAGGCAAAGCCGCCGGCAAATACAAGCTGCTGCACAACGTGCCGCTGGGCCACAAGGTGGCGTTGCGGGCGATGGCGAAGGACCAGCCGGTCCTGAAATACGGCCGGCCGGTGGGCAAGGCGGTGCAGCCGATTGCCCGCGGAGCACATGTGCATACTCACAACGTGAAGACTTTGAGGTGGTCCATATGAAAACAGCCAAGAACCTGAAATTTACCGGATACAAGCGCCCCGATGGGCGGTATGGCATTCGCAATCACGTCATCATTCTGCCGGTGGACGATATTTCCAACTCGGCGGCGGAAGGCGTGGCGGCGTTGATTCGCGGGACGATGGCGCTGCCGCACGCGTACGGGCGGCTGCAGTTCGGCGAGGATTTGGAACTGACGTTCCGCACGCTGTCGGGCATCGGCCGCAATGCGAACATCGCGGCCGCAGTCGTGATCGGCATCGAGCCGGTATGGACCGAGCGGATCGTGAAAGAGATCCGCAAGACCGGCAAGCCGGTGACGGGGTTCAGCATCGAGCGGCACGGCGATCTGAAGACGATCGAAGCCGCGGCGCGTGTGGCGAAGCAGTACGTGCAGTATGCGACCGAACTGCAGCGCGAGCCGTTCCCGGTGAGCAAGCTGTGCATGAGCACGAAGTGCGGCGAGTCCGATACGACGACCGGTTTGAGCTCGTGCCCGACGGTCGGCCGGAGCTTTGAGCGACTGCTGAAAGGTGGCGCGACGTTGCTCTTCGGCGAGACCAGCGAATTGACCGGCGGTGAGGACATTGTCGAGTCGCGTTGCGTGACGCCCGGCGTGCGGAAGGAATTCCGCCGCGTGTTCGATGATTACACCCGGTTGATCAAGAGCCAGGGCGTGGACCTGCTCGGTTCGCAGCCCACGGAAGGCAATATTCGCGGTGGCCTTACGACCATCGAAGAAAAAGCGATGGGCAACATCCAGAAGATCGGGCGTTGCGCCGTGAAATCGGTGCTGGACCCGGCGTTCGAGCCGAAGGGCGCGGGACTGCACTTCATGGATTCGTCGAGCGCGGCGGCCGAAATGGTGACGCTGTGCGCCGCGGGCGGTTCGGTGGTGCATTACTTCCCGACCGGCCAGGGCAACGTGATCGGCAATCCGGTTTGCCCCGTCATCAAGCTGAGCGGAAATCCGCACACGCTGGCAACGATGGGCGAGCATATTGACGTGGACGTGACCGGCATCCTGCGGATGGACATGACGCTGGACCAGGCGGCGGACCACGCGCTGGACGTGCTGGAGAAAACGGTCAACGGCCGGCTCACGGCAGCAGAAACTCTGCGGCACGATGAGTTCGTGCTGACGAAGTTGTATCGCAGCGCGTAAATTGGTTTGAACGCGCCCGATACGTGGTCCAAAAGGGGCTGCGATCGGGCGCGTTTTTATTTGTATGGCCGAGTTTAAGATTCCGTACGGCAAGTCGCAGTTGACGCTAACGCTCGCTGATTCGCTCAACGTGCAGTTGCTGGCTCCGGCGAGCGTGAAGCCGTTGGGGGACCCACAGAGAGCGGTGCGGGAGGCGCTGGCGAATCCGTTGGGAGGCGTGAGGCTGGAGGATTTCAAGCACGCCCGGTCGGTGGCGATCGCCATCAATGACAAAACGCGGCCGGTACCACACAAGATTTTGCTGCCACCTTTGTTGGAGCAGTTGGAGAGTCTGGGGGTTCCGCCATCAGCAGTGACGTTTGTGGTCGCCACAGGATTGCACGGGGCGATGGCGGATGAGGAGATGACCGGGATTGTGCCGGACGCGATCCTCGCGCGTTACCGGGTGGTGAGTCACGACAGCAGCAACGAGGCAAGCCTGGTTGAATTGGGAAAGACACGGCGGGGAACATTGATTCAGGTGAACCGGATTTTTGTGGAGGCGGATTTACGGATCGTGGTGGGGAATGTGGAACCGCATCAGTTCATGGGGTTCTCGGGCGGGGTCAAGACGGCGGCGATTGGCCTGGCGGGGCCGGAGACGATCAACGCCAACCACGCGCTGATGCTGGATCCACGTTCAGATCTGGCAAGACATGACGACAATCCGGCGAGGCAGGAGGTGGAAGAGATCGGGAAGCGCATCGGGGTGCACTTTGCGCTGAACGACGTGATTAACGAGAAGAAGGAGATCGTGCGCGTATTTGCGGGCGATCCGGTGGCGGTGATGATGGCGGGCATGCCGGTGGTGCGGGAGATTTATCAGGCAGTCGTTGCCGAGCCGATGGATTTGATGATTGTGTCGCCAGGTGGTCATCCGAAGGACATCAATCTCTACCAGGCACAGAAGGCGTTGGGTCATGCGGCGCGGGTGACGCGCGAGGGCGGGACGATCATTTTGGTGGCGGCGTGTCCGGACGGGACGGGCAGCGAAGCTTACGAATCGTGGGTGGCCGGGATGGAATCGCAAGCTGCCGTCATTGAGCGTTTCCGTAAGGAAGGATACCGCATTGGGCCGCACAAGGCATTTCAACTTGCCCGCGACACGGTGAAGCGACGCTTCGCGATGGTGACGGAAATGGATGAGGCACTGATGAAGAAGCTTTTGCTTACGCGGGCGAAGAGTTTGGATGAGGCCGTGGCGGTAGCGTTGAAGGAATTACCGCCGGGAGGGACAATTGGAATTCTGCCTTGGGCGAATGCGACGATTCCGCGGCTGGCGGGCGTGGAGTAGAACAGGGATTTTAAACAGGAGAAAACGGAGAGAACGGAGATTACGGTTATTTCTTCGCATCCTGCTTTTTAGGGGTGCCGCGGGGTTTGGCGCTTTGGATTTCGTCGTAGATGAGCGGAAACATGGGGTTTGAAGTGCGGGCGTCGGCGGCAATCTGGCGCATCTTTTTGGCGATGTCGGGGTTGGTGGCAGCGACGTTGTTGGTTTCGGTGGGGTCGGTTTTCAGGTTGTAGAGTTCGAGCGCGGGCTGGCCGGGCTGGGAGACATTGAGGAGGTTGGCTTTCCAATCGCCCATCCGGATTTCCTGGAAGCCTTTGTCGGCGCCGAGTTCCCAATAGAGGTATTCATGCGGCTTTTGTTCGCTGGGTTTTCCGAGCAGGGTTGGCGCGAAGGAGATTCCGTCAACGGGAGAAGTTATTTTTACGCCGAGCAAATCGGCATACGTCGGAAGGACGTCCCAGAAGGCGACGGGTTGGCTGGTCTTCTGGCCGGCGGCGACGTGGCCGGGCCAGCGCGCCATGAAGGAGACGCGGATTCCGCCTTCGTATGGGTGACCTTTTTGGGAGCGGAAGGGGGTGGAATGGAATGTGGCTGGGAAGTGGCCGCCGGCGGTGCAAGGGCCGTTGTCACCGGCAAAGATAATAAGCGTGTTGTCGTCCAGTCCCAGCTTCTTTAGGAGTTCGATAATGGTGCCGATGTCGCGGTCCATGCGGGTGATCATGGCGGCGAAGGCCTTTTCGGGTTCGGGCCAGGATTTGTCGGCGTAAGGCTCGAGGCTCGGGGGATTTAGTTTCACGTGAGGGATGGTGTAGGGCAGATACAGGAAAAATGGGTGGCGCTTGTTTTTCTCGATAAAGGCGAGCGCTTCCTTGGTGAACAGATCGTGGCTGTAGGTCTTGCCGTCGAGGGGAACTTTCTCGTTGTTGCGCCAAAGAAATTGTGGATAGTACTCATGGGCGGCGACGTGGGTGTCGTAGCCGAAGAAATAATCGAAACCGAGACGATCCGGGGAGCCTTTGCCGCCGGGTTCGCCCATGCCGTATTTGCCGATGCAGGCGGTGGCGTAACCGGCTTGTTTGCAAACCTTCGCGAAGGTGAGGATATCGTCAGGCAGAGGCGGATCGCCTTGGTTGGTGCGATTCCAACCGCGGGCGGCGGCAGGGTTGTGACGGATGGGGCTGTGCCCGGTATGGAGCCCCGTGAATAGAGTCGAGCGGCACGGGGCGCACAAGGGGCTGCCGGAGTAGCCGTCGGTGAAGACCATGCCTTCGGCAGCGAAGCGATCGAGGACGGGAGTTTTGATGTCCTTTTGGCCGTAGGGGCCGATGTCCGAATAGCCGAGGTCGTCGGAGAGGATGAAAATCAGATTGGGCGGATTGGTCGCGGCAGACAACTGTGTTGTGAGGGCAAGGAGGAGGCAAAGAAGGCTTGGTTTCATTGGACGATAGAAGATGAAATAGGAAAAGGGAAAATATGCAAGCGAGGGACGCGAGGGACTGAAGGGACGCAGGAGCAGCGCATTCTGATACTATCACACCACGACGAGCGAGGCCTCCTTTCCCCGGCCCTCTCCTCCAGAGGAGGAGAGGGAGAAAGACCGGGCGCTTGCGCCCGTCGCTTGCTATTGAAATCGTCGAGCGTAAAATCGTGAGCATGTCTGCTCGCAAACTTATGCAAGGGAGGAAGCTTGGTCGCCGCGACTTTCTGCGCGCGACCGGGGCCGTGGGCGTGGGGGCGTTTTTGCTTGGGCGCGTCGGGCTCGCGGCGGCGGATGAGGCGGTGACGCTGCCGTTCAAGAACGGCGAGAGAAAGCTCGTGCAGTTTCCGCAAAAGCGGCCGCTGATTTTGCTGACGAGCCGGCCGCCGCAATTGGAAACGCCGTTCTCCGTTTTCAACGATGGCGTGTTCACGCCGAACGACGCTTTTTTTGTCCGCTATCATCTGGCGAGTATTCCGACTTCGATCGATACCGACACGTACCGGCTGAACGTCAAAGGCAAGGTGAAGACGCCGTTGAGTCTTTCGCTCGCGGATTTGAAGACGAAGTTCGAGATGGTGGAACTGCCGGCGGTGAACCAATGCTCGGGCAACAGCCGCGGGTTTTCGACGCCGCGCGTGAGCGGAGGGCAAATGGGGAATGGCGCGATGGGTTGCGCGCGTTGGAAGGGGGTGCGGCTCAAGGATGTGCTGGCGCAGGCGGGGCTGGAAGCGGGCGTAAAGCAAGCGACGTTCGACGGCATGGACCGGCCGGTGTCGGAGAAGACGCCGGATTTCATCAAGGCACTGGACATCGACCACGCGACGGATGGCGAAGTGATGCTGGCGTGGGACATGAACGGAGAGGCATTGCCGATGCTGAACGGATTTCCGCTGCGGCTGGTGGTGCCGGGATATTTCGGCACCTACTGGGTGAAGCAGTTGAACGACATCAGCATCGTGGACAAAGATTTCGACGGGTTCTGGATGAGCACCGGCTATCGCATCCCCGATAATGCCGGCGCATGCGTGGAGCCGGGCACCACGCCCGCGAAGACCAAGCCGATCGGGCGATTCAATGTGCGGTCGTTCATCACCAGCCTGGGGGACGGGGACCGAATTTCGTTGGGCCGGGCGCTGACGGTTCGTGGCATCGCGTTTGACGGCGGGTACGGGATCAGCTCCGTGCGGTTCTCCGACGATGGGGGCCAGAAGTGGCGCGAGGCGACGCTGGGGAAGGATTACGGGAAGTATGCGTTCCGCGAGTGGACCATTCCCTTTATTCCCCGACGCTCGGGAACGTGGGATTTGCAATGCTGCGCCACCAATCGCATCGGGCAGTCTCAGCCGGCGGAGGCGTTGTGGAACCCGCCCGGTTACATGCGAAACGGGATCGAGAGCGTGAAAGTCGTGGCCGCCTGATCGTCTATGAAAAGAATTTCCCCTCGAAGCTGGATCGTGGTGGTGACCGTATTGCTGGTGGCGCCGCTGTTGCCTGCTGGTGTGGTGAAGATCGATCTGCCGCCCGAGAAGGGGACCTTCAAGCCCGCACCCGGGGTGGAACTGGCCAACGCGCAATGCCTGACGTGCCATTCGGTGGAATATGTGGTGGTCCAGCCGCCCTCGCCGAAGGCTTTTTGGGCGGCCAGCGTCAAGAAGATGAAGGATAAATTCGGCGCGCCCGTGCCGGATGAGCAGGTGGAGGCATTGGTGCAATATCTCACACACACTTACGGGATCGACACGAATGCGGCAATGGCGGCCACGCCCGCTCCCGCGCCGAAACCGGTTGCAGTGGCGACCACGGCGGAGGGGCTGGCGACGCAATATGGGTGCTTGAATTGCCACAGCGTGCAGGACAAAAAAGTCGGACCGGCGTATAAAGAAGTGGCCGCCAATTATCACAGCGACCAGGCGGCCTTCAGCAAGGTCAGCGAGCAGATTCACAACGGCGGTTCGGGCAAATGGGGGCCGGTGATCATGCCGCCGTTTCCCATGATCAACGAGACGGAGACGAGGATGTTGGCGGAGTGGATTTTGAACGCCAAGTAGGCGGAAGCACCAAGCTCCAAGGACCAAGAACCAGATAAGCTCCAAATCCCAAGGGCCAATTAGGATTAATTTGAGGCGGGGGCGGGGGCGAGGCCGGGGATGACTTTGTGGGGGTGCTTGGCCCAGAAGCGCTGGCGCAGGTGTTCGAAGAAGAGATAGACGACGGGCGTGGTGAAGAGAGTCAGGGCCTGGGAGACCAGGAGGCCACCGACGATGGCGATACCGAGAGGTTGACGCAATTCGGAGCCGGCCCCGAGACCCATGGCCAGCGGCACGGCGCCGAACATCGCGGCGAAGGTGGTCATCATAATCGGGCGGAAGCGCACCACGCACGCCTGGTAAATGGCGTCCTCGGGTTTGGCGTTGTGCTGGCGTTCCGCGTCCAGGGCGAAATCAATCATCAGGATGGCGTTTTTCTTTACGATGCCCATGAGGAGGATGATCCCAATGAAGGACACCAGCGAGAGATCGAGGCGCGTGGCGTACAAGGCGAGCAAGGCGCCGAGACCGGCGGAGGGAAGCGTGGAGAGAATCGTGAACGGATGAATGAGGCTTTCGTAGAGCATCCCCAGCACGACGTAAACGGCGATCAGCGCCGCGAGGATGAGGAGGGGCATGCTGGCAAGGGAGTCTTTGAAGATTTGCGCCGTGCCCTGAAAACTGCCCTGGACGCTGGAGGGGATCCGCAGCTCGGCCACGGTGCGTTCGACGGCTTCGGTCGCCTGGCCAAGTGAAGCGTTGTGCCCGAGGTTGAAGGAAATTGTGACGCAAGGGAACTGACCCTGGTGATTCACGGAAAGATAGGTGTTGCCGGGCTGGGTTTTGGAGACCGCAGAGAGCGGGACGAGCTGGCCGGTATTGGAGCGCACATAAATCTTCTTCAAGGAATCCGGGTCGGCCAGATAGCTCGGATCGGCTTCCAGGATGACGTAATGCTGATTGTAGCGTTTGTAGAGCGTGGAGACCTGGCGCTGGCCGAAGGCGTCGTACAGGGTGTTGTCAATCGCCGCGGGAGAAACACCGAGGCGCGCGGCGGCATCGCGGTCCACGATCACGTTTGCCTGCAGGCCGCCGGCTTGCAGGTCAGTGGTGACATCGCTCAGCAGTGAGTTGGTTTTGAGATGATTGACGAGGACAGCCGACCAGTGGTTGAGGTCCTTGAGGTCGGTTGATTGCAGCGCGTATTGGAATTGGGTTTTGGTTCCACGACCGCCGGTGCGGATGTCCTGCTGCGCCTGCAGGAACAGGCTGATGCCGGGAAAGCCGGAGAGCTTTTTGCGAAGATCCTCAATGACCTGTTGGGCGGATCGACCTCGTTCCTTGTATGGCTTCAGGGTGATGAACAGGCGGCCGCTGTTGACGGCCGAGCTGCCGAAGCCGCTGAGGAACGAGCCGATGGTATCCACCGCCGGGTCGGCCATTACCTGCGCGAGGATTTGCTCGTGGAGCTTTTTCATCGCGCCGAAGGAAATGTCCTGGGCGGATTCGGTGGTGCCCATGATGACGCCGGTGTCCTGCTGGGGGAAGAAGCCTTTGGGCACAACGTAGAACATCCAGACGGTCACGACGATCGTGGCGCAGAACACGCCGAGCATGATGATTTGATGGCGCAGCACCCAGCGCAGCACCGCGGAATAGCCGCCCAGCACCCAGTTGAACACCGCTTCGCTCGTGCGGTAGAAGCGTCCCGGCTTGCCATAGGCGGATTCGGGTTTCAGAAAGCGCGCGCACATCATGGGCGTCAAGGTGAGGGAAAGGACACCCGAAACGAGCACGGCCAGGCTGAGGGTGACGGCGAACTCGTGGAAGAGGCGGCCGATCAGACCGCCCATGAACAGCAGCGGGATGAACACGGCCACCAGCGAAATGGTCATGGAGACGATCGTGAACCCGATCTGCCGCGCACCGAGGAGCGCGGCGGTCATGGCGGATTCCCCGTGTTCGATGTGCCGGTAAATGTTTTCGATCACCACGATGGCGTCGTCCACGACAAAACCGACCGAGATGGTCAGGGCCATGAGGGAAAGATTATCGATGCTGTAGCGGCAGAAGTACATGGCCGCGAAGGTGCCGGCGAGCGCGAGGGGCACGGTGACGCTGGCGATGAAGGTGGGCCAGAAGCGGCGCAGGAAAAGGAAGATAACCATCACCACAAGGGCGATGCTGAGCAGGAGGGAGAACTGCACTTCCTCCACGGACGCGCGGATGGTGCGGGTGCGGTCGCTGATGGCCACCAATTTAACGGAGGGCGGCAGCCATTCCTGCAGGCGGGGGAGCTCGCTTTTGATGCGGTCCACGGTCTCGATGACGTTGGCATCGGATTGCTTGAAGACGATGCAGAGGACGGCGGGGTTGGTGCCGGACCAGCCGGCCTGGCGGGTGTTTTCGACGGCCTCGATCACCTTGCCGAAATGGCTGAGCTTGAGCGGGCGGCCGTTTTTCACGGCGAGCACGAGATCCTCGTAATCCTCCGCGTGGAGCAACTGGTCGTTGCTGTCCAGCGAGTAGGCGAGTTGCTCGCCTTCGATGCTGCCTTTGGGCTGGTCGATGTTCACGCGACCGAGATTGGTGCGGATATCCTCGAGGCTCATCCCGGCGGACGCGAGGGCGGCGGGGTCCATCTGGACGCGGATGGCTTCCTTGGGCGAACCGGCGACGAAGGCCTGGCTCACGCCTTCAATCTGGCTGAGCCGTTGGGCGATGATGGTGTCGGCGTAGTCATACACCTGTGACCCGGTGAAGATGTCCGACGTCAACGCGAGGATCATGATCGGCGTATCCGCGGGATTGACTTTGCGGTAGGTCGGAGGCGCCGGGAGGTTGAGGGGAAGATCGCCGGCGGAAGCGTTGATGGCGGCCTGGACATCGCGGGCGGCGCTGTCGGTGCTGCGGTCGAGATTGAATTGGACGGAGATGGAGGCGCCGCCGAGCGTGCTGACGGAGGTCATCTCCGAAATCCCAGAGATCTGGCCGAGACGTTTTTCGAGCGGTGCGGCGACCGTGGAGGCGACCGTGGCCGGATCGGCGCCCGGGAGCGACGCATTGACCGAAATCATCGGGAAGTCCACGCGCGGCACCGGGGCGACCGGGAGCGAGTGGTAGGCGACGAGCCCGGCAAGAAACAATCCCGCCGCCAGCAACGAAGTGCCGGCCGGCCGGCGGATGAATGGCTCGGAGACGTTCACGGGCGCGAAGACAAGTTCACCATCGTAACTTGTTAAATACCATGAACAACATCGGTTTGTAAACCGCCCGCGAGGAATAGACGAAGCCGGGGAGGGTGGAATTCAAACGGGTCAGACGATCCCGGAAAGGAAAATGTGAAATGTTAAAGCGTTAAAAGGTTAAAAGGTTAAAAGATCGCGGGGCGCGCGCTTGAGCGGGCTGAGAGGATTGACCAGGTTGACCGAATTGACTCTGGGAAAAATGGCGGGTGTGGTGGTTTAGAAATCGAATTCGAAGCGGGTTTCGGCGAGGAAGATGTTGCCGTCGGGGTTGTGGCTGCTGACGCGGCCACAGCCGATGTTGAGGCGCCATTTGACGTGAGGGTGCATGTACCAGTTTATGCCGGTCATGAGCATGCCGAGGCGGCCGCCGTTGATGTTTTCGCTGTTGAGGTCCACGTAGGAGAGGCGGGCGGCGACTTCCCAAGCGCCCCAGCCGCCGTGGCCCCAGTCGAAATTCTTTTTGGGAATGACCCGGCCGAAGTCGCCGGTTTCGCGGCGGTAAGGGCGGGTTTCGCCGGTGAGAAAGTAGCTGGCGGAGGCGTAGAAGCCGTTGAAGTCCAGCTGGCCAAGATTGGATTCGCGCACCCAGGAGTGCAGGAACTCGCCCTGCACCGAGAAGGGGCCGTCCACCCAGGCGATTTCCGCGTCGGCGACGACGGCACTGTCGGCGGCGATATCCTCGGTGTTCACCACGTACGGCGCGATATGGCTTTCGGGGCGCGATTGGTAGTGCACCGTGCTGTTTCCGGAGTAGAGGATGTTTCCGCTCAGGCCGAGATGGAAAACGTGCTGATCGTAGGGATCGTCGGGGTTGACGTGATACATGGGCAGGCCGGTGAAGCGCATGATGGCGCGCGCGAAGTCCTGCGAGGCATCGCCGTAGTCCTGGCCGACGCCGGGGGCGAACAGACCGAAGGCCCAGGTCATGCGCTGGTTGAAAATGACGCGGTTGAGTTGCATGCCGGCGTCCACACCGGGCGCCAGGGCCTGGATGGGCGCGGCGGGCTCCATGAAAGTGAGATCGCGGCTGCTGGTCACGCCTTCAAGACTCATGGGCGTCTGGAACTGACCCATTTTCAAGTCGCCGAAAATCCCGAGATTGGGAAACAGCAGATAGCTGTTCTCGATGTAGAAGGAATTAGGCACGTAGCCAATTTCCAGTTCGTAGGCGAAGGGGATCAACAGCAGGCAATCCCCTTTGGCGTAGAGGCGAAGACGGCGGAGTTCGATGCCGTCGTTAAATCCGGTGAGTTGACTGCTGGTCAGAAACCCGGCGGCGTCGACGGCGACTTTCATGCCGATTTTGCCACTGAGCTTGAGTTCCTCGAGGTGAAAAACGCGATCCACGTTGGTGCCGTGGAGCCGGTGGCGCAAATCGGCGAGCGGGTCGCCGATGGGAGTCTTTTGCGATATCTCGGTGTGGAGGCCGTCCCAGCCGGCCCAGGTTACTTTGAGTTGTGTGGATTTTTCGCCGGCGGCCGCGTTGGTGAGGGTGGAGAGCGGGACGTTGGTTTGGACGACGACGCGGACTTCCTGCTTAAGGCGCCCGGGATTAGGAGGTGGTTGGGCGCCCGGAGCATTGGTGGCCGTGACGACTTCGGCGGCGCGGGCGGACCAGCAGGAAAAAGCAGTGGAAAGGATTAGCGCGAGGCCGAGGATGAGTCGCGGCCCTAAGGATTTGAAATTTGAAATTTCAGATTTCAAATGACATGAAACGAGGCTCGCCCTGCGCAGGGTTGAGTTGGGAGATTTCCAATCCTGCCGGAAATCCGCAATCTAATTCGGTGAAGTTAACGCGGTGGCCGGGTGGTGAGGCGGCGGTAGACGATGGCGAGGAGGAAGGCTCCGCCGAGGGCGATGACGATGAGGATGAGGCCGAGCCAGAAGGCGCGATGGAGGAGGCGTTCGGCGTTGTCGGTGGCTTGTTTGCCGATTTGCGCGACACGCGCGGCATTCTGGTCGGCGGATGTGAGAAGAGTGTTCAGGTCTTTGGCCATGCCGGCGACGTGGTCGGCGGCGGTGCCGTAGTCGAGGACATTGAACGGATGGCTGTTGGTGTCCACGGTGACGGGAGGAGGATTGGTATCGGGCGGGGAGACGTAGCGGACGAAGGCGTCGAGGGATTTGATCGCGCCGTCCACGGACGTGGCCATCTGGGCGCCGGCCTCGAGAGTGCTGCGGGTTTGCGCGAGCAGGTCGCGAACCTTGCCTTCCTCGGAACTAAGCGAGTTGAGGATGTTGGTGCGTTCCTTCGCGAGCTCGGCAAATATCTGGTTGATGGCGGCCTCGCGCTGGTCGTTGATGAGTTTGGGCAATTCCTCGGCGGTCTTGGAAAAAGCATCGGCGGCCTTGCTGAGGCGGTTGGCGTCAGCGATGAGCTGGCGGGGGGCGGGTTGCTCGGCGATCTGGTAGGTAAGCAATTCGGTCTGCCAGGCAATAAGCGTGGGCATGCGCTGCAGGTAGTAGGCCATGCGCTCGGCGAGGTAGCGGGTCTGCTCGATGGCCCGAACCGCAGGGTCCAAACCGGCGAGCGGATCCAGCGAGAGCATCGAAAAAAGGCTGCTGGAACGGGCGATCTGTACCTCGGACTGTTTCTTGCCCAGCAAGCCGATGAAATCCCGGAAGCGCAGGGCGGCCACATATCGCTGGTTTGGGTTTTTGGCGATCCACTCATCAATGAGCATCCGCAGATCCTCCTGCTGCGTCGGCGTCAACACTTGCTCCGCAACCAGCCAGCAGGTTTTTTCCAATTTCCGATGGACTTCGAGGAGCGGTATGACGCTTTCGCCAAAGCGATTCGTAACCCAGGGGCTTTCGAGCACCGAATGCGAGAGGGTGGAAAGGACCAGCATGTCCACGATGCCAACGGCGGGATTATCTTCGGTGGCGTTGATGTAGGCCGCAGTGGCCTGTTCCAGTTTCCAGCGAAGCGCGAACATGTCCGCCTCCACCGTCTGGTTGGTTGCGGCCATATCGTCGCAGGCCTGGGCGACCATGGTCGCGTAGCTGTCCGCTTCCCGCATGACCTCGCTTTGCAGCACCGTGAGCATGTTGGTTTGCGGTTTGGCGCCCATCGTCTTTTCCACGGTTTGAACCAAAGCGCGGGTCTGGTTCGAGGTGCCACGCACGACGGAACAGCCGGTGATGACGAGGGCAAAGGCGAGGAGAGCGAGAAGAATGACCAGGCCACGAAGCCCACCAACCGGCGCGGAGGATGTTATTTCTCGAGGCACGGGAAGGCGTGAAGGGTGCTAATCGTGACGTCGCCCTGAACATCGGGCGGGACGCCCGGTGAACCCGCAGGCGAGGACGCCTGCGCTACGGGGAGGCGTGGTATTCGTCATTTGGACTTTTTGGATTTGGATTTGGATTTGCCGCCTTTGGTCGAGAGCACCAATTTTTCGGCACCCTCCTTCGCTTCCTTGCGCTTGTCCAAGTCGGCGAGCAGACCGTCGTCGGTAAGATCGAGCGGATGAGAATGCTTCCAGTCGTGATGCGCGATTTTGCAGAGGCGCTCGATGAGATCGTCGTCGTGGACCTCGATGGCCAGTTCGCGGCGGTCGTCGAAACTGCCGGGGGCGAGATTGATGGAGCCGACGATGGCGCGGGATTTGTCGGCCAGGAGCATTTTGCCGTGCAGCTTGAGCTTCTTGAGTTTGTGAATCTTGATGCCCACGTCATCCATGATGCGCAGGCCGCCGACGCCTTCGATGAGCTTGTCCATCTTGAGGGTGTGGGGCGGGCGGGCCATGACGTGGATCTTGACGCCGCGTTCCCGGGCGCGGACGAGGCGCTCGATGATCACGCTGTCCTGGTAGCGTTCGTTTTGGACGAAGAGCGTGTGCTTGGCCTCGTCGATGAAATGGGCGACACGTTCACGGCCCCCGCCGCTGCACCAGATCAGGTTGGAATCCGCCTCGGGCTTGAAAGCCTTGCGATGCCAGTCGGCTTCGAAGCAGCGGATCACTTCCGCGACTTCATGGGCATGGTCGGTCACCACGGCGTAATCGCGCGTCGAGGTCAGGTTTTCGGTGGCCCAATTCAACGATTTTACAAAGGCGGTCGCCTCGTCCACGACCATGGATTTTTCGTGCGTGAGGCCGAAGGCGGGATTACTGTCGTTGACCGCGATGCCGGCTTTTTTCAGGGTGGCGCGGGTGGCGCGATTGTCATCCTCGCCGTTGCGGCGGGCGGGATTGAGCATGACGCGAACTTTGACCCCGCGTTTATGCGCCTCCACGACCGCTTTCAGCAAGTCGGGGTCGGAGAAGACGAACATTTTCACGCGCAGGCTGCTTTTGGCGGCGGCGATGACTTCAAGAATCGGCTCAGCGGAGTCGTCGGGGAGGATGATTATCGAGCGGGAGGGCATATCAATTTTGGAGGAGGATACACGGGTGGATCAAATCTTGAAAGAGCAGGTGACGATAATTGCCTTGGCGGAGCGCGCCCGTTTTCGGGCGCAGCAATGTGCCGAAGCGGGGACGCGCGCAAAAACCGGCCGTATTCGCAGCCGGTAGAAGCGGCCTTATCCTGCGCGCACGAGCAGACGGACGTTGCTGTGGCCGGGGACGGCCACGCTCCGGCGGGGGAGGCAGATCAGGATGCGCCGGCGGGTTTTGCATTGTCGGGCTGGGTTTGGATGCGGTGGAGTTCGGCGTAAACGCCGCCACGTTTTACGAGCTCGTCATGCGTGCCTTCCTCGGCGACGAGGCCGTTTTTGAGGACGACGATTTTGTGGGCGTCGCGGATGGTACTGAGCCGATGGGCAATGGTAATCACGGTGCGGCCTTTCATCAGGCGTTCCAACGCTTCCATTACCAGTTTTTCGGATTCGGTGTCGAGCGCGGCGGTGGGTTCGTCGAGGATGAGAATGGGCGCGTTGCGGACGAGGGCGCGGGCGATGCCGATGCGCTGCCGCTGGCCGCCGGAAAGGGTCGAACCGCGTTCGCCGACCATCGTGTCGTAACCGTGGGGCATGCGGGAGATAAACTCGTCCGCGTTCGCCAGTTTGGCGGCTTCAAGAATTTCAGCCTCGGTGGCGCCGGCGCGGCCGTAGGCGATGTTTTCGCGGATGGTGCCCCGGAACAGCGCAGTATCCTGCAATACGAAACCAAGCTGCTCGCGCAGGCCTTCCAGCGTGTAATCGCGGATGTCCACGCCGTCCACCCGCACGACGCCTCCCGTCGGATCGTAAAAACGGGGGATAAGGCTGACGACGGTGGATTTACCGCCGCCGGTGGGCCCGACGATGCCGATGCGCTGGCCGGCGGCGATTTTCAAGTTCACCTCGCGCAAGACGGGGGCTTCCGGGTCGTAGGCAAACGCGACCTTTTCGAACACGATATCGCCGCGCAGAGCTCCGGGCGCGCGGGCGTCGGGGCGTTGGGGAATAATGGTATCGGCCTCCAGGATGGCGCGCACGCGTTCGAGCCCGACGGCGGTTTGCGCGATGGTGTTGGTCATCTTGGCCAAGTCCTGGACGGGCTTGAAGAATTTGGAGAGATAGGCGAGGAAAACCGTGAGGGCGCCCACGGTCATGGCGTGGTCCATGATGAGGTCCGCGCCGCGCCACAACACGAAGGCGGTGCAAAGGGATACCGTGACCGTCACCACCGGCGAGAGCAGGGATTTCACCCGGCGCGCCTTGAGCGCGGCTTCAACCGTGGCGCGGCTCGCCTGGCTCAGCCGATCTTCCTCGAGTTCCTCGCGATTGAAGGCTTTGACGGCGCGGACCGATTCGAGACCCTGTTGAACGACCGCGACAATGTCGCTCTGGCGTTTGCGGACTTCGTGCGTGGCCTTCTTCACCGCCTTTTTGAACCGGGCCACGAACAGTAGCAGGAATGGCGTGACCGAAACCGCGATCAAGGCGAAATCCCAGTTCAGCCAGAACATCACGCCGAGAATTCCGATGATCGTCAGCAGATCGATCAGGATGGTGAGCGTCGCGGAGGAGGCGAAGTCCTGGATGGTGCCCACGTCATCGCTGATGGTGCTCAGCAGCGAACCGGTCTGATGCGTGTCGTAGTACGCGAGTGAGAGGCGTTCGAGATGGTGATAAACCTTGAGGCGAAGGTCGTTGGCCACCCATTGGCCGACGCTTTCCGTGTAGTAATTATCGATATAACTCGCGACGGCGCCAATGGCGGCGATGACCACGATGCTGATGCCGGCAAAGAGCGCCAGGCCGGTGCGGGAATTCGCAAAGGGCAGGTCGTGGATCCACAACAGCCATTCGGGCAGCTTGTGGTTTCCGACCACGTTGTCGATCACCACCTTGAGGGGCCACGGCGCCGCGAGGCTCATGGCGGTTTCGACGATCATCGCGATGAACACGATGGTGAGCCAGCCACGGTAAGGTTTGACGAGGCCGAGGATGAGGCGGCTGGTGCCGTTGGGGGACAGGACGGGGGCGGCAGGGTCCTTGGAAGAGGTTGGCGATGATTTGGACGCGCCAGTTTCTTTTGATTCCGATTTCGGCATTTTGCTCGTGTTGTTTCCTTGAGCCCGCGCGAACGGCCCGGTCGTTCTGTCGAGTGAGCGTCTGGTGGGTCTGGACGCGATGACTCGTGCGATAGTGTGCTTACTTTGGAGGGGATTGCAAGGCGGGCTTGGACTCGGCGGTCAAACCCCAGTAAGCGAAGAGGCCGAAGACTGCCCAGAAGAGCTGGGCGAAGCGAATGGCGAAGCCGTAGGTGAGGCCCAGGAGGGCGGTGCAGCCGAGGGCTTTGAGGGTGACGATGCGGGTGCCCTCGAGGGAACCGAGATTGAGCGGTACAGCGAAGGTGAGGAGGTCGAACCAGAGACCGAGCAGCGCCGCGGTGGCGGCCATGACGAGCGAGGCATCCTGGCCGACCAGGCGGAAGAATATCCAGGTTTGCACGATCGTGAGCGAATAGGCGACGCAGTGCCAGGCGAGGGCATAAGCGAGTTGATGGGGGCGCTCGCGGTAAAAAAGTTTGAGGGCGTCGTCCACAGCGCTGATGTGCCGGGCGGCGGTGTGGGAAAATTTGCCCCCGATGTTTCGGGCCGCCAGCCAGCGGACAATGGCGCCGAGCTTGCCTTTCTTTTGCACCAGCAGGAAACCGATCATGCCGATGGACACGAGTGCGCTGCTGAAGAACATGGCGCCCCACAGGCCCGCCGGCAGGCTGAGGTGGCCGAGCAACAGGATGGAGCCGACGACAACGAAGAGGAGATGCGCGAAGGCGAAGCAGAATTTGCCGATGAGCACGCCGCTCACCGCTTCGGGTCCGCGATGGGAAGAAGCCAGCAGCACGGCTTTGGCGACTTCGCCCCCGACCGAGGCCGTGGGTGTGAGGTAATTGATGGCGAAGCCGGCCATGCGGATGCGAAAGAGGCGGAGGAGAGACAAATCACAATAAGGCTTGGTGAGGCAATGACGCCAGGCCACGGTGTGGAGGAAATCGGCCAGACCTTCACAGAGGATAATCGGAATGAGTCCCCAGCCGAGGACGCCAAGTTCGCGGCCGAGTTCGGGGAGGCCAATTTTCCAGACCAGGCCGCCAAGGAAAAGCAGGCCGAGGAAAAGAAGAAAGACGCTGACGCGTTTCAATGGCTCAGGCGCCGGGTTGGCGGCAGGGGACGCCGAAGCGGGAACAGTAGTGGTCGAAGCGGCGGGCCTCGGTTTCGAAATTCAAGCCGAGTTCGGCCAGCGCGGGCACGGCCCGGGGGCGGCGATAGCGGGAACGATGAGACGCGAGGTGCTGGATTCTGGCGGCGGTGGATTCCGGGAGATCGGCGTCAATTTGTTTGTAGATCCGGCGGACCATCGCAATCGGATCGGCGACCAACTCGGAATAGTTGACGTCAATGAACCGGCTGGCGAGTCCCGGATGGTCATCGCGGAACTTGATGATGCGCTCCATGCGGGCGGCCAGGACTTTGGCTTCGTGCGGTCCCAGTTCACCGCGCTGACTGGGGCGGGTGAACAATCCGCTCAGCACCTCGGTGAGATGGCTGGAGGATTTAATCACGTCGAGGGGATTGCGATGGGTCTGGATGACGTAGGCATCCGGGAACGCGGAAAACAACGACGGCAGCGCGTTGATGTGATCGGGGGACTTCAGCATCCAACGCCGTTCCGGGCTGCGCGATTGGAGATGCTGGAGGAAACGCCGTTGCCAGCGATAAACCGGCCGCAGGTCGGCAGCGTGCAGAAATGATTCGTAGGCGGGAATACGACACGTGGAGATAAATTCCTCCGAGAGCAGCGTATAGCTCTGGATGGCCGCGCACTCGTGAGGCGTTTCCGCGCGCATGGGATACACGGAGTCCGCTTCGGGCGCCAGCCGCCGGAACCACCAGAGACTGGTGGCGGCCTTGGTGACCCGAAAATCCTTTTTCCGGCCGGGCTCCGGCGCAGGCAGGGGATACATGACTTCCCAGACCCGCGGCGAACGGCTCGCGGGATCCGCGGCGAGTAATTCGTGCAGAAAGGTTGAACCACTGCGGGGCATGCCGACGATGAAGACGGGTGCGCGCAGGGGAACCTGGTCGAGTTCAGCGCCGGTTTTGCGCCAGGCATCGGCGAGGCGCAAGCGGGTTTCGAGCAGGCCCTGGAGGTGCATCCGCATCAAGAAGCGTCCGATGGGATGGAGATTTGCCTGGCCTTCCAGGCTTTGCGTCAAAGTGGAGAGCGCAGGTTCGACGGCCGGGTCGTCGAAGTCATGAATGCCAGTGCGGGCGCGGGCGCGGGCGGTGAGGGCGGCGGCATCCAAAAACCAGAGCTTGCGGCTCAGGACATCACCGAGTGCCTTTCTGCCTGGTTTACGGATCAGTTGAGAGCCCGCTTCACTTACGCCCATATGGAACTTTTTCTACTCTGATTGCCGCGGAGCGTAGCAGTCACGAGACGGGTTCGCCAGAAGATTATGGTTGCGATTGGGAGATGTCACCCGGCGGCAAGGCGCCAATGGCTTGCGCGATCGTCTGGCTGAGTTGCGCGTTCAATTCACTCAGCGTGCGGACGATTGACCCGGCATTTTCGGTCGGTTTGGGACCCTCGATGCGCAGGTCGCTTTGGCCGCTTTTGAGGACTTTATCACCGCCCGGGCTGGTGAGGCGCCACCAGGCGCTGAGCACGCCCACCCCTTCCTGGTTCACGTCGAATCGTTCGATCGAAACATACACGGCGAGGGAAATCTCATGGCGTTGCCAGGCGGATTGGCGGATGCGGTCGGTATGCAAGAGCCGGGAGAGGTTGGCGGCCAGTGTGCGCTGGAAGGATTGATCGAGATACTCGGCCCAAAGCGAGCCCTCGAGGTAGCGAACCTCGTTCGTGCCTTCGCGCACCGCCACCGAACGGCGCAGAAGATACGGAGGCAATTTCACTATCCCCACCCCAATGGCCAGGTGGCTGGCCGGGGCGCTGTCCTCAGCGGCGGCCAGCGGCGACAGGATATAGCTGTGGGTGGTGACCGTCGTCGGCTTGAAAATGCAGCCGGCGGCGAGGACGCACAGGGAGATGGCGGCCAAAGCGGGTAGTCGTCGTAATTTCATGGCTGGCTGGAGGATGATTTTCTTCCGGTGATCAGGGCGTTGGGGTTTCGCTGCAGGAATTCGGCGAGATCGGCCACGGCCTGGGCAGCGCGACCGAGCTGGTCGAGGGCATCGGTGATATCGGTGCGGAAGGGTGCGTCCGGTTCCACCATGCCCGAAAGGCCGTTCAGGCCATGGCGCAGATCCTGCAAGGTAACTTGCGCGTCGTGCAGGACATTGGTGACGCCGTCGGCCATCGGATCGATGCGATGATCCAGCCGGGCGACGGTGGAGCGCAGATCGGCGATCAGATAATTCACCTCGGTCAGGGCGTTGGTGAGCTGGGGCGTATTGATCAGCTTATCCACGGAGATGAGGATGTTGGTCACGCCGGCGTTGATTTCGCGCACGTTGAGTTGGGAGAGCGCGGTGTCGAGGCGGCCCAAGAGCGCGTTGAGTTTCTCCGAGATACCGCTCAGGTCGAGATGGGCCAGATTCGCCAGCAACTGCTGGATCTCCGTGGGGGCGGTGGGAATTTCGGTGTATTCCTGTTTGATCTGGTGGAAGACCGCCGGCGGGGGAAAGGGCATCATTTCGAGTTCCACATAGAGGACGCCGGTCACCAGGCTGTCCGTATCGAGCTTGCCGCGCAGGCCGCGCCGGATCGCCTGATTCACAAAAGTATCGCTATCCAGATTGATGTTGCGGTCGGTTTTGGCGCGGACGAGTTTTTCGTCCACCTCGATGATGACGGGCATGGCGAAATCGTTCGTGGTCTGGTTGTGGGCGATGAGGACTTCGTAAACCGAACCGATGGTGACGCCACGCATTTTGACCGGCGCCCCGACGTTCAGGCCTTTCAGGGACGCGTTGAAATAGAGGATGAATTTGTCCTGTTTGCTGAAGAGCCGGCCGGAGCTGAAGATGATCAGGGCGATCACCCCCAGGCTGACGCCGATGACAACAAACAAACCGATGGCTGTGGGACTGGCTTTCTTGCTCATGGATGAGTGGCTTGAGTTAGCGGCCGTTGGCCGGACGCCGCTGAGGTCTCTGTATCACTGGACGATGCTCCGCGCGTGAGAAATCGGCGCAGCTTCGGATCGGGCGGATGGTCGCGGAGTTCCCGGGGATTGCCCTGGGCGAGCACGGTGCGCGATTCGGCATCGAGGAATATCGAATCGTCCGCGATCGTGAAGATGCTGGCCAGTTCGTGCGTAACCACCACGATGGTGGTGCCGAGGCTGTCCCGCAAGGCCAGGATCAACTGGTCCAGATTACGCGAACTGATGGGGTCCAGCCCGGCCGAAGGCTCGTCGAAAAAGAGGATTTCCGGATCCAGCGCCATGGCGCGGGCGAGGCCGGCCCGCTTGCACATGCCGCCGGAGATTTCGGATGGATAAAAATCTTCGAAACCTTTCAGGCCGACCAGTGCCAGCTTGAGGCGCACCACGTCCTGGATGTCGGATGCCGAAAGGTCAGTGTATTCGCTGAGGGGCAGGGCGACGTTTTCGGCCAGTGTCATCGAGCTCCAGAGCGCGCCACCTTGGAAGAGTACGCCGAATTTGCGCAGTTGGATCTGGCGCTCTTCATCGGTGGCGTTCCAAAAACTGCGGCCATCGTAGAGGACGTCGCCCTGGGCGGGACGGCGCAGGCCGATGAGATGACGGAGCAGGGTGCTTTTGCCGCAACCGCTCCCGCCCATGACCACAAAAATCGAGCCGCGCTTGATGCTCGCGTTGATGTTGCGCATGACCACGAAGGAGCCGTAGGCCATCGTGAGGTCTTTGATTTCGATTTTGGTTTCCGGGTCCGGCATGGAATTCGTTCAAAGGTTCACGGCATTGCAGATGACCGCGAAGATGCCGTCGGACGCGATGATGGCGGTGATGCCGGCGACGACGGCCCGGGTGGTGGCCTCGCCGACGGCGGCGGCATTGGAGCCGCATTGCATGCCGCGCAGGCAGCCGGTGTAGGCCACGATAAAGCCGAAGAACGCGCCCTTGCCGATGCCAAGCAGGAAGCTGGACAGTTTGATGGCGTGCAAAGTCCGCCCCAGGTAAGCGGCCGGGGTGACATCGAGCATGCCCACCGAAACGAAATAGCCGCCCGAAATCGCGATCAAATCCGCGAACACGCACAAGAGCGGCATCATGAGGATGAGCGCGATCATCCGGGGCAGGACGAGAAATTCGACCGGCGAAATGCCGAAGGTTTGCAACGCGGTGATTTCCTCGTTCACCTTCATGGTGCCGATTTGCGCCGCGAACGCCGCCCCGGTGCGGCCGCAGAGAATGATGCCCGTCATGATGCAACCCATTTCCCGCACCGTGCCGATGGCCACCATGTCCGCGACGTAAACGGAAGCCCCGAACTGACGCAGCGTGGTGGCGCCGACGAATGCCAGAATCAGGCCGACGAGAAAATTGATCAGCGCGACAATGCCCAGCGCCTGCGGCCCGCATTCTTGCATGACCAGGAAGGTGTCCGACGAGCGGAATTGCGCCTTGCCCCGAATGAGTTTGCCGAGGGCCTGGAGGTTTTCGCCGAGGAAGGTGAAGAAGCTGATGGATTCGTCCCAGGCCCGGATACCGGCGTCGCCAATGCGTTGCAGGAACGGCGCCGCCGGCGTGTGGCCGCGGGCGTCCTTGGTCTCGGGGACCGCATCGGCGAGGCGGAGGAGGCCGCGAAGATTTTCGGGCAGGCCCGCTTCGAGGAACTGGAGTTTTTTCTCGTCGCACAATTCGTGGCAACGGGCCAGAAACGCGACGAGCCGCGAATCCCAGGTGCCGAGGGCCGTGGAATCAAATTCAAGCGATTTGGAGCTGGCCTCACCGGCGAGATGGGATTGGACGGATTCGATGCCGGGCAGCGAGGCCCGGGTGCGCCAATCACCCGAGATGACGGCCAGCAGTGCGCCGGGAGATTTCCAGCGCACGACCAACTCCGGCGGTTTGGCAATATCAGGCATCGGTTACAGCGAATCCGGGTGGCCCCAGCCTAATGTCGGACAACCTAAGGCGCAAGCATCAGGGCGCAAAATGGAACGCATCATCCCTGCTGCGATGCACGCCCGGACTGGAGGCGACGCCAGGTCCACCCGGTGCCACGGACAAACGCACGGCTCAAATACCAGACCCACAAGGTGCCGATCCCGAGATAAAAAATGCCCGCCACGCAATCATATGACTGCCAGGCCCACGCCGGCGCGGAGTGGGGAAAAATCTGGTCCCAGATGGCAGTGGAGACCAATTCGAATATCAGACCGAGGGGCCAGATGACAAAGTACAGAGTCAACGGCCACCAATCGTGGCCTTCAGTTCCCAGGCTGCCAAAATACGCAAAGAGTCCCCAAGCCAGGTAAAGGCCGGCAATGCAAATGGCAAATTTTCGGGCGTGCGTTTTCACTCCGCGGGACCGTAAGCTGATTTCGGCGGTGTCTGTTAATTGATAAATAGGCAGGCGCCATTGAATTTCTTGATGGCTGGTCCACTCATTGACCCGGCCCAAAAGGCGTCAAATATTACGACGATGTCTAATGAGGTCGTTTCACTCGACGTTGCGAGGGCACTCTGTTCGCGTACGCGGTGCACTGTTCGCGGCGGCAGGTGATCCTTGAGTTGGCTTACGGCCATGTTCATCAGATATCTATTTCTTACGTTATGTTGCAGCCTGCTGTGCAGAGGAACCCCATGAAACCGCCATCCGCTTCAAGACGGTACGTCCTGCTTTACGAGGAGGTGGAGCTCGGCGAGGTCATTCAGGGGGTCGCCGACTTTCCGAATTGCTCTGGGACCTGGACGCCGTCGTCTGATTTTAACCACCCTGAGATCAGGAGCTTGATTCGCGCGTATGTTGAATACTGCAAGCATGCTGATTCATTGCTGACGCCGGACTTCCACTCCACTCCGGCTTCGGAAGCATACATGTTGGAAAGAGAGCCGGAGTTCGAAGACCTGATCGAGAGCACGGACTGGGCTCTCCAGGACGGCGACGGCGTGCGGGATTGGATTCTCATTCCAAGATTCGGCATGAGCAACGCGATTTATTGGCGCTGGAATTGCATGAGTCGAGAGGAAGTGCACATTCACGAGACGCTGCGTCGCGGAACTGCAGCAGAGGTTCGAACGTTGCGATGCCCGAAAGGCGGCGGGCCGTTGCGAATCGAGTTATGCGAAACCTCGGAAGGAAAGAGTCATTTTCGCATCCGGGGCGTGAAGTCGGACTTCTTTTTTATCCGAACGATCGGTCGGAATCCGAAGCCAGCGTGGGTCGAAACGCTCGGATCAGATTTTGTCACGGAGGTTTCTCAAGTCTGACTCGGCGGCTGCCTGCAGACGGCTTCCAGCCGGGAGCGAGCCGAACCAGATGGCGTTTTCCTGATTGGGATAGTGGTTCGCGAATGTTTTCACGTTTTCGCGGACGACCTGTTTTTTGGAGTTGCTGTAGTGCCAGACCTTTTTGCCCAGCAGGAGGCCGAGGTGCTTTTTGGGGATATTTTCGAGGCGGGTGGGAGAACCTTTGAAGCTCGAACTGGCGCTTACAAAAATCAGGCCTTCTTCGTCGGTCTGGCGGTCGAGGATCTCGTGCGTGGTGGGGCAGTGGGCAAAAATTTCGTGAACCCGGACGTTGGCGCCGCCTTTGCGGTTGCAGGCACGGCCACAGGTAAAACCGAAATCGAGTTGCAGAACGTGCGCGACAAAGTGGGCGCAGTGGTTGTCGGCCGGGCTGATGAAACCAATGGGACAAATTTCGGCAATGTTGCGCTTCAAATAGCCGTTCAGGATGCCGGCATCGAGCATGAGGTCAGGATTTTTGCGGTGGGTGGCAGAGTGGCGTGATCTCCGGGCGGGCGCCGCGGCTCATCAAGACCTGGGCGATGAGGCCGGTCCAGCCGGTTTGATGGCTGGCGCCGCAGCCGCGGCCGGTGTCGCCGTGAAAATATTCGTAGAACGGAATGAGATCGCGCCAGTTGGGATCTTGATTGAAGTAGTCGCAATCGCCGAACACGGCCCGGCGGCCATTCTTATCGCGCAGGAATATGTTCGAGATGCGACGGGCGATTTCATTGGCGACCTGGTGAAGATTCATGAAATTGCCTGAGCCGGTGGGGCATTCGACTTTCAGTGAATCACCGTAATAGAGGTGATACTGGCGCAGGGAAAAGATGATCAGAAAATTCACCGGCATCCAGACGGGGCCGCGCCAATTCGAGTTGCCGCCGAAGAGATTGGTCTGGGATTCGCCGGGTTCGTAGTCGAGGCGGTGTTCCTGGCCATCGATGTTGAAAATCAGCGGGTGCTCAAGATGATAGCGGGAAACTGCGCGGATGCCGTAGGGCGAAAGAAATTCATTTTCATCGAGCATGCGGGTGAGCATGCGACGGAGCTGGTCCGGGCGCACGAGGCCGAGGATTACGGTGTGATTCGGGCCGGGTGTCATCATGGGTGAGACACTTTCCAGCAGCTCGGGTTTGTGCTCCGCGAACCACTGCCGCCGCCGTTGGAAGCCCTTGAAGCGATCGAACGCACCGACGTGCACGGTGGTGGCGCCGAACATCGGCACAAAGCCAACCATGGTGCGCGCGCGAATCGGAAAGCGCGAACCATCGGGAGCGATCAGTTGATCGTAAAAGAAACCGTCCTCCTCGTCCCAAAGCGAACGCTTCGGGTCGTGGAGATTGTTCATGGAGTTGGCGATGTAAATGAAGTGTTCCCAGAATTTGCTGGCGAGGTCCTCGTAAGTGGGGTCCTGGTCGGCAAGGAGCAACGCCAGCGAGAACATCGTCTTGGCGAAGGCCGCCATCCAGCTCGTGCCGTCGGCCTGGCCGAGCATGTAGCCGGGCGGAAGTTTGCCGCGGTCGAACGCGCCGATGTTGTCCATGCCCAGGAAACCGCCCTGGAAAATATTTTTGCCGAGCGGATCCTTGCGGTTCACCCACCACGTGAAATTGAGCAGCATCTTTTGGAACACGCGCGCGATAAATTGGTAGTCCGCCTTGCCGGTGATGCGCTGCTCCATTTCGAAGACGGCGCGCGCGGACAGGGCGAGCACGGGTGGATTGACGTCGCCGAAGTCCCATTCATACGCGGGAATCTGGCCATTGGGATGCATGTACCATTCGCGGAGCATGAGGATGATCTGCTCCTTGGCGAACTGCGGGTCCACATGCGTGAGCGCCGTGCAATGGAAGCCGAGGTCCCAGGTGGCAAACCACGGAAATTCCCATTTGTCGGGCACCGACAGCACGTCGCGGCTGAAGAGTTGAATCCAATCGTGGTTGCGCCCTTCGTGTCGCTCGGGCGGCGGCGGCGGATTTCCCGGATCGCCGCGCAACCAGTCTTTCACCACGAAATGGTAATATTGCTTGGACCAAAGCAGGCCGGCAAAAGCCTGGCGGGCGATGGCGCTTTCCTCGGGATTGAGTCCGCTGCCGAGGACGACGCGGTAGAATTCGTCAGCCTCGGCTTTGCGCTGGTCAAACTGGGACGCGAGCCCGGTAAAGGGATCGGCGAGATTGACGAGTTCCTTGCTGGCGAGGCGAAGTTCGAAGGTGACACTCTGGCCGGGGAGGACATCGGCGTGGTAGCGCACGGCGGCTTTAGTACCGCGACCGCTGGGGTTCACGGCCTCGCGGCGGCCCTTGACGACGTATTCGTGGAAGGCGTCCTTGACGAAGGAAGTGGCCGACGGCGAATTGAAAACCAGCGGGCAGTTAGTTTCGTTCTCGGTGAAAAGCAGCTCGCCGCCTTCCTGGGAGCAAAGCAGGTAATCGCCCAGCATGTTGTGGCTCGCGAGCAAAGTACCCGGCGGCGTGGCGCGCTCGACCGGAATCGAGATGGCGGGCGGGTGGGTATTGCCGTCCCAGCGCCAGTTATTGCGGAACCACAGCGTGGGCAGCACGTCGATCGGGGCGGCCTCGGGGCCGCGATTGGAAATGGTAATGCGACAAAGGATGTCCTCGGCGGTGACTTTCGCGTATTCGACCATGACGTCGAAATAGCGGTTCTCCGCGAAGATGCCGGTGTCCACGAGCTCGAATTCCCCGTCTTTTTTGCCGCGCTTGCGATTCTCTTCCCGCAGGCGTTCGTAGGGGAATTCCGCCTGCGGATACTTGTAGAGATACTTCATGTAGGAATGCGTGGGCGTATTATCGAGGTAGAAATAATACTCCTTCACATCCTCACCGTGATTTCCCTCGGGCCCGGTGAGGCCGAACATGCGTTCCTTCAGGAAAGGATCGCGGCCGTTCCAGAGGGCCAGGGCGAAGCAAAGATATTGATGGCGATCACAAATGCCGGCGAGGCCGTCCTCGTTCCAGCGATAGGCGCGCGAGCGGGCCTGGTCGTGGGAAAAATAGGACCACGCATCCCCGTTGGGGCTGTAGTCCTCGCGCACCGTGCCCCAGGCGCGTTCGGCGAGGTAGGGGCCCCAGCGGTTCCAGTGGCCGGAGCGATTTTCGTTTTCGAGCAGGCGGGCGCCTTCGCGCGTTTTGTAAATGCTCACGAGAACGAAGGCTAAAGGCTGAAGGCTGAAGGCTAAAGAAGAATAAGCTCCAAGAACCAAGGACCAGATAAACACCCAACATCAAATTCCAAACCGCGGGTCCGGCGCTAATTCGCCAGGATGCGGAAATAGCGCTGAGGGGTGGCCGGGGAATTCGTGATGGAGGCTGAGGAACTCGTCGCGGTGAGAGAGAGGAGGTTGGTCCAGTCGGCGAGGATTTCGTCCTTGTATTGGACCGTGTAGGGAGACCCGGGAATGGTGCTCCAATTGAGGACGATGCCGGAGCCGGATGCGATGGGTGCCTGGAAGGTGGGGCGCGGTTCCACGGCAACGGAGAATGTCCGTGTGTCGGAGAGGGGCGGAATGCCATTGTCGGTGACGCGGACAGTGATTGGATAAGCGTTGCCCGCATTGGCGTCGGCGGTGAGCCAGTTGAAAACGCCGGTGATGGAATCCACGGAAGCCGTGGCCGGGGCGCCGGGGTCGAGCGAGTAGCTGAGGGGATTGGCGGGCAGGTCGGAATCGGTGGTGGAATTGGTAAAGGTGACAAGCGTGCCGGCGTGAACGGTGCGGTCGGGAATGGCGGCGAGCACGGGGGCGGAGTTGGTTTCGTTGACGACGACAATAAAGGTGTTTGTCGTGCTGCGAGCGGGGCTGCTGTTGTCGGTCACAATGACGGAAATCGTATTTGTCGAAGGGCCCTGGGCTTCGGAGGGCGACCAACTGAAAATGCCGGTGGCTGCGCCGATGCTGGCGTTGCCGGGGGCGCCCGCGGCGAGACTGTAGGTAAATTTGCGCGGCGTCACGACTGCGAGATCGTCCAGGTAGATATTATAGGCTCCCGTCCCGCCGGTTGGCACGATCGCGAGATGCTCCAAAGTGCCGAGGCCCGAGGCGGTGGAGAGGACCCCGTTGCCGCTGGAGAAACTGCGAATGGGTTCATTCGTGAAATTGAACGTAAGCGTAGCCCAGTTTGACGCGGAAAGGCTCCGAGTGGGCATCGGCGCGGTGCCGGAAACGTTGGTAACGCCGGCCCACTCAATGGCACCAGTGGTGCCGCCGTTGGAGCCGATTGCGCTCCCGGCAGCCGTGGTGGTTTCGCGACAGCCGACAGCGACCTGGATGGCCTTGTCCGAATAAATCTTGAAACGAAGTTGCGCGGCGAAATTGATGACAGGATTGGGAAACGTCGTGGCGCTGGCGGTGGTCAGGCGAAGCCACGGATTGCTTGGGTTGGTGAAATTGCAATTCACGCGCAGGACGCGAGCGCTGGTATTGCCGTTGGTGGGGAAGGCGTCGGCGATGGCGGCGAGATCGGGTGCGGGGGACATGAACGCGGTGGTTGTGGCCGAGTTCGTCGGGTCACGGAACATCACTACGCCGTTGGCCGTTTCGCTGACGAATGGTTCGAAATCGGTGAGCAGTTGGACGAAGTCGGGACCGGAAGCGGTGTTGGTGAAGGTGAGTTGCGTGCCTTCCACGATGGTGCGATTGGCGATGGCGGGCAGGATCGGCGGCGGATTCGAGGTTGTGACGCTGGCCGTGGCCGAATAACCGGAGTTGCCGCCGGCGTTATACGCACGGACGCGATAGAACCACGTGCTGGCGGGGTAGAGCTTCGTGTCGGAATAGTTCGTGACGCCGGTGGCGACCGTGTTGATTTCGAGCCAGGGACCGCCGCTGGCGATGGCGCGTTCGATCCGGAAGCCGGCGGCCACGACGCCGGCGTTGTCCGTCCAGCCCAGGTTGATTTGATTGGTGCCGGCGGCGGCGGCCGTGAGTCCGCTCGGAGCGGTCGGCGTGGAAAACACGCGCTCGATAAAATTCTCCTTCACCCAGCCCAGCGTGCTGCTCGCGTCGTTCCACTGGACCTGATACCACGTAAAACCTTTGCCGTCGTTGGTCACGACCGTCGGCCCGGCTAGAATCACGCCGGTGGTATTCGCGGGCAACGTGGCCAGCAGCGGACAATTGATGCCGTTGCTGATGCTGCCGTCGGCGCATTGGTTGATGTTGACGCTGGCGAAGGCTTTGACGTCATCGCCAATGAGCAGCGGCGCGCCTTTCACGAGCGTGAGCGTCGGGTAGTAGTGCTGAACGATCCATTTCCAATCGCGGCGCGGATAGCCATTGAGGGTGGAGTTGCCGGTACTGTTACCGGTGAATTTGCGGCCGCTGGCCCATTTGGCGGTGCCCCACTGGCACATGCCGCGGCCGTGGCCGTTGCGAGCCTCGCCCGCGCAGACCGGGTCGAAAAGACAACCCCCGGTCGGCGCCGTGAAGCCATCGCCGCACGCGGAGCCCAGTGAATTGTCCTCGGCGGAATACTCCGTGTTTGCGATCGCGCCCCCGGAAATGACCACCCAGTTTTCCGTGTAATTGACGGCCGTGTCGGTCAGGGAATTGAAGTTTGCGGGATTATAAACCTGGCACGAAGTGGTGGCGCAGATGTCGTAGGTGCTGGTGCCGGAAACATTGTTGAGTTTCACGATGGCGTAGCAACGGGCGGCCACGGCGCCGGCGTTCAACGAATTGGTGCCGCCGGGATAGGAAGCGCTGCCCCAACTGGCGATCCATTCGGAAGGCAGCACGGCGCGCGCGTAATAATTCATGGTGACGTAGTCGATGGTGACGCCGTCGGAGCGCAGCACGCGGATGTTGCGAGGGACGCGAATCGTGGAGTTGGTCGCCTGGGTGGCCAACGGCTTGATGGTTGGGGATGCGGGAACCACCTCGTCGAACTGTGAGACAGCGGCGGGCGTGGGCAGGATCTGCGAATACGAACCGGAGCGATGGCGGGTGAGGTTTTCGTCCACAACCGAGAGACCTTTGCCGGGTTGGAGTTGAATTTTGTATGTCCAGTCACCGCGTGTCCAGAGTTCGAGGTTTTGCCGTTCCAGGGTTTGGTAACCGGGTTTTTCGAAGACAAGCTTCGCGGCGGACGTCGGCGCCGATTTGACCGACACGGGTACGTAGAGACGGAAGAAGCCGCGCTCGTCGGAGGTCGTTGTGGAGCCGCTGGGTTCCGAATGAACGGTCACTCCGGGAATCGGCGCGCCGGTGGCATCATCGGAGATGAAGCCCTGAAGCAACGTCGCGCCATCGCGTTGAAGGGCGGCGATGGTCTCGGGGCGGAGTTCTTCCGGAGTTTCGACGGGGTCGAGCAGGAATTGGATGACGTATGGCCCGGAGTCGGACACTTCGACGTCGCCGGACATGGGTTGGTAGCGCGAAGCGGATGCGAGAACGGTGTGGCGACCGCGCTGCAACTTCAGCGTGCCGTGGCCGGCCGCGGAGAATTCGGACCCGGACGGGCGGAATTCCTCTACACCGGGCGATTGACTGCGAGTGGAAACCGAATCCGGCTGCACCGCGCAGCCCGTTGCGCTGTCGAGGAAGCGGATGGGGACGTTTTGCTCCGTGGCGGTCGTCGATTCGGCGGCGCTTCCGTGCAGCGCAATGGCGGCGAGAACGGCGCAAAAACCGATCGCGAGAAAACGCGACCGGACGGCGTGAATGGTTGAGTTGGCGGGCAGGGAACGGTCGTTACTTCGCATGCAGATGGCAGCGTCAAATATATTCCTGAACGGCCGGAAAGCAAGCAGTGCGAGGTGGGGATTCCCATCTTTTAAGACCAATAGGATTGAGATGGGTCTGGCCGGGTTCTGATTTCGTCCGTAGAATTACGTTTGGTCAGGATTTGGGCGCGACACAAACTGATTGCATGCGACGTTTCGAACAATGAAATACTTTGTGGTCATGGCTTTTCTGCTGGTTGCGGCAGTGGCGCGGGGCCAGGACCAGGATTTCAATCTGGATGACGTGATGGACGCAGCGCAGGACTTCGCGCGCGAAAACCTGGACGACCGGGTGTTAAATGCCTTGCAGCAGGTGGATCGCGACAAGGTGAAGGAATTTCTCGCCGAATTCGAAAAGGAATTGCAGGGCGATTACGTGCTGGATCTTGCGGCTTTGAAAGACACGGCGAAAACGATCCAGCCCCTGCTGGAGCAATCGCCGGACACCGCGCCTTATGCGGCGTGGTTGCGCGCGCGGATAGATTACATGGAAGTGGCGGACGAGTTGCGCGCCGCGGCGCCACCGGCTCCCAAACCGCCACCCGGTCAGCCACCCAAAAAACTACCCAACCCCACGGCACAACAGCAGCGGGAGGTCTGGATCAAGCGGGTGACTTCGGCGGACTGGCCGGAGGCGGCCAAAACCTATGTCCCGAAATTAAAACCCGTGTTCGCCACGCAGACAGTTCCCGTCGAGTTCGTCTGGATGGCGGAGGTGGAATCCGCGTTCAATCCGCGGGCGAAGAGCCCGGTGGGGGCGGCGGGGCTTTTTCAGCTTATGCCGCCGACAGCGAAGCAATATGGATTGCGGACGATGTTGCCGGACCAGCGATTGGACGCGGAGCTCAGCGCGGCCGCCGCTTCGAAGTATCTGAAGGCGCTCCAGGGGCAGTTCAAGGACTGGCGGCTTTCGCTGGCGGCGTACAATTCCGGGCAGGGGACGGTCGGCAAGCTGCTGACGAAACACAACGCGCGCAGCTTCGACGCCATTTCGCCCTATCTGCCGGCGGAAACACAGATGTACGTGCCGCGCATCGAGGCGACGATCTTGCGCCGGGAGAATCGGAAGCTGGCGGAGTTGGGAGCGCCGGCTGCGACGAAAGCGAAGTGAGGCAGCCCCGCGCATCCGTATTATTTGGTGGAGCGGTTTGGTCACATTTAATTCTTTTCTCTTCCCAATCGTGACGGCGGTGTTACGATTTTGCGCGTGACCCCGCAGTTTTTTCCGGCGTGGTTGCGACGGCAGCAGGAGTGAAGAACCGCAGTGCAGGCGTGGGATGAGTCTGAATATTGAGCCGAATCAGGGTTTGGGATCGGGTGCCATGGCAGCGTCGGAGGTGATCGCGCTGACGGCTCCGGACTTCCCCCCGATTGCACACGACGCGCGCGTCCATGCCGCGCAGCAATTGCTGTTCGCGGTCAGTCCCCGGTCCGTCTGCGACGAGTTGGGTTTGAATTGGTGGGCCGCGCTGAAACTGTACGAGGATGGCTGGCTGAGCTTCTGCCCTGAATCGACACCTAAACTGGATGAAGCGCAGGAGACGGAGTTGCGTTTCGTGGGAGCGCTGGTGCAGGCCGGATGCGACCGTTGCATGCTGGCGAACATCTTGAACGGGCTGTCCAAACCATTTGCCTACCGATTGGACCGGCTTTATTACGATTGGGCTGCCCGGCAGTGGAAGCTTTTGCCCGAAACCCATCCGCACCCGGAAAATGTCTTTTCAGACTGGCTGGAGACCCTCACGGAGACGGGCGACGTCGGTACGCTCTCCGGAATTCTTGAGCTTGCGCACGACGCAATGGCGCGGGTGCGCGCTCAGGGGGTATCGGAAGACACCTCCAGGCCGTGAGCCCGGCGCGCCGCCGGCGCCCAGCGTTCCCAATCCGTAAGCACGAATTGTTCGGGCAACCAGCCGGCCGGAGCTTTTCGCAGCGGAAAACTAGGCGGCGTTTCTTTCCTTAACATGCTTTCCAGGATGAAGCTGCCCCAGCCTTTCTCGCCGGATCGGAGCCATTGCGACAGAAACCGGCTGTCCATGGTGACCGGCGAGAGGTAAAGCAACACAACGGGAACCTGCCAGTCACTGAAGGCCACGAAGCCCTCCTGCCAATCGGGGTCCTTGCGATCGGGCATTGCCCGGAGGGTGACCCAGACACACTTGCGCCGGCCGTACCACGCCATGGCGGCGGGGATGTCGCTCATGGTTAGTTCCGTCGGCTTGACCCAGCTGGCGAGCTTTTGGATCACCGGCGGGTAAAACGGGGGATAGACCACCGGGATGGTCTTTGGCGGAAGGAAAACCAGGATCATCGGCAGGCAGACCAGCACGGCGAATGCGCCGATGACGAGATAGCGCAGACTGAGAATGGTCGGAGCGAGTTGATCCAGCAGGATGAAAAACAAACTCACGGCGTAAATCGAAACCAGGGGGAAGAGCAGCACGAGCAGGTTTTCGGTATTGATGTCCGGGTAATCCTCCGTGATCTGCGTGCGGCCGAGCGCCTGCACCACGCAGACAGTCAGCAGGCACATGAGTAGAAAATAGCGCAGCCGACGCAGCGGTTGCTGCCGGAATCCGATGAGGAGGCCGACGAGAAAGAAGGCGCAAATCCAGGAGCCGCCCAGTTTGGGCAAATCGTTTTGGAGGATGAGTCGCAGGTTGGGCAGCAGTTTTTGCCAGAACGCGCTGAGCAGCGAAAGATGAATGTCGGGCGCCATCGATCGCTGGAGGTGATACTCGGAATAGGAGGCGCCTTCGAAAATCGCGAAGGTGGTCGTGCCAAAGGGAAAGCCGCTGAGTTGGTAGTTGCGCCACATCCAGGGCAACACCACGACCGAGAAGGCCGCAAAGATGAGAACCGAAAAGAGGAAGCGCCGTTGCCCGCCGATGATGATGACAAAAGTCAGCAACGGTATGATCAGGAAGCCGAACGAGTAGCGGGTCAGGCTCCCCAGCCCGACCAGCAAACCCGCCAGCAGGGCCAGGCCATTCGCGCCTCCAGCCTTCCATTGCGGTTCGCGGATTTCGCGTTCCAGCATCGTCACACACCAGAACAGGCCCACGAAAATCAGCAGCAGCAGCGTCGTGGAAAGGCCGGATAGCGCGAACCGCCAGAGCAACTCGTTGCCGAGCAGCAGAATCGTGGATACCCAGGCTACGCCGGAGTCAAACAGCCGCCGAGCCAGAAAAAAGAGCAGCACGACCGTGGCGAGGAAAAGAGTCTGGTTGAACACGCCGATTAAAAAATCCGGCTGGTAGCGCCAGAACTGTCGGCCGCCCTGGTCGGTCATGCGGTTTTTCGGCGTGCTCCAGAAGGGACGCTTTTCATCCACCGGATAGCGGAAGGGCATTAGCTTCATCCAGCCCGCCAGCGCCACGGGATACAACGGGGGATTCGCGATGTCCGGGTGGTCGCCCCGCACCATGCCGAGGTCCGCAACCTTGTTGGTTTCGGGCTTGCGGCCAACGAACTTGTTCCGCTCGGTGATGAGATATACGCTGAACGGCCGGATCAGTCGCGTGGTGTAACCCTGGCCTCCGGAAACGCTGCGTGCCACCTGCGAGAAATCCATGGCCTCCTGGGTGTATTCGTTGCGGAACGTCCGCCAGTTGTAAAGGACCACCACTCCGAGCAGACCGAGGATCGCCGCCACCATGCGGAGGTAACGCATACCCCCGCCGACCTCGAGCTTATGGATGAAATCCTGCAACGGCATATCTCAAAAGCCTTCGAGGTGGTATTCGTGCAGTTTGCGGTGCAGGGTGCGACGGCTCATGCCGAGCCTTTTCGCGGCGGCCGTGCGGTTGCCACCGGAATCCTTGAGGGCCTGGATGATCAATTGTTTCTCGGCTTCCTTCACGGTGAGTTCGATTTTGCCCGGTCCCGCGGGAGCGAGCACCGGGGTCGGCGCCGCACTGGCGCCATGACGCACGGAAGGCGGCAGGTCGCGCGGCGTGATCCGTTCACCGCGACACAGCACGACGGCGTGTTCGATGGCGGTCCGCAGCTCGCGGATGTTTCCCGGCCAGTTATGGCGCTGCAAAATGTCCATCGTGTCGGCCGTAAAACCCGTCACCACTTTTTCGTTTTCGCGCGCGCACTCGCGCAGGAACGATGTTGCCAGCAGCGGGATGTCGTCCCGGCGGTCGCGCAAAGGCGGCAGCGTAATCTCGACAACGCGCAGGCGAAAGAACAGGTCTTCCCGGAAAATTCCATTTTTGACCAGCTCTGCCAGGTTTTTGTTGGTGGCGGCTATCAATCGGACATCCGCGGTCAGGGTTTTGTTCGATCCCACCCGCTCAAAAGTGCGTTCGCCCAGGAAACGCAGCAGCTTTACCTGCACGGAAGCGTCAATTTCGCCGATCTCATCGAGAAAAAGCGTGCCGCCCTGGACCTGCTCGAACCGCCCGATTCGCCGTTCGTGCGCGCCGGTGAAAGCACCCTTCTCGTGGCCGAATAATTCGCTTTCCAGCAGCGTGGGTGAAAGCGCCGCGCAATTTACGGTGACGAGCGGCTGTTGCGCGCGCGGGCTGCGCTGGTGAATGACCTTGGCAATCAGCTCCTTCCCCGTGCCACTCTCGCCCTGGAGCAGCACCGTGGCGCGCGTGGGTGCAACCTGCTGCACCACGTCGAGAACCTCCTGCATCGCCACCGATTCGCCGATGACATTTTCCATCCCGAATTTCGAGTCGAGTTGCTGGCGAAGGGAGACGTTTTCCGCCTCGAGCTTCTGGCCGCGCAGGGCGCGGGCAATGCGCATTTCGAGCTCATCGATCTGCATCCGGCCCTTGGCGATGTAATCGTCCGCTCCGCGTTTCATCGCCTCGACCGCGATTTCCTCGGAGCCGTAGGCGGTCATCAGAATACAAATGGGCGGCTTCGGCAGCGATTTGGCACGCGCGATGAGTTTCATGCCGTCTTCGTTGGGCAGGCGGAAATCGGTCAGCAAAACATCGAAATGCTCCTGTTCGAGCAGGTCGAACGCCGCCTTGGCGTCTTCTGCCAGATAGACATCGTAACGATCCTCCAGCGCGGCGCGAAGTCCCTCGCGCTGCGTTTTCTCGTCGTCCACGATCAGCAATTTGGCGGTCATTGCAATTTCAACTCTTGCCTCCAGTGTACGAAACCGGGAGGCGGGGAAGCAACGTGCAAAGGCTGGGGAAATACGCGAGGCATGTGTTTTGGCTTGGTTCGCGTGGTGGGTTCCGCCTAGTTTCCTGTCCTCGTGGAAACCATTCGTCGTGCGGTCATTGATGTCGGAACCAATTCCGTGAAACTCCTCGTGGGCGATGTCACCGGCGCGCAGGTGCGACCCCTCGACGAGCAAAGCCGCCAGACGCGGCTGGGCGAAGGCTTTTACGAAGCGCACGTCTTGCAGGCCGATCCCATCGAACGCACCTCCGCGGCCGTCGCGGATTTTGCCAAAGGCGCGCAGCTTGCCGGGGCCCGGTCGGTGCGCGTCATTGCCACCAGCGCCGCCCGCGAGGCGACGAATGCGCAGGAATTGACGACGGCGATTTTCGCGCGAACGGGTTTGCAGGTGGAGATCATTTCCGGGGAACAGGAGGCGGACTGGGCGTTCCGTGGCGCGACTTCAACGGACCAATGGACGGGCGAACGTTTGCTGCTCCTGGACGTCGGTGGCGGCAGTACTGAATTTATTCTCGGCGAGGCTGGCCGGCAGCAATTTCGCAAAAGCGTCGCGCTCGGCACCGTGCGGTTGCTCGAGAGCATGAAGCCCGGCGATCCGCCCGGTGACGCGCAAATGCGGGCCTGCGGCGAAAAGGTGGCCGAACTCTTGAAGCGCGAGGTGGTTCCCGTCCTCGGGGCGGAACTGGCCGGTCAAATGGACGACGGCAACCCGCCCAATTCTGCCGTGCTGGCCGGCACGGGAGGAACCGCGAGCATCCTTGGCATGATGGAGGGCGAAATGAAGGCCTTCGACCGCGCGCGGTTGGAGGCGACGCGCTTGACCGTCGGGCAGGTCAAAGCGCGCGCGCAGCGGCTGTGGAACCTCACGCTGGAGGAGCGCAAAAAGATCGTCGGTCTGCCACCCAACCGCGCCGATGTCATTCTGACGGGTGTGGTCATCTACACGACGGTGATGGACCTGCTCGGATTCGAGGAACTCTGCATCACGACCCGCGGGCTGCGTTTTGCCGCTTTGATGGATGCGAAGTGACAAAACGAAATGTGGTTTCACAATTATGACCCGCTGAACAACCGGCTGCTGTCCACGGCGGTGGCGGCGATCCCGCTGATTGTCCTGCTGGGCTCGATCGCGTGGCTGCAAATGCGCATCCACCTCGCGGCGCTCCTGGGGTTGGGAGTGGCTTTCGTGATTGCCTGCGTGGGCTATCACATGCCGTTTCACAAGGCGGTCGGGGCATCGGTATTCGGCGCAGGCTTTGGACTCTTTCCCATCGGTTGGATCATCCTGAACGTGATCTTTCTGCACGCGTTGACCGTGAAACGCGGTCTGTTCGACGTCATGCGCGACAGCTTGGGGACGATCGCGCCCGACTCGCGCATCCAATTGATTCTTATCGCATTCTCGTTCGGTGCGTTCATCGAAGGAGTCGCTGGTTTCGGAACACCGGTGGCCATCACGGGAGCCGTGCTGATTCAATTGGGCTTCAGCCCGCTGCAGGCTTCCGGGCTGGCTTTGATCGCGAATACCGCGCCGGTCGCGTTTGGTTCGGTGGGCATTCCGCTGACGACGCTGGCGCAGGTGACGGGGTTGGACGTTTTCAAATTGTCCGCCATGGTCGGTCGGCAACTGCCGTTCTTCTCGCTGATCATGCCGTTCTGGGTCGTGGGCGCTTACGCTGGCTGGCGCGGCATGCTGGCCGTGTGGCCGGCGGCGCTCGTGGCGGGCCTTGGGTTCGCAGTGCCGCAGTTCCTCGTCTCCAACCTCCACGGTCCGTGGTTGGTGGACACCATCTCCGGTGTGTGTTCCATCGCGGCGCTGGTCGGGTTGTTGCAAGTGTGGCGGCCGAAGGACGGCTTCGCCGCGAAACACAAGGCCGTCCAGAGCGACGCCCCCGCGAAACCTTCGTACACTGGTCGAGCGGTATTTCAAGCGTGGCTACCCTGGCTCATTCTCACCCTCTTCATATTGGCTTGGGGATTTCCGGAATTGAAGAAGGGCTTGGAGAAACTGGCGCCAGTCAAAGTGGCCGTGCCGGGATTGCATAACCAGGTGCAGCGCGTGCCGCCGGTCGTGCCGGAGGGAACCAAGCCGGAAACCGCCGAACTCAATCTGAGCCCGCTCTCGGCCACGGGCACCAGCATCCTGCTCGGCGCAATCGTGGCCGGGCTCGCGATGGGATTTGGGCCGCGCGTGCTTCTGGAAACCTATCTGGAGACTTTGTGGAAGGTACGGTTCTCTTTGATCACCGTGGCGGCGATGCTGGCGCTGGGGTCGGTCACCCGGTTTTCGGGAGCGGATGCCACGCTCGGGCTCGCGCTGGCGCACACGGGATGGATGTACCCGTTTTTCGGCGTGTTGCTGGGGTGGCTGGGGGTGGCGCTGACGGGGTCGGACACCGCGTCGAATGTGCTATTTGGCAGCCTGCAAACGATCACCGCTCAACAAACCGGCGTGAGCCCGATCCTGATGGCGGCGGCGAACAGCTCCGGCGGCGTGATGGGCAAGATGGTGGACGCCCAGAGCATCGTCGTGGCCAGCACCGCCACAAATTCCTACGGCCAGGAAGGCAGCATCCTCCGCTTTGTCTTCTGGCACAGCATCATCCTCGCGGTGATCATGGGCGTGCTGGTGCTGCTGCAGGCCTACGTGGTGCCCTTCAGCCTCATGGTGGTGAAGTAGCGAATTACTTTCCGACCGCCGCGGGATGCGCGGCTTCCAGTTCGATTTTGGCTTCGGCGAGATCCCGTTGAAAAGCCTTGTTGGCTTTCAACTCGCGCATGATGGCCAGGCCGAAGACGCGGCCGGCGTTGATATCCGTGGGATAATGCACGCCGAGCTGGACGCGGTGCCAGCCAATCTCGCGGCTGCGGGTGATGAGCGAATCCTTTTTGTCCGGAAATATTTCACTCAACACCAGCGCGATGACTGTCGCGCGCGTGGAGTGGCCGCTGGGATAGCTGAAACTTTTTTCGAGCGCCTCGGTCGTCAGACCGGGCATTGCGGTGTAAGGCCGGTCGCGCTTCCAATATTTCTTGGCCGCGTCCGTGGCGTCGTGGATTTCGTTTTGGAGCCGTTCGAAAAACGCATTGGCCTTCGGGCAGTTCGTCAGGTTGATCGCGGGGTCCACGACCGGCATGAAAGTTGAAAAATATACCCGCAGCTCGGACAGCGCGGCTTTCTTATCTTCCGGCGAGCAGGAATTGTGGACCGCGATCGTCTCGGCCAGGTCGGCAGCTTGTTCGGCACCGTTGGGCGAAGGGGGAGCGGCGAGGATTTCCTGGACCACCGGCCGGCCGTTTTTCAGATAGTGCGCTTCAGCGGCGTGTGCCGAAAATGACAGTTGCGCAGCCAGCAGCAGGGTGGCGATCAGGACTTGCGGACGGTAGCGACGAAAATTCATGGCGCGTAATTTAGCAGAGGTCGGGCGAACTGCAAATGTTGAGGAGATGTGAGTTGTGGGCTGCTTTCACTGGACGACCTGCTGATCGTCCGAAGCCGCGCGGCAGCGCGGCCCTACCGGGAGATTGTTCCGAAGCGACCCGCCACAGCCGCCGTCCGTCTCGAGGCTCGCTTCGGCGGGCGGGAACGTGTTTGCTGGGCCGATGCATTCGCCACGCAACCGCCGGAGCTCCCGGCCCGCCACCGGACTCGCGCGGGCGTTGTCCAAGCTCGGTCACTGTTCGCGGAGCCAGGGCGAGGCGCTCGCGCTGGAGGGAAGGATCCGCGTAAATGGCGTGGTGCGCCGCGATCCGGAGTGGCGGATTGAATTGGGTCGCGATCGCCTCCAGGTGGACGGCAAGGACATCGCGAGCGAGGCCCGAATGTACGTCATGCTGAACAAGCCGCGGGGCCTGGTCACCACGGCCGCGGACGAAAAGGGCAGGGCGACGGTGCTGGATTGTTTCGAGGGAAAAGGCCTGCCATTCATCTCGCCGGTGGGACGGCTCGATCAGGCCAGCGAGGGATTGCTGCTCTTCACCAACGACACCGCCTGGGGCGCGCGACTCACGGATCCGGCTGCGCACGTGGACAAGATTTATCATGTGCAGGTGGATCAAGTATTGGATGAAGCGACGGCGGCGCGCGTGCAAGCCGGACGCGAAGTGGAAGGGGAGTTCTTGAACGCGAAGAGCGTGAAGATTTTGCGCCGCGGCGAAAAGAATTGCTGGCTGGAGATCGTGCTGGATGAAGGGAAGAACCGGCACCTCCGCCGGCTGCTGGCGGGGTTTGAACTCGAGGTGCTGCGGCTCATCCGGATTGGCATCGGGGATTTGCGGTTGGGCGAACTGGCGAAGGGGGCGTTTCGTTTTCTCAACGCGACGGAGGTAAGTTCGTTGCGGGCTCGTGGTGCTGGATCTCGTTAGCCGGACGCATCATCGTGTGATGGGCCATCTGCCACACGATGTGAACCCCGTGGGCGAGGGCGAGGCCGAGGAGGATGATTCCGGAGATGCGCTCGATGCGCAGCAGGGTGCGCTCGCTCAATTTGCCCTGCTTCAGGGCGGCGCCATAGCTCAGCACGAAAAACCAGAGCCCGGTCCCCACCGCCACGCCGGTCACGCAGGAAATCTTGCCCGGCCAGTCCGGCATCACCCATTCGCGCGAGATGAAATTCGCGGCCAGGAACACCCAGAACACCAGCACGCCCACGTTGCCCATCACCCGCACCAGCCCGGTCATGAAGGCCGAGTGCGGATGAAATTTTTCCTCGAGCCGCTCTTCCAGCCGGTGCTCGAAGCGTCCCGCGCGCTCGCCGAGATCAATGGGATGCGCCACCGATTTCGTGGCCAGGAAGCGGATGCCCAGGTAGAGCAGGAAGATGAAGCTGATGAGTTCCATCGCCGCCTTCACGTAACCGCGCGTGAAGAAGGAGGCGAAGCTGGTGAACGCGATGAAACAATAGATCACCTCCATCACCGTCGCGCCCGCGCTGATCATCAACGCCCAACGGAAGCCGCGGCGCGGCGCTTCGTTGATGATCGTGAGGTTGATGGGCCCGATGGGGATGGAAAGCAGCAGGCCGCTGATGAAACCCGTGATGGCGGCGAGGATGATCGGGTGGTCCGACAACATGAATGTTGGGGATCGTCGTTGGTTGGCCCGGGTCCGGTCAGTGTCTCACGCCGTTGGGCGGGGAAGCGCCATCATCGTCTTCCTCTTCCTCCTCGATTTCATGGCGGATGCGCCGGGAGATATGGGGGCGCACAAAACCGTAGATCAGGTAGATGGTGAAGAACGCCGGAAAGACGATCACGGGCATGATGTTGCGAAAGATGACCATGCTCCCCAGGAACAGGATGGCCAGCAGTGTGACGGGAAAAGTCCGCGTCGCGCGCAGGTCCAGGGTCTTGAAGCTGGGGTACTTCACGTTGCTCACCATCATCCAAGAGAGGAACAGCATCAGCACGGGCAGCAGATACCGCAGCGTGCCCGTGGCAAATTCCTTTTCCTGCCACCAGATCATGAACCACGTGAGCGACGCCACGAGGCCGGCGGCCGAGGGGATGGGGAACCCGAGGAAATCCTTACTGCCCGTGGTTTTCATGGCGCTGAGACAGTTGAACCGCGCCAGCCGGAACGCGCCGCAAATGAGGTAGATCGAGGAAATGAACCAGCCCACTTCCGGGTAGCCGGTAAACGTATCCCGGAGCACCACGCGGTGCACCAGGAACGCCGGGGCCGCGCCGAAGGAAATCAGGTCGGCGAGCGAATCGAATTCGCGGCCGAACGGGCTCTCCACGCCGCCCATGCGCGCTACGCGGCCATCGAACAAATCGAAAATGCAGGCGAGCAGAATGAAACCAATGGCGATCTTGATCTGCTGGTATTGCCCGGGCAGGTCGGCCTCCACGATCTTGGTCAGCGCCACGAAACCGCAGAACAGGTTCGCCGCCGTGAGCAGGTTCGGCAGGAAATAAATCTTCAGCTTCGGTTCCGCCGGTTCTTCGGCGACCGGAGGTTTTGGGGTCGGATGCGTCATGGCTGGCTTTACTCTAGCGTCGCCAGGATGGTTTCGCCACCGACCACGTGGTCGCCCAGCTTGGTTTTGATCTGCGCGCTCAGCGGCAGATAGACGTCCGCGCGCGAGCCGAACTGGATCAGGCTGATGCGTTCGCCGGCGGCGACTTCATCGCCGACCTTTGCGAAAGGCACGATCCGCCGGGCGATGAGGCCGGCCAGGAGACGGATGCCGATCTTTGTTTTCTTCGCGTCGGCGGCCTCGAAACCCATGTAGGCGTTTTCGTTGTGGACCGCCGACTCCGCCTTGAGCGCGCTGAGGAACTGGCCCTTGGTGTATTTGTAAAACGTGAGCTTGCCGGTGAGCGGGGCGTTTTGCACGTGGATATCGATCACCGAAAGAAAAATGGAAATCCGCTGGCACGCGCCGCCCATGAATTCCGCTTCTGTGTGTTGCTCGATGGCATCCACCTTGCCGTGACCGGGGGCGAGGACGAAGCCGGAGCCGGCGGGGACACGAGCGTCGGGGTCGCGGAAGAAGTAGAGCGTGAAAATGGTGAACGCCATCCAGATGACCGCGATGGTGGTGGCAAACGCGGAGAGGGCGGCCGGCGAATGGACAAGGAGCTTGAAGACCACGAGCAGCACGACGGCCGCAATGGCTGCGAGGCCGATGAGTTTGAACGCTGCCTTAAACGCTCTGCCCGAATGTTTCATTCGTTGTAAATGTAAGGAACTACAGGGGTTAGCTCAAAGTCAAAGTTTCCGGCGGGAAAGGGAGGCACGAGCGAGGCTGAGGCTTTGGGCGCGGTGGTCGGCACGGCGCAGGTTGGAGACATCCGCACAGATTTCACGCAACCGGCGCCAGTGTTCCAAAGTGTCCTGGTTGGAAAGTGATCGCGTCATCTGGGCGTAACGGGCGGCGAGCACGTTGGCGAGGAGGTCGGGCAGGGAGGGATGGGATTGAGGATCAGGATCAGAACCCGGGCGGGGAGGGGGAGGGCAGAAGGCGAGAGATTCCTGGTGAAGCAGCCAATCGTGATAGCCGCCGTGTTTCCAGGCAGAGAGATTCTGGGGGCTAATGGGCTTCTCGGCGAAAAGGGCGGCCAGCACGGCCTGGACTTCCGGCAGGGAATTGAGCCAGACGGCGAGGGCTTTGGCGGTTTCGCCGTTACGGAGCCGTTGATTCAGTTGGTCCCGGAGGTGGAGAGGCAGACGGGCGATTTTGCCGGTGCGGGTATTCATGGGCGGGCGCGGTTTACGATTTTTTTATCGGCTTCATTTACCTTTATTCACCTTGAACTGGCTTGATTCACCTTGATTCCCGGGGGCGGGCCTTGCTGGATCCCGGGCAAACCAGGCTGGTTCGGCGGGGGGTAAATGCGGGGTCGAGGCGCGCGGCAGCGTCGGCGGAAGCATCCTGAATCGTTTTGGCTGAGCTCATACTTTCTTCCCGGTTTTTGAGGCGGAAGCTGAGAATCCCAGCCTCCATTTCGCGAAGACGGTAGCAGGGTCACTTGGACAAAGGCTGTCCAAGTGAAAAATAATTTTGGGGTATTTTTGAGGCCGGGCGGAAAGGGCGCACCGGCGGAAAGGGCGCAGAGGCGAGCTAACGCAAGGAGCGATGAGACCGCGTCGCGGCAGAGATTTTGAAAACGTAGAGATCTCCGAAAGGATTCGCGGGCAGTCGAAGAGAACGAAGGGGGAAAGCGGGGCAATGGCTGCGAAAGGATTCGGGGTGGAGGGGGGCGTGGAAGGAGCCGAGGATTGAGCGAATTCTTTGGGGTTGTGGAAGGGAAAAATATTGTTGACCGAATTACCGGATGATTTATAAGTGGTTAAACGCTTAACCCCTGACGACCATGCACGGTTCTCGCTCTACTGCTCCCGCCTTGACCATTGCTGCTGCGGTTGCCGCCGGCTTGGGGGTTGTGCCCCTTCAAGAGGCGAGGGCCTCTGTCAGCTATTCGACGGCGGGATCAACCTACAGCCAGAATTTTGATTCGCTGCCCAACACGCCGCAGAATACGAGCCTGGGAAACACGTCGGCCGGCGCGGGATGGATTGACGATAGCGCGTCCCCTGCGGTCAACCAGTTGAGCATCCTGGGTTGGTATTTGTATCATCCCACCACGGCGGCGGAAGGCGGGGTGAATGGGCATCAGCGGATTCGGATTGGGGCGGGCAGCTCGACCACGGGCGCGTTTATGAGTTGGGGCTCTGCCAGCAGCACGGATCGGGCGTTGGGCGACCTGGGCTCGAGCACGCTGGCATCCGACACGCCGGGCACGCCGGATCTGGGTAATTTGTATATCGGCTTGCGCCTGCACAATGACACGGGGGAGACGCTGGATAGTTTCACGCTGGGTTTTACGGGAGAGCAGTGGCACACGGGCACCGGCACGGCGGAGACGATGACGTTTGGCTGGAGCACGACGGCCACTTCGATCAGCGCACCTTCGAGTTCATTTAACGCGGTGTCGTCGCTGTCCTGGACGTCGCCCGTGGTCACCGGCTCGGAAGGCGCCGTGGACGGAAATGCCAACCATGTCATTTTGAGCCCGGTCACCATCACGGGCCTGAACTGGGTGTCGGGCACGGATCTTTGGCTGCGATGGACCGACGTGCAATCACCGGGCCCGCGCGACGACGGGATGGGGATTGATGATCTGTCTTTCTCCGCGGCACCGTTCGAAGTGCCGGAGCCCGCGGCGGCGACGATGTTGGGCTTGGGGACGTTGCTGTTGGGATTTCTGCGGCGCAGGAACAACCGGGGCTGAGGGGCAGCAGTTTGCGGCTCCGCAATTTACCCTCCTAAAGGGAGGGAAAAGACCTAACGCAAGGGGCGCAGGGCGCAGAGGCGCAAAGGGGGGGAATAGGGAACGAAAATGTGGGAAGAGAGGGCGAAAACTTTTGGCCGCGAGCCGCCGATACGTTCAAACGTTATTTGCAAAGAGCCATTGAGGGCGACGCGTTTTCGCAGTATCGCCTGGGGATGCGGTACAGCACAGGGGAGGGCGTGGCAAAGGACGAACAGCTCGCGCGCGAGTGGTTGGGAAAAGCCGCGATGCAAGGGCAGACGGATGCGCAGGAGGCGCTGCGGAAGTTGGCTCCCAATGCCCCACATCAAGCCGGTTAACAGTGGGTGTTCAGAAAGACGTGAAACTGATCAGCCGCGAAAAGGCGCAAAAGTCGCAAAAAATGAATCGGGAGGTGGAGGACGGTTCGAGGGTTTTTGGGTTGCGGGGGCGCAGGATTTACCTTATCGGCAGGGGAATGTGCGGAGCCTGGCATTAATGCATGAACCAACCGGAGGCAATTATGGAAGACAAGAAGAGCGTACTTATCGTGGGGCTGGAGCCGACGCTGATTGATTTTTCAAAACCTGGCTACGCGCCGGGGATGACGGCGGAGAAGGTGATGGCGGGGCTCAAGGCCTGCGGGGCGGAATTAACCGGTCTCGGATACGACGTGCAATTGTGTTTGACGGACTTTGGCGAAACGGCCGAGGCGGTTCTGCGAAGTTGCCTCCAGCGGAAACGTTTCGATTGTATCATGATCGGAGCAGGATTGAGGGTCGTCCCGGCGAATTTTCTGCTGTTCGAGAAGTTGCTCAACGTGGCGCACGAACACGCGCCCCAGGCGAGACTGTGCTTCAATCAGTTGCCGTCGGATACGGCTGAAGCGGTACGGCGCTGGGTTTGAGGGCGGGTTTGGCGCAGCGCAGGGATTCAGTAGTGAATTTTCCCTTCGTCGGCTTACAACCAGTTAATCAGTCTAAACGTACGGAACGATAGTAGCGGTTTCCCGTTGCGGGATGAGGATCGAGCCAAAGCGTTGGATTTTGTTGAAGATAGAACTCGGTTGCCGTGGCCCAATTCGTTTGAGTGAGGCCGTCGGCGAATTCAATGCGGTAGCGGTTGCCAACGTTCCCGATTACCTCGATTCCTGGATGGAGTGTGATCGTTAACTTGCTTGGGGCGTTCGACGGTGCAACGAGCAGGTTGGATTCTTTAAAGCCGGGGCCCGAACATGCGTAGCAAGTGGTTGTCGAAAAGGTGCAATCTGTAACCAGGTCCGTAACCACCCAATTTGTGGCGTCTGTTGATGTAAAACAACCACTAGCTGTGGGATTGCCGACGTTACTAATGAAGGACCCACGTCCCCAGACAATGCGGCCATTGGGGATATCGCCGAAGGCGGAAGGCGTGTATGGGATATGTGTCCAATTGACAGCATCGGTTGAGGTAAGGAGCCCGTCCATATAGCTCGGCAACACAAACCTGCCATTACCATAACAGATGGATTTAAGATTGTTCGGATACAACCACGAGGCATACGCCCAGTTCAAGCCGTCAGGCGAGCTGATGACAATACTGGAGTCTCCGCAAGCAACAAACAAGCCCGCGCCGAAAGTCAGGTCACGAAGTTTCAAAACCGTGGCGGAGGCCACGGTCCAGTTGGTTGCATCTGTGGATACGAAAATGCTGGGAGAAGCATAGGTTACTGCCACGTATCTGCCGTTTCCAAAAGCGAGGGCAATCGGCACAACAGCGTTCGTGTAACTTATCCAGTTAAGCCCGTCCGTCGAGGAAAGCATGGGTTTTGACAGAAGAAAGAATCGATCGCCTGCAAAACGTACGATTGGCTGATTTGTGAGCGTGTAAGGGATGAGGCGCCTGCTCCAGTCTCTGCCGTTGTCGGAAATGAGAAACGAGTTGTAATCCAATTCAAGCGTTGCGATGTAACGTCCATTGCCAAAGGCTACACTCATCGGCGGCCCAGTGAGCGGAGAGCTCGGGATGGACGTCCAGTTCGTGATTTGCGCTTCCGCACTGATCATGACGCCCGCAAGGGCTATCGTTATACCGAAGCGGAGGGTCTTAGAGATGAATCCGCTATCTGCGTCGGTGCGTCCATTACCCATACGCTGAGATTAGCGGAGAGACCACTTTCGGAAAAGCTGTTTCCGACCCAGTTCCAACGCGTGCAAGTGTCTCTCACTATTTACACTTTTGACCAACCCCGCAAAGGACTCAGGATCTTCACAAGCGAATTTCCTTCTAGATCGAGAAGATCAGCCATCTGCGGCGGGTGGTAAACTCATTCTTGCTCTCGCTCCTGCCCCTTGGGGCTTCCTCCCATGTTTCCCTTCTGGATTGGCGCGATGTGCGCGCCAATCCAGAAGGGAAACATGGGAGGTGAGTGGTGGGGCGTCTTGACCCGGGGCGTCGCTCCCTGAGTCGCTTTACCCCGGGCTGTTATATTTCGTCCCTTCAGGACTTTGGTTTTGGCTTTCGGCGGTTGGGTTGGTGACGAGGTTGGGGAACTCGCCGGAGAGTTGTGAAAATCAGCGGCACAGATGTGTTCGGCCCTCGGTAGAGGTTAGTAGAAAGGCGGTAACGCCGAGGAATGTGGGCTTATTTGGGGAACGCTAATTTGGCCTGGTCACACAGCGAAAGCCGCCCACGGGGGAGGTGTCGCCGGCGGAGGTGCGGAAGGCGCAGCGGGCGGTGGTGGCGGGTTCAAACCAATTGCCGCCGCGCATGACGTGGCCGCTTCCGGAGCCCGGGCCCAGTGGGTCGGTGCCGCCCAGATAGGGACTGCCCGACTGGTACGGAATGGGCGGAACGGGATACCAGTCCCAACACCACTCGGAAAAATTCCCCGCCATGTCATACAATCCATATGGGTTCGGAGGAAACGACCCGGTCGGACTGGAGGAGCCGCCCGGGCCGGGGAAGTTCGTATTGGAACCGCTGTAGGAGGCCAAGTCATAGGCGGGCGTGCCGGGGTTGGCAGTGTAGTTGGCCTGGTTCTCGGTGATGGTGTGGCCCCACGGAAAGCGGTTGCCGATGACGCCGCCCCGGGCCGCCTTTTCCCACTCGGCTTCGGTCGGCAGCCGATACCCGTTTTTGGCCAGGTTCAGATATAAAAACGCAAAAGTGCTGGCGTTCGTGAACACCTGCGTCGATCCCCCATCGGTGTAATAGCACGGCGAGAGCCCCGCCTGCGCCGACTTCGCGTTGCACCACGCCGCGCAATCGAGCCAACTCAACTGCGAGATCGGGAAGTTCCCCGCTTTGGCAAAACCGACATGGCCGAAGGTGTAACCATGGCTTACGCCGTAGCCATAGACGGCGGCCCATTGATTGGAACTGACCAGGTTCACGTCCATGTAGAACTCCGACACGTATACGGTGGTGGGGATGGCGTTCGTGATGTCCAGGTCGTTGGTGGCGGTGGTGGAGAAAAGATAATTGCCCATTTTGAACGAGCCCGCCGGGATGCGCGCCATGCCGGCGATGGGGTTCGTGGTGGCCAGCAGGCGGAAATAACCCGCCGGGCTGGAGTTCGAGACGGTGGCCGCGTTGACAGCGACGGCGTTGGTGGCCGTCACCCAGTTGGTGGAGGCGAGGTTGGTGACTGTTTGTAAGAGATAGTTCGTCGGGCTGACGGGCCAGTAGAGCAGGGAGCGCCCGCCCGCGATCGGGGCGATTCCCAGATTGGTGACCTGGGCGGTGACGGGGCGGAGACCAGCGATGAACGCCAGGCCGATGAACAGGCAATGCAATTTGTTTCTCATGATTCGGCCGGATGGAGGGGAAGTTTAGCGGAAGGGTTTAGCAACTCCATCCATATTTCAGTGCCTGCCCGGGCACTGGTGAATTCTCGCTGTCTGGCGGTGAGTGAGGGTGGGCGGCTTCAAGGGACGCGAGCCAAAACGACGCGGAAGCCATTGCGGAAACCAGTGCTGTTGGGAGCGACGGCGGCGCGGACCGCGGACCGGCAATCCACCGCGCTCAGAGAGAAGGCGCCGCCTCGAAATACACGCTGGCTTCCCGATGCGGGCCCTTGCGGATCGGTCACCGGCGTGGATGGGTAGGCGTCGTACCAGTCCTGGCACAACTCCTGTACGTTACCAGCCATGTCATACAATCCCCATCCATTCGGCGCATAGCTTCCCACCACCGTGGTGTCACCGACCCGGACGCCACTCGGGTTGGGGATGTTCCCGATGGCGGCGTCATATTCATTGGTGCCGGCGAAATTGGCCTGCTGCGAGCGAAGGGCCGATCCCAGATAGAACGCGGTGGTTCTTCCAGCCCGGCACGCGTATTCCCATTCGGATTCCGTGGGCAGGCGATAGACCCAATTCGTGGGGATTAATCCGGCCGCCTGCTCCTGTGCCGTGCGCAGGCCGCAATAGTTGGTGGCCTCCACCCAGCGGACGTGTTCGACCGGGTAGTTGGGGTCGCCCGTATGGGAACTTGGATTGCTGCCGCGGATGGCCAGGTATTCTCCCTGGGTCACCGGATATTTTCCCATGTAAAAGCTGCGGCTGAGGGTGACCACATGTTGCGCCTCGTCAGAATTCCGCAAGGCCTCGTTGGTTGGGCTGCCCATGGTGAAGGTGCCGGGCAGTATCGAAACGAGGTTCGTGGACATCAAGACAGTCCGGTAAAACCGCTGTCCGGTGGAAGTAGTTTTGGAGGTGTCGGTCCACAGGTAATTTGTGGCCGGCAATTGAACCAGGGCCACGCAGGACCAACTGTTCGAATTCGAGGGGTCGGTGCTGGCTTGCACGGCGTACAGGCCGCCGGTGGTGCCGGTAATGGTAACCCCGGCGTAGAGTTGCGCGCCGAGGACAGGCGAGGTTTGCGCCGAAGTTGATTGAGCGATTATGGAAGAGATCATGGCGCCCAGCCCCAGGAGCAGTTTGGAGATTTTCATATTCCCGAAGTCGAACCGCAGACCATTAAATTGTGGTTGTACGTAAAAGAACCCCCGCGCGATCATTTCGGGTCAGCGGCGGGGAATTGTCAAGCTTTGCACAGAAGGGGAATCAGGCTCGCGGAAAAAGCACTCACAGAAGGGACACGCACCGGGACTGTGTGTAAACTCGCAGGCGAGGACGCCTGCGCTACGGACGAGGGCGGTTCAGTGCAACGGGAGAGATCACCGCCTGCCCATGAAGCCGGCGGCGCCGCCGCCCATGCGGGACATCATTTTTTGGAACTTGCCCATTTTCTTCATCATCTGCTGCATCTGGAAGAATTTGTTGAGCATGGAGTTGAGCTCGGTGACGGTGGTGCCGCTGCCTTTGGCGATGCGCTGGCGGCGTTTGGCGTTCAGGAGGTCCGGTTTGCGTCGCTCCTGAAGCGTCATGGAGCAGATCATGGCTTCCATCTGGCGCATTTCTTTTTCGCCTTTTTCGAGGTCGGCGCCTTTCATCTGATCGGCGCCGGGCAGCATGCCGACGAGGGAGGAGAGCGGGCCGAGCTTTTTCATCTGGCGCAGTTGATCGAGAAAATCCTCCAGCGTGAGCTGGCCCTTTTTCATTTTCTCCTCGAGCTTTTGCGCGTCGTCGGCGGAGATGGCTTCGGCGGCGCGTTCGACGAGGCTGATGACGTCGCCCATGCCGAGGATGCGCGAGGCCATGCGCTCGGGGTGGAAGGGCTCGAATTCGTCGAGCTTTTCGCCGAGGCCCATGAACTTGATGGGCTTGCTGGTGACGGCCTTCATGCTGAGGGCCGCGCCGCCGCGGGCGTCGCCGTCGAGCTTGGTGAGGATGGCGCCGGTGATGTTGAGGGCCTTGTCGAAATGGGTGGCGACGTTGACGGCTTCCTGGCCGGTGGCGGCGTCGAGGACGAGGAGGATTTCCTGGGGCTTGACGAGGTCACGGAGGCGGACGAGTTCCTGGACGAGGGGTTCGTCAATTTGCAGGCGGCCGGCGGTGTCGAAGATGATGGTGTTGCGGTTGTTCGCGCGGGCGAAATCGAGCGCGCCGCGGGCGATCTTGAGGACGTCCTTCTCGCCGCGCATGAGGAAGCTCGGCACGCCGGCTTGTTTCGCGAGGGTTTCCAACTGGTCCATGGCGGCGGGGCGATAGACGTCGGCGGCGACGAGGAGCGGGGTGCGGCCCTGTTTGAGGAGGAGCTTGGCGAGCTTGGCGCTGGAGGTGGTTTTGCCGGAGCCGTGGAGGCCGGCCATCATAAGGCAGGCGGGGTTGCCGCTGAGCTGGAGGCTGGCGTTGGTGGAGCCGAGGAGGTCCACGAGTTCGTCGTGGATGATCTTGATGATCTGCTGGCCCGGTTGGACGCTCTGGATGACTTCGGCGCCGATGGACTTGGTTTTGACGCGTTCGATGAAATCGCGGGCGACCTGGAAATTGACGTCGGCTTCGAGGAGGGCGAGGCGGACTTCGCGGAGGGAGTCGGTGACGTTGGACTCGGAGATTTTGCCGAGGCCGCGAAGGTTGCGGAAGGCGTTCTGCAGTTTTCCGCTTAAAGTATCGAACATTGCTCAAAAATAGGCGAGCGGGCGCGGATTGACAAGGAAGGGCGATTACGGCAAATTTCGCGTCCCGTTCGGGCGGCTGGTAGGATACTCAAGTGGCCAACGAGGGCAGACTGTAAATCTGCTGGCTAACGCCTACGAAGGTTCGAATCCTTCTCCTACCACCATCCTCGCAAAGCGAGGAAAGGACCAAACACCAAGAACCAAGGACCAGCCTCCAAATTTAGAGGAATTGATTCGGCAATTATTTGACGGGTTTGCCGTAGTCGAAGGCTTCGAGGGTGACGCTGCCGCAGCGGCGGAAGCCGGCGGGAAAGGCAAACACGGGAAGGTTGATCTGCTCGGACAGACCTCCGCGTTCGGTGGGCAGGTCCGGCACGTTCATCAGGAGAATCTGTTTACTCACGGCTCGCTCGGAGGAGGTGTTGATCAGAGCCGAACCCTGTCGCCGGACCGAGCCGGGTTGCATTTCGTAGACGATCATTTCAATGACCAGGCCTTCGGGCCGGCTTTCGATCACGTGGCCGCTCACGAGTGCCTGGTCGTGCAGGGTGGCGCCGCAGAGGTATCGGGCCCACTTGTCGTAAGCGGATTGGAATTTTCCGCGCTGGGTCTGCCATTCGGCATACATGGCGGTTCCCTCGGTGTATTTGGTTTCGCGAGGAGGTTCGTTGGCGATCCAGGCGATGCCCTCGGAAAAGTTCATCTTTTGGGTGCCGTGCTGCCGGATGGGGTTGCTTCGGTAGGTGATGGGATCGCGCTCCCGAGCTAACGAGCGCGGGCTGTAGGTGGTGGCGGACGGCTGGGCACCATAGTTGGGTAAACTTGCACCGGAACTGGTCGGTGGCCTGGCGTTGCGGGTCGAGTTGATGCGAGCGGTCGCGGGAACGGGCGTGGCGGTCGTGGTCGGAACCGTTGGCAGTGGAGTAGTGGCAGCTGGTTGCGCGGGGGCTGGCGGTGCCGCGGTCGTTTTGGCTTCCGGCGGCTCGTAGCCGTATTTTTTCTGCACATCGGGAGGCAGACTCTTGAGGGGTATCGAGCCCGCGCCGCCGTCTTGGAGTCGATAGATAAGCAAGCCGGACTTGATCTTTACCACCTCGGCGTTCAGCACCGCCTCATCGTTGTTCGTGAATGAGATGGTGTCCCCGGCAAAAGTCGACGAAGCGCGGAAGAAGAATGCAGCGCCCAGGAACAGCAAGATGCTTACCTTCATGCGGGCAATTATGTTTGTCGTCACGGGTGGTTCAAGCCGAAATGTTTTGGCGGCGGAGGCTGGGTGTGGTTGGAAGCGGACACGGTGTTGCTACAGTGGGACGATTTCCCAGCGGGCTCACGACGGCGCGCAAGGGATTGCGCGCCCTACCGAGGAACCCGGATCTCAATCCAACCTTTGATCAGGCCGGGGTTTTCTTCGAGGAGTAGTAGGCGCCGCAGGATTCGCGGACGACGAGGTGCGGGGTGAGGCTGATGCTTTGGACGGGCAGGGTGGGTTCGGCGAGGCGGCGCATCATGGTCTGGAAAGCAACGATGGCAATGTCGCGGCAGGGTTGGTGGATGGTGGTGAGGGGGACGGAGACCAGGGTGGCGTATTTGACGTCGTCGAAGCCGACGACGCGGATGTCGCGCGGAGGGTGCATGCCTTGCTGTTCCATGGTGCGGATGAGCACGGCGGCGGTGTCGTCGTTGGCGCAGATGACGGCGTCGGCGAGGCGGCCGGAGACGAGGGAGCGGACGAATTTCACGTTGGAAGGATCGCCTTCGCGGATCCAGTTGGGATCGCAATTGAGATGATTTTGGGCGATGGCTTCGCGCACGCCGGCGACGCGGGCGCTCACGGTGCCGGCGGAGAGCGGGCGGGAGACGAAGAGGATGCGCTGGCAGCCGAGTTTGATGAGGTGTTCGGCGATCATGTAGCCGCCGGCGAAGTTGTCGATGCCGACGAGATCGAAATCGCTGCGCTTGGGGAAGGGGGTGAGATCACGATCGATGAGCACGACGGGAATGCCGGCTTCGCGGAGGGATTCGGCGATGCGCAGGTTGGCCTCCTCCTGTTTGGGCTGGAGTTCGGCGGGCGCGAAGAAGACGCCGCTGATTTCGCGTTCGATGAATTGGGAGCAAATCTCCTCGGCGTGTTTGAGGCTGGCGTCGGCGTCGAGGCGCGGGCTGGTGGAGCCGCCCCAGAGCAGGCCGTATTCCTGCACGCGGGCGAGGCTGGCGATCTCGCCGCAGATGATGTGGAAAATTTCGGTGTTCGGCAGCCCGGGCACGAGGAGGCCGAGGACGCGCTGGGAATTGCCGCGCTGAGGCTGGCCGGATTTGACATAGGTGCCGGAACCGGCGCGGCGTTCAACGAGGCCCTTGGCTTCGAGATCGCGCAACGCGCGCGCGACGGTGGGGCGGGAGACGGTGTACTGTTCGACGAGCTGAATTTCGCTGGGCAATCGCGCGCCGGGGCCGTATTTGCCGGTCGCGATTTCGATCTCGAGGCGCTTGCTGATCTTGCGGTGTTTGGAGCCGGCGGGGTCGGTGGACATAGGCAACCTGTATTAGCGTGTTACAAAGCTGTAATGACAGGTTTTAACAAAGCAGTCAATCCTGGTTCTTCCAAGTGGACTGACAAGTAAGCAAGGTTGAAGCATGAAAGCCCACCGGACGTTCACTGTGGGCAGGCTGCCCCGAGCCACGATTTCGCGATCCGAACGACGAACAGAGTTCTGCAAGTTACAATCTTGCGACCGAGCAAGCTGGTTGCCTCAGGCAGTCCGGCGCGGGCCGGCATCCCGGTCCGGCTTCACGCTCATTGAACTCCTGGTCGTCATCGCCATCATCGCGATTCTTGCGGCCATGCTCCTGCCGGCTTTGGCCAAGGCCAAACAGAAGGCCTACATGATTTCGGACATGAACAACCTGCGGCAGATCAGTTTGTTCAATCAGCTTTACGTAACGGATAACAAGGACATTTTTCCCGCGCACCGCGACAACGATCTGGCGAACAATGTGGATTGGTGGGGGCCGATGATCGCGGAGTACGGGGGCAACAAGACGAATCTGTTCCGGTGCCCGGCGATTTTTGGTCCGCAGAAGTTGCCCAATGGCTCGACGTGGAACTGGGCGTTCAACCGGGACCTGGTCGGTTACGGATACAATTCCTACTTCCTCGGACTTTATTCGCAGACGAGCCCGTGGACCACGGTGTGCGGCGGGGTGACGTTTGTTTCGACGTGGTGGTTCAAGTCGTCGTCGCTCAAATCACCGACGGAAACGATGCTCTTTGCGGACAGCGGCCCCTCGGTGGCGGGGGCGTGGAGTTCGTCGTGTTGGTGGCCATCGGCGTGCATGAGCGCGTCGGCGAGCACGAGCATGAAATTTGAGGGAGTGGACACGTCGCGGCACAACAAGCGCGGCAATGTGGTTTTCACCGACGGCCATTCCGAGACGCGCACGGATGCGCAGATCAATCCGCAGTCCGACCCCGAAGGCGGCGGCAATTCCGGGCTGATCAATTCCCGCTACTGGGACCCTTTGAAACGCGCAGGTGACAAGTGAAATGACCGAGTCCAAGGCCGACGACCCCCAACCAAACAAGTGCAGTAGTTATGAACCCAACCTCGAGCGAAATGAAAACCAACTTATTGTTTCCACCCTACTTACGCCGCGCTGACGGCGACCCGATTCCAACAAAACCGCGAAGCCGCCGGCGTTTGCTGGCGCCGGTGATGCTGGCCGGCGCGCTGCTGGCATCGGCAGCGACGTCCAAGGCGGCTCTGATGGCGTATGAGGGATTTAGTTATTCGACGGGCAGCGGCAACCTGTCCGGTCAGAATGGCGGTTTTGGCTGGGGGGCAACGTGGCAGACCGTGAACAACGGTGCGTCGAGTGTGCAATCCGGCAGCCTGGTGGCAGGCGCGAATGCGCCTGCCGGGTACGATTCGTATTCGACGGGCAATTTTGCTTTCACGCCGAACAACACGCGTTCGGGGCGGTTCCTGGACACGTCCGCGGGCGGTTCCTTTGGGACGAAAGGTTACCTGAATGGCGGCAATATCGGCGCGAACGGGAAGACGATTTACATCAGCTTCATGCAGCAGCCGAACGGGACGACGTCCTACTACGAGTTCGAGTTTCATCGCGGCGATCTGGGTGATCCGGGGCGGATCGGTGGCTTGGGCAACGATAGCGGGGGCAACACCGATGTGTATCTGCGCGTCCCCGCCGCCGGGCAGACCTCGATTGGGCCGGGCAGCACCTCGGTGAATTTCTACGTGGTGCGCATCGATTTCCTGGGCGGCAATGACACGGTCAAGGTGTACATGAATCCCACCTCGGGCACCGAGCCGGTTTCGCCCACGCTCAATATGCCGAGCGCAGGCGACATGTCGTTCAACGGACTTTCGTTCGGTTGTTTCAACAACGGCCGCACCGTGGCGCATGATGAGATTCGCGTAGGCGAAACCTGGGCCGACGTGACAGCGCCGGGCACCTACAGCACCGGCGCCTGGGATGGCGGCGGAGCCGACAACAACTGGAGCACGGCGGGGAACTGGGACAACAACGTCGTGCCGGTGTTTGCCACTCCGTTGACCTTTGCGGGGAGCACGCGCCTGAACAATACCAACGATCTCACGGGCGTGTCCGCGAGTTCGATCACGTTTGATTCCGCGGCGGGCGCGTTCAGCTTGAACGGCAACAGCCTCGGCTTGAACGGCGGGATTGGCTTCACCGCCAATCCGGGCAGCGTGATTACCCAGGCAATCAACCTGCCGTTGACGCCCAGCGGAAATGTCCTCATCAACGTGCGTCCGCAAGGGAACATTGTCATCAACGGCAACGTCACGGGTTCCAACACGGAAGTAACCCAGCAGGATCCGGATGGTAATTTTGGCGTGCTTACCCTGGCGGGAACCAACTCGCTGAAGGGTTTGGTGATCAACAACGGCACCAATCGCATCACGGGAACGACGACCATCAACGGCATCGGCGGCAGTTCGTTCTTTTACCTGGCGGACGCGCAGACGTCCCGCAAGTCGACGTTGATCATCGAGCCGGGCGCCACGCTGAGCGTGAACGGCGCGTTTCAGGACGCGGCGGTGCTCGGCCGTGATGGGGGCAGCGGGACCATCATTCAGAACGGCGGCACGTTTAATTTCAACATGTCCGGCAGCCCGGCGTACCTGTTTTTGGCCGCGACCGGCAATTCCAGCACCCGGGGCGAGTACGACATGAACGGCGGCGTGCTGGACATGAACGGCCAGACCATTGGCATTGATTTGTCATTTGCGTCAGGCGTGACCGGCATTGTGAATCAGGCCGGTGGCGTGGTCACCAACGTGGGCAACATCCGCTTCAATCCGTTCGGCCAGTTGGGTACCGGCATTTATAATCTGACCGGCGGCAGCCTTTATCTCGGCTCCGGCGGCATCACGTCCGACGGCGGGGCGTATCAGATGAACCTGGGCGGCGGCACGGTCGGCGCGGTGGCGTTCTGGTCGTCCGCAATCAACATGAAGCTCACCGGCACTGGTGGCGCAACCACGTTCGTCCCGAACGGCAATACCATCACGCTGTCCGGATCATTGTCCGGCACGGGCGGGTTGATTGTGAGTGGTCCCGGCGCGCTGGCGCTCAATGGGGCGAATTCTTACACCGGCGACACGACGGTCAACAGTGGCGCGACGCTGGAGTTTGATGTCACGGGCAGTTGCCCGACGGCGGTGAAACTGGCCACTGGCAGTACGCTCTTCCTGAACTTTGGTGGTAATTATGTGGTGAGCAGCCTTTATTTGAACGGTGTGCTGCAGCCGGCCGGCACCTACAACTCCGGCAATCTTCCGGCTTACATCACCGGCGGTGGCAATCTGCAGGTCAGCAGCATCAGCAGCGGCATCTGGGATGGCGGTGGCGCGAACAACAATTGGAGCACCGGTGGCAACTGGGACAACGATGTGGCGCCGATTTTCCCGCACGCGCTGGTCTTCGCCGGCAGCACGCGGCTGAATAACACCAATGATCTGAGCGCCATCACGATCAGCGGGTTGACGTTTGATTCGGCGGCGGGCTCGTTCACGTTGAACGGCAACGACGCCACGCTGAACGGTTCGCTGTCCTTCAATGGCAACCCGGCCAGCCCCGTCAATGATAGCATCAACTTCGGGCTGACGTTCACGGCCGATCAGAACATCAATCTGCCCGCCAACGGCAATGTGAATCTCGCGGGCAACATCACCTCCGGCTTCGCGCTGACCAAGAGCGGGTTGGGGACCCTGACGTTGGGTGGGGCGAGCGACGGGTTCAATTATCTGTCCGTGAACGGCGGCACGAATGTCATCACGGGCAACGTTTCCATACAGGGTAATGGCAATGGCAGCCGATTTTACATCGGCGACATCGGCACGGTGGGCGCGCTGGTGATTCAACCCGGCGCCACACTCGCGGTGACCGGCAATTTCGGTGATGCCGGCGTGCTTGGCCGCGACAGCGGTTCCGGCACGGTGGTGCAGAACGGCGGCACGTTCACCTTTAATCCGGGTAACGTGGCGTATCTGTTTATCGGTGCCTCGAGCAGCGCTGCCACTCGTGCGTCATACACCATGAACGGCGGCATGCTGGACATGAGTGGGTACACGCTGGCCGTGGGATTGTCCGCGAACAACTCGACGCTTATCACGGGCATCGTCAACCAGGCCAGCGGCTCGATAGTCAACGTTGGCAAGCTGGACCTGGGCGCGTTTACCTTCGGACCGGGCCGTGGCATCTATCGCATGTCGGGCGGCAGCATTTACATCGGATCGGCCGGCATTGTGTCGGACAGCGGCGTTTACGAAATCTACCTGGGCGGCGGAACCGTCGGGGCTTCCGGCTCGAGCTGGATTTCGTCGCTAAACATGCAGCTCACCGGCAGCAACGGGCCGGTGACGTTTGACACCGCGGGCAACACGATCAACCTCACGGGCATTCTGTCCGGCCCCGGTGGCTTCAATGTCACCGGCGGCGGCGTGCTCGAACTCGGCGGCGCGAATACGTTCACGGGCAACATGAACGTGAACGGCGGCACCCTGCAGTTCGACGTGACCGGCAGCAGCGCGGGTTCCCTGCGGGTGACCAACGGCTCGACGCTGAACCTGAATTACAGCGGCAACTACGTGGTGTCGTCCTTCGCGACGAACGGCGTGGCCCTGCCGTCGGGCACCTACAATGCCGGCAACCTCCCGGCCTACATCATCGGCACGGGTGACCTGCTGGTTCAGACCGTGAGCACCGGGCATTGGACCGGCTCGGGCGCGAACAACTTCTGGAACACCGCGGGCAACTGGGACGGCAACAACGTGCCGATCTTCCCAATCGGATTGACCTTCGGGGGCACCGCGCGCCTGAACAACACCAATAACCTGGTGGGCGTGACGGCGACGGGTCTGACGTTCAGCAACATTGCCGGCGCGTTCACGCTGAACGGCAACACGCTGAACCTGGCCGGAGACATCAGCTTCATCGCCAATCCGGTGGCACCGATCACCCAGACGATCAACCTGTTCCTGGCGCCGACGGCCAACGTGAATGTGAACACACCGGTCAACGGAAACCTCGCGATCAACGGCGACATCACCGCGGTCAACAACACGGTTTACAAGGTTGGCGACGGCACGCTGACCCTGGCGGGCAACAACACGTTCGCAGGTTATGACGTGGACGGCGGCACCAATTACATCACCGGCACCACGACCGTGAGCGGCACCGGCGGCTCGCGCACCTACGTGGGCAACGGTGATTATGTGGGCGGTTGCTTCGGCACGATGGTCATTCCGAACGGAGGGACCCTCAATATGAATGGCAACTTCGGCGACGCGTTCGTCATCGGCCGCGATGGCGGGAGCGGCACCGTCGTGCAAAACGGCGGCACGTTTAACTACAATCCCGCCAACCAGAATTACCTGTTCGTCTCCGCCGGCAACGTCCTCACGCGCGGCGAATACAAGATGAACGGCGGTTTGCTGGATATGAATGGCAAGACGCTCGGCCTGGGCCTCGGCGTGAACACGCTGGTTACGGGCGTCGTCAGCCAGGTCAGCGGCGTTATCACCAACGTCGGCCAGCTCTTCCTGGATTCGTTCTTCTCGACCGGTTACAGCATCTACAACCTGTCGGGCGGAAGCCTGTATATCGGGTCGGGCGGCATGACGGTGCAATCCGGCGGCAGCTATGAGTTGAACTTCGGTGGCGGCACGATTGGCGCGACCGCGGGCTGGTCCTCCGGACTCAACCTCAAGCTGACCGGCATCAACGGCGCGACCACCTTCAAACCCGGCGGCAACACCATCGCGCTCTCCGGCGTGCTCTCCGGTGTCGGCGGCTTGACGGTTTCTGGCAGCGGTATCCTGGAGCTGTCGGGGGCAAACACCTACACCGGCGACACCACGGTCGGCGCGGGCAGCACCCTCCGGCTGGATTCGACTAGCAATGGTTCGGGCACTTTCCGCGCCGCCAGCGGGGCGACGCTGAACCTGAACTATATCGGCACGCTGACCGTGACGAACCTGTACACCAACGGCGTGGCCATCGCCAGCGGCACCTACAATTCGGGCAACCTGCCGGCTTACATCACCGGCACGGGCTCGATTCAAGTGCTCGGCGGCGGAAACATCCCGCCGGGCAACATCAGTGTCAACCTGGGTGGCGGCAACGTGAACTTGAGCTGGCCGGCGAGCGTGCCGGCGTCCGTGCTGCAGGTGCAGACGAATAACGCGGGTTCGGGGATTGGCACGAACTGGGTGGATGTTCCGGGTTCTTCGAGCGTGACGAACCTTTCGTTCCCGATCAATCCGGCGACTTCGGCAGTGTTCTATCGCCTGCGCCAATAGAGCCGAAATCAAAGCGCATTGTCCTGAGAAACAGGGCAGGGCAGGCCGCAAAGCCTGTCCTGCCCGATCAAGTCCAGAGCCACCGAGCTGTCATGTTGTTGCAATTCGCGCCGGATGGTTGGTCGCTGCTCAGACGCTGGCTGATGGGCGTGGTGCTGCTCAGCCTGCCGGGTGCGGCGTGGGCGCAGACATATTCCTACGCGGACCTGGTCAACACGCTGACGAACCTGGAACGGCTCGCCCAACTGCCGCTCGCGGGGGAAAAATCCGCCGAATGGACCTCGCGCGACCGGGCTTCCGTTTACAACTCCGGCACCGGCAATTGCGAAAATTGGGGCGCGAACAATGACGGTTCCGGAAGTATTGGTTCAAATGGAGACGGCGGCGTCATCATTGCCCAGATGAACGGGCCCGGCTGCATCTGGCGAATGTGGAGCGCGCAGGTTGGCTCCGGCCACGTGAAAATCTTCCTGGATGGCTCGAGCACGCCGGCAGTGGACCTCGCGTTTCAGGATTACTTCAATCGCACGCAGTTTCCGTTCAACTATCCGTCGCTGACGTATTCGGTCTGCGGCGGTTTTGATTCGTATCTGCCCATTCCCTACAACGTTTCATGCAAGGTGGTGGCATACGGTTCGTGGGGGCAGTATTACCAGATCAATTACTCCACTTTTGCGCCAGGCGTCACAGTGCCCACCTTCACCACGAATCTGACCACCGCGGATCAAACTGCCTTGGCAAATGTGAACGGCTTTTTTCTAAGCCAGGCCGGCTCGGACCCGGGCGGCGCGCGCGCGGGGCAGATCACGGTGACAAACAGTTTCACGCTCGGGCCCGGGCAAAGCGTCACCAACTTCAATTTTAACGGACAGGCGGCGATCACGGCGTTGAAGCTGCGCCTTTCCGGCAGCAGCGTTTCGTGGAAGGCGTTGCGCGAATTGACCGTGAGCATGTTTTGGGACGGGGAGACCAATGCAAGTGTGTGGGCGCCGTTGGGCGATTTCTTTGGCAGTTCCTGTGGCTATATTCCTTTTCAATCGCTGCCCCTGGGGATGCAGTCGAACGGTTGGATGTATTGTTATTGGTACCTGCCATTCGCCTCCGGGGCGCGCATGGTTTTGGCCAATGATGGAAGTGCGAGCCGGAATGTGGACGTGGTTCTCAGCTACGCGCCGCTGACGAAACCGATCGCGAGCCTGGCGCGTTTTCACGCGAAATGGAATCGCGGCAGCTACCTCACCAACAACGGTCGCTCTCCCGATTATCGATTTCTGGCCACCAGCGGGCAGGGACGATTCCTGGGACTGACATTGCACGTTTATCAGAAGACCGATCTCTCGCCGGGGCCGTGGTGGGGCGAAGGGGACGAAAAGTTTTTCGTGGACGGTGAGACCTCGCCGTCGTGGTTCGGGACGGGGTCGGAGGATTACTTCGGCTTCGCCTGGGGAACACCGGGCTATTTCAGCCGGCCGTATCACTCGCAGCTCCTGGCGCCGCCGGGTAATTTATACGCTCCCGGAAACCGCGCGTTGAACTGCTTCCACATCCCGGACAGCGTGCCGTTTCAGACTTCGTTCGAGGGTTGCCTCGAGAAGTGGAATTTTCCCGACGAAAGCATCACGCGCTACGGCGTCCTGCCTTACTGGTATCTGGCCTCCGGCGGCGCGGATGTTTATGGCGCGGTGTCTTTGAATATCCGCACGAATTATTACGTGCCGGACAACGGGTTCGCCTGGTTGAAGGCGGCGGGCGGCTTTTGGAGCGTGGCCACGAACTGGCAGGATTCGTCGGTGGCCGAAGGAGCGGGGTTGGGCGCTGATTTGTCGGGCGTGGACCTCGCGAGCGACACCACAATCCACCTGGATGCGCCGCATACGCTGGGGAGTGTGGCATTTGGTGATCTGGACACCAGTTCGCCCGCGAGTTGGATTCTGGACGACAACGGCAGTGCGCTGAACACGCTTACCATCAGCGGCGGCGCTTCGAGCATTTCAGTAAACGCCATGGGGGCGGGGGCCGGCGCGGTGATCAATGCGGGCGTCACCTGTGCCGGCAACCTGATCAAAATGGGCCCGGGCGCGCTGACTTTAGGCGGCTCGAATGTGCTGGCCGGCTTGTTCGTGAACGGCGGCACCAGCGTCATCACCGGTTACACCGGTGTAACTGGAAACGGATTGACGGCTTTCTACCTCGGAAATGCGAACCCTGAGTATGACGGCACGCTGATCATCCAGCCCGGCGCGACGTTGCGGCTCACCGGGAACTTCGCCGACAGCGGCGTGATTGGGCGCGATGGCGGTGACGGGACGTTGATCCAGAAGGGCGGCACCTTCAGCTTCAATCCGGGAAATGTGAATTATCTGTTTGTCGGCGCGGCGAATAATCCTGCGACGCAGGCCCGGTACGATCTAAACGGCGGAACCCTGGATATGAACAACCATATCCTCGGCCTGGGGCTCGGCGCCGGCGTGGTCATCACGGGAATCGTAAATCAGGCCGGCGGCGTGATCTCCAATGTGGGCACCTTGAATCTCGGCGCGCTGACGGGAATTGGGCGCGGCATCTACAATCTGACCGGCGGTCGCATTCAGATCGGGTCGGGCGGCATTACCACCAGCAGTGGGAGCTACGAAGCAAACCTGGGGGGCGGAACGATTGCGGCAGCCGCGAATTGGTCTTCGGCATTGAACTTCACGCTGACGGCTTCGAACGGTCCGGTGACGTTCGACACCGCGGGTCGAATCGTCACGTTGTCCGGCGTGCTATCCGGCAGCGGCGGTTTGACGAAGACTGGCGCGGGTATTCTGGCGCTTTCGGGAGCGAACACGTACATGGGCGATACGGTGGTTGGCGCAGGGTCGCTGCGGCTGGATTCCACGAACACGCACTCCGCGATCATTAGGCTGTCCAGCGGAGCGACGCTGATCATGAATTACGCGGGCACCGCGACGGTCACGCGTCTCTTTACGAACAACGTGGCGGTGCCAGCCGGATTTTACAGCGCCGGCGGGTTGCCCGGTTTTCTGAGCGGCGGCGGGCTCATCCAGGTGCTGGCCTCCATTCCCAACGCGCCGACGAACCTTCACTACAGTGTGACCAGCGGACAACTCGCGCTCAGTTGGCCCGCGGGATGGCAGGGCTGGATCCTCCAGCAGCAGACCAGTTCGGCGGCGCGAGGCATCGGCACCAACTGGGTCGATCTGGCGGGCAGTGCCACCGTGACCGCGACCAACCTGCCCATCAATACCGCCACACCGGTGGTGTTCTATCGCCTGCGCTACCCGGCACCGTGAGATTTTTGCAACGCATCAAGATGTACCTGAACAGATTCAAATTCGGCCAGTGGGTCAAAGCGAGTGTGGCTTCCCTGGCGATCCTCCTGACGCCAGCCCGTTTGCACGCCGCGGCCAACGTGATGAACTATGGCGCGGACGGGAATGACTACTTCCAGTTTACCGTGCCGTCCATGGCTTACGACAAAGCCTCGGGTTTCACGACCTTGATCACTTTTGCCATGCACGTGGACGTGGATGGGACGCTGCAAATTGGTGGCGGACCGGTTTGCTCGAATGGCGTTTACATCGGGCCCGCCAACTGGAATTCGTTGATCACCACGCTCAAGACTCCGCCCACGACCGTCACGCGTTACGAGGTGTGCATCGGCGGTTGGACGGATACGAGCTTCGACAACATCAAAAACCTCGTGACTGGGCAGGGCAGCAGGCCAGCCAGCACTCTTTATAAAAATTTTCAGGCGCTGAAAACCGCCGTACCAGGAATTGACGCCATCAATGATGACGACGAGCAGACGTATCATCTCAGCTCGCGGACGAATTTCGCGAACATGCTTGGCGCGCTCGGTTACAAATACACCCTGGCACCCTACACGGCGCAAAGCTTCTGGGTGAACCTGCGCAACAGCATCACCAACTGCGACTACATCTATTTGCAGTGCTACGCAGGTGGCGCGGGCAATGATCCGGTGCAGTGGAACGCCGCCTTCGGGAACGGCATCAAGGTGATCCCTGGCCAGGAGAGCAACATCGCGAATCCCTCCACCTTCCGGACGTGGACCGTGCAAACCGGCGTCCAGGGCGGCTTTTACTATCCCGACGTGGTGTTCAACACAACCTATTGGAGCGCGGCGATCATCCAGGCGAACGGCCTGGCTTCGGCGACGCCGGCAAACGTCACGACCACGCTGGGCGGCAGCAAGGTCAAACTGGCGTGGGACACCGTGCCCGGCGCGATCTCTTACAATGTGAAGCGCTCGACCACCAGTGGAACGGAAATCACAATCACGAACATTTCCACCGCGAGCAATCCGTGGCCGGCCTCGAATCAGTTGGTCGACAATCTCCCGAACAGTGGCGTGACCAATTACTACAAAATCTCCGCTGGGAATACGAACGGCGAGAGCGCCAATTCTGCCGAAGTCTTCGCGACGCTGCCGGTGCCGGTCGCCTGGCTCAAAGCCGACGCCATCTCCGGTTTGACCAACGGCGCAAGTATCAGCACGTGGACCGACTCGAGCGGCCATGGTTTCAATGCCACTCAAACCACGCCGGGCCAGCGTCCCACCCTGCAAACCGGTTCGATGAATGGCCTGGCGGTGGCGCATTTCGAAAGTGCGGCGACCCAAATGCTGACGGTGAATCGTCCCGTGCAGGATGACTTCACGATCTTTTGCGTTTTCCGCAGCCCGCAGGGATCGGGCTCCGGCAACCAGTTTTATGGCGGCGCAGGAGTTTTCAGCGCGGAGGTCGGTGGAACGACGAATGATTTCGGCGCCAGCCTGTTTGCCAACGGCCAGGTCAGCGCCGGCGTGGGCAATCCCGATACCTCGGTGAATTCAATTCGTGGTTACAACGACAGCCGCGCGCATTTGTTGACCATGCGCCGCGCGAAAACCTCCGGGCTCCTGGAGCTTTTCCTCGATGGGAATTCCGTCGGCAGCGCTACCGGCACTACAAATTCGCTCAATGCAGCGGCGCGGCTGGCGCTCGGCGCGCAGTTGACGACGAATAATGCGTTCACCGGCGATATCGGAGAGGTGAAGTTTTACGGCACCGCCCTGTCGGAAACCGATCGGCTGGCGCAGGAATCCGGTCTGGTCAAGAAATGGGGCGTGAATGGAGCCGGGGCGGGGCTGCTGGCCTATGACGGTTTCGATTATCCTGCGGGTAGTATTGTCGCCGGCCAGTTTGGCGGCACCGGCTGGAGCAACGCGTGGATGGACGTGAGCGGCAACGTGGGCGAGACGATCAATTCCAATAACTTGCTCGCCGGCGGCAAAGCCCCCGCCGGATACGACAACCGTTCTGCCGGCAACTCCGCCCTTATCAGCAACAACAGCCGCTGCGGCCACTGGCTGGATTGCTCCGCGACCGGTGCGTTCGGGCAGGCTGGGTTGCTGGACGGTAATGGGAATGTCGGCGCGAACGGCAAGACCGTGTATGTCAGCTTCCTGCAACAGCCAAACAACACGGTTTATTTCTACGAGTTTGAATTTCACCGCAATGACCTTGGCGACGCGGGGCGTGTCGCTGGCATCGGCAACGACGCGGCGAACTCCACGCAGGTTTATCTGCGCGCCCCGGGCTCGACGTTCACGCCGCTGGGCGTCGGCAGCACGAATGTGAACTTCTATGTCGTGCGCATTGATTTCAAATCGGGCAACGACGACGTCTATGTCTATCGCAATCCCACCGGCAACCTCGAATTGGACAACGACCCCGTGCTCACGATGCCCGCGGTCGCGGACATGTCTTTCGACGGCATTTCGATGGGCGCTTATCTCAACGGTCTGATTCTGAAAACCGACGAGATCCGCGTCGGCCAGACGTGGGCCAATGTGCTGGGCAATCCGCCGTTGTTCGTTCAACAGCCCGTAGATCAGAGTCTCCATACGGGGCAGCCGCTCACACTCAGCGCGCTCGCACAGTCCTCGTTGCCGTTGGCCTATCAATGGTATCGCGTGACCGGCAGCGTCACGAACGCCCTGCCGGGAGCGACGAATGCAAACTTCGTCGTGGCCGCCGCCCAGCCGTTGGATTCCGGCCAATATTTGGTCGCCGCCTCAAACGCCCAGGGCGGTCTCTTCAGCTCTTTGGCGACGGTGACGGTTCTGCCGATCGCCGTGACCATCGATAGTTCCTCCAGCGTGCCCTACAACCCCGGCGACAACCTTATGTTCAACGCCACCGTCGGCGGCGCGGGGCCATTGACCCTCCAGTGGTATCGCGACGGAGCACCCATCAGCGGCGCGAACGGCACTTCGCTTTCCATTGGGTCCGCCAACATTTTCGATGCCGGCGAATATGTGCTCGTGGCGAATAATGCCTACGGCAGTGTGACGAGCTCGATCGTGAGTGTGTTCGTGAACAACGGCGGCCTGCTGGCGTACGAGGGTTTTGATTACGGACAATCCTCCAGTGATATCGGCGGTGGCAGCGGAGGATTTGGCTGGTCCAGCGTGTGGCAAAGTCTGGACGGCGCTTCCTCGCAATCCTTCTCGAACAGCCTCGCCGTCGGCGCGAGCGCGCCCGCGGGTTACGATGCGCGCTCCAGCGGCGGAAATGTGTATCTCGTGAACGGCAGCCGGAAGGGTCGCTACCTGGACTGCTCGGCCACCGGCAACTTCGCCCGGCATGGTTACGTCAACGCGAATGGTGATGTCGGCGCCGATGGCAAGACGCTCTACGTCAGTTTTCTGCAGCAGCCGAATGGGAACGCGCTGTTCTACGAATTGGAACTCCATCGCGGCGACCTCGGCGATCCGGGCCGCATGGGCGGCATTGGCAATGACACGGGGACCACCAACGCGAACCTTCGCGCGGAATCTCCGCCGGGTGGCTCGTCCACTTTCTGGAGCCTTGGCCCGGGGAACACGGGCGTGAATTTCTACGTGTTGCGCATTGATTTCAAATCCGGCAACGACGACGTGTTCGTCTATCGCAACTCCACGTCGCCCACCGAACCGCTGACGCCCACGCTGGTCGTTTCCAACATCGCCGACATGTCCTTCGACGGCATCTCCCTCGCCGCATATGTCAATGGTCGAACCGTGGCGCATGACGAAGTGCGGCTGGGCATGACCTGGGCCGACGTGACCGGCAACCTCACCGCGTCGCAGCTCTGGCTCGCCGGGCGTTCCAACAACACTTCCCGCATCCTGGTAGCCGGCGCGCCGAATTTCACCTCTGAACTCCAGGCCGCGACCAATGTCAACGGACCGTGGAACGCCATCGGCAGCGTGCCGGTTTCGAGTTTGGGCGTGGGCGAATTCACCGAAACGAGTTCCGGCGACCAGCGTTACTACCGCGCCACGAATTCCTGGCGCTGGGCTTCGCCACCCTCCGCGGAGCTCGTCCTCGCTGATTTTGAGCAGCCCAGCTACGGCGCGTGGATCGTTACCGGAACCGCCTTTGGTCCCGGGCCGGCGCAGGGCACGTTGCTGAACCAAAATCAGGTTTCCGGTTACCAGGGATTTGGCCTCGTGAACTCCTATTACGGCGGGGATACCACCACCGGCACGCTCACGTCACCGCCCTTTGTCATCACCAAGCCTTACCTCAATTTCTTGATCGGCGGCGGCGGCATTCCTGGCCAGGAATGCATGAACCTCATCATCAGCAACGTGGTCGTCAAAACCGCCACCGGCGCGAACAACGAAGCCCTCGCTCCGCAACAATGGGACGTGAGTGCTTACCTCGGGCAGACCGCCACGATCCAAATCGTGGATTCCGCGACCGGCGGTTGGGGTCACATCAACGTGGATCAGATCACGCTCTCGGACACGCCGTTGCCTTCACTGGCCCGCCAGATGTTTCTAACGAACAGCCTCCTCAATCTTCCCGTCCAAAACAGCTCCTCCATCCGCCGCGTCACTGTTACCGTCGGCGGAAATCCCGTGCGCGATTTCAACATCCGCCTCGCGACCGGTGGGGCGCCGGATTGGTGGGCATTCGTGGACGTCTCGGCGTTCTCGAATCAAACCGCCACGCTCTCGGTCAGTTCGCTGGGCTCGCTCAGCGATGGGTTCTATTCGATCATCCAAACCAACGGGATTGTGGATTCAACAAATCTCTACCAGGAAACCTTGCGCCCGCAGATGCATTTCTCCACCAAACGCGGCTGGCTCAACGACGCCAACGGCATGGTCTATCATAATGGCAAGTATCACCTCTACTACCAACACGATCCGTTCGATTGGGGCGGCGCGGGGCAGAAATATTGGGGCCACGCCGTCAGCACCGACATGGTGAATTGGGTCGAGGTGCAGGAAGGTCTTTACTCGCATTCCTACGGAGACCAGGTCTATTCGGGCAGCGCCGTGGTAGATACCGCGAACACCGGCGGTTTCAAGACCGGCACAAACGACGTGATCGTCGCCGCGTTCACCAGCACCTCGCGCGGCGAGTGCATCGACTACAGCAACGACGGCGGCCTCACGTTTACGGAGATCACCAACAACCCGGTTGTCGTCAACAACGGCCGCGATCCGCATCTGTTTCGGTATGCGCCCTCGAATTACTGGGTGATGGTCGTGTACGACGCCAGCGGTGGAGATGGGCACGCCTTTTACACTTCGCCGAATTTCCGCCAATGGACCTATCGCAGCAAAATCAACGGCTACTTCGAGTGCCCCGACATGTATCGCCTGCCCGTGGACGGCAACACGAACAACATGATGTGGGCGCTGTGCGACGCCAGCAGCGGTTATCAGCTCGGACAGTTCGATGGCGTCACGTTCACTCCCAGCACCGCCAAGCTGCCGGGCAACAACGGGGCGAACTTTTACGCGGCGCAGACCTTCACCAGCATGGCGCCCGGCGACAAGCGCCTCGTGCGCATCGGTTGGGCGATCATTGACACGCCCGGCATGCCCTTCAATCAGCTGATGTATTTTCCGACCGAACTCAACCTCCGCACCACGACCAACGGCGTGCGGCTGTTCTGCACGCCCATCGCCGAAATCACCAACAATTCCGTAGCGACTTACGCCTGGACCAATCTTTCGCTGGTCGCCGGCAGCAATCCACTTTCCGGCATTCGCGGCACCTTGTTCGATGTGAAGGCGCAATTTTCCGTCGGCACGGCCCAATCGATCACCTTCAACTTCCAGGGGCAGACTGTGACCTACACCGCCGCCACGCAGCAGATCGCCTGCAACGGCGTCGTGAACACACTGGCGCCGGTCGGCGGCGTCGTAACGTTGGAGATCATTGCGGACCGGAAGACCATCGAAATCTTCGGCAACAACGGGCAGCTTTACATGCCCGTGCCTGCCAATAACACTGCCGGCACGTCGTTGATTTCGCTTACATGCAGCGGCGGAAATGCCACATTCAATTCGTTGACGGTCAACAAACTCAAATCCATCTGGACAGGGTCCACCAAATGATGCGCGTTACGAACAGGCCAATTCTCAAGTCGCGATTGCTTGCGGCCATCCTCGGTGCAGCTTCCGTTTGCGCGCGCGCCCAGACGGGGGACATCGTGATCGCCGATTTCGAGCAACCGGATTACGGCGCCTGGAAGGTCTCTGGCACCGCCTTTGGCACCGGCCCGGCGCACGGCACGTTGCCGAATCAAATGGCCGTGGAAGGTTTTCAAGGGCAGGGGCTGGTCAATTCTTTCAACGGCGGCGATGATTCCACCGGGCGCCTGACTTCGCCTCCCTTCAAGATCGAGCGCATGTATCTCCAATTCCTGATTGGTGGCGGCGGTTGGGCGGGCAAAACCTGCCTGAACCTCTTGCTCGACGGCAAGGTCGTGCGCACTGCCACCGGCCCGAACACCGAATCCGGTGGCAGCGAACGCCTGCAACCGGACCAATGGAACGTGGCCGATCTGCTCGGCAAAACCGTTGCGCTCGAAATCGTGGATGACGCCACCGGGGGCTGGGCCCACATCAACGTGGACCAAATCGTCCAAAGCGATAAGCGACTGGACGTGCCCATCGTGAAGCGGGATGTCACGCGCGAGATTGCGATCGCGAAGCCCTACCTCAATTTCCCGGTTAAAAACGGCGCGCCGAAGAAGCACGTCACGCTCTCCGTGGACGGAAAGGAAATGCCCGCCTTCGAAATCGAACTCGCCGACGCCGAACCCGATTGGTGGGCGTTCTTCGACGCCGCGCCGCTACACGGCAAGACGGTCACCATCAAAGTGGACAAATTGTCCGACAACTCCAAGGGCCTGAGTGCGATTGACCAGACCGACGCAATCAAGGGTTCGGAGAATGTGTATCGCGAGGCACTCCGCCCGCAGTTCCATTTCACCTCGCGTCGCGGCTGGAACAATGATCCCAACGGCCTCGTTTACTTCGATGGCGAGTACCACCTCTTCTACCAGCACAATCCCTATGGCTGGAATTGGGGCAATATGCATTGGGGGCACGCCGTCAGCAAAGACCTGGTCCACTGGCGCGAAATTCCCGAAGCACTCTACCCGGACGAACACGGCACCATGTATTCCGGATCGGCGGTCGTGGATTGGCACAACACCGCCGGTTTCCAGACCGGCAAGGACCCGGCGCTGGTCGCCATGTTCACCGCCGCCGGCAAGCCCTTCACCCAGGGCATCGCTTACAGCAACGACCGCGGGCGCACTTGGACCAAGTACGATAAAAATCCCGTCCTCGGCCACATTGCCGCCGAAAATCGCGACCCTAAGGTGGTCTGGTATGCTCCGGAAAAGAAATGGGTGATGGCGCTCTATCTCGATCACAATGATTTCGCGCTTTTCAGTTCGCCCGATCTGAAAAACTGGGAGAAGCTTTCCGATGTCAATCTGCCGGATGATTCCGAGTGTCCGAATTTCTTCCAGGTGCCGCTCGATGGCAACACGAACGCCTTGCGCTGGGTTTTCTTTGGCGCCAGCGGAGTGTATTGGGTCGGGAAATTCGATGGGCAAAAATTCACGCCCGAAGGCCGGCCGCAGCGATTGCAGAACGGCAATTGCTGGTACGCCTCGCAGGTCTTCTCGGACATCCCCGCAGCGGATGGCCGCTGTATTCTGATTCCGTGGGGGCGGTTGCCGGATGGCGAAATCTTTCGGGGCATGACGTTCAACCAGATGATGGGCCTGCCCGTCGAACTGACGCTGCACTCCGAGCCGTCGGGCGCTCCGGCGCTTCGTGTCAGCCCCGCGCGGGAGTTGAAATCACTGCGCGCGCAAACCCACACGATCAAACCCCAACGCCTCACAGCGAATGCAAACCCGCTCGCCGACATCAAGGGCGAGTTATTCGAAATCGAAGCCGATTTCAAAGTCGGCAACGCCGGCGAACTAACCTTCGACCTGCGCGGCATCCCCGTGACCTACAACGTGGCGAGCCGTCAGCTCTCCTGCCTTGATCGCCACACCACGCTTTCACCCAAGGACGGCCGGATTTCACTCCACATTTTCCTGGATCGCCAGTCGGTGGATATTTTCGGCGATGACGGGAGACTCTACCTGCCAATGGCCGCGAAGATGTCACCCCAAAATCACGACTTGAAACTATCCTGCCGGGGAGGGGCCGTTGAAATTGAATCGCTGAAGGTCCACGAATTGAAATCCGCCTGGCAACCTCTATGAGCATGAACATCGCCTCCGACACCGGCGTCGCCCTGGGCGCGGTCGAACAGCCCACCCCGATGAGCGCGCGCGTTTTCTTCTGGTCGCTGACTTCCGCGCTCGCCGGGTTCCTGTTCGGCTTCGACACCGTCGTCATTTCCGGCGCGGAACAAAAAATTCAGGCGCTCTTTCAACTCTCGCCCGCAGCGCACGGATTCGTCATGGCCTCCGCTCTCTATGGCACCGTCGTGGGTTCCCTGGTCGGCGGTTGGCCGACCGATCGCTTCGGCCGCAAACGCACGCTCCTGTTCGTCGGTCTGTTGTATATCGTTTCCGCCATTGGCTGCGCCTACGCCAGCACCGTCGGCCTGTTGATCGCCGCGCGCGTCATCGGCGGCCTGGGCATCGGCATCTCCACGGTGGCCGCGCCGCTCTACATCTCCGAAATCGCGCCGCCCGCGCACCGCGGCCGGCTCGCCGGCATGTTCCAGTTCAACATCGTCTTCGGCATCCTCGTCGCCTTCGGTTCAAATTGGCTTCTCGCCGGCGTCGGCGATAACGCCTGGCGTTGGATGCTGGGCGTCGCCGCTTTCCCTTCGCTGCTTTACGCGATCTTCTGCTTCGGCATTCCCGAAAGTCCCCGCTGGCTCCTGACGCGCAAGAACGACCGCGAAGGCGGCATTCGTGTACTCAAGCTGATCCAGCCCCAGGCCACACCCGCCGAAATCGATTCCCAGGTCACCGCCATCACCAACGCCGCTTCCGAGCGCGGCGACGCGCGCGGCTTTTGGACGTGGCGCTTGCGGGTCCCCATCCTGATCGCGTTCCTGGTCGCGTTCTTCAACCAGCTCTCCGGCATCAATGCGATCCTTTACTTCGCGCCGCGCATTTTCGAACTTACCGGCCTCGGCGAAAAGGCCGCGCTCCTCCAGTCCGTCGGCATCGGCGTGACCAACCTGGTTTTCACCTTCGTCGGCCTGTGGCTGATTGACCGCCTCGGGCGGCGCACGCTGCTTTTCATCGGTTCCTATGGGTACATCGCCTCGCTCGGCCTCGTCGCCTGGGCCTTTTTCACCGCGCACTACAGCATTGTCCCGGTTTGCATCTTTGCTTTCATTGCCGCGCATGCGGTGGGGCAGGGAGCCGTCATCTGGGTGCTCATCTCGGAAATCTTCCCGAACCGGCAGCGCGCCGAGGGCCAGGTCCTCGGCAGTTTCACGCACTGGATCTTTGCCGCGCTGCTGACCACGTTCTTTCCGAAAATGGTCACCGCCTTCGCGCCCGGCTGGGTCTTCCTCTTCTTCTGTTTCATGATGGTGCTGCAATTGATCTGGGTCAAAGTCATGGTCATCGAAACGAAGGGCGTGCCGCTGGAGCAGGTCCAGAGACGTCTCGGTATCGAATAGCATGTCCGCGTTTGAATCAGTGCGCCCGTTGGTCGTGGGCATCGGCGAGTTGCTGTGGGACTTGCTGCCCGCCGGCCGCCAATTGGGCGGGGCGCCCTCGAACTTCGCGTTCCACGCCTACAATCTTGGCGCGCGCGCGGTCGTCGTTTCGCGGGTCGGCGGCGACCGCATGGGCCAGGAAATTCTCGCCCGTTTCCAATCCTTCGGGCTTTCCACCGAGGCCATCCAGGTGGACGACGAAGTGCCGACCGGCCTCGTGGATGTGACTTTGGACGCGTCCGGCAGCCCCCTGTTTGCCGTGCGCGAAAATGCCGCCTGGGATTGCCTGGCCCCGGCGCCGTCCGCGCTCGCCGCCATGCGACAGGCCGACGCGATCTGCTTCGGCAGTCTCGCGCAACGAAGCCCGGTCGCCCGGCAAACCATCCACCGGCTATTGGCAGCGGCGTCGGGAAATTCACTGCGGCTGTTCGACGTCAATCTCCGCCAGCCATTCTATTCGCGGGAAGTCATCGAGGCCTCGTTGCGCCTGGCCAACGTCCTCAAACTAAATGACGACGAACTGTCGGTGCTGTCGCAGATGTTCAGCCTGGCCGGCTCGGTTCCCGAGGCGATCATCCAGCTGGCGCGCACGTTTAGTTTACGGGTCGTGGCGCTGACGCGCGGCAGCCGCGGCAGCCTGATTTATTCAGGCGGCGACTGGTCCGAACAAAGACCGCGCCCGGTGAAAATTGTCGATACCGTCGGCGCCGGAGATTCCTTTTCCGCGGCGCTGGCCGTTGGGCTGTTGATGAAGAAGGATCTCGACGAAGTGCACCGCTTCGCCGCCGATGTCGCCGGATATGTTTGTTCGCAGCCCGGCGCCATGCCGTTTCTGCCGGCTGCGTTTCGGGAGCGAACGGATTTTTCGGCGATTGGACGCGGAGTTCGCGCGGAAATCGCGGCTGTGCCCAAACCGCATTAGGCGGTCATTTCAGTTTTTGCAGCGCAAACGCGTACGCGCCCGTCGCGACGGCTTCGCTCGTGCCCAGCCGCGACATCCCCACGCCGATGCGCGGCTGCGGATCGTACATGACTTTTCTGGGGCTCTGCGGCACCACGATTTCTTTGGCTTCGCCGCGCAGAAAAGCCTCCCGTTCCGCGGGTTCCTCGAGATTGTAAGCCATCGCCGTGAGCCGGCGATATTCCTGCCCGCCAAAATCACGGAAGTTCGCGTTGAGTTCCGACATCAACGCGGGCAGAAACAGTGGCCAAGCGTTTGCCAGTCCACCGCCGATCACCACCAATCCATCCACCAGCGTGGCTGCCTGGGCCACGGCGTCCCCGGTGGCTTCGCCCAGGCATCGGAAAGCCTCGACCGCTGCCTGGCGATTTCCGCTGGCTCGGCCCATGCCGATTTCAAAAATGTCCTTCGGCTCGGGCGCGGACGCAAAGGGGATTCCCGCCCGCTCCGCGTAAACGCGGCGCACCGCGCGTATGCTGATACTTTCCTCCGCGTTTGTCTTCGGATGCAGTTTGTTCCGCAGCAACCACACCTCGCCGGCCAGTGAGTTGTCTCCCAGAAACAATTCGCCACCGCGCACGATCCCGCCGCCGAAGCCCGTGCCCAGCGTCACCCCGAGCAAATTCTGGAATCGTTTGGGAGAACCCGCCTTTTCGAGCAGCGCGTTCGTCTGGGGCAACAGACCCGCGATGCTTTCGCCCAGCGTGAAAAGGTCCCCGTCGTTGTTGATGAAAACCGGGATGCCGAATTTGTCCTCCAGCATCGGTCCCAGCGCCACACCCCCGCGGAATCCGGGCAGGTTGCCGAGGTCGCCGATGATGCCGTTGGGAAAATCCGCCGGGCCGGGAAACGCGAAGCTGATCGCCGCCGGCTGCGCGGGACAAAGCCCACGGACCCGGACGAAGCCGCTCACGATGTTCGCCAGGCATAATCCGAGATTTTCCCCCTGCGTGGGCAGCACGATGGTTTCCGTGATGGGGCGGCCGCCGCGCATGGCGCAGAAGCGCAGGCTGGTGCCGCCGGCGTCCAGCGTCAGAACAATGTGATCCTGGTTCAACGGGTCCAATGCGGGCAAAGAATTGCAGCCGACGGTAGGCGTGTAAAGCCAACGCCGTTGTGCGATGATGGCCGGGCAATGATTCACGTCCCATGCCAACTCCTTTCGCACGCCTGGCGGCATGGCATTCGGTGGGTTGCGCTTGGGTTGGTCGTTTCCGCGGGCGTGGACACGGTCGCGGGCGCGGCGATCAATCCAACTGTGCCTGCCGACGTATATTACGTTACTGGTTCCACGCGGAAGATCGAGCAGCTCATCGGCGACAAGGATTTCCAATGGCTCACGCCGACGGCGAATCAGACCCAGTCGCGCTACGGCATCACCGGCAGCGACCTGGGCGTGCCGTTTTCGCACAACGGGCGAACGTATGTGGTGTTCGGGGACACGCAGGGAGGGGTGGCGGGAGATCGCGATCCGCTGGCGTTCACGACGGACACGGATCCCGAGGATGGGATTTCACTGACCTTTCTCACCAACTCGCCGAACGTGTGGCGGCCCATCACGATTCCCGGGATCACCCAAGGTTCATACGCGGTGCCGCTGGACGGGGTGAGCGTGAGCAACCGGATGTATCTGTATCATTCGACCGATCATTCCGCGACGGTGACCATGGGCCGCTCGGTGGTGGCGATGTCTTCGGACAACGGACAAAACTTTCAACTGCTCTACACGTTTTCGACCAATTACTTCATCAACGTGAGCGTGAATAAGTTAAACCTGCACGACTGGCCAGGCTTTCCGCAGGCGGAAGGAGACGGACTGGCGATTTTCGGCTCGGGCACTTACCGCGCGAGCAACGTGCGGCTGGCCTTCCAGCCGGCGAATGCGATTGGCGATGCGTCGGCACTCCGTTATTTCACGGGACTGGACGGGGCGGGGAATCCGCTGTGGTCAACCGTCGAATCGAATGCCATCGCGCTCTTCGACCAGCCATACGTCGGCGAGCTGTCGGTGGCGTGGAACAAATTCATCCGGCGGTGGGTGATGCTCTACAACTGCGACAACCCGCGCGGCATCACGTGCCGCACGGCGCGGCAACCCTGGGGTCCGTGGACGCAGTCGCAGGTGCTCTTCGATCCGTGGAACGACCTGGGCTACGGGCGTTTCCTGCATGTGAACTGGACGTTCAGCAACGTGGACAATGTGCAGAACCCAGGGCGGGACAACGAGTGGGGCGGCGAATACGGGCCGTATATGTTCAGGGAGTTCGCCACCGGCACTGACAACCGGACCACGATTTATTTCACTCTGTCATCGTGGAACCCGTATGTGGCCGTGCTGATGAAGACCGAACTCCAAGTGACCAACGCGCCGGCAATCGTGGTCCCGCCGATGAATCAACGTGCCGCTCCCGGCGAGTCGGCCACATTCCAGATGACGGCGTCAGCGACCGGAGCGCTGGCGTATCGCTGGCAGCGGAGCAGCACAAATCTTCCGGGCGCGACGAGCAGCGCCTTCACGCTGGGCGGCGTCGCTGCGGCGGATGACGGCGCGGTGTTTCGTTGCATCGTGACCAACACGGCTGGCTCGGTGACGAGCAATCCGGTCCAGCTTCATGTGGCAGCGGGTAACGCGGCTCCGTCGCCGCAAATCCTCACGCCCGCGGTGACGAGCCATTATGGCGGGGGCGAAACCGTTTCGTTCAGCGGGACGGCGACGGATGCCGAGGATGGCGTGCTGCCGGCGTCGGCGTTTCAGTGGCAGGTATTGTTCATGCATGGCGGTCACGCCGTGCCGTTCCTCGGCACGTTGAGCGGAGTCACAAACGGGGCGTTCACCGTGCCGGTCCGCGGCGAACAGGGCACCAATGTTTTCTTTCGCGTCTTGCTGACGGCGACCGATGCAGGACAACGGAGCACGACCGTCTTTCGCGATGTCTTTCCGCGCACCAGCTTGCTTACCCTCGCCAGCGAACCTGCCGGACTGCAATTCCGGCTCGATGGCGTGCTGGGCGCGACACCGGCAACCTATCCCAGCGTGCCGGGCATGAAGCGGGTGGTGTCGGCGGTCACGCCGGCTGTGTTGGCGGGGCGCACGAACGATTTCAAGGAATGGTCGGATGGCGGAAACGTGACGCATACCATCACCGTTGCGGAAACCAACCTGGTTTTGACCGCGGGCTTCCGCACGCCGACAGTCTTGGTGGCGACGAATGCGCAGTGGAAGTATCTGGTGACAGCGTCCATGTCCGGCACCACCTGGAAGGACTCCGCGTTTTCCGACGCCGCGTGGCCGGTGGGCCCGGCGCAGCTCGGTTATGGTGATGGCGATGAAGCCACGGTGATCGGGTTCGGCCCCAATCCGAGCGGCCGATACCCAACGACCTATTTCAGGCACTCGTTCAACGTCGTGGACCCGTCGGTGTTCAAGGCGCTGCTGGTGCGGTTGCTGCGTGACGATGGCGGGGTCGTGTATTTGAACGGCACGGAGATTTATCGCAGCAACGTGGGCGGCGGTGTGCCGTTATACTCGATGCTGGCTCTTACGGACGCGCTGCCCGCCGACGAGACGACGCAGTTTTACAGCACGAACATTCCCGTGAGCCTGCTTCAGGCTGGGACCAACGTCGTGGCGGTGGAAATCCATCAACTAGCCGCCAACAGCCCCGACCTGAGTTTTGCGCTGGAACTTCGCGGCGTGGAGCAGGACCCGCAATTGACCCTGGCTCGGGTGGGCGGAGAGCTATGGCTGAACTGGCCATATCCCTCGGCCGGTTACGGTTTGCAAAGCTCCACGAACATGAGTTCGGGGAGTTGGACGAACGTGGCGGCGCCGGTGCAGTTCACCAACGGGCAAAACCGCGTGACCGTGGTACCCGATGGCAGCAGCCGGTTTTACCGATTGAGCAAACCATAATCTCGGGACGTTACCGGGAAGGGGGCAATGGTACATTTTCTTTCGTGGGACGATTTGAAGGAAGCGCCCGGGTGATTTACGTTTGTGCATGGATGTCCAACCCATCGAAAACCACGGCGTAATTGGTGATCTCCACACGGCGGCGCTGGTGGCGATGGATGGCACGGTGGATTTCATGTGCTTTCCCCGATTCGATTCGCCCACGATTTTTGCGGCGCTGCTGGATCTGGAGAAGGGCGGGCGGTTTCAAATCTCTCCCGCGTGCGCCGAACTCTTCAAGCGCCGGCAGCTTTATTTTCCCGACACCAACATGCTGCTGACGCGGTTCATGTCGGCGGACGGCGTGGCGGAGATTTCGGATTACATGCCGATCCAGCACCTGGGACACCATCATGCGCTGGTGCGGCGCGTCAAGGCGGTGCGCGGCGACATCCCGATACGCATGGTTTGCGCGCCGCGCTTCGATTACGGGCGCGCCGGGCACCGGGTGGAGAAGCGAAAAGGCGAAATTGTTTTTGAGTCGAAGGGCAAGGATCGGACGGTGGTGCGGTTGCGTTCGAGCGTGCCGGTGCAGGTGGTGGAGGGTGATGTGGTGGCGGAGTTCAGACTGAAGGCAGGTCAGACGGCCTCGTTCATTCTGGAGGCGGTGGCAGCGGGAGAAGAATCGCCGTCCGCCCAGCCGGATTATTCCTCGGAGGCGTTCAAGGAGACGATGAATTTCTGGCTGCACTGGGTCGCGCGCTCCAAATATCGCGGGCGCTGGCGGGAAATGGTGAATCGCTCGGCACTGACGTTAAAGCTGCTTACTTCGCAACGCTTCGGCTCCATCGTGGCGGCGCCGACGTTTGGATTGCCGGAGGAGTTGGGCGGATCGCGAAATTGGGATTATCGCTTCACCTGGGTGCGGGACGCGTCATTTACCTTATACGCCTTGATGCGGCTGGGCTACACGGAGGAGGCCGAAGCTTTCATGGGGTGGATTGAGCAACGCTGCCGCGAGACGGCGGCATCGGGGCCTTTGCAGGTGGTGTATGGAATTGATGGCGGACATCGTTTGCCGGAGCGGGAGCTGAAACATCTGGTCGGCTATCACGGGTCGCGCCCGGTGCGCATCGGCAACGATGCCTCCAATCAATTGCAATTGGACATTTACGGCGAGCTGCTGGACTCCGTCTTTATTTACAACCAGCACGCAAAGGCGATCTCGTACGATTTCTGGATGAACCTTCAGCGGTTGGTGGATTGGGTGTGCGGAAATTGGCAGAAACCGGACGACAGCATCTGGGAAGTCCGCGGCGGGCCGAAGTCGTTTTTGTACTCGCGCGTGCTCTGCTGGGTGGCGGTGGATCGCGGCATCCGGCTGGCGCGGGACCGGTCATTTCCCGCGCCGCTGGCGCGCTGGATTCGTGTGCGCGACCGGATTTTCACGGACATTTACGAAAAGTTTTGGAATCCAAAGTTGCGGGCGTTCGTGCAGTTCAAAGGCAGCAAAACAGTGGACGCTTCGAGCCTGCTCATGCCCATGGTGAAATTCATCAGCCCGGCCGATCCACGCTGGCGCGCGCACATGGAAACCTTGGGCAAGGCGCTGGTGGAGGATTCACTGGTTTATCGGTATCAGGTTTTGACGGGGGGCCAGGATGGGCTCCCGGGCCGCGAAGGGACCTTTTCCATGTGCTCGTTCTGGTATGTGGAATGCCTGGCGCGCGGTGGCGACCTCAAACAAGCGCGGTTCATCTTTGAGAAAGCGCTCGGTTATGCGAATCACCTGGGATTGTATGGCGAGGAGCTGGGCTTGCGCGGCGAACATTTGGGCAATTTCCCGCAGGCGCTGACTCACCTGGGATTGATCAGCGCGGCGTGGAATCTGGATGAGAGATTGTCCAAGGCGAATGCGGAGTAGGGCACAGGTTGTCTTTCCTTCGTCCGTTTGACCTTCGCGGAAAATGATGTTAAGGAAGGCTGACCCAAAACCAACTCACATGAAACTTTGCACCACCCAGCTTCTCGGAATGGCGGCCCTCCTGGCAGGCATGGCCGCCGGAAACGCGCAGACCACGATTTGGACTTACCAGGGCCGTTTGAACGGCACCACTGGCCCGGCGGCGGGGAATTACGATTTTCAGTTTGCGGTATTCAACGCCGCCTCGGGTGGTTCGCAGCAGGGGGCCACGCTCACCAATTCCGCCGTGAGCGTCACGAACGGGCTTTTCACCGTGAGCCTCGATTTTGGCGCTGGCGTGTTTACCGGCCCCGATCGCTGGCTCGAAATCGGCGTTCGCTCGAATGGTGTGCCGGTGACTTTCACGCTGCTAAGCACGCGGCAAAGAATCACCCCGTCGCCCTATGCGATATATGCGTCGAACGCAGGAACCGCGACCGCCGTGGGCGCCGGTGCCGTATCCGCTTCACAACTCAATACGCCCGGAGCTCCGGGGGCGGGGCAGGCGCTGGTCTATAATGGATCGACCCTCGTGTGGACCAACGCCTCCGCGGCGGCGCTGGCGTGGACGCTCAATGGCAATGCCGGGACGACAGCAGGCGCGAATTATTTGGGAACCACGGACAACCAGCCGCTGGAGGTAAAGGCCAACGCCACGCGCGCCTTGCGAATCGAGCCCAATTCCGCGGGCGCGCCGAATTTCATTGCCGGGGGCGCTCCCAACTTTGTTCAACCCGGGATCGTCGGCGCCGCCATCGGCGGCGGGGGCGCGACCAATTACAGCGCGGGAGTGCTCGGCATCCCCTCCAATGCTTCGAACTCCATTCGCTCGGATTTTGGAGTCGTGGCCGGAGGACTGGCGAATTCGATTGCGGTGAACTCCAAATACAGTGTGATCGTGAGCGGCCTGGGCAATTCGGTCGGACAAAATTCCGGAGGGGCCTTTATTGGCGGCGGATATCAAAATCTCATCAGCTCCAATTCCATTGCGACGGTTCTCGGCGGCGGCGATCAAAACTTCATCATGCCGAACTCGCCCTTCGCCACGCTCGCAGGCGGCGGAGTGAACGGGATCTATTCCAATTCCGCCAGCGCCACGATTGGCGGCGGCGAATATGACGCAATCTTTCCGTTTTCCGATCACGCCACCGTCAGTGGCGGACACGCGAATGTGATTTCCACCGGCTCGCCTTCGTCGGTCATCGTGGGCGGCAGCAATAATATTGTAAGCGCCAGCCTGGCGTCCATCGGCGGCGGGGCGGTGAATTTTGTGGATGGCGACTTTGGCGTCGTGGCTGGCGGCTACGGCAACACGAATCTGGGCCAGGGTTCGGTCATCGGTGGCGGTTCGGCCAATCGCGTTACGGCGAACTTTTATGCGACCATCGCCGGCGGCGTTGGCAACCGGGCGACGACTGACTATGCGGCCATTGGTGGCGGATTGCTGAATACAAATGGCGGAGCCAATGCCACCATCAGCGGTGGGCAGGGGAATTATGCCCTCGGCGGCGGGGCGATGATCCCGGGCGGCAGCTTCAATCAGGCGCTGGGAGATTTTTCTTTCGCCGCGGGATACCAGGCCCAGGCGCTCCATGCCGGCGCGTTTGTATGGGCGGATGATAGTCTCACTCCCTTCGCCAGCACGACGGCCAATCAGTTCGTGGTGCGCGCCACCGGCGGCGTGGGCATCAATACAAACGCCACCAGTGGCGCGGCGTTGACGGTCATCGGTGGCGTTCGCAACGGTCCTGGGGGCACGGTGCAATCCCGGGTCCAGTTCGGCACTGCGAATGTCGGAACGGGCACCAATGGGGTGAATACCTTTACCATCACATTTCCCGCGGCGTTTTCGACGGTTCCGAAGGTCTTTGTCATGACCAAGGGCAATGATAATCCGGACACTTTCGCCATTAGCACTCGCGCGGTTAGCGCCACGAGTTTCAAGGTCAATATCATCCGGGTGGATACCGCCAGCGGTTGGGGACAGGCCTTGAATGTGGATTGGTACGCGACGGAATAGGCCGGTCTTGGCGCGAAATTGTCACGCGCGAATTCACGGTTAACCGCTTGCCAATCGTTCGACCCCGAACGATATTTAACGACCGTGTGTAATCGGGCGCACCCTGTTGGTGCGCCTCTTTTTTTGGAGCGCCCGTCTCTGAACGGGCGGGTTACCGGGGCAGTATAAAAGGGCGCCTTTCGGCAAAGAGGCGTTACGTTCTGGCAAGGAGTTTGCTTTCTTGAATCACCCTGCTTGGCGGACGCCTGCCAATGTCCACTACTTGGACGGCGCTCGGCCGAAAAGGGGGATGAGGGAAATTCAGGCTCTGTGGTAACTAACACCCTTTATGTGCGAAAAATGCAATGGTACACGCCGAATGGGAACCGCGTGGTTGGCAATGGTATGCTTTGCCGTCCGGCTGCTTGGAACCGACGTCCAGGGCGCTGGCTTTGTGTCGGCGGGAATGCTTGGCGACGCTCGTCTGTTGCATACCGAGACTCTGCTCGCGAACGGCCGGGTCCTGGTTACGGGGGGAAAGGCGACCAACGAATTCGCCCCGATCGCGAGTGCGGAGATATTCGATCCGGTCAGCGGGCAGTGGACGGCAACGGCTTCCTTGTTGTCGGCGCGTTTTGAGCATACCGCGACGCTTCTTCCGAACGGAGAAGTGCTGGTCGTCGGCGGGGAGGATCCGGCGCACGGGCCTGCGCTGCGGTCCACTGAACTTTATGACCCGGCCTCGGGCACGTGGACTTTTTCCACCAACCTTGCCGCCGGGCGCGCGACCCACACCGCGACCGCTCTCAAGGATGGGAGAGTTTTGGTGGCGGGCGGTTGGAACATCATCGGGCCAAACGGCGGCGATCCGGTGATGGCGGAGATTTATGACCCAACCAACGGGACTTGGACGACCACCGGCGCGCTGTCCGGCTCCCGTTACGGACATGCCGCGATACGACTGACCGATGGCCGGGTCATGGTGGTGGGGGGTAATAGCCTCAATGGTGGAATCTCAATTGCGACCGCGGAGATTTATGACCCCGCTACGGGGACGTGGAGTTCCACCGGGGCGATGCACTATGGGAGGTTCCACCCGGCAGCTACTTTGCTTGCCGACGGCAAAGTGTTTGTTACCGGCGGAGAATGTTGGGACGACCTGGTCAGTGCGGAAATTTACGATCCGGTCACCGGGGCTTGGACGCTGACCAGTCCCATTCCTGGCCGGGCGCGATTTGACCCCGTGGCGGTGGCCCTGACCAATGGGTTGGTATTGGTTGCGGGCGGCGAATCGTGGGCCGGTGGTGTGGGCCAATGTTTTGATCCGTCAACGGGGACCTGGGGTGCCTCCATTCAGAGTACGGGGCCAAGAAGCGCGGCGACAGCCGCGTTGCTCGCCGACGGCCGGGTTCTGATGGTCGGAGGGAACACGGGCGGCGGCCCGGTTACCATGCTCAATACCGGCGAAATATTTGATTTCTCGTTGCCGGCAACCACAACCATTCCCGTGGTATTAACGGGCGCCGTGAGGGACGAAAGCGGAGCCATCGGTTTCGATTTCACGAACGCTCCCGGCACACACTTCGAGGTACTCTTCAGTCCGAATTTGACGGCGCCGCCCGCAGAGTGGCAGATCCTCGGGCAGCCAGCCGAAGTCGAACCCGGGCACTTTCACTTCACGGACGCAGTCTTTTCCACCGGGACCACTGGTTACTACCGGGTACGGCAGAATTGAACCCGGCTAACGCCACTCGTGCTTGGGATACTTCCGTTGTAACTCCTGCTTGATGCGCGGGTAGTGCTCCCGCCAGAAACCGGCGAGATCCTGCGTCACCTGCACGGGCCGCTGATTCGGCGCGAGGATGTGGATGACCAGCCCCGCGCGGCCCATGGCGATTTTGGGTAGATTATTCACGCCAAAGAGGTCCGAGATGCGGACCGCCACGTGCGGCGGAGCGCCGGTTTCGTAAGTGACCTTGGGCGTTTTGCCGTTCGAAAGCGTTACGCGCTCCGGCGCCTGTTTATCGAGGAGATCCTGTTGTGCCTGGCTGAGCCAGGTTTTGATGATCGGCTGGACCGGTTTGTCTTTGATGTCCCTGTAGCCAAACGCGCCCTGGCAGATTTGGTGGATGAGCAGATGGCGTTCTGAGTCGCCGATGGTGGGGAGTTCGAATTCCGGGCACCATTGCGCGAGTTGATTGAGCCGCAGAATCCATTGCTCCACGTTCGCGCCCCATTCCTTCAGGAGCAGCCGGCCGGCAATGACTTCGGCGGCGAGCAGTTCCGCGGCCGCGTCGGCGGGCGGCGGTTCGACGCGGCGGGTGGAAATGACCAGGTCGCGGAAAAGCAGTTGTTCCTCGGCGAACACCCGGCGGGCGGTCGAATCGTAGAACGGCTTCGCGATCTTTTTTAGGTCCTCGGGAAAAAATTCCCCCAGCCAGCTTTCTTCGATGGCCGTCGCCAGACTGAGCAGGGTGCTCACGGTCTTGTCCTTGCCCTCGACTTCGCGGATTTCGGCGGCGACGAGCAGGGGGCTGTCGTGCACCGTGCTTTCGCGCGCCAGCACTCCGCGGCGGCCGTGGACGATGTCGCAGCGGAGCGTGCCCGTATCCAGCCGCCGGGCGACGCGATCGCTGAAACCCATCAGGATGCACTTGTGCAGAGCATCGTCGGGGACGCTGTGCTTTTCGATATCGAGGCCTTCGCGTTTGGCGATGTCCAGAAACTGCTGGAGCAGCGGGCCCACCTGGCGCGCCGTGACGGCATGGATGCCGAGGCGACGACAGGCGTCGACGCGAAACTCGTTCCGCATGGCGAAACTCCACGCCCGCATGAGGATGCGGAAATCGCTCCCGGCTTTGTCGCCAAGGAAATCGTCACGTTGTTTGGCCGTGTCGCGGTCGCGGCCTTGCGAGCGGTTGAGCAAATCGCGTCCCTGGGTGAGCGCGGCGACGAGACAGGCCTGGTAGACGCAGCCGAAATCCTGCGCGGCCAGGAGCATGCGGGCGTAGCGCGGATGCACGGGGAAGGCCAGCATCTTGCGGCCGATGGGTGTGATGGGTCCGCTGACTCCATCCGGTCCGGGATGCTCCAGCGCGCCGAGGTCACAGAGGAGTTCTTCCGCATGCGCCAGGGCTTGCGGCGGCGGCGGCTCCAACCAGCGGAATTTGCGCAGATCGTTTACTCCCGCGGCCTTGAGCGTCAGGACGACCTCCGCCAGGTCGAGGCGTTTCACCTCCGGCAATTCCTGTTGCAGGCGGTGCGCGTGGTCCTCCGGCGACCAGAGTCGCATACAGATTCCCGGCGCGGTGCGTCCGGCGCGCCCGGCGCGTTGATCGGATGACGCGCGGCTGATCTTCTCCACCAGTAGTGTATTGATGCCGCGAAAAGGATCGTAGCGGGGAATGCGCGCGAGTCCGCTATCAATGACGCAACGCACCCCGTCAATGGTGAGCGAGGTCTCGGCGACATTGGTCGCCACGACCACCTTGCGTTTCTCGTAGCGCGCCACGGCGGCGTCCTGGTCCTGCGGCGAGAGTTCGCCGTGCAGGGGCAGCAAAACAAATCCGCGCGATTCGTCCGTGTGACGGATCGCATCCAGCGTCTGGGAGATTTCGAAACCGCCCGGCATGAAGACCAGCACATCGCCCTCGGCGCCGGAGTTCACGAAGCTGCTGAAGGCTTCCGCCGCCTGGTCCCAGATCGAGCGCTCGTCGCTGTAATCGGGCGAGCCCGTAAATTCGATATCCACGGGGAAGACCCGCCCGCGCGATTCCAGCACGCGACACGGCTTCATGTAGTCCTCCAGCGCCGCCGCATCGAGCGTGGCGGACATCACGGCCAGCTTGAGGTCCGGCCGCTGTTGTTCCTGCACATCCAACGCGCGCGCGAGGGTGATGTCGCCGTATAGATGCCGCTCGTGAAACTCGTCGAAGATCAACGCGGAGACGCCCCGGAGCGAGGGGTCCTGCACAATTTGGCGCAGCAGAACGCCTTCCGTTACAAACCGGATGCGCGTCTGCGGGCTGGTCACATTTTCAAAGCGAATCTGGTAACCCACCTCCTTGCCCAGCTGCACCTTGCGCTCCCACGCCACGCGCGTGGCGAGCATCCGCGTCGCCAGCCGCCGCGGCTGCAACACCACCACTTGCCCATCCCCGAGCAACCCGTGGTCGAGCAGCATTTGCGGAACTTGCGTCGATTTGCCGGAACCCGTGGGCGCCGAGATGATCACGCGCTTGTGGGATTTCAGGCTTTCGACGATTGCTTGCTCGATTTCGTAAATGGGCAGTTGGCCAGGCACTTGGATAGTTTACAGAACTGGCGGGGCAGGGAAAGAACGCACGAAAACTGGCAATAAACCTGCTCCCAATGCTCCAAGCTGTTGATTCGCTCCATGAGAACCATATTGCTTTTGGCCCTCGGAATTTGCGGGTTTTCGGCAGGAATTCCGGGAAACGTGTGGGCCCAGAATTACGAGCCCTACGAGGTGACGACTATTGCCGGCACCACGAACCGGGAATGGTCCACCCCCGATGGCTTGGGTCCGGACGCGGCGTTTGCCTGGCCGACTGCTCTGGCGATTGAGCCCTCGGGCAACCTGTTTGTCGCCGACTTGATGGGCGGCCAGATTCGGATGATGTCGCGCGAAGGGACGAATTGGATGGTGAGCACGCTCGCGCATGCCTATACGCAAGAACCCATGCCCTTGAACGCCGCCGGTTTCGTCAGTGTCGGAGGATTTGCCATGGACAGGGACGGTGCGCTCTACGTGGCTGACTCGGTCGAAAATAATATTTTCAAGGCGACCCACGACGGCACGAACTGGACCATCACCACCATTGTGGGAGCGCCCGACCTCTATAACCCCGGAAGTGCGGATGGTACGAATGCCGATGCGCGCTTCAACAACATGCTTGGCCTGACGGTGGATGACGCGGGCATTATTTACATCTGTGACGCGGGGAATCACACGATTCGCAAAGCGGCTCCAGTCGGGACCAATTGGGTGGTGACCACGATTGCCGGATTGGCGGGTGCTCCGGGTTATGCCGACGGCACGAACAGCGACGCACGGTTTTATTATCCGGGCGGGGTGGCGCATGATGGCGAGGGGAACTTGTATGTTTCGGATCAGAATCACACGATCCGGAAACTCAGGCCGGAAGGAACGAATTGGGTGGTAAAGACGATTGCGGGGAAGGCGCAGTTATACCTGCCGGGAGTTCTGGGAGAAGGCTCTCCGCGAGGCGGTTACGCCGATGGCCGGGGGACGGAGGCGCTGTTCAACTGTCCGGGCGATATGGTCTGGGACAGCGCGGGGAATTTGTACATTTCGGACGTTTTCAACCACGCCATACGAAAGTTGAGCCCGGTTGGCTCAGACTGGATGGTCACCACGCTGGCGGGGCATCCGCCGCGCTACGGGCTTGATGACGCCACCAGTTACAATCAGGGAGGCTTTGCCGATGGTATTGGTGCCAATGCGCGTTTTTATATGCCCGGCGGTCTCGCCATGGGAGCGGGCGGTGAGCTTTATATCGCGGACGAAGGGAATTCGAAAATACGCATGGCGCAAATGGTTCCCTCTCTGCACTGCGTCAGCGGGCCAGGGCAGGTGATCGTAAGCTGGCCGACGTCGGCGGTTGGTTTCGTATTGGAAACGAAGACGGATCCCGGTCCCGTTGGTACGTGGACGCCGTTAACAAACAACATTGTGGTGTCGGGAACGAGTTGCTTTTATACCAACGAACTGAGCCCGAATTCGGCGTTTTTCCGGTTGTGCAAACCATGAGGAAGTTGGACGAAGACCACGGCCACGCACCGAAGCCCTCCACTGTGTGGGAACACCTGGATGATTTTGTGATCGTGCTGGCGCTGCTGGCCGCGGTGGGATTTGGAATCGTTTTCGTGCCCCGGTTTATCGGCGCTCGAACCCAGTCCGCCAAGAACGCGTGCATCAACAATCTTCGCCAGATTAATGGCGCGATTCAGCAATGGGCCTTGGAGAATGGAAAAACCCCGACCAATCATGTCGTCTGGCCGGATATTACGCCCTATTTAAAGTCCCGCATCATTTGTGAGAGCGGCGGTGGAAAATACACGATCACCTGCGTCGAGGATGTACCCCGCTGTTCGATCATGCGCCATAATTTTGACTTTGGAAATGTATTCGTGACTGATGATTCAGGATCACCTTTGAGCAACGCTCTCGTTTCCTTGAAGGATGGGAATGCGGAGGTTTTCTTCGTGCGGACCGGTACGAACGGCGAGGCTTGGGTCTGGAATGAATTTCGCAATTCCGGGTTGGACATGCTGGAAGGCGTCCCGGATGGCAGCAAGGTCATGACGGCGGCTCTACAGGGTTATCGCACACAAATGGTTGTGCTTCCGACCAATGGCTGGCCGATCTCATTCAAATTGGTGCGGCTCGGAAATTAGAAGCGCCAGTCGCTTAAGCTAGAGCCAGCGCAAGCGTTTCGATGGCGGCGCGGTCGGACTCACCGCCGGCGCGCTGTTCGTCCGCCAATTCAAATTCCAATGTGTCTTGATCTGCGAAATGACGCCGCTGTTGTTGAGCGTGTAAGTAATGGTGCGGGTGGCGAGGAGCTGGTTGGTGCGGTAGAAGAAGTCGGTTTGCCAGTGGACGGTTTTTGCGTCGGCGGTGCCGCGGCTGAGCGAGCGCCAGTATTGGTAGCGTGACGAGGCGGCGGCGCGCACCATCAGGTTGGTGTGAATGTATGTCCAGGCATCGTCCGCGGTGGATCCCACGTGCAAGGGCGGGGCACCGATGGCCGCGATCAGGTAGACAATCAGGCCCACCACAAGGGCCGATGTCGCAAGACTGCCAAGGGCGATTTTCTTGCCTCGGGTCATGAGGCCGATGGAGCGCGCATCCGGGAGTTTGGAGGCATCACCTTCTGAAAGGCAACGGGAAGCCGCGTGGGACGTCCCGCAGCCTTGGCAAGCCGGCTTCAGGGGCAATTGTTGGTGGTCAAATATCGCCACCTGTGCCCTTCGATTGTAACCGCAAATATCGGTTTGTAACCGATGTGTAACCGCAAATGTAACCGATAAAACATGCATTTCACCCAATGTTTATGCGGTTTGTAACCGTGTAACCGATAAAATGGGGGGTATATACCCCTCGCCCTTGCCGAGCGATGAATGAGCCGCGCCCGTCGGAATGGGTTTTGGAGGTTGGCACTGGCCAGACGAAGGGGGCGACGGCATAGTGGCGCGGCTTGGCAGCTTACGCATTGACCATTTTTACGGGGGCGTTCCTCCTGTTTCAGGTTCAGCCGCTGATGGGCAAATACATTTTGCCTTGGTTCGGCGGCGGGCCCGGGGTGTGGACCACCTGCGTGCTGTTCTTCCAGATCGTCCTGCTCGCCGGTTATGCCTACGCGCATTTCAGTTCGCGTTATTTGAAGCCCAAGGCGCAGGTTGTCCTCCACATGGTGCTGCTGCTGGCTGGCATCGCGCTGCTGCCCATCACACCGGGATCCCAATGGAAACCCGTGGGCGGCGCAAACCCCGTGACCCAAATTCTCGGTTTGCTGGCGGCCAACCTCGGTCTCCCCTATTTCGTTCTCTCTGCCACCGGACCACTGATGCAGCAATGGTTCAGCCGCACCAACCCCGGCGTTTCCCCATACCGGCTCTACGCCTTGTCGAACTTAGGCTCCCTCCTGGCGCTTGGCAGCTATCCGTTCTGGTTCGAGACGCATCTCACCCGCCGCGCGCAGGCGTCGTGGTGGGGCTGGGGGCTGGGAATTTACGCCGTGTGCACCGCGCTCTGCGCGTGGAAGGTTTGGTCAGGAACAAAGAGTGATCTGGGGAAAGAAGGCTCTCCCCAGCGCTCTCCCTCCACCCCCGCCGAACCACGGCGCGACGAGCCGGGAGAGGGAGGGTCGTGGGGTGTCTCGATTTTCCGGAAGCTCATGTGGCTGCTCCTGCCCTTTTGTGCCTCTGCACTATTGCTGGGGGTAACGAACAAACTCTGCCTGGATGTGGCCGTGGTGCCCTTCCTTTGGGTTGCGCCACTGGCATTATATCTCCTCAGCTTCATCATCTCGTTCGACAACCCGCGCTGGTATGTGCGTCCGGTTTTTGCCCTGGCTCTGATCCTGGCCGTGGGATTTCTCTGTTTTGCGATTCAGGAAGGCGTGGACTGGCCGTTGAAGAAACAAATTGCGGCATACTGCGGCGGGCTGTTCGTCTGTTGCATGGTCTGCCACGGGGAACTCTACCGGTTGCGACCGGACCCGCGGCAATTGACTTCGTTTTACCTCATGATCTCGGCGGGCGGCGCGCTCGGGGGATTGTTCGTGGCCGTGGCCGCCCCGATGATCTTCAAGGATTTCTACGAATTGCACTGGAGCCTGTTTTTGTGCGCCGTCCTTTTCGCGGCCGTCTGTGCGGGCGATGCATTATGGGGGAGGGGCGGCCTCCTCTCTCCGGCCCTTTCCTCCGGGGGAGGCGAGGGCGAAGGTTGCGTGCGCGCGAGCTGGCGGTGGCTGGGGGCGTTGTTGACCCTGGCGGCGGTGGCGTATGCCGCGGACCGGATGTTCGCGACGTGGTTGAACAATCACAAAGTGACACTTTCAGACCGCGGGCTGTTCTGGGTGCGAATGGCGATCTCTGCGGCGCCGGTTGCCTTCCTGGGCGGATATCTGATGCAAAACCGAAAGCGCGGCTTTCGCCTTTGGCAGTTTGCGGCGGTGGCGTGGTTGTTGATCGCGCTCTTCCCGCTCGGTTCCAAGCTTTGGAAGCTCGGCCGCGATTCGGACAGCGACATCGTGAGCAAGTCCCGGAATTTCTACGGCGTCTTGACGGTCTACGAATATCGTAAAGCCGAGCCGGAGGAACATTATTACATGCTGCAGCACGGGCGCATCACCCACGGCCTGCAATTCACCGATCCCGACAAAGCCAGGATGCCGACGAGCTACTATTCCGAAGGTAGCGGCGCGGCGCTCGCCGTCCAGGCGCTGCCCACGCTGCCGCGGCGCATCGGCGTGGTCGGCCTCGGCACCGGCACCTTCAGCGCCTTCGGTCGGGCCGGGGATTATGTGCGGATTTACGAAATCAATCCGGAGGTGCCGCGCATCGCTTCGTCGCCGTTTTCGTATCTGAAACTGTGCAAAGCGAAGGTGGACATCGCCATGGGCGACGCCCGGCTCTCCATGGAAAAAGAGGAACCCCAGCATTTCGATCTGCTCGCGCTGGACGCTTTCAGCAGCGACGCGATCCCCGTGCATCTGCTGACGAAAGAAGCCTTCGCGCTATACGAGCGCCACCTCGCCACGAACGGCATCCTGGTTGTCCACATCTCCAATCACTATCTCGATCTGCAGCCGGTGGTCGCGAAACTCGCACAAGAATTCAAGTATCACATGGCGGTGATCGATTGCGACGAATCGGATGAAGATTGGTGGGTTTACCCGTCCACCTGGATACTGCTGTCGCGGGACGCGTCGGTGCTGGATCAGCCGGCGATACGCGCGGCGACTGCGAAACCCGAGCCGCTTTCGCCAACCTTTCCGCTGTGGACCGACGATTTCACCAGCCTGGTCCCGATCATAAAATGGGAGTGAGCGGGGCCCTGTGCGTTTGGACGCACAGTCCGGCCCGCTGCATTCCGTTGACAATCAGGGGAGGGACGCGGAACTTTAGACGGTGCAGCCTGACCAGGGCATCGTTCGACCAAAACGTCTGACGCGGCTAATCACCCGTGTACCGCTCCTCCTCGCGAAGCGGTTATGGGTCTGGCCGCTTGTCGGCGCGGTGGTCATCGGGGCGGTCGGTTTTTGGGTCCGGGCGCGGGTGGAGGAAACCACGCGCGCCGAACTGGCCACGCGGCTCCAGACCCTCCTCAACGCCGACGTGGCCGCGCTGCGCCTGTGGTTTTCCGAGCGCGAAGCGGACGCCGAATCCCTCGCCACCGATTTGCGCGTGGAGAGCAACATCCGTGAACTCGCCGCACTGGCTGATACCCCGGGCATCAATTTTCAACGCCTCGCCAACGCACCCCAGGCCACCACGTTACAGCAAGTCCTGAAGCCCGTGCTGGAGGCGCAGCACTACCTGGACTACGTCATTCTGAGCCCGGACAAACGCGTAATTGGCGCGCCGCGCCGTTTTTTGATCAATCGACCCGCGCCGCCCGCTTATGACATGTTTTTGGAAAAGGCGTTGAAAGGCGAGATCGCCGTCTCGCAGCCGCTCGCGCGCGAGCTGCCTTCCGGCCAGCATCCGGAGGGGCCCAATATGTTCGTGGCCGCGCCGGTGCGCGCCGACGACGGCAAAGTCGTGGCCGTGCTGGCGTTGCGCATGCGGCCCGAGGCGGAATTCAGCCGCATCTTTTCCGTGGCGCGCATGGGCGAAAGCGGCGAGGCCTACGCCTTCGATCGAAAAGGCATGATGCTTACCGCTTCCCGCTTCGATCCCGAGCTCAAGAAACTCGGGCTCATACCCGATGTCTCGGACTCCACCACGATTCTGAATTTGCGATTGTTGGATCCCGAAATGGAACTGGCTCCCGGGATTGCTTCGGGCAAACACCGCGAGGAGTTGAGTCTTACGCGCATGGCGGCGTCCGCCACCCGCGGGCGGGATGGCTACGACGTCCGCGGCTACCGCAATTATCGCGGCGTGTCGGTCGTGGGCGCATGGGCCTGGCTCTCGCAATATTCGATGGGGGTGGCGACGGAGGTCGCGGCCGATGAGGCGTTCAGCACGTTGTACATGTTGCGCCGCGTTTTCCTGCTCATGTTCGTGCTCCTCATCCTGTGTGGCGGGGCGATCTTTGCGTTCACGCTGCTGGTCGAGCGATTGGAGGCCTCGGTGCGCAAGAGTTCGCTCACCGCGCGCCGGCTGGGACAATACGTCCTGGTGCAGGAAATCGGCCGGGGCGCCGACGGCATGGTGTACCGTGCGCGCCATGCCTTGCTGCGGCGGCCGGTCGCGGTGAAATTACTCAGCCCGGACATCACCAACGAATCCAACGCGGCGCGCTTCGAGCACGAAGTCCAGATGACCAGCCAGTTGACGCATCCGAACACCGTCGCGATCTACGACTATGGCCGGACGCCGGAGGGATTATTCTATTACGCGATGGAATACCTCGGCGGCATTGATCTGCATCGCCTGTGCCGGGAATTTGGTCCGCAACCCGAGGGCCGGATCGTGCATCTCCTGCGGCAGGTGTGCGGCTCGCTCGCCGAAGCCCATCGCATCGGCCTTATTCACCGCGACATCAAGCCGGCCAATATCATCGTGACCCGGCGCGGTGGACTTTACGACGTCGCGAAGGTCGTCGATTTCGGCGTCGTCAAGACTGTGCGAGCCGGTCGCCAAGATGGGCCGCTGACTGACGAAATTGTCGGCACACCGCATTATATGCCGCCGGAAGCCATCACCGATCCCCACAGCGTGGATGGGCGGAGTGATATCTATTCAACGGGCGCGGTCGGTTACTGGCTGCTCACCGGCAAGACGTTGTTCGAGGACGACAGCGTGGATGGCCTGCTGGACAAGCAGGTCAAAGTCATGCCGCCCAAGCCTTCCTCGCGCACCGCTCGCACTATCTCGGCGGACCTGGAGGAATTGATCATGCGCTGCCTCTCCAAAGCCAAGGATGAGCGCCCGCGCACCGCGGAGGACCTGGATGCCGCGCTGGCCGCGTGCCAGGCAAATGGCGCCTGGACTTCGGAGCGGGCGGAAGCCTGGTGGGCGGAGAATCTGCGCGCCTTGGAAGCGCCCGCCACGCGCGCCATGGCCGAAAAAACGCTGGTGATTGCGCCAAGAAGCTGACGCCTGCGCTACGGCTCCCGCTTCATCGGCCAGTTTTCCTTGACGAGTGCTTTATAGCCACCGATCAGGGAACTGACGTTGACGTATCCCATTTTCCGGGCCACGGAAGCGGTCAGGACCGAGCGGTAACCACCGCCGCAGTACATGATGATTTCGCGCTTCACGTCCGGGATTTTTTTCTCGATGTCGCGCTCGAGGACGCCTTTGCCAAGATGCACGGCTTCGGCCGCATGGCCGTTTTGCCATTCGAGGTCCTCCCGGACGTCCACCAGGACCACGTCCGGATTCTTCGCCAGCCGCACCCGTAATTCCTCGATGGTGATCTCGGTCACACAGAGGCGGACTTCATTGACGATTTTCAGGAATCCCGGAGAATGTTCCATGAAGGCACCGTACGCCTGCCGTATTTCCCGGTCAAATGAATTGCGAATTGACCAGGCAATGGGGGGTGTCTTTTACTTTCGTATGCGATTTTGTCTGCCAGTTCTTCTTGCGGGTGCAATGCTGTGGGGCGCGGGTTGTGGACACACCCAGCCCAAGCCGGCGAAACCGGCCGCGACGCCTCCCCCGAACGGACAGTTGATCGTCACCCCGGCGCAGATCCTCAAAGGCAAGGTGGTAAGCGTGAACCATAACGGCAAATTCGTCGTCCTGAATTTCCCCCTCGGCCAGCTCCCGCCCGCCGGGCAGCTCATGAGCCTTTATCGCGGGGGACTGAAAGTCGGGGAAGTGAGGGTCACCCCCACCCAGTACGAAAACAATATCATCGCCGATATTGTCACCGGCGAAGCAAATGCTGAGGACGAGGCGCGCGGCGAATAGCCGCGTTATTCACCAGACTTGGGCTGGCCACCAGCACGCTGGGCGACTTGAGGGCGGGTTGCCCGAGGGGGCAGGTCCTTCTGGTAGGGGGAGTGCAGGTTGAAATAAATGCCACACAATGGGACAGGACCGTCCGTTTGGCTGAGGATGACCGTTACCTGCTTATCCAAAGCAATGCCATGGCGCAGATTGGGTCCACGAGTCTCGTAGGCCTTGATGGCCTTGTGCAGCAGCGAGATAAGCGCGGCCTGGAAGTCATCGGGGGTTTTGTCCACACAGACGACGTACCGGTCGTACGACTTCATGGCGGCCGCAATTTCGTGGCTGAATGTTTCGACGGTCACGTGGATGAGAGTAGAAACTTCCGTGCCAAAAGTGAAGGAAAAAGGGGTCTTCGGAGGTTGCGAGCCTTTACGGAAGGAGGTTTCCGCAAAATCACTGAACGACTTTCAACGTTTCGGTCGTAGCCCCGGCTTTAAGTTTGAGGTGATAACGAAGACTGGATGGACCTTTCGGCCGGGCAGTGGCGCTCTCCACCTCGATCTCGGAATTCGTGCAATTCTCAAATCGGGTTGTTGTTTCGTGGCCGGATTGAGCGCCTTCCTGGCAATTGATCTCCAGGTCGAAGGGAGGCGACTGAGGCTTGAGAGCGCCCAGCCAGTCTTCGGCGAGTGCATCCGCGCTCACGTCCGCCGTCATGGCCAGTGTGCCGTCCGCAAGCCATTTCGCCTTACCCCGCAGGCAACGAACAGATAACGGCCGGCTGTCCACGGCGGTTCGGGGCTCTACTTTGATCGCGATGATGTTGGTGATGCGTCTCATACTCTTTAATCGGGAAATCCAACGATCATGACAAATCCTCTGTTTCGTGCTGAATCTTAACGTGATTCAGCAGAAGTCTTGCCAAGAACAGACCATTTAAGTCTTCGCCGCGGCCTTGGGTCGCTCGCCGAAGAGAATGGTTCCCAGCCGGATGATCGTCGCGCCCTCCTCGATGGCCACCTCAAAGTCGCCGCTCATGCCCATGCTCAAATGGGGCAGGGGTGCGCCCAGGATTTGCTCACACCTTTCCTTCAACTCGCGCAGTTGTCGGAAGGAGGCCCGCGAACGTTCTGGGTTCGCGCTCCAGGGCGGCACGGTCATCAGGCCGTGGACTTCGAGCCGCTTCAAATCATTGATCGCGGACAACTCGCTCAGGAGAGCCTCAGGCGAGTACCCAAACTTGCTCGCTTCGCCCGCCACGTTGATCTCCAGCAAAATCGGCAGCGTCTTCGCCGCTTGTTCGGCGCGCTGATTCAGTTCCTGCGCCAGCTTCAAGCTGTCCACGCCCTGGACCATGGCGAACAACCCGACGGCATCCCGGGCTTTGTTCGATTGCAGATGGCCGATCATGTGCCAGCGGAGATGGCCGGGGCACAAGGGGATCTTCGCTTTCGCTTCCTGCACCTTGTTTTCGCCGAACAGCGTCAGGCTCAGCCGCGCAGCTTCGACCACGCGTTCCGGAGGCTGGGTTTTCGTCACGGCCAGCAAGGTCACCGAGCTGGCGTCGCGGCCTGCCCGGGCGCAGGCGGCGGCGATGCGTTCACGAACCGAGGCCAGATTCTGTTCCAAATCCATTCCGTCACTTTAGCGAATACGCCGAAAGGGGTATAGCGGATTGATGGACGATTAAGCACCTGCTAAGGAGCGTGCAATTTTGCCGTCACGGGGCAACTTTTCGTGCTACAGTGTGTTCAGTCATAATACGGTGGGCGTGATTGTGGCGTTGTAATCGCTGAAATTGAGCTTTATGAGTTGTGTGCTGCCCGCCGGTGATCCCGCGCTGACGTCGAAATCCAAAGTCCGTTTTCCCTGGCCAGCCCTGATCATGGCTTTAATTTTTGTGGGGGTCCTTCCCTCGCTTGAGCCTTCTATATCAGCCGCTGAGCGGCAGGTTCTCCGCGAGCGCGTCGTGGACGAAACCAAGGGGATGGCCTCTCTTGGGCGTGTGAAAGCCACGCAACGCCTCAACCTCGCCATCGGCCTGCCGTTGCGTGACCCGCAGGGATTGGATGATTTCCTCGGCCAACTCCACAATCCCGCCAGTCCACTCTTCCACCAATATCTCACCACCGAGCAGTTCACTGAACGCTTTTGCCCGTCACTGGCGGATTACCAGGCGGTGGTGGAATTTGCGCGGACCAATGGTTTCAAGGTCACCGCGACGCACGCGAATCGCCTCGTGTTGTCAGTGAATGCCTCCGTGGGTGAAATCGAAAAGGCGTTTCATGTGAACCTGCATCTTTATCAGCACCCGAAGGAGAATCGGAAATTCTACGCGCCGGATACCGACCCGACGGTGGATCTCGACGTCAAACTGCTCTCCGTCGCCGGGCTGAACGATCTTTCGCTGCCACACCCGGCGGGAATGCATCCGATGTCGGAGAGTCCCAATCCTTCGGCCACGCCGCGCAGCGGTTCCGGCTCGGGCGGCTCGTATATCGGCAAGGATTTTCGCGCCGCATATGTTCCCGGATTGACGAATCTCATCGGCAGCGGCCAGAAGGTCGGCCTGCTGCAATTCGACGGATACTACTCAGTGGATATTGCCAACTACGCTTCCGCCGCCGGACTGACCAACATTCCCTTGTTGAACGTTGCGGTTGATGGCGGCGTGGGCACGCCCGGCAGCGGCAATGGCGAGGTCTGCCTGGACATCGAGATGGCCATGGCCATGGCGCCGGGCCTGAGCCAGATCATCGTTTACATGGCGCCCAATCCCAGCCCGTGGGCGGATCTGCTGAGTCGCATGGCCAACGATAATCTCGCCAAACAATTGAGTTGTTCGTGGGGCGGCGGTTCGCCGGATGCCACCTCGGAACAGCTCTTTAAGCAGATGGCGGCGCAAGGGCAATCGTTCTTCAACGCGACGGGTGACTCGGACGCATTCACCACCACCATCGAATTTCCCTCGGACAGCACGAACATCACCGAGGTGGGCGGGACGACATTGTCCACGACCGGACCCGGTGGGACGTATGTTTCCGAGACCGTTTGGAATTGGGGCGGCGGCACCGGCAGCAGCGGCGGCATCAGCACCCGCTATCCGATCCCTTCGTTTCAGCAGGGCATCAGCATGGCGGCCAATGGCGGTTCGTCGACCATGCGCAACGTGCCGGACGTCGCGCTGACCGGGGACAACGTGTATGTGAAATACAATAACGGCGGTTCCGGGACGTTCGGCGGCACGAGTTGCGCTGCGCCGCTGTGGGCGGGATTTATGGCGTTGGTAAACCAGCAAGCCGCCGCGGCCGGCAAACCTTACGCCGGTTTCATCAATCCCGCTGTTTACAACATCAGCAAAAGCGCCAATTACGCCACGGCTTTCCACGATGTCACTACCGGCGACAATACCAGCACCAGTAGTCCCGGCAAATTTTACGCGACGGCTGGCTATGACCTTTGCACCGGCTTGGGAACGCCAACGGGCGCGGGTTTGATCAACCTGCTGGCCCCGATTGCAAACATTCCCCAGCTAAGCGCGTCTGGATATACGCTCCTGGCGGAAGGTTGCGCCCCGGCGAATGGAGTGGTTGATCCCGGCGAAACGGTCACGGTCAATTTCGCCCTGAAAAATATCGGTGGCTTGAATACAACGAACCTCGTGGCGACTTTGCTGACCAACGCCAGCGTCCAACAACCCAGCGGCCCGAATACGTACGGGGTCGTGGTGGCGGGCGGTTCGGCGGTGAATGAGGCCTACACGTTCACGGCCAACGCCACCTGCGGCGGTTCCGTGACCGCGACTTTGCAGCTCCAGGACGGGGCCACCAATCTCGGTACCGCCAGCTTCACCATTCCGGTCGGGCAGTTGGTCACTTCCACGACGCTGCAACAAAATTTTGACGGCGTCGCCGTTCCTGCGCTGCCAGCCGGGTGGGCCACCAACGCCTCGGGGGGCCAAACTGCCTGGGTCACCACGACCGCGGCGAGCGACACCTCGCCGAATTCCGCCTTCGCGCCCGATCCCGCCAGCGTGGGGGTGAGCGAATTGATGTCGCCGGTCGTGCCGGTGGTTTCGACCTCCGCCAAATTGACTTTCCGCCACAACTACAATCTGGAATATGCGAACTCGTCGGTTGGTTATGACGGCGGCGTGCTGGAGATCTCCATCGGCGGCGGGGCGTTCGCGGACATCATCACTGCCGGGGGAAGTTTCGTCACTGGCGGATACGATCATACGATCAGCAGTTCGTATGGCAGCGCGATCGGCGGCCGCCAGGCCTGGAGCGGGATTTCCAGCGGCTTCATCACCTCGACCGTGACTCTGCCGGCTTCCGCGGCCGGGCAAAATGTGCAGTTCAAATGGCGCTGCGCCTCCGACAACAGCGTCAGCAAGCCCGGCTGGTACGTTGATTCTGTTTCGCTCACTGACGGTTTCTACGTCTGCTGCACCACCCCCAGTCTCTTAATGCCCGCATTTTCCTCGCAACCTTCCAACGTCGTCGTAGCACTCGGGGGAAGCACCAATTTCCTGGCCAGCGCCAACGGCACACCTTCGCCGACGTATCAATGGAGGTTTAATGGGGCGAACCTTTCAACTGCCACCGCCAGCGTGCTTGCGCTGAGCAATATCCAACTGACCCAAGCCGGCAACTACGCGGTCGTGATCAGCAACGCCGCGGGCGCACTGACGAGTTCGCCGGCTACTCTGCGCGTGCTCGCTTCGCCCACAGTGGCTTCGATGAAGAAAGCGAACGGTGTGCTTTCGTTTCCGTTTTCCAGCGTGACAGGTTTGACGTACACGCTGGAGTACAAGACGACGCTCACGGGCGCGGTATGGACGGCGCTTCCAAATGCGGTCATCGGCTCGGGTGGCACCATCCTCCTGCAGGACACAAATAAGCCCATCGGCACGCGCTTCTACCGCGTGCGGGTGAATTGAAATTCCCTTTAGTAGCAGCCGAGGTGACGAGGCTCCATCTTTCCGGCAGCGTGCAGGCATCCGATCAGATGGAGCCTCTTTACCTCGGCTGCTACGGTTTGGACTTCAGCTTCTGCCGCGCCCACTTGAGGGCTTCCGCCTTCGCAGTCAGCTCGTCCTGAAGCTGTTTCTCGCGAATCTCCTCCAGCAACTGCCCCATCGCTTTCCCGGGTTTCATCCCCAGCTTGATCAAATCCTTTCCGCTCAGTAACGGCGGGTGAACGTCCGGCTTGGCGTCGAGTTCGACCGCTTGGCCGGCCAGGAAATCATAAATATCCAACATCCGGTGCGAGCCCAGGCAATCCAGCCGGTGCAACGCCAGCTCCAGTGGGAAGGTCGGACGCATCAGCAGCCGGCGCAGGGTCGCCTTCCGCATTTTCATCGCGTCCTTGAATTGCATGTGGTGCTGCACGGTCGTCGCCACGTCCTCGATTTCCTTTTTGGGAAAGCGAAGCCGGCCCATGATCTCTTCGGTCATGCGGGCGCCGATGGTCTCGTGCTCGTAGAAATGAATGATGCCCGTTTCCGGATCGCGCGAAGCCGTCAGCGGCTTGGCGACGTCGTGCATCAGCACCGCCCAGGGCAGCAGGGGGTCGGCGTCGACGGGCAGCGCTTTCAGCATCAGCCGAAGGTGTTCGAAGACCGTTCCTTCGGGATGGTGGTTCAGCGACTGGTCACAATGAACCGTCTTTGCGAGCTCCGGCAAAACATATTCCAATAGTCCGCTGTCGCGCAGCAGTTCCAGACCACGGGCTGCGTGCGGGGGGCGGAACAATTTGATGAGCTCATCCCGCACTCGTTCGGCGCTGATGGCTTTTATCTTCTTCGCGTTTTGCTGCACGGCGGCGAACGTTGCCGCTTCAATCTGAAAATCAAGCTGCGCCGCCAGGCGGATCGCGCGCAACAGTCGCAGATGGTCTTCCGCAAAACGGTCTTCGGGTTTTCCAATCGTGCGGATCAGGCGATTCCGCAAATCAGCCTCCCCGCCAACCCAATCGCGCAATTGCTTCGCCACCGGGTCGAAGAAAAGCCCGTTGATGGTGAAGTCGCGGCGTTCCGCATCTGCCTTGGGATCGCCGAATGTTACGCGGCCAGGCCGGCGGCCGTCCTGGTAATCCGATTCCGCGCGGAACGTCGCGATCTGGAACTGGTGCTTCGCCTCCACCACCACCAGCACGCCAAATTGCCGGCCGACGGGAATGGTGCGCCGGAAAAGCTTCTCCGATTCCTCCACCACGGCGGAAGTCGCGATATCAAAATCCACCGGCGAGCGCCCGAGCAGCATGTCGCGCACGCAACCGCCCACCCAATACGCCTCGAATCCCGCCTCCTGAAGGCGGCGGACGATTTCGGTCGCGATCTCACTGATCGCGCGTTCGGTATTTACTGCCATGATGTCTTCCTCAATCCGTCGGCCAAACCAGCTCCCTGTGGAGCGCGGCTGTCCTCAGCCGCAGCGCGTGCGACTGGAATCCCAGCACACGAATCACTTCTCGCGCACATGACATATCGCGTCCGCTGCGGCTGGGGACGGCCGCGCTCCGCCCGCTGATCGCGCAATTATTCCGCTCCCCAGAAATTCCGCACATGTTCGATGCCGCGCTTCACATCCTCGACTTTTAACGCCGGCCCGAGTTCGAACACCTTGATATGTTCCGGCTTGATCAGCGGCTTGAGCGCTGCGAAATCCACGCCGCCACTGCCGGGCGCGCAATGATCACGCCCGGGAAAATCCACGTCATGAACGTGAAATCCCGCGAGGTAAGGCGACAGCGTCTCCAATTGCATGAAGTGCGGCGCCAGGCCGAGGTTTTCCTTGATCTGCGCATGGCCGGTATCGTGCCAATAGACGAGATTCGGACTGCCGACTTCCGCGAACAGGAATTGGAAATCACTTTCAATCGGTAGCTCCTCCACGGCCTGCCGGTTTTCCGCGCCCAGCCGGATGCCGCGCGATTCCGCCTCGGGCGCAATGGCCTTGAGGCAGGCCACCACGCGTTCCATGCAGGCTGGTTTCAGTTTTTCGCGCTTCTGGTCCATCTCCGCGCACAGCTTCATGTATCTGGACGAATCCATTTCGCGGCGCATCGCAAGCTCCATGAGCTTGTCGGTGTAATTCCGCATATCAATGCTGCCGAGATGGAGTACGACCATCGGCGCTTTGACGCGGGTGGCAAATTCGATGGTCTTGAGCGTGTAGCGCTGGGCCGATTCGCGCTCGCGCTGACTTTCGGAGGAAAACTGGTAGAGGTTCGGCGCGGAGCGGGTGACGCCCATCGGCAGGGGACAGAAATTGTGCAGACTCGAAATCTTCATCTCGCCGGCTTCGACTGCTTCGATGATCCCCGGCACCAGGCTCATGCGTGTGCCGTGGCTGAGTTCCGCGTACTCGAAGCCGAGCTCGCGAATCTCGCGGAGCATGGCCCGGCCGTCGGTGTGCCGATGAGAATTCCAGCACGTGGAGAAGGAATACATGCCAGTTGGGGAAAGGGGTGAGGGGAGTTGGTGAAAGGCCGCGGAAGTGCTTGGTCCTGGTTTGAGACAGGCTGGCGATTCCTCCGCGGCCCGGGCGACTACAAGTCCGCGTAGCGGGCGGTGAGCATCGCGGAAAACCGCGCTGCCTTTTCCTTGCGCCGGCGTCTTTCGCTCGGCTTCTCAAAATGCCGCTGGCTCCGCACTGTTTTGAGAGTCCCTTCGCGGTCAATTCTCTTCTTCAGGCGCCGCAGGGCCTTATCTACTGAATCGCCTTTTTTTAGCCTAATCTCGGTCAAACTTCGTCACTTCCTCTCCCAGACCATAGCTCACAGCAGGCCACCATGGCCCGCCGGCCGAATATCGGTCAGGGTGCAGAGATTAGTTACCGAAAACCGGAAGTCAACCGTCAAACGCATGCAAATGCCCGCGATGGGGGCCTGATTGCCGCCTTGCTCCAGGCGGATTTTTCGGGCAGCCTTCGGCCATGGCATTGCCTACGGAACCCGTGACGCTGAGCGTCGAAGAACTGGCCGCTTTCAACGAAAAGCTGGCCACGCTGCGCCACGACATCAACAATCACCTCTCGCTGATCATGGCGGCGGTGGAATTGATGCGCCATAAGCCCCAGGCTTCCGAGCGCATGGTCGTCGCGCTGGGCGAGCAACCGCCCAAAATCGGCGAGGCGTTGCGCAAGTTCACCGCCGAGTTCGAAAAGACGCTGAAGTTTACCGCCTTGCGGTAGTCGCGTTCAGCGGCGGCCCAGGCGCTCCAGGAGTTTGCCGTGGATGCCGCCGAAACCGCCGTTGCTAAACACGCACACGACGTCACCGCCCTGGGCGTTGGCCGTTACGTGGCCGACGATGGCTTCGACATCGGGCAGGTAGGCCGCTTTTTTCCCGGCGGAGGTCAGGTCGCCAATTAGCTTCTCTGGATCCAACCGTTCCTCGGGCGCGAGCAGTTCCAATCGCGCGATCTGCGAAATCACCACCGCGTCCGCGTCCGCGAACGATTCCGCCAGCTCCGTTTGAAAAACTTTCCGGCGGGTCGTGTTGGTGCGCGGCTCAAAAATGGCCCACAGCTTCTGTTGCGGGTATTTCAAACGCAGCGCGCGGAGGGTCTCCCGCATGGCCGTCGGATGATGGCCGAAATCGTCCACCACTGTCACACCGCCCGAGATGCCGCGCACTTCCATCCGGCGCTTGATGCCTTTGAAGGTGTCGAACGCGGCCTGGATTTCATGGTTCTTGATCCCGCAATGTTTCGCGCACGCAATCACACCGAGCGCGTTGCGCACGTTCAATTCGCCGACGAGGTTCAGGTGGAATTTAAAGCTCGGGATTTCAAACTCGGTCGCCGTGGGACCGTATTTCATGTTGAACGCGCGGATGGCATTCACCTCACCGAGGCCGAAGCGTTTCACCGGGCAGTGCGTGACGTCCAGCAACGGGGCCAGATTTTCGTCGTCACCGTTGCCGATGAGCAGGCCGTTGCGCGGGATCAGCCGGATGAAATGCTTGAAGCTGGTCTTGATGGCGTCGAGATTCGGAAAAATGTCGGCGTGATCGTATTCGAGGTTGTTGATGATCGCGACCTCGGGCAGGTAATGGACGAATTTGCTGCGCTTGTCGAAAAACGCCGTGTCGTATTCGTCGCCCTCGATGATGAACCATTCGCTGTCCGTGAAGCGCGCGCCCTGCTCGAAATTCGCCGGGATCCCGCCGATGAGGAAGCTCGGGTTGCGGCCACTGGACTCGAAGACCCACGCGAGCAGCGAAGTGGTCGTAGTCTTGCCGTGCGTGCCGGTGACGACCAGCGAACGCTTGCCGCGAATGAAAAAGTGCTTCAGCAATTCCGGCAGGGCACAGTACGGCAGCTTGTGATCGAGCACGTATTCCGCTTCCGGATTGCCGCGTGAGATCGCGTTGCCAATGACCACCAGGTCCGGTTTGTGCGCGAGGTTGCGCTCCGCATAACCTTCGATGACCGGAATCTTCCGGCTGGCCAGGAAGGTGGACATGGGTGGATAAACGTTCTGGTCCGACCCCGTGACCTTCACGCCCTTTTCCTGCAACGCCACCGCGACCGCGGCCATGGCCGTGCCGCCAATCCCCACAAAATGAACCGATTGTATCCGCTCGAACATCGGCGACATGATAATTCGGATCGTGCCGGGGCAAAGCGAAAAGCGGCTGATTCCGCACTAACATGGCTCGTTCGAACCCTGCCTCCGGAGCGCGGCTGAGAACATTCTTGCTCCGGTCGAAGCCCAATCCCCAGAGTTGAACGTAATTCCGCGTAACGGGATTCGTTCATACGAAAACCGGATGGTGCGGTGTTCATGGATTGGTGGAAAATGGGAAATCGGGACCGGGCAAATCCCTTGCCCGGATAAAACTGAAACCCGGGGCGCATCGCGGTGCAGGTCCCTTTGCGCCCAAATTCGGGGCTTGTTTTCCGCGAAAACATGGGCAGCTTTGGCCGGGCTTGTTTGCGCCATGAATAAGACGCTGGTCGTTGTGCCCACTTTCAACGAGCGGGATAATCTTCCCCCGCTCGTGCAGCGGCTTATGAGCCTGCCTGTGGGCGTGGACATGCTCGTCGTGGACGACAGTTCACCCGATGGCACCGGCCAGATTGCCGACGAGATCTCCAAAAAACAGCCGGCGGTGCATGTATTGCATCGCACGGTCAAGGACGGCCTGGGCCGCGCCTATATCGCCGGCTTCAAGTGGGCGCTGTCGCGGGGGTATGATTACATCTTCGAACTGGATGGCGATTTCTCGCACAACCCCGACGACATCCCCATGTTTCTCAGCGCCGCCAAATCGGCCGATCTCGTGCTCGGCTCCCGATACATGGGCGGCATCCGGATCGTGAATTGGCCGTTGCGGCGGTTGATGCTGAGCAAAAGCGCCGCGACCTATGTGAAGATGGTGACCGGCATGCCGTTCACCGACCCGACCGGCGGCTACAAATGCTTCAGCCGCCGCGCCCTTGAAGCGATCAATCTCGATGAAGTGCGCTCGAACGGTTACAGCTTCCAAATCGAGATGACCCACATCCTGTGGCGCCAGGGATTGAACGTGGTCGAAGTGCCCATCGTGTTTACCGACCGCTTTCAAGGCCACTCGAAGATGTCCGGCCACATCGTGCGCGAGGCGCTCATGATGGTCTGGCGGCTCCTCGCGCAAAATGGCTTTCGCCGCCGTCCCCGGCCTAATTCCTCCTCCCGGCCTCCCGAGCCTCAGTCAGCGAATCCGCAACCCAAATCATGATCTACATCCTTTCCGGCACCAACCGGCCCGGCAGCAACACGCGAAAAGTGGTTCGGCAAATTGAAGGCATCTACACGGAGCTGAAGGTGCCTTTCAAGGTTCTCGACCTGACCGAATTGCCCCCCGAAATATTCGCCGCCACTTCGTACGCCAGCAAACCGAAGTCCTTCGCGCCTTTCGCCGAAGGCATCCTCCAATCCTCGGGCCTGCACATCGTGACGCCAGAATACAATGGCGGCATGCCGGGCGTGTTGAAGTATTTCATAGACATGCTGAAGTTCCCGGAGAGCTTCGAGTCGCGGCCGGTTTGCTTTACCGGGCTTTCGGCGGGCATCTGGGGTGCGTTGCGCCCGATCGAGCAGCTCCAGGCCATCTTCGGTTACCGGAACGCATTCATTTATCCCGTGCGCGTGTTCATGCCCGGCATCAACGCCTTGCTGAATGAAGCCGGCCGCGTCGAAGACCCTGACATCGTTGAACGCTTGAAAGCACAGGTGGATGGCTTCGTGAGCTTCGTGGAAGCACTCCGCAAAACGAAGCTGCGAGGTTAAGGCCGACTGCTTTCTTTGGACTGAGGCCGATAAATCCACGGGCTCGGGCCAGAACTTTTTGGGGGCGGCTGCCCCTCTCATTAACACCCCGCTTCAGCGGGGTGGAATCGTTCGGCTCCGTTTCATTCAACCGCTTCAGCGGTTTCTCGGTTTAGCCCCGCCGCTGCGGATACTTTGCCCGCTTGAAGAATTCCCTCGCCTCCCCTGGACCCATTGGAGGCCTATTTGACAATTCGGCGGCGCTGAACTATCGAAACAACCGGACTCAACCGTTACTTGTGCCAACATGAATACGAAATATCTTCGGAATCTCTGTTTCGCCTTGGTCGCTTTGGCCATGGTTTCTTCCCCGCTGCGCGCGGCTGATGCTGCGGCCACCAAACTTGCCGTCGGCGACAAGGCCCCCGCCTTCGAAGGCAAGGATCAGGACGGCAAAACCTGGAAGCTGGCCGATTTCAACGGGAAAAAGGCCGTGCTGCTTTACTTCTATCCCAAAGACAACACGCCCGGCTGCACCAAGGAAGCCTGCGGTTTCCGCGACAACATCGGCGACCTGAAAAAGGAAGGCGTCGAAGTCGTCGGTGTCAGCTACGACTCCTCGGACAGCCATCAAAAGTTCATCGAGAAATTTAACTTAAACTTCACCCTTCTGGCCGACACGGATGGAAAGATCACCGCGCTTTACGGCGCCAAGATGTCCGAAAAACCGATGGCCCGCCGCATCAGCTTCCTGATCGATAAAGACGGCCGCATCGTCCACATCACCGACGTCCCCAGCGCCGACACGCATCTGGCCGAGATGAAGGACGCCGTGAAGAAATTGAAGGCGGGTTGGCGAGCGGGTTTGTGCGGGAGGTCGAACTTATCGAAATTGGCAACGGGCAGACTTTGCTGGTTTTCGTGAACGACGGCCGGGTGGTCGAGTACACCTGGGACATGGGCTTGCCCCACGTCGAATTTGTAAAGCGCAAGGTCGGTGAACTCCCACCCGGAGGCTGGGTCGGTACGGTTTCCAAGATTGACGGTCAGGTCGTCGCGATCAGTTCCAAGTATTTCTACGGCTACCAACTTCCAGCCCCGGCGCCGGTCCTCGCCGCCGTTAGGGCACTGTTCAAGTGACGGGCCAGGTTTCCGGATAGGGGACAAAACTTGCAAGAGCCTGCATTTCCGGGCTATCCTATGTTCCAGGCTGTGGCGGAAAACCAGCCTGACACTTGATCAAAAAACCGCATGAGTTCGATCGACAGTTTGAAGGACTTTGCCACCCGGTTGCGTGATTGGATTCAAAATCCACACAAATCGGAAGCCCTGCCATTTGATTCGCTCGCGAAAGAGCTGTTCAACCTCCAGTTTCACGCCAACACGCCCTACCGGCGCGTATGCGAAGCGCTTGGAGTGAAGGTAAGTGCGATCCCCGACTGGCAAAAGATTCCCGCCGTGCCGACCACGGCTTTCAAGGATTTTGAAATGACCTGCCTGCCGGCGGAACAGCGGGTGGCGGTTTTTCATTCGAGTGGCACCACCGGCCAGCAGGTGAGCCGGCACTTTCACAGCCGGGATTCCCTAGCCGTTTACGAGGCTTCGCTGTGGCCCGGTTTTGCGAAGTATGTCCTTGCTGGGTTGGAAGCGCCCGACTCCGCGGAAGTGTTTTTTCTCACACCCTCGGCGGCGCAAGCCCCGTGTTCATCCCTCGTCCACATGTTCGACGCCGTGGGTCAAAAGTTAAAGACCGGCCCGGACCAGTTTTTCGGCCAGGTCTCCGCCCACGGCGCCTGGTCGCTCGAACTGGATCCGCTGATCGACGAATTGCAAAAGGCGGGGCAGGGGACCAAGCCGGTCCTACTGCTTGGCACGGCCTTCTCGACCTTGGAATTACTCGACGGCCTGACCGCGCGCGATCTACGCATACAATTGCCCCCCGGCTCGCGCGCGATGGAGACTGGTGGCTACAAGGGACGCGTGCGACAAGTCCCGAAAGCGGAGTTGCATCGGCTGCTCAATGAGCGGCTTGGCATCGCGCGTCAGGCGATCGTCTGCGAGTACGGCATGAGCGAACTGAGTTCCCAGGCGTACGACGAGAGTGTTGTGATAACGACGCCCGCGAGCCCCGCGCGCGTGGTGCGGCGCAAATTCCATTTTCCGGCTTGGGCGAGGTCCGTGGTCATCTCGCCCGAAACGGGCCGTGAAGTGAAGGACGGCGAAACCGGTCTGCTCCGGATTTTCGACCTGGCCAATGTTTATTCAGTAATGGCAGTTCAAACGGAAGACCTGGCGGTGCGGCGTGGCGACGGCTTCGAACTATTGGGGCGCGCGCCCAAAGCCGAGGCGCGCGGCTGCTCGCTCATGAACGAAACTTTCGCGCCGGTGCTGGTGCCGATGGAGCAGGAGAGCTGATGGACCTGCCGCGATATTTCCTCGCCGACCTTCCCGCGGATCGGGTTCTGACCGCCACCCTCATCTCCGAGGCCTGCGCCACGTTGAAGCGTAATCGCGAGAAGTTTCTCGCATCGCGCTCCACCAGCAGCCTCGTCCAACTGCTGTGCGATGTCGGTGCCGAGTGGCGAAACGTCCATTACCCGCTCCGCAAAATGGCGCTGGACGCCTCTCCTTCGGCGACCGGTTTTGGGCGTGTCACGCTCGAGACGGGACTGGATACGTTTTTCCGGCGGTTTGTTCCGGATGAATTCCACGCGTTGATCGAGCAGGATCTCGGGCGAAGGGAACGGCTGGACCAATTTTGCGGCACCGAATGCGAAGTGCACGGCAAACGCTCGGCGATGGCCTCCGGGCCGGGCCTGTTGGCGCACATCGCGGCAGGTAATCTGCCCGTGCCCGCCTTCATGAGCCTCGTGTTGGGACTGCTGACCCGCTCGGCGCAGTTCATCAAATGTTCTTCCGGGCGCTCATTGCTGCCGCGTTTATTTGCGCATTCGATTTACCAGGTGGACGCCAAAGTCGGTGCCTGCCTGGAGGTCGCCGAATGGCCCGGAGGCGACCATACCCTGGAGACGGCGTTGTTCGAGGCGGCGGATGGTGTCACGGCCACGGGCAGCGATCGGACGCTCGCCAGCGTGGCGTTGCGCGTTCCCGAGCGGAAGCGGTTTCTGGGCTACGGGCAGCAGGTGAGTTTCGCCTACATCACGCGTCACGCCGCCGCTTCCGGTGTGGCGGCGCGGCAGATTGCCGAAAAGCTGGCGACCGACGTGGCGGCATGGAATCAATTCGGCTGTCTTTCGCCCCATGTCATTTACCTCGAAAGCGGCAGCGGCATCATCGCGGAGCAATTCGGCGAACTGTTGCAAAGCGCCATGTCGCGGCTGGAGGAGAGCAATCCGCGCGGCGAATTGCGTCCGGAAGAAGCGGCCGAAATCATGTTGCGACGTTCGTGCTACGCCGTGCGAGCCGCGAATCTTCCCGACACCCGCTGCTGGGGCAGCCTGGATTCGACCGCGTGGACGATTGTTTACGAGGGCGATCCCGCCTTCCACCTCTCATGCCTGAACCGTTTCGTCTATCTCAAGGTCGTGAAAGACCTCGACGAAGTGTTTCGGAACGCCGCGGCGTTCCAAGGCATGGTTTCGACCGTGGGCCTCGCCGCGAATCACAGCGAAAGCACCGCCCTGGCCGCGAAATTAGCCCGCTGGGGCGTGAAACGCGTTTGCCCCCCCGGCCGCATGCAGGACCCCCCGCTCGCCTGGCGTCATGATGGCCGCCCCGCTCTGGGTGATTTGATCACTTGGACGGATTATGAGGCGGAGTAAGAGCTCTGCGACAGGAACTAAAAATGGAATTACGAAAATCATACCAATTTGAAGCGGCGCACCTGTTGCCGCGTTTGCCGAAAACCCACAAGTGCCGCCGGCTGCACGGCCACAGCTTCAAAGTCGAAGTCGTCGTCGAAGGCGAATGCGATCCCAAGCTCGGCTGGGTCATGGACTACTCCGATATTTCGGCCGCCTTCCGGCCGCTGTGGGAAAAACTGGATCACCGGTATCTCAACGAGATCGCCGGCCTCGAAAATCCCACCAGCGAGAACATCGCGATCTGGCTGTGGCAGCGCTTGAAGCGGCGGTTGCCCTTGCTCAAGGAAATCGTCGTCGCCGAGACCTGCACCGCGTGCTGCGTATATCGGGGCCGATGACATCGAAGCTTGCCTCGGCACCGCATCGCCCTAACCTACTTGAAGCCCTCCGCGCCCAGGCGTGCGGACGGTCCGTCACATGATCCGTTCGCTGGTATTTACGACGCAGGGACGACTGCATAGCAGGAACATCGAGATGTTCCTGATGCCGACCCTTTTGCAGGACACCAATCTCTTTCTGTGGGTGGATTTGGAGAATGCGACTCCTGAGGAGAACAAGTTCGTCCTGGAGGATGTCTTTCACTTTCACCCGTTGTCGATCGAGGACGCGGTTTCCGTCAGCCCGGCGCCCAAGGTGGAGGAGTACACCCCGGGCGAAGGCGATTTATTCAAGTCGTACATCTTCATGGTAATCCACGCCGTGGATTACAGCCGGCATGACGGCGTGTTCGCGACGCGGGAACTGAATTTTTTTCTCGGGAAGAACTTTCTGGTCACCTACCACGAAAGCTCCTCGCGCAGCGTCTCGCTGGCCGAGGATCGCGCGGTGAAGTCCACGAATTACCCGGCGCGCGCGCCCGACCGGCTGGCCTACAATCTTCTGGACTGCGTGATCGACAACTACCGCCCCGCGTTGGATGAGCTTTCGCTCAAGATCGGCGAGCTGGAGCAGGAAGCGTTGAATTCCCCGTCCCCAAAGATCCTGAACGAAATCCTCCAGTGCAAAAAGGAGGTGTTGCATCTCCGGCAGATCATCGGGCCGCAGCGCGAAGTCCTGGCCCGTTTTGCCAACGGCGAGTTCAAGCTGATCCGTCCGCACCTGCTGCCGTATTTCCGCGACGTTTACGACACCCTGAGCCACATCACCCTGGAGGCGCAGTTCCACATGGAATCGCTCACCGGCATCCTGCAGGTGTACCTGAACATGTCCTCCAACCAGACGGGCGAGGTGGTGAAGCTGCTGACCCTCATCACCGTCATCACCACACCGCTCATGATGGTCGGCACGTGGTACGGCATGAATTTCCACGACATGCCGGAACTGAAATCCGAGCACGGCTACTGGATCGCCTTCACAGTCACCGGTGTGTCCACCTTGGGCACCGTCCTGTATTTCAAGTGGCGCAAGTGGTTCTGAAATGGCCGTAAAATCGAGCTTTCTGGACAAAGTGCTGGGCCGGCTCGGGCGGCTGGATGCGGAGGGATTGCAGACCGTCGTGCAGCGCCTCGCCCGTGAGCGTTCGCTGCTCGAAACTCTTTTCAACACGATCGAGGACGGCGTGCTGGTGGTGGACGAAGACGGCCGCATCCAGTACGGAAATCAGGCGGTGACCCGTCTCCTCGGCCTGCCACCCGACCTCGAAGGCCAGCCCATCACCACCTACATCCCCAAGCCCGCCTGGGAAAAAATCGCGCGCTTCGATACCGACGGCGGCCCTGGCGTGGTGCGCCACGAGTTCGAAGTCCACTATCCGCGCCCGCGCTTCCTGCGTCTGTACGCCGCGCCGCTCGATGGCGAAGCCGGCGGCAGCACCGGCGTTGCGCTCATTCTCCACGATGCGACCGAGGCCCGGCAGCAAACCTTCGAGGCCATCGAAAGCGAACGCATCCAGGCGCTGACGCTGCTCGCGGCCAGCGTCGCGCACGAGATCGGCAACCCTCTGAACGCGCTCCACATCCACCTGCAGCTCATGGAACGCGAAGTGAAGAAGCTGAAAGGAACTCCGAAAGTCTGGAGCGCGGTGGCACGCGTCGGTCGCTCCAAATCGAAGGCTACCGCCACCGATGCGGAGACCGGCGAGGTCGCCGCCCGGCTGGAACAATACCTCAGCGTCGCCAAGGGCGAGATTGCCCGCCTGGATTACATCGTCACCCAATTCCTGCAAGCCATCCGACCGGCTCCGCCGCAACTCAAGCCCGCCTCATTGAACGAAGTCGCCCTGCGCACCCTGGAACTGCTGCGGCCGGAACTCGACAACCGCGGCCTGCACGTGAAGACCAAATTCGCGCGCCAGTTGCCGATGACGCCGATTGACTCGACGCAGATTCAGCAGGTGCTCGTCAATCTGATCAAAAACGCGATGCAGGCCATGACCAAGGGCGGCACGCTGACGATCCAAACCGGGGAGGGGAGCGAAGGCATCTGGGTCGCGGTGGTGGACACCGGGGGGGGCATTGCCCAGGAGCAGATCAATCGGATCTTCGATCCATTCTTTACCACCAAACGCGAAGGCACTGGTCTGGGGCTTATGATCGTCCAACGGATCGTCCGCTCGCACGGCGGCAGGATCGAACTCGAAAGTCAGGTGGGACGCGGAACGACCTTCCGAATTTGGCTCCCGCTGCATGAGCGGAAACCGAGATTACTGGAAGCGCCCTTGCACGATTGATCGTGCAAGTGAAGGAAAACCTGAAACGGAAAGGGGACTAGACCCGCGAGAGAGTGGTCAGCCGGGCGCGCGCCTGGCGGGAGACATCGGTAAAGACCATCGAGACATGGTAGCCGCTGTGGCGGTTGCCGGTGCAGGAAATCACGACGCCGTTGCAGTGAACGCTCGTGCCGGTGCCCGACTTCAGATTGATCGTCATCTCGGTCCACGGGGCAAACGCGCTCGCGCTGCGAAATTCGATTCCGCCGGAATGAACCACCACCGAGTCGCGTGAGAGGGTGAGGCGGCTTTTGCGCGCATCCACGGTCACGGAGTTGGCGGTCCCGGCTGAGTCAATTTTACGAGCGCTCATAGTTAAGGTTGAAGCAACTTAGCACTGGTTGCGACCCAGTCAAACGAAATTTCGGTTACGAAATAACTATTCCCACCGCTTGCCCTTTCGGGCAATTGTGCGAAGTTTTTCCTGAAGCGGAACGTGGCCTTTTCGACGTGATTTCGCGTGTGAATTCTGCCTGGCTGGCCACCAAAATTGCGGTCCACATCGCAATTTTCGGCGTGGTTTTTACCACTCGATCACCGCGGCGCCCCAGGTGAGGCCGGCGCCGAACACGACCAGTAATATCAGGTCCCCGCGTTGGATGGACCCCGACCTCACTGCTTCATCCAGCGCGATGCCCACCGAAGCGGCCGAGGTGTTGCCGTATTTGTGGACATTTACAAATAGCTGGTCTGGCCGGGCGCCAAGTCGTTCCCCAACGGCGTCTATGATGCGGCGATTCGCCTGATGGGGGATGATCAGCTTGATGCGCGTGATATCTATCTCGCACCGGCGTAGCGCTTCTTCCGCCGCCGTCTGCATCGCCTGGATCGCGCTCTTGAACGTCTCCTTGCCTTCCATCCGCAGGTAATGCTGCCGCGAAACCACCGATTCCGTGCTCGCCGGACAGCGACTTCCCCCACCGGCCATGAACAGCAGGTCCGCCTTGCGTCCGTCGGCGCCCATGACCGCGGTCAACAGTCCATGCGCCTGCGGACGATTTTGCAGAATCGCCGCCCCGGCCCCGTCGCCAAAAAGCACGCAGGTATTCCGGTCCTTCCAATCCACGATGGACGAAAGCTTCTCCGCGCCCACCACCAGCACGGTGTTGTACGTGCGCGACATGATGAACTGCTGCGCGATTTCCAGCGCGTAAATGTAGCCCGCGCAGGCTGCCTCCAGGTCGAACGCCGCCGCCCGGAACGCGCCGATCTTGCCTTGAATCAGGCAGGCGGTCGAAGGGAAGGGCATGTCCGGCGTGATGGTGGCGACGATGATGAGGTCGATATCTTCGGCCGTCACGCCGGCCTGCTTCATCGCGCGCCGGGCCGCTTCGGCGCCCAGGTCCGAAGTGAATTGATCCGGCGCGGCGATCCGGCGTTCCTTGATTCCCGTGCGGGTGGTGATCCATTCATCGGAGGTCTCCACCATTTTTTCCAGCTCCGCATTCGTGAGAATCCGGGAAGGTACGTAGGAACCCACCCCGCTGATCGAGCAGGTTCGTCCCTGGAAGTTATATTTTGCGCGTGGGTTTTTGAACCGTCCGGAGGTTGGGCTCATGCTGAGATGGGGGTGGCCTCACTGGCGACAGGCGCCTCGAGGCGCTCATTGGCGCGGGTGATCTCCTCGGCAATATTCTGCCGGACGTGGTGCTGGATGGCTTCCCGGGTGACCCGAATCGCGCTGGCGATGTCCTTCTCGCCCGCCGAAGCATGCGATTTCATCACCACGCCGTTGAACCCCAGCAACGGGGCGCCGCCGTAATTCTCGGGACTCATCCGCCGCCGGATCGCGCGGAACGCATTATGCGCCAGCAGCGCGCCCAGCTGGCGGCGCGGGCTGGCGGTCAGCTCGCGTTTCAACATCCCAAACACCGCCAGCGCCAGGCTTTCGCAGGTCTTCAGCACGATGTTGCCCACGAAGCCGTCGCACACGACCACTTCGACGCGGTCCTTGAATAGATCGTGGCCTTCGACGTTGCCAATGAAATTCACATCCAGCTTCTTGCACAGCTTGAACGCCTCCAGCGTCAGCTCATTTCCCTTCGAATCCTCCGTGCCGATGCTCAGGATTCCCACCCGCGGCTTTTGGTGCCCGAGCAGCTTTTTGGAATATACGCTCCCCATCACGGCATACTGCGCGAGGTTGACCGGCTTGCATTCGATGTTCGCGCCGGCGTCCAGCAGCACAAACTCATGCTCCGGCGTCGGAATGATCGTCGCAATCCCGCCGCGGTCCACCCCCGGAATCCGGCCCAGGCGAAAGGTCGCCGCCGCAAAAATCCCGCCCGTGTTCCCGGTCGAAACCACCGCGTCCGCCGTGCCGTCGCGTACCAGGTCAATGGCGCGGACAATCGAGGAATCCTTCTTGCGCCGCACAGCCGTCACCGGCTTGTCTTCCATCGTCAGCACCTCGCTGGCGTGGATCACGCGCACGCGATGATCGCGAAAACCACGATGGGGCAGGGCGGCGTGAATGTCCGACCGGTTGCCCACCAGGTAGAGGGCCGTGATGTCGGAATGGGCCTCGAGCGCCCGTTTCGCACCGGCAATCACCACGCCGCAGCCGTGGTCGCCGCCCATGACATCCACCGCGATTCGCATATAAACGACGGCGCGGACCATGCCGCGCCGCCAACCGCGCCGGAATACCGCTTAGGCTCCGGCAGTTACTGTCAGGACCTGGCGTCCCTTGTAATATCCACACGCCGGGCAAACCCGGTGCGGACGGGCGGGCGCGCCACATTGGGAGCAGACACCCAGTTGCGGTAAGGTTAACACGCTGTTATACGCGCGACGCATGCGCTGGCGGCTCTTGGATGGTTTGCGCTTCGGGACTCCCATAATCTTCTCTCAGTTCTATGCTAAAATTTTAGTTTGTTCAATTCGGCCCAGGTTGAACCTTGCGCCGGATTTGCCTTGGCGCGGCCCGGTTTCGGCCCCTTCGGGGGCGTTGAACCGGTCAATCCTGGACAATCCGGCCCGCACAACGGATGTTGCGGAAACTCGAGCAGAATATCTTCCCGCACCCATGGCGTCAAGTCCACGCAATCATGCTCCACCGGCACCTTTTCCTCGCCTTCCAGGGGCAAAAGCGCCGTCCAGGGGTCCAAAGTCAGCGTCTGGTTGAACGGTTTCAGGCACCGCACGCACTGGCAGGCCAGCGGCAGCGAAAGCGACCCCTGCACCAGCAGGCTGTCATCCATCTGCTGGACCTCCAGATCGTGCGTCACCGGGCCCGCCGGCTGGACCATCTCATCGCGGACACCCAAATCCAGCTCTTCCAGGGGGATTTCACCCTCGAACCGGACCTCTTCATCGCCCAGTCGGCGTAAATTTATTAACAAAGGCATGGCAAACGAATCAGCTGACCCGGCCTCCCATGCGCGCCGCCAGCGCCGCCTGCACGTGCGCCGGCACGAAAGCGCTCACCGCGCCGCCCATGTGCGCGATTTCCTTGACGATGCGCGAGCTCAGGAACGTGTAAACATCCTTGGGCATCATGAAGATCGTCTCCACTTTCTCATTTAACTTACGATTCATCAGCGCCATCTGAAATTCAAATTCAAAGTCGGACACCGCCCGCAGCCCCCGCACCACCGCCTGCGCCCCTCGCCCCTCCACATACTCCACCAGCAAACCGTCAAACGAATCCGCCTCCACGTTCGGCATCCCCGCGATGCCCTGCTTGACCAGCTCCACGCGCTCCTCCAGCGAGAACAGCGGATGCTTCCGCTCACTCTTCGCCACCGCCACCACCACGCGATCAAACAACTTCGTCGCCCGCTGGATCACATCCAGGTGCCCATTCGTCAGTGGATCAAAACTGCCCGGATAAATCGCCGTGCGCATAACGGATACAATAATCTCCGCACCGGCAATGACGAGAAGGAAAATGGCCGGACCGTTCGAGGCCTGTTTCGCCCGGTAGGGACGACCTGCTGGTCGTCCGCAGCCCCAAAAGTCCCGCAGCGCGACCGTCCCCCGCCGCAGCGCGCTCAAAAGCCCCGCGATTTGCCGCCACCGGAGGCAGAGATCCTTTGGTCTCCGAAGCACTGACCTCCAGGCTGCAAGCCCGCCATCTGACAGCCCGGGCTGAAGGCCCGGGAAAACCGTCCCCAAAAAACATTCCCAGCCCTGCAAGGGCGCCACAACCCAACCAATCCACCATCCGACTGCGGCATTGAACCCAACCCGCCGGAATCTCCTTGCCACGGATTCACCCAAAAAAACAACCATTGGCATCCTCATCAATCGCCCGCAGTGCCGCGGCCAGCGATTCCTGCTTATGCCAAACGCAGAACTACCGGCGACGCCCGTTCCTGAACATTTTTCTGTCACCAAATTTTTCTGTCTCATTTCCTGTCTTTTCGGTCATTTTTCTGCCCCCATCTTTCTGACAAATCCCCTTGCCTTGGCTGCTTTGTCAACTAACCGGATAAGCACGCAACGATTCCACCTCGAACCTTGGCGGATACCGATGCCACTTATCATCCGCCCGCTTCCAAAAATTACGCCAGACGCCCAGGCTAATCCTCCCTCTCTGTGCCTCCGTGTCTCTGTGGTTCATCCCCTTCCATCCGCGGCTCCTCCCGATCATCGGGTCCGCCCAATCCGCAATTCCATCCCTTCTCCATTGCGTCCTTCGGTTTCTCTTCCACGGCTCAGCGGTCCCGGATTTCCCTCTCTTCAATTTGCAAAACCTCATCCCTGTGCTATAACACCTCTCGGCAGGAGGGCGATTCGCCATCGCGGCGAGTTCGTGAATCAAGGATATGCGATCAATCAAAACCAAAGTGGCGGCCGACGTCCCATCCGCCGTATCGCCCCGCAGCCCCTCCCATGACTACCCGAATCGCGAATCCGCAACCTGCAACCCTTCGCCGTCGTCACACCATGTCATACCATGTCACACTAAGCGCCCTCAGCCGACACGGTTCCGTCATACCATTTGTCATAGTAAAAACCCCAGCAATCATAGTTTGTCATACTATGTCATAGTTAAAAAAAGGGGGCCCCTCTACCCAGGTGGGGCGCGTCACTCCGTGCGCGCCGCGCTCCCCTCGACGCACCGGCCCCCTCGAATCCGCATTTCAGAACAAACCCTGCCCCGGTCAAAGTATGTCAAAGTATAAATGGGGCTCCATCCCTCAGACCCGGCAAACGCGCAGCCGCCGCTTTCATCACTTTTCCCCACTCATGTCACCCATGCTCATCTTGTCCGCCATAGTCTTGACGACGGCGGATCATGGCACTCATCCACTCCCCTCGGTCCGCCTTTCCCCTTGCCAACCTGTTGACCCAGCGTAATTTAACCTCAATTGCCAAACACCTGATCCCTCACGCTTATGGACAATTCCTTTTCCCGTAGAAAATTCCTGGCCGCTTCCGCCGTCAGCCTCGGCGCTGCAACCGTTCCTGCTACCGCCCTGGCCGCCACCACCGCCGCGGATACCGCGTCCACCTGTGCCATGCCCCGCCGCCCGCTCGGCAAGACCGGCTGGATGGTGTCCATCGTCGCGTTTGGCGGAGGCTCGCGCTTCATGCTCCAGGACAACCTGGAAACCGCCGAAAAGATGCTCCACCGCGCCATCGAACTCGGCATCAACTATTTCGACACCGCGTACGGCTATCAACAGAAAGGCGTGCGCGAAAGTTACATCCGCTACAGCAAATTTCTCGTCCCGAAATACCGGAAGCAAATCTTCCTCGCCAGCAAACTCATGGCCCGCGACGGCGAAACCGCGAAAAAGGATTTCGATACCACGCTCAAGGAACTCGGCACCGATCACCTCGACATTCTCCACTTCCACGATCTGCGCAAAGGCGACGTGGACAAAATCATCGCGGAGAACGGCGCGCTCAAAGTGTATCGCAAGTTGAAAGAGCAGGGGCTCATCCGCGCCATCGGCGTCACCGGCCACACGAGCGGCGACATCATGATCGACGCCATCAAGCGCATCGAACCCGATTGCATCATGTGCCCGCAAAACGCCGCCCACAGCGGCGACCTGAGCGGCGGCGATTTCGCGAAGGTCATTCCCGTCGCCCTCGAGCGCGGCCTCGGCATGCTCGCGATGAAGAGCACCGCCCGCAACGGCCTTATCGGCCGCAACGGCGTCACCGCCGAACAACTCGTCCGCTACACCCTCAATCTGCCCGTGGCTTCCACCATCATCGGCATGCCCAGCCTGGAAGTCGTCGAATCCTGCTGCTCCATCGCGCGCAGCCTGACGCCGCTCGACGAGAAAGAGAAACTCGACCTCGAACAAAAGCTCGCCGGCGCCGCTCTCGACGGAAGCATCCCTTACCTCGCCCACGACTACCGCGACGGCCATCATGAGTGCATGGGGTAACAGGGAGCCGTCTTGTCACGAATGCGTACGAATTCCGACCGGTACACGCTAATATATCCTCCGTGGGCGGAGTACTCATTCGCGTGGAGCGAATTGCCGCAACGATTCCTTTCCCTCAAGGACTACGAACGAAGCGAACAAGAGATCGCGAGCCTTGCGGAAATCGGCTATACCGTTGCCAAGGATGATCACAGGTTCTTCAGCGGACCAAATGGTGGTGGCATTATCGAGATCCGAAGGGATTTAAGTCGTTGGTTTCCCGCGGTCATGCTCCGGACGGAAGCGGACCTGAGAAATCCCCCGGGCTCCTCGCGTGCCGAACCGCAGCCATACTATGCGCTTGTTCCAAAGCTGACGCCGGAGCACAAATTGCGTTTACTCCCAATCCCGAAAGCTCCTTCGCCATTGTTTAGCATTGAACCAATCAAGGGTAAGCGCTGGTTTGTCGCCGCCGGAATGCAGAAAGAGACAATGGCTGATCCGATTCAGTTATCCGGGTTTCCGACTTTGGACGTTGGTGCCCTGCCTTTAAAGGAAGCCCCATCGGAGGTTTTGGAGGCGTTGGGCAAGATCGAAGACAGAAAGCGGACTGCGAAATGGTTTAAGGCCCTTGCCTACCATTGGTGGGAAATCAGGCCCGGTACGGTCGATCGGGACCCGCTTTTGTTGCTTACGTGCATTTTTTACATGGGGCTTCAAGGCGCCCAACTCCATTCCAATTCGTTCAGGTTGATGCATATCTTCGCGCCTGAATTACCGAATGGGGCGCCCTGCCTATCTGCGACGAAGTGGCATCAGGCCGCGGCCATCATACGGTATTCAACCGACTGGTAAGGTATTTATGCATAGTTCCACCACCCCGCATCGAGCCCGCGGAATGTTCAAATTCACTTGCCACCACCCGCCGCTCGTCATTTCTATTTGCCGATGCAGGAATTGATCGCGAAGGCGGCAACGTTGCTCGAAGCGCTGCCCTACATTCAGAAATTCAACGGCGCAACCTTCGCCGTGAAATACGGCGGGAGTTTTATGGACTCGCCCGATCCCGAAGTCCGCAATGGCGTGGCGCGCGATGTGGTCTTTCTCGAAGCGGTCGAAATCAATCCCGTCGTCATCCACGGCGGCGGCAAGGCGATTTCCCGCGCCATGGAAAAAGCCGGCCTCAAGCCGGTCTTCGTCCAGGGCATGCGCATGACGGACGAAGCCACTGTGGAGATTGCGGACAATGTTCTCTCCCGCGAAATCAATCCCGAGATCGTCGCCACCATCCAGGAACTCGGCGGCGCCGCTCGCGGTTTTGCCGGCCCCGATATTTTCCGCTGCCGTCGCACGCAATTGCCCGGCCCGGACGGCAGGCCCGTGGACATTGGCTACGTCGGCGAAGTCACCGAGGTGAACATCACGCCGTTGCTGGATTGCATCGCCAAAGGAATCACGCCCGTCATCAGCCCGACCGCGCGCGGCGAGGACGGCCGCATTTACAATTGCAACGCCGACGTCGCCGCCGCCCAAGCCGCCATCGCCCTGCACGCCCAGCGACTCGTGTTCCTGAGCGATGTCCCCGGACTGCTCCGCGATCCCAAGGATCCCTCCACGCTCATCAGCCAATTGCGTAGTAACGAAGTGGACGCTCTCAAACGCTCCGGTGTGGTGGACAAAGGAATGATTCCCAAAGTGGACAGCGCCGTCGCCGCGATTCTCTCCGGCGTGGAGAAGGTTTCCTTCGTGGATGGCCGCGTCCCGCACGCTTTGCTGCTGGAGATTTTCACCGACGCCGGCGTCGGTACCGAAGTCGTAAAGTGACATGACATTCCGCTTCCATCCCCGTGATTTCCCGTTAGATTCTGTGCCTTTGAGAGTGATTGCTGATTCATGAAAGATATAGTTCCGGCTCCGCCGTCCATCGTTCGAAATGATGTCGCGGCTATTCAGGGTCTATTCCAAAAACACGTCGTCCCCAGCTACGGGCGCTTCGACATCGTGCTCAGCCACGGTGTCGGCAGCCATGTGTTTGACGTCACCGGCAAACGCTATCTCGACCTCGGCGGTGGCATCGCCGTCAGCACCCTCGGCCACGCCCATCCCGCAATTACCGAAGCCCTTGTCGAGCAATCCAAGCGGCTGATCCACGTCTCGAATTTCTACTACCACGAGCCGCAAGGCCGATTGGCCGCCGCGCTGGCGGGACAGGTGGGCGAGGGCAAATTATTTTTCGGCAACAGCGGCGCTGAGGCGAACGAAGGTCTTTTCAAGCTCGCCCGCAAGTTTGGCCACGACGAAGGCCGTTTCGAAGTGCTGACCACGACCAATTCTTTCCATGGGCGCACGCTCGCCGGCATCGCTGCCACGGGCCAGGACAAGGTGAAGAAGGGTTTCGAACCCATGACGCCCGGCTTCCGCCAGGTGCCATACAACGATCTTGAAGCCATGCGCGCCGCCATTTCGCCGGCCACCGCCGCCATCATGATCGAAGGCATTCAGGGCGAAGGCGGCGTAACGCCTGCCACGCCTGAGTATCTTCTGGGCCTGCGCAAACTGTGCAACGAGCGCAAGCTGCTCCTCCTCATGGACAGCGTCCAATGCGGTCACTTCCGCACCGGCCGCTTCCAAAGTTTTCAACGCATTCTCGAAGGCGTCCCCGGCGGTGCGGACTTCCTGCCCGACGGCATCTCGATGGCCAAGTCGCTCGGCGGCGGCTTCCCGATCGGCGCCTTCTGGGTCCGCGCCCCATACGCGGATTTGCTCGGCGCGGGCACGCACGGCACGACCTACGGCGGCTCGCCGCTCGCCTGCGCCGTCGCGCTGCGAATCTTCGAAGTCATCCAAAAGGAAAACCTGGCGGACAACGCCCGCAATGTCGGCCAATACTTCATCAACGGCCTCAACGACCTGGCCCGCAAATATCCGAATGTAATTCGTTCCACCCGCGGCCTGGGCATGATGATGGGCATGGAACTCACGCCCGATATCGCCAAACTCCCCGGTGACACCGCGAAGAGCCAGACGGTCCGGTTCGCAAATCTTTTGCACGAGCGCGGCCTGCTGGCCATCCCGGCGGGCACGCAAATCATTCGCTTTCTCCCCGCATTGAACCTCCGCAAGGCCGACGCCGAAGAAGGCCTGGCCATTGTGGGTGGCGCGGTGGCGAGCATCGCGGGCTGACATGAAACACCTGCTCAGCATCGAGAAGCTGGCGCCGGCCGACCTGCGACGCATTCTCGCGGACACGGCGGTGATGAAGCGCGAGCGGGGCCATCACGCCAGCCTTCCCCTGGCCGGCCAGGTCTGGGCCATGCTTTTCTCAAAGGCCTCCACGCGCACGCGCGTTTCCTTCGACGTCGGCATCCGCGAGCTCGGCGGCCAGACGATGTTCATGCAGGCCGTCGAAATGCAGGCGGGCCGCGGCGAACCCATCAAGGACACCGCCCGCGTTCTGGGCCGCATGGTCCACGGCGCGGTCATCCGCACCTACGCGCAGGCCGACGTTGAGGAATTCGCCCAATACGCCGCCGTCCCCACGATCAACGCGCTTACCGACGCGGAGCATCCCTGCCAGATCCTCGCCGATTTGTTCACCATCACCGAGAAGCTGGGCACGCTGGAAAAGAAAGTCGTGACCTTTATTGGCGATGGCGCATGCAACGTCCCCGCCTCCTGGATTTTCTGCGCCGCGAAAACCGGCATCGAACTTCGTATTGCCGCGCCGGCTGGCTTTCAACCCTCTGCCGCTTTAATCAAAAGGGCAGGGGGCAACGTCACGGTCACCGACGACTTCCGCGCTGCCGCCAGCGGCGCCGACGTCCTCTATACCGACGTCTGGGTTTCCATGGGCAAGGAATCCGAATCCGCCGAGCGCCTGGAAAAACTGAAGGGCTATCAAATCAATGCCGGCCTCCTGAAACTGGCACGGCCGGGCGCGATGGTGATGCACTGTCTTCCCGCGTATCGCGGCAAGGAAATCGACGACGCCACCTTTGAAGCCAACGCCCAAACGATCTTCGACCAGGCCGAGAACCGGCTGCACGTTCAGAAGGCTGTGCTGAACTGGCTGGTCGCCGCCTGAGTTAGACCGCTGCGTACCGCCGGAGATACTTCACCGCCACCGTCAAATCCTTCGGCCAGGGCGCCTCGATCGTAATCGGTTCACCGGTCACCGGGTGCGTCAGGCTCAGTTTCTCCGCATGCAAGGCCGTTCGATCCATCAGCGGATTTTCCGTCGCCCCCGGTTTCAATTGGTAATTGCGCTTCAACCGCGACAACAGCAACGGCCTGCCGCCGTACAGCCGGTCCCCCACGATCGGCAGTTTCTTATACCGCAGATGCACGCGCAATTGATGCGTCCTTCCCGTGCGCGGTTCCGCCTGCAACATCGCCCAGCCGTCAAACCGCTCACGTATTTTGAAATGTGACAACGACCGCTTTCCGCGTTTCGGATCCACGCGCATGAGCCCCAACTGCGTCGGATGCGAGCCGATCTTGGCGTCCACGGTAAACTCCTCCTCCAGCGGTATGCCCTGCACCAGCGCCACATACTGCTTCGCGGGTTTCTCCGTGCCGAACATGTCCGCCAGCGCCACCAGCACCGGTTTGGTCCGCGCCATGAGCATGACGCCGCTCGTGTCGAAATCGAGCCGGTGCGCGTTCATCAGGTAGGTCAGCCCGCGCGAAGTGGCCCACGGCTTCCCTTCGCTGATAGCCGCATGCAGCAGCTTCATCAAGTTGGGCCGCTCCTTATCGTAGCGATCCGGCGAACTCAGCAGGTGGCTGGGCTTGTTGAGCGCGAGGAGGTGTTCGTCCTCATACAGGACGGGGATTTCCCAAAACTCTTTCGTCGCCGGCGAAGACAGTTTGATGACAGCGCTCATGGCTCGCACAAAGGCCGCCTGGCGCGGCCCTGGCGGGGTCGCGACGGGCTGGCTTCAGGACTTCTTGCCCGCTGCCGGCGCCTGTCCTTGCTGCTGCTCCTGCATCTTTTGCTGAATGCGCTGCATGAGCGGGGTGTCGCGCAATCCGCGGCGAAACTCGCCGTCGAACCACTGATTGAAGGCCTCCGACTGGCGGTTGTGCCAGACGCCGCGGGTGAAGGCGGGCATTTCATCGCGCATCCTTGCCTCATCAATGGGAAGGCGTTCCTTCACATAGACGATGGCACCGCCCTCCGGTGTGATCTGAAATTCGCTGACTTTCCCGGGCGCCGTTCCGTAGGCAAGCTGCTTCAATCCGTTTTGCCCGTTCAAGTCAATATGGTCTTCCGCCTCGGGCAGCGTGCGCGTGCTCAGGGAGAAGGGGGGTAGCAATACTGGCTTGTATTTGTACTCCAGGCATATGGCGGCAAAAGTCTTGCCGCTTGCCAGGCCAGCCACGAGCGCCTTTCGAAATGCAAGGCCTGCCTGCCGGGCGGCCGACAGCGCCTCGCTGAATTTACAATCCGTCACGACGCGTTCCTTGATGGCATCCAGCGGCGGAATTTCGCTCGGGAGCTGCTTGTTGTAGCTGACCACGAACGCCGCGTCATCTCCCAGCACCGGGCCCGCGATCTGGTTGCTCGGTGAAAGACTGAACAACACCTTCAGGAACTTCGGATCGAGATGCAGTCCCCCCGGGCCCTCCTCGTGAGTAAAAGGTTCGGATACTTTCACGGTCAGGTTGGAAGCGGCCGCCGTCGCCATGAAATCCGCCGCCGTCCGGGCTTTATCCCGCTTCAACACCTCGCTGGCGAACAGGGTGGCCTGCTTGCGTGCGAGCATCATCGCATTTTCGTGCACGATCTCTTCGCGGATCTTCGCTTTGATCGTTTCCGGGGTCGTCGCGCCCTTGTAAAAATTGGTGCGCAGCCCGGTGAAACCCTGCTCCACCATTTGCGTGATGTTGGAGGAGGAATCGGCTTCGATTTTGGCGAAGTAATTGGTCGCCGGAAACGCCACGTAATTGATGACCAGCCGCGCGGGCACGCGGTAATTCGCGAGATTATTCGTGTAGAATTCCGCAATCGTGGCCGGCGTGGTCGGCACACTCGCCAGGTAGTTGGACACCGAGAACCACACGGCCTCCGTCGAAACGTCCTGCCGCTCGCGCTCATACAGCATGCGCATCTCGGACGGCGGAATCAGCCGGCCGCTTTGCGACACGGCGTTCATCATCTCCTGGAGCCCCAGGAAATGGGTGATGTAACGCTCGAGGTCGGCCGCATTCAAGCCGTGGGGCTGCAGGGCCTGTTTGATGAACAGGTCCGGGTCCACCTTTTCCCGGCTGAATTTGCTCATGAATTCTCGCGCCGCCAGGGTCACGGAATCCGGGCTGGGATGAATTCCGAGTTCCTGCTGTTTTTGGATCAGCAGCAGCCACTGATAGGCCTCGCGCAGCTCGTCAAAGTTCTGGTCCGGCCAGCGGCCGTTCACCATGAGCTGGTGCAGAATCGCTTCCTTCGCGGCGTTTCGGTAATCGCCCTCCGTCACCTTCACGCCGTTGATGCGCCCGAAGTCCATGGTCTGGCTCTGGCCCCCGTTCATTTTGGTGTAGGGGGAGAAGAAATAAACAAAGCTGATGATCGTGAAGGTGATGATAATCGCCCACAACCAAGTCTGATGCTTGCGGATAGTCCCGAACATATAAGGTCAAATCTACGTAATAAAGGAACGCAAAACGTAACCGGCCGGGGCAAGCCGGGTCAAACGTAAATTCCGCGAATTTCCACGCTTTACAACCCGGCCCGCCTTCGCCACGCTGCCGGCCATGATTAAGAGATTTCTGCCGTTGCTTTGCGCGCCCCTGCTGCTTGCGGGTTGCAGCAGCGTAATCACCAATCTCACCCCTCTGCACCAGTCCCGGACCACCAACAATCTCTATCGCGTCGAAGTCGCGTTCAACAGCCAGCAACAGACCATCCGCTGGCCCAGCATCAAGCCCAAGATCCTCGTCGGAACGTCCGGCGCGCCGATCGAAATGGTGCCCACCCACCTCTTGAGCAACCGCTGGGAAGGCATGGTCCCGGTGCCTGCTGGCGCGAATAGCGTGGAATACCGCTACCGCTTTGACTACGACTGCAACGCCTTTGGCAAACCCAAGGCCGAAAGTTCGGTCTCCCATCGCTATACTCTCCGCGTCATTGAGTAATTCGCGGATTCGCTTTTCACTTGTCCGGCTCGCGATCGCAATGTAGATTCGCCGCCTGTTCGTCGGACATCGCAAGGTGACGGCGCAGCCGAGTGCCCGCGTGGCGGAATTGGCAGACGCGCTAGATTCAGGTTCTAGTGAGTAACATCGTACAGGTTCAAGTCCTGTCGCGGGCACCATCTTCCGGAATTTCTCTGCTCGAAATGGTCCATAAATTCGGGCTTTTTCCCGGTTTATATGGTTTGGGCGTTGTGCAATTCGCACGCCGGGAAATTGCCCGAAAAGTGTTCAATATTTGGCTGTCCCAGTTTTCGGCACTGGGCAATTCCTTGGATACGGTTCCCTTGACGTACGGATAAACCAACCGTATTTATACGGAGAGTAGCGGGAATATCTCCGCAACTCTGGCCGGAGACTCAAAGCAACGGGAAATTCGCGGCCTTCCCTTTGAAATACTATGAAGAACCAATTTGGAATCGTCGTTGGCGGACTGGGACTGGCTTGCCTGCTCCTGGTTGTCTTTCTGATCACTGGCAAGCGCGAGGCCACGCGCCAGCACGAAAAGTCCACGGCTGAGATCCAGACGCTTTCCAACAGCCTCGGCATCACCCGCGCGAATCTGGATGAGAGCAAGGCGCTGGTCGAAACCCTGCGCGGCGACATGGAAAACCAGAAGCAGACGCTCACCAGGAATTACAGCGACCTCACGAACAAATACACGGAGCTGAATTCGAACCTGATCCAGACCCAGGATGCCCTCAAGGCCAGCCAGGACCAGGTGGCCAAACATGAGGCGCGTATCGCTGAATTGGAGAACCAGAATCAGATCCTCGATAAGCAAGCCGCCGACCTGAGTACCTCCATTACCAACCTGACTCTGCAGATCGAGAGCACGCAAAAGAAACTGGCGGTTACTGAGGGCGACAAGGCCTTCCTCGAGAAGGAACTCAAGCGCCTCATGGCCGAGAAAGCCGAACTCGAACGCCAGTTCAACGACCTGACGGTGTTGCGCGCCCAAGTCAGCCGGTTAAGGGAAGAGCTGTCCATCGCCCGGCGCATGGAAATGATCCGCCAGGGCTTGTTCGCCCGCACGGAAATGAAAGGGGCCCAGGCGCTCATGCAGCACAGCCAGCCGACTCCGCCACCCGCGCCCAAGCCGAATTACGATCTGAATGTCGAGGTGAGCTCGGATGGGCAAATCAAGCAGATCGTTCCTCCAGCCACCAATGCGCCCGCGGCGCCTCCGGTCCCCGTGACGAAGTAACGGGCGCGCTGGGCGAGGCGGCACCTCGAATCTAAGGAGTGGGTGCAGGAGTTTGAGTGCAAGGTTTGAAGTTTTCGGGCATCCTTTCGGGATGCAACTTTATTGAGCGTGCTCGTCCGGTGGTCGGTCCTCGCCAAGCCTCGGAGCGACCGCCGGCTACTATCTATCACCCGAAGGCTTGAATCGCATGGCAACCGCGCGGTAGAAGCATTCATTCGCTGGCCTGACCGGCGCGATGAGACGGGCCAGGTCAAAATCCATTGCCCCTTCCGCTGATAAGAGCGATATTTTGACGTCAGCGCTGTCGTTGGCTTTGTGACGCATATTCCAAATCCGAATTTGAAATCTCAAATTTCAAATCTCAAATCCAATCTCCTCATTGATTCGCACGGCCGCACCCTGCGCGATCTGCGTGTCAGCCTCACGGACCGTTGCAATTTCCGTTGCCTCTACTGCCTGCCGGAAACCGAGGCCGCCCAGAATTTTTACCGCGGGCGCTGGGCCAGCCTGCCGACCTCAACGCCCATCCGGCAGCAATGGGTACCGCGCACGCACCTGCTTTCCTTCGAGGAGATCGAACGCGTCGTCCGGCTGTCCGTCGGACTGGGCATCCAGAAAATCCGGCTCACCGGTGGGGAACCCTTGCTTCGCCAGAACGTGGAACTTCTCACCGCCAAAGTCGCCGCCATTCCCGGCATCCAGGACCTGGCGATGACCACGAACGGGTTCCTTTTTCCCTCCAAGGCCCGCGCCCTGCGCGAGGCCGGTTTGCGCCGCATTAGTTTCAGCCTGGATTCGCTGGACCGGGATAATTTCAAGAAAATCACGGGTCGCGACGGACTGGAAGAGGTCCTGCGCAGCATCGAAATCGCGCAGGAACTCGGTTTTGATCCGGTCAAGGTCAACGCCGTCGTGATCCGCGAACTCAATGACCATGAGATCGAATCGCTGGCTGAATTCGCCCGCAGCCGCAATCTGAGCATGCGTTTCATCGAATTCATGCCGCTCGATTCCGCGCGCGCATGGCTGAAGGAACTGGTCGTTCCCGGCCGCGAGATCCTTGAGCGGTTGCAACGACGCTTCGATTTGCGCCCACTCGCTGTCGATAATCCCTCGTCCACCTCAAAGCGTTGGGGCTTCGCCGACGGGCGTGGGGAGATCGGGGTGATTGCGCCAGTGAGTGAGCCCTTCTGCGGCCATTGCAACCGGCTCCGCTTGACCGCCGACGGCAAGATCCGCACCTGCCTCTTCAGCGTTACCGAGCACGACTTTCGCTCCCGCTTGCGCGCCGGTGAATCCGACGAAGTCCTGGGGGAATGGCTGAAGGATGTTGTCCTGCAAAAAGAAGCCCGCCATCACATAGGGGAACCTGACTTCGTCGCTCCGTCCCGCTCGATGAGCTGCATCGGGGGCTAGGTTGGAGCTTTAAGCCTGGTCCGCAAATGAAGCGAGGAGCTCAGCCCCCCTTTACTGCGCCGCGCGGGAAAACAGAATGGAGTCGCCGTACCGCTTGTTGTCCGCGCGGATGCGCGCGGTCAGCGTCTGGCCAATGGCCCGCAAAAACGGCGTCGCGAGGTCCGGCGCAGCTTTCGCCAATTGGTCGAAGCCCGAGGCGGAAATCTTTGCGACCAGAGCGTCGCTGTTCGCTACCACGTCCGCGGAGCGCGGACCGTGATCGAACAGGGAAATGTCACCAAAAAATTCGCCTACACCCAGCGTCGCCAGGATGGTTTCCTTGCCGGCTGGATTAATCCGCACGCGTAGCTCCCCTTCGAGGATGAAATACATCGTGTCGCCCCGTTCGCCCTGCTTCACTATCACGGTCCACTGCGGCACCTTTTCCAATTCAACGAATTGGGCAAAACGTTCCAGCTCGTCGTCCTTCATGGTGGAGAGGATGCGCACCCGCCGTAAGGCGCGGGCATCCACGCCGGTTACGGCCTGGACGGAGCTATCGGCGGGCTTTGGCCGCTTGGACTTGAAAAACATCTGCAGTTCGGTGACCTCGGCCGCGAGCTGCCAGGCGTTGTTCTTGGCGACGAACAGCCAGGTGTCCGCCGAAACCCGTTCATCCTTGATCCAGGCGATCAATGCAGGCAATTCGACGGGTCCGTAAGGAACCTGATCAATCCCCCAAACAATAAAGTGCGTTTGCGCCGAACTAGCTACCATGGCAATGCTCTTAATAACATACGCTTACGCTAAATCAAGTTAAAAACCGGGCCGGATGCTCCGCAAGGCCGGGAAAGAAAACGGAACCCCGGCTCAGCAGTTCTACGGAATACGGCCCCAAATCATTGATTTACCACCTTCACTTCGCCGGCGGACGAGTCGTAGCTGAGCTTCATTCCATTCGGTGGTACGGGCATCTGCGGCAGGTAGTTGCGCTGCACCAACTCGTCCAAATCCTTCGGGTTTCGCCCCTGGTCCACGTTGAACAACTGGATGGCCTTGTTGATGGAGGCGGTGTCAACCGTCTTGGTCGCGTTTTGCTGTCCCTTGCCGAGCGCGCCCACGTAATCTGCGGGCGCTGTCAGCACGCTGCCGCTGGAGGTGCCGGGGTTTGTGCCCGCGTTACCTTGTGTGGAAGGTTTCTCCCCACAACCCGCTAGCGTAAAGGCACATCCCAAAGCGATTGCTGCTGCCGCTGATGATTTCATCAAGCAAGCATAACCCTCGAATCCCAAAAGTCCACCTCCACCGTGGCAACGGCCGTGGCCTATTTCGCCCCTGGACGCCCCGCCTCCTGCCGCGCCCACGCATCCGCCTGCAATATCTCATCGAGTCCCGGATGCTCCACGAGCCGGTGGACCGCCATGGTATGCCGTACGGTTTCGGTGATTTGGGGAAAATTGATTTTGCCGTTAACAAACGCATCCACTGCGACTTCATTTGCCGCGTTTAGGACCGCCGGCAAAGTGCCGCCGATTTCTCCCGCCTGCCTTGCGAGTCTCAGTGAAGGAAACCGATCTTCGTCCGGCTCCTCAAAATTCAAACATCCCAACTTCGCCAGGCTCGTTTGCACGCGCTCGCTGGCAGCCCGCTCGGGGTAGGTGAGCGCGTATTGGATCGGCAAACACATGTCCGGCGTCGAAAGCTGCGCCAGCATCGAGCCATCCACGAATTCCACCATCGAATGAATGATGCTCTGGGGATGCACAACCACGGACACGCGCGGCATCCCGATGTCGAACAGCCACCGCGCTTCGATCATCTCCAAGCCCTTGTTGAACAAGGTCGCCGAATCAATCGTGATCTTGCGGCCCATGACCCAGGATGGATGCTTGAGCGCCCGTTCTACTGTGATGCCGGCAAATTCCTCTTTGGGCGTTTTGCGGAATGGCCCGCCTGACGCCGTCAACCACAGCCGCCGCACTGATGCTGGGGGCTTGCCATCGAGGCACTGAAAAATAGCCGAATGCTCGCTGTCCACGGCAAGCACGCGCACGCCGTGGTCGCGGGCCTCGCGCATGACAATCTCGCCAGCCATCACGAGGATTTCCTTGGACGCCACCGCGATGTCTTTGCCGGCGCGGATCGCCGCGAGCGCGGGCTGCAAGCCCGCTGTGCCGACAATGGCGATCAATACAATGTCCGCCGACGGCAGCGTCGCCAATTTCAGCAATCCTTCCGCGCCGCTCACCATCTCCGTCTGCGTGGCGAGGCAACCGCGCAGTTCCGCGGCTCTCGCGGGTTCCGCGATGCACGCCACTTCGGGACGGTGTTTGCGAATCTGTTCGAGCAGCAATTCCGAGTTGTTGCCCGCCGCGAGGCCGACCAGCCGGATACGGTCGGGCAGGTCTTCCGCCACCTTGACGGTACTGGTGCCGATGGAGCCCGTGCTGCCAAGCAGAACAACGTTTTTCATCGGTCAGGGATGCGTCAGGACGTGGCGCAGATACAGATACATGATGGGCGCATTGAACAACAAGCTGTCCAGCAAGTCGAGAATTCCGCCGATGCCCGGAAAGTATTTTCCAGAATCCTTCACCCCGGCTTCGCGCTTAAAAAGTGACTCAATCAAATCCCCCACCACGGCGCCCAAGCTCAGGATGACGCCCAGGATGATGGCATGGGTCCACTTCATCCCGGCCATCTTGTCGCCCAGAAAATGTGTGAACACCAGACTAGCCAGCACCGCCACCACAATGGCTCCCGCGAATCCTTCCCACGTCTTCGCCGGGCTGATGCGCGGGATCATCTTGTGTTTGCCGATCAGCGAGCCGACGACGTAGGCGCCCGTGTCCGTGAACTTGGTGATCAGAATGAAATAGAGCAGGTAGTACTGGCCCTGGCCGTTTAAGCCCGGGAAATAATTGATCTTCTGTATGAAATTCAGCAGCCACGGCACATACATCAGGCCGAAAAGGGTCGTGGAGATCGCCTGCATGCCGTCCGGGTTCGTGCGCGAGAAGAACTGGCAGAGGCAAAGCCCCAGGACGAACAGAATCAGAAAGCTTGTTTCAAAATCGTTCACCCGCGCCGGGGTGTCGTAAATTCCCAAGTGCCCCGTGAGATGCAGGTAAGTGCCGATCGTCAGCGACACGGCGCCGATCAGCCCCCAGCTCTTGAAGCAGGCCATCCCGCGCTTGCGCACCATGTCGTAAAACTCCGCGGCGCCGCAGGCGGAAAAAGCAGTCATCAATACCACGAAAACGCCTTCGGACAAAAACTTGTTCCCGGAAAACATCGCCACCAGCACGATGGTCCAGAGGATGGTGAAGCTGATCAATCGACGGCCGAAGACGACCGACTTCGAAGTGGCGGGTGCGGGAGCCGGAGTTGGGGCAGGGGAGTCCACTTCTTTCTATAGGCCGCCGAACCGCCGATGACGCCGGTGATATTCCTCCAGGGCCGCGAAGAATTGCGGCTTGCGAAAATCCGGCCACAGCGTCTGCGTGATGACCAACTCGGCGTAGGAAATCTGCCAGAGCAGGAAGTTGCTCACACGCATCTCGCCGCTCGTCCGGATCAGCAGGTCGGGATCGGGAATGTTGTGGGTGTACAGGTGCTGGGAAAAGACCTGCTCCGTGATGTCCGCGGGATCCAGCTCGCCCGCCTTCACCTTTGTCGCAATGCCGCGCACCGCGTCTACGATTTCCGTCCGCGCCCCGTAGCTCAACGCCATGATGAGCGTCAGCCCGTTGTTCTTCGACAACGTGGCGATGGATTTCTTCAGGTGTTGCTGCACGTTCTCCGGCAGCCGGTAGATCTGTCCGATTACTTCCAAGCGGACGTTGTTTTTGTTCAGCTCGCTGGTCTCCGTCTTGAGGTAGTGGACCAGATACTTCATCAAGGCGTCCACCTCGTCCGGGGGCCGGTTCCAGTTCTCCACCGAAAACGCGTAAAGCGTCAGATATTTGATGCCGATCTCGCCCGCCGTGCGAATGATCGTGCGGGCCGATTCCGCCCCCATGCGATGCCCCTCGATGCGCGGCAGATGCCGTTCCTTGGCCCAGCGGCCGTTGCCGTCCATGATGACGGCGACGTGGTTTGGCAGCCGCGCGCGGGCTTCGGGGCTCAGGTGTGTTGGCAAGTTGCTCATTTCCGTCAGCGGCAACGTACAAAGCCCCGCGCCCGGGTCAAAGCCAAAGTCATCTGCTTAACGGACTGACTCCGTGATCCAATCCAGGTAACGCTTGTTTCCGGCTTTGAGGGAAACCTGGAGAATCTCCGGTGTATCGTAGGGGTGTGCGGCAAGAATGGCGCGTTCCAGTGCCGCCAGCTTTCGCGACGTGGTTTTCAGAATCAGCAGCGTCTCGGCCCCACGCTCGATTTTGCCCTTCCACCAATAGTGTGATTCAAGTCGCGGTAGCAGGTTGGCGCAGGCGATCAGGCGCTGCTTCAGCAACGACCGGGCGAGCCGCCGCGCAACCGGCATCCCTGGCGCAGTCACCAGCACCAGGGCGTAATTCGTTGCGGGCTTCATCAGCAGCCGCCGGAGACCTCGCGCGAACTACTTCTTCTTTTTGTCCGATGAATCGCTCTTGGAGTCCGGAGCGGGTATGCTGTCGGCGGGAGCGGAAGCATTGAGCTGCTTGAGGATTTCGTCCGTGAGGTCGTTCTCGCCATTGCTGTAAAGCACGACCGGCACCGTGGTGATGGAAGCGCCGCTGGTGTCCAGCACCAGGCTGAAACTGGCGGACTTCGCCTTGGCGGTTACGGCGTTGCGGATTTCGGTGAGAATGTTGTCGCGCATGCGCTTGTATTGTTCCTCCAGGGTCACACGCGCCTGGCGGTCATATTGGGTCATGCTTTCCTGGGCATCGCGGAGCGCCTTGAGCTTGGATTCGGACTGGGTCTTGCGCCGCTCGCGCTCGTCCTGGGAGAGCGAAGGATCGCCCGCGCTCGCCACCAGGGTCTGGTATTCATCCTTCAATTTCTTGGCATCGTCCTCCATGCCCTTGATGTCCTTCATCATCTCGGACTGGCGGTCCTTGATGGCGGCGTTGGCCTGCTTGGCCTTCCAGTAGTTGTCCACGATCTTGCCGATGTCCACCGTGGCAACTCGGCCTTGCGCGTGCGCGGAAAGGCTGGCGAAACCCAGCAGGAGGCTGAGCACAACAATTTTGACGATATAATTCTTCATAATCGGAAAGGAACAAGTTGACCGCGGGATGCCAAATCAAAACTCGCGCGTGTAACCCACGCCGAACTGGAAGCGACCCGAGCTGCCGTTGTATTGGTCGTGATTGACGGGGATGGCATAGTCCAGCCGCAGCGGGCCGATGGGCAGGTTCAGGCGAATGCCAATGCCGACGTCGCTGTCGAAATTCTGCTGGCCGTAGTTGTAGGACTGGGCATTCACGCAACCCACGTCACCGAAGAAGGCGAGCCGCACGCCCATGCCGCCTTCCGTGTCCGGCGTGATGATGGGAATGCTGTATTCGGCGGAGCCATAGTAATAGGTATTGCCGCCGATCGGTTCGTTGATGCCCGGCTGACGCGGAGCGATGTTGCGGAATTTGAAGCCGCGCAGGTTGTAGAGACCGCCCAGGAAGTAGGCTTCGTAAAAAGGCACGATGTCCGTGTTGCCATAAGCCTGGGCCACGCCCGTTTTGCCAACGATCTCGAGCACATGTCCCGGAGCAAAGCCTTTAAAATACCAGGCGGTGTCCAATTCCAGCTTATAGAAGCTCTGCTCGCCGCCCAGCGGGCCACCGGCGAGGGCCGCCATGAAGGTGGTTTTCTGGCCCTTGTTTGGCAGCAATCCGCCCGAACGAGTGTCATAAGTCACAGCCACGTTAGCCTTGGACACCAATGAATAGCCCTGTTGTTCAAGAATTGCCGTCGGGACTTTGGCGGGGTCGGTGGTGTTGAGCAAAATCCCGATGTCTTCCAGCGTATAACCCAATGTGCCGCGCAGGAAGTCGCTGCCCAGCAATGTGCGGGTGACGCCCACCGTGCCGCCGGCGCGAACTTCGTCGTAGAGATCGTTCGGGCTTAGATACAGCAGCTTCTGATAATGCAGGTCCACGTCCAGCCGCAGCTTGCGGCCCATCAACCAGGGTTCGGTGAAGCCAAGCTGGTAAATCTGTTGTTCGGTGCCGAGCGTCAAACGCAGGCGCGCTTTCTGGCCCGCGCCGGTGAACGTGGGCGGATTGAACAAATCGAAATTACCCTGGCTGACTTCCACGTAGCCGACCAGCGAATCCACGGAGCTAAAACCCGCGCTCAACGAAACGTGGCCGGTGTTCTTTTCCTCCACCGACACGACGAGATTCTTGCCGGTGGGAATATCGGTCGGTTCGGTTTGCGTCTCCACGCGTTCGAAAAGTTGCAAACCTTGGATGCGGTCCTTGCTCAACCGCACCTGCACCATGTCAAAGCTCTGGCCCGGCGACACGGTCAGCTCGCGGCGGATGACCTTGTCCTTGGTCTTCACATTGCCGCGAATTTCCACCGTTTCGATGTAGGACTTCTGGCCTTCTTCGATCACGAACTCGAGGTCCATGTTGCCCGTCTCGACATTCGGGATCTTGTTCACGACGAGGTGGCGGGAGCCGGCGGTAACGTCGATATACCCCTTGGCCCCGTAAAAGTCCTCGACCTGGTTGATGTCCCGCGTCAGGCCCTTCGGGGTAAACGTCGAGCCCACATCCATGTACAGGCCATGCGGTCCGGGAGTGTATTTGCCTGGCCGCGAACCCTTCAACGCGAGCAGGCCGCGCGTAATGTCGTTCGTGGAAAAAATTTTGTTCCCGGTGAACTTCACGGTGCCCACCTTGTACTGGCTGCCTTCGTTCATGATGAACCGCACGATCAGCGTGTTCGGCGTGGGATAAACCAGTTCCACCGTCTTCAGTTCGAAATCAAGGAACCCATGGTCGAAATAAAACTGCGCGAGGCTCTCCTTGTCGTCTTCCAATTCATCGTCGCGGAGGTAGCCGCTGCCGGTCAGCCAGGAAAGCCACCAATGCGGGCTGGTCTTCACCACGCCCTTGGTAAGAAAACTGCCGTCGAGTTGCTTGTGCGTGAAGGATTTCGCGCCGATGAATTCGACCTTGGTGATTTTTACCTTGGGCGTCTCCGTGATTTCAAACGTAGCCGTCCCGCGCCCTGCGGCCTCATCCACGCTCAGCACATATTTCACTTCCGTGCCCGGGTAACCGGCGTGCTGGTAGAGCGACTGGATTTCCTGGCTGTCCGTGAAAAGTTTCCGTTCGTCCAGCGGCGCGCCTTCTTTGGAGGAAATTTTCTTCAGCAGCTTGGCGTCCGTGTACTTGGTGTTGCCGTGAAAACGAATCGCCGTCAGGCGCGGCTTGGGCTGGAGGGTGTAGGTGAGCAGCACGCCGTTCGTGGTCGGGTCCTGCGCGACGCGGATGTTGTAGAACAGACCGGTCGCGTAGAGGTTACGCACGTCGTCGTCCACCGCGGCCGCGTGATAGGGATCGCCCACCCGGGTCCGGATGTTGGCGCGGATGAGGTCGTCGCTGACCGAGGCCGGGCCGATGTGTTTGATCTGGATTTCGGCGACCTTGGGCGCGGCGGTTTGGGCGTGTGCGGTGGGCAGCAGCACCAGCATGGCGAGCGAGACGATGAGGCGCAGTAAGTTCTTCATCGTCACTGGGGTCGGGCGGGCATGTCTTCGTCGCTCACTTTGGCGCGGCTTTCAAAACGGGTATGCGGTTTGAAGAACGTCAGTTCCACGTCGCCGGTCGGACCGTTGCGTTGTTTGGCGATAAGCAGGTTCACCGGAATCGCCGTGTCCTCGGCCGGTCCCGCTCCGTCTTCGTCGTCGCCGCTGCTGGGTTTGTAAAGCAATGCCACCAGGTCCGCGTCCTGTTCGATGGCCCCGGACTCACGCAAATCGGAGAGCCGCGGCTTGCGGTTCTTGTCTTTTTCGAGTTCCCGGTTCAACTGGCTCAGCACGATTACCGGCACGTTCAGTTCTTTGGCCAGGGACTTAACGCCGCTGGAGATGTCCGCGATCTCCTGTTGGCGGTTTTCCGCACGCCGCGCAGTAGAGTGGAGCAGTTGGAGGTAGTCAATCACGAAAAGCTTGATGCCGAACTGCTGGTGCATGCGCCGGGCCTTGGCCCGCAACTGCAAAATCGAAAGGCCCGACGAATCGTCAATGACCAGCGGCGCTCCGGCGAGTTTGCTCGCCACCGCTGTCAGTCGCGGGAAATCCCGCTCGGCCAGGAACCCCTCGCGCACGTTGCGCAGGTTCACATGCGCCCGCGAGCACAGCATGCGCAGGACGAGCGAGTCGGCGGTCATTTCCAAACTGAACACCCCCACCGGCACCTTCAGTTCGAGCACCGCGTGTTCCACGATATTCATCGCGAGACTCGTCTTGCCCATCGAAGGCCGCGCCGCCACGACGATCATTTCCCCGCCGTGCAATCCCGTCGTCATCCGATCGAACTCCACAAAGCCCGTGCCGATGCCCGTGAGCATCCCTTGCCGCTGGTGAAACGATTCGACCGTCGTGATCGCTTTCGTCACCAGTTCCTTCATCGGCGGCGTGTTCGACTGCACGCGTGACTCGCTGATCCGCAAAATGTCGCGCTCGACTTCGTCCATCAACGAGTCCACTTCGCCCTGATGATCGTACACCCGGCCCACCACCTCCGTGCAGGTGGCAATGATCGACCGCAGCAAATGCTTCTCCTCGACGATCTCAATGTAGTAGATGAGATTCGCCGCCGAGGGGGCCATGTCGGGAAGCTGGCTGAGATAGGCATTGCCGCCGACCTGGTCGAGCGCGTTCGCGTTCTTGAGCTTCTGCTGCACCGTGATCAGGTCAATCGGCTCACGCGCGTCGTACATCTCCGCCAGCGTCTTGTAAATTGTCTGGTGCCGCAGGTCATAGAAAGCGTCCGCGCCGCTCTTCAACTTGCCGATGCACTCGCCCATGGCGTCGTTCGGCGAAAGAAAAATACACGCGAGCACGCCTTGCTCCGCTTCCGGCGCGTGCGGCGGCAGGCGGTCCGCGCGTCCCCCGTCCCGTGACGGAGCAGGGCGGGGCGGTGCCTTGTGCAGGTCCGGCAGGGTGGCCGGCGGGTTTTCGGTTATCGAGTCAATCATGCCGCAGCCAACAGACCTTTAGGAACAGTCGGCAGTTCAAAATTATTCAACATGAGTTGAGGCTTTCCGGCAAGTTTAACCGCCGCCAACTTGTTCACAGGAAATTTCCGCTTTTGTTTCCACCGCGAAGGTTGTTTCCTGAGCGCATGCTTTGCTTCTCTCGTTCGCTTAACCGGGTCGTTTGGCTCGTCGTCGGTCTGGCTGCGCTTGTCGTCTTTGCCGGTTGCAAGTGCTGCCAGCCCTGCAAATCCAAGGACCCCGCCGCCGTGCGCGCTGACTCTTTGCGCGGCCTGCGCGCCACCTACTGTGGCGGCCTGCGCAAACCGGACGGCCGCCTCGACGTGGACGGCCTCATCGCCCAGCTCGTCGAAATCCACGCCAATACCTACAGCTACTGCATCCACGGCAATACGAACGATTGGGCGGACCTCGCGATTTTCCTGCCGCGCGCCCGTGCCCATGGCATCAAGGTTTGGGCCTCCGTCGTGCCGCCCAGTGAATCGCCGCCGAAAGCCAAAACGTATGCTGAACCCTTCCGCCTCGACTATCATCGCTGGGCTGTCGAGTTCGCCAAGCTCAGTGTGAAGGAACCCAATCTCGTCGCCTGGAGCATCGACGACTTCACGCACAACCTCAGCTTCTACACCACGGCTTACGTTGAAAAAATGATGGCTGATTCCCGCGCCATCAATCCCAAGCTCGCCTTTGCGCCGTGCTGTTATTACACCGCCACCACCGAAGCTTTTACCACGAACTATTGCCACCTGATTGACGGCATTCTCTTTCCGTATCGGCACGAATCCAAGGGCGCAAACCTGAAGGAACCGGACCTCGTCATCCCGGAAATCCAGCACCTCAAGTCCCTCACGGGTCCGAACTTCCCCATCGTGCTCGACATCTACGCCACCGCCCACAGCCGCCTCGGCGCGACGACGCCGGAGTATGTCGAAGCTGCCATGATCGACGGTCACAAGGCCACCGACAGCATCATGATCTATCGCCATCAGGACCCGATCAAAGATTCCGCGAAGTATCAGATCGTCAAACGCCTCTTCACGGAATGGGCGGCCGAGAGTAAAAAAGCCCCTTAACTGCGGAGGAAGTCTCCCATGAAAATCGCCATCGGCTCCGACCACGCCGGCTTTCAATACAAGGAAGCCATCCGCCAGATGCTCGAATCCCTCGGCCACAGCGTCACCGATTTCGGCACGCACTCCGAGGACCCGGTGGATTATCCGGTTTACATCCGCCCCGTGGCCGAAGCCGTCGCGCGCGGCGAGTTCGAGCGTGGCATCGTTCTGGGCGGTTCCGGCAACGGCGAAGCCATCACGGCCAATCGTGTGCCCGGCGTCCGTTGCGCCCTGTGTTGGAACACCACGACCGCCAAACTCGGCCGCCAGCACAACGACGCCAACCTCATCTCCATTGGTCAACGCATGATCGATCGCGAGTCCGCCCTGGAAATTGTGCGCGTCTGGCTCGACACCCCCTTCGAAGGCGGTCGCCACATCAAGCGCATCCAGATGATAGATGCCCCGCCGAAGCCCTGACCCGGAGCGCGGACATTCCTGTCCGTAGCTGCGTAGCTATTTCGAAATCGCCCCTTCGAGCAGAGGCGTCCGCTTCCTCGAGCGTTTCTGCGGACAAGAATGTCCGCGCTCCTTACAAGTATTTCGCCAACTCCGCCTGGCTGGAGGCCATGACCTCCTTGTGCAGGGAATGCCCGTGCGCATCGATCGTCACTACCGCGGGAAATTCCACCACATCAAACTCCCAAATCGCCTCCGGCGCTCCGAACTCTTCCATCATGTAAACATTCGGCACGCGCATCACGCGCTCCGCCAGCACCTGCGCCGCTCCGCCGATGGCGTGTAGGTAAACACACCCGTGCACGCGGCAGGCTTCCATCGTCTTGTCGCCCATGCCGCCTTTGCCGATCACGCCGCGCAAGCCGAGATCATGAATGACCTGCGCCTGGTACGGTTCCTCGCGAATTGAAGTCGTCGGCCCGGCGGCGGTGCATTTCCACTTTCCCTGTTCGTCTTTCAGGATCACCGGCCCGCAGTGATAGAGAATGCCGCCCCGCAAATCCACGCCCGGCGGAAGTTTGCCGCCCTCGTGCAGGTATTTGTGCACCGCATCGCGGCCCGTGAAAAGTTTGCCCGTGATGACCACCTCGTCGCCCAGCTTGAGCGCGCGGATCGCTTCCTCCGAAACGGGAGTGTTCAACGTAATCATATCAGTAAAGCCACTTTTGGATTCCGCCCGCCGTGTTCAATTCCACGCCCTGCCGCCGGTAAGCCCAGCACATGTAACTAATGCTCACGAAATAAGACGCCGGCAACCGGTTCAACACCCCGATCTTCGTTCCCAGCAAAGTTGTTTTCCCACCGAAACCCATCGGCCCTATGCCGAGCTTGTTGGCGGTCTCCACAATGTCCTTCTCGAGGTCATTGAGTTTTGGATCGGGATTGTGGTCATCCAGCCTGCGCAAAAACTGCTGTTTGGAAAACTCGTATCCGGTCGCGCGATCGCCGCCGATGCACACGCCGAGGATTCCCGGCCCGCATCCTTTCCCCTGCGCCTGCATCACCGCGTCGAGAATCACCCGGCGGCATCCGTCCAGGTCCCGGTTCGCCATGAGCTTTTCATTCGGCAGCGAATACTGCGCGCCGACATTTTCGCAGCCGCCACCCTTGAGCACCAGCCGCACCGAAATCCCCGGCTCGCGATGCTGATGAAAATGAATCGTCGGCGAACCCGGTCCCAGGTTGGTCCCGTCATTTTTCCCCGTCACCGAGTCCACCGAATTCTGTCGCAGAAAACCCTTCTTCGTTGCCAGCTTCACCGCCTCGCGTGTTGTCTCCTCAAAAGTTATCTGGTCGTAGCCCACCGGACATTCCACGTAAAAAATGATGGCCCCGGTGTCCTGGCAAATTGGCTGCGACTTGTTCTTCGCCAGCGCCACATTCTGCTCGATGATCTTCATCGCGTTCGCGGCGATCGATCCCTGCTTCTCGCGCTCCAGCGAATCCGTAATCGCCTTGTGAACGTCATCCGGTATCTCAGCCGAAGTCCGACGAACCAATTCCAATAGCGAATCCTGCAACGTACTCATCACTACTGAACCTAACGAACGCCACCCAACGAAGTCAAATGCCGCCTGCCCCCCACGGCACCGTCTTTTGCTGAACATCGTTCATTTTCTGCCACATCCTGGCTCCGGATCTCCCGGCCGCACTTCGCCGACGCACTCTTGACCCCCGTCCTCCCGACTCTCAATACTCGCTTCACACGATTTATATTGAGTCATAGCGGCATGAAGACCATTCGGGACGCAGAGCAGGCGATTCAGGACAGGTTTGCACAAGAGGGCCAGAACACCTCCCTTCGATATGACGCCTCCCTCGTGATTGAAAATGAACGGTGGTGGTATGTTCCATGCGGCTGGATCGGGTGTAGCGGTTGCATCGTGAACAAGCATGACTTGTACGTGAACTGGCTTGGTTCCGCCTTGTCTCAGCCGGACTATTTTTGGGGTCACGATCACGGAATCTTCCATGATTTGGTGGACTTTTCCTTCGCGCCGGAAACCAGCCGAGAACTTGCCGGCAAGCTCCTGGATCGATTCCAGCACATGCATCCAAATGCACGTGGTGTGCATCCGAATCAACCAGTTCCGTACCGAGATTCGGAACTTCCATCGGCGCTTGCGGCACAGTTTCCGGTTTTCACGCGCCACTTTGTTTGGTTCGCGATTCCGGCGATTCGGCACGCTTGCGAAACTAAAGGTTTGCGTTTTACCTCCACGCTCTCGAAGGGAACATAACTATCTCAGTTTTTTACGCCTTTTCGCAGCCATCCACCTCTCCTCCTTTGCGGCACCTCCTTTGAGGCTGTTGACTTGGCCGGACCGATACGATAATCAGCACGAACCATGAGAAGGCTGATTATCGCAATGGCGGTCTTGTTGAATTTCCTGGCCTCGGCTTACCCCGCGGAGTCGTTGCCATTGAAGGCGCACCCGGATTCAAAGGCGTGGCCGGATTTGTTTGCGCCTGATTTGACAAATGCCGTTGTGCCACCAGGCGTATGGTCCTGGCAGCAAGGGGAACTGACGCCGAAGGAGAAGGACGAAGTCATCTGGTCAAAGAAGGAGTACGAAAACTTCATCCTCGATTTCGAATTCAAACTCGAGCCCGCCGCCAACAGCGGAGTGCTCATTTACAATACCGATCTGCAAAACTGGATTCCCAACACCCTGGAAATTCAGTTGCTGGATGACCCCGCGCCCAAATGGGCGACCATCCCGGCGAACTGGAAAAGCGGCGGCATCTTCGGCCACTCGACACCGCGCAAGGCCGCGACCAAGCCGGCTGGCGAGTGGAACCGCATGACGATCCGCTGCCAGGGACCGATGATTTCCGTGCTGCTCAATGGTGAACTGGTGACCGATATCAACATGAAGGAGTGGAAATCGGGCAAGCAGGCCCCGGATGGCAGCGCGATCGTGGATTTCGAGCCGCGACCGCTGGCCGAGATGGCTACCAAGGGCCATGTCGGATTGCAGGGCGCGCACGGAGGAATCCCGACCCACTTCCGCAATCTCAAGATCAAGTCCCTCGAATAGCCACTTGCGCCGCGCCTTTGACCCCGCTGCCTCTGAGAGAAATTTGGACCTTGGAGCTTGAAGTTTATCTGGAGCTTGGTGCTTGGTCCTTGGAGCTTTCCCCTCCGCCGCCCTAACCCTTCCCCTCCAAAACCAACCTCCGCTCCGCCTCCCGCAACTCCCTCCACGTTCCCTGCGCCGTCTCCCCCAACCACAGCCCCCCAATCCGCGACCTCACCAATCTCAGCGTCGGATGCCCCACCGCCGCCGTCATCCGCCGCACCTGCCGATTCTTGCCCTCCACCAATTCCAATCCAATCCAGCAGGTCGGCACCGTCATCCGCACGCGGATCGGCGGCACGCGCGGCGCCATGTCGGGTTGCGGCTCCAGCCGCCACGCCCGGCACCCGAGCGTCCTCCGCCCTTGAATGTCCACGCCCTTTTCCAATTCCCGTAACGCCTTCTCCTCCGGCACTCGCTCCACCTGCGCCCAATACTCCCGCGGATGTCCACTCGTCGGATCAAGCAGGCGCGCGTTCCATTTCGTCTCATCGCTTAACAACAACAATCCCTCCGAATCCGCATCCAGCCGTCCGATGGGATAGACATTCTTGGGAAAACCAAACTCCGCGAGCGTGCGGTTCGGTGAACCGTCCGGCGTAAATTGCGACAGCACGCCGTAAGGCTTGTTAAACGCGATCAGCACACTCCTACGGGAGCACTTCCACCCGAAAAAGTCGAGGCGTCGTCGGTGACGGGGGCGGGGAAGTCCACGACATATTCGTCGTCACCGCCTGTGTCCACGCCGAAACCCCGGCCCAACTCACTCCATTCGTGCTGCCATCCACGCGATACCCGCGCCCGACTGCCGTCGGCCATTGCAGCTTCACCGCTCCGCCGCCCGCGCTCTGGACGGTGAGCTTGAAATTCTGCGGCATCCCCGCCGGACTGTTCGTCGACCACGCCTCAACCCGGAAGAACGCCCGCTTGCCAAGCGCGGCCAGCGCCACGTCCGTCGAGCAATTCGTGCCCGCCGCCTCAATCCAGCTCGTGTAATTTGTCCAGGCCGTCAGATTCGTGCTCGCCACCACGCGATATTGCTGTCCGGCCGTGGATGCCCACTTCAGCCGGCAATACGCGTTCCACACCACACTCGCGCTCACCACGAATTTGCGCGGCGGATTTTCGGGATCCGTCCCCGCCAAAAACTCCGCGTAATCGCTGAGCCCATCGCCATCCGTATCCGTGACCTGCGTCCGGTTCGACGACACATTCCCGAAGAAGCGTTGCTCCCATAAATCCGAGATCCCATTGTGATTCGTATCCGGGAAAGTGTAGTTCCCCGTAAAAGTCACCGATCCTCCCGCCGCCAGCGTGTTCGTCTGCACCCCAGGCGCGACATAATACGACACCGGCGAATAGCTGATGCTGTATTGCCCCGCGGGCACGTTCGAGAAAGTCGCGCTGATTCCGGAGCGTGTGTAATTCGTCGGTCCGCTCAACGTCCACGCCGCCTGCCACAAATTGTTCGTCACGCGAATCACTCCACCCCCCGAGTTCGACACGGTGATGGACACATCATCAACGAGCCAGCCCGGCCTCCGCGCGTCATCGAAGGTCAGCAGTTCATAGTCCCACACCAGGTAAACCAGTTGCCCCGCATACGCGGAAAGATCAATCGGTTGCTCCACCCAGCCGTCCGTCTCGTCATCCGTGTATTCCGCCAGCGTGATGGCCGTCGTCGAATCGCTGTTCGTGATCAGCAGCAATTGCCCATACTCCAAAATATCCAGGTCGGATTCCGTGGAAAACTTGTAGCTGTGCCAGAAATGCAGCATCGATTTCGCGCCCTCCGGCAAATAAATCGCCGGACTCAACAAAAACGTCTCCGAATACCCGATCGTCCCCCCGCCGAGATTGCTGCCCCACGCGTTGGGCGGCGAATGCGCCGCAGTTTCCTTCCCATTATTCGGCACGCCCAATGTCCATTCGGCATCCACATCCTCAGCGCTGACCACGCTCCAGTTCATCGCGCCCGTGTCCAGCGAATCCGACCACGGCGCGTAAAGTGGCACGAGTGTTTTGAAATCATAAAGGTTCGTGTCCGCCGTTGTGTTGCCGGCAACGTCCCGGCTCGTCACCTTGTAATAATAAGGCTGGTTCGGCCGCAGGTTCGGCAACGTCAGTGTATGCGTCGTCGAAAAATCCGAATCATATGCCGAGCGTCCCAGCAACACCGACTCCCCGTACTGCACCAGCGCATCCGTCGGCTCCGACGTGACCCAGCTCACGCTCGCCGCCTGATAATCCGGGTCTGCCCCCACGCCGCTGATGACCGGCGGCACCACATCCACCGTCGCACTCGCCACAACCGTGCTGTTGGACGATGCATCGAAATACTTCACGCTGATGGCGTCGCCCGCCGCCGCCCGCAACTTCCCGCTCACTGGCGGATTCGTTGCCGAAATCAGGCTGAACGAGCCCGAATACACACCCGGAACCGCCGACTCGAATAGCGTGACCGAGAGCGGGTTGGTCTGCGTGGTGCTGGATGCGTTTACAGTCAAAGTGCCTCCGCCAGCCATGTCTCCATCGCCCACTTCCACAGTAATCAGGCTCGGCAAGGCATACGCGGGCGAATTCAGGCTCACCGTCGCCACGCCCGAAGCGCCCGGCGCGAGGAACGAAAGCGCATTACGCAGCAGGTTCACCCGGTCGTTCACGCCGCCATTCATCGGCGCTGCGTCGAGGGGGAACGACAAAAACACCAGCCTGCCCGAAGCCTGCTGTCCCACCGCCGGCCAGCGCAGGCCGACGATATCATGCGCGTCGTTGCGGAACACCGGCGAGGCGTTCGTTTTCGGCGTCATCGTCTCCGAAATGTCCGCCGGATCCACGATCTGATAGCCAAAGAAAGTCCAGAGGTCGGCGTACATCTGGTAATCCATCGCGATATCCAGCCCGCTGCCCACCGTTTCGTAGGTCGAACCGATGATCTCCTCCGCTCCCGTGCTGCCCGCGTCGTCGGCCACATACGATTGCACCTGCAGGACATTGTGAATGAAGCCCGTGTCGCTCGCATCGAGTTCGAGCCGTGAAAGCAATTGCATCGAGGCCACGAACAGCGAGCCGCCGTTGTGCAGGTAATTGCTGATCGCCACCCGTTCGTTAACCGACCACGCGCCAGACAATTCCGGCACGCGCCAGATCACCGCGCGGTAGGCGGCGAGCACGTTGGTCGGCTGCGCGCCTTGCGTCGCATCCCAGAAATCATACTTTACCCCGAGTTGGTTCAGCGGGGCCGTGTAGCCGCTCAAGGGTGGCGCGGGAAAATTAAAGAGCGAGTCCGCGTAATATTCATCCACCAGCAGGATCGGCGCCGTCGGCGCCGCCACAAAGGAGTACGTGCTGCCGTTGTTGTTCGTGCTGACATTCCCGGCCTCGTCCGCCGAAACCACGTAATAATAATAGGTCCGTCCGGAAACCAGCCCCGGAATCTCGATCGTGTGGCCGGTCACCAACGCTTTGTTCGTGATTGCCCTATTGAGGCTCGAGGGCGACGAATTGGTCCCGTACCGAACAATCGAAGTCGCCGGCTCGCTGCTAAACCACGACACACTCCCCACGCCAAAACTGTTCGTCGCATAAACGGCGAACAAAGTCGGTGGCACGAGGTCGGCCACCGCTGTCACCGTGCGATTGCTGCCCGCCGAGACGTCGCCGTAACTCACCGTGATCAAATCATTATTGGCGATCTGCAGTTTCCCATCCGCCAGCGCCGGCCCCGTAGCCGTCGCCACTGTCCCCGTGAAACTTCCGCCCACGCCTGCCGCGGTCAGGACCACGTTTTCTGCATTCGTCTCGGTCGTGCTTCGCGCCGAAGCGTTCAGCGTGGGATGCCCGGCCTGGTCGATATCAATCACCGTGATTTTGATGGAGTTCGGCGCGGTATAGGCGCCGCGATCCAAAATCACCGCGCTGGTCCCTGGCGCTGGCACCAATCCGGAAAGCACCACCGCAAAATCCTGCCGCGGCGGGCCCGCCCGCCCGAGGTAATCCTGCACCACCGCCCGCGCGCGCACCCGCACGACATACTCGCCCGGCACCGGCGTGGCCAGGTAGATGCCCTCCACATTGTTGATCGTATCCGGCCCCGAAGGATCGGGGACCGATTCGCCGGCGGAAAACTGGTTGCCCCGATACAGGTGCCCGTCCGGCGCAATCACTTCCAGGTCGAGATCGTTCACCAGCGCCGGAATCGCCGCCGGGAAACCCGGCACGTCCGTGTATGCCAGCGTAACGCGGAACGGTTCGTCCGGGCTCGCGACAATTATGTGGCTCTCGAAGACCTGGCCGTTGGTCAGCGTTGTTCCCTGTTCGAAAAACTGATACGTCAGCGGCGACTCGAAAAACGTGGTGAGATCCACGCGGCCCCAGCCCTCGTCCGAGTTTGGACTCGGCGCGGTCCCGTACGAATCATCCAGATCCACCGTGGAGTTGATCAGCGCCGCCTTGACCAGGGCAGGGGACGGCGTCGCGTTGGTATGTGTCGCCCGATAAAACTGCACGAACACCGCCGCCGCTCCGGAGGCATGCGGCCCCGCCTGGCTCGTGCCGCCTTGAAATTGATAAAAGCTGTCGATCGCCAGCCACGCATTTTCGTCGGTGGCTGACTCCGATTGCAGCGAAGAGATCCACGTTCCGGGAGCGACCACATCCGGCTTGATGCGTCCGTCCTCGCAAGGTCCACGACTCGAAAAATCCGCCATCGCCTCAGGCCCGTCCGCATAAATCAAATAATCCGGCCGGTCGTTCTCGCAAGCGCCCGTGGCGATCACGTTCTTCGCCACCGCCGGGCTGCCCACCGTCTGCGCTCCCGGCCCCGCGTTGCCCGCCGAAAATTCCAGGATGTAGGGCAGGTTGTTCGTTCCCGCGCCGGTGTAGTCGCGCACCAGTTCGTCGAATTCCATCGCGCTGATGTCATACCGCCCCTGCGTGTCATCGCCCCAACTATTCGAGCCGATGTCCGCGCCCGCGCTCTTCGCATCCTTCGTGAGCTGCGAAAACCCGTTCGTCGGCGGAAAATAATTGCCTACGCCGTCAAAAATTCTTTGTGCGATGATGCTCGCGCCCGGCGCCACACCCAACCCCCACAGATTCCCGTAATCATCCACCTCGCCCGTTGCACCGTTGCCCGCAATGATGCCCGACACATGCGTCCCGTGGCTGTGCTCATCGGCCGCGTCGGGCAGCCCGCCGTAGTAGAAAAACGCCGGCGTCCGCCCCAGCAAATCCGGATGCATCGTCACCGCGTCGCCGTTGTTCAACCCGCTGTCCGCCACCGCGACCTTCACGCCCGTGCCGTCGTACCCGTAAGTCTCCGTCAGCAACACCCCCGCGCCGCCGTCGCCCGCCACGATCTTCGACGACACCTCGTCGAACAATTTCATCTTCGCCGCCGGCTCGATCCACAGCACCGCCGCCGATTTGCTCAAAGCCTCCACCCCGCCCACGCCCGCCGTCCCCCGCAAAATCGTCCCTGCGCGCAGACTCGACTGCTGGTTCACCCCGTTCAATAACCCGCGCACTTCCGAGATTTGCTGATCATTAAGCTGGGGCGCGAGCAAGACTGATACTCCCACCCCATTGCCCGCTACCAGCGACTTCGATTGCGCCGCCACCTGTCGGTGCACCTTGTACTCGGGCTTGTATTCACCAATCCACTTCACCGCCGGAAAAGCCCGCAGCGCATTCAACTTTACGCCTTTGACCCTCGCGACGAACGCATTCTGGGGAACGTATTTCAACAACTCCACACCCGCCGCGTTCAATTGCGCAGTATCCTGCTCAGTCAGAGATTGCTTGAATTGAATGAGATAAAGCCCTGATGCAATTCCCGAATCCGGGGCCGCCAACGACGCGGTTTTCTTCGTTTGCGCTGAGTCCGGCAGGATGATCTGGTTCCGCAAGCGAATCGGCTGGCTACGCGCTTGCGACACGGCCAAGGCAAGAACAACAACTAGCGCGGCAACGCTTCGGACGCGCCGCGCAACCAACCAGGATATCACACCCTCACTCTAAGCCACGTCCCTCCCGGGCACAAGCTTGGCTGCCCAAGGATTCTCCCAGTGGGTTCGCCTTCTAATCTTAATCGTGCTCGTAATGTTAAACTCAGAGGGGGGTGATGATTAGGATTAGAATTACGATTAGGATTAGGAGCAGACCTCAAGAACGCGCCCCATTTATTTCCCTGCCGGCAGTTTCTCCACGAAGAACTCCGCGGTCATCTTCGCCAGCTCCTCCCGGCTCGGATTCGGCTCTCCGTCCACCGGCGCAAAACCGTGCCCCGCATTCTTCACCACGACCAGTTTGGTCGAAACTCCCGCAGCCTTCAGCCGCTTCTGCAATTCCTCCGATTGCACCAGAGGCACCGTAGTATCCTTGTCGCCATGCAAAATCAGAAACGGCGGCGCGTCCTTGGTGATATAAGTGACCGGGCTCGCTTTTTTCAGTACCGGATCATCATCCGAAGTCGCCCCGAACACCTTGCTCGGCATGTCCGACCGGCCATTCTTGCCGACGCGCATGGTCAAATCTGCCGGTCCAAACAAATCCACCACTGCCTGCACGCTGCTGGACTGGTCCTGCCAGCCGCCTTTGCCTTCCAACCCCGCATCCGGTCCCGCCAAGCCCATTAATGCCACCAAATGTCCGCCGGCGCTCCCGCCCCAAATCCCGATGCGCTTCGGATCCAGGTTGTATTTCGCCGCCTTTGCGCGCAAAAACCGCACCGCACATTTGCAATCCTCAATCTGCGCCGGAAATTTGTATTGCGGCGCCAGCCGGTAATTGATCGAGGTCACCAAGAACCCGCGCTTCAGCAACTCCGGCACGGCCGGCATACCTGCGCCGCCCGCCTTGTCGCCCGCCTGCCACGCACCCCCGTGCACGTACATCACCACGGGTAACGGTGTGCTGCTGGGATTCTTCGGATAATAGATATCCATCTTCAAATCCACGTCGCCCCCGCGGCCGTAGGTGACATCGCGTTCGATCTTCGCCGCGTCGGCAAGCTCCACCCGCCCAATGCCCTTCTTCTTTCCCTGTCCGGGCGTCTTCGCCTCTGGTGGCGGTTCGGCTGCGTAAATGGCTGCCGCGGCCATTCCACAGACCATGATCGCCAGCCCCAATTTCACCACGTTATTTGTCGTTCGCATAAATTCTCATCGCTCTTTCTTCGGCGGGTCCGCCGGCTTGTCCACTGACCGCCACCGCACCCCGCGAATCACCGCCGCCGTCTGCCATGAAGCAATCCCAAAAGGCATCGACAGTTCAATGTCCCCCGGCCGCACCGAAATCTTTTTGTCCGCCGTATTCACATCCACCAGCTTTTCCGAATCCAGCCACCCCTCAATCCTCCCCTTCGTCACGCGCAACCGGATCCGATACCACTTTCCCGTTTCGAAACTCACGTACTTCGTCGTCTCGTTTTCCGATGCATCCATTCCGTCCAGGCTCGATAGTCCCAGCAACGATCCGCCCCAGCCCCCCACGATCAAACTGCAAAAGTTGGTATCCACCGGCACCGTCAGCCCGCAGAAAAAATCCGATCCCATCAGCCGCATCGCATCCAGCGCCACCTCGTAATCCACTTTCGGAAACGGATTCGTCCACGTTAGCCCCGTAAACGGATCGCCCATGTTGAAAACCACCACCCCATTCGTCACCTCGACCTCACCTCTTCCCGCGAACGGCGTCTCCTTCCATCCCGCCAGCGAACCTCCCGGCGCCATTTCATGCCACCCCTCGCCCTCAAATTCCTTCACCGGTTCTCCCACCGCCTTCCTCAACCGCTCCTCCGCCAACGTCGCCTTCCGCGTCGCAGCCTCCTGCGCCGGCGGGGCAACTGCGGCCCGTTCAGTTGACTTGGGCGCCTTTCCGGCGCAACCCGTCAACAGCAACCCCGTGCCTAAAGCGACTACCTGCCACACAATGAGCTTCAATTTCGTCATTCGGATTTCGGGTTTCTTTCGGATTTCGTCATTCGAGCTTCGTCATTCCGTAGCTTGATGTTTGAAGTTTCTCTGGTCCTTGGTCCTTGGTTCTTGGAGCTTAATCGCTAGGCACCGTCCGTCCCTTCGCCCACTCCCTCAACTCCTCCACCTTCTCCGACATCACCACCGAAAGCGGCCGCGTCTGCTTGATCTCCGTCACGAGTTCTTCCTCCGTCAATTCATGATGCGCCGCGTGCGCCGTGTACATCGCCGAAACCACCGCCTGCTCGATCTCCGCCCCGGAGAATCCTTCGCTCACCAGTGCCAATTCCTCGAGGTTGAATTCCTTCGGTTCCAGTAAACGCTTCTTCAAATGGATCGCAAAGATATCCTTCCGGTTGGACGCCGAAGGCAAATCCACAAAAAAGATTTCGTCGAACCTCCCCTTGCGCACCATTTCCGGCGGCAATCGCGTGATGTCATTGGCGGTGGCCACCACGAACACCGGCTTCTTCTTCTCGGACATCCATGTCAGCAGGGTCGCCAGCACGCGTCTCGACAGCCCGTCGTCGTCGCCGCCGACCGCCAGGCCCTTCTCAATTTCGTCCAGCCACAACACGCACGGCGCCATCACCTGCGCGATATCCAGCGCGCGCCGCACATTCTGCTCCGTCTCGCCGTAATACTTGCTGTAAAGCACGCCGAAATCGAATCGCAGCAGCGACACCCCAAAAATTCCTGCCGCCGCCTTTGCGGCCAGACTCTTGCCACACCCCTGCACCCCCAGCAGCAGCATGCCTTTCGGCGGATCCAGATGCTCCGGCGGGTCCTCGCGAAAAAATACCTTCCGCACGTCGAGCCACTGCCGCAACCGCGCCATCCCGCCGATCTCCGCGAACTGCGCCGTTTCGTTCTCGAAAGTCAGCGGCGAATCCCGCCCCAGTAATTCATACTTCGCGCGCCCCACCTCCGGCAGTTCCGATTCCGAAATCACCCCGTTCTCGCTGATCGCCTTCCGCGCGAGCCGCCGCGCGTCCGTGATCGTCAGCCCCGTGAGATTGCGCACCAGCATGTCGAGCGCCTTGTTCGTCGTGCGCACATCGCGCCAGCCGTTCTCGCGCCCCCACTCGCCCGCCACGTCGTAGACGATCGAACGCAATTCATCCGCCGTCGGCAGGGGCAATCGAAAATAAGCCGTGAACGACCGCAGATTATCCGGTACCGGCAGCGACGAAGCCACCAGCACGACCGTCGATTGATGGCTTGAAAAAGTCAGCGCGATGTCCTTCAGAAAGCGCACGTGCACCGGGTCTTCCAGATACTTGTTGAAATCCAGCAGCACGAACAGGCTGCGCGTGCGGTTTGCCTTGATGAAAGAGAGCACCTCCTGCGGCGTCAGCACCAGTTGCGGCAGCCGGTCCACCGGATCGAACGCTTCCATGCCCTCGGTGATGGTCCAGCGAAACGCCTTCAGGTGAAGCTGCACCGCGATCTGCCTCACCAGCGCCACCACCTGCGGCTCCTCGTTGCTTTCCACCGCGATCAACGGCACGCGCGAACGGATCAACGCCGCCAGGTCCCGCAACGGGCTCTCCGTGTTCAGCAAACCACTACCGGCCAGTTTCAACGCCTGGGGACTCATGTAAACCTGCCGCCAGCACACCGTCAACCGACCCTCAAATCAAGCAAAATGCCTGTTTCCTATTGCTAATTGCTGATTGCCGATTGCCAATTGTCCGAAAAGAAGCTGACGGACAGGATTCACTGCCGAATTGACTTCCTGGAAATCGGCAATTGGAAATTGGAAATCCTTTTAAGTTGTCAACGCACGGGGCACGAAGTAAACCGACGCCATGAACAAGGAAGAATTGCAGGCACGCACGAAGAACTTTGCACTGCGCGTCATGAAGCTTGTGGATTCGCTTCCGAATTCCAAGTCCGGCCGGGCGATCGGTAATCAGCTCGTCCGCAGCGGTACCTCCGTGGGAAGCAACTACCGCGCATGTTGCCGGTCCCGATCGCGGGCGGAGTTCATCGCCAAGATCGGCATCGTCGAGGAAGAAGCCGATGAAAGCGCATTCTGGATGGAGTTGATCATGGAGGGCGGCCTCCTGCCGACGCGGCGGGTGGATTCGCTCTGGCGCGAAGCGAACGAACTGATGGCCATCATGGCCGCCTCCCGTATCTCAGCCAGCCGAAACGCCAAACGCCGCTAAGCACTCCTTCGGAATTCTCCGAATCGGCAATCGGCAATCGGCAATCGGCAATCGGCAATTCTCAAATGTTTTCCCCAAACCCCGGCGGCGCCTGGTATTTAAACTCCGTTTCCGTCGAAAGCGCCCCGCCTTCTCCCGCCAGCACCCGGTACTGCTTGATCTGAAACGAAACCTTCCGCCCGTCTTCCAATCCCTGCGCCGAGTATTCTTCCTTCGTCATGCGCCCGCGGATCGTCAGGCCACTCGGCAATTCAATCTCCACCCGCAGCAGCACTCCCAGAAAATACGTCCGCAGCAGCACGCCCTGATATTTATACAGCGACAAATCGGACGATACCTGCACTGCGTAGGGCCGGAACCCCAGCCGGAATTTGCTTCCATCCGGTCGGCCCGGCGCCGGAAACTCCAGCTCATTCATTCTCGCCACGCCGCCTTTGACTTCGGTCTCCAGCACATTCATCGCGCCGATGAACCGCGCCACGAATTCATTCGACGGTTGCTCGTAGACTTCCCTCGGCGTCCCCACCTGTTCCAGCAAACCGCGCGAGAAAATCACGATCCGATTCGAAATCTCCAGCGCCTCTTCCTGGTCATGCGTGACGAAGATGGTCGTCACGTTCAACTCATGATGCAGTGTCACCAGCCACTCGCGAAGTTCCTGCCGGATTTTTGCGTCCACCGCGCCGAACGGTTCGTCCAGCAGCAGCACGGTCGGCTTCGGTGCCAGGGCGCGCGCAATTGCCACGCGCTGCCGTTGGCCACCGGAAAGCTGGTGGGGAAAGCGCTTCTCCAATCCATCCAGGCCGAACAATTTCATCAGCTCCACCACGCGCGCCTCGGTCTCCGCCCGCTTCCATTTCTTGATTTTCAGCCCGAACGCAATGTTCTTGGCCACCGACATGTGCTTGAACAGCGCGTAATTCTGGAACACGAACCCGATGTTGCGTTGCTGCACCGAGACGTCGTTCATCCGCTTCCCGGCGATGTAAACGTCGCCGCTGCTGGGCATTTCCAGCCCGGCGATCATGCGCAGGACAGTCGTTTTGCCGCCGCCGCTGGGTCCGAGCAGCGCCATGAGTTCTCCCGGCCGCACGGAAAAGGTCGCGCGGTGCACCGCGGTGACGTCGCCGAACTTCTTCGATACATCTCGCAATTCGATCATTATGCTTGTCTAAATGGTTGCCAGATTACTTCTTCTCCCCTGGAGTAGAGGACCGGGCGGGGGCGGCAGGTTTCGTAGCAGCCGAGGTGACGAGGCTCATTCTTCCCGACCACCCTCGACGGACAACTTTCTCAAACCGGAACTCAAATCTGAGCTGCCCAAACGCTCTCCCTCTTCCCTCTTGTCGCGCCGTAGCGTCCTCGCGAAGGCGGATGGGAGAGGGCCGGGGTGAGGGGGGCCTTTCCTCGTCTTGAATCGCTCCCATGAAGTCGCTTTGCCTCACGCCTGAATCCCTCCGGATTTCGCCGCCGCCAGCCTTTCGGAACGGGACTGCCGCCATTCGAGGTAAGTCTTGAGGCCGAGCGTCACGAGGGCGAGCAGGGCAAGGAGGCTCGCCACCGCAAACGCCGCCGTGCCGGATTTCGCGCTGGCACCGAGATAAAGGGAATCGACCCGCAAGGGCATCGTTTCCGTCTGGCCCGCGATGTGTCCGGCCACGACCGACACGGCGCCGAACTCACCCATCGCGCGGGCGTTGCAGAGAATGATACCGTAAATGAGCCCCCACTTCACCGAGGGCAGGGTGACATGCCAGAACGTCTGCCAGCCGTTGGCTCCCAGCATGAGCGCGGCTTCCTCCTGCTCGCTGCCGGTGGCTTGCATGATGGGAATCAGTTCGCGCGCGACGAAGGGAAACGTGACGAACGTGGTCGCCAGCACCACGCCGGGCAGCGCGAAGATGATCCGGATATTATGGTCCGCCAGCCATTCGCCGAAGAATCCCTGGCGCCCGAACAACAGCACAAGCATCAGCCCGGCGACAACCGGCGAAACGGAGAAGGGCAGGTCAATGATCGTGGTCAGGGCAACCTTGCCGCGAAAATCAAACTTCGCGATCGCCCACGCCGCGGCGAGTCCAAAGATCACATTGAGAGGGACGCTGATCGCCGCGACGATCAACGTCATCCGGATCGCCGACCACGTGTCCGGCTGCACGAGGGATTCCCACCAGAACGCCCCCCCGCGCGAAAATGCCTGCGCGAGTACGTTGGCCAGCGGCACCAGCAGGAACACCAGGCAGAACAGCCACGCCACGCCGATCAAGGTCCACTTGATTGCCGGCGGCTCCTCCCGCCCCCGCTGCGAGGGCCGGTAAGACGAGAGTCCTTGGGTTTTAGGTGCGGCCGCCATCCTGTCTATGCAATCCCGCAACGGGCGCCACTCCATTCCCGCGCATCAATCTTCAATCCCAACGGGATTGTGTCCTCCAGCCCAGGGTTGGACCGCTGCCTTTCGCGGGCCAACCCTGGGACAGTATGTCGCACGGATTCATCAACCCCAACGGGGTTGCGCCTAAAGCAGCGGATCCTAGGCCCGGCCCACGGAACCGCTTCCTCGGAAATCCTAATCCTACTCATAATCGTAATCCTAATCCGCTTCTGCCCTAGTTCTGAAATCTCCCCGCCCAATGCTCCAGTAGATTGATCGCCCCCAGCAGCAAAAGCGAAAAGCAAAGGAGCACCACGGACAGCACAATCGCCCCGGAATACTCGAACTCCTCCAACCGCATGAAAATCAAATACGGCGCGATCTCCGTCTTGTAAGCCTGGTTTCCCGAAATAAAAACCACCGACCCGTACTCGCCCACCGCCCGCGCAAACGACAGCGCGAAACCGGTCATTACCGACGGCATCAGCGTGGGCGCAATTACCTGAATAAATGTTCGCAGCCGGCCGGCTCCCAACATGGCCGCCGCCTCCTCGACCTCACTATCAAAATTCTCCAGCACCGGTTGCAACGTCCGCACTGCAAACGGCAACCCGACAAACGTCAGCGCAATCACAATTCCCAGGAACGAGTACGCACCTTGAATTCCCATGGGCACCAGAAACTGTCCCAGCCAGCCTTTGGGGGCGAACATATTGGCCAGCGTCAAGCCCGCCACCGCCGTCGGCAGCGCAAACGGAAAATCCACCATCGCATCAATCAGGCGGCGACCCGGAAAATCATACCGCACCAGCACCCACGCCAGGAGCGACCCAAAAACCACGTTTGCCAGCGCCGCGATCAGCGACGCGCCGAACGTGACTTTGTATGCGCACATCGCCCGCTCCGTGGTGGCGAGCCGCACGAAATCATCCCACGAAATCCCCAGCGTCCGGATGATCAGCGCCGCGAACGGCAGCAGCACGAGGATGGCCAGGTAAATGAGCGTGAAACCCATCGTCAAGCCAAACCCCGGCAATACATTGTATTTTTTCTGCTTCATTCAAGAACTGTCGCCGCAAAACCCGGAAGACCGAAACGGCCGGCTGCGGCACTCATAATCACCCGCATCCCCGCCACTTTGAAATCCGAAATTTCAAATCTCAAATTTCAAATTTGAAATCAAACCCTGCCTCTCCTGCATGTCTGGCTTGAAGTTTGAAGTTTGGCATTTGAAGTTTATCTGGTTCTTGGTCCTTGGCACTTGGAGCTTTATCGATTCGCCCTCTGAATCTGCTCAAAACTGCCGCCTTCGCCAAAATGGGTTTTCTGCGCTGTCCGCCATCCGCCAAACAATTCGTCCACAGTAAACAACTTCAGATCCCGAAAAACGTCCGCGTGCTTCTTGGCCACTTCCTGGTTGCGCGGCCGGTAACAATGCTTTGCCGCGATCTCCTGTCCCTCCGGCGTGTATAAAAACTCCAGGTATGCCTTCGCTACTTCGGCGGTGCCGTTGTGCTTCACCACCTTGTCCACCCATGCCACCGGCGGCTCGGCCAGGATGCTCACCGATGGATACACGATTTCATACGCGCCCTTTTCCTGCTCCTCCCGCATGAGCAGCGCGTCATTCTCCCACGCGATCAGCACATCCCCGATGCCGCTCTTGGTGAAAGTCGTCGCCGCCCCGCGTGCGCCCGTATCCAGCACCGGCACGTTCTTGAACAACTTCCGCACAAATTCCTGCGCCGACTTGTCGTTGCCACCCGGTTGCTTGAGCGCATAACCCCATGCTCCCAGGTAATTCCACCGCGCGCCGCCCGAGGTCTTCGGGTTCGGCGTCACCACCTTCACGCCGGGCTTCACCAAATCATCCCAGTCCTTGATTCCTTGTGGATTCCCTTTGCGCACAAGAAATACGATCGTCGAAGTATACGGAGTACTATTGTCCGGTAGCCGTTTCTGCCAATCCGGATCGATCAGCTTCCCGCGCAATGCGATCACATCGATGTCATACGCCAGCGCCAGCGTCACCACGTCGGCAGGGAACCCTTCGATCACCGACCGTGCCTGCTTCGCCGACCCACCATGGGACTGCTTGACGGAAAGCTTCTGACCCGTCTTCCCTTGCCAATACTTGATAAACGCCGGATTGACCTCTTCATACAGTTCCCGCGTCGGATCATACGACGCGTTTAGCAGCGTCAGCTCCGCACCCAAGGCGTTCGAATAAAGCGCCAACCCGAGCATGACCCCAAGGATCAAACCAAGTTTTTTCCGCGCGGAATGAGCGCCATTCAATCGCATTTTCCGAAAAATTAGCTTTAATCTACACTAAGTCAATAGTGATTACGTATTATGCAAAATTCGCCCACCTGCACCTGATTTGTAGCGGGCGTAGCAGGTGTAGCGGGTCGCACAGGGTATATGCTTATTTATCTACGACAGGTCGTTTCTTAACGCCCCGTGTTTCTTTCATCATTCCCACTGTAATGGTCTTCCGCTAGCCTTTCCTTGCGCATGACTGCCCGCAATTCCGCCTTCACCCTGATCGAGTTGCTGGTTGTCATCGCCATCATCGCCATCCTGGCTGCGCTTTTATTGCCCACGCTCAGCAAATCCCGCGGCCAGGCCGAAGGCACCACGTGCCTCAACAATATCCGGCAGCTCGGCCTCGCCCTGCAGCTCTACGCCGACGACAACCAGAATTATTACGTCAACAACCACGGTAAAGCCGAAACCATCGCCAGCCGCAACACCTGGGCGAACAACGTCGAGGATTGGGGCACCGCGGACGACAACACAAACACCACCTATCTCACCGACACAAAACTCTCCCCCTACGACAATCGCAACGCCGCCATCTTCAAATGCCCCTCCGATCGCGAGCCCGCCGCCAACGGCCCGCGCATTCGCAGCGTCTCGATGAATTCGCTCGTCGGCGACCCCGGCGAGCAACTCGACAAATTCAATCCGCTCTACGTCCAATTCTTCAAAGCCGTCGATGTCACCAGCCCCGCGATGATCTTCACTTTTCTGGACGAACATCCCGACACGCTGAACGACGGCTTCTTCATGAACCGCCTGGAAGACAATCAATGGGGCAACCTGCCGGGTTCCTATCACAACGGCGGCGTGACGCTATCATTCGTTGATGGCCACACCGAAACGCACCACTGGCTCGTCGGCGACACCATCCGCGCCCCGAAACAAGGCGCCGTCGGCGGCATCCTCAACGCCTCACCCACCACCGACTTCGACTGGTTGAAGCAACGCACCAGCGTCAAGAAGTAGTCGGTCTGACTGGAAAAGGTCTGCCAAACTTTGGTGATAGGTCAGCCCTTCGGTTTAAGGGGAGCGAGAGTGGGAGCGGGGCGGAGGAATGTCCGGACCATTTTTTCAAGCGTCTGAATCCAGAGCGGGTGTTCGTTGAGGCAGGGGATGAGGGTGAGGTTTTTGCCGCCGGATTCGATGAAGGACTCTTTGCCGCGCATGCCGATTTCTTCGAGCGTTTCCAGGCAATCGGAGACGAAGGCGGGGCACATGACGAGGAGTTCGCGGACGCCTTGCGCAGGAAACTTGGAGATGACTTCGTCGGTGTAGGGGCGGAGCCAGGGTTCGCGGCCGAGGCGGGACTGGAAGGCGACGGTGTATTTTTCGCGCGGGATGCCGGCGCGTTTCACGAAACCGGCGACGGTGCGGAAACATTGGGCGCGATAGCACGTGGGCAGGGAGGCGGTCGCTGTTTCGCAGCAATTCTCCGTGGCCATGCAATGGGATCTGGTGGGATCGGCTTTGCGCATGTGGCGCTCGGGCAGGCCGTGGAAGCTGAAGAGCAAATGGTCGTAGGGCTTGGCGAGGTAGGGTTGCGCGCGGGCGACCAGGGCGTCGAGATAGTCGGGGTCTTCGTAAAAGGGCGGCTGGATGGTCAGGCGCATCGCCGGATGATGGCGGGCGGCCAGGTCTTTCACGCGTTCGACCGCGCTCTCGAAACTCGACATCGCATAATGGGGAAACAACGCAATGACGAGCACTTCGCCGATGCCCTGATCTTCCAGCTTCGCCAAGGCGTCGGCAATGGATGGATTCTGATACCGCATGGCCAGTTCCACCGGCATCGCCACACGTTGCTGCAAGGCGGACTGTGCGGCGCGGCTGATCGAAACCAAAGGCGAGCCCTTGTCGGTCCAGACCTTGTGATAGGCCTCGGCGGATTGAGCGGGGCGGGTGGGAAGGATGGCCAACTCGACGACGCATTTGCGGATGAGCCAGTTGCTGTCGAGGACGCGGCCGTCCATGAGGAATTCGCGCAGGTAGCGGCGGACGTCCAGCACGGATGGAGAGTCCGGCGAACCGAGGTTGACCAACAAAACGCCCTGCTTCATTTCAATTCACCTTCTGAGGATGGTTGCCGGCGCGGAGCCAGGCTGCGATTCGATCGGCCATTTTGCGGCCGGAGACTATCGAATCACTCAAGGCGACGCCATCCCGGTAATGGCCGGCGAAAAACATACCGGGGGCGCGATCCTCGATTTCTCCCAATAATTTCCGGTAGCGGCCGTAAGCGAGATTGTATTGCGGAATCGCCTTCGGATAGTAAGAGCAATGTGTGAAGGTCGGCCGGCCGCTGACGCCCAACAGCACTTTCAGATCGCTCGTGGTCAGTTCAATCAGTCTCTCCGGCGGGAGAGCGGCCAGTTCCGGATTCCGTTCACCACCGACATAACTGGTCAGCGTCAGGTGGCCTGCGGGTGCGCGATTGGGGAAGAGCGAGGAGGAAAATATCGTTCCGAGAAGGTTGAACTTCTCAATGCCGGGGATGAGCATGCCGAATCCCTTGCAGGGATGGCTGACATCCTCGCGGCGGAAGCCGAGAACGACCCCGGCGATTGGCGGGTAGCGTATCGTGGCGAAGGCAGACAGGTCCACTTTGTCCGGCGCATTGAGCGTGAGCCGGGCCAGCCCGCCGGCGGTGCCGCAGTAAATGACTGCGGAATGCTCTTCGGTGCCGCTGGCCGTCCGGATTGCCCAACCGGTTTCAGTTCGAGCAATGGATTCGACCTGCGTGTTCAGGCGGAGTTGCGCTCGAAGATTGGCGGCCAGCGCGTCCGGCAGGACCTGTAGTCCTTCGTCGAAAGAGAACTTGGGGGCGCGATCCTTGGCGACGGTGCCGCGGCGCTTGCGATCGCGCGCGCCGAAGACCTGGCCTTTGATCAACGAACCGTACCGGGCTTCCGTGTCGGCCAGCTTGGGGAAGGCTTCGCGCAGGGAAAGCTTGCGCGGATCGCCGGCGTAGATGCCGGCGACGAGAGCATCGATGGCGTAGTCGAGGAATTCCTGGCCGAGGCGGCGCACGACGAAATCGGCGACGGTTTCCTCCACGCCATCCGTGCGACGGGGACGGAACGGTTCGCCCAGGACGCCTAGTTTGGCTTTGGCAGAAAAGAGCTTGGTCGTGACAAAACCGAGTGGGGAGCCGGGCATGGCGACGGGCTGGCGATCCCGCACCAGATAACGTGGCGTTGCGCGCGGATCGCTATTGAGCCGGCGCGCGGCCAGGCCGGAATCAGCTACCAATTCCCGAATTTCGGGAGCGCTTTCGAGGATGGTGTTGGGGCCGAATTCAGCGAGGTATCCATCCTTTCTGAGGGATTGAATCACGCCGCCGGCGCGGCCGCTCGCTTCGTAAATCGTTACGGGCACACCGGCGCGTTGCAGGTAAAAGCCCGCCGTCAGACCGGTGATGCCGGCGCCGATGATCCCGACAGAACTCACGCGTCAGATCGTTCGCGAGTGCCTCCGCTCGGCGGTCGGCGCGAGGGTGTTGTCGAAGCACATGGCGATGTTGCGGATGAACAGGCGGCCGCCGTCGGTGACTTCCAATCCGGAGGGGCTGCGGCGTACGAGGCCGTCGGCCTCAAAGGTGTCCAACGTTTGCAATTCGGATGCGAAGTGCGACGCGAAATCGATGCCGAGCCGCTGTGACATGTCGGCGTAATCGAGGGACAAATCGCACATCACGCGCATGATGGTTTCGCGGCGGATGCGGTCCTCATCCGTGACGAGGTAGCCGCGGACGATCGGCAGTTTGCCCGCGTCGAGCGTGGCCATGTATTTGTCCACCTGCTTCTCGTTCTGCCAATAGGCGTCGGGCACCTGCGAGATGGCCGACATGCCGAAGGAATAAATGTCCGCGCCGCCGCGCGTGCTGTAGCCCTGGAAATTTCGCTGGAGCTGCTTGTGTTGCTGGGCCACGGCCAGTTCGTCGTTGGGCCGCGAGAAATGGTCCATGCCGATGTAGCGGTAGCGGTTGCCTTCGGTCAGGCGCTCGATGACCATTTTGAGCAACTGGAGTTTCACCTCCGGGCCGGGCAGCTCGAACTTGGTCTCCAGAATCTTCTGCGCGGGCTTCACCCAGGGCACGTGAGCGTAGCTGAAAACGGCCAGCCGGTCCGGGCCCATGCCCAGGACGGAGTCCAGGGTGCGGCTGAAGCTCTCGACCGTTTGATTCGGCAGCCCGTAAATCAAATCGAAATTCACTGAAGTGAAACCTGCCGCCCGGACCCAGGCGAGGGTTTGTTGAACCAACTCGGGCGCCTGAATCCGATTGACCGCCTTCATGACGTCCGGTTCAAAATCCTGCACGCCGAGCGAAGCCCGGTTGAAGCCCGCCTCGCGAAGGGCCACGACATGGTCCTGCGTCAGCCGACGCGGATCGATTTCCACCCCGGCTTCGAGATCTTCGGCGAACTGGAAGCGTTTGCGGATGGCCGCGCCGAGCCGGCGAATTTCGTCAGGGCTCAGAAACGTGGGCGAGCCGCCGCCCCAGTGAAGTTGAACCACCTTGCGCTTGGGGTTCAGCAGCGCGCCCATGCGATCCATCTCCTTTTCGAGATAGTCCAGGTAATGATTTCCCTTCTGGTGATTCGTGGTAATGACCGTGGTGCAACCACAATACCAGCAGAGCGTTTCGCAAAACGGAATGTGGAAGTAGAGGGAGAGATCGCGCTCGGAACGGTTGTTTTCAACAATCCGACTGGAGATTTCGTCGGCGGTAACCGCTTCCGTAAAGCGCGTCGCCGGCGGGTAGGAGGTATAACGCGGACCGGCCACGTTGTACTTCCGGACGAGATCCAAATCTACTTTCAGCGCGTTCATGCTTTGGCGGCCATGGCCGTCCTGGTCCCCGCGGAACGAAAGGTCCGCACGGTGGAGACCAGTGCTTCGATGTTCTCCAGCTTCGAGTCCGGCGGGACACCGTGGCCCAGATTGAATATGTGCCCTGGCCGGCCATTCATCGCGGTTAAAATGCGTTGGGTTTCGTTGGCGACCTCGATGGGAGTGCGGGTGAGCCACGTTGGATCCAGGTTGCCCTGGACACCGACGCTGGCCGGCAGGCGGGCCGCGACGTCCGCGAGCGAAACCGTCCAGTCGATCCCGAGCACGGACGCGCCGGTTTGCGCGAGGTAATCCCAATTTCCGTTCGCGCCGCGCGCAAACATAATAACGGGCACCCGGCCACCAATCGAGCTGACGATCTGCTTCATCCAGCGGCCGGAGGCTTCGGGGAATTCCGCGTCCGACAGCGAGCCGCCGAGGCTGTCGAAAATTTGCACGGCTTCCGCGCCGGCATCGATTTGCAGATGGAGGAACTTCGCGACCGCCTCGGTCAATTTCGTCATCAGCAGATTGAACAATTCCGGCGCTTCCTTCCGCCACTTTGCCAGCTTGGTATAATCGGTGATGCCGCCGCCCTCGACCATGTAATTGGCCAGCGTCCAGGGAGAACCGGCGAAACCGATCAGCGCGGTGCGGTTGGCCAGGGCCTTTTTGATCATGGGCAGGGCCCGGGCGACGTATTGGAGGCGCTCCGGCACGGCGCTGACTTCCAGTTTGTCGATGTCCTGCTTCGTATTCAGCAGGAAGGCCATTTCGATGCCGCCCTTGTCTTTGAAGCGATACGGCTGCCCCAAGGCTTCACAAATCACGAGGATGTCGCTGAACAAAATGGCGGCGTCGAAATCGAAACGGCGGATGGGTTGCAGCGTCGCCTCGGTGGCGAGCTCCGGCGTCTGGACCATCTCGATGAAGGAATGCTTCTCCTTCAACGCGCGGTATTCGGGCAGGGCGCGGCCTGCCTGGCGCATCAGCCAGACCGGGGGACGATCCACGCGCTGACAGCGGCACGCGTCGAGGAACCGTTGCCGGTTCGAAGGATTGGCGCCCGTTGCCGGAGCGGCTGATTCGTTGCGACTCATCTGAAGGTAATGTGCCTGATTATGAGTGGGGGGAAAAGCATGGATTCCAGCGGGTGGCCGGTCGAATGTGTGGGGCCCCCTGATTTTTGGTCGCTTTGGGTTTGACCCGCCTTCGTTTCCCAGTGTTATCAGCCCCGACGAGGATTCGACGCCAGACCGGTCCATTGCAAAAGCAACGCGAGATTGAACCTTTTTCGTGGTGTTGGCACAAAGAGGAATATGGATGACCTGTCACTCATCCAGGCGCTCAAAGGGAATGACCCGGCGGCGGCCCGGGAGTGGATCGCGCGCGACGGCGACCGGCTGTTGCGGTCGGCCTTTCTGCTTTGTGGCAATGAGACCGATGCCCAGGACCTGGCGCAGGAGAGCTTTCTTCAGGCGTTGAAGTCAGTCGAGCGATTCCGGGGAGACTCGAGCCTTTACACATGGTTGCATGGGATCCTGTTGAACCTGAGCCGTCGCCGGCATCGGGATCAAAAGCGGCTCATTGTGGATGGGGAATTGGCGGTGGCAGCGTCGGGGGCAGCCGAAGAGCAGCCGCTGCCGATGGAGGAGGAAGCGACGCGGGGCGCGTTGACCCTGGCCATGAAGGAACTTTCCCCACCGCATCGGGAAGTGGTGGTGCTGCGGTTCTATGAAGACCTGAAGCTGGAGGAAATCGCCCGCCAGCTCGGGGTCTCCAAAGGCACGGTGAAGTCCCGGCTCCACTATGCGATCGCGCGAATGCAGGAATTGTTGCCGGCCGAAATGAACCTTTTAGGCGCGAACGTCACAGAAAGGAGACAGCAAACATGAACTGCCAAAGCTTCACTGATCTGTGCGAAGAGTTTCTTGATGGAACGCTTGCGCCGCGTGAGCAGGCCCAGGCGGCGGCGCATTTGGCGTCGTGTGAGGGTTGCAGGGAGCAATTGCGGCAGCGGCAGCAATTCGGCGCCCGGTTGACGAAGGAACTTCGGGATGCAGCCGACACCCAACGATTCCCGGCGCACATGGCGGAGCGGATTGCTCGTGAGTGGCAGCGGGAGGGCACAAACACCGCGCAGGCTTCCGGCTCGGGGATTCTGCACGGACTCCTGGGACATTGGCTGCTGCGCTGGGCTGCCGGGTCAATTGCCGTGGTGCTGGCGGCGCTGCTGGCCGGCCGATTCATTCAGGAAGCGGCGCGCGTTGGTCCGGCCGGGCAGGGCGGGGTGTTGGTGGAGCTTTCCTACGTCACGCCGATTCATGCGTTTCAGAGAACGGGCGAATATGTCAGCGACCGGATGGTTTTTGAAACGGTCCGCGTAAACACGCGACTCGAGTTGCGAGGGCGCGCGCCGGAATCGTCCCGGCAGTAGCGAAGAAATAATGACAGATCAATTTGGTGACGGAAAAATATTCCTGACCGGGAGTTTCCGGTGATGCTGCTTTCCTCACCCAACCGGAACAGTACGAAAGAAACCACCTATGAACAAACAGCTTCCATGCTCCATGCTCCGATATGCCATCGCGTGCGCATTGCTAATCTCCTCGCTCTCAGTGCCGGCTCGAGCCGCTGATGAAAAAGAATTCCCGTATGCCGTGGCCTTCGAGACAGGTCGCACCCAATTTCGAGCAGGAGACAGCATTATCATCCAGTCGGTCCGAGGTACGGCAGCCACCTTCCAAACGAACGAGATGTATTGTGTCGAGGGAACTTACACACTGGCCTCGCGCGACGAGGCCGAGCTGTGTCTGTTCCTCACCTCGAAATCAGAGGTGCAGACGAAGATGGATCCGCGACAGGTGCAGCGCGTCAAGCGAGGCAGCGGCACGTTTCGCCTCATCATAGCATTGCCGATCGAGGGAAATCCGCACGTGAGCTTTTACCCGGTGCCCGGCGGCGGTGATTTCGGCGGCGTTTATTTCGGCAAAGGCAACTGGTTGTGGGCGGAAAGCACGACCGGCCCTTCCGCGTCCCGTGATGGCAATGCGGTTTCCGTGGAAGGTGCGAACGCGATATTACTGGACTACCTGGGGAATCCGGTGGCCACGCCGCCGAACCTGGACCCGGCGTACAGCGCGGCTGGTTTGCGCGAGGCCATGACGGCGGCGGCGAAGGCGGCCGGTGTATCGGTGCGGCGAGTGGAGGTGGATGAGTCCGAGTTTCCGTTCATGATTTACGCGACGGGGAACGACGCGGACTTTGCCAGGCTCAAAACCCAGTTTGGCAAAATGAAAAACTATGCGTACTACGGCAGCGTGGGCGGAATTGAGGGGCATACCTTCACGCTGGTTCCAAGCACGGTGTGGCCGGCGGAGGCGCACGAAAGGATTTTCCGGCGCGCATCGTTGAGGATGCAGGTCTTCTACTCGAGCATGTCCGGGAAGTAGCAGAAGGCAGAGCGCGGGGTTGGCAGGAGGGCAGGCAAGAGGCGGCGGGCGGCCAGGTCTGAACGGACGCGTCACCGCAGGACTTTGGAACACGCCCGTTCGGAGACGGGCGCTCTGATCGGGGAGAGGGGTTTGGGCCTTGAATATGCGCGTGGTTTTTAGCGTCAGGTAGGTTGCGCACGCGAACGACCCGAAAAAGCGGAAGCTTGGGGTTGGAAAAAGCGATTTGGGATTACATTATACGCGTTACTGCGACGAATGCATCCGGCGAGAACAGCCCGCACGTTGAGCACCGGCCTGGTGCTGGCGGGCTGGCTTTGCCGGGGCGTCGCGGCGGAGACGGCGGCGGAGCAGGTCGAGTTTTTCGAGAAAAAGGTGCGGCCGATTTTTGCGGACAGTTGTTACTCCTGCCATAGCGACCAGGCGGGGAAGGCGAAGGGCGGGTTGAAGCTGGATACGCCGACGGCGATATTGAAGGGCGGCGGCACGGGGGCGGCGCTGACGCCGGGCGATCCGGAAATGAGTTTGCTGATCAAGGCGGTGCGTTACACGGACCCGGATTTGCAGATGCCGCCGAAGGATAAAAAACTTTCGGCCGAACAAATCGCCGACTTGGAAGCGTGGGTGAAGCTGGGCGCGCCGATGCCGCGAGGCACGAACGCGGGAGCTTTGACCGATGTGACGGAGGCAAAAGCAAGGCATTGGGCCTTTCAACCCGTCACGCAGCCCAAACTTCCCCGGGTTAAACGTTCCACCTGGGTCCAGACGCCGGTGGATGACTTCGTGCTCGCGAAGCTGGAGCAGAAAAATCTGCCGCCGGCGCCGGCGGCAGACCGTCGCACTTTGATCCGGAGGGTGACTTACGATCTCACGGGGCTGCCACCGACACCCGAGGAGGTGGAGGCATTTGTGAACGACAAATCTCCGGCGGCGTATGCCATGCTGGTGGATCGGTTGCTGGCGTCGCCGCATTACGGGGAGCGGTGGGGGCGATACTGGCTGGACGTGGCGCGGTATGCGGACACGAAGGGTTATCTCGCGGGCGGGCAGGAGCGGCGTTATTCGTTTTCGTACACCTATCGGGATTACGTGGTGCGGGCGTTCAATGAGGACAAGCCGTACGATCAATTCCTGATGGAGCAGATCGCGGCGGATGTGCTGCCGAAGCCGGCGGGTGCGTCGAACGAGGTTGGGAGCGTGGGTAGGAATCAGCAGGCGCTGGCGGCGCTGGGTTTTCTGACGCTGGGCCGGCGGTTCCTGAACAATCAGAACGACATTATTGACGACCGCATCGACGTCGTCTCGCGCGGGACGATGGGTTTGACGGTGACGTGCGCGCGGTGCCACGACCATAAGTTTGAGCCGATCTCGACAAAGGATTATTACGCGCTGCACGGAGTATTTGCCGGCAGCGACGAGCCGGCCGAGTTGCCGCTGCTGGCGCCGCTACACGACACGCCAGACTACCAGGCGTTCCTGGTGGAGAAGGGGAAAATCGAAGAGGAGATTACGGCATTCACAAAGAAGCACGTGGCGGATTTTGAGGAGAAGCTGCGGCACAAGGTGGGCGATTATTTGCTGGGCGCGCGCGGGGCGGCGGCGCTCAAGGACGACGCTAAATTGGATACGTACGCGGGCGAGCAGAAGTTGAACCCGGCGGTATTGAAGCGCTGGATAAAGTATCTCGATGACCAGGAGAAGAAGCCGGACGCGGTGTTTGGGGCGTGGTTCGAACTGGCGAAGATTCCGGCGGCGGATTTTACCACCAACACGGTTGGCACGCTGACGAATCTGAGCGCGGTGAATCCAAAGATTAAAAAGACGCTGGCAACGGATGCGCCGGGGTCGTTGAAGGGTGTCGCGGAGAGTTACAACAAGGTCTTCAAGTCGGTGGACGCGGATTGGAAGGCGGCGGTGGAAGCGGCGGCGAAGGACAAGAAGCCCGCGGTGACGAATTTTGCCGACGCCGATCAGGAGGCGTTGCGGCTGGTGCTGTATGGCGAGGGCGCGCCGGTGAATCTGCCGGTGGCGGAGGCGGAGACGATTCTTTCGCGGGGCATCAGCGAAGGGACCGCGCCGATCCGCAACAAGATCGACGCCTTGAACTGGACGCATGCCGGCGCGCCGTTGCGGGCGATGGTGCTGGAAGACCGGGCGAACCCCGGGAATTCACGCGTGCTGATTCGCGGCAATCCCTCCAATCCGGGTGCGGAGGTGCCGCGGCGGTTCCTGGAGGTGTTGAGCGTTGCGGCGGCCGCGCCATTTACCAATGGCAGCGGCCGGTTGGAGCTGGCGCGGGCGATTGCGAGTCCGGCAAATCCGCTCACCGCGCGGGTGTATGTGAATCGCGTGTGGCTGCATCACTTCGGTGAGGGACTGGTCACGACGCCGGGGGATTTTGGCGTGCGCACGGAGGCGCCGGTGCAGCGCGAGTTGCTGGATTACCTGGCGGCGTCGTTCATGGCGAACGGTTGGAGCACGAAGGCGTTGCACCGGATGATCGTGCTGTCGGCGGCTTATCAACAGAGTTGCGAGGCGTCGCCGGCGACGCGGAAGGCGGACCCGGAGAACCGGCTGATTTCGCGGATGAACCGTCAGCGGCTGGATTTCGAGGCCATGCGGGATACGTTCCTGGCGCTGGCCGGGCAGATTGATTTGCGAGTGGGAGGGTTGCCGGTGGACATCGTGACTGAGCCATTTTCGCAACGGCGCACACTGTATGGATTGATTGACCGGCAGAATTTGCCGGGGCTGTTCCGGACGTTTGATTTTGCGAATCCCGACACGAGCAACCAAGGCCGTTTTCACACGATCGTGCCGCAGCAGGCGCTGTTTCTGATGAACAGCCCCTTCATTTTGCAGGAAGCGCACAATCTGGCGGAGCGAAGCGCGGTGAAATCCGCCGCGACGCCGGAGCAGAAGATTCAGGCGCTGTACGAATTGGTGTATCAACGTCCGCCGGCCAAACAGGAGGTGAAGGATGGGACGAATTTTCTTAACGCGCCGGTGCTGCCGAATCAGAAGGTTTCGCCTTTGGAGTTGTACGCGCAAATCCTGTTGCTGGCGAACGAGACGATATTTGTGGATTAGCAGGCGTCGAAGGAGAGGGGCGCACGCGCCGTCATGGAGCCAAAGAGTTTCGCCCTTGCAGGGCTGGCTGAATGGTTGGACGAGGTTTCCCGGGCCTTCAGCCCGAAGCACTTCGGTGCCAGTGGGTTTAGATCAGCGCTTTTGGTTGAAGGCGGACGAGGCGAATTTTTTGGTAGTCAATTCCCGCGCAGATTCGAGGATCAGCGCATCGGGTTGCGCTGTTTTCCAACTCAGGCCGTCCGGCCAGCACGCATTCTCGATGGCTTTTAGCTGCCACGTGTCGCGGGAGGGGCTTCCGACGGGTGGTTGGATTGAGCCTTGGATCAGCAAACCGTCGCGAGTGCGGCGCTGGGCGGCGCCGGCGATTTTGCGGCCGTGCCAGAGGAGGTCGGATTTTTCGTGGCCGATGAAGCATTGGCCGGGGAGTTCCTTTTTGCAGCAGGGGGCGAGTTCGGTGGGGATGTTGAACTGTCCGAACGCGGCTTTGAGCCAAGCGTGGACTTGACGATAACTTTCCTCGGCCTTCAATTCGTACCAGTTGCTGTTGGTTGGGAACGCGAGGCTGTAGGTCCAATCGGCGTCGTGCGGCACCACGCCCCCGCCGGTGGGACGGCGGATAAGGGGACGGAGGAGGGTGACGGCTTCGACGTCGGCGTATTTTTGGGAATAGCCGAAGGTGGCGGCGGGCTGGTTCCAGCCGTAGAAGCGCAGGATGGGGCGGGCGAGCCGGGGCATCGCGAGCAGCATGGCTTCGTCGAAGGCCATGTTGAAGGCGGGTTCGCCCGGGCCAGTGAGGTAAACGTCGCCGGTCATGCCTGCTTCACGCCGAGCTTTGGACACAAATGCGCGATTTCGCAATGGGGGCAATCTGGATTGCGGGCGGTGCAGCGGCGGCGGCCGTGCCAGATGAGGAGGTGGCTGAAGAGCGTCCAATCGGCCTGCGGCACGAGGGTCATCAGTTCCTGTTCGATCTTTTCGGCGGTGGTTTGGGCGCTCAGGCCGAGGCGAAAACTCAAGCGGGTCACGTGCGTGTCCACGACCACGCCGACATTGATATTGTAGGCGTTCCCGAGGACCACGTTCGCGGTCTTGCGGCCCACGCCGCCGAGCTCGATGAGTTCCTCCATGGTTTTCGGAACTTTCCCGCCGTGTTTGTCGGCGAGGGCGCGGCAGCAGTTCTGGATGCTTTTGGCTTTGTTGCGAAAGAAGCCGGTGCTTTTGATGGCGTTTTCCAGTTCAGCGATGGGCGCGCGGGCGTAGTCCTCGGGCGTGCGGTACTTTTTAAAGAGGCTCTCGGTCACGATGTTGACGCGCACGTCGGTGCACTGCGCAGAAAGGATCGTGGCGATCAGCAGTTCGAGCGGAGTGGAAAAATTGAGTTCGCAATGGGCGTTGGGGTACGTCTGCTTGAGCCCGGCGATGATCTTCGCGGTGCGGCTGGTTTTATCGGCTTTGGTTTCTCGCGGCACGGAGCAAAGGTAGTGAAGTCAAGGACCAGGAACCAAGCACCAAGAACCACGGGCCGGCGATCAGGGTGCGAGTGGAAGTGGGTGACATCTCTGCGGTAGATCAGGTGGCGATTTTCTATCATCCGATCACCCGTTACTGACAGCCGCCGTGAAATCTGCCAAAAAGTGAGGCTGCCCAATGGGTCTCCCTCTCCCGGGGGAGAGGGCCGGGGTGAGGGCGAGCTTCCTTTTCAGTGAAATCTTCACCCACTTTCAATCACACCCCCAGCGATCAAGGCGCGAGGCGGACGTGCGCGGTCCTGCTGGTTCCAGGTAGCTGGCCGTAGCCGGAGGGTTGCTTTTGGAACAGGGCGCCGCTGAAGGAAAGCTTCTTGCGCGTGGCGGGATCGGTGACGGTTCCGCGGAAGGTTCCATCGGTGGTGGAAATCGTGAAGCTCATGGCGTTCGTGCCCTGATTCACGATGCGACTGAAGTTCGCCATGGTGACCAGATTGGAAAAAGCTTCGGCCAGATCACCGCCGGCAAAGTCGGCGATCAGATTTGTGCTTACGGTCGTGCGGGAGGAAATCCCGGCCGGCCGCACATACGCGGATCCGATGGCCTGGCAATCGTTGGAGAAGCCGGCGGGATAATAGCGGGCGTTGGGGACCGGCGGTTTGATCCAGGCCGTGAAGCCGGAGAGATCGTCGTTGGGTTCGTTGGTGAAGGAGAGCCAGCTGACGATGCAACCCTTGCCCGAATAGAGGGAAATGTAGAAAGGCCAGATGCCGTCCTTGGAGATCTGCCCACTTTGCGTCACGGGCGTGGTATCGCCGAGCGTGCCCTTGAACGTGGCGATGCCCGCGGTGCTGACTTGAACGGAGCCGTAGCTGTCGCCGCCGGGGAGCGAGGGGTCTTCATCCTGGCCGGGAATAATGAAGGTATACGTGCCCGCCATCGGCGCGCGGTTTTGGCGGGAATCGAAGACGACGCGGTCGCCCAGCAGTTGCGCGACCCAGGTATCGCCGTACACGAGACCGGTCACGCGATCGGTCTGGTCGCCGCGACCGAGTTGAAAATCGAGCGCGAGGGATTTTCCGCCGAGGCTGCGCACGACATTGGAGCCGTGGCATTGCGGATCAAGTCTGCCGGAGAAGGGGTACGAGGTGCTGCCGATGAGGAGCTTGCCGGAGTAGGCGCCGCGTTGATCGGAGAGAAAGGTGAATGAACCCGAGCTGGCCGGCTGAACCTGGTCCGGTTCGTAGAAGAGACCGTTGTATTGTCCCTGAACGGCGGTGTAGGGATTCGCGACGGTGGCGGAGGTCTCGTTCGAAAACAAACTTTCGAGGCCGGTGCTGTCCACGGACGCGGCGGCGAAATAATAAGTGCGGCCAACGATCAGGTTGGGAATGGTGACGACGTTGGTGTTGTAAACCGCGATGGAGGACTGGTATTGGCCGCTTTTGAGGCCATAGTAAATTACGTAGTCAGTGATGTCCGGGTCGGCGCTGGGTTCCCAGCCAAGGGTGACGCCGGCGGTCACGTTGCCGCCGCCCGGGAAGGCAGCGCGCGTGGAAAGGGGAAAGCACAGGATCAGGCCGGCGATGCCGCCTGCCGACAGCATCAGGGCAGGGGCCCGGAGCCGAAATAAAATCCAATGCCACATGAGGAACGCAACCATTCGCGCGCAGGCACAGGGACGGACCGAAGTTTGGGGTAACCAGTTTACCTCGGCCGTAGTCGAGCCGGGCCAGCGCGAAAACAGCGATGATCAAGGTTAGTGAGTAATCCTCCGGACGGTCAAAAGATATGAGGTATGTACATATACGGACGAAGGGGACGGGTACTGGACCGACAAGCGCGGAAACTTCAAATGCCAAACTCCAAACTTCACTGAATTGGGAGAATGACGAAGCACGAATGACGAATGACGAAAGAAGCGCTAAGCCGGCACGATTCAGTTGCAAGAGTCGTCTCCGCCTGCATTACGGTAGCAGTCCCGCAAGGCGGGATAATTCGGCTCCATCCTCCGACCACCTCATGCAGACCTCAGCAACTGAACGGTGATATTTGGTGAGGACGTTCAACTGCTCTCCCTCTCCCTTCTTGTCGCGCCGTAGCGCCCCCGCGAAGGCGGATGGGAGAGGGCAGGGGTGAGGGGGGACTTTTCCCTCCGGCTGAATCGTTCCGGCTCAGCACGCAGTCCGAGGCCCGCGAAAATCATCAAGCACCAGGACTGGAGGGCGAAAGAAAAACGGCGGCGGCATTGCTGCCGCCGCCGATCGTTCCTTCTAGTAAGATTTATTCCGCTTCGGTGAGGGAGACCTCGCTGCTCTGGCTGGTGCCGAGGGCGGAGCCGAAGGCGGCGTTGCGTTTCTGGTGCACCGCGCCGGTGAAGTTCATCGTGGTGGCCGAGCCGGGCAAGGTGACCTTGCCGCTAAAGGCGCCACTGGCGGTGGTAAACGTGTAGGTCAGGGCGTTGGCGCTCTGGTTCGAGACTTTGCCGTTGCTGGCCACGCGGACGTTGTTGGTGAAATCCTGGGAGATATTCCCGCCGATGAACGCCATTGCGCCATTGGTCATATTAAGAACCGGAGCGGCGGAATGATACGCCGAGCCGGCCGATTCAATATCATTGGTAAAGCCGAGCGGATAATATTTCGCGGTCTTGATCGCGGGCTTGATCCAATTCACCGCGCCGATGATGTCGTCGTCGGTCACGTTGGTGAAGGAGAGCCAGCTCACGATGGCGCCCTGACCGGAGTAAAGCGGGATGTAGAGCGGCCAGTTGCCGGCGCGGTTCAGATAGGCGCTTTGCGTGACCTTGGTGCCGTCGGCGATGGTGGCGCTGAACGAGACGAGACCGTTCGAGCTGACCTTGAGGGTGCCCGCTCCGTCGCCGGTCGGCAGGAGGGGGTTGCCGTCCTGGCCAGGCAGGATGAGCGTGTAAGTGCCGGTCCACGGAGCCGGATGAGCGGCGTCGAAGGGATTGCGATCCACCGCGAGGTTCGCGATCCAGTTGGTGCTGACGATGCGACCGAAGACATGGTTGGTGTCACCATTGACGCCGAGGGCCAGTTCGAGACGGGTGGCATTGGCGCCCGAACCGTAGAGGACGTTGGTGGCCTGCAGCTGACCGTTCAGCTTCCCGCGGAGGGTGAAGCTGCGGGAGCGCAATTTGAGGGTGCCGGAGTAACCACCCTGGACGTCGGTCTTGAGGCTCATGTAACCAGAGCTGAGCACGGAGACTTCGTCGGACTCATGAAAGAGGCCGTTGTAGCTGCCCATCACCGGCGCGTACGGGCTGGGGATGAAGCTCGCTTCGAGGACCAGATTTGAACGGATGACGAAAGTGAGGCGGGTGGAGGAAGAGTTCATACTTCCCGACCAACCCGCGAAGATCTGCCCCGGACCTGGAGTCGCGGTGATGGTATAAGAGCGGCCGGCACGGAGGGTCTGGGTCGTGAGGTTCGGCGAAACGGTGCCGGTGCCGGTGATGATGACGGTGACCTGCGGATTGGCCTGCACGGTCACGTGAAAGGTGGTGATGGCCACGTTCACGCCGTCGGAGACCTGGACGACAATCGCGGCCGAGCCGGTCTGGTTCTTGGCCGGCTTGACGCTGATGGTGCGGTTGGTGCCCGTGCCGCTGATGACAATATTAGTCTGCGGAATGAGCGACGGCAGTGAAGAGGTGGCGGTGATGCTGAGATTGGCGATATCCACGTCCGGCACGCCGATCGTAAATTGGATGGGCGGGCTGGCGGTGTTGGTGAGGATGTTGACGTCGGGAATCGTGGAAATAACCGGGGGTTGGTCGTTCGGGCGCGAGGAGGAGACGGTCAGGCGGAAGGTCGTGCTCGCCGTCGCAAAACCGTCGCCCACGCTGACGGTGATGTCCACATCGCCGCTCTGGCCATCAATCGGAGTGACGGTGACCGTGCGATTGCTGCCCGAGCCGCCGAAGCTGATGTTGGCATTCGGCACGAGCGACTGAACGGACGAGGTGCCGGCCACCGAAAGGCTCGAAGCGGCCGTCTCGGCGTCGCCGATGACAAAGGCAATCGGATCGGTGGCGGTGCCGAGCGGGGTTTCCTGCGCGGCAATCGGAGAAATGGTGGGCGGATTGTTGACGGTGAAAGTGAACGAGCGGGTGATGGAGCGGTTGACGGATTGGCCGTCGTCTACGGTCACATTGACAGTGGACTGACCGGTGGCACTTGCGACGGGATTCAGCGTCAGGCTGCCGGTGGCGTTCGGGCTGGTGTAATTGACGGTCGGGTTGGGCAGCAGGCTGGTGTTGCCCGAAGTGGCGGTCACGGTGAGCGTTTGATTCTCGCTGGCCGAACCGGAGGAGATGCCCGAGAGATTCACGGTTTGCGGGCCGGAGTTCGCGTTGACGGTGAGATTGAGGATCGCGTTGAGCGTCGGCGCTTGATTGGTGCCGGCGACCGGGGCCGAGTAGATGGCCTCATTGGAGAAATCGCTCTCGAGGCCCGAAGCCACGGTGGTGGCGGCGAAATAATAGGTGGCGCCCGGGGTCAGGCCGCTAAAGGTCGTGTTGGTGACCTGGCCGACGGGCATGAAGTTGGTGTAGCTATGGCTCGCACCGCCAATGTAAATCCGGTAACCGGTGACATTGGTGCCGGCGGCGGCGGACCAGCCGAGCGTGACGCTGCTGGTGGCGGCGCGGGCGTTGAAAAGCGAGCAAAGCAAGAGGCTCGCGAGCGACAGGGCAGCAACGGTTTTGATTCTGCCTCCTAAACGGGCTCCTAGATGACACATATCGAGCGGCCCTTATGCATAAGCGTTGCCAACGAATAAAAACCTCCGAAAACATGCGGGCCGGATGAGTCACTCCCAGTGTACCGAAGCGGGAATGAAAATGTCCTGATCTGCAATTAAGCCAATGATTGCAGGCTTGAATGTGAATGAAAAAAAGCGCCGCGGAAAAAAATGATTTCGAAAAAAGTTTCCCGCCGCGCAAATCGCCACCTCAATTCGAGGCTCTTTCAAGACAACCTGTCTGGAAAAGAAACAAGCCGCGCCGCCCGCCGACGGTCGTTGTGTCAAAATTGCAGGCGCTATAAATCGGACGCCCGCGATCTATCTACGGGAGCGCGTGCAAATTTTGTCGGGCTCGGAACAAAAGCGGGAAAGGATAATCGAAGTGATGAAAACCAATGATCGTAGATCGGACGATAAAGCGCTGGTCATACCGGATGGAGTTGCGCCGTGAGGTGAGACGCGGTTTGTGAAGGCCCCGTACTTCGCGACTCTACGTGCTGCGCTTTCCGAAAATTAATTTCGTCGTTTTCTTATATTTGAATCTTTCCTTTTTGCGGCGTGCTTGATTCAGGAACCAGTGAGGAACCGGATCGGGCAGGTCTGGCTTTCGGCATCCTGTATCTGCTGCGGGTTGCATTGCAATATGCAACCTGGTCTTTTGTCAGAGTGTCCCGATACGAGACACGCCGTCTCACAGTGTCTGGACACAGGACAGACCGGTTCAGGGATTGCAAACAAATGGCAACGAGCAACCCAACCAGTTTAAAGGCCATTATTAATCATAAGCCACTGGTTATGAGCTAATTATGAATTTTATAGAGAAATAACTTATTAAAGTAATCATCTGCTCACTGCAAGCGGGCAGGGGTGTAAAGGGTGGGCACGGTCTATGCTTTGGACAGTGGTATGACGATGATGGTCATTCTCGGAACCTGGGTGGGCGTTTCGGCCCTTTTCACAGTTGCACTCCTGGCGGTGGCGGCGCGTTCGATGCCGCGCGTGGATGAAGCTCACGAAATGCAGAGCGATTCCGCGGCGCTGCCCGTGACGCACGGCAAGCTCGTTGCGGTGTGCGGCTGATCGGGTTCGGAGTCCGGTAGCAGAGCGACCGGCTCTTAATTGCCCACGTGGGCCAGGCGGTCCACGTGGGCAATTTTTATGTACGGGCAGGGCAATTTCGGGTTGGAAACAAAGGGCGAAACGGAGTTGAAAATTTTGCGAGGAGATTTGAGCAAGCGACCAACATATGCCGGCAGCGCGGCCGCCGGGCCGCGGGGTCAATGTACGAACGCGACGCGGCACGCCGCGTTCCGTAGTTGCCCCGACGCATCTTCCGTATTCAGCGGAGTTGAGGATTTCGCGATCCGATGGAAGATGAAGACCGTCAATTGGTGGTTCGTTCCCAGGAGTTTTGAGGGGAGCGAAAAGAGCCGCCAAAAACTGCGGGCCACAGAGCCGCAAGAAAACGGAACAGGATTTAACAATGGTAAAAAGCGTGCCGGCGTTGGAAGGAAAGTCAGGAAGCACCAAAACTTTTCCGACGATGCCAGTGGCCAAGTCCGCGGGCGATGCGAATCGCGTGGCGGACTGGCAGCCGGGTCAGAACGGTCCGGTGAAAGGATTGCAGGACGGAATGGAAAACCAGGCAAACAATACGTCGGAAGACGCGTCATCGCTGGCGCAGGCGCTACCCTTGTGGAAGCGCGCGCTGGACATCACGATCCTGGCGTTGCTGTCGCCGGGGCTGCTGCTGGTCGGCGGCACTGTGGCGCTGATCGTGAAGCTCGGTTCGCCGGGTTCGATTTTCTTTTGCCAAAAGCGCGTCGGATTCAAGGGACGGCAGTTTTCCTGCTTCAAGTTCCGGACGATGCAGGTGAATGCGGAAACGCAGTCACACCAGAATTACACGAGGGAATTGATCCACGGCGATGTGCCGATGACGAAGCTGGATTCGCGCCGCGATCCGCGGGTGGTGCCGTTGGGGCGCATCCTGCGCGCGACGGGAATGGACGAGCTGCCGCAGTTGCTGAACGTGCTGCGGGGCGAAATGAGCATCGTGGGACCGCGCCCGTGCGTGCAGTACGAGTACGATCTTTACGAAATCTGGCAGCGGCGCCGTTTCGAAGCGGTGCCGGGACTGACCGGTTTGTGGCAGGTGAGCGGCAAAAACCGCACGACTTTTAATGAAATGATCCGGCTCGACATCCGTTATGCCGAGCAGAAGAGCCTGTGGCTCGACCTGAAGATCATTTTGAAAACATTTCCCGCGCTTATGCAACAGGTGATTGATATGGCGGCGGGACAAAAGCGACAGGACCGGGGAGCGGCTGCGCCGGCAATGGCCAAATCAGTTCAATCGTATCATTTATGAAGAGCATGAAGAAACAAATCAAGGTAGGGGTGGTGGGTTGCGGTTATTGGGGTCCGAATCTGATCCGCAACCTGCGGCAGACGCCGGACTGCAACCTGAGCATCCTCTGCGACACCAGTGAACAACGCCTGCGCCACATGCGCCGGCTGCATCCCGAAGTGGCGACCACGACGCGCTTCGAGGACCTACTCAACGACGCCGAGATTGATGCGGTGGTCGTCGCCACGCCCGTGCGGTTCCATTATGAGATGGCGAAAGCCTGCCTCATCGCCGGCAAACATGTGTTCATCGAGAAGCCGATGGCCCGCACCGAGCGTGAAGGCCAGGAGCTGGTGAACCTGGCGGACCGCCACGGCCTCGTGCTGATGGTCGGCCACACGTTCCTCTTCTCGCCGGCCGTGCGCCGCATGAAGGAGATCATCGACAAGGGCGACATCGGCGAAATCCAGTATATTTCCGCGCGCCGCCTGAACCTCGGCCTGTTCCAGAAGGACATCAACGTCACCTGGGACCTCGCGCCGCATGACATTTCGATCATCCTCCACCTGCTGGAAGAACTGCCGGTCAGCGTCGCCTGCCACGGCAGCAGCCACGTGAACCGGGAGATCGAGGACGTCACCATGACGTACCTGACCTTCCCGAAGAATCGTTGCGCGTTCCTGCACAACAGCTGGCTGGATCCCAAGAAGGTGCGCCAGATGACGGTCGTCGGCTCGCGCCGCATGATTGTTTATGATGACACCGAGCCCTTGGAAAAGCTGAAGATCTATGATGCGCGCGTGGAAGTGCCGCCGCATTACGACACCTTTGCCGAGTTCACCTATTCGTACCACTACGGCGACGCGTATGTGCCGTATATCAAGCAGGACGAACCGTTGAAGCTGGAGACCTCTCACTTCATCGAGTGCATCCGCGAGGAATGCGTGCCGATCACCAATGGCTGGCACGGCCTCGAAGTGGTGAAGATCCTGGAAGCGGCGCAAAATTCGCTCCGCCAAAAGGGTGGTCCGATCAGCCTCGAAAGCCCGACCGTCTGGAACAGCGGCATGAACGGCACGCCGCTGAAGACGAACGGCAACGGCAATGGTAACGGCAACGGACATGCCCACACCAACGGCAACGGAAACGGAAACGGAAATGGGAATGGCAACGGCAACGGTAATGCGCCCGCGCCCGTCCCTGGCCGGAAAGTGGTGGCGGCGTGAAGGAAGCCGACAATCTTTATCAACGAATCGCGCCCGACGTAAAACTCGGGCGCGGTTCGCGGGTCTTCGCTTTCACGAACCTGTATGGGTGCGAGGTGGGCGAAGACACAAAGATTGGGGCCTTCGTCGAGATTCAGAAGGGAGCGCGCATCGGCAATCGTTGCAAGGTGTCGAGCCATTCCTTCATTTGTGAAGGCGTGACGATCGAGGACGAGGTATTCATCGGCCACAGCGTCACGTTCATCAACGACCGGTTTCCGCGGGCCACGGCCGCGGACGGAAAACTGCAAACTGAAAGCGACTGGAAATGCGAGTCGACGACGATCAAACGCGGAGCGTCGATCGGCTCGGGATCCACGATCCTGTGCGGCGTGACAATCGGTGAAAGAGCGATTGTCGGCGCGGGGTCCGTGGTGACCAAGGACGTAGAGAAAGACACGGTGGTGGCTGGTAATCCGGCCAGGCCGTTAAAGCGCTCCGCCCGAGGGAAAACCTAATTCCAGTGCAAGTCCCGTTCCTAGATTTAAGGGTTCAACACGAACCCCTGATGCCGGAATTCCTGAATGCGTTCAAGGAAGTCACGGAAGCGAGCGCCTTTGCGGGCGGTCCCTTCGTGGCGCGCTTTGAGCAGGAATTTGCAGCCTTTTGCAGAACCCGCCACGCCCTCGGCGTCGGCAGCGGGACTGACTCCCTGTGGCTGAGCCTGATGGCTTTGGGCGTCGGGCCGGGTGACGAAGTCATCACGGTGCCCAACAGTTTCATGGCGACGGCGGAAGCCATCAGCCTGTGCGGCGCGCGGCCGGTGTTCGTGGACATCAAGGATGACACCTACACGATGGATCCGGAGCAGTTGGAGGCGGCGATCACCATGCGCACGCAGGCGGTGATTCCGGTCCACATTTTCGGGCAGATGGCCGACATGGATCAGATCTTCAACATCTCCCGACGGCACGGAACGCCGGTGGTGGAAGATGCCTGCCAGGCGCACGGGGCAGAGTACAAGGGGCGGCGCGCTGGAAGCATCGGCGTGGCCGGCTGTTTCAGTTTTTACCCGGGCAAGAATCTTGGAGCGCTGGGTGAGGCGGGGGCGGTCACGACGGATGACGCGGAATTACTGGCGAAAATCCAGGTGTTGCGCGAGCACGGCCAGGCGGCGAAGCATCTGCATTCGACCATCGGCTGGAACGCGCGCATGGATGGGATCCAGGCGGCGATGCTGAGCGTGAAGCTGCGTCATCTCGAGACGGCGAATTCGAGCCGGCGCGAGCACGCGCAGATGTACGATCAACTGCTGGCTGACGAGCCGCGGGTCCTCCGCCCGACGGCGGCCGAGGGCAACGTCCACGTCTATCATATTTACGCGGTGCGGGTGCAGGACCGCGACGGCGTGATGCGGCGAATGGCCGCGCGCGGGGTCAATTGTGGCGTACATTACCCGGTGCCGATTCATTTGCAGCGGGCCTACGCGTTTCTCGGATTGCGGCCGGGGTCGTTCCCGGTGGCCGAGCGTTGCGCGCGGGAATTTCTTTCATTGCCGATGTATCCGGAGTTGCGCCCGGAGCAGATTGAGTTCGTGGCCGGGACGTTGAAGGAGTGTTTGGCGTCCACGCGGTAAACCGCTCAGATTTAGCTGCGACCAAATGAGTTCACCAAATCAAAACGGGAATCAGGGAACGAATCCTCCGGCGACCGGTCACGGCATGGATGACATCCTGTTCACCGTGTTCCGCCACAAGCGGATGATCATCCTGGCGCTCATCCTGGGACTGCTCGCCGCGGGGGCGGTGCGCTTGCTGCGCCCGCCGCAGTTCATGTCGCAGGCGAAATTGATGATCCGGTATGTGGCCGACAACGCTCCCACTCCGGCTTCGAACCCGGAATCCATGGCGCGGCCGCTGGATTTCGGCTCGCTGGGGGTCATCAACGCGGAAATAGAAGTGCTGACCAGTGGCGACGTTGCCACCAATGTCGCGGCCATGGTCGGTCCGGAGCGCATCCTGGCCAAAAAGGGCGGCGGCAGCGATTTGATGTCGGCGGCGGGCGTGGTGGCGAGCGGGATCACCGTGGATCCGCCGCGCACCACGGTTATCTCGGTGACGTTCAAGCATCCGGACAAGGACCTCGTGCAGCCGGTGCTCGACGCGATTTTGACGGCTTACATGTGGAAGCACCGCCGGATGCATGACCCCAATACCGATGAGTATTACCGGAAGGAACAGGAAGAACTCAAAAGCAACCTGACCCGCATCGAGGACCAGATCCAGTCCTTGAAGCAGGATGCGCATGCCTTATTTCCGGATGAAAAAGAAGCCACGTTGAGGAAGGAATTGGAATTGGAGGAGGGAAAACTGCTGGAGGCGCAAATGCGCCTGGCTGTGCTCAGAGAGAAGCTGCCGTCGGCCATGGTGACGGTGAATTCCAACAGCCCGTCCCAGATGCAGATTCCGGGCGAAAAGGCGGCTGATTACTCCGCCATCTGCCAGGATCTGGCGAAGTTGGAAAAGGAAAAGCGCGAAGCCTTGAGGAAGTTCCGGGATGCGCACCCGACGGTGATGATTCTCAGCGAACAGATCGCGCAACTCCGGGCACAGAAGCAGGATCTGGAGAAGGAATATCCCTCGCTCGGCGGCTTTGCGATGGCGAGCGGGGGCGGTGGAACTAATGCCACCGGGTCCATCATGGGTGCCGATCTGGGTGAGATGGCGAACCTGAATGCGACGGTGGCGGGATTGATCAACAGCATCAGCAACATCACGGCGCAGGCAACGCAGTTCATGTCGGTCAAACCCAAATTGGATGGTTTTAAGCGCGAGCACGATGACTTGGCACGGCGGTTGGAAGGCATCCAGAAGCATATGGACAACGGCCTGATCAACGCGGACGGCAAACTGGCCAGCATGGGCATCGTCCAACACCCCTCGCCGCCGAAGCTGGACATGAAGAAGATGTTGAAGTTGCTGGGGATGGCCTTTGGCGGTTGCGTGGGGCTCGGCCTGGGACTGGCTTTCCTGTTCGACATGGTGGTGGATCGCACCATCAAGCGCAGCGTGGAGATCGAACGGCATTTGCAGCTTCCGGTCTTCCTGACGATTCCGGACACGGGCTGGAACGACGGATTCAAACTTTCGTGGAAGTTGCGCAAGAGCAAAGGTAGCGCCAATGGATCCGACACCTCGCCGAGCGTGGCGGTCGCACCCTGGAACCCGGATCATAATTTGCAGATGTACAGTGAGGGATTGCGCGAGCGCGTGATGACCTACTTTGAGATCAAGAACATGAATCTCAAGAAGCCGAAGCTGGTGGCCTTGACCGGTTGCGGCAAGGGCGCAGGGGTGACGACGCTGGCCAGCGGATTGGCGGCGGCGCTGTCGAAGACGGGCGAAGGCAACGTGCTCCTGGTGGACATGAATGTGGGCGAGGGTGTCGCGCGTTCCTTCCACAAAGGCAAGCCGGGCGTGTCCCGCGATCGTGAGCAGGCGGAAGATTTTCAGGCGTTTGCCGAACTGCCGGCGCCCCAGGACGAAGTCGCGCCCGCGGACCAGGCGAGCAACAAGATCGTAAAGGTGGAGCCGAATCAGTTTGCGAGCCTGGGCTCGAAGCTCCGCACCAGCGATTATGATTATGTGATTTTTGACCTGCCTCCGGTGTCCCAGATGAGCCCGACGCCCCGGCTGGCGGGTCACATGGACATCGTGCTGATGGTTTTCGAAGCCGGGAAGACCGGCCAGCAACTCGCCAGCAAGGCCAGCGCCCTGATGCGGGAATCCAAGGCGAACATGGCGGCCGTGCTGAACAAATACCGCCGATATGTCCCGGCGCAGCTATCGCAGGACCTGTAAAGGCCTGGGGTTGGCCGGGATACGAATTTGCGTGGAAGTACGGAATCCAATGAGCATGAGAATTGCTTTAATTCGGGACAATCAATTCAGCGAAAGCGAATTGAGGGGGGGCAGGGTCCGCCCTAAAGGCGCAGAGGTAGTGGTCTAATTTGAACATGAAAATCTGGATTGATCTGGACAATACGCCGCACGTTCCGTTCTTCAAGCCCATCGTTCGGGAATTGGAGCAACGTGGGCACAGCGTCACGCTGACTGGCCGGGATGCCTTTCAGGTCCGTGACTTGGCGGCCAAGATGGGTTTGCCGTGCAAAATGATCGGAAAGCACTACGGCAAGAACCGGTTCATGAAGATTTGGGGCTTGGGCTGGCGCACGATGCAGTTGCTGCCGACCGTGCTGCGTAATCGGCCGGCACTGGCGCTGTCGCACGGTTCCCGTTCGCAGATTCTCCTGTGTAATTTGCTCCGCATTCCGACGGTAATGATCATGGATTACGAGCATGCGGAAACGCCGTTGCTGTTGCGTCCGCGCTGGGAGATTGTGCCCGAGATCATGTTCAACGAGAGCTTGCAGTGCAAGAATCGGGACAAGATTCGCGCCTATCCCGGGATCAAGGAAGATGTTTATGCGCCGGACTTCAAACCGGACGCGAGCCTGGCGAAGCAGTTGGGTGTGGATGATGCCGAGATCGTCGTGACGGCCCGGCCGCCGGCGACGGAAGCGCATTATCATAATCCGGAGAGCGAAATACTTTTCACCGAGTTCATGAACATCATCTGCGGCGTGAGCGGGGCGAAGGTGGTGTTGCTCCCGCGGAACAAGGCGCAGGAAGCGCAATTGCGCGAAAGCCACGGCGAATGGTTTAAGGGTGGCAAAGTGATTGTGCCCAAGGGCGCGGTGGACGGGATGAATCTGCTGTGGGCGTCCGACCTGGTGGTCAGCGGCGGCGGCACGATGAATCGCGAAGCGGCCGCGCTGGGCGTCCCGGTTTACAGCATTTTCCGCGGACCGATCGGCGCGGTGGACAAGCAATTGCAGAAGGAAGGCCGGCTGACGTTGATCGAAAGCGTGGAGCAGGTCCGCAGCAAAATTTCAATCCAACCCAGGAAGAAATCCACCCAGATGGAAGAAAAGCCGCGCAATGCGTTGCGCCAGATTGTTGACCACGTCGAAGAGATCCTCGGACGGGAACACGCGACGGGTGACGTGGTGCCGTCCCTCATCCTGGAGAATCAGCATGGCTCAAAAACTTAAATTATTGTTCATCGCCGGCGCGCGGCCGAATTTCATGAAGGTCGCGCCGCTGATCAAGGCGGTGCGGGCGCAGAGCGATTCGCTCGAATACCGGCTCGTCCATACGGGACAGCACTACGACGAGAAGATGTCAGACGTGTTTTTCCGGGAGCTCGGCATCCCGGCGCCGGATATCAATCTGGAAGTGGGCTCCGGTTCGCACGCGGTGCAGACGGCGAGCATCATGACCAAGTTTGAACCGGTCTGTGAGAAGGAGAAGCCGGACTGGGTGGTGGTGGTGGGCGACGTCAATTCGACGATGGCCTGCACGCTGGTTTGCTCCAAGATCGGCATCAAGGTGGCGCACGTCGAAGCCGGGTTACGCAGCTTCGATCGCACCATGCCCGAGGAAGTCAACCGGTTGGTGACGGATGCGCTGGCGGATCTGCTTTTGACGCCGTCGCCGGATGCGGATGAAAATTTGCGCCGCGAAGGCGTGGCCGAGCACAAGATCAAACAAGTCGGGAACGTGATGATCGACGCGCTGGTGGCGAACCTAGAGCAGGCGCGCGCGAGCCGGCTGATGCCGAACCTGGGCCTCAAGTCGAAGGATTTTGTTTACGTCACGCTGCATCGTCCGTCGAACGTGGACAAGGAATCGAATCTCGCGGCGATCATGAACGAGCTGCGGCGGCTCGCCGCGCGCATGCCGGTGGTGTTCCCGATTCATCCGCGCACGCGGAAGATGGCGGGGCAATTCGGCATTGACCTGAACGGGCACCCGAACATGAAAGTGATCGAGCCGATTGGCTATCACGATTCGCTGTGCCTGACGGAATCCGCGCGACTCGTCCTGACGGACTCGGGTGGTTTGCAGGAAGAGAGCACCTATTTTCGCACGCCCTGCCGCACCTTACGGCCGAATACCGAACGTCCGGTGACGGTGACGCACGGCAGCAACAAGCTGACGAATTTGCAGAGCCTTTCGGCCGATATTGACGAGGCATTGAGCGGCGGAGTGAAGCACGATCGCGTGCCGCCGCTGTGGGACGGACGCGCGGCCGAACGGATCATCAAGAATGTGGTGGAGTTCAGCCACGGGAAAGCCGGCTGAGCCTGACCTGGGCCGCGCCTTACTGGCGGCCAAGTGAATGCATCGCGGACATGCTCAAATCCATTTTCACGCTCGATTACGAAATCCACGGCAACGGGGAAGGGTGCCCCCATGCCCTGATGGTGGAGCCGACCGAGCGGATGATGCGGCAGTTCGAGCGATACGGCGCGAAGCTGACGATCATGGCCGACATCGGCGAGATCCTGAAATTCCGCGAGTATGCGCGGGAGCAGGGGCGCGATGATTATCACTACGAAGCGATTGCCTCGCAGTTGAAGGATGCGATCCGCCGCGGTCACGACGTGCAATTGCACATTCACTGCTCCTATTTCAACGCGCGTTGCGAGGGCGGCAAGTGGCGGCAGGATTGGTCCGAATACAATTTCGCAGGGCTGCCGCTGGAACGTCAGCGCGAGGTGATCCGCATTGGGAAGGAATATCTCGAAGGATTGTTGCGGCCGGTGGATGCGAATTATCGCTGTGAGGTTTTCCGAGCGGCCAACTGGTCGGTGAGTCCTTCGCAGAACGTGGTGCAGGCGCTGCTGGACAATGGGCTGCGGGCGGACACGTCCATTTTCAAATACGGCAAGCGCTCCGGCCTGGTGAATTTCGATTACACCAATGCAGCGAGCAATCTCGCGCCCTGGAAGGCCGACGCGAATGACCTCTGCCGCCGCGACGAGAACGGCAAACTTTGGGAGTATCCGATTTATTCCGAGCATCGCCGCGTGGGGGCGTTTCTGACGCCCATGCGGATGCATCGCGCGGTGTTGAGCAAGTTGCATCGGTTCAACATGGATGACGGGGTGTCGGCTCCGGCGAAGCCGGCGGTTGCCTCCGCGCCCAAAGTAAAGAAGTCCCGGCTGAGTTTTTTGACGCGGCGTCACGCGTGGAAGGCGGATTTCAACCAGTGCAGCGGCCGGCAGTTGATCGCCGCGCTCGAGCGGGCGGAAGCGGCGCAGGGTCCCACGCAGCAGGTTCTGCCTTTCGTGCTGATCGGGCATTCAAAGATTTATTCGCGCATGAATGAGCGCAGCCTGAAATCTTTTCTGGCGTATGTCGCCGCGCGGCCGGAGCGATTTGGCTTCGCGCGTTTTTGTGATTTGATGCCGAAGGCCGGGGAACGGGCCAACGGCAAGGCGGCGAAAGTGAATGGCGCCCGCGAACTGGCGCCTTGCAACGCATGAGCACGCCGGCGAAATCCATAACCACGCCGATCGTCTCGGTGGTGATCGTAAGCTGGAACGCGAAGGATTATCTCGCGCAATGCCTCACGTCGCTGGCGGCGGGTGTGTGCAACTACCCGATGGAAATCATCGTGGTGGACAATGCGTCGAACGATGGTTCGCCGGACATGGTGGCGAAGCAATTTCCGAACGTGCGCCTGATCCGGAACAGCGCGAACCTGGGTTTCGCGAAGGCGAACAATTTCGGCCTCCGCGAGGCGCGGGGCAAATACATCGCGCTGGTGAATTCGGACGTGAAGGTGCTCGCGAACTGCCTCACGAAGCTGGTGGATTTTTGCGACGCGCATCCGGACGCGGGCATGGTGGGTCCGCGCGTGCAGAACGGGGACGGATCGCTGCAGCGCTCGTGCCGCGGCTTTCCGAGCGTGGGGAACATGTTCTGCCGGGCGTTCGCGCTCGACGTGATGTTTCCGAAAGCGCGGATTTTTGGCGGCTATCTAATGCCGCACTGGGCGCATGACAAGGTCAAGACCGTGGACATTCTGAGTGGATGTTTCTGGGTCGCGCGCGCGCAGGCGCTGAAGAAGGTCGGACTGCTGGACGAGAGCTTCTTCATGTATGGCGAGGACATGGACTGGTGCAAACGCTTTTGGAAGGGCGGTTGGAAGCTGTATTTCGTGCCGGACGCCGAGGCGATCCATTACGGCGGGGCGAGTTCGGCGAATTCGCCGGTGCGGTTCTTCATCGAGAAGCAGCGCGCGGATTTGCAGTATTGGAAGAAGCACCATAGCTGGCCCGCGCAACAAGCGTATTTCTGGATTTCATGCGGACATCACAGTCTGCGGGCGGTATGCTACGCGGGCGTGCAATTGGTTCGGCGCAGCGGCGCCAATGAGAAGGGATTCAAGGTCAACCGCGGCTTGAAGTGCCTGAAGTGGATGTTGACGCCCTCGACGGTTTCCGCCGTGGTGCGGCCCGCCTTGGCTCCGGAAAGATTTGTTTATGCTGGATAAAAAATCCTACGTTATCATCAGCGCCTGCCGCAATGAGTCGGGCTACATCGACGGTTTGATCGACTGCATCGCCGCGCAAACGATCCGTCCGACGCGGTGGCTGATCGTGGACGACGGTTCGACCGACGACATGAACGCCAAAGCGCTGGCGCGCGCGAAAGAGTTGCCGTTCATCGAAGTGGTGAAGATGCCCGGCGGGCGGCCGCGGAGTTTTTCGTCGCAGGTGTATGCGGCGCAGCACGGCTACGAATTGGTGAAGGATTCCCCGTGGGACTTTATCGGTTTCCTGGACGGGGACATTCGCGTTGAGCCGCATTATTACGAGACGCTGATGAGCAAGTTCGCCGCGGACCGCAAGCTGGGGCTGGCAGGCGGCGCGGTGATTGACCAATACGACGGTTACACCGAAGACATCCGCAAGGGCAGTGAGGAGTATCACGTGGCCGGTGGCGTGCAGTTTTTCAAGCGCGATTGCTTCGAGAAGATCGGTGGTTACGTCGCGATTGACGGCGGGGGGCAGGACTCGATCGCCGACATCATGTCGCTCATGTTTGGCTGGAAGCTGCGGGTTTTCTCCGAGTTGAAGGCGATGCATCTGCGCCCGGATGGTTTCGCCAAGGATAACACCTGGCAGCGCGGCAAGAAGTGGGGCCGGAAATTTTACCTGCTGGGTTATCATCCGGTGTTTTATTTCGCCCAATGTTTGCGGCGGGTGGGACGGAAGCCATTTTTGTGGGGCAGCCTCTGCCAGTTTCTCGGATTTGTTTTCGCCAACGTGCGCGCGGAAAAGCGGCCAGTGTCGGACGAATTCGTGCAGTTCATCCGGCAATTGCAGATGAAGCGGCTGCGCCAGTCGCTGGGCGGCCGGCGGTTGGACGAAGCGGCTTCAAATCTGCCGCCTGCCGGCGGACGGCTGGCCACGGGCTGATTTAGTTTTCTTCTGGCGTTTCTTATGTGGCGCATGCGGAAGGCGCCGGGCAATCGGGCTGCGCCAGTCTTTCGGCGTCATGGGTCAAGGGAACAAGGGTTGAGCGTCGAAGGACTGGCGCAGTTCAATGCCCGTTCTTCGCAAGGTGCACGCCGTCGGCAATTAATATTGCCAATCCCGGATTCCCGCCGAAGATTCCAATCTGAATGGAAGGCGATTCGAGCAGCCTAAGCCCATTGGGGCTCCTGTTTTTGCTGGTGATGGTGGTGCTGACGTGGCGTTTGCCGCGGCGGCAGGCCGTCATCCCGCTGCTCATTACCACCTGTTACATGCCGCTGGGGCAGATGCTCGTCATCGCCGGGCTGCATTTTCCTTTTCTGCGGATCATCCTGCTGGTGGGCTGGGCGCGGGTGTTGTCGCGCAAAGAGAATGCCGGGTTCGTCTGGTCGAAGCTCGATAAACTCTTCATGTGGTGGGCCATCGTGACGTTGGTTTTCGGGACATTGTCCGGCCCGAAGGACCCGTCCATCGAACGCTTCATCAACCGCGCCGGCACGGTGTACACGGCAATGGGGATCTACTACCTCTTCCGCATGTGGATTCGGGAGTTTGACGATGTGGTGCAACTCGGCAAGTTTCTGGCCTACATGATTGTGCCGCTGGCCGTTTCGATGCTCATCGAGAAGGTCACCACGCGGAATATATTTTCGGCCTTTGGCGGCGTGCCGGAGGTGACCCTCGAACGGGAGGGCAAACTTCGCTGCCAGGGGGCGTTCCTGCACCCGATTCTGGCCGGAACTTACGGCGCGACATTGTTTCCGATTTTTGTCGGGCTGTGGCAGCTCGGCAGGCAGTACCGGCGCCCGGCGATTATTGGCGGAATCTGCGCTTGCGTGGTCACCGTGGCGGCGGCGACGAGTGGCGCGCTGCTGGCGATGATGGTCGGCACGGCCGCACTGTTCTGCTGGAAGATCCGCCTGAAGATGAATCTGGTGCGGCGGGGAATTGTCCTGAGCATCATCGCGCTGGCGCTGATAATGAAAGCGCCGGTCTATTATTCGCTGGCGCGCCTGAGCGAGATCGCCGGGGGCACGGGGTGGTATCGCTCGTACCTGATTGACCAGTCGATCCAGCATTTCGGCGAATGGTGGATGTTCGGTTCCACATATACCGCGCACTGGGCGCCGGCGGGGGAAGTCGTGCCTTCGGACCCGGACAATATGGACATCATCAACCATTACGTGGCGGAGGGGCTGGGTGGCGGCGTGGTGAAGCTGGGTTTGTTTCTGGCGTTGATTGTGCGGTGCTTCAAGACGATCGGCCGGTGGACGGGGCATGAAACCGCGGCACCCAAGGCGGACGTCTTCTTTTTGTGGTCGCTGGGGGTGATCCTGGTATCGCACTGCATATCATTTTTGTCGGTCTCGTATTTCGACCAGATTGTCGTGATGTGGTACTGGCTGCTGGCATCGCTTTCGATGGTGGAGCTGATTGATTTGGCGCCCGCGCCGGTGATGGAAACAACGCGACCGGAATACGTTGAAAGTGTCCCGCCGCTGTCCGAATCCAGCGCCCGGGCAGACGCCATTTAGGTGCAATAGTGCCTCTAAATTGGGCAAATCATGAACTTTCGCGTTCGATTTAATGTCCAAGGGAAAACCCTAGGGCGGCTGGGAAGCCTCTCGTGGCGGACGGCTTTGTGGGCGTGTAACTTTTGACACTATGATAGCAGATTCATTGGGCACCAAGGGCACATCACGAGTCTCAATGCAGGGCACTCATGCTGCAAAAACCCGCGTTTGGCGCGGGCGGAAGGGCGGTGGCATAGTGTCTGCTTGGATGAAATCGATGAAAAATAGTCGTCCGAGTGCCTTGCTGGCCCTGGGCCTCCTGCTGGTAGCGTTGCAGGTCCCCGCCGCAACCACCTATTACATTGACTACACCAACGGTTCCGACAGCAACAACGGCACGTCCACCAGTACTCCGTGGAAGCGCTGTCCGTACATGGTGGGTTTCGCCGGCAATTACTCTCATTCCGGCGGCGATAAATTTATTTTCAAGGGCGGCACGGTCTGGCCGTACACCACGATGCCCATAAAGATGGAAGTCGGCGGCACGGCCAGCGCGTACGATTACTACGGCTCCGACAGCAACTACTTCGCGGGAAGCACCTTCACGCAACCGGTGCTCGACGCCGGGCAGACCAGCACAGATTGCATTCGCGTCGGCTGGTCCACCGCGAATTTGAAATACATCACGATCAATAATTTCGAGATGCGCAACATGTCCGGTTCGCTGGCGATCAGCCTGGCGGGGGCGAATTACATCGTGATGAGCAATCTGTGGATCCATAAGTGGTATCACGGCAGCACCGACGGTGACCACGGCGGCATTTACAACAACTACGCCGGCCATGGTTCGCCGGGTCAGCTGGCGAACGTGATTGTTTCTCATTGCGATATCGGCAATCCGGATGGCGGCCGCAACAGCGGCGTCTGCTGCCGTGGTGTCGGTGAGATCGCCTTCTCCAAATTGCATGATGCGCCGGAGCAAAGTCTCCATGGCGGCTGGTCCATTCATGATAGTGAATTTTACAACAATGTGGTGAGCTTCCTGGGCGATGCCGCGCAACATCCCAACGTGTGCTATTGGGACATGCCGGATGGTTCGTATGTGCAGTTCACCGGTGACGTGCTTTTCTACAACAACTACATCCACGACATGCGCGGTCCCGGTCTGCCGGTGATTTATGTGGAAGCGGCATTTTCGACGCCGCTGCCGAGCCTGCGGCGCGTGTTCATCTACAACAACGTGGTGATGAATTGCGCCAGCGCGCCTTCGCTGCCGGACAATGAAGGGTTCGGGGGCGGCTCGACCGTGGAAGTGCATTTCTTCAACAACACGTTCGAAACCAGCTTCTCGACTTGTATCAACTCCACCTCGCATGGCGGCCCGAACTTCAGTTTGCTGGATCTCCGGAACAACCATTTCATCGTGGACGGCTCGGCTTCGTCGGGTTCGATCTTCAATTCGACGACCAGCAGCGCGCAATTGACGCAGTCGCACTCGCAGGCGAGCGCGGCCGGGTATTCCGCCTCGTCGATGTTTGCGCCGCCCTCGGCCAGTGCGGCGACGGTGGGAGCGGGCGCGAATCTCTCGAGCTGGAATTTGCCGGGAATCAATTATGACACTTCGCGTGGTGGCACACGCACGCCGAAACTTCGTCCGGCCACGGGCAATTGGGACTCCGGCGCCTACGCTTACAACGGCACTTCCGGTGGCGGCGGCGGCACGGCGGGCGCGCCGACAGTTTCGGCTGTGGCCCAGAACGCCACGGACGTGGATCCCAACGTGAGCGGTCTCCAGGTCTACGTCGGAACCACCGTGCAGTATTCCGGCACGGCGACCACGACGAATACCGGCACGTTGAGCTGGCAATGGGTTTATACGGTCAATGGCGGATCGGAAGTGACTTTTGCCAGCGGGACCGGCACGGTGACCCCCGCCAGCTATACGTATCCCTCGGGCTCGGTCGGCGCTGTCTATGTTTGGACACTTCGCGCGACGGACAGCAAGGGAACGAGCCAATCGCAGAGCACGGTGGGTGTGGAATCCACTCCTCCTCCTCCGGGCACGCTGACTTTCCAGGCGGAATCGGGAACCCTGAGTGGTCCTTTCGTTGCCAGCGGCGGTTCGATCTCGCAATCCAGCCAGACGGGCGTGACGGATGGCGGACGTGCGGCCTTCAGCTTCACACTGACGAATGCAGGTGACTATGTAATCCAGGCGACCGTCAACGCGCCCAGCGACGCGGAGAATTCCCTCTATGTCAATATTGACGGCGAGCCGGTGGACCCGGCCAATGTGTGGCAGATACCCATCACGTCGGGCTTCGAATCCCTGCTGGTCAGCTGGCAGGGCAACGGCACGTTCGACAACCCGCAATTCGTGCCCAAGGTGTTCACGTTGACGGCGGGCACGCATCAGGTGATATTCCGGGGACGCGAAGCGAATACACAACTGGACAGCTTTTCGATTGTAAAGCTGCCATCCGCACCGCAAAATCTGCGTGTAATTGCCGGCCCGTAATCGTTCCGGCCCTTACATCCCATAAGCCATGAAGAGTTTCGTCGCAGACCAGCGAACGGGGCGCTTTCCCCGGTCATTGAGCGTGCCCGTCCGGGCCGCCTCTTTGGTTCGAGCGCTTGTGCTGGGGGCCGTCCTCCTGGCAGGCCTCCGAGTCCAAGCCACCAATTGGTACGTGGATAATGCAGCCACGGGTTCGAAGAACGGAACCTCCTGGGCAAATGCCTGGGGTGCCTTCTCACAGGTGGTGTGGGGTAGCAGCGGGGTGAAAGCCGGTGACACCCTGTTCATCAGCGGCGGCAGCGTTTCAAAGACCTACACCGAAGCGTGGACGGTCGGCGCCAGCGGGACATCGGGCAACCCGATTCGCATTGCGGTGGACGCCAGCAATCCCAGTCACAGTGGCGTGGTGATTTTCGACTACAACAGCGGCGGAGATAATTCCGGCACGGTGGCGATTTCCTGCAACTCGAAGAGCTACATCACCTTTGATGGCAATGTGAATGGCGAGTGCCACCTGGTGATCAACAACGTGCGGAACATCATCAACCGGACGAGTGCGATCGGTATCTACGCCGATTCCTCGACCGGCATCGTGATTGACCACTATGCCTCCACCAACTGCAATAACCCGTTGCGGATTTATTCTTCGACGGGTTTCCGGATCAGCAACTGTAATCTGATGCAAGTGCGCGGTGACGCCTGTATCGCGGCGGCCGGCAGCCGGGGCGGTTGGGACGCGTGCCAGGTTTACAGCAACCGCATGGAAATCCTGTTCAACAGCGCCATTCCCTCCGGCGGCAGCGGCGCTTACTACGGCGCGGACGGCATCCAATGCACCGACGGCGTGACCTTCCATCACAACTCAGTTTTCGTCACCAAGACATCGGCGGTGTATACCTCCTCGCAGCATCCGGACATGTTGCAGGCCACGGGCAACAACCTGAAGGTGTACGGCAACGACTTCAACAACGTGGGCGATTCGGTGTTCGACTTCGATTGCTACGCCAATTCATCGCCGCACGACGTTTGGATCTACAACAACGTTTTTCGGATCACGACCTCGATAGACAGCTATCCGGAATACTTCCGCTTTTACACGTCGTCCGGATCGGTCTCGTCGATCTCGAATTTCAAGATCATGAACAACACGTTCATTGATAATAATTTTCAGTATCGCGTGGTGCGGTTCGATACCTACAACGCGAATCCGACGGCCACTGGCAACGAGATCAAGAACAACATCTTCTACAATTGCGGTGGCGGTGGCTCATCCACACCGGTGATTTTCATTCAGGACAGCTCCAGTTTCACGGCCAGCTCGTTCACGCTGGACGGGAATATCTATTACTCTTCGAGCACGCCCTACGTGGTGTATCGCGGCACGGCTTACACGGCGGCGAGCTGGGTGAGTGCCAACGAGCCGCACGGCAAGACCGCGGGCCCGAAATTCATGAGCTACAGCCAGTATGGCACCGCCAATGATTATCATTTGCAGAGCTCGGACACGGCGGCGAAGGACTCGGGGGTTTCGCTGGCCAGCTATTTCACGACCGATCGAGACAATGGCACCCGGCCGGTGGGTTCGGCCTGGGATATCGGCGCTTATGAATACGGAAGCTCCGGTGGCGGTGGCGGCTCGACCAATCTGCCTCCAGTTGTCTCGGCGGTGAGCCAGAACGCGGCGGACGTGGATCCGAACATGACGGGCTTGCAGGTGCTCACCGGCACATCGGTGACTTATTCGGGCTCGGCTTCGGACCCGAACAGCGACCCGCTGACGTGGCAGTGGATTTACACGGTCAACGGCGGCTCTGAAGTTGTTTACGCCAGTGGTTCAGGCGCGGTGAGCCCGGCTTCCTATACGTATCCCTCGGCCGCCGCAGGCAGCACTTATGTGTGGACCTTGCGCGTGAGCGACGGCCAGGTGAGTTCGCAATCGCAGTTGACCGTCGGCGTCGAAGCGCCCCCGCCGCCTCCGGGCACCCTCACCTTTGAAGCCGAGTCAGGCAGCATCACCTCTCCCTTCGTGGTGAGCGGCGGCGCCGTTTCGCAAGGCAGCCAGACCGGGGTCACCGATGGCGGCCGTGCGGCTTACAGTTTCACACTTACCAATGCGGGCGACTATGTCATCCAGGCCGTGGTGAACGCTCCGAGCGACGCTGAGAATTCTCTTTATGTGAATATTGATGGCGAGCCGACCGACCCTTACGACGTTTGGCAGGTCCCCATTACGAGTGGTTTCCAGACCCTGCTGGTAAACTGGCAGGGGGGCGGGACCTTCGATAATCCGCAGTTCGTTCCCAAGGCCTTCACCCTGTCCGCCGGCACGCATACGTTGATTTTCCGGGGGCGGGAAGCCAACACCCAGTTGGACAAGTTTTCGATCTTGAAACTGCCATCCCCGCCGCAGAATCTGCGGGTTATCTCAAGCCCGTAAAAACCGGTCTTTGGCCGGATTCCTGCTCTCTCAGTCTGTCTCAATGGCCCGCGGCCTTTGGCCGCGGGCTTTTTTTTGTCCGTAGTGTTCAGGACGGTTAATCCGTAGTCAATGGCATGGGCACAAGGGCAGGTATTGGGCTAGACTGTCCGTCAATGCTTGAGGACCTGTCGGATACAGGTTCCACTCGGGATGCGCACAAGAGTAATTTTATTTGCCGGGGGGTGGTTTGTACCTTCGTTGGCCCTGTTATGCCTGCTGCTGCCGCTGAAAGTCGCGGCGGCCAGTTGCTTTACAGCGCCCAATGGGTTGGTGGGATGGTGGCCGGGTGACGGCAACGCCAACGACCTGACTTTAACCAACAATGGAACGTTGCAGAGCGGGGCGACCGCCAATGCGGCGGGGCAGGTGGGTTCGGCCTTCAATTTCGATGGGACCAACAATTACGTCTCGATTCCGGACTCGGCCAACCTGAGGCCGACCAATCTTACGATTGAGGCCTGGGTGCGGTTCAATTCGCTGGATTCGGCGGGCAGCGCTTCGGCGGGCCAGCAATATCTCGTCTTTAAGCAGAACCCGCGGAACGCCAATTTCGAGGGGTTTGCCTTGACGAAATCGCGGTCGGGCGGGAGTGATTATTTCGTTTTTGGGGTTTCTTCCTCCGCCGGCGTGCTGGCTGAGGCCCAGGGTGTGACGGCAATTTCCACCGGCGTCTGGTATCACGTGGCGGGCGTCCGCAGTACGAATTCAATCCAGGTGTACGTTAACGGCACGCTCGAAGCGCAGACCAGCGTCAGCTTCGTGCAGAGTTACACCAACCTGCCGATGTATCTCGGCACCTCGGGGCAGAGCTACTGGGACCGGAAGTTCGCCGGGCGCATGGACGAAGTCTCGCTCTACACGCGGGCGCTATCGGGGGCGGAAATCGCTTCGATCTACGCCGCGGGAGCGTCGGGCAAATGCAAGGCGGTCAATATCACTTCGCAGCCGCAGGGCCAGACTGTTTTCGCCAGCAGCAATGCCACCTTCAGCGTCACGGCTTCGGGTTTTGCTCCGTTGACCTACCAGTGGCGACTGAATGGGGCGAACCTGCCGGCGGGTACGTCTCCGACCTTGAATCTCAGCAACGTGCAGTCCGGCGATGCCGGCGGCTATACCGTCGTGGTCAGCAACGTCCTGGGCGCGGTCACGAGTTCGGTGGCCGTGCTGACCCTGTATTCGCCACCGGCGATCACCGTGCAGCCGCTCAGCGTGACGAACATTTTAGGTGGGAGCGCCAGTTTCAATGTGACCGCCTCGGGTAGTGCGACGCTGATTTATCAGTGGCAGCATGAAGGGACAAATTTGCCCGGGGCGAACAGTTCAAGCTTCGGCATCGGATCCATCCAGGTGCAGGACGGGGGAAGTTACCAAGTCACAGTGAGCAACCTGGCAGGTGTGGTGACCAGTTCGGTCGCAACTTTGACCGTGCAGCTTCCGCCGACGATGACGGCGCAACCGCAGAGTGCAACGAATATCACCGGCACGACCGCGAACTTCAGCGCGGCCGCGAGCGGGGCGGCGCCGCTGGGTTATCAATGGCGTTTCAATGGTTCGCCGTTGGGCGATGGTGGCAGGATTACCGGTGCCAGCTCTACGGCGCTGGCGATCAGCGGGGTAGTGGCGGGTGACGCCGGGAATTACTCGCTGGTGGTGAGTAATGTGGCGGGAATGACCACGAGCGCGGTGGCGACGTTGACAGTTTGGGTGCCGCCAGTGATCAGCAGCCAGCCGCAGAACGCAACCAACGTCACGGGCACGACAGCGAATTTCAGCGCCACGGCCACTGGAACGGCGCCACTAGGCTATCAATGGCGGTTCAATGGAGCGAATTTATCAAATGGGGGCCGCATCAGTGGCGCGACGTCCACCGCGCTGGCGATCAGCGGCATCGTGGCCGGGGACGCCGGGGATTACACGCTGGTGGTGAGCAATGTCGCCGGGGTGACTACGAGCGCAGTGGCCACGCTGACTGTGCTGATTCCGCCGTCCGTGACGAGTCAGCCGCAAAGTGCGACGAACGTTGCCGGCACGACGGCGAACTTCAGCGGAGCCGCCAGCGGCACCAGCCCCTTGACCTATCAATGGCGGCTGAACGGGACAAAGTTGACCGACGACGGAAGGATTACCGGAGCCAGTTCAACGGCACTGTCGGTCAGCAGCCTGACCGCCGGGGACGCGGGAAACTATACCTTGGTGGTGAGCAACGTGGCGGGGATGGTGACGAGCGCGGTGGCCACGTTGACGGTGTGGGTGCCGCCGGCGATGACCAGCCAGCCGCAGAGCGCGACGAATATCATGGGGACGACCGCGAATTTCGGCGCGACGGCGAGCGGCACGGCCCCCCTGACTTACCAGTGGCAGTATAACGGCGCACCACTGAGCAACGGCGGCCGCGTGAGCGGCGCAAGCACGACCGTGCTGGCCATCAGCGGGCTGGTGGCGGGCGACGCCGGAAATTACTCCCTGGTGGTAAGCAACGTGGCGGGAATGATCACCAGCTCCGTGGCCAGTCTGACCGTATGGGTGCCGCCATCCATTACCAGCCAGCCGCAAAGCGCGACGAACGTCACTGGAACGACGGCAAATTTCAGTGGCACAGCGAGCGGCACGGCGCCGTTGAATTATCAGTGGCGTTACAACGGGGCGAATCTCAGCGATGGCGGGCGAATCAGCGGGGCCTCCTCGACCGCGCTGGCGATCAGTGGTTTGGTCGCTGGAGACGCAGGGCAATACACGCTGGTGGTCAGCAACGTAGCCGGAGTGACAACCAGTTCTGTGGCGACGTTGACGGTGTGGGTGCCACCGGCGATGACCACCCAGCCGCTGAGCGCAACCAATATTACGGGAATGACGGCGAATTTCAGCGCAACAGCCAGCGGCACTGCGCCGCTCAGCTACCAGTGGCAATATAACGGCGCACCATTGGGTGACGGCGGTCGCATTAGCGGGGCGAGTTCGTCCGCGCTGGCGATCAGCGGAGTGGTTTCAGGCGATGCGGGGAGTTATGCGCTGGTGGTGAGCAACGTGGCCGGCATGGTCACGAGTGCGGTGGCGACCTTGACGGTGTGGGTGCCGCCGGCGATGACCAGCCAGCCGCAGAGCGCGACGAATATTTCCGGGACCACGGCCAATTTCAACGGCACCGCGAGCGGCACGGCGCCGCTGAATTATCAGTGGCGTTTCAATGGCGCGAATCTTTCTGAGGGCGGCCGCATTTCGGGCGCGAGTTCGACGGCGCTGGCAATCAGTGGTTTGACTGCGGGTGACGCGGGCAACTATACGCTGGTGGTGAGCAACGTGGCAGGAGTGGTGACCAGCGCGGTGGCTTCGCTGACGGTGTGGGTACCGCCCGCCGTGACTTTGCAGCCAGCGAACGCCACGAATGTTACGGGTACGACCGCCAATTTCAGCGCCACGGCCAGTGGGACCGCGCCCCTGACCTACCAATGGCAATACAACGGTGCGCCGCTCAGCGATGGGGGGCGGATTAGTGGGGCCAGTTCCACCGCGCTGGCGATTAGCGGGGTCACCGTGGGAGACGCGGGGAATTATTCGCTGGTGGTGAGCAACGTGGCGGGGATGATCACGAGTTCGGTCGCGAGCCTGACAGTGTGGGTGCCGCCCGCGATGACCAGCCAGCCGCAGAGCGCGACAAACATTGCGGGAACCACAGCGAATTTCAGCGGCACGGCCAGCGGCACCGATCCCTTGTCCTACCAGTGGCGGTTCAACGGAGCGAATCTCGCCAACGGCGGTCGTATTAGTGGGGCGGCTTCCACGTCTCTGGCCATCAGCAATCTTTCTGCGGGCGATGCGGGCAGTTACAGCCTGGTGGTCAGCAGCGTCGCGGGAATGGTAACCAGCGCGGTGGCGAGTTTGACGGTATGGGTGCCGCCGGCGATAGCAAGCCAGCCGCAGAACGCAACGAATGTCGTGGGCACGACGGCGAATTTCGGTGGCAGTGCGACCGGCACGGCTCCGCTGACTTATCAATGGCAGTATAACGGCACTGCGTTGAGCGATGGCGGCCGGATTAGCGGCGCGAATTCCAGCGCACTGGGAATCAGCAACGTTGTCACCGGCGACGCAGGGAATTACACGCTGGTGGTCAGCAACATGGCCGGGATGGTCACCAGCGCAGTGGCGACGCTGACGGTCTGGGTTCCGCCCGCGATGGCCAGCCAGCCGCAGAGCGCCACCAATGTCACCGGAACCACGGCGGGATTTACGGCCACCGCCACGGGCACGGCTCCGTTGACCTATCAGTGGCAGTATAATGGCGCGCCCTTGAGCGACGGAGGCCGCGTGAGCGGCGCGAGTTCAACGGCGCTGGCTATCAGCGGAGTAGTGACGGGCGACGCGGGGAATTATTCGCTGGTGGTGAGCAATGTGGCGGGGACGATCACGAGTGCGGGGGCGAGCCTGACGGTTTGGGTCCCACCGGGGATCACGAGCCAGCCGCAGAGCGCGACCAATATCGTCGGAACGACCGTGAATTTTACCGTGGCCGCCAATGGCACCGAGCCGCTGACATACCAATGGCTGTACGGCAGCAGCAAAATCAACAATGGCGGGCGCGTGAGCGGCGCCACTTCGCCCACCCTGACCATCACGAATTTGATCACCGGTTTTGCCGGCGATTACAGCGTCGTGATCACCAACTCGGCGGGCGTGATCACGAGCGCGGTCGCGTCTTTGACCGTCTGGGTGCCCCCGGCCATGACCAGTCAACCGGCGAGCACCACGAACGTGGGCGGCACGACGGCAAATTTCAGCGCCACCGCCTCCGGGACCGCACCCTTGGGCTACCAATGGCAATTCAATGGAGCGCCGTTGACAGACGGCGGACGGATATCCGGCGCAAGCTCGAGTGCTTTGGCGATCAGTGGACTGCTCCCCGGCGATGCGGGCAACTACACCCTGGTTGTGACCAATGTCGCCGGCGCAGTCACCAGCTCGGTGGCCAGCCTGACAGTAATCTCCACACCCGTCATGGCCTCCCAGCCGCAGAGCACGACAAATGTGACTGGAACCACTGCGACTTTCAGCGCCACCGCGAATGGCACGGCCCCGTTGACTTATCTCTGGCAGTATAACGGCGTGCCGATGGCCAACGGCGGACGCATCAGTGGCGCGACTTCGAACGTCCTGAGCGTCAGTTCGGTGGTGACTGGAGACATGGGTGGATACTCCTTGGTGGTGAGCAATGTGGCCGGCATGGTCACGAGTTCGGTGGCCAGCCTGACGGTGTGGGTTCCGCCCAGCTTTAGCCTTCAGCCGCAGAATCTGACGAACACGAGCGGAACCATCGCCACCTTCTCCGGTGCAGCCACCGGAACGGCGCCGTTGAGCTATCAATGGCGGTTCAATGGAGTCAATTTGACGAACAGCGCGCGGATTACCGGGGCGACCTCGACTTCGGTATCCATCAGCAATGTTGCCGCCGGAGATGCCGGGCCGTACACACTGGTGGCGGTGAACTCCGCCGGATCGGCGACCAGTTCTGTCGCGACGCTTATCATTGCAGGGGCGCCGGTCATTGTCACGCAACCGACCAACACCGCGGGCCCTCCCGGTGGCAGCGCGTCCTTCACGGTCGCGGCGACGGGTACTCCGGTATTGAGTTATCAATGGCGGCGGGGCACCACGAAATTGAGTAACGCGACTTCGAGCAGCCTCACGCTGAGCAACCTGCAAAGCTCGAACGCGGGGAACTACACCGTGGTGATCACGAATCTGGCAGGCGCGGTGACTAGTTCGGTCGCGGTGCTGAGCGTCGTCGGCCCGCACGCGGATTGGTATATTGATAACGCGGCAGTGGGCAGTTCAAACAACGGCACGAGTTGGGCCAACGCATGGACCAATTTCTCCAACATCATCTGGGGGGCAACCGGCGTGAAAGCCGGCGACACGCTCTACATCAGCGGTGGCAGCACCTCGAAAGTCTATACGAATGCCCTGATCGTCGGCGCCGCGGGGATTTCGAATTATCCGATCGTGATCACGCTGGACGCGGCCAATTCCAACCACAACGGCAAGGTCACTTGGGACTACGACTACTTGGGTGACCTCGACGACGCTGTGGCCATCACGTGCCTGAAGGACTACGTAACCATCAGTGGCGAGGTGAACGGCCAGTGCAATCTCGTGATCAACAATCTCCGCAACTACCTGGACAATTCCAGCGCGGTGGCGATTTACGCGGATAGCACGCGGGGCGTGGTGATTGACCATGTGGCCTCCACCAATTGCAACAATCCCATCCGGCTGGCTTCCTCAGCCACGCAATTCCGCATCAGCAACTGCATCCTGCAAGGCGTGCGCGGTGATGCGGCCATCGCAGTTGCCGGCTGCATGGGCACCTGGGATGCGAACATCATTTGCAGCAATCGGTTCGAGATGGTTCTCAACTGGGCGGTGCCCCCGGGCGGTTCGGGCAGCTACGCCGGTCCCGATGGCATCCAGTGCAGCGATGGCGTTTCGATCTTCGGCAATTATTTCGTGGAGCACACGACCACGAATTTCACCTCCACGCAGCATCCGGACATGATTCAGAACACCGGCAACAACGTGAAGGTGTACAACAACGAGTTCGAAAACGTGGGCGATTCGGTGTTCGATTACGATTGCTGGAGCGACCCCGAGCCGCATGACATCTGGATCTTCAACAACCTGTTTCACATCACGCAGGCGATTGATCCGTATCCCGAATATTTCCGGCTCTATTCCTCCGGCGGCAACATCTCCACGCTGGTGAACCTCAAGATTTTCAACAACACGTTCATGGACAATTCGTCCTGGATCCCGATCACGTTTTCGAACCTGAAAGGCAAGCCGGGCGGCGCGGGCAACGAATTCAAGAACAACCTGTTCTACAACTGCGGCAACGGCACCTTCATGCCGCTGCTCTACATCGAGGACAATTGCGGGTTCACAAGCGATTCTTTCGCTTTCGACGCGAACCTCTATTTCAATGCCGTCACCGAGCCTTTCATTTATTACGGCGCCAGCTATTCGGCTTCGGCGTGGGTCCAGAAATTCGAGCCCAACGGCCGGACCAATATGCCGACGTTCGTCAGCTATACTCCTTTCGGCGCGAGCAATGACCTGCACCTGGCTGACACCGATGGTGGCGCGGCCAACGCGGGCGTTGATTTGAGCGCCTATTTCAGTGTGGATAGGGAAGTGATTACCCGCCCGCAGGGACCGGCCTGGGACATCGGCGCCTATGAATACCACGGCAACGGCCGCGCCCTGACCAACGTCGCGCCCACGCTGTCCGCCATCTCGCAGAACCTTTCTGATCTTGATGCCAGCCGGCCCTTCACGCAGGTCCAGGCGGGGAGTGTGGCGCAGTATTCCTGCTCGGTGTCCGATACGAACGGTGACGCCTTGTCGTGGACCTGGAGTTACATCCGCGCAGGCGTGGGTGAATTCCCCTACCAGAGCGGCACAGGGAGCGTCGCGACGATTTCCTACACCTATCCCGCCAATTCGGCCGGCAGCAATTACACGTGGATCCTGCGGGTCAGCGACGGGCAGACCATGGCGCAGGCGACTCTGCCGGTGACCTCGGTTTCCGGGGTGCGCAGTTTGTCCAACCTCACGTTTGAAGCCGAAAATGGAATCCTCAGCGGGCCCTTTATCGTCACCAACGGCTGCATCTATCAAACTGTCGCCAGCGGCGTCAGCGATGGCGGACGCGCGGAGTATGATTTCGTAATCACCAACACGGGGGATTATATCGTGCAGGGGATAATTGATGCGCCGAAGTTCGGGCAGAATTCGTTCTACGTGAACATTGATGCGGAACCGCAGGATCCGCAGATGATCTGGTTCTCGACCATCACGACCAATTTCGATACCCGCGCTGTGTCGTGGATGGGCGCGGGAACTTGCACTTCACCGCAGTTTAGCACGCCGGTGTTCCATTTGTCCGCCGGCTCGCATCAACTCATTGTCCGGGGCCGCGTGCCATTTGCGAAACTGGACCGTGTCTCGCTGGTGTCGGTGACCCTGCCGGTGGCAACTACGCTGCCGATTTCCGACCTTGCCTACGCGAGCGCCACTCTCAGTGGCAGCGTGAATCCGAAAGGGTTGTCCGCCCAGGCCTACTTCGCCTACGGCGCGACCACCAACTACGGCAAGGTGACAGCCACCGTCAACGTGGGTTCGGGCACCAACGCCGTTGGACTGGGCGCCCTCATTTCGTCACTGACCCAACAGGCCGGCTACCACTACCGGATGGTGGCCGTCAACGGCAACGGCTCTGCGTATGGCAATGACATGGTTTTCAACACCACCTCAAAGCCGACGCTGGTCGGCACGCAATTCTCGGTGTCCGTGCTCACTTACAACGGGTATATTTATTACCTCGACTGCAAGATCAACCTCTCCGACCCGAATTGGACCAACGTAAACAGCGTTATTGGCGACGGAACCACCAAGACGCTCGTAGACCCGAACGCCACAGGTCCGCAGCGTTTCTACCGGATCCGAGTGGTGCCCAATCCCGGCTGACCGGCCCGGCCGCCGCACGGTGTTTCTTTCCTGCCATGCCCGTACTTGGTACAATTCCGGCTCGGTCAGATTCGCGAGACAGCGAAAATGGCCTGATTTCAGAGACAATTTCATGGCTTGAGCCCATCGCGGAAATGAGTTCGGAAGCTACGATCGGCAGCGCGCCGCGCGGCCAGTGTGCCCTTTGCGGAGGGCAGGGCGTCGTCGCGTACTCCGGGCTGGATGACCGCCTGTTCGGCGCGGCCGGCTCCTGGACGTTGAAAAAGTGTGCCGATCGCACCTGCGGGTTGTTCTGGCTGGACCCGATGCCTTTGACGGAAGACCTGTGGAAGGCCTACCTCAAATACTATACCCACACCGCTCGCGAAGCCGGCCAGTCGCAAAGTGTTCCCCGGCGCATCTACCGTCGCATGAAGCGCGGTTATCAATCCGTGCGCTATGGGTATGACGCGGGCGCGAGTGCTTTCCTCACCCGGCTGCTCGGCCGGCTCATGTATCTGCTGCCGATCCATCGGACCGAGGCTGACGAGGAAGTGCGCCGATTGCCCGCGCTGCCGGGTGGCCGCGTGCTGGATGTCGGTTGCGGGACCGGAGAGTGGATGGTGAAGATGCGCGACCTCGGCTGGCAGATCGAAGGCAATGACTTCGACGAAAATGCCATCAAGGTTGCGAATGGCCTTGGACTTACCGCGAAGCTCGGGTCGTTGGAGCAGCAAGAGTATCCCGACGCGCGTTTCGATGCCGTGGTGCTGAACCACGTGATCGAGCATGTGCCCGATCCCGTTGCCACGATTCGGGAGTGTGCGCGCATTTTGAAACCCGGCGGGCGTTTGCTGGTGTTCACGCCGAATCAGGACAGTTACGGCCGGCATGTCTTCGGCAAAGACTGGCGCGGGCTGGAGCCGCCGCGGCATTTGCACATTTTTAATCCGGATTCGATGACGCGCTTGCTGAAAGCCGCCGGATTTAATGATTCGTCGGTGCGCACTTCCAACTCTGTTTACGTGTGGAAGCTCAGCCACCAGCTTGCGCAGCCTGCAGCCGGCAAACTGGCGGCCCGCGTGGTGCCGCAAATTCGCGCCTGGATGGAGCAGGTGTTGCTTTGGTTCAAACCGGGGGTCGGGGAATGCCTTGCTGTCGAAGCTAGAAAAAGCTGATTCGCACTACCAATTCCCATGTCCAAACCACTCATCAGTTTTTTGGTTGCCACTTACAACCAGGAGAACTACATCGCCGAGGCGGTGAAGGGCGCGTTCGCCCAGACTTATTCGCCGTTGGAAATCATCGTCTCGGACGATAATTCGCGCGACCGGACCTTTGAGATTGTGCAGGAAATGGCGGCCGGCTATCGCGGGCCGCACAAGATCATCCTGAACAAAAACGCCACGAACCTGGGCATCGGCGGCCACGTGAACCGCATCATGGATCTCACGCAGGGTGAGTTGGTCGTGGCCGGCGCCGGCGACGATATTTCCGTGCCGGAACGAACGCAGGTGCTGTTCGATGCCTGGGAAAAATCGGGTGGCCGCGCAACTTCGGTATTCTCCAGTTACCAGGCAATGTCCGAAAAGGGAGAGCTGCGCGAGGTCGGCGGGTTGCGCGCGCCTTTGGAGGACAAGACGCAGGTGCGCACACTGAAGGGAAGCCTGCTCGATTTCCTAACCACGAAAACGCCGGTGGTGAACGGCTGCACGCACATGTGGTCGCGGGAGCTCTTTCGCTACTTCGGGCCGCTGAAGGCGGACTTGGAAGATCTGACGCTTTCTTTTCGCACGCTGGCCATCGGCGAATTGGTGTACGTGCATCCGCCGCTTGTGAAATACCGCCGGCACGAAGCAAACGTTTCCTTTTTCGCCGGCGGCGATGACACGCTTTCGTTCGATCATCGCGAGAAGCGGCTGCGCTGGGTGGATGAGAAGAGCGTGATGGCCTACGACTGCATGCTGGGGGACATCGCCACTCTTGCCGCGAAGGGGCGCATTCCCGCTGATGAAGCGGAGCGATTGACGCGCGAAGCGGCGCGCATCCGGAGTTACTACGCGATCGAGCGCGACATGATGGACGGCACCTTTGTCACGCGCCTGGGAATTTTGGGGAAAGCCGTCGGCCGCGGGAATTTCCGCGGCGCGGCGCGTTCGCTGCCGCGGGGACTGCCGCGAGGGTTGTACCGCAGGTTGTATCTGTTGCGGGATCAGTGGCGGGCGGCGAAGCGGGCGAAGGCTTAAGCGTCCCCAGCGCTGCATTTCCGTACGGCTACTGACGGGCTGTTCCGTAAACAAAGGAAGCCATTTTACCCTAAAGCCCCATGCCTCGATCGGGTCTCTGTGTTAGAATTTGTGCGTCTTGGAATGACGACCGACTTGAGTTTGAAACAAGGAAGTTGGAGCGATGGAATGAGCGGGCGCCGGATGAAGTGTCTCCTGGGTGCGGCCGCCATTTTCCTGCTCCTGGTGCTGCGCGTGCACGCGCAGGGCATGCAGCCCGTGGTGGCGATCCACGACTCCGAACTCACTCGCGCGCTCGAAAACATGTCGGCCTCCGGCGCCACTCCCTCGGGCGCCGGCACGTCGGGCAACCAGTGGTGGCCGACCAACTGGCATTATTTCGTGATGCCGGAATCCATGAAGGAAGCCCTGCGTTCCGATGGCACGGCGTATACGGTTGTGGGCGACTCCAATATCACCAGCGGCGTTCTGCTGACGAACGGCCAGCCTCGCTTCCCGATTTGTATCAGCCTGGCGGCCGAGGCGATGCGCGACGATGAGATCGCGCCGCTGACCAACTACGTGGCGGCGGGCGGCGTGCTGTTCATCGGGTCGTCCTCATTCACTCGGAATACGAACGGCACCACGCGCGGCGACTTCGCCATCGCCAATCAGATGGGCATTCACATGGCCAAGCCGGGCCTGACGAACTGGAGCTTCAACAACTATTTCACGAAGGCGACCGATCACCGATTGGTGAATCACATTCCGAGCGGCGATCTAATCTGGCGGATGGCGGGATCGGCGGACGAAATACCGTGGGGCTCGACCTCGCCGCATCCGGCTTCGGGTATTCCGCTGCCGCACCCGGCCTGGCAGGTGAACGCGAGCAACGCGACCGTGATCGCCTACGCCGAAAACTACCCGACGCTCCTCGTGAACCAATACGGCAAGGGTTATTTCATTTATTACGCGCCCATGCAGCCGCTTATCGGTCACAGCGGCTGGGCGCCGGGCATGTATTCGTATGTCATGTTCCGGCGGGCGATCGAGTGGGCGTTTGAGCTCGCCAAGGCGCCGCTGCCCAAAGTCAGTCCGTGGCCTTATCCCTATGACGCCGCGTTTATGGTGCGGCATGATCTTGAGGATTTTGATTACGAAGTCGCCGGCATCAAGGATTCCGCCCAGGTGGAATTCAACAACGGCGCGAAAGGGGATTACTATTTTTGCACCGGCACGCTGCGCGAAGACATGGCCGGTTCGTATAACACAAACACGGTGGTCAACGATTTGCGGACGGCCATCACGAGTTACGGCGCGACCATCAGCACGCACAACGGCGGGCTTAAGAATCCGAACTATTCCTTCGCGCATTCCAGCTACGATTATTGGCACTGGGGCTTGGATGAAGCCCTGAACGCATCGCCAGCCGGTTACGCCAACGGCAAGGCTTACGCGTTCGCCTCATTGTCCAATTCGTTCATAGACATCGAGAAATGGTTGCCGGGGTTGATGACCAACGGCATGCGCGTCTGGGTGGCTCCTTATTTCAACTCGACGCGCGAAAATTCCCTGGATGTGCAGGCGCAGCTGGGCCTCAAGGTGGTCGGTGAACAAAAGCTTTCCATATTTCCGAGCTGGGTGCTTTCCACGACCACGCCGAACAAGCGCTACTCGTACGTGAGCCAGCCGGTCAGCGACTGGTACATTGACGGCAGCATTGCGCAATCGCTGGAGTGGCACTCGACGAACACCACGATGCGGGCGGTGGTGGACACCTATTACAACCTGGGCGGACTGATCAATTTGTATTCGCACACGCTCGCCAACGGCCTGGGGCAGGCGGGCGATCTCATGCCCGAATACGTGACCTACGGCATGAACACGAACCTGCATCCGCGGTTGTGGTCGGCGAACGCGATCGGGGTTTACCAGTGGTGGCAACAGCGCTCGAATGTTTTGATCACGGCGAGCTACTCCACCAATGGCGCGCAATCGTCCATCTCGCTCGGTGTCAAAAACTCCGTCAACACGAACACGACGGTCGAGGTCGTGATCCCCGTCCAGTTTTCGCAACTGCAGGTCTTCGCGAACAACAGTCCGGCCAATGCCAACACGTACCGCACCAACGGCCAGGTGCTCAAGGTGCGCGTGGGCACGACTGTGACGAATGTCACCGTCTCTTACACGCCGTGCACGCTGGCGCCAGCAACAGTGGTGTTCTCGCAAAACTTTGACGGGGTCAGCGCGCCGAATCTTCCCTCGGGCTGGACCACCTCCACAAGCGGAGCGCAATCCGCGTGGGTGACGCAAAGCTCGGTTCGCGATAGCGCGCCGAATGCGGCCTCCACGGGCGACGCTGCCTCGCCGGGAGTGAGCAGCTTGACCTCGCCGGTAATCAATCTGCCTGACGGTCAGTCGCAAATTGCTTTCAAAAACTATTACAATACGGAAGCCGGATATGACGGTGGCGTGCTGGAGATCAAGATTGGCGGGGGCTCGTTCAACGAGATCATTTCTGCAGGCGGCAGCTTCATCACCGGCGGCTACAGTGACTCATTGAGTCCAACGACCGGGAACCCGCTCGCGGGTCAGCAGGCGTGGTCGGGCGACTCGGGTGGATTCATCAATACGCTCATAACGATTCCTTCCGCCGCCTCCGGGCAATCCGTGCAATTCCGCTGGCGCTGTGGCAGCGATAACGGCAATGGCGGCGTGGGTTGGCGCGTGGACAGTGTTTCCGTCACCAACCAGGCATGGGTTTGCACCGGCAACAATCCGCCCGTATTGCAGCCGCGGCCGGATCAAACCATTGCCGAACTTCAAAGCTTGATCGTCACCAACACGGCGACCGATCCCGATGGCCCGACCAATGTGCTTTCCTACGCGTTGATTGGAGCCCCGGCGGGCGCTGCGATCAGCACGAACGGCGTCATCACCTGGACGCCGGATGAATCGCAAGGGCCGAACTCCTATACCTTTACTACGCTCGTGACCGATGGCGGTAACCCGCCGCTCAGTTCCTTCAACAGCTTCGTGGTGACCGTCACCGAGAGCAATCTTCCGCCTTCACTGCCGTCGCCCGCGAATCGCACGATTGTCGAAACAACCACGATGATCGTTACGAACACAGCCACGGATACGGATCTGCCGGCGAACAATCTTACTTATACGCTGACCGCGACCAATGCCGCCGGTCTCGTCACGAACGCCAGCATCAGCGCCAGCGGCGTCATCACGTGGACACCTTCGGAGGCTCAGGGACCGAGCACGAATGGTTTTGTGACCGTGGTGAACGACAATGCGTCGCCGCCACTTACCGCGACCAATTTCTTCCGCGTCGTCGTGTCGGAGTCGAACATGCCCCCGGTTTTTGTTTCGACGCCGACCAACCGCACGATGCCCTCGCTGGTGCCTTTGACGGTGACCAACGCGGCTACGGATGCGGACCTGCCCGCCAACCAGCTTTCTTATGCGCTCCTGAATCCGCCGCTGGGAATGACGATCAATGCCAGCACCGGCGTCATCACCTGGACGCCGTCCGGCGCGCAGGATCCCAGCACGAACACGATTATCACCGTGGTGACCGACAGCAATCCGCTGGCGGTGAATTCGCAGCAGTTATCGGCCACGAACAGTTTTGTGGTCATCGTCAGTAGCCTGCCGCAAATCATTTTCAATTCCTCCACGCTGCTCGCGGAGAGTTGCATCGCGACCAACAACGCGATTGATCCGGGCGAAACGGTGACGGTCAACATCTCGCTCAAAAACACTGGCACCGGCAATACCACTGACCTGGTGGCGAGGCTGCTGGAGACGAATGGGGTGACCGCGCCCGGCGCGGCGCAGAGTTACGGGGTTATGGTCGCGGGCGGGTCCGCGGTCAGCCGGGCGTTTACGTTCACGGCCGGCGGCACCTGTGGCGGCACGATTTCGGCCACGCTTCAGCTTCAGGACGGAGTCTTCAATCGCGGGACGGTTACGATTCCTTTCTCCATGGGTTCCACGGGGCAGGTCTATGTGCAGAATTTCGACAGCGTTAGCGTGCCCGCTTTGCCCAGCGGCTGGACGACGTCTTCCAGCGGTGCGGAGTCGAACTGGGTGACGCAAACCACGATACGAGACACGGTGCCGAACGCCGCGTTTTGCCCGGACGTGGGCAACATCGGACTGAGCGAGCTGGTTTCGCCGGCCATCAATGCTCCCCTCGGCCAGTCGAAGCTGACTTTCCGCAATAATTACGATTTTGAAACCGGGGCAGGGAACGACGGCTACGACGGCGGCGTGCTGGAAATCAAGATCGGCACGAATGCGTTCACCGACATCCTCACCGCGGGTGGCAGCTTCGCGAGCGGCGGATACAACAGTGTCATCAACTCGACCTTCTCGAACCCGCTGGGTGGCCGCCAGGCATGGAGCGGCACTTCCGGGAGCTTCATTAACACCAGCGTCAACCTGCCCGCATCGGCCGCCGGCCAGGCGGTGCAATTCCGCTGGCGCGTGGGCACCGACAACGGAAATAATCTCACCGGCTGGCGCATTGATACAATCAGTGTCACCGGCCTGGTCTGCTGCGCCAATAGCGGGCCAATCCTGCCGGGACAAACCAATCGCACGATCGCGGAATCCACGCCGCTGACGGTGACCAACACTGCCACCGGCATCGCGCCACTCAGCTACAGCCTGGTCGGAAATCCGGTGGGTTCCCAAATCAATTCAAATGGCATCATTACGTGGACGCCGGGTGAATCGCAGGGACCCAGCACCAACACCTTTACCACGCTGGTAACGGACAGTGGCGCGCCACCGATCACGACGAGCAACAGCTTCACCGTGGTGGTTACGGAAGTGAACAGTGCGCCAATTCTGACGGTGCCCGCCAACCAGACCATCAATGAATCGAGTCCGTTGAGCGTAACCGCGACGGCGACCGATTCGGATGTTCCGACCAATACGCTGACCTTCAGCCTCGGCGCGCGGCCGACCGGAATGAGTATTGGCGCGACCAGCGGCCAGATCACCTGGACGCCGGATGAAACGCAGGGCCCAAGTACGAACACGGTTTGGGTAATTGTGACCGATAGCGGATCGCCAGCCCTGAGCGTCAGCAACAGCTTTGTGGTGACCGTGCGCGAGATCAACACGGCGCCAGTGCTGACGGTACCCGCCAATCAAACCATCAATGAATCCACGCCCCTGAGTGTAACCGCCACGGCGACCGATGCGGATGTTCCCACGAACACGCTGGCATTCAGTCTTGGCGCGCATCCGGCCGGGATGAGCATCGGCGCGTCCAGCGGGCAGATCACCTGGACGCCGGACGAGACGCAGGGCCCCGGCACGAATACCGTGTGGGTCATCGTCACGGACAATGGTTCCCCGGCGCTCAGCGTGAGCAACAGTTTCGTGGTCGTGGTGCGCGAGGTGAACAGCGCGCCAGTGCTGGCTGTGCCCGCCAACCAAACGATCAACGAATCGACGCTGTTGAGCGTGACCGCCACAGCGACGGATTCAGATATCCCGACAAACACGCTGAGTTTCAGCCTGGGCGCGCATCCGGCGGGCATGATCATCGGCGCCGCCAGCGGGCAGATCGCCTGGACCCCGGATGAGACGCAAGGCCCGGGCACCAATACGGTGTGGGTGATTGTGACCGACAATGGCTCGCCGGCCTTGAGTATCAGTAACAGCTTTGTCGTCACGGTGCACGAGGTGAACACCGCGCCGGTGCTTACCGTTCCGCTGGACCAAACTCTCGACGAGTCCACGCCACTCAATGTCACTGCCACCGCCACGGATGCGGATGTTCCGACCAATACGTTGACCTTTAGCTTGGGCGCTCATCCTGTCGGCATGAGCATCGGTCCTTCCACCGGCCAAATCACCTGGACGCCCGGTGAAGCCCAGGGCCCGAGCACGAACACAGTTTGGGTGGTGGTCGTTGACAACGGTTCGCCGGCGCTGAGCGTGAGCAATAGTTTCGAGGTGGTGGTGCGCGAAGTGAATACGGCGCCCGTTCTGACCGTGCCGACGGATCGGACGATCGATGAAACCGGATCACTCAACGTAACGGCAGCCGCGACCGATGCGGACATTTCCACGAATTCACTCACGTTCAGCTTCGGCGCCCATCCCTCCGGGATGAATATCAACGGATCCAGTGGGCAAATCACGTGGTCGCCTACGGAAAGCCAGGGACCGAGCACAAACACGGTTTGGGTGGTCGTAACCGATAACGGCTCCCCTGCGCTCTCGGTCAGCAACAGTTTTGTAGTCACCGTGCAGGAAGTAAACACACCGCCGCTTTTGACCGTGCCCGATGATCAGACCGTGGATGAAGGTGTCCTGCTGGATGTTACTGCGACAGCGACCGACGCCGACGTGCCGACGAATTCGCTCACCTTCAGTTTGGGAGATCATCCAGCCGGTATGAGCATCAACGCCACCAACGGGCAAATCCTCTGGACCTCGGACGAGAGCCAGGGCCCGGCGACCAACACGGTGTGGGTGATCGTGACCGATGACGGCGTTCCGTCGCTGAGTGTCAGCAACAGTTTTGCGGTTGTAGTGCGGGAAGTAAACAGTCCTCCGGTGGTGAATGTTCCGCCTGATCAAACGGTGGACGAGGGTGTTCTCTTGAATGTGGCTGCGACCACGACGGATTCCGACTGGCCGGTGAACACGCTGGCCTTTGCCCTCGGCGCGCATCCGGCGGGCATGAGCATCAATGCGACGAACGGACAGATTGCCTGGACGCCGGACGAGAGCCAGGGGTCCAGCACGAATACGGTGTGGGTGATCGTCACCGACGACGGCACGCCGTCGCTGAGCTCGAGCAATAGCTTCCAGGTAGTGGTACGGGAAGTGAATAGCGCGCCCTTGCTCAGCGTGCCCGCGGATCAGGAGGTCAATGAAGGTTCGCTATTGAGCGTGATCGCCACGGCCACCGATGCGGATATTCCCGCCAACACACTCACCTTCAGTCTGGGCGATCACCCCGCTGGGCTGAGCATCAATGCCACCAACGGCCACATCACTTGGACGCCCGATGAGACCCAGGGTCCGAGCACCAACACGATATGGGTCCTCGTGACCGACGATGGCACGCCGGCGCTCAGTTCGAGCAACAGCTTCCAGATCGTCGTGAAGGAACTTAACAGCCCGCCGGTGCTGTCGAACCAGGCAGACCTGACGATCACAGAGTTGACGACGATGGTCGTCACCAACACGGCGACCGACCCCGACGTGCCGGCCAATACGCTCGCCTACACAATCACCGTCACCAACGAGTCCGGAATCGTGACGAACGCGAGCATATCCCCAGACGGCGTCATCACGTGGACGCCCACGGAAGAGCAGGGGCCCGGCACGTATTCGTTAACGACCGTGGTTACGGATGATGGCAACCCGCCGCTTAGCGCCACAAACACCTTTATCGTTGCCGTTCTTGAAGCGAACCAGGCGCCGGTATTGCCGATATTGGCTGATCTCACAATTGAGGTTGGCGCGGCCCTTGCTGTTACAAACGCGGCCACGGATGATGACCGGCCGCTGAATGTACTCACGTATACTCTGCTGTCCCAGGAGGGACCCGGTCCGTTGTCACTCGTGCACGCTCCCAGTGGGGCGCTGATAGATGCAAACGGAGTGATTACCTGGACGCCCGGCCCGGCGTATGCAGGTACAACTAACGAGTTCGTTACGATCGTGAATGACAATGGCATACCGTCGCTCAGCGCGACCAACAAGTTTGTGGTAACCGTCAATCCTTCCGCTCCTCCTCCGGTCATCGGCTCCCTGAGGGTAACGAATGGGGTCGCCACCGTGACGTGGAGCGCGCAAAGCGGGCGGACTTACAAGCTGCAATCGGTGGATGGATTTGGACAAACGAATTGGACCCAGTGCGGTTCGAGCGTGGTGGCGGATGGGCCCAGCGCGTGCGCGACCAACGCGATCAGCGGCGCCGAGATGCGCCTCTACCGCGTGCTGTTATTGCCCTAAGAATTTTCCCCGGGGGCCGGACGGCACCCCGAATGAACAATCCCCTTTTTGACTGAGGACGGGCCAGCCGAAAAGGTCTCCGTAATTAAACGGGTGCGCCATTTCCGTATTAACCGTAAAAGCGCTCCCAAGGGTTTGTGTTACTATTGATGCTGAATCTCGCCTAATGAGAGGCCGAATGTCGCACGTTTATCTGTGCGGTTTTCAAAGAGTATTCTCGATGAGAACCGCACTACTGTTTGTCCTGCTGGGGATGTTTTGCCCGACGTTCGCCCATGCCCAGACGACGCTGCCGATGGTGGCGATCCACGACTCGGAGTTGACGCGCGCGTTCGAGAATATGAACGCCTCGGGCGCGACCCCTTCTGGCGCCGGCACCAGTGGCAAGCAGTGGTGGCCGACGAACTGGCATTACTGGACGATGCCCGATTCGATGAAGGAAGCGATGCGCTCGGACGGCACGGCCTACACTGTGATTGGCGATTCGAACATCGTGGCCGGTGGACTCCTGAGCAGTGGCCAGCCAAAGTACCCCATCGTGATCAGCCTGGCGGCTGAGGCCATCCAAGACGAGGAGATCGCGCAGTTCACCAATTACGTCGCGGCGGGCGGTTTCCTCTTTGTGGGTTCCTCCTCCTTCACGCGCAATACCAACGGCACCACGCGCGGCAACTTTGCGTTCCCGGGCGAAATGGGTGTAAACATGAGCACGCCGGGCGTGACGAATTGGATCAACAACACGACGATCTCCATCACCCAGCACCGGCTCACCGCCCATATTCCGACGAACACCAGTTACGTCAATTGGGCGATGCCTTCCGGCTACGACGAAGTTTCCTGGGGCACGTATCCCCGCCCGGCCGGCGATAGCACGCGTCCCGCGCTGCCGCACTGGGTCTGGCTCGCCCAGCCCACCAATGGCGCCACGGCCCTCATGCGCGGCGATACTTTCCCCAGCAACCCGGGTTACCTGGTTGTGAAGCAATACGGCAAGGGGTACTTCATTTACTATGCGCCCATGCAGCCGCTCATCGGTCATGGCGGTTGGTCGCCCGCGATGTATGCGTACATGATTTTCAAGAACGCGATCAACTGGGCGTTCGAGTCCAACAACATCCCGCTGCCAAAGATCAGTCCGTGGCCGTACGATTACAACGCCGCCTTCATGGTCCGGCACGACTTGGAGAATTACGATGACCTGGTCAATGGCATCGCCGCCTCCGCCGGGGCCGAATACACCAATGGCGCCAAGGGCGACTATTATTTCACGACCGGCACGTTGCGTGAAGACATGGCCGGCCTTGGCTATAATACCAACACCGTCATCGGCAATCTCCGCAGCGCCATGACCAACTTCGGCGCCACGATCGGCCCGCACAACGGCGGTCTCCCCAATCCGAATACCAACGGCCCGCCGGCGCTCAATCACAGCAGCTATAATTTCTGGCATTGGAGCACGGACGAAGCGCTCGACACGACGCAGCCGGGCTATGCCAGCGGAAAGGCGTATGCCATGGCTTCGCTTTCCAACGCTTTCGTGGACATCGAGAACTGGCTCCCGGGTTTGATGACCAACGGGATGCGGACCTGGGTGGCGCCTTATTTCAATTCCACGCGTGAGGACTCCTATGACATCCAGCGGCAGTTGGGTGTGAAGATTGCCGGCGAACAAAAGCTGACGCCGTTCCCGCATTGGACGCTGTCCTACCGGACCAACGGGATGAAGTATTCATTCCTGAGCCAGCCGGTGAGCGATTGGTTCTATCAACTCAATGTCGCGCAGCGCATGGAGGACGTGCCCTCAACCAATAATGTGCGGGCGTTGATTGACTTCTATTACGGCCAGGGCGCGCTGATCAATTTCTATTCCCACATGTTGTCCATGGGGAGCAACAACGTGCACGGCGGCGGCTCCAATCCCCTGCCGCTGGATTACATCCAGTATGCGCTGAATACGAATTTGCATCCGAACGTCTGGTCGGCCAACGCCATCGGCGTCTACCAATGGTGGTTGCAGCGCTCCAATGTGACGATGACGGCCAGCTATTCGACCAATGGCAACCAGAGCGTCATCTCCTGCGCAATTTCGGGTTCGCAAAGCACGAACACGGCGGTGGAAATCCTGCTGCCCGGGAGCAACTCGCTGCCCTGCATGCTGGTCTACACCAACGGCGCTCTCGCCGGCGCGAACGTTTATCGCACGGTCGGCCAGATTCTGCGTGTTAAAGTTGGCACGGCTGTCACGAATGTCGTGTTTAACTACGGTTGCGGCTTCGGCTTCACCGAGAATTTCGACAACGTGACCGCTCCGAACCTGCCGGGCGGTTGGAGCACCTCCGCCAGTGGCTCCCAGTCCGCCTGGTATACCACCAACGCGACCGTGGACTCTTCGCCCAACGCCGCGTTTTGCGGTGGTGCATCCAGCGCGGGCGTCAGCGAATTGGTCACGCCCACGATCGTGCTGCCGACGGGACAGGCGGAATTGTTCTTCCGTCAGTCGTATAATTTGCAGTCCGGCTTCGACGGCGGCGTCCTGGAAATCAAGATCGGCACCAATGCCTTCACGGACATTCTCACCGCCGGCGGCAGTTTCGACACGGGCGGGTACAATGCCACCCTGAGCTCGGGCACGGGCAGCGCTCTGGGCGGGCGGCAGGCCTGGACCGGGAACTCCGGCGGCTTCATCAGCACGATTGTGGATCTCCCGCTTTCCGCAGGTGGCCAGATTGTTCAGTTGAAATGGCGCTGCGCGACCGATAACAGCACCGCCAGCGCCGGCTGGCGGATTGACTCGATCGCCTTCACCAATAGCGCCCCGATTCTTGGCGCCCAGACCAATCGCAGCATCAACGAAGGTGTCACGCTCACGGTCACCAATAGCGCGACGGATTGGGAATCTCCGCCGCAGTCGCTGACGTATCAGTTTGCGACCGCCCCTGGTGGCGCCAGCATCAGCACCAACGGCGTGATTACTTGGACGACCACGGAAGCCGACGGTCCTAGCACGAACACTTTCACTACCATCGTCACGGACAACGGAATACCCGCGATGAGTACGAGCAACACCTTCACGGTGGTCGTGCTCGAAGTGAACAGCGCGCCGTCGCTGCCGGCGCAGACCAATCGCACGATTCTCGAAACCACCAGCCTGACGGTGACTAATACGGCGTCCGATTCGGATGTCCCCGCCAATCCTCTCACTTACACACTGACCGTTACGAACGCCGCCGGGGTGGTCACCAACGCCAGCATCTCCCCCAGCGGCGTCATTACCTGGACGCCCACCGAAGCCCAGGGACCGAGCACCAACAATTTCATGACCGTCGTGGCTGACACCAACAGTGTCGCCCTGAGTAATCAACGGCTGTTTGCGACCAACTTCTTCACCGTGGTGGTAACCGAATCCAATTCAGCGCCGTCGTTCGTCGCTACCCCGACTAACCGAATGATCGGCCTGACTACGATGACGGTGACCAACTCCGCCATCGACCCGGACATTCCGGCGAACAATCTCAGCTACACGCTGACCGTCACCAACATCGGCGGTGCCGCCGTGACCAATGCTTCCGTTTCTTCCGGTGGTGTCATTACCTGGACTCCGACCGGCGCCCAGGATCACACGACCAATATATTTACGACGGTGGTCCAGGATTCGAATCCAATCGCGGTCAATAGCCAGAACCTCAGTGCCACCAATTCATTTACTGTCACGGTTCACAACGGCGCGATCATTTCGCTGACCGCTTCGGCGCTGGTCGCGGAAAGCTGCGTGCCGACCAACAACGCGATAGACCCGGGCGAAACCGTCACGGTTTCGTTCGCGCTGCGAAACACCGGCTTCGGGAACACCACCAATCTGGTGGCCACGCTGCTGGTCACCAACGGTGTCGCTGCACCCAGCGCGCCGCAGGCCTACGGAGTGTTGATCGCTGGCGGTGCTTCCGTGACCCAGTCGTTTTCATTCTCCGCAGTCGCCGCTTGCGGCAGCAATATCGCGCCAGTGCTGCAACTTCAGGACGGCCCCACCGACCTCGGCACCGTCTCCACGACTTACCAGACCGGTACGACCAACACCATCTTTAGCCAGAATTTTGACGGCGTTACCATGCCCGCGTTGCCGTCCGGCTGGACCACCTCTGCTTCCAACTCGGCTTCGCCCTGGTTTACGACCAATGCCACCGTGGATACTTCGCCCAACGCGGCCTTTTCCACGGATGCGAACAATATCGGCGTGAATGAATTGGTTTCGCCGGCTTTCGTGATCACCGTGACCCAGCCGCAGCTTCGTTTCCGGAACAATTACGATCTCGAATACAACACTTCGGTGCCGACCAATGGCTACGATGGCGGCGTGCTGGAAATCAAAATCGGCACGAACAATTTTACCGACATCCTCACCGCCGGGGGCACTTTCACGTCGAACGGTTACAACGCTGTCATTGACCCATCCTTCGGCAATCCCTTGACCAACCGCCGCTGTTGGAGCGGGACGTCTGCGGGCTACCTGACCACGGTCGCCAGCCTCCCGTCTTCGGCCATCGGGCAGACCGTGCAGTTGAAGTGGCGCTGCGGTGCTGACAACGGCAACAACCGCACGGGCTGGCGCATTGATACGGTCACCGTCAGCGGCCTCGGGTGCTGTTCTTCCGTCGCCCCGACTTTGCCATCGCAGACGAACCGCGTGATGCTCGAGCTTGCTACGCTTCTTGTGACGAACACCGTGGTCGATCCGGGCTCGCCCGTGAATCCCATCATGTACCTTCTCGTCAACCCCCCCGCCGGCGCGAGCATCAACACCAACGGCGTCATCACCTACACGCCGGATGAAACACAGGGCCCGGGGACGAACACGATCATGACTGCTGCCATCAACAGCGGCGTTCCGTCGCTGAGCGTCACGAACAGCTTTACGGTTACGATCAGCGAAGTGAATACCAACCCGGTGTTGCCGGCGCTGCCCAATCTGACCGTCGCCGAACAGACCTTGATGACGGTGACCAACACCGCAAGTGACAGTGATGTGCCAGCGAACCCGCTTGGTTATGTCCTGACCGCGACCAATTCCCTGGGGACCGTCATCACCAATGCCAGCATCTCGCCCGCCGGCATCATTACGTGGACGCCCACGGAAAATCAGGGTCCGAGCACGAATACCTTTATCACGGTGGTTACGGACACCAACACGGCCGCCGTGAACACCCAGAATCTCAGCGCCACGAACGTCTTCACCGTGGTCGTGACCGAGATCAACATCGCGCCGATTCTGGGCGCGCAGACGAATCGAACCATTAATGAACTGACGTCGCTCGTCGTTACCAATGTCGCGATGGATAATGACGTGCCCGCGAATGCGCTGGGCTATTCGCTTACGGTGACCAATTCCCTCGGCGTGATCATCACCAACGCCGGCATCTCCCCCGCGGGAGTGATCACCTGGACTCCGGCGGAAGAGCAGGGGCCGACCACGAACACCTTCATCACCGTCGTGACGGACACGAACCCTCTCGCGGTCAATTCCCAGAATCTCACCGCGACGAACGTATTCACGGTGGTCGTGAATGAAGTGAATATTGCGCCGGTGCTCCTGGCTCAAACCAATCGCACCATCAACGAGCTGACACTGCTGACCGTCACGAACAGTGCCACCGATACGGATATTCCGGCCAACGCCCTGGGCTACGTCCTGACCGTGACCAATGCGCTGGGCGCGGCCGTCACCAACGCCAGCATCTCGCCCGCCGGCATCATCACCTGGACGCCCGCGGAAAATCAGGGTCCGAGCACGAACACCTTTATCACCTTTGTCACGGACACCAATCCGCCGGCGGTCAACGCGCAAAACCTCAGTGCGACCAATGTCTTCACCGTGGTGGTCAACGAAGCCAACAGCGCGCCCGTTTTCGCGGCGCAAACCAATCGCACCATCAACGAGTTGACCCTCCTGACCGTGACCAACACAGCCACGGATTCGGATATCCCGGCCAATACCATGGGTTACGTCTTGACGGTCACCAATTCGCTGGGCGCCGTCATTACGAACGCCAGCATTTCACCCGCTGGGGTCATCACGTGGACGCCCGCGGAAGACCAGGGTCCGAGCACCAACACTTTTATTACCGTCGTCACCGACACGAACACATTGGATCTCGCTTCGCCGAATTTGAACGCCACCAATGTATTCACTGTCGTGGTCAACGAAGTGAACACCGCGCCATCCCTTTCCGCACTGACCAACCAGACCATCAATGAGCTGACCCTGCTCAACGTTACCAATGCCGCAACGGATGCCGACATTCCCGCCAATGCGCTGGGCTATGCGCTGATCGTGACCAATTCGCTGGGCGGCATCATTACGAATGCGAGCATCTCGCCCGCTGGCGTCATTACCTGGACGCCCGCCGAAGATCAGGGCCCGAGCACCAACATCTTCATCACTGTCGTCACCGACACCAACCTGCCGGCGATCAACAGTCCTAGCCTCAGTGCGACCAACGTGTTCACCGTCGTGGTCAGGGAAGTCAATACCGCGCCGGTGCTGCCCGCGCAGACCAACCTCACTGTTGCCGAAGGCACGTTGCTTACCGTCACGAACACGGCGTCCGACGGCGATATCCCGGCCAACTCGCTCGGCTACACCTTGACCGTCACCAATTCCCTTGGCGCAACCATCACGAATGCCAGCGTCTCGGCCGCAGGTGTCATTACGTGGACGCTTGCCGAGGATCAAGGTGCAACCACGAACACGTTCATCACGGTCGTGACCGACACCAATTTGCTTGCGGTGAACACCCAGAATCTCAGCGCCACGAATGTATTCACGGTCGTGGTTGGCGAGGTAAACACCGCGCCGGCTCTGGGAGTACAGACAAACCGCACCATCAACGAACTCACATTGCTGACCGTGACGAATTCCGCCACCGACAGCGATTTGCCGCCCAATCCGCTGGGCTACGCGCTCACCGTGACCAACTCGCTGGGTGCCGTGATTACCAATGCCAGCATCTCGCCGGCGGGCGTGATCACGTGGACCCCGGCGGAGGATCAGGGCCCGGGCACGAACACGTTCATCACCGTGGTGACCGATACCAATCTGCTCGCCATCAATAACCAGAATCTCAGTGCCACGAACGTCTTTACCGTGGTGGTTCGGGAGCTCAACAGCGCCCCGGTTCTGCCCGCGCAAACCAATCTCACCGTCAACGAACTGTCTTTGCTCACGGTGACGAACACAGCGACCGACAGCGACGTGCCTGCGAACCCGCTCGGTTATGTCCTGACGGTTACGAACTCCCTGGGCGCGGCCGTTACAAACGCGAGCATCTCGCCCGCGGGCGTGATCACGTGGACGCCTGCCGAGGATCAGGGCCCCAGCACGAATACTTTCGTCACGGTGGTGACGGATACCAACGCGCTTGCGGTGAACACTCAAAACCTCTCTGCCACGAACGTATTCACGGTGGTGGTGCGCGAGGTCAACAGTGCGCCGAGCCTGTCGGCCCAAACCAATCGCACAATCAACGAACTCTCCCTGCTGACGGTCACCAATTCCGCCACCGACAGTGATATTCCGGCCAATGCCCTGGGCTATGCATTGACCGTCACGAACTCGGCCGGCACCGTCATCACCAATGCCAGCATTTCGCCGGCGGGCGTGATCACTTGGACGCCGGCGGAAGACCAGGGCCCGAGCACCAACACCTTTGTCACCGTGGTGACCGACACCAATGTGCTGGCTGTGAACGCGCAAAACCTGAGCGCCACAAATGTGTTCACCGTCGTGGTGGCCGAACTGAACGCCGCTCCCATTCTGAATGTTCAGACCAACCGCACGATCAACGAGCTCACGCTGCTTATCGTCACCAATACGGCCACCGACAGCGACGTGCCTGCCAATCCGCTCGGCTACGCCCTTACGGTGACCAACTCGCTGGGCGCGGTGATCACGAATGCGGCGATTTCACCGGCCGGCGTCATCACCTGGACGCCGGCCGAGGACCAGGGCCCCAGCACCAACACCTTCATCACGGTCGTGACGGACACCAATCTACTTGCGATCAGCAACCAGAACCTCACCGCCACGAACGTCTTCACGGTGGTGGTCCGGGAATTCAACACCGCGCCAGTCCTGCCTGCGCAGACCAATCTCACCGTGAATGAACTGGCCCTGCTGACCGTGACCAACACGGCGTCCGACAGCGATGTGCCCGCGAACCCGATTGGTTACGTGCTTTCTGTCACGAACTCGCTCGGTGTGGCGATCACAAACGCCAGCATCTCGCCAGTCGGCGTCATCACCTGGATTCCCGCCGAAGATCAGGGTCCCAGCACGAACACCTTCGTCACCGTCGTTACCGATACCAATCTCCTCGCCGTCAACTCTCAGAATCTGAGCGCGACCAACGTCTTCACTGTGATTGTCCGCGAAGTGAACAGCGCCCCCGCGCTCGCGGCGCAGACCAACCGGACCATCAACGAACTGACCCTGCTAACCGTGACCAACAGCGCCACCGACGGCGATGTCCCCGCAAACCCGCTGGGTTATGCGCTGACCGTTACCAACTCACTTGGCGCCGTGATTACGAACGCGAGCATTTCGCCGTCCGGTGTCATCACCTGGACTCCGGCCGAAGACCAGGGGCCCAGCACCAACACCTTCATCACAATCGTCACCGACACGAACCTGCTCGCCGTCAATTCGCAAAACCTGAGCGCGACCAATGTCTTCACCGTGGTGGTGAACGAGTTGAACACGGCGCCCAGCCTGTCGGCGCAAACCAATTATACGATCAACGAGCTTGCCCTTCTCAGCGTCACCAATACCGCGACTGACAGCGATATCCCCGCCAATGCGCTTGGCTACGTCCTGACCGTAACCAACTCGCTGGGTGTCATCGTCACCAATGCCAGCATCTCTCCGAGTGGCGTCATCAATTGGACGCCGTCCGAAAACCAAGGCCCGAGCACGAACACGTTTGTCACTATCGTGACCGACACGAACCTGCTGGCCGTGAACGCTCAGAATCTCAGTGCCACGAACGTATTCACCGTGGTCGTGCGCGAATTGAATAGTGCGCCGGTATTGCCGGCGCAGACGAATTTGACGATCAACGAATTGACGCTGCTGACCGTTACCAACACCGCTACCGACTCCGACCTGCCGGCCAATCCGCTGGGTTACGTCCTCACCGTGACGAACTCGACCGGTGCGGTAATTACCAACGCCGCTATTTCACCGGCTGGTGTCATCACCTGGACGCCCGCGGAAGGCCAGGGCCCGAGCACGAATACTTTTGTCACGGTCGTGACCGACACGAACCTGCTTGCCGTGAACGCGCAAAATCTCAGCGCCACGAACGTATTCACCGTGGTCGTGAGCGAATTGAACAGCGCGCCGGTGCTGCCGGCGCAGACCAATTTGACGATCAACGAGCTGACGCTGCTGACCGTTACCAACACCGCTACCGACTCCGACCTGCCGGCCAATCCGCTGGGTTACGTCCTCACCGTGACGAACTCGACCGGTGTGGTGATCACGAATGCCGCTATTTCACCTGCTGGGGTCATCACCTGGACTCCGGGTGAGGACCAAGGCCCAAGTACGAATACATTCATCACGGTCGTGACTGACACCAACCTGCTGGCGGTGAATGCGCAGAATCTCAGCGCCACGAACATATTCACCGTCGTCGTGAACGAGGTGAACTCGGCGCCGGTGCTTCCGGCCCAGACCAATCACACCATCACCGAGACGCTGCTTCTGACGGTCACCAACACCGCCAGCGACAGTGATCTCCCGGCCAACGCCCTTGGCTACATTCTCACCGTGACGAACTCGTCGGGCGCCGTCGTCACCAACGCCAGCATCTCGCCCTCCGGTGTAATCACCTGGACGCCCACGGAGACTCAGGGCCCGAGCACCAATACCTTTATCACCGTGGTCACTGATACCAATCCGCTCGCTGTGAATGCGCAGAATCTCACCGCGACAAATGTCTTCACCGTCGTCGTGCGGGAGTTCAACAGCGCACCCGTGCTTCCCGCGCAGACCAATCTGACCATCAACGAATTGACGTTGCTCACCGTGACCAACACGGCCACTGATTCCGATATCCCAGCCAACCCGCTGGGCTATGTGTTAACCGTGACGAACTCAACCGGTGAAGTCATCACGAACGCCGCTATCTCTCCGACCGGTGTCATTTCCTGGACTCCGGGCGAAGACCAGGGCCCAAGCACGAATACCTTTATCACCGTCGTGACGGACACGAATACGCTGGCGTTCAACTCGCAGAATCGCAGTGCGACCAACGTCTTCACCGTCGTCGTCAATGAACTGAACAGCGCGCCGGTCCTGCCCGCGCAAACCGATCTGACCATCAACGAACTTGCCTTGCTCACGGTGACCAATACCGCCACAGATAGTGATCTCCCCGCCAACGCCCTGGCTTACGCGCTGACGGTCACCAATTCGACCGGCGCGGTGATTACCAACGCGTCCATCTCTTCGGGCGGCATCATCACCTGGACTCCGGGAGAAGAGCAGGGGCCCACTACCAATACTTTCATCACGGTCGTGACCGATACGAACCCGCTGGCCGTAAACTCGTCAAGCCTGAGTGCGACCAATGTCTTCACCGTGGTCGTCGGCGAATTGAACACCGCTCCGTCGCTGCCGTCGCTGCCGGACGTGACCATCAACGAACAGACCCTGCTGTCGATTACCAACACCGCCACCAATCTCGATACGCCGCCCAATCCGGTGGGCTACACCCTCGCCGTTACCAACTCGCTCGGCGCGCTCATCACGAATGCCACCATCTCGTCCACGGGCATTATCACCTGGACCCCGTCGGAAAATCAGGGTCCGAGCACCAACACTTTCATCACCGTTGTCACCGACACGAACACGTTGGCGGTGAATGCTCAAAATCTGAGCGCCACCAATGTCTTCGTGGTCGTGGTAAACGAAGTGAACACCGCGCCCACTCTGCCGGTGCTGGCCGACCTGACCGTGAACGAATTGGTCCCGCTCACCGTCACCAATAGCGCAAGCGACCTGGATTCGCCCGCCAATCCGGTGGGTTATACGCTCCTCGTCACCAATCTCGCCGGCGCCGTGGTCACCAACGCCAGCATTTCGCCCGCTGGCATCATCACCTGGACGCCCGGTGAAAACCAGGGTCCTAACACCTACACCTTTATCACGGTGGTCACCGACACCAATATCCTCGCGGTGAACGCTCAAAACCTGAGCGCCACCAATGTCTTCACGGTCGTGGTAAACGAACTGAACACCGCGCCGTCGTTGCCCGGGTTGCCTGACCTGACAATCTACGAATTCGACACGCTTTCGGTTACCAACACCGCCACCGACACGGATATTCCCGCGAATCCGTTGACCTACTCGCTGCTCGTGACGAATTCCCTCGGTGCCATCATCACGAACGCCACCATCTCGCCCTCCGGTATCATTACCTGGACGCCGGACGAAGCCCAGGGCCCGAGCACCAACATCTTCATCACGGTCGTCACCGATACGAATACGGCCGCCGTGAACACGCAAAGTTTCAACGCCACCAACGTCTTCACCGTCGTCGTGAACGAATTGAACACGGCGCCGACCCTGCCGGTCCTCGGCAACCTCACCTTGTCGAATTTCCCGAACATGTTGCTGCCGTCGCTGGTCATCACCAACACCGGCGCCGACACAGATTCGCCGGCGCAACTCCTGAGCTACGCCGTGACCGCCACCAACCTCAGTGGTTTGATCAGCGATGTCTCGATTTCGTCCGGCGGTGTGATCACTTGGGCTCCTGCCGGACCACAGGACGCGGGCACCTACGGCTTCGTCACTGTGGTGACCGACAACGGAATCCCGGCCCTCTCGGCCACCAATTATTTCACCGTCACCATCACGGCGGCTGAGTCCGCTCCGCCGCCGGTGATCACGGGGCTCACGTTGAGCAACGGATTCGCGACCGTCACCTGGACGGCTGCGATTGGACGCACTTACCGGCTGCAGCATCGAACCAATTGCGTGGATACCAATTGGGTGGATGTGGTGCCGGATGTCACGGCCGCGTCAAGCACGGCCTCGCAAACGGACAATGTGGGCAGCCATCCGTCGCGGTTTTACCGCGTGCAGTTGCTGCCTTGAGAGGCTGGCTCGCGGCGCGCGCTTGCCTGTCGGGGAAGTCGCGTAGTAAGCTGCGGGCCTCTGGATTTTACTCATGCAAATAAACGTACTGGAATATTTTGAATCGGGCGCTTTGCAAAAAACGCCAGGGAAGATCGCGGTCAGGGACCAGGCGGGGGAGTATTCCTTTGCCGATATCGGTCGTTTTGCCAAGAATTGCGCCGCGCTCATCCAGCAGCGCTGGAGCGGACGCAACCGGCCGGTGCCCGTTTTCCTTCCCAAAAGCGCGGGCAATATCGTCGCCGATCTCGGTGTCCTCTACAGCGGAAATTGCTACGCCAATCTCGACGTCAAATCTCCCGCCCAGCGCCTCAAAGGCATGCTGGATAATCTCAACCCGCCCGTCATCATCACCACCGCCGCGCATGCGCCCGCGCTCCGCGCGCTCGGTTTCGCGGACGACAAACTCCTCCTCATCGAACAGGCGATGGTTACGGAGACCCTTTACGACAACGCCAAACTCCTCAAGGGCCTTGAAGCGCTGATCGACACCGATCCTTACTGCGTCATTCACACCTCGGGTTCCACGGGCATTCCCAAAGGCGTTTCGCTCAGCCACCGGTGCACGATTGATTTCGTGGATTGGGCGTTTGACCGCCTGAAGCTCGACGGCTCCGAAGTCATGGGCAGTCTCGCCCCGATTTATTTCGACGCCTACACACTCGAATTCTGCATGTGCATCGCGAAGGGCTCGACCTGGGTCGTCGTGCCCGACGGCCTCGCGATGTTCCCGCCCAAGCTCATCGAATTCATCGCAATGAACCCAATTAATTTCATCTTCTGGGTGCCGACCATCATGGTCAACATTGCGAACCTGGACCTGCTCGCGAAGATAAAGCTGGATCGCGTGAACAAGGTCTTCTTCATCGGCGAAGTCTTCCCGACGAAGCACCTCAATTACTGGCGGCGGCATCTGCCCAAGGCGATGTTCGTCAATCTCTATGGCCCCATCGAAATCACCGTGGCCTGCACCTATTACGTCGTCGAGCGCCAGTTCGCCGATGAGGACAAGCTGCCCGTCGGTTTCGCCTGCCGGAACACGGAGATTCTCGTCCTCAACGAAAAGAACGAACTCGTCAAAGGGCAGGAGCCCGGCGAAATCTGCGTGCGCGGCAGCTCGCTGGCCAACGGCTACATCAATAACCCCGAGCGCACAGCCAAGGGCTTCGTGCAAAACCCGCTCAACCCGCACTATCCCGAGCTGATCTATCGCACCGGAGATTCCGGCTACTGGAACGAGCTGGGCGAATTGATGTTCCTCGGCCGCAAGGATTTTCAAATCAAGCATCAGGGCTACCGCATCGAGCTCGGCGAAATCGAGCATGCCGTGCTCCAGATCCCGGGCATCCGCAACAGTTGCGTCGTTTACAATCAGGAGAAGAAGGAAATCGTGCTCTTTTACGAGTGCGACAAAGCCCTCGAGCCGGCGTTCCTTCGCGAAAAAATGCTGGTTACGCTTCCGAAATACATGCTTCCCACCGTGTTCAACCACATGGAAGCCATGCCGCGCAATCCCAACGGTAAAATCGACCGCGCCAAACTCGTCGCCACCGCCAACCAACCGTCATGACCCCCATCGCCACGGTCGCTGAAGTTCAGCAGTCCATCCAGCGCGCGAAAGAGGGCGCGGGTGGCTACTGCACGAACTTCTTCCCCGTGGAGGCCCGCCTCAAGTCCTGGACCGAGCGCGGTGAATTGTTCGGCGAATTCTCCGGCCGCACCGCTTTCTTCGTCCGCCGCGAACGTGGTTTCGGCCATCTTTATTTCTGTTCCGCTGATCTTGCGCAACTCGGCCGCGACCTGGCCGCCACCGCCTGCATCCAGGGCGAACCCCTTTCGATTGACTTGCTCGGGCAGGAAGCCGCGCTCGCCTCGCTCCTGCCCGTGTTCGAAGCCGCCGGATTTCAGCGCTATAATCGCCTCCAGCGCCTCGCGCGCGCCCGCGCCGCCGAAGACAACGACGCCAGCCCCGGTTCCTCGCAGGTTGCTTTCATCGGCGAATCCGACGTGGAGGCGGCCATGCATTTGATCGAAACGGAGTTCGATCGCTACGCCGACCAGCTTCCCCAGCCGTACGAACTGGCCGCCGCCATTGCCGCCCGGCAGGTTTACGGCGTAAAAAGCAATGGCAAGCTGGGCGCACTTCTGTATTTTGAGACGCAGGGCGTGACGTCGGTGCTTCGTTACTGGGTGGTGGCCCCGCAGTATCGGGATCAAAAGTTTGGCTCGGCGCTCATCCGCCATTACTTTGCCGACCAGGGCGCCGTGCGACGGTTTATCCTCTGGGTGACCGTCAATAATGAAAACGCGCTCGAAAAATACCGCCGTTACGGCTACACCCCGGACGGCCTGACCGACGAAGTATTGCTCAATAAGCGGCTCCAAACATGAAAGCATTGCCCGAAATCCTGAAAGAAATCCGGCCCGAGTTCGATTTTACCACCTCGAACGATTTTATGGCAGACGGCATGCTCGATTCCTTCGACATGGTCACCCTCGTCGCCGCGCTGGACAAAAATTACGGCATTTCCATCCAGGGCACAGACATCGTCCCCGAAAACTTTCAAAACCTCGAAACCATCAAGGTCCTGTTGCAGCGTTGCGGAGCCAAAGTATGAATTTTCAATTCCGCGGCAAACGCATCTCCGGCTTGATGGTCGCCGTCCCGACGACCGAACGCTATTTCGTCGAGGAAATGAAGAATTTCAATTTCCCCGAAGTGCGCTCGCTGAAGCTCATGGAAGTGATGGGCTACAACAAGCGTCGCGTGGTCGAGCCCGGCGTGTGCGTTTCGGACCTCGCCGTCTTCGGCATGCAAAAGATGTTCGAACGCGGCTGGCTGCGCCCGGAGGAAGTGGACGCGCTCCTGCTCGTCACCCAAACCCCGGACCACCTCATGCCCGCCACGAGCAATATCGTTCAGGGCCGTCTGGGTCTGAAGCAGGACATGCTTTGCCTCGACATCAATCAGGCGTGCGCCGGCTTTGTCGTCGGCCTCATGCAGGCATTCATGCTCCTGGACCAGCCTTCCATCCGGAAAGTGGTCCTGGTCAATTGCGATGTCCTCAGCCGCAAAGCCTCGCCCAAAGACCGCAACATTTATCCGCTCGTCGGCGATGCCGCTGCTTTCACCATCATCGAGCGTTCGAATGACGACCAGCTTATTCACGCGCAACTCAAGATGGATGGAACGCGTAACGAGGCGCTGATCATCCCCGCCGGTGGCATGCGCATTCCTTCCAGCGCGGAAACCGCCATGCTCGAGGATGTGGGCGATAATAACCTCCGCGCCAAGGACCATCTCAAGATGGACGGCTCCGCCATCTTCAATTTCGTCCAGACCGAAATCCCGCCCCTCATCGAAACTCTGCTCGCCCAGGCGGGGCGTACGATGGACTCCGTGGATTATTTTCTCTGCCATCAGCCGAATCGCTTCATGCTCCAAAAGCTCGCCGACAAAATGAAGGTGCCGCACGCCAAAATGCCGAACAACGTGGTCGAGAGCTTTGGCAACACCAGCGGCGCGACCATCCCTACGGCAATGATTATCAATTTGGCCGAACAACTCAAAAAAGGTTCGATCCGCGCGTGCCTCGCGGGCTTCGGCGGCGGCCTCACGTGGTCCGCGATGTTGATGGAACTTGGCCCGCTCGCTTTTTGTGAAATGGTGGATTATCCGTAATAGTCATTGACCCTATGAACGAATTTTTGCCCAAAGTCGCTGCCGCCCTCGAGGCCGAGGGGTTGACCGAGTCCGACCCCCTCAAGTCGCTGCCCCAGTGGGATTCCCTCGCGGTGCTTTCCATCATCGCCATGCTCGACGCGGATTACGGGGTCAATCTCCGCGCCGCCGATTTCGAGAGCGTCAATTCCGTCACCGAACTCTGGGCGCTCGTCCAGTCCCGCAAGCGAACGTGAATCTCGTCTTCACCTCACGAGTTCCGAAAACCAGCCGCTCAGCGCTTGAAGACCTCCTCTTTTTCAACCCCCGCCAGCACCTGGTGCGCGAAGGCATCCTGCACTCGCTCCAGCGCTTCGGCCATCCGCGGGTCGAGGAAGTCGGGGACGAACTGGTCGTGCGCGTCGGCAAGCAGGATGCGCAGACCCTGTTCGCCTGCGATCGCGATCGCAACGGCGAGCTGGTTGGCCTTGTGGTCTTTTTGCGCACCACTCCCGAGGAGATCGTCATCATCCACGTCGCGTCTCATCCCGACTACGCCCTGCACGGCAAGGGCGCCGGCACGGGCCTCGGCATCGTGCTGGTCGAAAAGGTCAAAGAAATCTCCGCGCGCATTGTGGGCGTCAAGCGCATCATGTTCTTTTACCGCCAGGAAGTCGTAATCCGGATCTGATTCATCGCTATGGAACATCAAATCCGAGTCGAAGCTTACGGCACGCGTCTGCGGCCGGTGACGATGGATGACGCCGCCTTCATCGTCTGGCTGCGCAACCTCGACCATGCCAAGGGTAGGGTGGGGGATTCCGCCACCGATGTGAACGCCCAGCGCGCCTGGCTCGAAAAATATTTTGCGCGTCCCGGCGATTATTATTTCATCATCGAGACTCTCAGCGGCACCGCGGTCGGCGCCTATGGCATTTATGACGTGACTGGTGACAGTGCTGAATCCGGCCGCTGGGTTATCCGCCCCGGCGTCTCGACGGCGATTCCCAGCGCCATGCTCGCCTTCGACGTGGCCTTTGGACCCTTGAAAATGCGCGAATTGCGCGTCAAGACCGTGTCCACAAATCAGCCAGTGCTGTCGCTGAATCGGAAATTTGGCTTTCGCCAGGTGCGCGTGGAGGAAAATAGCGCCGTCATCGGCGGCGTCAGCGTCGCCCAAATCCACTTTCTTTTGGACGGAAAAGACTGGCCCGGCGTGCGTAAACGCCTCGAACCTCTCGCGAAACTGGCCGAAAAGGATGTGCTCCAGTGGGATAAAGATCACCCGCGGGAACAAAACTTGCAGTAAATCTCGTCGGAAACCGAACGGATACCTTATGGATGTGAGCCATTGTCGAATTGTGGAATTGCCGAAGATCAATGATCCCCGCGGCAACCTGACCTTTCTTGAAAACGACCGGCATATTCCCTTTGCCATCAAGCGCGTGTTTTATCTTTACGATGTCCCCGGCGGCGCCGACCGCGCCGGCCACGCGTTGAAGAAGTGCCATCAGTTCCTGATCGCCATGTCGGGCAGCTTTGATGTCATCGCGTACGACGGCAAGGAAAAGCAACGCTTCCACCTGAACCGCTCGTATTACGGCCTGCACCTGCCGCCGATGATCTGGCGCGAGATTGATAATTTCTCGTCCGGCTCCGTCTGCCTCGCGCTCGCTTCGGAATCGTACGACGAGAAGGACTACTACCGCGATTACAAGGATTACCTGCGCGCCATGGGGAGTTCGCCCGCGTGAAGGTACCTTTCCTCGATTTCGTTGGGCCGTACTCGGAGCTCAAGCCTGAGCTGGATCAGGCTTACGTTCATTTCATGGAGTCGGCCTGGTACATCCTGGGCCGCGAAGTGGAAGCCTTCGAGCAGGAATACGCCGCCTATTGCGAATCGAAGCATTGCATTGGCGTGGCCAACGGCCTCGAAGCCCTCCACCTGATTCTCCGCGCCTACGGCATCGGCGAGGGCGACGAAGTCATCGTCCCGTCGAACACTTACATCGCCACCTGGCTTGCTGTTTCCTACACGGGTGCGAAGCCGGTCCCGGTCGAACCCGATCCGCGCACGTCGAACATTGACCCCGCCAAAATCGAAGCCGTCCTTACGAAGCGCACGAAGGCCATCATGCCTGTGCACCTCTACGGCCAGCCGGCGGACATGGATCCGATCAACGCCATCGCGAAAAAGGCGAACCTCAAAGTCATCGAGGACAACGCCCAATCCCAGGGCGCGCGTTATCGCGGCCGCCGCACCGGCTCGCTGGGTGACGCTGCCGGTCACAGCTTTTATCCCGGCAAAAACCTGGGCGCGCTTGGCGACGCCGGCGCCATCACCACCGACGACGCCGCGCTCGCGGACAAACTCCGAACGCTGCGCAACTACGGCTCGAAGAAGAAGTATTACAACGAGATCATCGGCTACAATTCCCGCCTCGACGAATTGCAGGCCGCTCTGTTGCGCGTGAAACTCCGCAAGCTCGACGAATGGAACGAGCGCCGCCGCAAACATGCCGCCACGTTCCTCGCCGAATTTCCAAAGGCCGGCCTCACGCTGCCCTACGTCCCCGAATGGGCCGAGCCGGTCTGGCATCTCTTCGTGGTGAAACACCCGAAGCGCGACGACTTCCAAAAGCAGCTCAACGACGCCGGCATCGGTACGCTGATCCATTATCCCGTGCCGCCGCATCTTTCCGGTGCGTATGCCGACCTCGGGTGGAAACGCGGCACCTATCCGATCGCGGAAGAGTTGGCCGACACCGTCCTCAGCCTCCCGATGGGTCCACACCTTACCGAAGAGCAGGCCGCCGCCGTTGTCCGCGAAGTGAATCGCATCGGTAAATGAGCGCTGGGAACCAAAGTATGGCCGCTCCGCTTAACGCCATTCCCACAGGCGGGGAGGAAGCGCGTACCCCGCGCAAGCATACTTATCACCAGATTCTCAAATCTTCCGCGCTCATCGGCGGTTCTTCCATGCTGCGGACGCTCCTCGGCGTCGTGCGCAACAAGGCCCTCGCGCTCTTGATCGGTCCCTCCGGCATCGGTCTGCTCGGGGTTTTCCAGTCCATCATCGACATGGCGCAAAGCCTGGCCGGAATGGGCATCAGCAGCAGCGGCGTCCGCCAGATCGCGGAAGCGACCGCCACCAAAAATCCCGAACGCGTCGCCCGCACGGTCACCACGCTTCGTCGCGTGGCGCTCATCCTCGCTATCATCGGCGCCTTCGGGCTCGTCGGCCTCAGCCTGCCGGTGGCGCGGCTTTCGTTCCCGAAAGGCGGCCATGTTTCCAACATTGCCCTGCTTTCCATCGCGGTTTTCTTCGGCGCCATGTCCGCTGCGCAACTCGCCGTTTTACAAGGGATGCGCCGCATCGCCGACATCGCCCTTGCCAATGTCCTGGGTGCCTTCTATGGCACCTTGATGAGCGTCGCGGTGGTTTATATCTGGCGCGAGCAAGGCGTGGTGCCTTCGCTTATTTGTGTCGGCGCGGCCGCCCTCGGCGCTTCCTGGTGGTACAGCCGCAAAGTGAACATCGCCAGCGTCTCCACCGCCTGGCACGACGTCTCGGACGAACTTTCTGCGCTCCTCAAACTGGGCTTCGTCTTCATGGCCACCGGCCTGATGGCCAATGGCGCCAGCTATTTGGTCCGGACCATTCTCCTCCGCAAACTCGGTGAAGCCGACGCCGGCTGCTATGTCGCCGCCTGGGCGCTCGGTGGCCAATACGTCAGCATCGTGTTGCTGGCCATGGGCGCCGACTTCTTCCCGCGCCTGACCGCCGCCGCCAATAACAACACCGAGTGCAACCATCTCGTCAACGAACAGGCCGAAGTCAGCCTCCTGCTCGCCGGGCCGGGCGTGCTTGCGACCCTCACCTTCGCTCCGCAACTCATCCACCTTTTCTACACCCCGGCCTTTGAGCCCGCCATTCAGGTGCTGCGCTGGATTTGCCTCGGCATGATGCTGCGCGTCGTGAGCTGGCCCATGGGCTTCATCCTTCTCGCCAAAGGCGCGAAACAGCCGTTTTTCTGGAGTGAGTGCGCCGCCAACGTGGTGCAGGTTGCGTTCGTCTGGTTTGGCGTCCGCCAGTTCGGTTTGAACGGCGGCGGCATGGCCTTCTTCGCCGGCTACGTTTTTTACCTCGCCCTCATCTATTTCGTCGTCCGCTGGCTCAGCGGTTTTCGTTGGACGTCCGTCAATCGCAACATCGGCCTGACCTACGCAGTCGTGATCGCCGTGGTCTTCATCGGCTGGCGCTTCCTGCCGCCGCTGGCCGCGATCGCCGCAGGAACCGTGATCACGCTCGTGGCCGGTTATCTGTCCCTGAAACGCCTCTGCACGCTCGTACCCCTCGACCGCTTTCCCAAACCCATGCGCCGCGTATTGCAATTGCTCCACCTGGACCCTGCCTCCCGTCAAAACCACGATCAGAAGACATCTTAAGCTATTACGAACATGAAAATCGCTGTCATCGGACTGGGCTACGTTGGATTGCCCCTCTCGTTTCAATTCGCGCGCTCCGGCGTGTCGGTGCTCGGCCTCGACATTGACACCGGCAAGGTGGACGCCCTCAATCAGGGCCGCAGCTACATCAAGCACATCGCGCCCGCCGCCGTCGTTGAAGTCACCAAGTCCGGCGCCTTCTCCGCGTCAACCGACTTCAGCCGCATCCGCGAAGTTGAAGCCATCATCATCTGCGTGCCGACGCCGCTGAATAAAAACCGCGAACCGGATATCTCCTACATCCTCGACACCGGCCGCAGCATCGCCAGCCACTTGCGTAAGGGCATGCTCGTCGTCCTCGAGTCCACCACCTATCCCGGCACGACCGACGAGGATCTCCGCCGCGTGCTCGAAATCGGCTCCGGCCTCGAAGCCGGCCGCGATTTCCATCTCGCCTTCTCGCCCGAACGCGAAGACCCGGGCAATCCCGACAGCAAAGTCGCGCTCATCCCGAAGGTCGTCGGCGGTTTCACGCCCGCGTGCCTTGAGAAATCCGTCGCGCTCTATTCCAAGGCCGTCAAAACTGTCGTCCCGGTTTCCTCCTGCCGCGTGGCCGAGGCCGCCAAGCTGCTGGAAAACACTTTCCGCGGCGTGAACATCGCCCTCGTTAACGAACTCAAGATCGTTTACAGCGCCATGGGCATCGACGTCTGGGAAGTCATCAACGCCGCCAAGACCAAGCCCTTCGGCTTCATGCCGTTCTATCCCGGCCCGGGCCTCGGCGGTCACTGTATTCCGATTGATCCCTTCTATCTGACTTGGAAGGCCCGCGAATACGGACAGAACACCCGCTTCATCGAACTCGCCGGCGAAATCAACACCGCCATGCCCGAGTACGTCGTCCACCGCGTCGCCGACGCCCTGAACGACCACCAAAAAGCCGTCAAAGGCAGCAAGGTCCTCCTCGTCGGCCTCGCCTACAAACCCAACGTGGACGACGAACGCGAATCGCCGAGCTACGTCCTCATGGAGATGCTGAAGCAGCGTGGTGCCACCGTGGCCTTCTACGATCCTTACGTGCCAGTGATCCGCCCCACGCGCGAACACGCCCACTGGACGGGCACCAAATCCACCGGTTGGAGCAAGGAAATCGTCGCCGGCTACGACGCCGTGCTCATCGCCACCAATCACGCGAACGTCAATTACCAGGAACTCGCCGACTGGGCGCCGCTGATCATCGACACCCGCAACGCGATGGCCACCATCAAAACCAAGCCCGGCCAGGTCTGGAAAGCCTAGCGCAACCTGTCTTTTCTTCCGCCTTCTCCTCCGACTTGGAGGAGAGGGCGGGGTAAGGAATTTCTTTTTCTTGTTCCTTGGAGTTTCTCTGGATCTTGGTGCTTGGTCTTTGGAGCTTTCTTTCCACTTTTCCCCTTTAAATCCGCCCCAAAGTAAAGTAATGTAGTCGTCATGGGTCCCCGGTTTTTTAGCCCGCGCCATTGCCAATCCGCGCGCTTGCGTCCTCTTCTTGCAGCATTCGCTTTCACCCTGCTATTTGGGCTGAGCAGCGCCACTGTTTTCGCCGCCCCACGCCCCATGGGCATCGATGTCTCCCACTGGCAGGGCACCGCGCTCGACTGGCCCGCCATCAAGAACTCCGGCATCGCTTTCGCGTACTGCAAGGCCACTGAAGGCGTCGGCTACACCGATCCCACCTTTACCCTGAACGAATCCGGTGCCAAATCCGCCGGCCTCCCCATCGGCGCCTATCACTTCGCCCGTTACGATTCCAACCCCGGCACCAACGGCGCCGATGCCGAAGCCAAATACTTTTGGAGTGTGGCGAAAAACTACATCAAGAACGGCGGCTCCTACCTCATGCCCATGCTTGACGTCGAAGCCTCTTTCTCGGGCCAGACCAAAACCATTCTCTCCGAATGGGTCAACCAATGGTGTCTCACGGTCAGCAATTGCGCTTCTTCAAATGGAGTCATCATCAAGCCCGCGATCTATTGCTCCAGCTCGCACGCCGCCACGTATTTCAATAGTACCATTACCAAGTGGATTCCCTGGATCGCCGAGTGGCCGGGCAGCCCCGATCCGCAAACCGATTCTCCCAGTTCCACGACTCCCTGGTCCACCTGGACGGCCTGGCAATACGGCGGCACCACCGTGCCCAATCACTCCGGCAATGTGGACGGTGACGTCTTCAATGGCACCGCTTCCTCGCTCCTCTCCACCCTGGTCATCGGCGGTTCCGTGGATGCGGCCACCTTTGTCAGCAGCAGCACACCCGGCAGTGTCCTCACCGGCGCGACGTTTAATGTCAGCATCACGTTTAACAACAGCGGCGGTACCACCTGGACCAACACCGGCTCCAATCCCTATCGCCTCGGTTCGCAAAACCCGACCGACAACACCACTTGGGGCTTCAACCGCGTCAACCTGCCGTCCTCGCCCGTCACCGTCGGGAATAACTCCACCTTCAATTTCACCGCCACCGCGCCGGCGAGTGCCGGCACTTACGTCTTTTCGTGGCGCATGTTGCGCGGCACAGCCGGCTGGTTCGGCGATACCTTCTCCACTTACGTCTCCGTCGTCCTTCCCGGTCCGGGCACCAACTTCGGGAACTACACCCTCGACTCCGGCGAAATGGATTCCACCTCGCGCAATGGCAGCTACGTCGCATATTCCGCCTGCGGGCTCAACGCGTGGTACAGCTTCGGCATTCCGATCAGCGGCTCAAACTGCACCGTCTTCAACCGCGACATCCGCTGGCTGCCGGCGCAACCCCAGTACGGCGTCTCCGGCCGGGGTTACCTGACCGCCAGCGCCATCGTTCCCAACGCGCATGCCTCCGCCACGATGAATTTTCAGGCGGTGAACACCGCGGGCAACGACCTCGCCGCATCGCTCAATGGCTCCATCAACGGCTGCGCCTACAGTTGCAACTGGGTCAACTTCTTCAGCGGCACATTCAATATCGCCAGCCTCGGCGGCTTCCGCAGCAACACCCAGGACGACGGCCCGCCCGTCGGCAGTTGCACCAAATCCTGCGGCGGTTTTGCCGCCGGTTACAGCCAGATGCACATCCAGGCCGCCCGCTGGCAGTACATCGACGACTTTACCTGCCTTGGCGGCTACTCCTCCTCCAGCGTGAGCGACACGGCCAACCGCTCCTTCAACGAATCCAGTCTCTACCTTTATCCCGCGGTGGATACCTCGCACGGCAACGCCATCTCCGCCGGCCTCGGTTACAACGGCAAGACCGCCGGGCGCGTCACCACCGGCGATTGCAACAACGCCAATACGCTTAACTTCAAAGGCAACGCCGGCACCTACGGCGGCGGCGACAACATGGACGCCTACGGCTTCTCCTGGATCTTTGTCCCTTCTTCCGCCGCGCCGAAGTTCATGATCGGCTCCTCGGATGGCAACCGGCTCTGGGTCAACGGCTCGCTCAAAAACGACACCAACGCCAACCGCACCCTCACCCGTGACCAGGACGTCACCAGCGCAGTGACCTTGTCTGCCGGTTGGAACCGCGTCCTGTTCAAGCTCCACAACTTCACCAACAACTTCCAGGGCACCGTCAGCCTCCGCAACAGCATCGACACGAATTTGAACGAGCCCTCCGTAAATTACTACGACCTCGGCGGCTACTACAGCTACGGCCTCGGGTACGAGCAGGACAGTTGGTACCCGCAGATCGTCATCACCAACGTTTACGGCACCCCCAATCCGCTGAACGCCGCCGCGTTTTATGGCAACAACACCACCGTGTTCGCCGGCGGTTATTCCAAAGCCCAGGGTCCCGTTCCTCGCTGGCGCACCATGCAATACGCTTGGGGCTACGGTCTCGGCAATGCCGATACCGACTACGCCACGGTTTCGGGCGCCCCGGCTGCCTCAAACTGGACCCACACCGCCACCGGCGTCACCGGCCATCGCCGCCTGCATTTCTTCGCCGTCAGCCAGTCCGGCCGCACCTCCTTCCAGGACAGCGGGCTCAGTGGTGGCTCCATCTATCAGGACGCCGGTAACTACGCCCGCTACTACGATGTCTTCGTGGACAACGTCCCGCCCGTGGATCCCGAATTCGATACGGTCACCGCGACGTCCACGAATCAAATTGCCCTCACGTGGGTCATCCCGCCTGACCAGGGCGTAAATGTCGCCGCTGGCCCCGACGAAGATGCCGGGGCAGGGGGCAATCAGGATTCCGAAAACTGGTATCGCGTTGGTGATGTCGGCGTGCGTCTCTCCCGCAACGGCGTGGCCCTCGGCGGCTGGGGCACCGCCACCTCCCAGACCGACACTAATCTCACTCCGAATACTCCTTACACCTACACCCTGGAAGCCCACGACAACCACACCGCTGCCCGCGGCGCTTGGAATAATTCCACCGGCCCCACCGGCACCAACATTGGCTGGACCCTCTCGCTTCCGCCGCTCGCCGGCAGCATCACTCCCAGCCCTGCCACCCCTTCCGTTGGCGCCACCGTCACTTGGACCGCCGCACCCGGTTTCGGCCCCGGCAAAGTCCAATACTACCGCTATTCGTGGGACGACTCCCCGCTCCACCTCTGGACCGAAACCGAACTCACCTGGTCCTCCGGCCCGCTCCCGCTCGTGCCCACGTCCGCCGGGACCTGGTATTTGCACATCAAGAGCTACAACGGCGCCGACGTCCCCAACGGTTCCTTCGACTACTCCGTGACCGCCGTCCAAAACGCGCCGATTCTGGTCGCTCCCGACTACCTCGCCAACGGCCAGTTCCAATTCAGCGTCAACAGCCCCACCGGCCAGAACTTCATCGTGCAAGCCTCCACGAACATGCTGAATTGGGTCCCGCTGCAAACCAACACCGCTCCCTTCACCTTCACCGACACCGCCGCCCCCGGCTACCTCTCCCGCTTCTACCGCGTCCAATCCGCCCCATAGGCAGTTCCTAATCCTACTCGTAATCTTAATCCTAATCCCTCCGGCTCCCCGCAGGCTCCTTTTCTGTTTGCGCAATCTTTTGCGGTCAAACTAGCCTGCCTTCGGAGTTAAATGGCTTTGCGCAGATCTCCATTCATCGGCCGGGTCATCACGGTCGCAGCCTTCGTGGCCGTGGGCTGGGCCGGCTACGCGAGTCGTGGTTGGCTCGGCCTGCTGCTCTATCCCTTCCTCCTGCTCGTCGCCCTCATTGTCCTTTGGATCGTCCTGATGATCCTCGACGTGATTTTCAGCCTCAGGCGAACCCGCAAAAAGATGCGATCCATCGAATCCAGGCTGGGGGACCTCTCGGACACCGAACTCGAATCCATTCTCGCCTCCCCCGAAAGTCCGGATATGGAGATGGCCATTGTCATTCTTGCCCGCCGCGGCATTGACAAAAAGCCTGAAAAACAACTCCTGCTCGAGATGCTCACCTCTCCCAAAAGCTCGACACGCTGGCGGGCCATGACCCTCGTTGAAGTGTGTTACCCGGAGCTCCGCTTCCCTGAAGGCTGCTCCTCCGCCGATCCCCCCGAAGCCTGGCGCAAACACGTTGCCGCCATGACCAGCCCTCCCGCTCCATCCGCGTAACTTGCAGTCATGCCCTGTTCCACTTGTGAAGCCTGATTAACTGAAAGCAGCAATGCAGGACTTCGGAAAAACCAAGACGCTTTACCTGGTAAAGGCGAACGACAGTTTCATTTCCCATTGCAAATGCATCACGGCGCCCATCGGCGCCCCGGCGCAGATGGATTGCCCTTGGTGCGGTTGTGGATGGCTCTTCGTATGCCCACAATGCCGGAAGGCCTTCACGTTTGCGCGCGCCGGGGAGTTGGATCTAAGCTGGGAGGATCTGGCCCACAGAGATCTCGATGGCAAATGGAGCCGGCAACCAACTGCGGAAGACATACGGGTGTGGATCGACTTCATGAAAGTGATGCTCAAGGATTTGGAGCCGGGCAGGGAGTACGTATACTTGGATGGGGCGATATTCCCCACGGACTCGAAAGACATCCAGTTTGAAGGCATGCACTCCTGGCACGAATTGTTCTCTGTCCCTCAGGTGGACGCCCTGAAAGAAAAGGATGCGCTTGAGTTAACGCTGGGGAGTCGGCGTTACTGGGACGATCGAAAACTCGCAGAACATTAGGTCTTCGACCACTACGGTTCACCGCTGTGCTTGAGCCCGCCGCATCAGCGAAAGAAAGGCACGACCGATTTGTCCAGCGTGTTTTGGCCTCCCGCGCGGTCTGGGGGCTTAAGAGCACGGAGGGATGGGTCTGCTCCGCCTCCACCGCTGATGATACGGAAGCTCGAGGCATCATGCCCTTCTGGTCGGACCGTGCCTACGCCAGGCAGTGTGCCGGGCAGGACTGGTCGAAGTATGAACCGACGGTGATTCCGTTGGAGGCATTCCTTGAGCGCCGGCTGCCGGGGATCGCGGCAGACGGCCTCCTCGTAGGCACCCACTGGAACGTCCAGCTTTGCGGATACGAGATTGAACCGCTGGAATGAAGCAGCAGTTCGAGAGTTGACCGCCGACCTTGCCAAAATCTGGTTCTGGGAGCTTGGATCTTCTCTGGAGTTTGGTGCTTGGTCCTTGGTTCTTCCGAGCCCACTTAAGCTTCATCTTGCAACCTTTCCTCCTTCCGCTATCAAAAGGCGGTGACTGACAAACCCAAATGCCGCCTCGGCGTCCTCGGCTCCGGCAAAGGCTCCAATTTTAAGGCCATCGCTGATGCCGTCGCCTCCGCCCGCCTGCCCGCCGAAATCGTTCTCGTCCTGAGCGACGTCGCCGACGCCGGCATTCTCGATCTCGCTAAAGCCCGCAACCTTCCCGCGCAACACATTCCTCCCGGCAAATTCCGCACCAAACTCGACGAGGACGCCGAGCAATCCTTCGTTCAAGCCCTCCAAGCCGCCCGGGTGGATTACGTTGCGCTCGCCGGGTTCATGCGTGTGTTAAAAGGTGATTTCCTCCGCGCCTTCGAAGGCCGCATCGTGAATATTCATCCTTCACTCCTCCCATCCTTTCCCGGCCTTGAGGCCTGGAAACAGGCCCTCAACCACGGTGTCAAAGTCACCGGCTGCACGGTTCATTTCGTTGATGCGGGCGTGGACGCCGGAGCCATCATCGGCCAGCGCACCGTCCCCGTCCTCGACCACGACACCCCTGAAACCCTCCACGCCCGCATCCACGCCGCCGAGCACGAACTCTACCCCGAGTGCCTCGCGGCCCTCGCGCAAGGCCGCATCCGCGTCGAAGGCCGCCGCGTCCTGCGCAGCTGACTTTTCCCTCCTAATCGTAATCCTGATCCTAATCCTAATCTTTCCTCTCCCCATTCGCGTCCACATCGAAGGCGCAGCTGACGGCCAGCGCGTTTAAGCAGAGCAGGGCGGGGCATCCGTAGTCCGACACCATTCCTCGATCCTTTTCCGAATCTCATCCCGCACTCCGCGCGTGCGCCCCAGCACGTTTGCCGGATCCCCTTTGAAACTCGAAGGATCCGGAAACCCCCAATGCAGCCGCACCGCCCCTCCGGGAAAAGTCGGACACCGCTCCGCGCTCGCTTCGTCGCAAACCGTGATCACAAAGTCGAACCGTGGCCCGGACTCGAGCATCTCGGTCACGGATTTCGTCCGGTTTCGGGAAATATCCATTGCGATTTCGCGCATCACCTCAACCACCACCGGATTCAAATTCCCCGGCTCGATCCCGGCGCTTTGGGCCGCGAATCGCCCCGCCCCAATCTGATTCAGAAACGCTTCGGCCATCTGGCTCCGGGCGCTGTTATGAATGCAGACAAACAAGACTTGTTGCTTCACTGGATCAAAACCGCCGATTCCTTTTAAACCCAGGCCGTTAATTGCAACACTTCTCTCCCGGCTCAGGTTGACAGCATGCTTCCTTCACCGCCCCCGGCTTCCGCGCCTGTACCTCCAGGCTCGTGATATAATCCGACGGTTTTGCGCCCTTCGGCAGGTGCTCCACAATTTTGCGGTAAAGCGGGTCCTCCCAATTCGTCATCGCTTCGACGTAATCGGGATTCGATTTGAGCATGACGTTTTCCAGCCCCGCACCTCTGGCCATCGCCTCGGTTTCGCTCACCAGCACCGCGCCCGCCACACAACCCACCAGCGCTTCCACCAGCTTCGATACTTCGGCAGGCAAGGGCCTCAGCAAAGCCATGTCCGAGACCGCCACGCGGCCCCCCGGTTTCAGCACCCGTGCCATATCCTGCCACACTTGCTGTTTGTCGGGTGACAGGTTGATGACACAATTCGAGATGATCGCATCCACGCTGCTGTCCGCCACCGGCAGATGCTCGATCTCACCCAGGCGAAATTCCACATTGTCCAATCCCGTTTGCTGGCGGTAACCGGCCGTGTTGCGGCGCGCCTTCGCGAGCATGTCCGGCGTCATGTCCACGCCGATCGCCCGGCCGGTGGCGCCCACCTTCCGCCCGGCGATGAACACATCGAACCCACCACCGCTGCCCAGGTCCAACACCACCTCCCCCGGTTTCAAGGCCGCCAAGGCCGCCGGATTCCCGCACGAAAGTCCCATGTTCGCCCCCTCGGGCAGCGCCTCCAGTTCTTCCACCGTGTAGCCCAGCTCTTTCGCGAGCTTGGTGCTTTCCTGTGGCGGCGAGCCGCAGCAGGAAACTCCCGGCCCGCTCGCGCCGCTGGAGGTATCCCGGGCAATCTTCGCGTAACCATTGCGCACCAGGTCGCGCACCGCTTCCGAATCAATTTCTGGTTTGTTCATAAATCACTTTTTCGCGGCTCCCGCCACGGCTGCCGTTTCCACCCATTCACACGAGCACTGGATTTTCTTGAGACGCTTGAGGTCCTCGCGAAACACCGGGTTGGTCTGCACGCAGTCCTGCAGGCAGCGCAGTTGCAAATCCAATTCCGGCGGCGCGTCCTTGGGTAGTTGGTAAATCATCCATTTCCCGTGCCGCTGTGCGGCTACGAGCCCGTTCGTCCGCAAATAAGCCAGGTGTTTTGAAACTGCCACCTGCGCCTCCTCAAGAATTTCCTGAAAATGGCACACGCACAGCGGACCCTGCGTCAGCAGATGTAAAATCCGCAGCCGCGTCTCGTCGCACAAACACCGGTAAATCTGCACCAATTTCATATACCTGTACACACATATGCCATTACACGTATATGTTGTCCAACGAAAACATTGCTCGCTGCCACTCATTGTTTCCTTCGTCCTTCGGCCTCTTCTGCCGCCCTGCAACCCTCAACTCTCAACCCTTTTTGTTACTGCTTGTTACTGGTCCATGTTACTGTTCCGGCACGCATTTCGACCAATGTTTATACGGGTTGTTACCGCTGTTACCGGTGTTACCGCTGTTTTTAGGCTGGGTGTTCCTCCGCTCTGCGAAAAGGTATATCCCCCCTTTATCCTCGACTGTCAGGCCGCCTTTCGCTTGAATTACCCGGCTAAATGAACAAGAAATCGGTATTAAGGCTGGGCTTGCCGAAGGGAAGCCTTCAGGACGCCACTCTCGAAAAAATGGCCAACGCGGGATTCAACATCTCGCTCAGCAGCCGTTCCTACATGCCCTACGTGGACGATCCGGAACTCGAAATCCGCATGATCCGCGCGCAGGAAATCAGCCGCTACGTTGAGCATGGGTATCTCGACTGCGGCATCACGGGTCTCGACTGGATCCAGGAAAACGATTCCAAAGTCCACGAAGTCGGTGAATTCCTCTTCAGCAAGGTCTCCCGCCAGCCCACCCGCTGGGTGCTCGCCGTGCCGGAAACCTCCTCCATCAAATCCGTCAAGGACTTGAAGGGCAAACGCATCGCGACCGAGGTTGTGAATCTGACCAAAAAGTACCTGCGCAAGAACAAGGTGAAAGCCGAGGTCGAATTCTCCTGGGGCGCCACGGAAGTCAAAGCCCACGAACTCGTGGACGCCATCGTCGAAGTCACCGAGACCGGTTCCTCCTTGCGCGCAAACAAGCTCCGCATCGTGGACACGCTCCTCACCTCCACGCCACGCCTGATTTCCAATTACGATTCGTGGAAGAACAAGTGGAAGCGCAACAAGATCGAGATCTTGGCCATGCTCCTCCGCGGCGCCATCGAAGCCGAAGCCAAAGTCGGCCTCAAGATGAACATCGCCGAGAAGCGCCTGGCCGGCCTGCTCAAAGCGCTTCCCGCCCTGCGCAATCCGACCATCTCCAGCCTCAGCCAGCCCGGTTGGGTTGCGGTCGAGACCATCATTGACGAACACATCGTCCGCGAACTCATTCCCGCCCTCAAACATGCGGGTGCTGAAGGCATCATCGAATACCCGCTGAACAAAGTGGTGTATTGAGCGTTGTACAATTAGATTTACGAATTTCGCGGGCCGTGATAGTAAAAAGTTTATGGGATCACTAAAGAAGCGTCGAAAGGCGAAGATCAACAAGCACAAGCGCCGCAAGAAGCTGCGTTTGAATCGCCATAAGAAGCGCACCTGGCAGAAGTAATTGCCGGCGGCATTTTGCTCCGCCGCAGTTTTACCGGCCTGTTTCCCGCGGCAGTCTGCCCGGGAAACGGGCCGCCTTTTCCGGGACCGCTGGCAACCGGCGGGACATGGCCCGGCCTCATCTGGACGCAGCGGCGTAATTGGTGGACAGTGTGGCATGAAGGTTTTGCGAGGAAATCGCTTTTGGGCGCTGGTGTGCGTATTGGCCGGTCTGCTGGCCGGTTGTCGCACGCCTTCCTCCACGAGCCACCCGCCCGCCAAAACCCACGGCATGACCAAGGCCGGCACCTATCCGGTCGAGGATGTGGCCGCCGCCCATACGCATTACAGCGCGGGTGTCCTCCACGATCTGCAGGAAAACCCCGCTGCCGCGATCAAGGAATACTACCTTGCCGCCCTTTCCGACCCGGGCGACGAATCGCTCATTCTGGAAGTCTCGCGTCGCCTGATCCTCGACAAGCAACCCGACAAGGCCATCGAAATCCTGAAGCGCGCCACGGCGCGGCCCAACGCTTCCGCCGCCCTCTATGCCCGGCTTGGGCTCGTCTATTTGCAGACGGGCAAGAGCGACGCCGCCATCGCGGCGGATCGCATGGCGATCAAGCGCGATCCCAAGCTCCTTTCCGGCTACCAAAATCTTTTCCTCACCTACCTCAATGATCAGCACCCCGCCGAGGCTTTGAAAGTCCTCGACGAAGCCTCACGCCAGGAATCGGTGGACGTCGAATTCCTTGTGAACCTGGCTGAGCTCTACGTAAATCTTTTCGTCCAATCGCCGACCTACAAAGAGGCCGCCCGGGCCAAGGCGCTGGCGGTCATGGCGCGCGCCGAGAAACTCAAACCCACGCGCAAGGAAGTGCTCCTCAAAATGGCCGACAATCTCGGCTCGCTCGGCGAAAACAAACGCGCCGCCGCCGTGTACGAGGATCTCCTGAAGGGCCGCGACGACGATCCCGGCCTGCGGGACCGCGTTCGCCGGAAGCTGGCGGCGATTTACATACGCGACGGGGACAGCCAGCACGCCGGCGAGTTGCTGCAGGCGATCCTGCGTGAAGACCCCACCAACGTGGAGGCCTGCTACCGACTGGGCCGCATCGCCTACGAGCAAAAGAAGCCGGGGGAGGCCGTGGAGTATTTCAGCAAGGCGGTGCTGCTCAGCCCGGAGTTCGAGCAGGCTTATTACGACCTGGCGCTCGCGCAGCTCGCCGACGACAAGCCCGGACTGGCCCAAAACACCCTTGCCCGCGCCGTAAAAATGTTTCAGCAGAATTTCGTCCTCGAATGGCTGCAAGGCCACGTGAACATGCGTTTGAAAGCCTATCCCGAGGCCATCCGGCATTTCACGGCGGCCGAGGTCATCGCCAAAGCCACGGACCCTGGCCGCCTGGATGACAGCTTTTATTTCCAATTGGGCGCGGCCTATGAACGCAAGGGTGACTACGATTCGGCGCAAACGTATTTCGAGAAGTGCCTGAAACTCGCGCCCGATTCGGCGGAAGCGCTGAACTATCTCGGCTACATGTGGGCCGAACACGGCACCAATCTGAACCAGGCGCTGGATCTTATCGAAAAGGCCAACAAACTTTCACCGCAGAATGCGGCCTACCTCGACAGCCTCGGCTGGGTCCTCTTCAAGCTGGACCGGCCCAAGGAAGCCCTCGCCCCCATTCTGAAGGCCGTGGAGCTTTCGCCGGAACCCGACGCCACCGTGCTCGACCATCTGGGCGACATTTACGCTGCGCTCAAGCAGGACGACAAGGCGCGCGAGGCGTGGGGCAAGTCTTTGAAGCTCGAGGCGAACGAGGTGATTAAAAAGAAACTCGATCGGCCCAAACCTTAGTCGCCGGGGACTCATGGAATTGCGATTTAATAAACATTACACACGCGAAGAGGCGCGGGCGCTGCTGCCGTCCATTCGCGAGTGGTTGAAGGAGCTGCTCCACCTGAGCGACGAGATGCAGCAGCAGAGCAAGCGCCTGGAAGGGCTGATGGCGCCTGGTCGCGATCTCGGCGGTTCCCTGGTAAATAGTTGGGCCCGCACCATGATTGAGCTGGGCCGCCTGTCCCGCGAATTCGACCGGCGCGAGATTCAAATCAAGGACCTGGAGCGCGGCCTGATCGATTTTCCCGCCATTGTGGACGGACGCGAAGTTTTTCTTTGCTGGGAAAAGGATGAGGACGACATCGAGTTCTGGCACGACCTCGATTCGGGCTATGCCGGGCGCGAGAAGTTGGATTAATTTTTTTTGAACAAATTCGCGGGGACGGCGTCGAAAAAAGCCGAAGGCCCGGGCGATGGTTGCGCCCGGCTTCAAGGCCGATCCGGCCTGAAATAGCTGTTTACAGCGGGCTGAGAATTGGGTAACTGAGTGCCCCACTTTGTTTTGGGAAGCGGGGCAGCTTTACTATGATTAAGGTCCAGAATCTGGCAAAGGTCTTCGGCACGAAACGCGCCGTCGACGGCGTCTCGTTCTCCGTGGAACGCGGGGAAGTGCTGGGGTTTCTCGGTCCCAACGGGGCCGGAAAATCCACCAGCATGCGCATGATAACGGGTTTTATCCCACCCTCGGATGGCACGATCACGGTCGGCGGCCACGACGTGGTGGATGACCCCATTCCCGCGCGCCGGTTGATTGGCTATCTCCCTGAAAATGCCCCGGCTTACACCGATATGACGGTGTACGGTTTCCTCAATTTCTGCGCCGAAATCCGCGGCCTGCGCGGTGATGACCGCAAGAAAGCCGTGAACCGCTCCGTGGAGTTGTGCTTCCTGGAAGGCGTGCTGCATCAGAGCGTGGAAACGCTCTCGAAGGGCTACCGCCACCGCACCTGTTTCGCGCAATCCATCATTCATGATCCCGAAGTGCTGGTCCTGGACGAGCCTACCGATGGTCTCGATCCAAACCAAAAGCACGAGATCCGCGGCCTGATCAAGCGGATGGGCGAAAAGAAGGCCATTATTTTTTCCACCCACATCCTCGAGGAAGTGGATGCTGTCTGCAGCCGCGCAATTATCATCGACCGCGGCAAGATCGTCGCAAATGGCACGCCGCAGGAATTGCGGTTGAAATCCGAGTCGGCGGGCGTCGTCATCATCCGGGTCATGGGAATGACTGGGGCGGCGCTCAGCCAGAAGCTGAGCCAGATTTCCGGCGTCAAGAAGGTGACGATCGAGAAAGAAGACTCCACCGGGGCGACCGCGAAAGTGGTGCCCGCGAACAAGAGCAACGGTACGTTGTCGGCCACTATCGCCGACATCTCACAGGGCTGGCGTATCACGGAATTGCACACGGAGGAAGGCCGGTTGGACGACGTATTCAGGAGCATCACCATGCCGGACACGGTTCAGGAGGACAAGCGATGAGCGGCTGGAATAACGTCAAAACCATCACCAAGCGCGAACTGGGCGCGTATTTTTCCTCGCCCATCGCCTATGTGCTGATCGTGATTTTTCTGCTGCTATGCGGATTCTTCACGTTCTTCGTCAGCAAGTTTTTTGATATGGGGGAAGCCTCGCTGTCGCGGTCCTTCTTTATCTGGCACCCTTGGTTCTATCTTTTTCTCGTTCCGGCCGCCGGCATGCGGTTGTGGGCGGAAGAACGCCGGGTCGGCACGCTTGAACTGTTGCTGACCATGCCCATCACCACGTGGCAGGCAGTCGTGGGCAAATTTCTCGCCTCCTGGCTGTTCCTCGGGTTTGCTCTGGCGCTGACGTTTCCGCTGGTGATCACCGTGAACTATCTCGGCCACCCGGACAACGGCGTCATTCTCACGGGATATATCGGGAGCTGGATGATGGCGGGAGTCTTTCTGGCGATCAGCTGCATCACCTCGGCGCTGACACGCAGTCAGGTGGTGAGCTTCATCGTTTCCGCGGTCATCTGCCTTTTTCTGAATCTCGCGGGCTATCCGCCGGTCATCGACGCGCTCGCGCAATCGCCGCTTTCCGGAATGGTCGGACTGATTACTTCGTGCAGCGTCATGACTCACTTCAATGCGCTGCAAAACGGGGTGTTGGATTTGCGGGATATCGTTTACTTCGTTTCGGTGATGGGCTTTGCCCTGTTCACCACCAACGTGATTCTGCGCACCCATCGCGCGGGCTAAACAGGGGACTGACATGCAAAAGAAATCTTACGAAACCCTGTTCTACTCGGCCATCGGCGTCATCGTGGTGATGGCGATCGTGATCGCGGTCAACCTCGTCATGTCCGCCACGCACTCGCGCTTGGATCTGACCGAGGAAAAGGCCTACACCCTTTCGGCGGGCACAAAAGCCATCCTGAACAAACTGGAAGCCCCGGTGACCATCAAGTTCTACTGCACCCAGCCGCAGTCGGCCACGGGGGAGACACTTTTCCTGAAGAGCTACGCCCAGAAAGTCGAGGACCTGCTGGCCGAGTACAAGCAGGCCGGCCATGGTAAAATCAAGATCGAGAAGTATGATCCGCAGCCGGACTCGGACGCCGAGGATTCCGCCCGGCTCGACGGCATGGAACCGCAGGCCGTTCCCGGCGAAGAACGCTTCTACCTCGGCCTCGCGGTCAAGTGCGCCGATGAAGTTCAGAGCATGGCGTTCCTGGCGCCGAACCGCGAGCGGCTGATGGAGTACGATATCACCCGTGCCATTTCCCGCGTGGACCGGCCGGCCAAACCCACGATCGGTGTGATGAGCCCGCTGCCGGTGTTCGGCATGCCTTCGAATCCGATGATGCAGCAGATGGGTCAGCAAGGCAGCGAGCCCTGGGCGCTCATCAACGAGTTGAAGACCGATTTCAACCTCAAGCGCGTGGCGATGGATGCGTCCCGCATTGACGCCGACATCAACCTGATGATCGTCATCCATCCGAAGGACATCACCGACAAGGCGCAATATGCGCTGGACCAGTTTATCTTACGCGGCGGAAAAATGGTGGCCTTCCTGGATGCCCAAAGTCTGGCGGACAACCGCCAGAGCAGTAATCCCATGCTTCAGAACATGGGCGGTGGCGGATCTTCACTGGAGAAGCTTCTGAAAGCCTGGGGCATCCAATTCGATACGGGCAAGGTCGTTGCGGACATGCAGTACCGCATGCAATTGGGCGGCCGCAATGGCCAGCCGCAGGAGGCGCCGGCCTGGCTGGCGCTGACTCCTGAAGCCATGGACAAGGACGACGTGGCGGTAAACCAGGTGGACAACATCTGGCTGCCGTTGTGCGGCGCCTTCACGGGCACGCCGGTCGCCGGCCTGAAGGAAGTCACGCTCCTGCGGAGCTCCACGAATTCACAATTGGTGGAAGCCTTCACGGCCAATATGGCGAGCGAAAGCATCATGAAAGAGTTCAAACCCTCGGGCGTGAACTACAAGCTGGCCATTCGTCTCACCGGCAAATTCAAGACGGCTTTCCCCGATGGCGAGCCGGCGGACAAGAAGGAAGATCCCACAAAGCCCGACGAAAAGAAGCCCGAGCCCAAGCCGGCGGGTGATTCGCTCAAGGAATCCAAGACTGACACGACCGTGGTGCTCTTCGGCGATGCGGACATGCTTTACGATCCGTTCACTATGCAGCGCATGAACAGTCCGTTCGGCCCCATGATCATGGCGATGAACGCGAATCTGACCCTGGCCCAGAATTTCGCCGAGCAGATGACCGGCGACAGCGATCTCATTGCCGTCCGCAGCCGGGCCACCTTGAGCCGGCCCTTCACGCGCATCCGCGACATGGAAAAGAACGCCGGCTTGAAGTTCCAAAGCGAAATCAAGCGGCTCGAGGAAAGCTCGGCGGAGGCCCAGCGCAAGGTCAACGAATTACAGCAGCAGCGCAAAGACAAGGACCAGCGTTTCATTTTGACGCCCGAGCAACGCGCGGAACTCGATAAACTCCGCAAGGAGGAAGGCGAGACGCGCAAGCGGCTCGCGCAGGTGAAAAAGGATCTCCGGCGTGAGGTGGTCGCAATGCAAACATCAATCAAGTGGGTCAACATCCTGGCGGTGGCGCTGGCGGTGGTCGCAGCCGGAGTGGCTGTTGCCATTGTTAAGCGCAAACGAACTTCGGCAAAATGAACCGGAAGCAATTCATCATTCTTTTACTGGTGCTGGCGGTGTTGGGCGGCGCCGGTCTGCTGTTACGCAAGCAGGACAAATCCGAATGGCAGGGCTCCAGCCGCCAGGAGGGCAACAAGCTGCTGGGCGATCTCCCCGTCAATGATGTTGCGGCCATTTTCATCCAGTCCGGCACCAATCAATTGACGCTGGAGCGAAAAGACAACGTTTGGAAAGTGAAGGAACGCTCTGATTACCCGGCGAATTTCAACGACATCAGCAGCTTCCTGCTGCAGGCCGCGGATTTGAAGGCCGGCCAGGTCGAGGACGTCACCGCACCCGAGCTTCCTCGCTACAAACTGCTTCCGCCCGGTCCCGGCACCAACACCGCCACGCTGGTTGAATTGCGTGATCAAAATGGCAAAGCCATCCGCACAATGTTGCTGGGCAAGACGCACATGAAAAAAGCGTCACCGAGGTCGCAGCCGATGATGGGCGAGATGGGTGAGGAAGGTTTTCCCGACGGCCGCTACGTGATGCTCGGAGCCGGATCAAAAAAGCTCGCGCTGGTGGCTGATCCCCTCAGCCGGCTGGAACCGAAGCCCGAGCAATGGCTGAATCGCGATTTTCTGAAAGTGGACAAGGCCCGCTCGATCGCAGTGACGACACCGGCGGTCACCAATTCCTGGAAAATCACGCGCGATACAGAAGCCGGCGAATGGAAACTGGCCGACGCCCACGCTGGCGAGCAATTAGACAACGCCAAAGTGTCGCCCCTCACCAACCCGATGAATTCCGCGAGCATCAACGACGTGGAGACGCAGGCGAAGCCCGAACAACTTGGCCTGGATAAACCGGTCGTTCTCGCTTTGGACACGTTCGAGGGCTTCAATTACACAATCAAGGTGGGACAAAAAACGAACGATAATTATCCCGTGACCCTCACGGTCGCCGCCAATCTCTCCAAGGAACGCGAGGCGGCTAAAGACGAGAAGCCGGAGGACAAGGCCAGACTCGACAAGGAATTCAAGGACAAGCAGACAAAGCTCGAAGAAAAACTTGCGCAGGAGAAAAAATTGGAGAATTGGACTTTCCTCGTTTCCTCCTGGTCGCTCGAGCCACTCATGAAGGACCGCGCCCAGTTATTGATGGAGAAGCAGGAGGAAGCAAAGCCGGCGGAGACGAAACCTGGCGAAATCCCCCTGGCGCCGGCGCCTGCACCCGTGCCCGAAAAGCAGCCGTAAACGAACCCCGCCGGGTTACTTCAAGTTTATCTGCACGAGGCTCAGCCTTTGGGTGCTTTGGAGGTAGGCGAAATACAGGCCGGACTTGCCGAACGTCCCCTTCAAAATTCCACCGGCAGTGCCTGACTTGTCCAGTTCCAGGCTTTGCATCGCGGTCAAAGCGGTCAATTCGGTGCCCGCGTAAATATCGTGCTTGTCAATGCGCAGCTTGCCCGGATAGGCGTGTGTGGTGCCCGTATTGCCGCCGAGGCCTTTGAAATCCAGCACGACGCAATCTTCCGCCGCGCCTTCCTGGGAATAGACCAGGATCCCCATGGTATCGAAGGCATAAACGAGCTTGCCGGGCTGGTCGAGGTGGTTGGTGTGACTCGGCGCGCCAAAAGCCCGGCTTAAAACCGTAAGTGCGTCCTCGGCTTTGACGATGCCATTCTTTGCGTGCAAGCCGTCGCTTTGCAGTTCAAGCAGGGGTGGTCCGGACGGCAAGGGAATGTGTTCCAACGCTCCGCGGGGACGCGTGGTTGCATTAGCCGTGGAGTTGGACACGGTTTTTGACTCCGGTGGCGTGGCGCCGGTGGGCGGAGCAGGGAGCAACGATTTCCGGAAATGGAAGAGGAGGATCCCCGCCAGTAAAACAACAAAAAACCCGATAATGTAGCGCATCAGTTTCGCCCCGGCGGATGCGGGACGTTGATGTGAATGCCGGGAGGAAGAACGTTCGGATCGTTGCGAGGAGCGAGACGGTTGCGAGCGACGGCGGCGCGGTTGTTCGCTCGGGACGTCCGCGGAACCTTTGGGGGGCCAATCCGGCCGGGGGAGGAGCAGCGAATCCAGCCTGATCTCCTTGCCGGCGCGCAGCTCGGCGACCAGGTTGGCCGCGAGTCCGGATTCCACCTTGCGGGCAACGAGATTGGAGATGATTTCGGCGTCGGACGCACCTTCCTGCATCCGGCGTTTGGCGAAGTCGATGTCTGCCAATATAAGCCGATTGATCATCCGGGTCCGCTGTGCGTCGCCGCGAAAATTATTTCCGCAGCTCAGGTGGCGTCGGTGCGAATACTTTCAAGGAAAGACCGTCGGTCGTTGAACGAACTCCATACACGCTGAAGTAGAAATACTTCGAGACTTTGTCGAAGGGCGGCATCAACGAGAAATCCATCCAATCCTTGATCTTGAAGTGATCGGGCTTGTACGGCGGCGGACCCGAGGCGGGCGAGTTGGTGGATTTGGCCTCCTCGGCCGCTTCGGCGGCTTCCTGTTTCAACAATTCGAAAGTGATGCGCATGGTTTCGGCCTGATTTTCGTAGGCCAGACCGTAGGCGCCCGAACCGGTTACTTTCGCAGCGGCGTCGCTCAGGCCGGCTGCTTCGCGCAAGGCTTTGGGCGGCGTTTCGCCGCTGCGCAAATACTCCTCGAGGATGGACGCGTCCGTGGTGGTCAACGCCAGGTAGCCATTTCCCGCGGCGTAAGTCAGCGTGGAAGCCTGCGGCGGCCGGCCGCCGGCAAACATGGACATCGGCATGCCGGGGAGCACCACCGAGTAAACCTTGCGGCCCAGGAACTCGCGTTCCTTGGGCGTGGCGGCCGAGGGATTCAAGAACGTCAGGATGGGCCGCAGCGCGCCGAGCAGTTGCTCCGGCTTGGCGGTGCCGATCAGCCAGAGCGAAGGCGGAACATTGGTTTCCGACGGGGTGCCCGCTCGCAGAGGCTTGGTATAATGAATGACATCATCGCCCAGGTTCGCAATCAGGTTCTTACGCAAGTCGAATTCCGGGTCCTTCGTGCGGGCGCTTTCGTTGGCGGTATCAATCACCCAATTCAGGGTGCGCGAGGCCTGGCCGGAAATTTCCGCCAGCGTGGCTTCGAGCGTCGCCCACGCTTTCTGGCCGTCGATCCGCCAGCGTTGGAAGGTAAGCGCGTCAGCCGGGATGAAGGGCGGGGGGAGGGTTTCCTTGGGTTCCCCCGTGAGCAGCTTCATCAACCCTTTGCGACTTGCCTCGGGCGCGGCCACGAAAACTTCCACGGTCGTGCCATCGGCCGAATCCCGGATGCTGCCGCCGACCGACTTGAGCCCGTTCAAGCCGATGGCGGTTATGATTTTCGGGAGTGATGAGCTGGAGAGCGGATCCCGGGGGTCTGGATTTTTTTCTTCGCTGGCGGAACGCAACATCACATCTACGAACGTTTTGGTATTCGCCCAGCCATACATCGGCGCGTCGCGAAAAAGCATCTGCTGCGTCGATTGAAACGCGGCGACGTCGCCGAGCACCGGCGTGCCCGCGCCCATGATGCGGCCGACCACCTTTTCGGCGCACTTGACCGAATTGCCCAGCACGAGCACGGACTCTGCCTGGCCGATCACGAGTTCGAATTTGTTCTCCGGCGGTGAAGCGGGCTTGGCCTCGCCATCCGCCGGCGGTGGTGGGGTGCTGGGAGTGGAGGAGAAAAACCTTTGCAGGGTTTTGGGGAGGTCATTCGTGGTCAGGCTGACGATCGAGAACTCCTGGTCGCGGATTTTCTCCGTCTTGATGGCACGGCCGGAATCCGCCCAGCGTTTGCGCAACGCCGCCAGGTTGGTTTTGAGCTGCGTGCTTTTGTCCTTCGTATCGAGCATGATGACCCAGCCGGGCGTTGACTTGTCATCGCCCTGCCAGCCATTCTGGATCAGCGCGAAGGTCACCTGGCCCTGCAGCAGGCCGTAGTAGTCCTCCATCTTGACGCCCAGCTCGCGTTCAAGGGGTTTCACCAATTCCTCCTGCCACTTCGCCTCGAATTTATCGCGGAAGGGTTTCATCGCCGGGTCCGCCCAGAACTGGCTCTGCAGCGTCTTGCGATACGATTCACGCAGATGCGCAAAGTCCGGGGTGGTGACGAGGATGAGGGTGTCGTCGGGAACAATCTGTTCGGGAGGCGGCACCGCCGCGACGAGGGGCGCCGCCAGGAATTCCGGCGCCAGAAGCGCCGCTGCGGCCAGGACCCAGGAAATACGTTTGTTTACAAACTTCATATAAATCGTTTGCGTTGCGATATGGTTGATTGCCGACACTGCCTTGCCACCCGAAATCACCCGCGCCCTTTCGCCCCTCCCGTCAGTTCGGCTTGCCCGGGTTGCTGCCGCGAGGCTTGCTCTTGCCGGCGGCCCCGTTGGCCTGCTGCGTCCGCGTGGGCGGGTCCAGATAACGATAGGGATTGCTGGGGTTGTCGCTCGAATAGGCAAAAGCGTCGCGATGATTCAAAAAGGAGCGGACGGCCTCCGAGGGAATGGCAAAGCCCAGGCCCTCGCCGAACATGATCTTCATGTTGGTCACGCCCACCACCTCGCCGGCCAGGTTGAACAGCGGCCCGCCGCTGTTGCCCGGGTTGATCTGCGCCGTGGTCTGCATGTAAAGCTCGCCCTGCATCTGCCGGGATTTGGTGCTGACGATGCCCTCGGTCACCGTCCGCTCCAAGCCGAGTGGGCTGCCGATGGCAAACACCCGTTCACCCACTGCCAGCGCATCCGCGCTGCCAAACGCCACGCGCTTGAACTTCGGCGCGTTCTTGTCCTCGATCCGCAGCAGGGCGAGATCCGCGAATTTGTTGATCGCGATGATGCGCACGTCCTTGTAGGTCTTGGGATCGAGTTGGCTGTCTTTCTGATGATAAACCTCGACCGAAATCTGCGTCTCACCTTCGATCACGTGGAAGTTGGTGATGAGATACCCTTCGTCATTGATGATGAAGCCGGAACCCAATCCTCCCGGTGTCCGGACTTGAACGACGGCCTCGCCGATTTGATTAACGAGATCGCGGACGGCTCGGAGCGCGCCGGGGCGGCTTACCGCGTCGTAAAAGTCCACCTTGTTTTGCACTGTCTCAAGGTTCTGGCGCGAAGCCAGGTCGGGGGCAGGGGAGGGCGCCGCCTTGGCGGTCGCGGCCTTGACCTTGGACTTGGGGGCCGGTTCGTCGGAGCCGTGCGAAATGCCGGTCACATACTTGTGCGGGATCACCACCACGAGTCCGCCGGCATCCACGACCACCTGGTCATGATCATCCGAAAGAATGCGGCCGGTGACCGACGCCTGGTCCTTCAACTGGACCGTATCAGCGGCGGCTGACAACACTCCCGCGAAAAGGAGTCCCGTAAGCCGTATCCACCACTTGCACATTGGCCTACGATACGCAGGGATGGAGGGTTTGACAAGGGAACGAAATGGTTAAGAGCGGGGAGCGCACGGTGTGATGGGGCTGAATTGGTGAATGGTTGATGCGTTAAAATGCGTCAGGTGCGTTGACCTCCGGGGATACGCCCGGCTGCCGGGATACCGGGCCTGCCATTTTCAAGAATGTCGCCGGCCTTATCGCGATATCGGTAGCACAGGGGGCGGGAAAATAGTCTCCCATAGTGGGAGTTTCTTCCGTGACCGAAATGAGAGAAATCGGCGGGCGGAAACCGCCCGGGCTGTGCGAATATTGTTGACATATAAACAATCTTGTAGTAAACAATTTCGTATGAAAGGGAATGACCCGTCCGCGCACGCGCGCTATCTCGCGCTCTTGCGCGTGTTTCGGTCCGCTGACACGATGTGGCAGGCCAGCCGGATGTTTTTCACCCGCTGGCAGCTCAGTCCGAGTCAGTTCAATGTCCTGAACCTGCTGGGCGACCAGCCGGAAGGCTTGTCGCAAAGCGAATTGGGTCGCCGCTTGATAACGCATCGCTCGAACGTCACGGGTCTCGTGGACCGCCTGGAACAACGAGGGCTGGTGAAGCGCCATAACGTGGCCGGCGACCGCCGGGCTTATCGCGTCGTGCTCACCACCAAGGGTCGCCGGCTTTGGGAGGTCATCGTGCCGGATTACCACGACGCGGCCAGTCGCATTTGGGGAGGCCTGGCCGCGACCCGCGCGACTCGCCTGGCCGGCGATCTCGAAGTGCTGGCCCGCAATGCCGAGGGCATGACCGCCGGCCAAAGCGAATAGCCGTCATGGGATCCCCGAGGGTAAAATCAGTCGCAACGTACGAGCCAGCCGGTCAAATTCCCGGAGCGCGCTCCGCACTCGCGCTGCTGCTGTTGATCAACCTGATCAATTACCTCGACCGCCAGGTTCTCTCGGCGGTGGTGGATCCGCTCAAAGAGGCGTTCTTCGGAGCCGGCGCCAAGGGTGCGGACCATGCCACGCTGGATGCCCTGCAAAACTGGTGCGCCCGCCATCTGGGGTTCCAGCCCGAACTGGCCCTCATTGGAGTTTTGTCCATGGCGTTCATGGTGGTTTACATGATCGGCGCTCCCTTCTTTGGCAAGCTCGCCGAACGCCGTTCGCGCTGGTTGCTCATCGCCATCGGTGTCGGACTCTGGAGCCTGGCTAGCGGCGCATCCGGGTTGGCGACCACTTTCTTCGGCCTGTTGCTGACGCGCTGTTTTGTCGGTATCGGCGAAGCGGCGTATGGGCCGGTGGCTCCGGCGTTGATCTCGGACATGTATCCGGTTCGCCGACGCGGGCAGGTGCTGGCGTGGTTTTACATCGCAATTCCCGTCGGCAGCGCGCTGGGCTACGTTTTTGGCGGAGCCATCGCGCGTTCGAATATCGGCGAATGGGGCGCCCATTGGCTCGGCATTCACGCTGAGAGCTGGCGCTGGGCTTTCTACCTGCTCATGCCTCCCGGCGTCCTCCTCGCCATCTGGAGTTTCTTGATGAAGGAGCCGGCCCGCGGTCAGGCCGACGGCGTGACGCAAGCCAAAGTGGCCCCGGTGAAGTTGGCGGATTATAAAGTCCTCCTACGCACGCCGTCCTATGTGCTGTGTTCGCTCGGCATGACGGCGATGACCTTTGCCATCGGCGGTATCGCCTTTTGGATGCCGTATTATCTCAAGCACCGCGCGGGCGCGAGCGGGCCGGTGGAAGTCATTTTCGGCGGCATCGTCTGCATCGCCGGCATTGTGGCGACGCTGCTGGGCGGGATGGCGGGCGACAAATTGCGCGCGCGTTTTTCCGGCTCCTATTTCCTCGTTTCGGGGATCGCCATGCTGTCCGGGTTTCCGTTCATGATTGCGCTGCTGAGCGCCAACTTTCCCGCCATCTGGCTGCTGGTCTTCGGCGCCTGCTTCTGCCTGTTCTTCAACACCGGCCCGACCAACACCATTCTCGCGAACGTCACGCATCCCCGCATGCGCTCGGCGGCCTTCGCGCTGAACATCTTTTTCATTCACGCTTTCGGCGACGTCATTTCGCCGGTGGTCATCGGTGTGCTCAGCGATCGCTACAACATGACGATCGCCTTCGGCGTCGTGAGCGCGACGTTTTTGCTCTCGGGAGTTTTCTGGTTGTGGGGCGCGCGCTACCTGAAGCGCGACACGGAAGCCGTGCTGGCTCGCATCGAACAGGAAGAGCATGAAATCGCCTGAACCAGCCATTCCGGCCCGCCAATCACTCGCTCAAACGTGGGGTTGGGCGCTTGGCGCGCTGGTCTCCTTCCATCTGGCTTACGTCTCCGTGTGGACGAGTTGGCTGGTGCTGTTGTATCTCTTCGCGCTGATTCAACTCACGCAAGCCACCTCGTGGCGACGGGCCATTTATCCAGGACTCGTTGTGGGACTGGGCATTGGCATTGGGCGCCTGACCTTCTTTTGGAACATTTTTGGAGCAGGCGCCGTCGCGCTATGGCTCGTCTACGCGTTTTGGATAGCCCTGTTTGTGGTTTTAGTGCGCTGGGTTCGGTTAAGCTTTCCCTTATCCGGAGCTTGGCTGCCGATCGTTCCATTCATCTGGTGCGGACTCGAATATTTTCGCAGTGAGCTTTACTACCTGCGTTTCTCGTGGCTGAGCCCGGGCTTTGCTTTCGCGGAAGGCTGTTGGCAACCGGTGCTGGCGGTGGTTGGCGTATACGGGCTGGGCTTTGTGCTCTGCATGTTCGCTGCGAGCGGCGCCTGGTCCTGGCCGCATTCCAAAGCCCGCGTCCTGATCAAATTCGCCCTCTATATCGGGCTGTTGGCGGGTGTCGGTTGGGCCCACAATCATTTCGTCAAACCCTCCGCATCCCGTTCCGTCAAGATCGCCGGTGTGCAGCTTGAGTTCCCCACGGAAGCCGACGTTCTGCGCGAGCTGAAATTACTCACTCAATCGCATCCCGAAGCCGAATTGATCGTCCTAAGTGAATATAGCTTTGGTTCGCCGATTCCCAATTCCGTCAAAAAGTGGTGCCGTGACCAGCACAAATATCTCATCGCCGGAGGACAGCATCCCATTGATTCGACCAATTATTTCAATACGGCGTTCGTGGTGGCGCCATCCGGCGATATTGTCTTTGAGCAAGCCAAGTGCGTACCGATCCAATTCTTCAAGGACGGCCGGCCCGCTCCTAGGCAGCAAATGTGGTCCTCCCCTTGGGGCAAAATCGGCATCTGCATCTGTTACGATTTAAGTTATCGCCGCGTCACTGACGCGCTCGTCTCCCAGGGCGCGGAAGCGCTGATTGTGCCCACGATGGACGTGGCCGATTGGGGCGCCGCGCAACATGCACTTCACGCCCGTGTCGCCCCCGTGCGGTCCGCGGAGTTGCGCGTGCCCATCTTCCGGCTGGCCAGTTCCGGCATTTCGCAACTCACCGACCGCGACGGCCATGTGCTCGCGACCGCTCCGTTTCCCGGCGAGACCGAGTTTATTTCGGGCGAGTTGCGTCTGAACGGGCCCGGCCGGCTCCCGCTGGATTTCATTCTCGGGCCCGTCTGCGTGGGCGTTACCGCCCTCGCGATTTTGGTTTGCTGGATAAAAACGTTCGCATTTCGTAATGGCCCGAAGCCCCCTCGTACTCCGCCGCGCGAATCCGTTGCGGCCGCTCATCCATGAAGACACTCCTGCGCCTTTTGCTTCGCCTGCTCTACGGTTTCCGGGCGTTCAACACCTCCGTGCTGACGACGCCGGGACCGGTGTTGCTCCTGCCGAACCACGTCTCTTGGTGGGACTGGCTCCTCATTGGCGTTTGCCTGGACGACGATTGGAAGTTCGTGACTTCGCAGCAAGCCGCGGGGTTGAGCTGGCTGCATCGAAAACTCATGATGGGCCGTCGCGCATTTCCCGTGGATGTGAATTCTCCGTACGCGGTGAAACGCATGGCGGAGTTTCTGGAAAAGGGCGGGCGCCTCGCTCTCTTTCCCGAAGGCCGGATCTCACACACCGGCTCGCTGATGAAACTGTTCGACGGCACCGGATTTCTAATTTACAAGACGCGCGCGAAGGTCATCACCGCTTATTTGCGCGGCGCGCAACGGCTTCCGTTTTCGCGCAATCCCAACCGCAAGCAATGCTTCCCGCGCATCACCGCCCATTTCAGCCAGGTACTGGTCGCGCCGAAGTGCGAAGGCCTCAGCACCACGAAGGCCCGTGCGCGTCTCACCGACTGGCTGCGCGACGAAATGGTCCGGCAACAGTTCGAGACCGAAATGGAATTTGGCCCCGTCACGCTGCCGGCCTCGGTGGCTGAGGCGGCGCGGCTTCAGCCAGGCAAGGTCGTATTGCAAGACGCCACGATGCAGGAGATCACCTATCGGCGGCTCCTGGCCGGAGCGGGCGCCCTGGCCGACCGCTGGAAGCAGCTCTGCGGCCCGCCGGGCACGCGTGTGGGCGTGCTGCTACCGAATGTCAACGCCACGCCCATGGTCATGCTCGGCCTCTGGCAGGCCGGTCAGGTGCCTGCCGTTTTGAATTATACCACCGGGCCCGCCGTGATGGTCGCGTGCGTACAGGTCGCAAGTCTGAAGCAGGTCATCACCTCGCGGGCTTTCGTCGAGCGTTCGCGTCTGGACCTCGGGCCGCTCAAGGCCGCGGGCGTTGAGTTCCTTTATCTGGAAGACGTCCGAGCCGGCATTTCCGGCAACGCGAAATTAGCCGCCTGGGTGGGCACCTTTGCTTCGCCTCCCGCCGCGGAAAGCGGGGCAGGGGACGCGCCCGCGATCATTCTTTTCACGAGCGGCTCCGAAGGCGTGCCCAAGGCAGTCGAGCTCTCGCACCGCAACCTGCTCGCGAACATCCGCCAGATGCTGTCCGTCGTGGACCTGATGGAGACCGACCGCTTCTTCAACGCCCTGCCGCTGTTTCACAGCTTCGGTTTGTCCGTCGGGCTGTGGTTGCCGCTGACGCGCGGGGTGTTTGTATTCCTGTATCTGTCCCCGCTCCATTATCGCGTAGTGACCTCGGCTTTCTACGATCTGAGCTGCACGGTCTTTTTCGGCACGAACACCTTCCTCAGCGGTTACGCCCGCAAGGCGCATCCCTATGATTTCCGCAGCGTGCGCTATCTCTTTGCGGGTGCGGAAAAGCTCCAGGAAGCAACCACCACGCTCTGGATGCATAAGTTCGGCGTGCGTATCATTGAAGGTTACGGCGCCACGGAATGCAGTCCCTGTGTGAGCGTCAACACGCCCATGCGTCCGCGGCACGGCTCCGTCGGCCAATTGCTTCCGGGCATCGACTATCGCCTGGAAAAGGTCGAGGGCGTCGGCGATGCCTCTGGTGAACCCGGCGAAAGCGGACGCCTGTTCGTGCGCGGCCCCAATATCATGCACGGTTACCTGAACCCCGAGCCGAACGCGAAGTTTCAGGCCCTCGGCGGCTGGTACGATACCGGCGACATCGTGCGCGTGGATCCCGAAGGTTTCCTGCACATTCTCGGTCGCATGAAACGCTTCGCCAAGGTCAGCGGCGAAATGGTCAGCCTGACCGCCGTGGAAGACGCACTGGCGGGCGCATTTCCGCAGTATGGCTTGCGCTTCGGCGCCGCGGTCATCGCGCTCCCGGACGAGGCGAAAGGTGAGAAACTCATCCTCGTGACCAATGAACCAAAGCTTACCCTGGAGGAAGTCCGCGAAGCCATTCGCGCGAAAGGCCTTGGCAATCTCGCCGTGCCGCGCGAGATCAAGGCGCTCCGCGAAATCCCCCGCCTCGGCAGCGGGAAGATCAACCACCGCGAATTGGAGAAGCTGGTCGCGGCGATGTGAAACGCAGGTTCGGATGACCGAAGAACTGAAGATCCGGATCTGGGGCAACCGCTCGCTCCCGGTATTGATTTATCTCCCCGGCCTGCACGGTGATTGGACGCTCGTCGGCGCGTTCCGAGCCGCGATGAAAGGAAGTGTTTGTTTCGTGGAGTTCACCTACCCGCGCACGCTGGAGTGGTCGTTGGACGACTACGCCGCGGCGATCGAACAATCTCTGAAAGAGCAGGGGATCACGCGGGGTTGGTTGTTGGGAGAATCATTTGGCTCACAAATCGTCTGGCGCTTGCTGGAGCGAAAACAGCTCACCCTTGAAGGCGCATTTTTCGCCGGCGGATTTGGCCAGCATCCGGGCCAGTGGATGGTGAAGCTGGCGGAGTGGCTTTGTGCCGGAGTGCCTCTTTGGCTCGTGAAATTCAGCCTATTCTTTTACGAGCGGTTTGCGCGGGTGCGATTCATCCGTTCGCCGGAAATATTCCCTGACTTGCGGGAGTTTGTTCAACGCCGCACGCGGCTGGACCTGGAGGCGGCCACCCATCGGCTTCGACTGATTGCCGCACACAATCCTTCAACTGTCGCGAGCGCCCTCCGGACACCCGTGTTTGCTTTTACCGGAGGCTTCGATCCCATTGTTCCCTGGCCCTGGGCGCGTTCCTGGCTGCGACAAAACTGCGTGTCACTTCGCGAATACCGGGTGTTTTGGAGCGCCGATCACACCGTGCTGGCCACCGCGCCCCGGCGTTCCGCCGAGTCCATCTCCACGTGGATGAAGTTGCCGAAAGCCGCCTGATGCTTCAGCGCGGTTTTCCGTTCACGATGCGTCTGGCCGCGGTCTTGATGGCCTTCACCAATTCGGGCGGCTTGATGGCCGTGGCGTCGCCGCCCCAGCCCAACACCCAGCGCTCGACTTCCAACAGGCTGGAAAGCTTCAGGCGAATTTCCACGCCGCCGTCCTTCAGTTCCTTAAGCGCCTGGGAGTCGTGCCATTTCTTTTCCCGAATGAAAACGGCCGCGTGCGCGTTGAACCGGATCACGACATCGAACTTACCCTTGCCGGAATGCACGCCGAAGCTGTCGCGCAGCCGGTCCTGCAAGGAAAAATCCTTGGGACGGGGAAATGATTTTCCAGTTTTGCGAATGCTCTGGATCCGCGCCGGGGCAAAGGTGCGGATGTCCTGCCGCAAATGGTCGTAGGCAAAGAGAAACCATTCCCCGTTGATGTTCGCCAGGTGATAAGGATCCACCACTCTTGTTTCGGCGGGCGCGCTGCCGGGTTTGCGATACGCGATTTCGAGTTGCTGCCGCAACGTCGCCGCCTGCGTGAGCTGTTCCATGGTGCCGAGATTGAGGATCGGCTCCGCGGTGGTGCGAAATGAAATCGTCTGTTCCACCTCCGCGAAGTTGAAGGAGATCGTGTCCGGCATCGACTGCTCCATCTTGCGGATGGCGCTGATCAGCGGTTTCTCGAAGCTGGTGCCGCGATACTGCTGCAACGCTTTTTCCGCGACAATCAACGCGAAGATCTCGCCCTCGGTGATTTGAAACGTCGGAAACGCGCTGACTTCCTCGGTGTAATAGTAACCAAACCGGGCGCGATCAAACTCGATTGGCAGTCCCAACCGGTCGCGCATGAATTCCAGATCGCGGTGAATGGATTTGGCGCTGACCTCGAGTTCCTTCGCGAGTTTGTGGGCGGTGGGATAACTGCCCGCCTGAATCACCTGGTGAATCCGCTGCATCCGCGCCAGCGGCGGCCGCGTGCGCGGGCCTTCACTCTGCGCCTGGTCGGACGTTGTCATCTCGCGATTTGATTTGCCGAATCCACCACATTTCGTAGCCGCCGGGGTGAGGGAACTTTTCCGCCCAACGGTTCGGATCAGACGAAAGCGGCCGACTCCCGACCGGCCGCTCTCAAACGCGAACTACGCAAGCTTGGCCAGCAATTCCTGATTCGTCTTGTGCTTCTTCAGCGCGGCGACGAGGGTCTCCATCGCCTCGACCGGATTCAGGTCCACCATCGTGCGGCGGAGCTTGCGGACAGCTTCAATCTGTTCCTTCGGGAAAAGTTTTTCCTCTTTGCGCGTGCCGCTCTTCGGGATGTCAATCGCCGGGAACAGGCGCCGATCCGAAAGCTTGCGGTCGAGGATCAATTCCATGTTACCCGTGCCTTTGAATTCCTGGAAAATGAGTTCATCCATGCGGGAGCCGGTATCCACCAGCGCCGTCGCCAGAATGGTCAGCGAGCCGCCTTCCTCGATCTTGCGCGCGGAGGCAAACATCTTGCGCGGAATTTCCAGCGCGCGGGCGTCCACGCCGCCGGTCATCGTGCGGCCGCTGCCGCCATGCACGCTGTTGTAGGCGCGCGCGACGCGGGTGATGGAGTCGAGCAGCACGAACACATCCTTGCCGGCCTCGACCATGCGGCGGCAGCGCTCGATCATGAAGCGCGAAAGCCGCACGTGCGTTTCGAGGTCCTGGTCATTCGAAGAGGCCACCACTTCGGCCTTCACCGACCGTTGGAAATCGGTGACTTCCTCGGGGCGCTCATCAATGAGCAGCACCATCACATGGACTTCCGGATGATTGGTGGTGATGGAGTTGGCGATCTGTTTGAGAATGGTGGTCTTGCCCGTGCGCGGCGGGGCGACGATCAGCCCGCGGGTGCCCTTGCCGACGGGCGTGACGAGGTCAATCACGCGCGTTTCGACGATATCCGGATTCGTCTCCAGATTGAACTTCTCGATCGGATCGATCGTCGTGAGATTTTCGAAACGCACGCACTTGGTGTAATCGTCGAAAGCCATGTTGTTCACCCGGTCCACCGCCTTGAGCTGCGGGCTGTTGCCGCGATGGGGCGGCTGCGTGGGGCCGGAGACCTGCGCGCCCTCGCGGAGAAAATGGCGCTTGATGGTGTCCGGCGTGACGAAAATGTCCGTCGGCTTCGGATGGAAATGGTTTTCCGCCGTGCGGAGGAAACCAAAGCCCTTCTCGGAAATCTCGAGGTAGCCGGTGCCTTGCTCCGTCGGCCGGGGCGCGTGCTGCGCGTGCTTTTCGTCGTGTCGTGCTGCTGTGCTCATAGATGCGTTAAGTGATGCTCTGACCAGTGGCGTGCCCTGTTGGAGAGCGTTGCTCCGGGTCGGAACCGTGTTCCTATTGAACCCTTGGGCCGGAAATCCGGCCATCCGTTCAAACTGCGTTGCGTTGTGTCGTTCGAAGATTTTCCAGAATCTACTGTCCCCGAAAACCCTGAATGAAATATGAATTTTGGGAAGCTACCGGCCCGGAATCGTTTTGCTTTACGAGTTGCCAGCCCGGCTAACCGACCTTCGATACGCCGCTTATCTAAACCTTATTAACACCGTGTGCAACAAGAATCTTCAAAAAAATAACGGCTTTTGGTCTGGATTCCACGGCGGCCCGCCCGCGCGTCCCGCACCGAAACTCACCGGCTGATAAGCAGACCGGCGCTTCGTGTGGAAGCGCCGGTCCCGAAAACCGAACCTCTGGCTTAGCCGCCGACTTGCGCGCGCGCTTCCGCCGCCAACGGCGTGCTCAGGTAACGTTCGCCGGTGGAGCAGGCGATCGTAACGATGGTCTTGCCCTTGTTCTCCGGGCGATTGGCCACCTGGATCGCAGCCCAGACATTCGCGCCGGTGGAGATGCCAACCAGAATTCCTTCCTCCCGTGCGAGCCGGCGAGCCATCGCAAACGCGTCGTCGTTCGTCACCTGCACGCACTCCACGATCTGCGGATTGCCCTTCGAGTCCTTCAAATGCAGGTTCTTCGGAACGAAGCCCGCGCCCGTGCCCTGGATTTTGTGCGGGCCGGGCTTGACCGGCTGGCCGGCGAGCGTCTGCGAAATCACCGGCGAGTCCTTCGGTTCGACGGCAATCGCCTGGAAGCTCGCCTTCTTCGGTTTGATCACTTCGCAGCAACCGGTGATGGTGCCGCCGGTCCCGACCGCCGCGACGAGGATGTCCACCTTGCCGTCGGTGTCGTCCCAGATTTCCACGGCCGTCGTCTTGCGGTGGATTTCAGGATTGGCCTCATTTTCAAACTGCTGCGGGATCCACGCATTCGGCGTTTCCTTCGCGAGCTGCTCGGCCTTGGCGATGGCGCCTTTCATGCCTTCCGCGCCGGGCGTCAGCACCAGCTTCGCGCCGAGCATCGCCAGCAACGTGCGGCGTTCCAGCGACATCGTTTCCGGCATCGTCAGGATAAGTTGATAACCCTTGGCCGCCGCCACGAACGCCAGCGCGATGCCGGTGTTGCCGCTGGTCGGTTCGATGATGACGGTGTTCTTCTTCAGCACGCCGCTCTTCTCGGCGTCCTCGATCATGCTCATGCCGATACGATCTTTGACGCTGCCCAGCGGATTGCGGTATTCGCACTTCAGCAAAATGGTGGCCGGCGCGCCATCCGTGACGCGGTTCAGGCGGACGAGCGGCGTGTTTCCGACGGTTTCGATGACGTTGTTATAAATGCGTCCCATATGAATAAGAGTGTATGTGTAGAGGTTGAGCCGAGTTGATACGCTAATTATTTTCCCAACCCAAGCAGTCTGCAAGCTGAGATTTGCCCGGGCAAGAGCAATTTCCGGTGGCGGTCTTCGCGCTACGAATACCCCGCGCGAAGCGCGGAACGGTTACACTCTCGCCTTCCAGCGTTTGGGCAAGCCCAATCCAGCCGACGACCACGGAATGTCTAGCTCGAAGCCGACCGCCTGAAAATGACATTCTCCGCCGGATATGACAGTTCGACCTCGCACCACGCCTCATGCCGGTCCGGCGCCGGGATGACGCGCTGGCGCAGCCAATGAGGCATCACTGCCAGCAGTTTTGCTCCCGTGCGGCTCATCCAAAAGGCCGACGGCGGCGCGATCGGTCCCTGATACAGTGCGGCGACTTTTCGTTTCGATCCGTCGGCCGAGAGCGGGACCCGTATCACCATGCCCGAGGTGGGGCCAAGCGTCACGTAGCGTTGGAAGGGTGGGGGCGTCTGCCGCCAATCCTGCCAGCCGCCGTTGATTTCATCGTGAAAAGCGCAGTTTACCAGGAGGCTCTGGCTCGGCACCCCCTGCGAGAAACCGCGAATAAGCGTATTGGTGCCGCCCGTCATTTGCAGGCAGTAGGTGTGCGAAGAGGTATTGGTCAGCATCAGAAAAGCCGCGTAACCCACCGGCGGATCGAGCAACTCGCTGTACCGCATAAACGTAAGCGAAACCCCGTCATCCCGCGCCGGTTTGGCATCAGGCAGCAACGCTGCCGTGATGACCATGGCCATCACTGCAATGACTGCCGCGACTATGATTTTGGTTCGCATTAAACCGATGTGCGTTTGCTTGACCCCTATTAGACAAGGATAGGCACAATTCGTTGAAAGAAAAAGCGGCCGCGAACCAGTATTCTGGCTTCGGCTTTCGGGCTTCTTTCGTCCTTCGTCATTCGTGCTTCGTCATTCCGGGCAGTCGCTTCCTAATCCTACTCGTAATCTTAATCCTAATCCTCCGTTCCCCCCCCTTTTTTGGATTTGTCTTGCCCCTCCGTCCGCGTAACGTGTTTGCCCATGATGAACGACCGTTCCATTCCCCGCCGCCGCTTTCTTCAGGGTGCCATCCTCACCTCCGCCGCCTTCGCCGCCGCCCCCCGCCAGGCCTCCGCCGCGGTAACCAAGCCGGAATCGGACAACCTCCACGGCCTCAAGCTGGGCATGACCACCTACACGCTCCGCAAATTCACTTTGGATCAGGCGATCCAGATGACCAAGGACGCCGGCGTAAAATACATTTCGATCAAGGACATCCATCTCCCGCTCAAGAGCACGCCCGAGGAACGCAAGGCCGCCCGCAAGAAAATCGAGGACGCCGGCCTGATCCTCACCGGAGGCGGCGTGATTTATTTCAAGAACGACGAAGCGGAGGTTCGCAAAGCCTTTGAGTATGCGCGGGACACCGGCATGCCGGTGATTGTTTGCAGCATGGATCCGGCGGCGATGGATACCGTCGAGAAGATGGTCAAGGAATTCGACATCCGCATCGCCATCCACAATCACGGCCCCGGCGACAAAAACTTTCCTTCCGCCCTCGATGCCTGGAAGGCCGTCAAGGACCGCGACCAGCGCATGGGCCTGTGCATTGACGTCGGCCATGTCGTGCGCAACGGCGAAGATCCGGTCCCCATCATCAAGCAGTGCGCCTCGCGCCTCTACGACTTCCATATGAAGGACGTGAACAAGCCGGAAGCCTCCGGCCATGGCGTCCCCGTCGGCTTGGGTGTGATCGATATCGTCGCCGTCCTCCGTGCGCTGATGGAGATCAAGTACCAGGGCAGCGTCTCCCTCGAATACGAAGTCAACGAGAACGCCCCCGTGCCGGGAATCAACGAATCCTACGGCTACATCCGCGGCGTGCTGGCGGGTACGCCATAGGCGGACTCGCAGGCTTTCGCTCCGTGGATACTACGGTGCCCGCCCGGTAGGGGAGTTGCGCAATTTATGTCCTACTCCGACGAGGAATGGCTGGCTCTGTCACGCTACGCGTCGGACACGGGTGTGGAGTTCGACTGGTTTGCATTAGACAGCAGGGGGCATCTTGCCGTTTTCACCACCGCAGGATTGGGGCCGGTGCCGGCAGCGATTTGGGCAAATCGAGAAAATTTCTGTGCCTTGGAGGCAGCCGTCAACGGACTGCCCAGTGCGCATACCTTCGAGAAAGTTTTCGCCGGGTCTGGCCATTATTTGGAATGGTGCGATTTGGCGCGAAAGGGATTATTTGCGTTTGATTGCCACGATATCCACAGGACCACCCGACTTCATTGTTATGACCTGATTGCGCGGCCGGAAAATCCTCTGCTGGCGTCACAACTTCTGCCTCAAGTTGACATGCGATGGCTCCCAGTGCTGCAGGTCGAATTCACTTCCTGTTTGCAGTTGTCCCATTCGCAGATTAACAGGACCGGACCCGAAGGCACGGCTCTGAGCCCATCGCCAGGCACATTTGAAGTCCGAAAGGACGAAAGAAAATAGCCCAGCGATTCATCGCTGGGTATCCATCGGCAACGGTCTTCAAGTCCCGCAGGGACGACAGGAATCGTCCGACATACAACCGCGCTCCCGGACGTTTGCCTCCGACATTTCACTCAACCCTTAATTACCCGCCGGCAAAACCCTTCTCGCCGCCACCAACGTCCTGATCCGATGCTCATCCTTGATCGGCGAATTCGGATCAAGGCTGTTGATCTGCACCAGCTCCGAAGAATGGATAAACAACTTGTTCCCCAGATAAATCCCGACGTGCGAAACCCTCGGCGGTTCGCCGTTGCGCCCGCGCCGACCAAAGAAAATCAAGTCACCCGGTTTTAGTTGGCTGAGATTTTCATCGAGCGGCACTTCCACGCCGTTCCCGACTTGCTGGTTGGCGTTGCGCCGCAATTCCACTCCATTGAGATGAAAAACCAGCTTCGCAAATCCGGAACAATCCAGCCCCTTGGGCGAATTTGCTCCCCAAAGATAGGGACGCCCCAGAAACCGTCGCGCCGTCACCTCAATATTCTCCGCCGTTGCCTGCCGGCTCTTTTGCCAGGACGCGTAATCCTCGGTTGATTTGCGACGCAAAAAACCCTGCCTTCCGTCCGGCAGTCGCACTTCGTCCCATTCACCATTTTCCCCGACTTTGGCCACGAGATCGGCGATGACCACGTCCGAAACCGGCGGCGAGGCGGGATTCGGTTCCTTGTAAATCACGTCTTCAAACGTGGTGACGATCAACAGCGGAGATTTGTCCCAGGCATCGACCTGTTCCTTCGTGCAGCGGGTGAAAGTGCCTTTTTCAAGCCAGGCGATGTAGCCGTAGCGCGTCTGCACTTGGAACCAGATCTTGTTCGAGGTCCCGCGCAGGACCCGGAAGCTATCTCCCATTAAAACCTGCGTTCCCATCTCCGCCTTGTGTTCCGGTTGCTCGCGCCCGCTCGCCACGCTCAGGCACGCAATGCCCCAGGTGCGGTCGCCGAGATCGTCAGCGGGAACGACTTCGATGTGGTCTTTCGCGCGGACGCCCGCCTGCTCGACCGCTTTCACCGCCGCCACGCGCGCTTCCGCCTGATCCACCATGCCGGTAAGCGTCAGGCTGCGTTCGGCCGTGTCCAAACCCACACTGAACACGCCAAACTGTCCCGCCGGCGCATATCGCGCCTTCAGGGTTTTGAGGGCCGCCTGTGCCGTGTTGACGTCCTGTCGCGCCGCGGTCGACGACTCCTTCTCCGTGTGCGCACAGCCGGCGGCAAGGACCACGGCCAGCACCGGAATACACAAACCCAGACGAACGGTTTCAACTGAATGGATACGCATGTAAAGCAACAACCGAATTCGGGGGCATATCAGAAACCATTGCGATTCGAATGCCAATCCAAATCGCGGCGGCGATTATTTTCACTTGGACAGCCGTTGTCCAAGTGCCTTTGCTAGTATCCCCTGAAAAAGCCTGATTATGGACCATGCTACTTCAAAATCCGATTCACTTCGCCCGCCCGCACGCACGCGTGGGGGCGCTTCGTCCGGCGATTTTTCTCCTCCTTACTCTGGCCCCTCGCGACTCAGTCCAGACTGCGCTGGTCAAACCGGAGTCAAACCCAGTCAAACCCAGTCAAACCAAAAAAAACAAGCGGACCCGACAATTGTGGCTGCAGGCGTCCCGCCTGCCGTAGAGCCGGGCATCCTGCCCGGCGGAAAAAGTGTCCCCCGGCTGTAGACTCCTCACGAGCTCATCCCACGAATCTCGAATCCTGTCTCGGGGCATAGGTTTTGACATTTGGCGGAACGTGCGCACTATTTCATCCATGCATGATTCGATTTCTTTGCGGACCGCGTTTGTTTTCTCTTTGCCCGTAGTTGTCTCGCTCGCGCTGGCGGCTTCGGCCCACGCAGCCGATCAGCCCTTGCGCACCGGCCAGGACGCCATGGGCGATTGGACCACCGACGCCCCCGGAGTGCGGCGATTGCTTACCGTAAAGGATATGCCGGAGCCGAAGGACACGCCTTCGGCGAACAACCACCCCAAAATGGTACCGCGCCCGGAAAACGCCTGGCCGAAGGTGCCGGAAGGTTTCAAGGTGGACCGCATCGCGGAGAAACTTTCGAACCCACGCAAGATCGTAACCGCGCCCAACGGCGATCTGTTCCTCGCCGAGAGCGGCGCAAATCGCGTGAAGGTCCTGCGGCTCGGCCCTGACGGCAAAGTCGCCGAGACTTCGATTTACGCCGACAAATTGCATCAGCCCTTCGGCATCGCCTTTTATCCGCCCGGCCCCAATCCCAAGTATGTCTACATCGCCAACACGGGTTCGATCGTCCGGTATCCTTATGTGAACGGCGATCTCAAGGCGAGCAGCGCGGAAGAGATGATCGTGCCCGACATCTCGAGCGGCGGCCGACTCGAAGGCGGTGGACACTGGACGCGCGACGTAGTCTTCACGCCCGACGCCACCAAGATGTATGTCTCGGTGGGTTCGAAGTCGAACAACAACGACGACGCGGCTGAAAAGCATCGCGCGAACGTGCTCGAATATAACCCGGACGGCACGGGCTTCCGGATTTACGGGTCGGGTATCCGCAACGCCGTCGGCCTGGCTTTCGAACCGAACACGGGCGTCCTGTGGTGCTCGGTGAATGAACGCGATGGCCTGGGCGACAATGTGCCGCCGGAATACATCACCAGCATCAAGGATGGCGGATTTTACGGCTGGCCGTGGTTCTACATCGGCAACCATGAAGACCCGGCGCACAAGGGCAAACACCCGGAACTGGCAAGCAAGGTCATCGTGCCGGACGTGCTGATCCAGCCGCATTCGGCCTCTCTCTGCATGACGTTTTACACAGGCAAAGCTTTCCCGGACCGCTATCAGGGCCGCGCGTTCGCCGCCGAACACGGTTCGTGGAATCGCGCGAAGCGCACGGGTTACAAGGTCATTTCGCTGCCATTCAAGGATGGGAAGGCCACCGGCGAATATGAAGACTTCATGACCGGCTTCGTCACCGAGAATGGCGATGTCTGGGGACGTCCCGTAGGCGTGACCGTGGACAAGACCGGCGCGTTGGTCGTCTCCGACGACGGCTCCAACAGTCTCTGGCGGATCTATCCCGTGAAGCCAGGCAAGACCGCCTCCGCGAAATAACCACGCGCCGCTTATGGATGTGATATTTTCCCGTATGAGACAGTCATTGCGACTGGAAACATTCATCCGCGCGCTCGTGCCGGTTTTGCTTTGCCTCGCTGGCTGCGCCCGCGAAAGCAGCCGCCCCGCGGCAACCAATCCAACCGTGCCCGTCAGCGCCTCCACCAACACCATGAGCACCTTCAAAAAACCATCCGCGGCCGAGCTGAAACAAAAGCTCACCCCCATGCAGTACGAGGTTACCCAGCATTCGGCCACCGAGCCTCCTTTCCGGAACGAATTCTTCGACTCCAGCAAACCCGGCATTTATGTCGACATTGTTTCGGGTGAAGCGCTGTTCAGTTCGTTGGACAAATTTAATTCCGATTGCGGGTGGCCGAGTTTCTCGAAACCCATCACCCAAAAGGAAATCGTGGAACTTCAGGACAAAACCCATGGCATGGTGCGGATCGAAGTGCGCTCCAAGACTGCCGATTCGCATCTGGGCCACGTCTTCAACGACGGTCCGGGGCCGACCCACATGCGTTACTGCATCAATTCAGCCTCCCTGCGCTTCATCCCCGTGGACCAAATGGAGCAGGCCGGTTACGGTGCCTTGCTCGGCCCCTTCATCAAGGCCGGCCTCTACAAGCCCGGCGATGCCCCCAAAACGGCGGATAATAAATAGCCTGGTTTGGAACGAGGAAAGCTATGCTCGTTGTTCATGTCCACGTCCACGTAAAACCCGAATATATCGAGCCCTTCAAACAGGCCACGCTCGCTAACGCGCGCGCGAGCGTGCAGGAACCGGGCATCGCGCGGTTTGACGTCGTGCAGGAACAGGACGATCCCGGCCGCTTCGTCCTCGTCGAAGCCTATCGCACACCGGAAGCGCCGGCGGCCCACAAGGAAACCGCGCACTATCAATTGTGGCGTGATACCGTCGCGCCCATGATGGCCGAGCCGCGTTCCAGCGTGAAATGCGCGAATATTTTCCCCGAGGATGCCGCTTGGTGAAATGGAGAGGTCTTCGGTTAAGCGCAAGTTTCATCCCCAAAGGGGATGTGTCCTTCAGCCCGGCGTTGCGAGGAACGAGCTGCGCTGGGTCCGGTGTTTCGAGATTCGCACCAACGCTGAAGGCGTTGCGCCCCATCGCCGTCGGATATGCTGGTAATGATGGGGCTTACGGAATCGCCAGGGCATGAGCGGATTTGAATTCGCCACAGCGGGACGAATTATTTTCGGTGCAGGCTCGCTGCGCCAGGTTGGAGCAATTGCCAAAAGTTTTGGGAAAAGGGCGTTTGTCGTTACCGGCCGTGATTCGCAGCGGGCGCAGGGCTTGGTTGATTTAATCCGCGCGGCTGATCTGGGAGCGGTCACGTTTTCGGTCGGAGGCGAACCCGACATAGCCACCGTAATTACCGGTACCGCTCTTGCCCGCTCTGAAAAGTGCGACGTAGTCATTGGCTTTGGCGGCGGCAGTGCCCTGGATGCCGGCAAAGCCATCGCGGCGATGCTCACCAATCCCGGCGAACCGCTGGATTATCTGGAAGTCATCGGCCGCGGAAAATCTTTGGGCCAGCCTTCCGCTCCATACATCGCCATTCCCACCACTGCCGGAACGGGCTCCGAAGTGACGCGCAACGCCGTGCTCGCCTCGCCGGAGCACCGCGTGAAAGTCAGTTTGCGCAGCCCCGTCATGCTGCCGCGCGTCGCCCTCGTTGATCCGGAACTCACCTATTGCCTGCCGCCCACCATGACCGCTTCCACCGGTTTAGACGCGCTGACGCAAGTGATCGAACCTTACGTCTGCGCTCGACCAAATCCGATCACTGATTCGTTGTGTCGCGAAGGAATCCAACGTGCCGCACGGTCATTGAGACGCGCTTATACCGACGGACGCGACCCCGACGCGCGCAATGACATGGCCATCACAAGCCTGTTCGGCGGCTTGGCGCTGGCGAACGCGGGGCTCGGAGCAGTGCACGGTTTTGCAGGTCCGATCGGCGGGATGTTTCCCGCGCCGCACGGCGCGGTGTGCGCGGCGTTGCTTCCGCACGTGATGGCCGCGAACGTCCGTGCGCTCCAAAAGCGCGGGGCTGGCTCACCCGTGCTTGAACGATATGACGAAGTCGCGCACTGGCTCACCGGTGATCGAAATGCGAAAGCCGGGCATGGTGTTGAATGGGTGCAGAAGTTGATTGCGGATCTTTCCGTGCCGCGCCTCTCGAAGTATGGCGTCCTGCCCGGGCACATCGCGGAGCTGGTCGACAAGGCGTCGCACGCGAGCAGCATGAAAGCGAATCCGATTGTGCTGATGCCCGAAGAGTTGGCGGAGATTTTGGAAAGAGCATTGTGAACAACGCATCAATCCATCGAGATATTATTAATAATAATAATACAACCCCCAAAAGTATAAGTGGACCAGGTTAAGGCTTTCGTGGTAAACCTTATGCACGTTCGATGAGATACAACATGAACATATCAGCCAGGAATTGGCCGACGATGTCGGTCCCGAAAAGTTTCGGGACACGTCATAGCCGGTTCAGTTCCGGTTGTGCGTTAAACCTTGGACTATCCCAAGCGACCCCGGGCCATCAGGTGGCCCAGGAAGGTTATAAGGATAGACTCGGCGGAGGCAGGTTTTAAAGGACGAAAATACGATTTCTCCCACCCTGCTTACCGCAAAGTAAGCAGGGTTTTTTGTTTTTGGGAAAGAGTGGTCAACGGCGGGAATGAAAGGTGAACAGGCTGTGAGCGGTAATAGAACGACGTCTTGATGATGTCCAACAGTGCCAGACGAATCAGAGCGCAGGAATGCTTCGGCGTTCCACCGGTGGGGTCTGCCCATTGGGAGCGAAAACGCGCGCCAGAAAGATTAGTAAAGCTTTTACATCTTAAGGGCTTCGGAGGAGGTGTGCCCAAAACACCGAAACAGCCACCGTGAATCCGTGGGTTGGCGGCGCAAGCCGGCAAGAGGTGTTTGTTCTTTGTTGAAATGGCAAAACACGGGCCGGAGAGCGATGTCTCTCCGGCCCTTTTAATTTCCGCGGTTGTGATTTAACAGCCAGAATGGCTCCTCGCCAGGGAGCATGGCCGGGTGCGATTCCCGGCAACCGCACCAATACAATATAGGTCGCGCGCCAGCTGCGCGGCAGAGTCTCCAAAACTCAGCTTGCTCGGGGCAGCACCGAGGCGACCTGCCAATCTTCATGGGGCCGTGGCTGAAAAGTGAAGCGCCTGCCTTGCAAGCAGTGCCAAGCGGGAGCGTTACCCGCCGGACTCCACCATTTCGTATCGCGGGAAACTCGACCAAAGCACAGAGCTGAGCCTCATAAACTCATTCAGGTGGGTGCAACTCCCACTCCCGCAACCAATTCAGGGAAACGTTCCGGCTGCTGGTCTGTAAAACCGGTGTCGCAAAACAAAGTCGGAAGTGACGAGTGGAGCATTACCACCGTTTCCCACCACTTTTCCTCCGCCCGTCAAAACGGGCGGAGGAAAAGTGCCGCGCCGTAGCGTAGCGAAGGCGGGCATTTCCGGACTCGTAGCTCAATCAGCAGAGCGCCCCGTTGTCTGCGGGAGGGTTGAGGGTGCAACTCCCTTCGGGTCCGCCATTTTATCGGAGCGTAGCTCAGTCTTTAGAGCGCGCGGCTTGGGACCGCGAGGTCGCAGGTGAAAATCCTGCCGTTCCGACCAATGTGAAAGCTGTCGTGGCCGAACACATCAGGCATCCGTCTTCTAAGCGGACTCATGCAGGTGGAAATCCTGCCGACAGTGCCACTGCCAGGTGGTGTCAAAGTACCACGGCGGCCTGTTAAGCCGTTCGGTGTTGGTGCGAGTCCAACCCTGGCAGCCAATTCGACGGATGGTTGGCAGAGCAGTAATGCCCCGGTCCCGAAAACCGAGTGAGCCTCCGGGCTGCGTGGGTGCAATCCCTACACCATCCGCCATTCTTTAACCATTAACCAAAAGGTGATCCCATGAAGCCGGTTCTCCGTTATCAAAGCCAGTTGCTCTTTCGCAAGAGCTACAAACCAAAGCGTGTCATCCGTGTCCGCCCGGCGACGAAGCTCACCTTCGTGTTCCGCCCACGCGGATTCGGGCTGCGGCCACAAATGTTGCCCGCCTGATTGACTGTCCCGTAGCTCAAAAGCAGAGCTCCCGCCTTATAAGCGGAGGACCGCGGAGCGTTACCGCGCGGGACGATTTGCCGCAGCGCGGCAGCCAGAGCCAAAACCATCCCCGGGTAGCTGAGACAGATTAGCGCCTCCCTGAAGAGGAGGAGACGTTGGCGCGATACCAACCCCGGGGGCCAATCATGCAGCCAGGAGAGATTCCATGCAGGACAACAGTTTCACAATCGCACACGCCCTGTTTCATATCGTGCTCTACGTGGTTCTCCACGGGAGTCGCTCAAAGGCCAGTGTCGGAAGCCGCCGCAAACGGAAGGAAGGAAATAAATGAACACTTTGCTCGAATCACAGGTCCGCCTTTTCGCTTCGCCCAAGAGCTGGATCGAGGGCGAAGCGTTACGCCAGTTCCACACCGCGGCCAGCCGGGAAGGCGTCCGCCTCGCGGCGGGGTTCCCGGATTTGCATCCGGGCAAAGGCGGCCCGGTCGGCGCCGCGTTTGTGGCCGAGGGAATGATTTATCCATATCTCATCGGGGGCGACATCGGTTGCGGCATGGCCCTGTTCAAAACGGATTTGCTCCAGCGCGATATCAAGCTCAGCCGCTGGGCCGAACTCCCGTTTGACCTCGAGCATCCCTGGGAAGGCGATCTGCGCGAGGTGCTCACGGCCGCGGATCTCGAATCCACCGAATTCGACCGTGCGCTTGGCACGATCGGCGGGGGAAATCACTTCGCTGAGTTGCAGTGCCCGCAGGAAGTCTTGGACGCGAAAGCGTTCAAGGAGTTCGGGTTGACGAAGCAGCAATTGGTCATGCTCGTTCACAGCGGCTCGCGCGGGCTCGGTGAGTCCGTGCTGCGCACCTACGTAAGCGAGCACCAGGCGGATGGCATCCCGGCTGATTCGCTGGCCGCCAAGTTTTACCTGCGCGGCCATGACCAGGCGGTCCGTTGGGCCAAAACCAATCGCGCGCTCATCGCCCGCCGTTTCGCGGATGCGCTCGACACCGAGGCCGAACCACTCTGGGACGGTTGCCACAACGGCATCAGCCGTCGCGAAGCGGGCGGCGAATCTCTCTGGGTGCATCGCAAAGGCGCAGTGGTGGCGGAAGACCGACCCGTGATGATCCCCGGCTCGCGCGGTTCACTGAGCTATTTGGTGCAACCTGTCAGTGAAGGCGCGCACCGCGCCTGGTCGCTGGCGCATGGGGCCGGCCGCAAGTTCACTCGCAGCGATGCCCGCGCGCGCATGCGCGAGCGGTTTGGACGCCATCAGTTGACCCAGACTCCCCTGGGCGGCCGCGTCATCTGCGAGCAACGCGAATTGCTCTATGAGGAAGCGCCCGCTGCCTACAAGAACATCGAGGATGTGATCCGTGATCTCAAGGAGGCCGGATTGGTAAAGGTCATCGCCACGTTTCGCCCGTTGTTGACCTACAAGACGCGCACAATCAGAAGATAAGCTCCAAGCACCAAGGACCAAGCTCCACATAAAAACCAAGGACCAAGAACCAAACCTCACAGCGAAAGCGAATGATGTTTGGAGCTTCTCTGGAGCTTGGTTCTTGGTGCTTGGTCCTTTCTTTAACGTCCGTGAATGCAAAGCAGCTCGCGCGGCCGGATTTTCAATCCGGGCCTAGCCGGTGCAAGTCCGGCCACGGACGCCATTTTTAAGAGGTTGAGGGATGAGGGTTGAGACCTGAGAGAGGACGACCACAGCGTCTCTCACCCTCAACTCTCAACCTTCAACCCTCAACCAATTTATGCTCTCAAGGTGTAATTAGTTCTGCACGCCGCTCTGCGAAGGCGGAGGCTCGTGGTGCAAATCCACGTGAGAGCACCATTTCTGGAAATCCGAAGCACGAATGACGAATGTCGAAAAATCCCGAATGCCGGAAATGGAATTCGGATTTCGTCATTCGTGCTGCGTCATTCCCAGTGCCCCTGTGCCTCAGCAGCTACAGGGCGAGTTTCGTAAACTCGTATTCGTCGGTGCGAGTCCGACCGGGGGCCCCAGTTTAATGCAGCAGGAAGAGTGCAGAGTGCAGACTGAGAAGGGCAATCGCATTCGACTGCGGGGACGGTGGCCATAGTGTAATTAGTAGCATAGCGCCCTGTGATGGCGTCGGTGCCGGTGCGAGTCCGGTTGGTCACCCCAATTTCTGCGGGTCAGGATCGTGGTGTAAGAGCAGCATCTTCGCCCGTGAAGCGAACGGTCCGGGTGCAAATCCCGGCTTCCTGACCAACGTACAAGAAAAGCGCGCGACGAGCGCTTAAGGAGATTGGCCTATCCGCAAGCGGATACTGCTCAATGAGCAATCCCAGCCCCGGCACAAAGATCTCTAAAGCCGGTATTTGGATGGAAGCTGTTCGTCGCGCAATTCATTTATCGCGCAGGAGCGCCGCGCGTTCAACAAAAGGTTATTCACAACTATTCACAATTTCGACGGGCCGTTGAGCTTGGGTTATCGTAAGTCCTCTTGTACAGGATGAGCGGGTGCGAACCCCGCAACATCAGGCAACTGATGAAAACCCAGCTCGCACCTTGTCCGTCATTTGTTTTGGGCCGGGCCGCTGTGCTTCGGTTATCGAACCGCGTAGCTCAACTGCGCTAGAGCAGCCTGTGCAAACAGGAGGATCCGGGTCGAATCCCGGCCGGAAACATCGAAGCCGTTCCTTGTCCGTGCGTTTTTCATCTATTTCATCGGGCCGAAAGCTGTCGGTTATCTAATGGCATAGTTCCGGCCTGTTAAGCCGGAGGTGCAGGTTCGAGTCCTGTGTCCGACGCAATCTCTTGCCCGATTACTTTTGAGGACGGTTGCTCCAGTATTTTCGACGGGTCGCAGGATTGGGTTATTGCCTATTAAGCACGGGGTCGCTGGTTCGAGTCCAGCCTTTGGCACCAAATGCCGGAGTAGCTCAGTGGCAGAGCACGTAAATTCCCAGTTCGTCTTTTATCCGTCGGTGTTTTCAGCGGGCCGTAGATTGTGGGTTCTCGTGAACCCGGAGATGCCGGTGCAATTCCGGCACGTCGCTAGCGACGTTGGTGTAATAGTCAGCACGCCGGGCAATTCCACAGTTGCTTTCTTGTCCGCTGTTTTCCTTTTCGATGGGCCGACGTCGTGGGTTATCGCCTGTTGCTGGTTCGAGTCCAGCCTCCGGCTCCAAATGCCGGATTAGCTCAATGGTAGAGCAGCCTCCGCAAGGAGTTGTCCACGGCAAACCTTGCCCATTCGAATTTTGCGGGCTGAAGAGTGTGGGTTCTCGCTGAAACCGAACAAGCCCACGTTCATATACTTGCCCGCGATGCTTTCAGCGGCCGTCCATGCGGAACATGGATGGCAACAAGCGCGCGTATTTCGAGATGGCCGGACGGACCTCGGCGCTTTTGCGGTTCCACACCAGCGAGACCTGGCGCGAAAGGTCGCTCAGGAACGGAAGCGTCACCATGCGGACCGCCGTTTTCTCGAAAGAGCACTCGGCGAGCTTGGGCATGATGGCGGCGACGTTCAGGTTTTGCACCGCCTGCGCCAGCTGTGGATAGGAGCTGAAGCGCAGTCGCACGTTGAGTTTCACGCCGGCGCGCTCCGCCTCGTCTTCAACCGCGCGGCGAACGCCGGAACTGCCTTCGAGCATCGCCAGCGGCAAGTGGCCGAGAATCTCCGATTTGATCTTTAGCTTTGGATTCGCAGGCAGAAGCGATGCCGGGGCAAAGAGACAGAAGTCCAGCTTACCCAGCGGCGCCGAGGCGAGTTGACGATTGGGTTCGAAGCGGCTGATAACGCCGAAATCCAGCCCGCCGTCGCATAGCTGGCGCTGGATTTCGTCGGTCTTGAGATTGTGAAACGTGACGGCCAGGCGCGGGTGGGCTTCCGACAACCCAGGCAGCCGCGGGAGCAGAAGCCATTGGATCAGGCTTTCGCCGGCGCCGATGACCAGTTCGACCGGCAGCCCGGCGCACGTGCCGCGAAATTCATCCAGGGCGCGTAGCGTGTGGCCGACAATTTCGTAGAGGCGCTCGCCCGCATCCGTGAGTTCCGCGGGGCCGCGCCCACGCTTCAGCAATTCCACTCCAAAATAGCGCTCCAATTCCTTGAGTTGGCGGCTGAACTGGCTTTGGCGATTGGAGTCGTCCCCGGCCGCCACCGTGATACCGCCCGCCGCGACAATTTCGCGGAAGGTTTTGAGCCGCTCGAGCGAGAGACCGGATTGCGCGAAGAGATTTTCGAACATGACTGCGCAGTCATGGTGGTTGTTTTCTGCGCCATAAACAAGCCGGCGAAAATGGAGTTAAGTATGCGCACCAATCGGACCGGTTTGGTTCATTGGAAGCGAACAATGTGCGAACCGAAAATGAAGCGCGGTCAGGGCAGGAGCGATAAGCCTCCGTAGTCACAGTGGCATGGTTGCCGCGACGCAACCAGAGCCACGTCCGGCCTTGTCCGCTCGCGATGACCGCGGCGAAAGCCACGAGAGCGAATCCGCGGGCCGATGGAAGTGGATTATCGCATCACATCTAATCAAAAACGGCGGGGCATGAAACCGCCTTCCGGCAAAAGTCCGGAAAACAGTATGCGGGCCGGGGCGCCCTGAGCGCCCGGCCCGACAATTTAAAAGTCAGAATTTGGGAAATGTCTGCGGGCCGAAGGGCATGGATTATCGCTGAACACGAAAACGCCCACGTTCACCAACTTGTCCGCAATTAATGAAAAGCAGTGCGTCGGGGTTGGCGGCGAACGGAATCAGAAAGGAGAAATGGCATGAGCATCAACTACGCAAAGATTTTCAACCGGCGCCAGACGCCGCAGTCGCAGCCGATCCCGGGTTCGACCCAGGTTGCCAACTCGGGCGGCGGCTTCTCGTGGGCAGTGGATGACTGGACGCGCCTGGATCGTTTCCTGATCCTCGGCGCGGAAGGTGGCACCTACTACATCGGCGAACGCGACTTGGTGAAGCAGAACCACGATGCCATCGTTCGTTGCATCAACGCCGACGGTGTGCGCGTTGTGAACCGTATCGTTGAGATCAGCGATGCCGGTCGCGCGCCGAAGAATGATCCGGCCATCTTCGCCCTCGCACTTGTGGTGGCGCGGGGCAACGTCGCTCCGCGGGCGCACGCTTTCGCGAATCTCGCCAAGGTCTGCCGGATCGGCACGCACTTGTTCCACTTCGCGGAGTATGTCAACTCGATGCGTGGCTGGGGTCGTGGCCTCCGCAAGGCCGTCGGCCACTGGTATGTGGACCGCGGCGCGGATGACCTCGCGCACCAGTCGGTGAAGTATCAGCAGCGCGACGGTTGGTCGCACGCCGACTTGCTCCGTCTCGCCCATCCGAAGGCTCCTTCGGCGCAGCACGACGCGGTTTTCCGCTGGATGCTCGCCGGGGCGGATTCGCTGGGTGAACGCGAAGTGAAGCGCAAGGTCCGCGGTGAGGAACGCGTCGTGAAGTATGGCGCGGTCGGCGCCCTGCCGAAGCTCATCGAAGCTTTCGAGCGGGCGAAGCGCGCCGAAAAGGCCGGTGAAATCGTGACGTTGATCACGGAGTTCGACCTGCCGCGCGAAGCGATTCCGACGCAGTGGCTCAATGAAGTCGCCGTGTGGGAAGCGTTGCTCGCGCGGATGCCAATGACGGCCATGATCCGCAACCTCGGCAAGATGACGAGCCTGGGTCTCCTGGGCCCGTTCACCGAGGCGAAGCGGCTCGTCGTGAACAAGCTGCGTGACGAAACCGCGCTCAAGCGGGCGCGGGTTCATCCGCTGGCGATCCTGGTGGCGCAGAAAATCTACGCCCAGGGACGCGGCGACAAGGGTTCGCTCAAGTGGGAGCCGGTGACCGCGATCGTGGATGCGCTGGACGAAGCGTTTTATGCGACGTTCCAGAACGTTCAGCCGTGCAACCGCCCGGTGCTGCTCGCGCTCGACGTGAGCGGTTCGATGGCCGGTTCGCCGATCGCGGGATCGTGCATCACGGCTCGCGAAGGCAGCGCGGCCATGGCGCTCATCACGGCGGCCACGGAGCCGGAGTGCGAAATCATCGGGTTCTCGGCGCCGCACGTCGGCGGTTATGGCGGCATGCACGGCGGAGGTGAACCGGGTATCACCCGGGTGAAGATCTCGCCGCACATGCGCCTGGCCGAGGTGATCAAGGTCATCGAGGCCATCCCGATGGGTGGTACGGACTGCGCCCTGCCGATGCTGTGGGCCGCCCGCAACAAGCTGAACGTGGCGGCCTTCGTGACCTACACGGACAGCGAAACGTGGGCCGGCCACATTCATCCGGCGCAGGCGCTGCGCCAGTATCGCAGCCAGTTCGTCGGCGACGCGAAGGCAGTCGTTGTAGGCATGACCTCCAACGGCTTCACCCTCGCAGACCCGAACGACCGCGGTATGCTCGATGTCGTCGGCTTCGACACCTCGGTGCCGGCGGTGATCGCGGACTTTGTCCGGTCGCAAGACCGGGCAGTGTGAAGACGCAAGGAGGAGGCAGCGCGGGCGGGGGCGAAAGCTCCCGCCTGCGCATTGAGGATTTCGATCAGGCCAGCAGCCTTCCGGTGATTCGCCGGGGCGGTCCTGCGCGTGGGCTGATTGGAAAATGGAAGTGCGGTCGAATAGAACTACCTCCGACAATAGCGTAAAAGTGGGTGCGAGTCCCACACTGCCGGGGCCGGAAGCCAGCGCGCAAGCGCGGCCCAAAGGCGGCTTTGCGAGGATCGTCTCCAGATGATTCTCCCGCCGCCGGCAGGCGGCTTCCTGCTCCCGGCTTTTATTCGGGTGCGATCGGATGCTCGTCCCGGAGCGCGGCTCTATGAGCCGCAGCGCGTACAAATGGGCCTTTGATGAACCAATAAATCGGCGCGCACTTTGCAGATCACATTCAAATTTCAGAAAGGAAACCAAATATGGAAAATCTCAATATCGGCATCGTCGCAATCGCGGTGATTGCGGTCGTAGTGTTCGTGGCCGTGCTCGGCAAGGTCCGTCGCGCGTTTCTCGTGCCGGAAGGTTACGTTGGTCTGCTCTACCATAAGGGTAAGTTCCAGGAGATTCTCCCCGCGGGTCGGCACATTCGCTGGGGCTGTCACTTCACCCTCGGCGCGCAGGACCTGCGCAAGACCTCGTTGCTCGTCGCCGGCCAGGAAGTGCTCACCGCCGACAACGTCGGCATGAAGTTCAGCGTGCTCGTCACTTACCAGGTCACCGACCCGGTGAAGGCCGCGCACGAAACGCAGAACTGGACCGGCGACATCTACAATGCCGCCCAGCTCGCGCTACGCTCGGTCATCGGCGGAATCGCCGTCGAAGCGCTGCTTGCCCAGCGCGTCGAAATCGGCGCCCAGCTACTGGCGCGTGTGCACTCGGAACTCGCCAGGATCGGAGTCAATACGCTGGGAGTCGAAGTGAAGGACGTCATGTTCCCGGCCAGCTTGAAGCAGGCCTTCGCCGAAGTCCTGAAGTCGAAACAGGAAGGCCAGGCCGCGTTGGAGCGCGCCCGCGGTGAAAGCGCCGCCCTGCGCAACCTCGCCAACGCCGCGAAGCTGCTCGAAGGCAATCCGGCCCTGATGAACCTGCGCCTGCTGCAATCGCTCGGTGCCGCCCAGAACGCCGGCCACACGCTGGTCCTGGGGATGCCGGGCGGGTTCGTGCCGCTGAAGAACAGCAAGCACAGCGGATCGGCTGAAGCTACGGCTGAAAGTTAAACGTGCCGCGGCCAGGAACCGAAGTTCCTGCCTGCGGTTTCAAATATCCCGTTGGCCGAGCAGCATAGGCGGCGGCCTGCAGAGCCGCAGAGGCTGGTGCAACTCCAGCACGGGATTCCAATTTCAAACCAAGCCCGCGATCACACCGGGCAGGCATGATTGCGTCGGCAATATTCTGCCCATAAAATCCCTAAACCCATGAAGCTCGCGAGCATTCAGGTCATCACGGAAATTCGGCCGATCGAAGGCGCCGACCGTATCGAAGCGGCCACTGTCCTCGGTTACCAAACGGTGATCAAGAAGGGCGAATTTCGTCCGGGCGATCTATGTGTCTGGCACGAGCCCGACACGGTCGCCGCAGAGCGGCCCGAATACGAGTTCCTGCGCAAGCAAGGATTTCGGCTGAAGGTCTCGCGCTTCAAGGGCCAGGTCAGCCAGGGACTCGCGCTCCCGCTCAACGTCCTGCCCCCGGCGGCCTACGCCGTCGGCGACGACGCAACGGCGCTTACTGGCATCCGCAAGTACGAGAAGCCGCTGTCGGCGAACCTCGTCGGCGTGGCGAAGGGCGGGTTTCCTTCGTGGATGCCCAAGACGGATGAACCGAACCTGCGTTCGTTCCCGGCGGCGTTGGAGGAATTCGCCGGCCGTGACTGCGTCATCACGCAAAAGGTCGACGGCACGTCCGCCACGTATTACCTGCGTGGCGGCGAGTTCGGCGTGTGCACCCGCAACCTCGAGTTGCTTCACGATCCGACGAGCATGTTCTGGCGCATCGCTGGCGAGCATCGCCTGCGTGAAACGCTGGCCACGCTCGGCGGGGATTTCGCTCTCCAGGGCGAAGTCCACGGCGAAGGCATCCAGGGAAACCATCTGGACGTGAAGGGCGTAACGTTCGCGGCGTTCAACCTGTTTAACATCGGGTCGCACGCCTACGAAAATCACGGTTCGCTGACGGCGCTGTGTCAGGCCAACGGTCTGCCGCTGGTGCGCGAAGTGTGGCGCGGACAATTCCGCTTCACGATCGCGGAACTGGTCGCACTGGCCGGCGCCCAGGACTACGCGCCAGGCCGGCCTGCTGAAGGCATCGTCATTCGTCCGCTCCAAGAATCGCGCTCGCGCATTCTCGAAATCGGACGACTGTCGGCCAAGATCATCAGCGAACGCTACGCCTTGAAACACGGCGAGTAGCAGAATTCACGCGGGCGGAGGCGAAAGCTTCCGCCCGCGCTTCTCGGGCATAAGTGTTGAGAGACACACGCTGGTCTTCCAAACCTGAATAGAGGGCGCGATACCCTCATGCCCGTCCATTTAACAGAGCGTAGCCTAAAAGTGAGGCGCTTGCTTCGGGAGCAAGATCAAGCGGGAGCGTTACCCGCCGCTTTGACCATTTCACGGGTTGCAAGCATTGGAGCGATGCGACGGCCTCTTAAGCCGGAGAGCACGGGGCGGTACCGTGGCGACCCACCATTTTGAATGTAGGGTGAAGAGTGCGGAGTGCAGAATGAAAGGGCTCAGTGTTCGTTCAGGCGCCAGTAGCCGATGGGATTGTCGGAGAGGACTGTGTACTGGTAGGGCGTAACTCGGGCACCGTTGGTACCGGATTGGTAGTGGGCCAAGACGCGCGCGGCGGTGAGGGCGTTGGTGTAGAGCGCGCATTCGTCGTGCATGCCGCTGCCCCAGCTTGTGCCGTAATGAACAACGCCGAGCTCGAGCGGACCAATGGCATTCGGTCGAAAACGTTGCCCGCCTGGCCACGCATACGACGACACGTTGAAACCGTTCATGTATAAAACCTCATTCGTGCCATCGAAAGTGCCGACCAGGTGATACCACGAATTCGTGCTGAGCGGCCCGCTCCAGGAAACATAATTATAGGTGAGGTTCCCTGAGTTGTTGAAACAGCGGAAATACCAGCCATTTCCGTCTGCCCCCGTCGGGTTCGATTGATACAGCGCCCAGCCCCCTAACTGGTTCGTGACAAAGGCGGCACTGGAAACCACCGTGCCGGCATCGTTGGTCTGCGTCGGCCGGCTCCAGATTTCGATGGAAAACGCATTGCTCGGGTTCAGCGCCTTCTGATAGGGCACGGTCATGCGGCTGCCCACCGTATCAATCGGCAGCAGCACGGCTGAGTTGGTGCTCTCGTTCACAATCGCGCCGGCCACATTATTGCTCGTGCCCAGGTATGAACCGTTGGCCGACGCGCCCAGGCTCCCGATGTTTGTGCCCACGCCGCGGTTGGTCAGCAGGGGATTGATCAACGGCTGCGTGGCGAGTCGGAAGAAGCGGTTCGATGCGACAATCGGATTCGTGATGCTCGCAATGCCGCCGGTGCCGTTCGTGCCATACAATTTCGTCCACGCGCTCGTCGCGGAAAGGGAGGATGCAAACTGAACCGTGTTGCTGTAGCTGTTCAGCGTGCTGAAACTCAGCCCCACGCCCGAGCCGGCCTTTGCAAAGCCGGTGATCTTCGGCGCATTCGTGGCCCACGCTATGGACGGCATGGCCAGTCCTTCGTGGTTGGTGTCCGGGTCATGTGTGTTCGTGCTGTTCCACTGCGATTGCGGCAGTGCCCCATTGATGATCGCCTGGCGGATGGCATAGACGCCCGCCGCGTTCGTCGCGCGACCGTGCGAAGCAATGTAAAGCGCCACCAAGCCGCTCACATGCGGCGTGGCAAAACTCGTGCCACTGGCTCGACCGTAGCTGCTCCCCACCGTCGTCGTGAGAATATCATTACCCGGGCCGGCCACATCAATGGCCGCCCCCGGCGAAGTCACGAACGCGGTTGCGTGGGGCGTCCGGCTGCCGTTGGAATAATTGGAGATTTCATCCGCCGCCGGATCCATCGCGCTCACCGCCATGGATTCGGGAAAGCCCGCGGGCATGACGTCATCGCCATTGTCCATGATACCGTCCGGACCGGCAATATCCCCGCCGTCATTCCCCGTGCCCGCCACCACCACCACACCGAGATTCACGAGCGCCTGGACCGCCGGCTGCTCGAATGTGCGGATGACCGAAGTGTCATTTCCATAGTAGGTCGCAATGCTGAGGTTGCAGACAGAGATTTGGTCTGCATGGGCCGCCACATAATTCAGTCCGGCCACGATTTGCGCCAAGGTGCCGTTGTTGTTGTTATCAATCGAGCGGGCGCTCCATAGCCGAACCCCGGGCGCCACCCCGACGACGCCCAGGTTGTTGTCCAGCGCGCCAATAATTCCGGCACATCCGGTCCCGTGACTGAAGATCGTGTTTATTCCGTCGCCCGTAAAATCCACGGCCTGGATCACGTTCAAGTCGGGATGATTCGTCTGGACGCCGCTGTCCACCAAGGCCACGTCCACGTTGATGCGTTTGTCGCTGCCATCCGTGCTGACCATCGGAAAATGATCCATGCCCAAACGGCGGATACCGTTCGGGATGATCTGTCCGATGGCATGGGCACACACGATATCCTCCTCCACCGCCAGCACGCGCGCATCCGCCTTCAAGCGCGCCAATGCCGCCGAATCCAAATCGGCCACGAAGCCATTGATCGCATGCCGGAAAGTCTGGCTGCGGTTCAGACGATGCTCGCTCGCGCAGCCTTCCTGATCAGCTCCGCGTTGGAGCATGACGATATAGCGCTTCGCCGCCGGGACTGAAACGGACCGGTTCGTGATCTGCGCCGGCGCGTCCGCCGCGCCCAGGAAATGGAGGCCGGCCAACGCCAGCGCCGGAATAGTGCTTCGCCAACGCATTTGAAAGATTACGAATTATTTATCACCAAATATCGGATTTGTCCAAGCGGTGGACCGAAGATGGCCACATTATCGCTCCCGTAGCTCAAACTATTAGAGCGCGACGCTTCGAACGTCGTGGTTGCAGGTGAGAGTCCTGCCGGGAGTACCATTTCATATTTGCCTCGTAGTGTAACCGCAGCATACCGGGTTCTGACCCCGACGGTCCTGGTGCGAATCCAGGTGAGGCAGCCAGTTTTACGCTGCGGCGCAAGCCGGCCAGCAGATGTAAATGACGAAGCACATATGACGAATGCCGAAAGAAGCTCGAAGCACAAAATCTGAATTGCCACATTCGTGCCTCGGATTTCGGGTTTCCTTCGACATTCGTCATTCGAGCTTCGTCATTTTCCCCGCATGTAGCCCAATGAAGAGGCGCTCCGCTCAGAACAGAGAGGTTGCAGGTGCAAGTCCTGCCATGCGGACCAATTTAGTGAAGAGTGCAGAATGCAGAGTGCAGAATGGGGGAATCATTCCGTGCGTGTCGTGTCGAATTACGACGTGGGTTGCTTTTTAAAGAATTCGGTGGCTCCTTGGGCCTGGGCGTCGCGCACCTGTTTCAGACCGACCTGGATGTAGCTGAGGATGGCGACCCAGGCGACGAAGCCCAGCACGATGTATTTGAGATACATGGTTGAGGAAAGCGGAGAATCCCAGACGCCGTGCAGGACGGCGACGAGCGCAAAGATGCGCAGGAAACGCAGGTCGCCGAGCATGGACCACTCGAACTTGCGATCGCCCCGCACCCGCCACAGGGCCGCGCCCGAAAGGGCGCACCACATGACATGGCCGCCGAGGATGCACAGGCCGGCACGCAGAGTGATATTTTCGGGACCGTACTTGCCTCCATAGCCGGCGGATTCGAAACCCGCAAAGCCCGCGCCGACCGCCGCGCCAAAGAGCATGCCATTGAGTATCCAGCGATATTTCAATTTGTTCACCACGAGAAGCAAGGCGACGACTTTACCGGCCTCCTCGATTATCCCGATGGTGATCGCGCCCAGCCAGGAATCGCTGAGCTTCGCCTGCGTGAGCAGAAACAAAGCCGCGATGACGGAAAGGATGCCGCCGAGAAAAAGCATTTTGAGAATCTGGTAAAGCGGCACATTGCGCAGCACGTTCATCTCGAAGAAGAAGATGAGCAGGGCAAAGGGCATCATGAAACCGCCCACGGTCAGCAGGCCGGGAATCATGAGAGAGTTGTTGTAGGTCTTGAAGGCGAAGAGCAGTCCGCAGTAGACGAGGGCGAGCAGGACGAAGATTTTCACGAAAAGCCAGGGCTTCGGCCAGCTCGTGGTGACGTCGGCGAGGGCGGGGGTGGTGGTGGGCGTGCCGACTGCGAAGTAGGCTTCCATCTCCTCGTCGGTGCGGCGGCGGAGGACTTCAGAGAACATTTCCTGGGCTTTGAAGCCTTCGATTTTCTCGGTGCCGGCCACGGCGGTGATCCGGCCGCTGAGATTTCCCAGAAATGCCGAGAATTCGCTGGGAACCTCCGCGGAGCTTTCGATTTTCCAAATGGAACGTCCAATGCGCATTTGTTCGACGGGGTTGAGGTGTCCCGTTTGCTGAACGCGCTGGCCATCCACGAAGACTGCCTGGCCTTCACTCACTTCGAGGATGAGGCGGTCATTGGCCGCACGAAGAGTGACATGACGTTCGGCGACGTCGACGTCATCGCTCGCGAGGTCGCAGTTTACGGATTTGCCGATGGTGGTGGGTTGTTCCCGGATAACGAGGCGTTTGCCTTGGTCGGGGCCGGAAACACAAACAAGCTTGATCGAATTGGTCTGAGCAGGCTGGTTCATCGAAGTCATTTTGCGCTGAACCGGCCGTGCCGTCAATTGGCACGCGTGCTTCTGATTCTTTGGAGCGCGGCTCTGTGAGCCGCAGCGCGTTCAAAATTGATTGAATGAGCAAATCAGTTCTCGAGCCCTTGTAAACATGGTTACCGCTGCGGCTCACAGAGCCGCGCTCCGGGGACTAAAGCGCCAATCGCGCGACCGTTACGATTTTCACCGGGCCAATAAGTCCGGAATTCAGCAAGGGATCGTCCTTCGAGTAGACCTTCCGGCTGCAAAAAGTGACGCGGCCGTCCGGGTTTGGCTTGCCCTCAAGCACCCATTCCGGCCAGCGAGCGGGCAGGGGACGGCTGGCCTGCCATTCAATGCTATCTGGAAGCGTCGCGTCGCCGATCATACGGTTCGGCCAGAGGTTGGTGACTCGAACTTCAAGGCGATTGGTACCGGCTTTTAAAGCGGAGGTCACATTCACCCGGAACGGCGGCTTCCACAGGATGCCCAGCGGCTTTTCATTGAGGAACACTTCGGCGATAACCTGGACGTCACCGAGGTCGAGCCAGGTTTCCTGGTCTTCACGAATGCGATCCGCAGGGAGGGAGAAGTCTTTGGTGTAAGTGGCGGTGCCGGAGAAATACCGAATGCCGGACTCGGGCCGATCCGTCCACGAAGCCAGCGCATCGAACGTTGCCGATGCGGGCGCGCCGAGTTTTGGCGGGAAGGTCACTTCCCAGGCACCGGAGATTTCCAACGGTGCCGGCACGTTGCTCACCTCCAAGGTCCTCTTGGAACCGTCGCTGAATTGGATGTTGAAAGAGCCTGCATCTTTGGCGCGCGCAACCATCTGATGGTCGGCTAATTCATCGATTTCCAGTTTGGGATCACTGACTTTTACCGGGTGTTGGAGTGGGCTGTTGTTGCGGAAGACCATAAAGAGCGATCCTGAGGGATCCATGTTAAGCGCTACTTCCGTCTCCAGATGTTCCTCGGTGAAAAGAGCCGGTTTCGAGACAGTGCCAGTGATGGGGTCCCAAATCTCCGGCTGACGCTGGTTCACTCGGAAGCTGGCCTTGATTGATTCGGGTCGAGGCTTTTGGTTCGAGACGAAATAGACATCGGCGTCGCCGATGCGGCGGTGGATGTAAAGCACGTCGGCATCCGGCTTCGCCGCCTGGTAGGAAAAATCCGGCGAGAGGCTCAGACGCGCGAACATTTCGGGGAAGGTGCGTCCCCAGAAAACACCGCCCGTGCCATAGCCGCGATCCTTGATGGTTTTCCCGTCACATTTGCCCCAGACCTCGGCGGCGAGTTTGCGGACTTCCTCATCACCCGCTCCCAGATCCGCGAGGCTGGGCGATTGGAGCGGAGACGGGCCGGAGATCACCGCGCCATTCTTGACCAGTTCGGCGATTTTGCGGAGCACCGCCGGGCGCATGGTGCGGCTGTTTCCGAGCAGCAATATTTTATACTCCGTGCCGCCGGGAAGCTGGATACGGCCGTTGCGAACGGTTGCTTCCATGATGGCCCGCGCATCGGCGGCGTCAAAGTCGTAGCCCTTGGGCAAGGCCGGATCGAGTTCGCTGCCCCAGCCGATGCGATTCGGCGCGTCCTCGCCGATGAAGTAGAGGACATCACCCACGGATTTGCCTTCTTGCAGCAGATAATTGCAGCGGGTGAGATACTTCATCCACGCCCGGCCCGGTTCCCACCACGTATTGGCGCGATTGCAGTTCAGGCCCCACACGGCCATGGTGAAGCCGGGGCCGATGACGTCGTAGGGCTGATGCGCGAAGGTGTGGAAAACGAATTGGTTTACTCCAGCGCAATAGGCGCGGTCGCCGAGCGGTTTGAGCGAGTAAGGGTGATTTTGCCAACGCGCGAATTGAGCGCTTGCAGTATACGATTCTGAAGCCACGAGCCGGCTGCCGCGAATATGCGCCAAGCTGGCGGCGACTTTGTTGTCCACGCGCACGCCTTGCCCCGCGCCGGTGTTGAGCCAGAATTCGCCCATCGGTATATCGCTTGGACGCTGGTAGGTGAGGGGGTCGTAGAGATACATCTGGCGCCCCGAACCTTCCGCAACGTAATCCAGGTTGCGTTCATGCAGGTATTTTGCGACCACGCTGAAATAATTGTCGGCAAACTGGTCCGCCAGAAAACGCCGCCAATCCCAGAGCATACGCTCGGACACGTCGGTGTTGTCCACGATCCAACCTTCGATGAGGAGCGGGAGCCACGGAACGATGTCAATGCCGGTGCGTTCGTTCAGGCGTCGCTCCAGGCCCCCGGTCCAGTTTTGCACGTCGCACTCCCAGCTGTCGGTTTCCACAATCTTGAAGGTTTTTCCGGTTGCCGCGCCGAAGCGCTTGCTCAGAATACCGACGTATTGGTCCAGATGATTGAGGACGACGTTGGCATCCAGTTTGTCGCATTCCAAACCGCGGCCGGCTTCCGTGGCGGGTTTATTCATACGCCCGTTGCTCGTATATCCGACGCGTAGAATCCGCCAGTGACCCGGTGGCGCATCCCATTTGAGGCGGCCATCGGCGCCGAGCTTCGACGTGAGGTCCACCACATTGCTGCGCGCAATCACGGTATTGGCGGGCAGTTCAAGATGACGATCGGGTCCGGGATATTGGGCAAAATTGCGAGTCTCCCCGCCGTGTCCGCGGCAGCGCAGCCACTCCGCCTTGGCCTCGGCAAAGTGCAGTTTGGCGGCATCCGTCAATTCGATTTCGCCGATTTGGACGTCCCATAGATTGGTGAACGCGAGCCGGAAGTATTTTGCCTTGAGATCGCCCAGCGCGACGGTGATCGGCTTCGACCCGTTATCGGTGTCCCACGAAAAAGTACACCGGCCGGCGGGTGTCCATGATTTGCCGTCCAGCGAGGATTCCATGACGACAGGAAAATCCTCATCCGCCGTGTAGCCGCTCACATTACGAAAAGTCAGCGTGCGAAGCGTCCTCGCCTCGGGCAGCTCAAACTCAATATGGTGGCCGCTGGCGGATTTGGGAAACATCGCCCGCGGACCGTTCTTGACGTTCATAAGCAGCCTGGCCTTGTCGTCACTGATGGAAGCCGACACGCGCGCTCCCGAATCGGGCCCGTTCGCGCGATGCACTTCCGGCACCGGAAACGCGATCACCGCGATGTCGCGGTAAAAATTCTCCTTCGTCGGCGGCTTCGGCAGAACGGCGTCGAACGGTTTGGCTCCCTCGACGTCCACGCTGGCATGCGTCAGCTCCTTCATGGACGTCTCCGGCGTGACCCAAGGTCCGCCGCTTTCGGACCAGCCATCGCAATTGTGAACGCCAAAGAGCAGTCCCAACCGCTCCGCCTCCTTCACCGTGTGATCGAGCAAATCGTACCATTCGGGCGACTTGAATTTGACGGGGCCTTCGGGAAAGTAGCCGCCGATGCTGAACAGATAGCAGCCGCCCAGGCCCGCGCGTTTCATCGCTTCCAGATCGCCGGTGATGCCGTGTTTCGTGACGTTGCCGTCCACCCAATGCCACCAGGTGCGCGGTTTCGCTGACTCGGGAGGATCTTTGAACTGGTTTTCGAGATCGGCTCCGCGACCGCAAGCAAGCGAGATCAGAAGGATTCCGAACCACGTCGTTCTGAATGTCATAGCGGGACGAATCTTGCCGCACGCGGGCCGGCGCGTCGAGGCAGGGCTCATTGCATAACGATTCAAATCAAACTTTTTTCGCCCACGTAGTCCAACGCAGAGACAGCGCACTTAAAACGCGCAGAGTGCCGGTGCAAACCCGGCCGTGGGTACCAAACCGCGTGTAGCCCAATGCAGAGGCGTTCCGCTCAAACCGGAAAAGTTGCAGGTGCAAATCCTGCCACGCGGACCATTTTGGGAATGCCAACCGGACAAGCGGGCCGGGCCTCGGTGCTAACGAGTGCGTGCCTTGTGGCAAGTGGTGCAAGTCCACGGCATTCCGCCATTTTGGGGGGTGTAGCTCAACAGCCAGAGCGCTCGTTTGACATGCGAGAGGTAAAGCGGGCAGCACGCTTCACTCCCACCATTTGCGTCCTTGTGGTGTAACGGTAAACATTCCTGCTGCTCAGGCAGGAGAACGCCGGGC
>CAYUVH010000006.1:0-362763 GCA_964448135.1 uncultured Verrucomicrobiota bacterium | reverse complement strand
AGATTGCAAATCTGACGGAGGACTTCAAAGCTATGACGGCGTTGGAGTGGTTGCTTTTGTTTTTTCATCTGCTCCTTGTGGAGCAGCGACAAACACCTTCCAACGCTTTTTTTCTAAAGCCTGTGGGATGCTACTGATTTGAAATTTCAAATGGAGGAAGCGCCACGGGCGGCGAAATCAGGAGGGTTTCCAAATGGGACCCGTGGGACCGGTGGGAGGGGTGGGACCTGTGGGACGGGTGGGGCCGGTGGGGCGAAAGAAGTTCAAGTGCAAAGGTATAAAGGAGGAATAACAACATGACGATGATGGGGAGGATCAAGCGGGCGATGATGCGGGCGTTGCAGGCGGCGAAGATGCCGGAGGGGGCGCTGGCGGAGGCGTGCGAGGAGCAGGTGGCGCCGCGGCCGCTGCGGAGCGACATCAACCAGGCGCGGCGGGATTTGGAGGCGGGCGGGTTGATCGTGGGGGCGCGCAACGTGGTGACGGGGGAAACGTGGTGGGCGCTGACGACGGAGGGGGAACTGGAGGCAAGAAAGCTTTGAGGAGGGAATGAAAATGAAGGCGGATCCATTGAAGGAAAAAATCATACGACTGGCCAGCAAGAAGCGGGGCCGGCCGAGCAAGCTGGAGCGTTACACCCGGTTGCTGCTGGAATGGAAGGCGAAGGGAGTGTCGTCGAAGGAAATGCAGGAGCGGCTGGCGAAGAAGGGGTGCCAGGTCACGCAGGTGGGGGTGTGCGCGTGGTTCCGGTGCCGGCAGGACCGGGAGGAGCGGGGGAAGATCCTGGAGTTGATCGCGAACGGAGGGGAGATGAACCGGGAAATGGACAGGGCCTATGCGCGGGACCCGGCGCCGGAGGTGGAGCGGTTGATCGAGCTGACCAAGACGATGGTGATGGAGTTGCAGGTAAAGGGCGCGTCGGACCCGAGCCTGCTGGGCATGGCGGACCGGATGCAGCGGACGGTGGTGGATTTTGTGAAGCTGCGGCAGCGGGAAAAGCAGTTGGAGTTCCTGGTGAAGCGGTGGGAGTTCGACATGACGAAGGCGGCGATGGCGATCGCGGCGGAGATGCACAACCCGGAGTTGAGCAGGCTTTCGGACGAGGAAAAAATCGAGTTGTTGCGGCGGAGGCTTTTTGGGGAGCCGCTGGTGCAGGAGGAGGAAAAGGAGGTTTTGAGCGATGAGGAGCAACGGAAAGAGGAAAGTGGGACGGGTGGGACCGGTGAGACGAGTGGAACAGGTGAAGCGGCGGGCGGGGGCTGATATTTATACGGCGACGGGCGGGAAAAATTCGCGGGCGCCGGAGGCGCCGAGACCGGCGCCGGCGGTGGAGCGGCGGGATGCGCTGCCGTTTCGGAAGTATCAGCGGGTTATTTTCGAGGATCACACGAGCGGGATGCTGATTCTGCATTGGTCGCGGCAAATCGGGAAGAGTTACACGCTGGCGGCATGGGCGGTGAGCCGGCTGTTGCGACAGCTCCAGAGGTATGATTCGTGGTTGATCACGGTGCTGTCGAATTCGCGCGACAACGGGGCGGAGTTCGACCGGAAATGCGCGGCGGTGTGCGAGCAATTCGGCGCTGGCTATTTATCGCAGGATGAGTCGCCGGACCTGGATCATAAAAACCTGCGGATGGAGTGCCGGGTGAGTGTGAAGGTGCGGGGGCAAGTGCGCACGGGTCGGATCAAGGTGCTGGCGGCGAATCCGCGGACGGCGCGGGGATTTTCGGGGGATTTGATTTTGGACGAGTTCGCGTTTCACGAGGACAGTGCGGCAATCTGGGAGGCGGCGGAGCCGATTCTGTCGGCGAACCGGGAATTTCTGTGCCGGATCGCGAGCACGGGCAATGGGCGGCACAATATGTTCTATCGCATGGCGGCCGGGTCACTGTCCCGCGGTGGCGGGAGCCATATTGAAGCAAACAGCCGAGGTGTGCCGTTCCAATCGGCGAATGGGTTCATGGTGTCGCGGGTGACACGAACGGCGGCGCACGCGATGGGGGTGGAGGTGTATGATCCGAACACGCGGGAGGCGGTGGCGCCGGCGGAGGCGCGGAGCCAGGCGCTGGACAAGCGGGCTTACGACCAGAATTACGAGTGCGCGTTCAATGATGAGAACATGGCGTTGCTGACGCATGAGATGGTCAGCGCGGCGGAGCGGTCACTGCGTGACGGCCAGTCACTGTGTGGCGGCCAAGCTTTGACGGTGGATGAGCAGCAGTGGAGCGCGGCGAGCCTGGAGCGGATGGCGCGCAGCGGGAGCGAGTTGTTTGTGGGGAATGACATCGGCCGGCAGCGGGATTTGTCGGTGGTGACGGTGCTGGAACGGGTGGGGGCGGCGCGGCGGGTGGTGGGGATGCTGCGGATGAACGGGATGCGGTTGCCGGCGCAGAAGGTGGAGTTGGAAAAGGTGTGCCGGCTGCCGAATTTCCGGCTGTTCGCGGGGGACATGACGGGGATCGGGCTGGGGTTGGTGGAGTTTTTGCAGGAGGATTTTGGGTCGCACCGGATCCGGGGCGTGAATTTCGCGAGCACGGAGCCGATGAGCGAGCGGATTCGCGGGGACGGCCGCAAGGGGGAGACGGCGCGGGTGACGGAGATCATGGCGATGGATTTGCTGGGGTGTTTTGAGGATCGGAGCATCGAGATTCCGGCGGACGCGCATTTGCGTGAGGATTTGGTGAAGCCGGAGAAGATCACGAGCCCGGGCGGGCGGGTGAGCATCGCGGCGACGCGGGATGAGGCGGGGCACGCGGACCATTTCTGGAGCCTGGCGCTGGCGGTGCGGGCGGCGCGGAGCGAGGGGACGGCGGGGAGATTCTTGCCGCCGAGTGGATGGCGGGCGCGAGTGCTGGCGGAGCGGAGGGATAGGAGTGTGGTGGGATAGGGTGAACGCGGAAAGGCAAAAAAGACATAACGCAAAGGGCATAAGGCGCAGAGGCGCGGAGAAGAATTAAGGAAAAGGGGGTCTAAGACGCGGAGACGCGAGGAGTGAAACGGTTTTTTAACTGCGCCTTTCGCCCTTTGCGTGCTTTGGTGCCTGTACGGGAAGAAAAAAGACATAACGCAAAGGGCATAAGGCGCGGAGGCGCGGAGAAGACTTAAGGCAAGGGGGTTAAGACGCGGAGACGAAAGGAGTGGAACGGTTTTTTAACTGCGTCTTTGAGGCTTTCGCTCTTTGCGTTTTTTGGTGCCTGTACGGGAAGACCAAAAAGACATAACGCAAAGGGCATAAGACGCGGAGGCGCGGAGAAGAATTAAGGCAAGGGGGTTAAGACGCGGAGACGAAAGGGGTGAAACGGATTTTTACCTGCGCCTTTGCGGCTTTCGCGCTTTGCGTTTTTTGGTGCTTGTACGGGAAGACAAAAAAGACATAACGCAAAGGGCATAAGGCGCGGAGGCGCGGAGAAGACTTAAGGCAAGGGGTCTAAGACGCGGAGACGAAAGGGGTGAAACGGTTTTTTGACTGCGCCTTTGCGGCTTTCGCTCTCGGCGTTGGTCTGGTTGTCTTTCTCCACTTATGACAGAAAACGAAATCGCCACGATTATCATCGAGTGCGCCATTGAGGTGCACCGCACCATAGGAGGGCCGGGTCTGATTGAATCGGTCTATGAAGAGGCCATGGTGTTTGAGTTGGAAGCACGGGGGCTCAAGGTGGAGCGACAGCTTCGCGTGCCGATTGTCTATAAGGGGCGTGAGTTGGGCACGCCGTTGCGCCTGGACCTGAAAGTCGAGGGGCTGGTGCTGATTGATAACAAAGCCACGACTGAGTATCACAGTATCTTCGAGGCGCAAATGCTCACTTACCTTCGCCTTACCGGGCTCAAGCTGGGTCTGGTGATCAACTTCGGCGAGCGCTATGTGAAAGACGGGATTCATCGGGTGGTGAACGGACTTTAACGCAAAGGGCAGGAAAGGCGGAAAAGACTTAACGCAAAGGGCATAGGACGCAAAGACGCCAAGAGGATTACTCCTCTTCTCTTGCGGCTTTGCGGGTTTCGCCTTGGCGTTGCTTCCGGTTCCAGAGGCATTCGGCAGCAGCGCCCAGCGCGATGCCGGCGAGATAGGCGAGCAGGTCGGGGGCGTTGAAACCGGAGCCGAGGATGAGATGGCCGGGGCGCGTGGCGCGGAGGGAGTCGAGCCAGGGGGCGTGATAGAGTTGGAGGAATTCGATGGTCCAGGCGAAACCGAGCGCGGCCAGGGCGAGGCGCGCGGTCGAGGTGCGGGGGAAGATGAATCCGAAGCCGAGGAAGACCATCAGCGCCCAGAGGGCGTCTCCGCCATACTTGGAGAGAGAATTTGTGAGGGGGAGCAGGCCTGATCGCCATAGCAGGCCGGAGCCGATAACCACTGCCATCAGCAACGCGTAACAGGCGCGGCGGCGGCGAATGGGTGCGCTCAGTGAATTCATTCTAAGATCGGATCAGTCAATCGGAGGCTTTTTCTCGTCGCTCGATTCTCGCCGTAATTCAACCAAGGCGCGCGCACCGGTCAGGACGGAAACCAGCGCGGACGACACGCAGCCCAGTGCGCAAAACAAAGCCAGGTAATGCAGCCAATCGGACTGCGCCACCTCGGGATGGGCCCGTTTGATGACCACCCAGACCCCGAATACCAAAAAGAGCGCGCTGCAGAGAATCCCTGAAATCGCGGGAAACCAAAACGGCGGGCGCCGGGTCAGGGAGGGAGGCTTCAGGAGGAGCAATGCGCAAAAGATCAGAAACCCGCCAGTGGCCACCGGCCGCACCACTCTCGCTGGCTTGACCGTCGGCGAATCTCCAAACAGCGGAGAACAAATGCCGCCAATGATGAGCAAGGCTCCCAACGTCAGGAGCAGCCGCCCGGGAAGGTAACAAATCCATTTCATCGGCTGATGGCCGACCGCTCAGTCAGGCGAAGCTTCCTTCCTTTGAATCTTTGGCGCACCGAAGGTGATGAAAGTATAAACGTCCCCGACAGGTCCCCAATCATCGTCCGGAATCGGTGAGCGCCGCATGAGTCAGGGGAAAAGCCTCGGTGATCGGACGGCGCAGGCGCGCCGCGCGTGTGTGGGTGGCGCCGGCGGCCAGATGACCGGCGATGGCGGTTTTCACTTCGGTGGTCTGCTCGGCGGCGAAGCGGGCGAAGTTGGTATCGCCGAGCTCACCCAACAGTTCGATCAGAAAACTGCCAAAGCCCGGCGATTTCGCGGGGTCAATGTTTGGACCGAAAACGAGCAGCGCCACCAGGGCGTTGGTGTCCCCCATGCGCGCGCGCGCGAATTGTCGCTCCAAGTCAAAAGATTTGCGGTTGGCCTGTCGCAGAGTTTCGGAGAGGTCCGAGTCGCGCCCCTCCACGCGCGGTTCGACGCTGCCGCCGTCCATCAGGACCACCGCGCGCATTCCGCAGGGTGAAGACCAGCGGTCGAACTTCGTGGTCTGGCATTCGATGTTGTAATACCAGGTGCCGAAGGAAGCCATCGGCTGCAAAAGAATCGTGCGCACTTCAAAGGCATTGGTCGTGGCATACCTGGTTTGCAGCGCCTGCTTGGCGATGACACAGGCGGCAGACAAGCTCACCGGCGCGGCCTGGCTGGTGTCTGGAGCCCAGGAAGGCAGTTGCTTCGCCCGGCTGATGGGGATCTCGAAATAAAACGCCGTCTGCCCCTCTTCCGCTCTTCCGCAATAGTAACTGGTAACCAGCACGTTTTCTTCGGCGGCCACGGCCGTGAAGCCATACAGACAAAGGAGTGGAATGATTGTGAGTTTCATGGTTTGTGAAAGATGTCTTCAGCGTCAGGTTCAAGAAGTGATTTGGCAACCACCACTCTAAAGAGGAGTTCAATCATTTTACCGGCTTGGAATTTTCGGGTCGAGTCTCAATACGTGCGCCTTCGGAGAGTTTCTGCAAAAAGACGGGCTTGCAGCGGGCGCAGGCGTAGTGGCCTTCGTGCGCGATCATGTCCACGCGTTTGAAGAGGTCGCCGCATTGCACACAGTTCGCCTCCTCGCCGGGCGGTCTTTCGCCCGGGATGGGCACGAGCCAGCCGAACCGCACATCGAGACGCTTATCGAAGGGCAACCCCGTGAGTTGAGAACCGAGCACAAAGCCGATCAAGCCGGGCCACGGGCCGAAGGGCAACGCGATCAATCCCGCCGGAACTCCTCCCGCCAGGATGCCCAAGGCGCGCAGCACGCGGACCTGGTTTGTGCGCGTGCCCTCGAGCTTCGAACGTCCGTGGCAGCGCGGGCAGCGGTGGCGCAATCCTGGCTCCCGGAAATACCGCTTCCACGTGAGCGGCATTGGTTCACGGCAGTATGGGCAGTGCCACATGGTCAGTCGGGTTCTTAGCGTCTGGCTCGGGAATTGGAAAGCGAAATGGGGGGAACGGAACGGACTTAACGCAAAGGGCGGAAGACGCAAGGACGCCAGGAAGGAATGGAACTAAGGCTCTACCGACCGCCAGCGCCCATGCCCATCCCGGTAGATGGTGAAGCGCTGTGATGGGCGGGCCTTGGGATAGAGCAATTCGAAAACCGGTAAGTCCTCGCTGACGTGGTCCAATTCAAATCCATGATATACGACTCCGTATTCACGAAGGAACGAGGTGTCGTTGGTGGATAGAATTTCAGCGGCAACCAACGTGTCGGTGCTGCCATTCGTGATTGAACCATCAGGGAAAGTGGTATGTTCGCTGGCGTAGAGCAAAAGTTTGCGGTCGATCTGAAGCAGGCGATTGCACGCCTGCACGTACGGTGTATTTCGGACGCGAGGGAAAGGCGGAAACAAAAAAGACGCCAGCAAAACGACCGCGATCGCAATGATTACGGCGGCTGTGACCTTGCTTACGGGCCGGTTGATCATGCCGGACGAGGATGCTCCGCTGGCTCAATGCGCGCGCCTTCGGAGAGTTTCTGCAAGAAAGCCGGCTTGCAGCGGGCGCAGGCGTAGTGGCCTTCGTGCGCGATCATGTCCACGCACTGGAAGAGGCCACCGCACTGGGTGCATGCCGCTTCGTCGCTTGACGGCATTTTCCCATCGATGAGAGCGAGTTGCCGTTGCCGCCGGACACGGCGAAGGCTCAGCCCGGCCGCGACTGCCAGATAGATCAGGATCGAAAGTTCGACCAGGAAAAGGCTTCCGCCGAAACTTGCCAATACCAGGCGTGAGAGAACGAGAAAACTCAACAGTGCGAAAGGCACCGGGCGCCGCCGGACTTCGGAATGCAAAACCAAAACCGCTGCCGCCACGAAAGCGGTGGCCCAAATGAAATCAAAATACCACCTGCGAAGCACCGCATCGTGGTAGAGGTGTCCATCCATGCAGATATGAGACAGCCCGCACCACACGTAACCGGGAATGCCGGCCAGTGTCAGCCACGCAAACCAAACGCTCCGATTGAGCGCCGCAGGGCTGGATGGCCGGGGCTTCATGAACTTCCTGTGGCAAGATAAGCGAAATCCCCGGGAGCGCAACCGACGCCGCGGGCGGGCGAAGGTGGGACGCCCTTACAGGGCTCGGGATTGTTTGGACCTCGCGAACCCGGCCCTGCAGGCCGGGCTGTCAAATTACGGACCTTCGGCCCTTTCCCGACTAGCGGGCTCAGCCCTTTCCATACAGCCGTTCAATGAAAGAATCAATCTGCGCTCCGTCGGCAACGCGCAGTTCGAGCTCGCGGTTTAACGCGGAGCCCAAACCGTCCAGCGCATCGAGGTCGGAGGGATCGCCGATGACAATGGCGAGGGATTTGCCGGACTCCGCTACCGGCAGCACGTGATATTTGCGGGCGAGCTCGGCGGGAAGGCAACGCAACAGGCCGGGCGTGAAGTCAATCGTGGCCAGGTCAACCAGCTCGGTGCCAAAGGCCGCTGCTCTTCGTTTGTATCTGTCCATAGCGCCAGGGTGTTGTTTGATGCTGAATGCGCGACTTCCAAATTTCAAAATCAATTTAGAGCAAAGGCCGGTAATCGTAAATGCCCTTATTTTACGGGGTCATAATTCAGTTTTGTAAATTCGATTTCTGTCATTTCTGTCACGGGAGAAACTCCCACGGTGGGAGATTATTTCTGGCGGAAGTATGGTTTGATGTGGGCGTGCGAGGGGATCGCCGGCGGAAACGGCGGGGCGGAGGAAGGGGGCAGAGGACAGAGGTCGGAGGGCAGAAATCGGAAACGGCGGGGAGATTTCACGGTGAGAAACAAGCTTTCAAATAGGACAGCCAGGGAGGGAGCGACGCGGCGGGGGGGAGCCATGGTGCGCGGGGGCACGGCCATGGGCCTGGCGGGCAAGGCGGTGAACGCGGCGAACCGGTGGCGGGAGAATTACAACCCGCTGCGCGGGCTCAAGATGGCGGATGCGGCGGCGCAGTTGGAGATGGCGCAGCGCGGGGACACGGCGTTGTGTCAGTGGACGTTCCGGTTTGTGGAGCGGCGGTGGGCGACGCTGGCGGCGTTGATCTCGCGGTGCGAGGCGCCGCTGTTGACGTTTGATTGGGAGGTGAGGGTGAGGCAGGAGATGCCGATGGTGAGCGACCGGCAGATTGCGAAGTGGGCAGCCGAATTTCCGGCGGCGGAAATTCGGAATGACGAAGATCGAATGACGAATGACGAAAGAAATCCGAAGCCCGAAAGTGAACCGGCTAAAGCCGGGACACCGAACCCGGATGCGAAGCGGGAGCGGGAGAGGTTGCTGGTGGCGGCGGCGGGGCGGCAGCAGGAGACGTTGCGGGCGGCGTATGAGCGGATTGATAATTTGAAGGATGCGGTGCGGCATCTGCACCTGGCGGAGTTTCGCGGCTACGCGCATTTGCAGAAGCATCGGGATGAGGATGGTTGTGTGGTTCACTTGGAGCCGCTGGATCAATGGTGCGTTTGCCGGGACGGACTTTATGGGGATTGGTTTTGGAATCCGGATTCGATGTTCGTGGTGAATCCGGGGGCGTATTTGGGAGAAGCGAATCGGATTGGGGGCGAGGTTTTGCCGCGGGAGGATTTTATCATCGGCGAGGCGCAACGGCCGATTGATGAGGTGGCGCTGATTAATTTCCTGCGGGCGAACATGTGCGAGAAGGATTGGGATGGGTTCGTGGAGATTTATGGCATCCCCGGCGGTGTGGTGACGATGCCGGGGAATGTGCCGCAGGGGCGCGAGGCGGAATATGAGGACGCGGCGCGGAAGGTGGCGGAGGGCGGCACGGGGGCGATCCCGAATGGGGCGACTTACACGGCGAACGACGGGCCGCGGGGGGTGGATCCGTTTTCGCCGCGGCTGAAGCACCTGGAGGAGCAGGTGATCCTCGCGGGCACGGGCGGGAAGCTGACGATGCTGGCGGAGAGTGGCAGTGGGACGCTCGCGGGCGGCGCGCACGCGGATACGTTCGAGGCGATTGCGGAGGGGCGGGCGCAGAAGATTTCGGAGCGGTTTCAGCGGGACTTCGACGCGGAGGTGATCGCGCGGGCGCATCCGGGGGAGCCGGTGCTGGTGTATTTCAAGTTTGGCGTGGCGGACTCGGACGCGCCGGAGGTGGCGGGTTTCAAGCGGGAGATCATCAAGAGCCTGGCGACGCACGAGATGCTGAGCCGCGTGCTGGCGAATCAAACGGACCTGAAGGAAACGGTGCGCGGGGCGGGGTTGCCGGTGAATGAGGATTACACGGATCCGTATTTGCCGGTGGTGGACAACCAGGGGAATGGGATCACGGGGAAGTTGCAGACGGATGCGCAGGGGAATGTGATTGGAGCGAAGCCGGAAATCGAGTCAGGGAGTGAGCGAGTCAGTGATTCAGAGACTGGAAGGCGGGGATCGGACGCGAAGGATGCGGCGGAAAAGGCGCAAAAATAAAGACCTCCATGACAGAAAAATTTAGTGACAGAAAAATGAAGACGCCAATTTTGATTTTAAACCGGGAGTTTCAGCATCCGACCGATGGCTGGTATCAGATCGAGGCGAAGGGGGAGCATCCGAACGTAGCGGCGGGGGTGGTCCAGGTGATTGATGATGCGGCGGCGGGCAGCATCGTGGAGCGGTTCAATGCGGATGCGACGTCGGGTGCGCTGCGGCATGGCGGAGAGATGCTGATTGATCACGAGCATTTTTCGGACAACCCGGAGAAGGAATCGCGGGCGTATGGGTGGTTGCAGGAGTTGCAGAATCGCGTGGATGGGATTTACGGGAAGATTCGGTGGACGAAGACGGGGCGCGAGGCGGTGGATGGGGGGGATTACCGGTTTTTCAGCACGGAGTATGAGCCGGGGGATCTCGAGGAAACTCGAATGACGAATGACGAATGCCGAAGGAAATCCGAAGCTCGAAGTTCGAAGGAAGGAGCCCGGAGCGAGGAGGACATCGTAAATCGAGGTTCGAACTTGCGAGAGGTGAGGCCGCTGCGGCTGGCGGGGTTGACGCTGACGAATATGAACAACAATCGGGGGCAGCGGCCCATTACGAACAGAGGTTCAGAGGTCGGAGGTCAGAGGTCAGAAGAAGAAATTGGCCGCGGCGCGGGGGCGCGGGCGGCGGATGGGACAAACAAAACGTGTAACAGAAAAACTATGAGCACATTGGCAAGCACATTGGTGGCGAAGTTGGGATTGCCGCCGGAGGCCGACGAGGACGCGATCCTCGCGGAGGCGGAGAAATTGATCAAGGCGGCCGGGGAGTCGGAGTCGGGGGCGGAGTCGTCGCCGGTGAAGAACCGGATCGCGGAGCTGGAGTCGGCGAACGCGGCGCTGCTGGAGGAACAGATCGCGGCGGATTTTGCCGCGGCGGGCATCCGGGATGAGAAGGTGATCAACCGGCACAAGGGGTTGCTGGCGGACGCGAAGCATTTCAATTCGCGCGCGGAGCGGACGGCGTTCATCGCGGAATTGGCGGGCAGCGGCGGTCGTGTGCGGGTGGAGCAACGGAAGTTGCACAATCGCGAGACGCGGGCGCCGGGCGGTGGCGGCGGAAGCTTCGCCGGTGGCAATGAACAGGCGGCGGCGGAGCGGATTCGGAATCGGGCGACGGAGATCCAGAGCGCGACCCGGCAGTGCTGGGATGTGTGTTGGGGACAGGCGGCGAGGGAGTTGGTGAAAAATTAGCGAGTGCCCTGAACGACGTGAGTGACATGAGTTAAGGAACAAAGGGCAAATCGGAGCCGCAGGGAAGACGAGTAAGCGCGGAGGGGAAAAGGGATTAGGAGTTGGATTACGATCGGGATTAGGAGCGGAAAAAACAAAACCAAGGAGTGAAAATAACATGAGTGCATTGAAGACGAGGCAGGCGGCGATTGTGAGCCGGACGCCGGCGGGCGATTACAGCAGCAAGACGGGTTATCTGGTGACGGATGACGGGACGACGGCGACGGTGAGCAGTTCGGCGACGGTGCCGGCGACGGGGCTGATCCTGGAGGCGGGCAAGGACGCGAATTCGAAGATCACGATCGGCATCCTGGGCGCGTTCGGGGGGACGGTGTTGCTGAAGGCGGGCGGGACGATCGCGGCCGGCGCGCGGGTGCAGCAGGCGAGCGATGGGACGGTCGTGACGGACGCCGGCGCCGGCAACGCGCGGGTGGTGGTGGGGGTGGCGATGGAGGCCGCGGTGAGTGGGGATTTGGTGGAGGTGGCGGTGTTTACGCCGATGATTCTGGCGTAAAAGGCAGAACGCAAAGGGCGTAAGAAGCAGAGACGCAAAGAAAAAACAATCGAACAATAGAATATTATGCCAAGGACACAGACAGCGGCGGTCAATTATGTTTTGACCAGTTATGCGCAGGGGCTGGCGAATGAGCTTCTGCAGGTGCAACGGGTGGCGGAGGCGCTTTGCCCGACGGTGATGGTGGCGGGAGCTTCCGGGGGATACAAAAAGTTTTCCGACCGGAACGCGTTCACCGTTTACAACACGCAACGCGGGCTGGGCGGCCAGGCGCGGCGGATCACGTTCAACGCGACGGATGGCACGTTCAATTGCCAGCCGCAGGCGCTGGAGGTGACGGTGGACGATTTCGAACGCGAAATGGCGGCGGCCTCGGGCGGCGGGCTGGCGGACCAGCTCCTGGACCAGGGAAAGATTCGCGCGTTGCTGAACGGCACGGCGCTCTCGCACATGGACAAGGTGATCACGGCGGTGCTGGCGGCGCTGTCGCCGGTGGCGGACCGCGGGAACTGGAGCAGCCCGGACATCGATCCGATCGATCAGCTCGACGAACAGCTCGAGCAGCTTTCGACGGACGTGGGCAGCACGAGCTTCATCAACCTGGTGCTCTCGACGGGCGCGTGGCGGACGTTGCGGGATCATCCGAAGGTGAAGGCGCGCTGCAGCGGGGTGCAGGTGAGTGGCATCTCGACGGACCAGTTGCAGGGGATGTTGCTTTTCCCGGTGCAGGTGGTGATCGGCGCGGTGAGCAAGACGTCGAACAAGGAGGGGCAGTCCACGGTGACGAAGACGAACATCGTGGGGAACAACGCGGTCCTGACCTACGCGGTGCCGAGCCCGAGCCAGTACGACCCGAGCGCGTTCAAGTGTTTCACGACGGGCGTGGGGAACGTGCAGAGCGTGCGCACTTACCGGAGCGAGGATTCGCGAAGCGACGTGCACGCGGTGGATTGGAGCGAGGACATCGTGCAGACGAGTGCGTTGAGCGCGCGGAGAATGGCCATCAGCTAGCGCTGATGGAAGCCCGAAGCACGAATGTCGAATGACGAAAGAAATCCGAAACTCGAATAAACGAATGAATACGAAAAGGAAATACTTCGGTGGGTTGCTCCTCGTGGCGGCGGGGCTCGTGGGGGCGATGGAGGCGCAGGGGCAATTGACGCCGGCGAATCGCACGCTGGCGGTGACGAATACGGCGTATACGAATAATGGGGCGTGGACGGCGGCGGCGGGGACGGTGAACCTGGCGAACGGGACAAACAAGCCGGTGTTCATCACGCAGGGGAAACAAATGGGGCTGTGGGCGAACGCGGTGGCGCCGGATGCAACGGCGACGAACGTGACGGTGACGGTGGAGTTTTCGCCGGACGGCACGAATTACCTCAGCGCGCCGACGGCGAACCTGGTGTTCGCGTTGAACGGCACGACGCCGGTGAAGGCGGGGACCAATTGGTCCACGGTGATCACGGACAACTTCCTGAAGGCGCGGATCAAGTCGGTGTCGTCAGGGAGTTTGACGAGTTACTACTTCACGAACCTGGACTTCATGACGCACTAGTGGTGCAAAAACGGGGATGGGGAACCCGGCGGCGGTTAGGGGTGGCCGCCGCCGGGTAAGGGGAAAGTTACAGGTTAGAAAGTTGCAAGTTGCCCGCCTTCGCTTCGCTACGGCGCGGCGAGCAAGTTACAGGTTGCAGGTTTGAAGAGGTGTTGAGCGTGAAGGGACGCAGAGGGTTACAGGGTTAAAAGGTTGCAAAGTTATAAGGTTCACAAAATGCGCTGGCGAGATGCCGGTGCTTCCAAGAGATGAATGAGAATTGGATTACGCTGACGGATTTGGATGTGTTCGCGCCGGACAATCCTGAACGCAAAACGATTGCGGCGGCAAAGCGGCGGGATGATTTGGCGGAGATTGTGTCGCAGGTCACGGCGCAGGTGCGGCAGGCGTATGAACTTTCAAATCGCGAGCTGGGCGAGGCGGGGAAAATTCCGGAGGGGCTCAAGGCGCGGGCCATCGCGGTCGCGACGTGGCGGTTTGTGAGTGAAGGGGTGCCGAAGTTGCCGGCGTTGCAGACGAAGGAACGTCAGGAGCTGGCGAAGGCGGCGAACGATTATCTGGACCGGATTGCGAGGCAGGAGATTGGAGGAACGGCGAGTCCGAGCGTGAGCGGGAGGCGGAGGGATTTTTCCAGGAGGGAGCAGGAGGGCTTGTAGGAAACGACGAAGCTCGAATGCCGAATAACGAAGGAAATCCGAATGAACGAAGGGATTAGGATTATGAGCAGGACTATGATTAGGAAAGGACGGGGCCAATGTCGGGGGTGATTGATCCGTTTGAGGGGAGCGAGATGGTTCGCATCCAGGAGGACCTTTACTACGGGCTGCGGTCGTGGTGGGCGCTGGCGGACGTCAATGTGGTGCAGATGCGGAAGTTGACGATGCAGGCGGAGGTGGATGCCAGCGCAATCTATGCGACGCCACGGTCATTGCCGGACGGCCAGCCGGGCGGCCGCAGCGGGGTGGGCATACTGGTGGAAATGCCGACGGTGATCGTGGAGCATCCGGCGGGGCCGCTCCAGGAACAGCTCGCGGTGACGTGCGCGGTGATCGAGGAACCCAATCTCAACATGAACCCGGACTCGGGAACGCGGCTGGACGCGGAGAGCGTGGGACGGCTGATCCGGCGGTTCATGCACGGATGGTTTTTGCGCAACCAGGGCGAATTCTACAGTCAGAAGACTGCGATGGTGCCGACGGAGGACTGGCCCGGGCTGGTGGCGTACCGGATCGGGAGTGCGATTCAACTGGCCGAGGACGTGTGGCCCAGGGTGACGGCGCCGGCGATTGCGCAGAGTGGAGCCGACGGGTTCATGCTGTCGCCCGCGAGCGGCGAGGAGGCGGCGGCCATTTATTACACGCTGGATCGGAGTTACCCGGGCAGCGGGAATCCGGCGGCGGTGCGATACGCGGGCGGAACGGTTTGGGTGACGAGTGGCGTCGAGACGCGGGTGCGTTGGGGCGCGGAGTTGAGCGGGTGCATGAACAGCGCGGTGGAAGAGGCGGTGGTGGATGAGGAGGGGGTGGTGCATCACCCGATGTTGGGAACGTGACGGAGAAGAACCAAGGACCAAGAACCAAGAACCAAACAAGATAGTTAAAGCAGAAAGACCAAAGGCATGAGTATTTCAATTGATCGGGCGAATCTGCCGGGGAGCGGGTCGGCGAAGGTGACGTGGAACGGCGCGAACTTCTGGTGCCGCGAGGACCTGGTCGTGCCGCTGAAGCACGAGTTGGCGGAGCAGAGGTCGTCGTTTTACGGGCGAGTGACGAAGACGCGGCACGGGCGCAAAATTGAAATCGAGCTGCCCATGTTCGGATCGTGGGACAGTCCGAGCGTCTTCTTTCCGAGCTACCTGACGAATCCAACGGTCGGGAGCCGGCTGTTCGGCACGAGCGACCTGCCGCTGGTGCTTTGGGCCAGAAACGGGGACAAGCTGACGGTCCACAACGCGCGGCTCACGGGGATTTCGCAATTCAAGCTGGCGGCGAACACGCCGATCTTCGGCGGCAACTTCAAGTTCGTGGGACTGATCCGCAACAATATGGCGGTGACGGATGCCAATGCGTATTTCACGTTCGCGAACGCGAGCTTCACGGATGCCGGGTTCGCGATGACGAATTTCAAGAGCAAGGCGTGGACGGGCGCGTGGGGCAGCCGCACGGGTTTCACGACGATTCTGACGCAGGATGGGTGGACGGTGGATTTCGAGGTGGCGACGGCGGACGACACGGTGGATGGCATCGGCGTGGTGGACCAGTTCATCGAGACGTTCTGGGTGAAGGCGAGCTGCATTCCGATCGGTCCGAGCGAGGCGCAGATCGAGAGCAACCTAACGTTCCAGGGCAGCGGAGCGGACGTGGGTGCGAGCATTGATGCGAGCACGGACGACCTGGCGCTGAGCGATGGGACGACCACGTTGACGCTGAAGGCGGCGGCGTTGTTGGAAACCGGGCTGGTGTGGGGCCCGGGAAAGAAACGGTTTGGTGCGACGGTGTGGGAAACGACGCGCGGATTCAGCGCGGGTGTGCCGCAGGCGCTGGCGAGTGTCAGTTAGTGAGTCAGCGAGTGCGCATGAGTGACATGAGTTGACCCCGAAAGCAATCGGGGTCGAAAGGTTAAAAGGTTAAAACGTTAAAAAGGAGGTTGTATGGGTGAGGAAATGAAATCTTTTGTGGACTTGAAGGCGTTGCTCGGAAAGTGCGGGGCGTTGAAGGAGGAATTGCTGGCGGCGCAGGGGCATCCGGAGTGGCACGCGAGCCTGGGGATGGCGATCGGCGGGTTGCGCACGGCGGAGAATGCGATCCGGTGTTACGTGAAACCGAAGCCGGCGGCTGCGCCGCGGTTGGAGGTGGAGCAAACGGGCGAGGCCGCGGCCGTTCCGGTTGGCGGGAGTTAGAAGCGATCCACGTCGGTCGTCACAAAGAACGAAATGAAACTGGTTTGGACACCGGAAGGAGCGGTGCAGTCGGTCACGCTCGGCGATGACGTGGGAGCATCGGGACCGCGGAAGACGATCCAGGTGGAGTCGCTCACGGGCGAGTGTGAGATGCAGGAGGACCGGCTGGCGTTTGCGGAGCATCCGGCGCTGCGCTCGGGCGGCAACGTGGCGGGCGATCTCACGGTGGTGGTGACGCAGTCGTTCGCAGACCTGGACGCAGCCTCGGTGTTCCTGCTGACGGAATACGGGCGCATCGGGCAGCGCGGAGACCTGGCGTGGGCGCGGGCGGGAACGCTGTTTCGTTTCCGGCGCGCGCTGTTGCGGCATGTGGAGCCGGTGGAGATCAATGGGGTGAAGATCCGGCAGCGTTACATCTGGCGGATCGGCGCGATGGAGATCGAGGGCGGAACGCCGGCGGCCGACAGCGCGGATACCACGGCGGACGCGACCGGACAAACGACGGATCAGTATTAGTTGGAGGTTGAAAGTTACAAATTGCAGGTTATGAACACGAAAAAATTGGCGGTTTGCATAGTGGTGGCGGCGATGATCCTGATGGTGTGCCGGTGGCCGTCCAGAGGAGCGGCGTTGATCAATGTGGGCGCGAGCACGAATGATCACACGGGTGATCCGTTGCGGACGGCATTTCTGAAGCACAACACCAACGCGCTGCTGCTGGAGACGAACTATTTGTTTTTTCAGCTCTCGACAGCGTGGCTGACGCAGAATGTGACTACGGTGGCGGTGAACCTGAACACGGTGAGCAACAAGGTGGAGGGAACGAGCAATCTGCTGTCGGCGGTGGCGGTCAACCAGAACACGCTGAGCAATGCGCCGGCGGGTTACAGCAACACGGTGGCGAGCGCGACGGCGTCCGGGACGCCGGGGATGATCCGGTGGGACACGAATGCGATCTACATCTGCACGACGCCGAATGTGTGGCGGAGAATCTGGCTGACGAATTACTGACCGCGGGCAGGAACTCCGATGGCGCGACCTCAACCCTCAACGCCCGACCCCAAAATGACTGACGAAAGCCTGGCCCTTTTGATCAAGATGACCGCGGACACCCGGGGCGCCAAAGCGGCGGGTGATGAACCCGCCCGGGACAGCGCGGTGGATTTCGATGCCTTCGACCGCGCGCTCCGGGAGGTCGGCACGAGCCAGCGGGAAATCAGCGCGATTCTCGATACCCTCGGACCGAAGTTTGCCGGGGCCGGCCAGGCCGCGCCATCGGTCATGGATGGGCCGGCCGCGCTGGCCGTCACGCGCCTGACGGTGGCACTCCAGGCGCTCAACCGGTCCCTGAAGCAGACGATTTCGTCAAGCACCTCAGCCGTCAGCGGGGGCCCTTTCGCGTCGAGCCTCGAAAGGGTCCCGCAGCGAATTGTGGAGGACGATGCCGGGCCGGCACCGTTTTTGGCGACGACGAAGGAAGTAGCGTCCCTTCAAGGGGAAAACCGGCGGGCGCGGAAGCGCGCCCCGGAGTACGCCCGCGCGGGCGCGGAGGCAGAGCACGAAGCCGGAGCGGGCGCCCGGAATATCCCCAGCGCCAGGTTCAGCAAAGACATCGCCGGTGCCTGGCACGCGGAGGAACGCGGCCAGAAGACTTCGGGGCAACAGCAGGGCGAAATAACCCGGTTGGCGCAAAAGCTGGGTGGCAAGGCCGAGGACACGGCGGCGATTCTGTCCGTGCTCGGGCGGGTCGCGAACGACAAGGCGGCTTGGGCGAAGAAGATCAGGGAGATCGAGGCGCGCCTCAAAAGCGCGAGCAACACGACGACGTGAGGAGGGCATGGGGAAATGATGAATGACGAAGGTCGAATGACGAAAGAAATCCGAATGACGAATGCTCGAAGGAGGTTCTCCATTCCATCTCCGCTCCCAATCCTGATTCCAATCCCGCCCTTGATTTTCTCCCCAGCTCAGAATTCGGATTTTTCCACGCTCGTGTCCTGATTGACCAAGCCCGGCAACCCTCATGTGGACCCTGGAAACCAACGGCATTGAGAAAGCCCTGGCGGCGTGGGGCATTGGGAGCGATTTCACCATCTCGCGGCCGAGCATGGGGAAGACCACGGCGACGTTTCTCTGCGCCGAACCCTTCGACGCGGGCGTGACGCAATTTGCCGCCAACCAGTTCGCGAAAATCTGGAGGGGCCGCGTGGGCATCGGCGTGGGCGGCACGATTTGGGCGCAGGGTTATTTTGACGACCCCGAACGTCACAACGATGGCGGCGAGGAGCGGGTGAGGTACCAGTTGCACAATGTGTTCTGGCTGCTCGAAAGGAATTTCTTCCAGCAAACGCGGAACCAGGTGGTGGGCTACACGGACCACGATCCCATCCAGGGCACGCCGATTTACGGCAAGGCCGTGTGCGCGGAGGTGTTCATGGGCCAGAGTTACCTGGGCACGACTTTCGAGAACCGGCTCACCAGCGGCGAGCAGGCGCGCGAAGTCATCGAGTGGCTCAATGAGATTTACAACCCCACCAAGCGCGGCCACGGCAGCGGGCGCGACGATCGTTTCGACGTGGTCAAAAGCGGCGCGATGGAGCCCCACTTCTATTTTCCCGTCACGCGCGGCAACGCATTGCTGTGCCGCGAGGTGCTGCAGCATGTCACCCGCTGGGCGCCGGACGCCGTGCTGCACGTGGACGACACGCAATCTCCGCCGGTGATGAATTTGCGTTCGATGGCGAAGTGGGATTACACCACGTCGCCGCCCACATTCGTGGATTACAGCAATCTGCCCGAGGTGGTGATTCACCTGACGGCCGACCAGGAAAAGCAAATCAAGCTCAAGGGCACCGACGGCACCTCCATCGCGGGTGTGGCGATCTATTATCACTCCACGGATGAGATTGACGGGGCCCATTTGCCGCACCTGGTCATTGATTACGCGCCCGCGAACGTAACTTCCTTTACCCCGGAGATCGCCGTCTTTTCGGTGGACCTCGAAGGCGAAACGCTGACCACCGAACGGGCGAAGGTGGAAGTGGAGCAGCTCAGCGATTTGCTCGACGCCGACGCCACCGGCCAAAAGGACTGGGTGCTCCAGCACGATCAGACCATGAAGGACAACAAGATTGATGCGAACACCATCGTGGTCACGGACGTGAAGGTGGTGGATCGCCACGGCAACCCGGTGGACCTGGCGGCGTTTCCGAATTTCGTCGCCGGCGGCACCACCCTGCCGAAATGGACGTCCGACCAGGGCGTGAACGTGATACGCGGCGTGATCCAGATCGAGGTCGCGTTTTCAAAATACACCAACTCCACCCATCACATCCTGGACCACAAGTCCCGCGCGCGGGTCCTGCGCAAATCGGTCAAGCTGACCAACGCGGAGACGCGCGAATATCTGGCGGTGAAGGATTTCCAAAGCGCGGACGCCATTCCGCAAGGCGTGGCGGAATCCCTTTTTCGTTCCGCGAGCTGCCCGCAGCATCAAGGCACGATCACCCTGGTCGGCGAACAGATTCCGGACGGACTGACCATTGGCAAGCGCGTCAAAGCGATCGGGCCAACGACGACGTTTGAGAATCTGCTCATCCAGCAAATAGACGAAACGCCGCACCGGCACACGCTGACCCTGACCTTTGGCCCCTTCGCTTCGCTGACAGTGGATTACCTCGTCGAGATGTCGAAGGCGGTGCGCGGCCGCACCACGTACAAAATGCCCGCACATCTCGACACGGGCAAAGACGAAAGCGATGCCGAAGTGGATACCAGCGCGGACACGGGCGAGGACGATACGGCGCATGGAGTGGGCGGGAATGAGGATGATTCGGTGACGTATGAGGAGGACGCGGGCTAAAAAAGCTCCAAGGACCAAGGACCAAGATCCAGAGAAGATCGAAGCTCCAAACATCAGCGGCAAGCAATTCATATGGCAACACATACGACTGTTATTACACGCAGCGCGGGTTCGGGAGAATTTCTTGGCAAAAAGGTGGACCAGACCAACGCGCTGGTTGCCGGCACGGGGTCCTGGAGCATGAAGCTGGCGGATCTTAGCGGCAAGGAGGCGAAGTTCCGCGAGGTGGCCGTTTGCCTGCAGGGCAATCGAAAGAAGGCCATCGCACTGATCACCGAATATTACGACTGATCATGAGCTGGCCGCCGAACCACGAGCCGCCCACGGGCGGATGGGAGATACCGCCGAAGCCTTTCTTAGGAGACATTGACCAGCACTGGAACGAGGCGGACCAGGGTCTCGTGTACATGGTCAATACGACGAAGATGGACAGCATGGCGGGGTGCGGGGGCGGATCGCCGGTGGATGCGTTTCCGTTGCCCGCCAACAGCGACGACGAGGAAGCGGGTTTTTGTTGCCGGCTGGGCGCGGATTGCGTCGGCGTTGACGGGGGTGGGACGCCGGAGGGGCCATGGCCGTTGCCGCAATACCGGTTGAATACTTACGAGCCGAGCCCGACCGGCGAGACGAGGGATTATGCGACGTGCCGGATGCGCGGGGCGTTTCGGGTGGTGGGGCAGAAGATCTGGCAGGGGCAGCCAGGGCCGCGGGATTACGCCGCATGGGGCAAGCACCGCGGGATGAAAGGGAACTGCGCCTGCGAGCGGCTGGAGCCGGTTTTGAAGCCCTCGCAGACGAAATACCTCAGCGCGGTTGGGAACGGATGGTATCAGCAAACGGGCACGGTGGACGGCGTATTGATCCCATACATTGATGGGACGATCACGGGCGCGACCGTGGCCATCGGCCGGTTGAGCGGGCTGAAATCAGGCAACACTGCGCCGGCGGTCACGCTGAACTTTGACGCCGAGTATCCCGAGGCCGTTATCGCGACCACCAAGGCGCATATGGCGGGACAGTTGAACGCGACGGCCGCCAGCAACTATACGAACGCACGCAGCGCCTATTGCGGCTGGCTGGGGTTCCTGTTCAACGACAACTCGGTAAAGGCGTTCAGCGACCTGATCGTTTACAGCGGCTATGGCCTGACGCAGAGCTTTTCTTTGCACTTTGATTCGGGACGCGTGCCCATGGAAGACGAGCATCTTCCGGGGTGGACCTACCAATTGAAGATTGATGCCGCGGCGACGCTGCAATTGAACGAAGGCAACGCGAATTGGGACTTCCATTTGGGGGCGCATTACTACGATGAGACCGGCGCGGAACGGGTTTCCTTGAGGAGCGTGCGGGATTGGACCGAGAGTTGGACCACCGAGGATAACAAAATCTCGTGGCAGAAATCAGACCTGGGCCAGTCCGATTCCGGTGAATCGAGTTATGGGGGCATTCGGGAAGGTTACGAGGTGACGTTTGGCACGCCCTACACTTACGACCAGGTGTGCGCGGACATGTGGGCGGCCACGAAGACCTGGCCGTTTCACAACCGGCGGGTCTGCGAACCGCGGTCGGACGACAACATTCCGGCATGTCCGCTGACGTCATACAATGAAGTCAGTGGCGCGACGCTGACATTTGCGGCGGAGGGAGATGTTGCAGAAACCAAGACAGACGGGCGCTGGCCATTCTCGCTGGTGCCGGCGGGGAACATTCTCGGCGCGCCGCTCCCGGACAAGGTGTTGATCGGCGGGGTGTGGAAGGACGTGGCTTATGCGCCTTACTTCGACCCTTCCTGGATCGAATACAATCCGGAGCCGATAACTGTGGAAGGGGGCTCGCGGTATGTGCCGCTGAGATTTGGCGGCTTCTCACCCTATCGTTACGCGACGCAGTGGACCGACCTCAAGTTCCAGCGAAATTTTCCGAACGTGCCATTTCTCTCCTACGGCGCGATCCGAAATCGTGACGAGGTAAACATGCCCTGTGGCACGCCGATCATTCTCGACGGCGGCATCGTAACGGGGATGGTGTACGTGGAGCACATCATGTTCGAAAAGCCGACGCACAATTTTGCGCGGCCGTGTGGCGAGGACCGCCACTTGATGAAGGCGGGCACGATCCGTTGCGGGACTTACGGCGGCATGGACGGTGACAATATCCGCGTGCTGATCAGCGCGGATGATCAGCCGTTCGCGGCGGGCAGGCCGGTGAAGGTGTGCGGCATTGGCGGGGTGGATGATGGCTTTTACCAGGTGGTCTCGGCCGGCGTCGGGGAGGTGATTTTGACGGCGAGCTTCACGATGCCGCAACCGCCGGCGCGGCCGACGACGCCGGCCGTGACGACAACGGACAGCGGAGGGAGCACGGGCGGGGATGAACCAACGACCGGAACATAGCCACGAAAAGGCACAAATATGCACAAAAAGAAGATCATGAAAACGAAACTCGTCTGCCTTCTGGCTTTGCTCTCAACGCTCAACCTGCAGGCGCAGTTCGTGGAGGTGCCGATCGGGCCACATCTGGGCGATACGTACTGGCATGACGCTACCACCCGGTCCACGAACAACGCTTATTGGTGGACGAATTACCCGCACGTCTGGACGAACAACCAGCACACGATTTTTCTGGGGAGTTGCACCAACGGCGCGGCGTGGTGGACGAACTTCCCGCCGCCCCGCCCGATGATGGGGGTGACGAATGGGTTTTGGAGCAACGCGCCGAGCTGCTCATTCGAGGACCTGGCGACGGTACCCAACCCGCTATGGTGGACGAACACGGACTGGGCCACGAACGCGGTGGCGTATCCAACCGTGGTGAGCAACTGGCAGGGCTGGGACACGGTGAATCACAACTTCCGGCTGCTGGCGGCGGTGCTGGCGGCCGGCACGAACAACGCCGCGTGGGGAACCAACCGCGTACTGCAGCTCAGCAACGCGATTGTGACGTTGAGCAATTCCGTGGTGGCGTGGAGCAACGATCTTTACACAGCGATCGGGACGGGCGGCGGAGGCAGTCAAACGCCGTGGATGGGCGACATTGACGGCGGAGGGTTCAACCTCGTCAATGTCAATACGATGCTTTTCGGCGTGGGCGCAGCCGGGAGCCTGAACGATGATGGGTCGGCGGATTTGACTGGCCTGTCGGTCGGTGGTTATCTCGGCTTCGATGGAGCGAATGGGCTGATCAGTTCCATACACTTTGCCGGGTCTCAGGTGATTGGCGTTCCGACCGTTGCGGTCGGTCCCGGTGCGGACATCTCGGACGGGTCGGCGGTCCTGGACGGAAATGCCACTGACGTAGCGATGACCGTGACGCTGACAACGGGCTCGGCGCCTTCGGCGAGTGGAGGCGCGCTGTTCACGGTGACGTTTCTCCAAGCCTACGCATCCGCCCCGCATGTCACGTTCTCGGCGGCCAGTGGCACGGCGGCCAACGGCGCCAGCGGAGGCGTGCCCCCGCTCGTTTATGTGGACTCGGTCACGACGACTGGATTCTGCTTCTACGGGGTCAACGACATGGGGGCCGCGACCGATTACGTCTGGACCTTCCTGGTGGCGCAATGAGCGAGTTCTGCGGCCACGGCATCATCGGCGAACTGCGGTATCCCGCGGCGCCGGGCGTTTGCGGTCCGGTCCGCGTGTTGAGTGTGGAGGTGGATGGAGACACGGCCGAGGCGGTGCTGACGCTGGCGGCGGGCACGGCGTTTCATGACGGCGACACGGTTATCGTCGCGGGCGTGGACGCGGAGATCAATGGGACGCAGACGGTGACGGTGATAGCGGCGAATGAATTGCGGATCAATGGCAGCGACGGCACAGACATTGATTACACGAGCGGCGGCACAGTGGATGCGCCCAATCAGGTGAACCAATACTGGAACGAAACTCCGCCGGACAACTGGCGGAAGGGCAGGTTCACGGTGAAGCAGTGGCATTGCGATTTCCGGGGTTTTTTTGAATCACTGAGCGACCAGCGCTATGCGGCGCAGATCAATTCGGCCGAACCGGACTGTCCTGCCATTACGCCGATCAAGCCGATTGGTTTTACGGTGTGCGAGGGCGTGGACCTGCTGGCCAATACCCCGTTTGTTTGCGGACCCGGTTCGTTGTGGCTGAGCAACTTTGAAGATCGCGAGGGCGGCATCAAGCATTCCGCGGACTCGCCGAACTGCGTTTATGTGGGGCCGCCGCTGGCCGAGGAAGAAAAGGCGCTGTGGTCGCCGAAGACCGTGTTCGTTTTCTTCCAGGCGATGGACCTGGACGACCAATACGGATCACTGCACCTGATACGGGTTGACCAGTGGATGGAGGATCCATTTTACGAGCCGTTCGGACGCAACTGGCAGGGCCTGCGTTGTACGGAGGCGTCGGTGATCGTCATGGACGATGGCACGTGCAAGCTCGACAACGAAGAAACGGGCAAGCGGTATTTTCCATTTTCAGACCAGGAAGAGTCGCGGGCGGCGGTGCCGGGGGGCGCGCCGATTTTGCCGGCGGACGTGGAGATCGGCTGTCCGCACTTCATTGACCGGCTAAACGGGGCCGCGGTAGGGGAGCCGAAGAGCATTTGTTACCCGCCTTATGCGTGGGGGCTGGAATACAGCACCGGGGACGATGATAACTGCAAGCCCGGCTACCGGCTCCACGGCGAGCCGGTGGATCGCTTCCTGCCGTGGGTGGTGGAGAACAATGAAGAGGGTTGCGTGAACGCCGGCGGCCGGTTCGCGGATGACTACCGGGCCAACGGAGTGTGGGTGCCAGCATGAGCCTGCCGAGCGGATCCGCTTTCTGGCGCAATCGCCGTGTTGGAACGCCGAGCCTGGTCCAAATGGCTGTCAGCGCCAGCGCTGTGGCGTCCGCTTCCATTGCGAATGCCGCGGAGGGGAAACCGGTTTACGCCTCGGAGGTGGTCCAAGCCGCGCGGGAGCGGACCTGTCGGACATTGTTGGATGGCGCGCCATGTCCTTTCTTTGATGCGGCGGCGGTGCGCTGTCGTAAATGCGGGTGTTGGATGAACACACCGCTCGTGGGGGCGTGGAAGCTGGCCGCGAAACATTGTCCAAACGGGCACTGGTGACAGGCCTTTTCCCTCTCCTCTGGCATCCTGATCATGCATTTGCGACGCATGACGGCCGGAGCGGCAGGGTTGGTTCCCCAGGGAACTACAGCAGTTTACTTGATTCCGTAGCCAGTGCGCCACAAAGTCGCGGCCGCGCAGCAGCGCGGCCCTACCATATGCGCAGCCACAGTTTTATTGAAACTGCTCCAGCGGCAGGGGAGTTCAGAACTGAGGGCCGAAATCAGTTGGTTTTTGATCTGGCACGAGTGGGAAAGGAGTTTCGCCCCTACAGGGCTCGGTGGTTGGTTTGACGCGGTTCCCCGGGCCTTCAGCCCGGGCTTTCACATCATGGGCTTTCAGCCCAAAGCACGGTAGCACTCCCGTCAGTCGGGGGCTTTGAGATTGCCCCGGAGCGCTGCAAAAGGTAATTACCATCCGGTCATGAACGTACTTATTACCGGCGGCGCGGGCTACCTGGGCTCCGTGCTGACACCAACGCTCCTGGGCCTCGGCCATTCGGTCACCGTCCTCGACAATTTCATGTTTCGGCAGAACACCTTGTCGGATTGCTGTCACTATGACGGCTTCAAGGTCGTGCGGGGCGATTGCCGGGATGAGGCGGTGTTGAAGCCATTGCTCGCCAAGGCGGATGCCATTATCCCGCTGGCCGCACTGGTGGGAGCGCCATTGTGCAACCTGGACAAACTCGCCGCGCAGACAACGAACCAAGGCGCAGTGGAGCTGCTCTGCAAGCTCGCCTCCAAAGAGCAACGCATCCTGATGCCGGTCACGAACAGTGGCTATGGGATTGGCGAGAAGGACAAGTTTTGCACGGAAGATTCGCCGCTGAAGCCGATCTCGCTTTACGGCGTGACGAAGGTGAAGGCGGAGGAAGCGGTGTTGAAGCGCGAGAACGGGTTGACCTTCCGGCTGGCGACGGTGTTCGGGATGTCGCCGCGCATGCGCATTGACCTGCTGGTGAATGATTTTGTTTATCGCGCGATTTATGATCGGGCGGTGGTGGTGTTCGAAGGCCACTTCAAGCGCAATTACATTCACATCCGTGACGTGATCCGCGTGTTCGTGCACGGGTTGGACAATTTCGAGAAGATGAAGGGCAAGCCTTACAACGTCGGCCTCGACGACGCTAACCTTTCGAAGCTGGAGCTCTGCGCCGCGATCAAGAAGCATTTGCCGAACTTTGTGTACCTGGAAGCGCCCATCGGCGAAGACCCGGACAAGCGTGATTATATTGTCTCGAACGCGCGCCTGGCGGCGACTGGTTTCACACCGGAGTGGAGCTTGGATCGCGGCATCAAGGAGTTGATGAAGGGTTATACCATTTTCCGGAACACGCTCTACTCGAACGTCTGACAAGCGGGGACGAGACGTCCCCGCCCCTGGCTGCGCCGTGCAAATCTCGATGGATCGTTTGGTCGCGGTGGTCATGGCGGGCGGCCTGGGCACCCGGGTCGCGCATCTGCTGCCGGGCATTCCGAAACCGATGGCGCCGGTGGCGGGCCGGCCGTTCCTCGAATGGGTCACGCGCTTTCTCGCGGCGCAGGGCGTGAAGCAGGCGATTTTTTCCACCGGCCATTTGAGTGAGGTCATTGAACGCCATTTTGCCGAAAACCCGGTAACCGGAATTTCCACGCAATGCGTCCGCGAGGCTGAACCGCTCGGCACGGCCGGCGGTTTTGTGCAGGCGGCAGGCGTCTGCGAAAGTTCGCCGCCGGCCTGGCTGGTATTGAACGGGGATTCCCTTGTACTCGCGGACCTGGCGCCGGCGTTGAAGGTTTTGAATGAACCGGGCGTGGATGGGGTGCTGGTCGGGTGCGCGGTGCCGGACGCAACCCGTTACGGGACGCTCGCCATGGGTGCCAACGGAGAACTCCTGCGATTCGACGAAAAACGGCCCGGCCGTGGCGTGATCAACGCTGGAGTATATTTTCTCAAGCACTCGCTGCTCGCGCGCTTTCCCAAACGCAAGCCGCTGAGCTTTGAAGTGGATGTTTTCCCTGAGTGCGTGCGCCAGGGCGCGCTACTCAAAGTCGCGACGGTGGAAGCCCCCTTCCTCGATATCGGCACGCCGGATTCGCTGAAGGAGGCGGAGGAGTTTGTGAAACAGAACGCTCGGTATTTCTGAGTCGTGGTATTTGGGTTTAATTTGTTTCCGTCGATCCGGGTACTGCGTAAATGGGGTGCTTTCAGTACGCTGGAGTGAGTTATTGGCATGGACGACGCGGAAACCGTCGATTTTGGAAAAGGCGTTTTAATCGCGACTTACCACCGCCTCAATCTGTGGTTTTCTCAAGGGCAGCCGGTTTCCGACGTTACTGCGGACAGGAATGTCCGCGCTCCAAAGCTGCAAGCTTGACGGAACCCCGCCGCCCGATAGGTTTAGGCCCTGATTTTGCCGGCTAATCCTTATGAGTCTGTTGAAAAACTACTGCAATTCATCTTGCGGCTGGGCGGACGCGCTGACTTCGTTGCTCCTCCCTCACAGATCACTTCGGATATGCCCGGTCATCGCGCCTCGTCAGCGCATCCACCGCGCTCACAATCTGAAATGCCGTAGTTTTTCAACAGACTCCCATGGTCATCAGCAGAACTCCGTATCGCATCTCCTTTTTCGGGGGCGGCACTGATTATCCGGCCTGGTACCGCCAGCATGGCGGCTCCGTCCTCGCCGCGACGATCAATAAATATTGCTATCTCACCTGCCGCTATCTGCCGCCGTTTTTCGAACATCGTTACCGGCTGGTCTATTCGCGGATCGAGCTGTGCCAGAAGCCGGAGGAAATCATCCATCCGTCGGTGCGGGCCTGCCTGCAGTATCTCAAGGTGGATCGCGGGCTTGAAATTCATCACGACGGCGATTTGCCCGGCCGCAGCGGCATGGGTTCGAGCTCGTCCTTCACGGTGGGGTTGCTGCATGCCCTCAATGCGCTGATCGGGCGGTTCATGGGGAAGAAGGAACTGGCGTGCGACGCCATCCATCTGGAGCAGGAAGTGTTGAAGGAAGTGGTGGGGTCGCAGGACCAGGTGTGCGCGGCTTACGGCGGCGTGAACCGGATCAATTTCCTGACGAACGGGACGTTTCACGTGCAACCGCTGACGGTATCCGATGACCGGCTCGCGGAGTTGAATTCCTACGTGATGCTGTTCTACACGGGCATCAAGCGCACGGCGGCGAACATCGCCTCCAGCTACGTTGCCAGCATGGATGAACGCGCGGCGCTGTTGCACAAACTGCATGGGCTGGTAGACCAAAGCAGCGCGATCCTCGGCGGCGGTGGTGATATTTCGCAGTTCGGCGAATTGCTGCACGAGGCGTGGCAGGCCAAGCGCGGGCTGAGCGACAAGGTTTCCAACACGCAGGTGGACACACTTTACGAAGAGGCCCGCGCGAACGGCGCGCTCGGCGGCAAACTGCTGGGCGCGGGGGGCGGCGGCTTTTTGATGTTGTTCGTGCCGCCATCGAAGCAGGCGAAGGTGCGCAAGCATTTCAGCCGGCTCATCCAGGCGCCCATCGCCTTTGAATTCACCGGTAGCCAGGTGATCTTCCTGGATCGGGAAGAGGACTTCGCCAAGCACGACAAGGCCCGCTCGCGCCAGCAGCTCGAGGCGTTCCGCGAATGGGATTCCGAAACCGATCGCCAGACCAAGCCATGACCGATCTCACTCCGCAGATCAAACGCGTCCTCATCACCGGCATCAGTGGTTCCGGCGGCAGCTATCTCGCCGAGTATGTCGCGCAGCATCATCCGGGCGTGGAAATCCACGGCCTCAGCCGCTGGCACAGCACCACCGCCTCGGACAACCTGCGCAACATCCGCGACAAGGTGACGGTGCACGAGTGCGACCTCGCGGATTTTGGTTCCGTGATTGAGTCGCTGGAAAAAGCGAAGCCGGACGCGATTTTCCATCTCGCGGCGCATGCGAATGTGCGCGCGTCCTTCGTCACGCCGAACGCGGTGCTGAGCAACAACATTCTCGGCACGAGCAATTTGTTCGAAGCCGTGCGGCTGTTGAAGATGGATCCCGTGATCCAGCTTTGCAGCACGTCGGAGGTTTACGGCCAGGTGGATCCGAAGTTCGTGCCGATCCGCGAGGACGCGCCCTTCCGGCCCGCGAGCCCGTATGCAGTTTCGAAGCTGGCGCAGGACGCGCTCGGCCGCGTGTATTTCGTGAGCTACAAGATGCGGATCATCCGCACGCGCATGTTCACGTATCTGAACCCCCGCCGGACGGATCTGTTTGCGACGGCGTTTGCGAAGCAGGTCGCGTGGATTGAGGCGGGTTTGCAGAAGGAACTCGTGCACGGGAATCTGGACTCGGTGCGTACGATCATTGATGTGCGCGATGCCATGAAGGCTTACTGGGTCGCTACCACACGAGGCGAGCCGGGAGAGGATTACAATATAGGCGGCGCGACGACGATGAAGGTGGGTGAGTTTTTGGAGAAGCTTATCAAGCTGGCGAACAAGCCCATCCCGACGCGGACGAATTCGAATTTGCTACGGCCGGCGGATGTGACCTTGCAAATTCCGTGCATTGATAAATTCGTCAAGGCCACCGGGTGGAAGGCTGAAGTCTCCTTCGACGACAGCATGTCCGAATTGCTCTCCCACTGGCGCCGCGAAGCGAAGCTCGCCGCGGAACGGCAGAAGCTCGAAGCCTGACACATTTGATTTTCCCATGAAGCTCGACTGGCCATTGATGAAGAACAACATCGCGCGCGAGGATCTCGACGCGGTGATCGCCCACCTCCGGCAGGATGACCCGCCACTGACGCACTCGAAGAACGTCGTGGCGTTCGAACAGGAATGGAGCCGCTGGCTCGGGGTGAAGCACAGCGTGATGGTGAATTCGGGCGCGTCGGCGAATTTGCTGACGATGACCGCCCTCAAAGAACTGCGCGGCGCCGGCGAAGTCATCGTCCCGCCGCTGACGTGGGTCTCCGACGTCGCGAGCATCCTGCAATGCGGCCTCAAGCCGGTGTTCGTGGACATTGACCGCCGCTCGCTCGGGCTCGACACGGATAAAACCATCAAAGCGCTGACGAAGGACACGCGCGCGGTATTTCTCACGCACATCCTCGGCTACAACGGCCTGACACAAAAGTTGGTTGACGAACTGGCGGCGCGGAAGATTCCCTTGATCGAGGACGTCTGCGAATCTCACGGCACGACGTTCAAGGGGCGCAAGTGCGGCAGCCTGGGGTGGATGTCCAACTTCTCGTTCTATTACGCGCATCACATGAGCACGATCGAAGGTGGCATGATTTCCACCGACGACGCCGAGCTTTACCAGGTCGTGCGGATGCTCCGCTCCCACGGCATGGTCCGCGAGATGAACGTGCCCGAGTTGCGCAAGCCCTACCACGACAAGTGGCCGGACCTGAACCCGGATTTCATCTTTGCGTATCCGGCATTCAACGTTCGCCCCACCGAGCTGAACGCCATCCTCGGCCGCTCGCAATTGAAGCGCCTCGACGCGAACAATCTCCTGCGCACGCGCAATCTCAACATCTTCCTCAAAGGCCTCGACGCGAAGAAATACCAGACCGATTTCGAGACCGAAGGCAGCAGCAACTACGCGTTTACGCTGGTGCTGCAAAAGCCGGACGCCGCGTTGTGGGCGAAGGTGGAGACGACCCTACGCGCGCACGGCGTGGAATTCCGTCGCGGATTGTCCGGCGGTGGCAACCAGCTCCGCCAGCCCTATCTCCGCCGGCTCTTCGGCGACCAATTCGCCCAATACCCGGTGACCGACCACGTTCATTTTTACGGTTGTTACATCGGCAATTATCCGACGCTCGAAACGGATAAGATTTCGAAGCTTTGCGAAATCCTGAACGGGCTATGAGCCTGCTCATCACGGGCACCGGCAGCGGACTGGGCAGGCACCTGCTCGAATCGCTCGGTGGCACGCCGTGGAGCCTGAAGTCAACGGGCACGCCGCCGCCCGGCACCCGCACGATCATCCACAATGCCTGGCCGCCGGCGCCGCCGCAGACCAGCGACGGCCTCGCCGATTACTTCACCAGCACCCTGGATTTCACGCGCCGCATGCTCGAAGTGCCGCACGAGAAATTTGTCTTCATCTCCACGACCGAAGTTTATCCACGCCAGGGCCATTCAGGTAAGGAAGACGAGCCCATCCGCGTCGAGGATGTCCGCAATCTCTACGCGCATTGCAAGCTCATGGCTGAATCGCTCGTCCGCGCCAATGGGAAGAATTGGCTGATCCTGCGCGTCGTCGGCTTGCTGGGCCCGACTTCACGACCGAATAGCCTCATCCGTATCCTGCGCGAAGAGAACCCGAAGCTCACGCTCACGCCCGAGTCACGGTTTTACTACATCCTGCACCGCGATGTGTCTGCCTTGATTCGCGAAGCCATCGCAAAGAATCTCGGCGGCATATATAACGTTTGTTCCACCGCGAACATTTCATTGGGTGAAGTGGCGCAGCAGTTCAACCGAAAGGTGAATTGGGGCGGATACACGTATGATGTCGGCAGCGTGAACAATGAGAAGATCGCCTCAATTGCGCCGGCGTTTCGGAAAAGTTCGCTGGAGGTGGTGGAGGAGTTTTTGAAGGGGTAGGAAGCTGGTGTCACAAAATGTGATGCCTGAGTTCGGCATACCCGGCGGCGGGCTATTAGCCTTCGTCCCTTTCGGGACTGGATTCTAATTGGGATGGCCGGCCCGAAATCGAACCTTTGGACTACTTTCGGATGTCCTTCATGGGAAAAGAGCGATGGTGGAGTTGGGCTCCTAATCTGTTTTCCCGCTTCTTTTCGCGCCCTTCCCGAACCGGATCACGTCGTAGTCCCTGGTCTCCACGGGGAGGAAGCCCAGCTTTTCGATCTCGGTGGCGATTTCCGGCATGTGGGCCACGCCCCACGGAACGACGATGTAATCGCGGTCAGGTAGGCGGTCCTTGATTTCCTTGAGCACGTGGCGGTTGCGTTGGTGCAGCAGGTCTTCGAAGAGCCATTTTTCCAAATCCGGCGGCGGAGAATAACGCGTCAGTTCCAGGATTGTTTCCGGGGTGACTCCGCGATTGTGGAAATAGATGACGACGTTCAGGAAATCAATCGTGGCGGGGGTGAAGATTTCGACGTCCACATCGGCGGGGACCATTTCGCCCTGCTCGGGTTTGAACTCCCTGACTTGCTCGCTGAGGTGGAGCGATTTCGCCATTTGTTTGTAGGTGATGCGGTTAGTGAGGAGGTTGTGATTGTCGGATACGCCTTCCATGAGGATGACGGAGTTGGAGGGAAAGGATTGCGCGAGGGCGTGATAAAAGCCCGCGTCGGCAATGTGCGCCATGGGAACCAGCTGGATGGTATGGCCGTCGGCGCGGGCGTATTTGCGGACCTGCACGGTCAAGCCGCCGGGGCGGAGCTTGAGAAAGCCGGCGGTAAAGTGGCTGATGGCCAGGCTGGTGCACAGCGCCAGATAAAGCAGAACCACGGGAATGCCGATGAAGATATTCGCGGCGATGAACGAGACCAGATTCAGCCAACTGAAGCCGCGGGCTCCGAGCTGGTGCTCCGCAAAAAATGGCCACCGAAAGCGCAACGAGCCCTGGATGCGCTGGAGGATAAAGAGCGCCAGGAGGAACTGGAGCAGGGACACGATGCAATCCAACAGCCGGCTGTGCCCGTAGAAATAGATCGTGGGCGGAATGAAAAGCAGCAGGGTGGCGGGGCCAAAGAGCGTGAGCGGGAGGAACCAGCGTTTGGGAACGAGCGGCGTCAGCGCCATCAACAAATAGACGAGCAGCGCCGCCAAAAACACTCCCAGGCTGAAAACGCCCCGGAGCGGGGATAGCACGTGGAGATTGAGGGCGAGGACCAGGAAGCTGTCCACCAAAGAGATGATGCTATCGAGCAAAAACAGGCCGACGAAGATGCCGAGGAGCAGACTGAGCAATTGGCGTGCTTGGGAGGGTTTGGGTTTCGGAGCCGGCGGCGGGGCCGGAGGACCGGCAACCGGGGTCAGCGGCGGCAGGCTCGCAAACGTGGGAGGCGCGCCGGGCGTATTGTCCCCCGGGGGCGGATTGGCTGGGTCAGGTCCCATGGGGGAACAGTAGCTCCAGAGTGGAAATTTGAAAAGGGCAGGCGGTTTCGCCGGCGAAAAACCCGGAAAAAGGCCCGCTCCCGCAAGATTTAGACCCATTTTCCCCGGTCGCGACTTGTATTCGAGCGCGGCGGTAATAGGTTGGAGGCTGATAATGAAGAGCCGTCAGAAGGATCCATTCGCATTGCTTGACCCGCAGGGGGCGATGGATTTTCTGGCGGGGTTTCCCAGCGGTACCCGGCGCAAAGCGGAGGATTTCTTCCGCCGCGGAAACGTTTCCGCGCTGACACCGGAGGAGGCGGGATCACTTTTTTCGGCGACGGTTCACGATGGGGGAACGGATTTCGTGGTCGAACTGGAGTTTGACGCGATGGACGGCTGGACCGGGTATTGCGAATGTCCGACCGGCTACGGCTGCGAGCACATTGCCGCCGCGATGAAGGCGTTGCTCATTGAAAACAGCGCCGCGAGCGTGCGCAAATTGAGCGACTCGACCTCGCGGCGATCCAATTCGGCGGTGACGGGCGCCGCCGCGGTGACCGGGGAACTGGCGCGGCGGCTGACGGCCGCAGTGGGTCGCGCGCTGGAACCGGAGGAGGCGCAATACGTGAACGCGGTGCAGCGGGTATTCGCGCGCTGCGCCAAAGCGGGATATGTCACGCACTGGGACTTGCAGGAACTGGGCTTTGCCGAAAAGGGCAGCCTGATGGAATCGGGACGGTTGTGGCCGGAGTTTCCGGCCGACGCTTTTCATTTCTGGCTTTATCTCGCGCACGCCGCCAAACAGCGGCAAATAGCGATCCCCGCGTTCATGGAACCGGTGACCGACTTAAGGGAGGTGGAGAAAAGCTTCGCCCGCTGGGAACGCAAGCGGCAGGTCGAAGCCTGGAGCACCCGCCTGCGCGGCTCCGGTTTCGAACGCCTGCCGCCGCCGGTGGAGATTCCGGAGACGGATTTGCGGCTGATGTTCGAGGACCTGCGCGCGGTGCTGCAATGGCGGCGTTCCGGCCAGGCGGGATTCGAGATCCTGCGGCCCACGCCGCTCCGTCAGTTGGACAACAGTTACCAGCAGGGCGCGGTGCGATTTACGCCGGAAGCGGATTTGCTCTGGCACCTGCTGGCGGGCAATTGGCAATACCGCGCCCAGGGCGACATCCCTTACAAGGACGTCTATGCCAACCAAATCCTCGGCCAACTCCTGCGCACTTCGGCGATTGCCAGCCGGCTGGTGAACCAGGACGGCAAACCGTTGGAGCACGATGCGGACGAATTGCGCTGGGAGATGGTCCACGCGAATGGCGAGGAGGAGGATTATCGTTTCCGGCTGGTGTCGGGCAAATCCGGCAGCCCGGTGAAAACGCTGGCGGTGTTTCCGGGGCGGCCGTCGCTTTATCTGACGCGGGACGCGGTGCTCAAAGGGCCGCGCGTCCAGGCGCACGCGCTGGATCCCCTGGCGGAAAACGCGATCCCGGCACCGGCGCTGGAACAGCCCGAAGGCATCCAGCTCATTCGTTCGCTGGGCATGGAATTGCCGCCGCGGCTGCGCGAGCGGGTGCGCACGCTCAAGCACAGCGTGGTGATCCATTGCGAACTCGAGTTTCCCTATGAAGGCGCGCGCAACGAAGAATGCGTTTTTCGCGTGCAGGCGGAAGCGCCGGACGGCGACCGGCAGATTTGGAACGGCGTGGGTTGGAATCCGGAGTCGGTTCGCAATCCCGCACGCGGTGGAAAGGCGAAGGAAAAAAACGCTGTCTTCACGGTGTATGACCCCGCCGTGCTGGCCGAGGTGCCGCCCTTGCTGGCGCCGCTCGGTTTGAAACCGGACTATCGCGGGCAGGACAGCCGCATGCGGGTGACGAAGAAGTTCCCCGAGCTTTTCGCCGGCTGGCTCAAGACGGTGCCGCCACATATCACCGTCCAACTGGCCGGCGACCTGGCGTCGTTTGCGTCCACGGACGTGGTGGGGCGCGTGCGGTTGAGCGTGACCGAGGCGGAGATTGATTGGTTCGATTTGCGCGTGGTGCTGGACGTCGCCGACACCACGCTCACGCAGCCGGAAATCAAATTGCTGCTGAACGCGCGCGGCAATTACGTGCGGCTGGAGGGCAAGGGCTGGCGGCGGCTGCAGTACGATTTGTCCGCGGAGGAAGACGAAAATCTGGCGCGGCTGGGCCTGAGCCCGCGGCAGCTTTCGGCGGAGCCGCAGCGGTTGCACACACTGCAACTGGCGGATGACGCCGCGAAAAAGCTGCTGCCGGAGCAACAAGTCGAGGCGATCCAGCGGCGCGCCGGCGAATTGAAGGAGCGCGTGACGCCACCCGTGCCCGCGGGTGTGAAGGCCGATCTGCGTCCTTACCAGGTCGAAGGGTTTCACTTTCTGGCCTACCTCTCCACCAATCGATTCGGCGGCATCCTCGCCGACGACATGGGGCTGGGGAAGACGCTGCAAACCCTGGCGTGGCTTTTGTGGTTGCGCGAAACGACGGCGAAGGATTCTGAAACCCTGCTGCCGCCGACCCTCGTGGTGTGTCCCAAGAGCGTGATGGATAACTGGCGCGCGGAGGCGGAAAAGTTCACGCCGGAATTGCGCGTGCGGGTGTGGTCGCCCTCGGAAATTTCCGGCTTTGGTGCGCAGCTGGATCGCGCGGATGTGCATGTCATCAACTACAGCCAGCTGCGCCTGATGTCCGAAAAGCTGGCGACGACGCGGTGGCTGGCCGTGATCCTGGACGAGGGCCAATACATCAAGAACCCCGGGTCGCAGACCGCACAGGTCGCGCGGTCGTTGCGGGCGCAGCACCGGTTGATTCTCTCCGGCACGCCGATCGAAAACCGGCTGCTGGATTTGTGGAGCCTGCTGGGGTTTGCGATGCCGGGCGTGCTGGGCACGCGCGCCGAGTTCGGCCGGGTCTATGACGCCAAGGGCGACCCATTCGCGCGGCGGCGGCTGGCTTCGCGCGTGCGACCGTTCGTGCTGCGCCGCGCCAAGGCGCAGGTCGCCAAGGACCTGCCGGACCGTATCGAGGAGGATTTGTTCTGCGAATTGGAAGGCGAGCAAAAGAGTCTGTATCGTGCGGAACTCAAGCGCGCCCAGCAAATGCTTCTGAGCATCCAGACGCAAAAGGAACTCGCGAGCCAGCAATTCCACTTCCTTACGTCGCTGCTGCGACTGCGCCAGATTTGCTGCCATCCGCGCCTGCTCAAACCGGACTGCGAAGCGGTCGGCGCCAAGACGGAGGCGTTGCTCGAACAAATCGAGCCGCTCATGGAGGAGGGTCAGAAGGTCCTCGTGTTCTCCCAGTTCGTCGAGATGCTGGAGTTGTTGCGCCCGGTGCTCGAGGAAAAGAAGTGGCCGTTGTTCATGCTGACCGGTGAAACCGAAAATCGCGGCGACCTGGTGCGGCGCTTTCAAGCCGCCGAGGGCGCGGCGATTTTTCTCATCTCGCTGAAGGCCGGCGGCTTCGGCCTGAATCTGACCGCCGCCAGTTACGTCATCCTCTTCGATCCCTGGTGGAATCCCGCCGTCGAAAACCAGGCCATTGACCGTACGCACCGCATCGGCCAGACGCGCAAGGTCATTGCCTACCGGTTGCTCATCAAAGACAGCATCGAGGAAAAAATCCGCGAGTTGCAGAAACAGAAAAAAGCGCTGGCGGATGACGTCCTCGGCGAAGAAAAATTCTCGCAGGGGTTGACGCTGGATGATTTGCGGTATTTGTTTGCGGATTGAAGTATGGAGGAATGCAAAGGCGCGGTTGTGGTTGATGCGCCCATTGTTAATGCGTTTGAGCCGCCGGGTCTTGGAGGATCCACGAAGCGTCCCGCCATTGAATGCTTCCATCGGTATAGAGAACCCACGCTCCCCGGTTTTCGTGGTTTGAAAGCAAATCAAGAGCCAGCACGGTATTCGGCGAATTGGTATCGGAACGCCCTGGCAACAGGCGATAACCTGACCACAAATCAATATTGGTCCAGTTGCCATCCCAGGGACCGGCGGAAGGACAACGAACGGTCCTGGCCCAGTTGGTGGAAAAATCCTCAAGTGTTGAAAGCTCGGTCCAGCGGTCCGGAAAACGCCCCCCGTGTTTCCCGGCATACTCCCGGCACCACAAGCTGACGTGACGGAGGTTGTATTGGCATTCGAACCTGCCGACGCTTTTAAGCCCCGCGTGAAGCCAGAACCCGAGAATAACCACCAGTAAAGCGACGCCAGCCAGGATGATCGTCGAAGTTTTGAGGCGCCGGGGACTCGCGGGATTATCGGGATTCATATTGCTCGGCCTGCCTCTGCTCTGTTCCAGCTAACTCATCGTATCTCAATGCAGTCGCCGTCAAGTAATGAATTGCTTTCCTCGGCCCGGCTTTCTAAAAAGCCCGCATGAAACGCTTCCTCCCCCGCTGCCTTTTTCTACTCACGCTCGCGGCCGGCCCGGCGCTGGCGCAACTGCCTTCCGGCAATCCGCTCTCGGGTTTGGAAACCCTCAAGGATTTCGAGGCCATGCGCGCCTCCTCTTCCGATCCGAATTGGCGGAGCGGCAATGCCGATGCGCGACCCATCGAACCTGGCGGCACGCTCGTGCTCGCCGACCTCAAGGGCCCGGGTGTCATCACGCATATTTGGAATACCATTGCGCATGACGCGCCATTTTATTCGCGGCTCCTGACCCTGCGCATTTACTGGGACGGCGAGGAACATCCCAGCGTCGAATGTCCCATCGGCGATTTCTTCGGCATCGGCCACGGACTCGACAAATCCTTTGTCTCGCTGCCCATCAAGGTTTCGTCGGATGGCCGCGGACGCAATTGCTACTGGCCCATGCCGTTCCGCAAATCGGCGCGCGTCACGGTGACCAACGACAGCGACAAAAAGTGCCACGCCTTTTACTACTACATTGATTGGCAGAAGCACAAATCCCTCCCCAAGGACACCGCCTACTTTCACGCGATGTACCGGCAGGAATATCCGTGCGTCATGGGCCGCAATTACCTGCTGGCGGACATCCAGGGGCGCGGGCACTACGTCGGCACCATCCAGAGCGTCGTGAACATGTCCCCAGGCTGGTACGGCGAGGGCGACGATTTCTTTTTCATTGATGGCGAAACCGAGCCCCGGTTGCGCGGCACGGGCACGGAGGATTACTTCTGCGATGGCTGGGGCTTTCGCGTGCAGGACGGACCATTTTACGGTGCGCCGCTCTGGGAAGGATACGAGACGGGCAATCGCGGCTCGGTGTATCGCTTTCACATCACGGACCCGATTCCATTCAAGAAATCGCTGCGCGCCGAAATCGAGCACAAGGGCTCGCAGGTGTTTCCGGACAAGAGCTTCAGCGGCTTCATCGAGCGCGACGATCTGATGTCCTCGGTCGCGCTGTGGTACCAGGTCGAGCCGCACAAGCCGTGGCCGGCGATTCCGCCCGGCGCGGAGCGGTTGGCGGAGCGCACGCTGCAACTGGTGACTGGCTGGAAATGGCTTAAGGAAGCGAAACATTCCGACCACAAGCTCGAAATCCAGGAGCTGCCCGGCGTCGCGAAGGAAGGCAAGCACCTGTTCTTCCAGCCGGGCGATGACAAAGGCTGGGTTGAATGCTCGTTCACCCTGGACAAGCCGGTGAAGGCCCATTTATGGGGCAAGTTCATCCACGCGCATGATTACGGGATCTATCGCGTCACGCTCGATGGGAAGGAACTCGGAGTCGTGGATCTTTACTCGGACAAAATCAAACGCATCTCGGATCATTGGGGCGTGCACGACCTCGCGGCCGGACCGCACGTATTGCGCATGGAATGCACCGGCAAGGCGGCGCAATCGGAAGGTTACTTCCTGGGGCTGGACTCCTTCGCCGCGGTGATTCCGGCGTATGAGCGCCCGCCGGGCTTTGATCTGCGAACGATTCAAAAATAATCCTGCCCTTGCGGCGGATTCCGCCCGGCGGCATCGTTATATCCGGGTATGCTACGCCGCGATTACATCCTGCGGATGATCGAAGAGTTCGTCCGCGTCCTCTCGCGCATCGAATCCTACAAGCGCGAACAACGCTGGGATTCCGCGCGCGGCGAAATCGAATCGGAATTCGGGAAACTGCTGGGCGTCGGCTCGAAGGAAGCAGCGAGCCTGACCGAAACCGAGATTCTCGCCCGCATGGTCAAAGGCGAACCCACCCAGGCCATCCGGGACAAGAGCCTCATGCTGGCCTCGCTTTTCAAAGAGGCCGGCGATGTCGTCACCGGCGAAGGACGGCTGGAGGAAGCCCGCGCGCACTATCTTCAGGGATTGCACCTGCTGCTGAGCGTCCTCAGCCGCGAAGATGATGTTGCGTTTCCGGAATTCATGCCGCGCATCGAAGTCTTCGTAATCGCATTGCAAGGCGAACCGCTTTCGCGGCGGACCCAGGCCATGCTCATGCAGCACTACGAGCGAATCGCCGACTTCGCCAAGGCCGAAGATCTGCTTCATGAATTGATCGAGGCCGACCCGGGCGATCCGGCCGCGCTCGATTTCGGAATCGCTTTTTATGAGCGGCTGGTGGGCCACCCGGATTCGTTGCTCGAAGAGGGCAATCTGCCAAGGGCGGAGGTGGAGGCGGGGCTCGCGGAGCTGCGCGGACGGATGCAGAGGTGAGGTTCGGACGGCGGCTGTGGCGAAGCCCTGCCGCAGCGCGTACAGATTGGATATCGCTCGGATGAATTGATCAGCGCGCCCTCGACAAATAGTTGCCGCTGCGGCTGGGCTTCGCCACAGTCGCCGTCCGCGGAAGCAACTTCGACATTTCCCCGCACCCGCCCCTCTGCTACAAAGGTCCTTCCATGCAAGCAGTTAAGGATTACCTGAAGAAAAACGACGAGCGGTTTGTGCGCGAGTTGTGCGATTACGTGAAGTTTCCCAGCGTCTCCGCGCAGCCCAAGCACGCCGGCGACCTGCGCGCCTGCGCCGGCTGGGTCGTGGAGAAGTGCCGCGATATCGGCCTCAACGCGAAGCTCTGGCCCACGGCTGGAAATCCAATCGTGGTCGCCAGCACGCCCGCGCCGAAATCGCGCAAGGGCAAGCGGCCGAAGTTTTTGGTCTACGGCCATTACGATGTGCAGCCGCCCGAGCCGTTCGAACTTTGGACGTCGCCGCCGTTCACACCGCGCATCGCCGGACGCTCGCTTTATGCGCGGGGATCCAGCGACAACAAAGGGCAAAACCTCGCCCACATTCAGGCCGTCGAGGCGTACCTCAAGACCGGCACCGAACTGCCCTGCGACATCACGTTCGTCATCGAGGGCGAGGAGGAGGTCGGCAGCAAACACCTGGAATCCTTCCTCAAGCAGCATCGCAGCGAACTCGCGTGCGACGCGGTGGTGATTTCGGACACTGGCATGCCCACGCCGCAGCATCCGGCGCTGACTTACGCTCTGCGCGGTATCGCTTCCTTTGAAGTCATCGTGCACGGCCCGGATCGCGATCTGCACTCGGGCATTTTCGGCGGCACCGTGGACAATCCCGCCATGGCCCTTTGCCAGTTGCTGGGCAAGCTGCGCGACAAGAACGGACGCGTGGCGGTCCCAGGTTTCTATGACCAGGTCGCGCCGATGTCCGCCTTCGAGCGCAAACAATTCCGCCGCCTGCCGTTCCAGCCCAATGAGTATCGCCGCTTCCTCGGCGTGCCGAAATTATTCGGTGAGAAGGGTTTCACGCCGCACGAACAACGCTCCGCCCGGCCCACGTTTGAAATCAACGGCCTAACCAGCGGTTACCAGGGCGAAGGCAGCAAGACCATCGTGCCCTCCTGGGCGCGCGCGAAAATCACGGTGCGCCTCGTGCCCAATCAGGATCCCGCGCGCATCATCAAACTCGTGCGCCGGCAATTGGAAAAGCTCTGTCCCCCTACCGTGCGCTTGGAAATCAAATCCGGTCACGGCGCCGCGCCCTACCTCGTCTCGCCGACCGGCAAACAGGCGAAGGCCGCTTTGCGCGCCCTGCAATCGGCCTTCGGTCGCGAACCGGTCCTGTTGCGCGAAGGCGGTTCAATCCCGATCGTGAACCAGTTCCAAAGCGTGCTGGGCGCGGATTCGCTTTTGCTTGGGCTCGCGCTACCGGACGACAACGCGCATTCACCCAACGAAAAATTCGACCTGGATTGTTTCGAAAAGGGCCGGCTCATGAGCGCCTATCTCTGGCAGGAATTGAGCCAGGCCTGAGATGGCTGCTACAACCAAGCGGTGAGTTCCGCCTGCAGGCGTTCGAGGGGAAGCCCGACGACGTTGCTGCGCGACCCCATGATCTTTTCCACGACCATGTCACCGTGCTCCTGGATGGCATAAGCGCCGGCTTTGTCGGTCGGCTCGATCTTCGCCAGGTATCGGCGGATGGCGGTTTCGTTCAGCTTGCGGAAGGTGACCTCCGTGCTCTCGCAGAAAACGCTTTGGCGATGTTTTCGCAAATGCAGCAGGCACACGCCGGTGAGAACTTCGTGAGTCTTTCCCTGCAACCGGCCGAGCATGGCGGACGCTTCATCGCGATCCGCGGGCTTGCCGAATAGCTCATTGTTCATGGCCACCAGGGTGTCCGCTCCCAATACCAGCGCGTCGGGAAACTTTTTCGCGACCACCCGCGCCTTGCGGTAGGCATTCACCAGGACGAGTTCGCGCGCGGTCAGTTCCTCGTGATGGATCTCCTCCGCCTCGCTGGGCACGATCTTGAAGTCGCGCCCGAGCTCCCGCAGAAGTTGCTCCCGGCGGGGAGAGACGGAGGCCAGAATAAGCGGAGGCAATTTCATGCCGGGAATTATGGGACTCACGATACGATCGTAATCCGTGCCTCAACATACGCCCCATCGCCCACCCCGTCGAGCCTGCCTCCCTTTAATATCCCGACCTGGCTTGACTTTAGGGCATAAACTAGCGTAAATAAGCCACACACACTCTATCCATACCAGCGAATCCCGGCTGTCCTTGCCCCAAACTCGCTAACCAAGCAACGGCCTGCTTATGAAAGCACCTACCCCCCAGGTTCTACTCGGCTCTCTCGTCTCCACTTTGCTCGTCCTGGCGGCAAACGCCGACACCATCACCGGCACCGGCTGGAAAGGCGTCTCCGGCAACAATTTCAGCACCACCGCCAACTGGGACGCGGCCGCGCCGAACACCAGCGGCACCGGCGACCGCAATCTCTTCTTCGGCCAGCGCTATAAAGCGTCCGGCGGTACCGCGACCAGCCCCAATAACGATCTCTCCAATTGGCACGGCTACCGCATCACCTTCCAGGACAGCAACGCCGCTGGCACCGGCACGGACGGCTCCGCCGCCAACGACACGGCCTTCACCATCACTGGACTTGGATTCACTAACTTCGATTTCGGCGGGAACTTTCCGCGCGTCGAGAATGACTCGTTCGTGACGCAGACTTTCTCCGTAAGCGGCCTGGGCATGGCCGGCCAGAACGGCGGCCAGAAAGCGGAGATCAATCCGGTAAACGGCGATATTGTGTTCAGCGTGGGCGCCAAAGTTAATCTGCAGGACACCACCCAGCTTCAGATCTTCGGTAATAACGGCAAGACGCTGACCTTTAACGACGTGATTTCCAGCATCGGCACCAACAACTCCGTGGCCATCAACGGCGTCAGCACGGTCGTCTATGCTGCCACCAACACCTACGGCGGCGACACGTTCATCAACAAAGGCACGCTGCGCTGCGCCACCAACGACGCCGCTCCCGCCGCCACGTTCATCCGCCTGGGCGACACCACCGGCACGGTGGGCGCCAACCTCAACCTCGACGGCGGCCGCAGCATGTCCACCAAGATCAATGTTCGCAACGGCAGCAGCGGCGCGAAGGTGATCGCCAACACTTCCGGCACCACCGGCACGGCCACTTTCTCCGGCAACCTGTTTCTCGACAACGACGTGACCTTGTTCGCCAATACCGGAGGCGTCACGCTCTCGGGCGCGATTCTGGATCTCAAAAATCAAACCCTCATCATGGACGGCACCGGCACCTCCACCATCAGTGGCGGGATGACCAATTCCACCGGCAGCGGCAAGCTCACCAAGAACGGCAACGGCACTTTGACGGTTTCGGGTGTGAACTTTTACACCGGCGCCACAACTGTGAGCGCTGGCAAGCTGCTGGTGAATGGCTCGACCGCCAGCGCTTCCGCGGTGACCGTCCAAACCACTGCTATTCTCGGCGGCACCGGCACCGTGAGCGGAGCCGTAACCGTACAAAGCGGCGGCACACTGGCGCCGGGTGTGACCATCGGCACACTTACGCTGGGCACAGCACCGACGCTGGGTGGGACCTGCCTGATGGAAATCAACACGACCAATTCGCCGGGCACGAATGATGCCATTGTGCTTTCGAGCGGCACTTTTGCCTACGGTGGGACTTTGACGGTCACCAACACCGGGCCCGCGCTCAACGGCGGCGAAGTTTTTCGGTTGTTCAGCGCCCCGGCTTACTCCGGCTCTTTCTCCGCCACGAATCTTCCTTCGCTCGGCGCGGGACAGAATTGGTATCTCGCCCAAATCCCGACCAACGGCTCCATCATCGTCAACCGTTCGCCCACGGCCGCGGACAAGACTTACGGCCGGACGAAGGACACGAGCATCAAGATTCCGAAATCCGACCTGCTCAGCGGCGCGAGTGATCCAGACAGCGGCGACGCGGTGAGCTACGACGCGATTACCAGCACCGGCTCCCAGGGCGCCAGCGTGACGGAAAACAGCACGACCGTTTTTTACAATCCAGTGAACAACAACGGCGACATCCTGCAATATCGCCTGAAGGACAATCGCGGCGGGACGGTGACAAAAAACATCACCATCAACGTGACCAATTCGGTGGGCACGGTCTCGATCACCAACAGCGGCGGCGGCAGCATGACCATTGGCTTTTACGGCATACCAGGCTTTGATTATGTGATCCAGCGCTCGCCCGATCTCAGCGCCTGGACGGACGTGATTACGAACACGACGCCGGCGGACGGCCTGATTCAATACACCGAAACGCCGCCGTATTCGCCGGCGTATTATCGCACGCGGCAGCCGTAATCGGCTGTCCGTCGCGTCAAGATTCCCCTTGGCCCGCGGTCGCGGCAGGCAAAGTGCTTGCCTCGCGGCAGCCGCATTTCTACTCTCGCGCCAGCTTAAGCTATGAAATCCTCTGTTCGCATTCAGCTCTCCATCATGATGTTCCTCGAGTTCTTCATCTGGGGAGCGTGGTACGTCACCGGACCGAATTACCTGAGCACGATCGGGTTTCAGGCTGGTGATTTCGGATGGATGTATTCCGTCGGGCCGATCGCCGGCATGATCACGCCATTTTTCGTGGGCATGATCGCGGACCGCTTTTTCCCGGCGCAACGGGTGCTGGGTGTGCTGCACGTACTCGGCGGTGCGTTGATGCTGGGGGCGACCGCGATGATGAAGTCGAGCACGCCGGCGCCGAACTTCATCAACCTGGCGTTTTTCGGTTATATGCTGACGTATTTTCCCACCCTGGCGTTGACGAACACGGTCGCGATGAAGTGCATGACGAATTCGGAGAAGGAATTTCCGCTGATCCGGGTGTTCGGCACGATTGGCTGGATTGTGGCGGGCCTGACGCTGACCCAGCTTCACTGGGACAAAAACATCGAGATGTTTTATCTGACCTCGGGCGCGGCGATTGCCCTCGGCCTGTTCAGCTTCGCGCTGCCGCACACCCCGCCAACCCAGACTGGCAAGGTCACAGCCTGGCAGATCCTCGGATTGGATGCCCTGGGAATGCTGAAGAATCGTTCTTATCTTACCTTCCTCATTTCCTCCGTGTTGATCTGCATCCCGCTGGCGTTCTATTACCAGATCACGAGCCGCATTGTGGAAATGGCGGATTTGCCGATTGGCCGGACGATGTCGTACGGACAGATGTCCGAAATCTTTTTCATGATCGTGATGCCGTTGTGCTTCGCCCGGTTGGGAGTGAAATGGATGCTCGCAGTCGGCATGTTGGCGTGGGTGGCGCGCTACACGTTGTTTGCCCTCGGCGCGCCGCAGCAAATCGCCTGGATGATCATCGGGGGAATTGTGTTGCACGGCGTCTGCTACGATTTCTTCTTCGTGACGGGCCAGATTTACACCGACCAGGCTGCGCCGAAACAAATCCGGGCGCAGGCGCAGGGGTTGCTGGTGCTGTTCACGCTGGGGTTGGGAATGTTCATCGGCGCGCAAGTGGCCGGTAAGATCGAAGCCCAGCACACCACGGCGGCCTCGAAAGCGTTCGGCGAGCAGGTGCAGGCCAAGGGCAAGGAGATCGCGCAGCTCAGCGAGAAAATGGCCAAGGAATCGGGCGCGGAAAAATCAGCGGACGAAAACCAACTCTCCAAGCTCAAAGCCGAACAGGCCGCGCTGCGCAAATCCGAATTGCAGGCCATCGAATGGAAACCGCTGTGGGGCAAGCCGGCGGCTTTTGCGGCGCTGATTCTCGTTCTATTCGTCGCCCTCTTCCGCGCGCCGCCGCGGCAGCCGGCTAGTTGAGGTTTGGCGCTCGGATTTTTCTACCTCAACCGCTTCATCGGTTCATATAGCGGCAGCTTCGCCAATAGCTGCACGACGGATAACGTCTGATCAGGCAGCACAAGGTCGGGTGCGATCTCGGCGATCGGTTGCAGGACGAAGCGGCGCTCGTGGGCGCGGGGGTGCGGGAGGGTGAGTTCGGGCGTGGAGCGGCGTTCGTTTCCGAAGGTGATCAAATCCAGATCGAGCGGGCGCGGGGCGTTGTGGACGACTTTTGGCTGACGCCCGAATTCCCTTTCGATGGCCTGCAGCTTCGGCAGCAACGTTTCCGGCGTCTCGCCCGGAAGCGCGGTGAAGGTGACCGCGGCGTTTACGAAGGGCGGGGAGTCGGGCGGACAATCCACCGGCATGCTTTGCCAGAGCGACGACCGCGCCACCGGACCCGCCGCGAGTTTGGCGAGGTGATCCATCGCCTGGAGAACATGATGTTCGGCATCACCCAGGTTCGCTCCCAAAGCAATGCAGACGAGGCTCATTTCACTTTAGTCCGAGGACATCCTGCATGTCATACAAGCCGGGAGGTTTGCCCGTGACCCACGCGGCGGCGCGCAGGGCGCCGTTGGCAAAGGTTTCCCGATTTGATGCCTTGTGCGTCAGTTCCACCCGCTCGCCCGGCGTGGCAAAAATCACCGTGTGATCGCCGACGACGTCACCGCCACGAACTGAGTGCACGCCGATTTCTGTTTTGGTTCTTTCGCCCACGATGCCTTCGCGGCCATGGCGCGCGACTTTCGCGAGTTGTTCGCCGCGCACATTGGCGAGAATCCCGGCCAGGCTGGCGGCGGTGCCGCTGGGCGCGTCGCGTTTGAGCCGATGATGCATTTCCACAATCTCCAGATCGAAATCCGGTCCGAGAATCTCGGCTGCTTTTCGCGTAAGCCAAAACAGGGTGTTTACGCCGGTGGAGAAATTCGAGGCCATCACGATCGGGATTTGTGATTTCCGATTTCCGATTTCCGATTTCTCTGCGGGCGAATGGCCGGTGGTGCCAATTATTAGCGCCTTGCCATGTTGTGCGCACAGGGTGGCGATCCCCACGGTCGCGTCGTGCGAGCTGAAATCGATGACCACGTCACTCTTGCCGATGACCGTCTCCAAATTTCCGCCGCGACTCATTTCGCCGGCCAGTTGGAGGTCCGGATGGCGCGGGATGCAGGCGAGCAAGGCGGTGCCCATGCGGCCACGCGAGCCGTTGATGATGACGCGTGTCATTTCAACACTCCACATGCGCGCAGGGTGGCGCGCAGTTTTTGGCGGTTCGCGTTGGCCATCGGCACGAGCGGCAACCGATACTCCTCTTCAATCTGGCCGAGCATGACGAGGGCCGCCTTTACCGGAACCGGATTGGTTTCGATGAAAAGATCTTTGAAGACGGGGAAATATTTCTCGTGCAGCTTCATAGCCTCGGTGTGCCTACCGGCGGCAAAGGCTTTCACCATTTTGGCGACCGGGCCGGGAATGACGTTCGAAGCGACGCTGATGACGCCCTGCGCACCCACGGCCATGAACGGCAGCGTGAGCGAATCATCGCCGCTAAGAATTTCGAATTTCGGCCCCACTGCAGCGCGCAACTGGCAGACGCGGTCGGTGCTCCCGCCGGCTTCCTTGATGCCGATGATGTTTTTGCAGGCTTTGGTCAACCGCTTGACGGTGTCCACGCCGATCTCGATGCCGCAGCGGCCGGGAATGCTGTAGAGGATGATGGGCAGTTTCGTTTTGCGCGCGACTTCGCGGAAGTGCTGGAACAGGCCTTCTTGCGAGGGTTTGTTGTAATACGGCGCGACCTGCAACGAACCGTCCGCGCCTACCGCTTCGGCGCGCTGTGTAAGATACACAGCCTCGGTCGTGGAATTACCGCCCGTGCCGGCCAGCACCTTCACGCGGCCGCGCGCGAATTTCACCGTGAGCGCGATGATGTGGACGTGCTCCTCGTAGTCCACCGTCGGCGATTCGCCGGTGGTGCCGACGGGGACCAGGCCGTCCACGCCCGCGCGAATCTGGATTTCGATGAGGCGCTTGAGCGCGTCCTGATCCACCGCGCCCTGCTTGAAAGGAGTGACAATGGCCGTATGTGTGCCCGTGAACATATTCCTAAATTTCGATTTTTCCTTCGAAGGCAAAATCCGCCGGGCCGGTCAGCTTCACGTTCGAAAACCGGCCATCCTTCTCCTCGAAGCTGACTTCCAATTCGTCGCCACCCTGGACCTGGACTTTTACGGGAGAGCCGAGTTTGTGCAGTCGCGCGGTAATCATGGCCGCGGCGGAGACGCCGGTGCCGCACGCGAGCGTCTCGCCTTCCACGCCGCGTTCGTAGGTGCGGACGCGAATTTTTCCCGGGCCCAGCAATTGCACGAAATTCACATTTGTCCCGCGGGGCGCGTAATGCGCGTGCCGCCGGATCTCCGGCCCGTGTTGCATCACCATTGCCTGGTCGGCATCCGCCACGAACAATACGGCGTGCGGCACGCCGGTATTCAGCGAATGGATTGTCTGCGCTCCATCCCGCAGCGGCACCTGCTCGTTCAAGCGCAAATCCTGCGGCGAGGTCAGATTAACGGTGACGCGCTCGCCCTTGAAATCCGCGCGAATGATTCCCGCGCCCGTCTCAAACGTAAATCCTTCCTTCGTCCCGGTGTGCTTCTGGACGAACCGCGCGAAGCAGCGCGCGCCGTTGCCGCACATTTCGCCCATGCTGCCGTCGCTATTGTAAAAATCCCACGCCCAGTCGGCTTTCCCGGATACACTCGGTATCCAGAGCATCAGGCCATCGGCGCCCACGCCGCGATGGCGGTCGCAAATGCGCACGATCTGTTCCGGCGTCAGGCGAATGCTCTTCGAACGATTGTCCACGACGACAAAATCGTTCCCCGCGCCGTTCATTTTGGTGAAATTCAGCACCATAGCCGCAAGGATAGAGGCGCAATCGGGTTGAGGCAAGCTGGGTAGGGGGTGGCATACCCCCAATCAAGGTGCAACATGCAACAAACCGCATAAACATTGGGTGAAAGTGAGTTGCAGGGTGCAACACAAGGTGCAACAAAGGCGAAACAAATTGAGAAAGGGCCGTAAATATTGATCGGAATTGGGGTGCAAGCCGCAACAAGGCCCGAATTCATTGGTTGAAATGAGCTTTGAGAGAGGCGGCCGGCCGGAGGGGAAAGAAAGCTCCAAGGACCAAGAACCAAGGACCAGATAAACACCAAGCTCCAAGCTCCATTTAGGAATTGGGAATTGTTTGGGTGTATATTCATGCTCCGTACACGGGCTTTCGCTTTTCATCCGTCACCATAGGATGGTCGCTCCGGCTTTCTTTTCGTCGGCATTGAAATTTTCCCTGGTTGCGCCCGCATGAAAATCGGTTGAACCAACCGGCGATCTCCGGGCGAGAAATCCCTCCGAGAGGACAATGGCACGATGGGGACGGATGTCAAGAACCCGGCGGAAGGAATCCAAGAGCGTGATTCTCGCCCTCATCCTTTATCGCGAGGACGCTATGGCGGATAAGCCCCAAACCCTCTCTCCGACGCGAATGATTCAGTTGGGAAGTCAAATTCCCTTCACCTCCGCCTTCGCTGAAGCTACGGCGGACGGGCCGACCCTGTCCCAAAGGAGAGGGAGAGTATTTGGATCCCAGCAGTTTCAGTCACTCTTTGGGGAAGGCGACCGCAGAGGGTAATCGGAATTATGGAGCCTCGTTACCTCAGCTGCTACGGTGGAAAAGCGGGCCGGGCGAAATCAACTTTACCGGCCCGGAGAAATTGAACAAAATCCCCCGGCCCGCAGGGGAAAACGCTTTCCGAAGCGGCGCCGTTGAAAAAACCGCTTACAGTCGCCTGGATCTCCGACTTCCCGGTCGAATGGCTGCCGGACGCGCCGGAGGCGATCCGCTCGCTGCCGCGCCGGCATCCGGCGACCTGGCAGCTCGTGCTGCTTGCGGAATTTGAGCGCGATCCAAGTGTAAAATTGCACGTCATCCTCTTTCGCGGACGCATCGCGAAGAGTTTTTCTTTCGAGCGCAATGGCGTGACGTTTCACGTGATTAAGGCCGCCGTGTCCCTGCGGCTGGCTTCGCTCTTCTGGCTGGACACGAAATTGATTCGCAAGGTTTGCGCGGAGATCCAACCCGATATTGTTCACGCTTGGGGCATGGAAAAAGGCGCGGGACTGATTGCGTCCCGGCTGCACCGCCCATTTGTGTTTACGGTGCAGGGATTGTTCGCCTGGTACAAGCAGATGACGCCGCTCGGCAAATACGATAAATTTACGGAGCGCCTGGAAAACCGCGCCCTGCCCCGCGCGCGAGTGGTGACGACGGAGTCGGCGTTTGCGGTGAAGTTTCTCGGCGATCGCTATCCCAAGATGCGCGTGATCCAGGCCGAGCACGCTCCGAATCGGGCATTTGCCCAGGTGCAGCGCCGGCCACAGACTTCGCCGATTCATTTCATTTCGATCGGCGGACTTTCGGCGCGCAAGGGTACTGATCTGCTCATCAAGGCGTTGGACCGGCTACGAAAAGAATTCGCCTTCCGACTGACGATTGTGACGGACCCGGAGAAGGAATATCTGGATTCGCTGCGCGCTTCGGCATCACGTGAACTCTGGGATCGGATCGAGATCAAAGTCCATCTGCCACCCGACGCGGTGGCTCGCGAATTGGAGACCGCCACCATGCTGTTGCTCCCCACCCGCGCGGACACGAGTCCGAATGCCGTGAAGGAAGCGGCGGTCGCGGGTGTGCCGGTGGTGGCGTCGAGTGTCGGCGGCATCACTGATTACATTTATCACGGCAAGAACGGTTTGGTTTTCCCGGTGGGTGATCTGGAGGGTTTCGTCCGCGCGATTCGCACGGCGTGTGCCCACCCGCGTTTCGGCAAAGGGGAAGTGGATCCGGCGACGCTGGCTTGGGTGCGGGATTATCTTTCTCCGGAGAAGATGGCGGGGAATTTTTTATACGCGTATAGGATGTGCCTGGAGCAGGATTCAAAGACGTCCAAGGCCTGAGCGCCAACGGCGCGGCACCATAGCAGCCTGGGCCAGCGGCCCGGGAATAAGCGGGGATCAGATAAGGGCTGAAGGCCCGCCCCATATCGCACGCTTCAACGCATGGGACGGGCCTTCAGCCCTCAGATTGGTATTTGGATGCCTGTTCCTGGGCCTTCGGCCCAGGCTGGTATGGCGCCGGGCCTTTGGCCCTCAGATCAGGTGAGACCCTTGTTCGGGAGGCTAGCTTTACCAGGGTCCATCTAATCGAACCGCCTCGCGGCGCCGGGCATCAGGACCGAACCACCGTTCGAGAAGGAACAGTGCCAGGTCTATGCCTGAGCTTACGCCACCCGCAGTCATTACCTGAGCTCCGTCCACGACCTTTTCTTTGACGACTTTGATGGCCGGAAACCGGGCCGCAAAATCCGCAAGCCGGGCGGTGTGGGTCGTCGCGCGTTGTCCGTCCAGCAAACCTGCGAGCGCGAGCAAGTAGGAGCCCGTGCAGACCGACGCGATCAATTTCCCCTGCGCGGCGCGTTCCTGAATGAACCGGATGGCCGACGCCTGCTTCTCGATTTCCAACCGCGCTCCCGGGCCGCCGGGGACGATCAAAACATCAAACGCCGGACAGTTCTGAAAATCGAAGTCCGCCAGCACCCGCAACCCGCCGTAGCACTTTACCTCCGGCCGTGCGGCGACGGTGAAAACCTGGCAATACGGCTGGTCCGATTCATCGCGGGACGCGGCAAACACCTCATAAGGACCGCCAAAATCGAGGACCTCAACTTCGTCGAACAGCAGAATTGCAATGGTCTTCTTCGCCACGCAACGGCCTCCGCTTTAGGAACTCGCGGCCGCCAACTCGCGCTTCTCTTCAGCCACCGTCGCCTTTTCAGGCGAGCGTTTCTCCAGCCACGAAATCAAGCTCTCGAAAATCAACCGGCCATCCGTGCAGCCGAGAATGGTTTCGCTCGCGCGCTCGGGGTGGGGCATCAGGCCGGCGACGTTGCGGGCTTGGTTGCAGATGCCGGCGATGTGATCGAGGGAGCCGTTGGGATTGGCGGTGTCGGCGGTTTCGCCGCGCTCGTTCACGTAACGCCAGAGGATCTGGTTGTTGGATTTGAGTTTTGCCAGGGTGTCTTCGTCGGCGAAGAAACAACCTTCGCCGTGGGCGATGGGGAGGCGGAGGTATTTGTCGGAGGGGATCTTGTTGGTGAACGGGGAGTCGGGCGTCACCGTTTTCAGGAAGACGCTTTCACAGCGGAATTGCAGGGAACGATTACGGATCAAGGCGCCGGGCAGCAGGCCGGCTTCGCAGAGAATTTGAAAGCCGTTGCAGATACCGAGCACGGGTCCGCCCTGGGCGGCGAAGGCTTGGACGGCTTGCATCACGGGGCTGAAGCGGGCGATGGCGCCGGTGCGCAGGTAATCGCCGTAGCTGAAGCCGCCGGGGACGATCACGGCCTGGGCGTCGCCGAGCGAGGCTTCCTTGTGCCAGAGTAGGCGGACGGAGTGGCCAAGGACGTTGCGCAGGACGTGGACGACGTCCTGGTCGCAATTCGAACCGGGAAATTGAAGCACCGCGAAGTTCATCGGGACAACTTACTCCAATTCGAAGCGGTAGTCTTCGATGACCGGGTTGCTGAGCAAGCGCCGGCAAGCATCGTCCACCTGCTTTTTGGTGGCTTCGCGGTCGGAGCCGGTGAGTTCGACTTCGAGGTATTTGCCGACGTGGACATCACCCACCCCGGTGAAACCCATATGCGCGAGGGCGGTTTGGACGGTTTTGCCCTGGGGATCGAGAACGGCCTTTTTTGGCGTGATAATGATCTTTGCTTTCATCGGGAAGCGGGTTGACCCCGGTTCGGGCGGATTTTGGAGGCGGTGGGGCTCGGAGGCGAGGAATTTCTATACGGGGGGTGTATATCCCCTGGAAACCCGGTAACACGGTAACAACCCCTGAAAACATTGATCAAAAGTGGCATGGACCCGGTAACAAACCCGGTAACAGGCCGGTTACAGGTCGGTGACAGGCTGGTTGTGATGTAGTGGATGGCGGGGTCGGGATTAGGATTAAGAGTAGGATTAGGAGTGGAGGGAAAGGCGGTCGGGGGGCGTCGAGGCCGAAAAGTGTGAGGGCGCGGCTGGCTGTTTTTGAGCCGGAATAAGGCTTTACACCCCTGGTGAAACCCAGCTAGTATTAGTTTTTAAAATTCAAGTAGCCGAATAGCGACCCCCAGTGGGCTGACAGATAGTATGGAAGCAAAGACGAAGACGATTACAGATTTCAAGCTGCACGAGAAGGATACCGGCTCCGCCGACGTCCAGATCGCGCTTTTGACGCAGCGGATCAACCACCTTACCGAGCACTTGCAGACCAACAAGAAGGACCATAGCTCCCGCCGCGGGTTGCTGGTCATGGTCGGCCAGCGCCGCCGTTTGTTGGATTATCTCCAGGTGACGGATGTCAGTCGCTATCAGACGGTTACAAAGAAGCTAAAGCTTCGGAAGTAACCCCGGTCCAGGCGTCGGTTCGCGCCCGGGCGGGCGCGGTGACGCGCCTCCCGGAAGGATTTCTGAACCGTGCTGGCAAACGCGAACGGCCCGGTTCTCCGCTTAACCCTCGCGTAAAAAGAAAAGGTCTCCGCTGCAGCGGGTGATTTCGTTCAGCTCCGAGAGTTTTCGGAGTTCACTGAAGTTTCCCGGCGGCAGTGGTGGCCTCAGCATGTTATGCCAGAGAAAATCAGTGCCCTCATCGGGGACAAGCAGATAACCGTCGAATCAGGGAAAATCGCCAAGCAAGCCGACGGTGCCGTGACGGTCCAAATGGGCGAAACGATCGTCATTATTGCCGCCGTAGGCGCGCCCAAAGCCAAGCCCGGCCAGGATTTCTTCCCGCTCACCGTTGATTATCGCGAAAAAGCCGCCGCCGCGGGCAAGTTCCCGGGCGGTTACTTCAAGCGCGAAGGCCGGCCGACCGAGAAGGAAATTCTCACCTGCCGCCTGATTGATCGTCCCATCCGCCCGCTCTTTCCGAAGGGCTGGTACAATGAAGTCCAGGTTCAATGCATCGTCCTGAGCGCGGATGGCGAGAACGATCCCGATATGCTCGCCCTCAACGGCGCCTCGGCGGCGCTGATGGTCAGCGACATTCCCTGGGCCGGTCCGCTCGGCGCGTTGCGCGTCGGCCGCGTGAACGGCAAGTTCATCGCCAATCCCACCCACCAGGAGATGGTGGACAGCGACCTCGACCTGGTTTACGTCGGCAACGAAAACGACGTGGTCATGTATGAAGGCGCCGCGAAGGAAATCACCGAAGCCGATTTCAACGCCGCGCTGAAGTTCGCGCAGGAAGCCATCCAGCCGTTCATCGCGGCGCAGAAGGAACTCGCCGCCAAGGGCGGCAAGAAGAAGCGCGAACTCGTGCTGAACATCGTCCCCGAGGAAATTCTCAAGGAAGCCAAGTCGCTCGCCGGTAATCGCATGGTGACGGCGTTGCTGACGCCGGGCAAGCTGGCCCGCGAAGGCGCCGTGGCCGCGCTGACCTCGGAAATCGGCAAGAAGCTCGTCGAGAAATTCGGCGCGGAGAAGGTGACCGAGTTCGTGCTCAAGGACGCGTTCTACTACATCCAGAAGGAAAGTGTTCGCGCGCTCATCATGAAGGACGGGAAACGCCTCGACGGCCGCGGCACGGAGGACGTTCGTTCCATTTACAGCGAAGTGGGCATCCTGCCCCGCGCTCACGGCTCGGCACTGTTCCAGCGCGGCGAGACCCAGGCGATCACGCTCGTCACCCTCGGCACCGGCGAAGACGCCCAGGAGTTTGACGCGTGGACCGGCGGCAAGACCGAGAAGAAGTTCATCCTGCATTATAACTTCCCGAATTTCTCCGTCGGCGAAACCGGCCGCATCTCCGGCCCCGGCCGCCGCGAAATCGGCCACGGCGCCCTGGCGGAACGTTCCATCGAACCGATGATTCCGCTCACCACGTATCCGTATGCGGTGCGCGTCACCAGCGAGATCATGGAATCGAATGGTTCCACCTCGATGGCCAGCGTTTGCGGCGGCACCCTCGCCCTGTTGGACGCCGGTGTGCCGATGACCCGCCCGGTTGCCGGCATCAGCGTGGGCATTTGCACCATTTACGGTGACGACCACAAGATTGACGAATACAAGCTCCTCACGGACATCATCGGCTGGGAAGACGCGTTCTGCGACATGGATTGCAAGCTCGCCGGCACCGAGAAGGGCATCACCGGCTTCCAGCTCGACCTGAAGCTGCCGGGCATCCCGCACAGCCTGATGGCCGAGGCCGTCGAAAAGGCGCGCGTCGCCCGCCTGCACATCCTGGCGGAAATGGCGAAGACCATCGCCGAGCCGCGCAAGGAAATCAGCAAGTACGCCCCGCGCATCGAGACCTTGAAGATCAACCCGGAGAAGATCGGCGCGCTGATCGGACCCGGCGGCAAGAACATCAAGCGCCTGGTCGAGGAATCGGGTTGCGAAATCAACATCGAAGACGATGGCACGGTGAACATCTACTCCGTTTCGGCGGAAGGGATGAAGATTGCCAAGGACGCGATCCAGGGCATGAGCGCCGAGGCCGAAATCGGCAAGATCTATCGTGGCAAGGTTGTCACCATCAAGGAATTCGGCGCGTTTGTCGAATTCCTGCCCGGCCAGGACGGCCTGGTGCACATCAGCGAACTCGCGAACTTCCGCGTCAAGCAGACCGAAGACATCGTCAAGATGGGCGATGAAATCTGGGTCAAGTGCCTGGGCGTGGACGAAAAGGGCCGCGTGAAACTTTCACGCCGGGCCGCGATGGCCGAGCGTGACGCCGAAATGGGCGGCGGCTCGCCTGAAGGCGGTGGCGAAGGCTCCGCTCCTCCCGCGGGCGAAGGCGGCGAATCTGGCGGTGACCGGGGTGGTTATCGTGACGAGCGTGGCGGAGATCGCGGCGGCGACCGGGGTGGTGACCGCGGAGGTTACCGTGAAGCTCGCGGTGGCGGCGGCGGAGATCGCCGTGGTGGCGACCGCGGACCGCGGCCCGGTGGCGGCGGAGATCGTCGTGGTGGTGGTGACCGCGGCGGAAATCGCGGCGGTGGCGGTGGCGGCGGCGGATACCGCGGTGGTCAGGGTGGTCAGGGCGGCCAACGCAGCAGCGGCGGCGACCGTGGCAACGAACAACGCGGTCCTGATCGTGGCAATGAGCAGCGTGGTCCTGACCGCGGCAACGAGCGCGTCAGCGATCATGGAAACGACCGTGGTGGCAACCGCAGCGAACAACCGGATCGCCCGTCCCACGACGACGGTCCGCAGATTCGTCCCCTGGACTAAAAGTCCTTTGACTCTCACAGAGGCGAGCCGGCAACGGCTCGCCTTTTTTGTTTTTGGGCGATGAATTTCACCACGGAGACACAGAGGCACAGAGGGAAGGAAACCAAAAGAACAAAAACATTATGACAGATAACATTTAGCGGCAGAAAAATATTCTGGTCAGTATTTCCACCTCTGCTCAGTCCGAAAGGTTGACAGAAGGTAGCTGGAGGCTCTGCCATCCTCAGGGAAAACGAACGCTTTTCCGGTGGGTTCAGTCATCGTGAAGCAAAAGCAGATGATGGGTTACCTGGACAAGGACGGCCGGCAAATTCATGAAAGGGACACGGGAGTGGGCGGCATGGTGAAACGCGCTCCGGGGTATGATCCCAAGCACGGCGACTGGGAATATTTCTATTTTGAAAACACCGGCAAAATAGAAAGCGGACGCATCGCTTCCTGCGTGAACTGCCATGTGTCCGCGAAAGACCGGGATTACGTTTTTGGGACGTGGCGCAAAGACGGGCACTGAGCAAAGATTGCGTTCATTTCCGCTTCGTTGCGCATGGGTCCTTAGTGCTGCTATGGAGCCTGGTTCTTGGTGCTTGGAGCTTCCTTCCCCATCTTTTCCTTCGCCTGGTCGAGCAGCCAATAGGTTTGCTCCAGTTCGTCGAAGGATTTTCCGACCCACTTGCTGCCCCAGTAGAAGTTGCAGCTCGTCTCGGCAGTGAGGAGATGATCGTAGGCGTGAACGAGGAGCCCGCGCGCTTCGTCGGCGTTGCGTAAGTTCGCCTGCTGCTTGTCGAACGCCTGCTTTACTTCCCAATAGTAGGCGCTCGCGCGTTTGACTTCGTCCCAGCCTTTTTTCTGGAGGAGGGAGCCGGTCCATTGGGTGAAATCGCCGCCCCAGTGATGTTCTGTATTCCACGCGCCGCGATGGACGTCCACGACTTCTTTCGGCGGGAAGCGGCGCAGATATTCGCTGAGGTGAATGGGCGCGAAACCGAGCGTGCCCATGCGGTAGCGGTCGAGGATCGGGCGGTAAAAGAATCCCCAGAAGCCGCTGTCCACGTGCGTGGTGCGGAACCAGCCGCCGTTTTCGCCGTCGGACCAGGTGGTGACGAGCGCGGGGAAATCGCACCATTTGGTGCGCTCGTGGACTTCGTGCTGGAACCAGCCGGGGTCCATGCCGGAGAGTTGGGCGGTGGAGAGTTCGCGGTCGCGCGGGACCACCACGATTTCCTCGCCGCCGTATTGCGCGAGGTAGGGACGGTAGCGGGTTTCCTCCCAGCGCATTTCGCGGCGGGGGTTGATGTAAATCGAATCCACCAGCACGTAGCGGTAGCCGTGCCGCTTCAGCATGGGGATCATCTCGACGCAGAAGCCCATCTCGGGCGGCCAGAAACCGGCAAAGTGTTCGCGGCCCAGGAGGTGACGTCCGAGGCCCTGCCACCATTCGGTTTGGGCGTCCCAATCGGCTTCGGGTGTGAGCGGATAGACGGGGTGATACAGGCCGCTGCCGACGAACTCGATATTGGAGCGGCGAAATCTGTCCATGAAGGCTCCGATGTCGGCAGCGTCCATGAAGGTTTCGCGGAGGCCGGGATCTTCGAGTTGCTTGAGGAGCGTGCCGGAAAAGCTCAGGTGGAGGCGGGCAACGTCTTCGTAGCCTTCGAGCATCCGGGTGACGCGGTCGTAGCACCAAAGAATCTGCTTCGCCTCCCAGCGCTGGTCGCCCGCGTTGTGCAGCGCGATCAGATTTCCGAGCGGCTGGTGCAGGTGGAGACCCAGCGCATGATACACTTCGGCCATGGCGGACTATCGTCCGCGCGAAGCGATTCCCGCAAGGGGAAAACGGTCGGGGAAGATTTCGCTTCGCTTCGGGCAAACGCGTCTAAATTCGTAGCGCAGGCTTCCCAACCTGCTGTGTCGCGGATTTCCAATCCGCGGGCCTGGCAATAGCTCCGGGTCGAAGTGCCTTTCGGACGGTCTGCCGATTGGAAGTCGGCGATACAGCAGGTTGGGAAGCCTGCGCCACGCTCTGCACCTCGCAGGTCCCGCCATTTTTGTTGCCTCTACCCTGTCGCTTCGCTCTGGACATCACGCAAGGCGCACGACAATCTTTTAGGGTAGGTTCAGAGTCAGGCTCGAATGCGGTTGAGGTATTTTCGTGGGCAGAAAATGCGCCGATGATCGGCTTTCGAGGCCGCTGAATCCGCGTTGCATGGAAACGAAAATAAGATTTTTTGCCCTGAAACTGCTCGTGACCGGCCTGCTCTTTGGGGCCGTGAGTTCACTTCACGCCCAGACCTGGAAGCCGCACGGCGTGCCCAAGGTCTCGTGGATTCAACTCGTTGGTTCGGCCGATGCCTCGCAGATGATGGGGCTGACGACGGATTCCTCGATTTATTTCACCCGGGACGCCGGAAACTTCTGGGCCATGGAATCGTTGCCGCCGGGCAATTGGGACGGGCTGGCCTGCTCCACGAATTTCGCGACCCTCGTCGCGGTCCACACGGACTCTCATATTGATCCGAACAGTGATCCTTGGAACATCATGTACATCTATGAGCGGCTGGTGTATGTGTCCACGAATGGGGGCGCGTCATGGGTTTCCAACAGCCTCCCGGCGAACGATTACGGCGCGACGGTCGCCTGCTCGGCCGACGGCGCACGCGTCTATGTGCTCGGATACGCCACGGGCATATCCGTGTCCACCAATTCCGGCGCGAGCTGGTCTTTGCTGCCCGCGCCCGATCCGACGGCTACTCAAATAACCGCGTCCGCCGACGGGATCCATCTGGCGGTGACGGCCGGCGAATCGCCCGAGCTGCGGATTTATACTTCCACAAACTCCGGCGCGGCCTGGCAGATTTCCCCGACGCCCGCGGATGTCCAGTGGAGCTGGGTGCTCGTGCGCGAGAACGGTGAAAAGCTGATCGCGGCGGGCTGGGACACCAATTACCTGCAGCAGTTCGTTTACGTTTCCACCAATTCCGGCGCGCAGTGGAAGCTTTCGCTGGCGTTGACCAATGACGATCAACACTACTGGTTTGCGATCGCCGCCTCCACCGCTGGCAGCCGGTTGACGACCTTCACATCCAGCGGCCAGATTTATTACTCGGTCGATACCGGCGGTTCCTGGGGCCAGGCCAACGCGCCGCAGGAGAATTGGCATTCCGGCGCCTGTTTCGCCGACGGACAAAGAATCGTGGTGGGCACGGGGTATCGCGGAGGCGGCCCGACCTACGTCTCGACTGATTTGGGAACAAACTGGTCGATCCTATCTCCGCCATTCGCGGACTGGCGGGGCATCTCGTCGTCGGCCGATGGCACCCGCCTGGCCGCAGTTTCCTTCGACAACTATCTTTTTACTTCGACGAATTCCGGCTCGACGTGGCAGCGAAATAGTCTCGCGGATCCTTACATGCAATGTTTTGCGGGATCGGCGGACGGTAGGGTTTTGATGAGCGGCCTGGCGTTTGGCTCCGTGCGGCTCTCGACCAACTACGGCGAAACCTGGGACTACGTGACGTTGAGCTCCGGCTGGTGTGGCGTGGCTTGTTCCGCCGATGGCAGGACCCTGATTGCGATTCAAAGCTTTGGAAGTCTTTATTCCTCCACCAACGGCGGCCAAAGCTGGACCGGGCCCAACAGTTCGTCGGCCTATTTTCTGTCGGCGGCGACTTCAGCCGATGGAAGCGAATGGGTCGCCGGCACGGTGAATGGCCCGCTCTTTTCTTCCCACGACCGTGGCGCCACTTGGCACGCGGGCACGGTCACGAACTATGAATGGTTGTCCATCGCCGCTTCAGCCGACGGGACGAAGTGGCTGGCGGCGGCTGATTCCGGATTGCCTTATCAGTCCGTCGATGCCGGACAAAATTGGTTTCCCGCGAGCCTGTCGGGAGCCGGTCGCTACGCCGTCGCCTCTTCCGCCGACGGCGCGCGCCTGGCCGCGGCACAGTACGGCGGGGATATTTATCGCTCCAGTGATGCCGGCGCTTCGTGGGCGCCGACCGGCGCAATCTACGACAAGTGGACATCCGTGGCTTCGTCGGCCGACGGCGCCACGTTGGCGGCCGTCATATCCACGGGCGCCATCTATACCTGGCAAACCAACAGCGTCGGCCGCCGGTTGAACGCCACCCGCGTTCCGGGTGGCGTCGCGCTCTCGTGGACGATTCCGTCGGGCAACTGCATCCTGCAGCAAACCAGTGATCTGACTTCGACCAACTGGACCACCGTGACCAACGTGCCGGTTCAGAATCTTTCCACGCTTCAGAGTCGTGTGATCGTGAAGCCCTCGGCTGCGCGTGCTTTCTTCCGATTGAAATCGGGCTGATGGGTCGCTGCGGCAATTGCTCAATCGAGGCTGCCGGGCAACCATTTCTTGATCATTTCGACGGCGACGGCGTCGCAGCCTTCTTCGATTTCGCCGGAGCCGGTGTTGGTGGCGGAGATGACGGCGAAATCGCGGTTGGGCGCGAGCCACATGAGGACGTACCACATGGTGTTTGAGCCGTTGTGCATCAAGGCCCGGCCGTCGCCGCCGGCCCAGCTGCGTTCCACATAGACCCAGCCGCAGGCGTATTCTCCGTTTTCTTTCTTCGGCGGCGTGTGCAGGCGAGTGAAGGTTTCGGGCTTTAGCAGACCGCCTTTCTTTTCGCCATCCATGTGTGCCATGGCGTAGCGCGCGAGGTCATCGAGCGAACAATGCACGCGCCCGGCGGGCGCGATGGCGGGGGGATTATCCACCTGAAACGCCATCGTCATCCCGAGAGTTTTCTTATGTCCCCATGGCTGGTCTACTTCGTCCTTCGTGCCCGGCGGACCGAAACCGGCGGTGTCCATGTGCAGGGGCTTGAAGAGCTGTTCGGTCATCAGGGTCTCGTAAGGCTGGCCGGCGACTTTTTCGAGCATGGCGCCGAGGACAGCATAGCCCTGGTTGGAGTAGATCATTTTCTTTCCCGGTTTTGCGGCGGGCTTTTTCGACAGCACCGCCTGAATGAACTCCAATCGTTGTTCGGTCGGTGTGCCCTTTTCTTTCCAGGCCTTGCTCCAGGCGCCGGTGGGCGGCTCGGTGGAAAGCCCGCCGCGGTGTTGCATCAGTTGTTCCACGGTCACGGTCTCGTAGTCCGGATCAATCTTTCCTTTGAATTCGGGAAACACCTCTACGATGGTCGTGTCCCATTTCAGTTTTCCTTCCTCGATGAACTTCGCAGCCACGGTCGCCGTCATGGATTTGGTACACGAGCCGATGTGAAACACGTCGTTCGTGGTGAGCAACACCGGATCGCCATCCTTGCGCACTCCCACGGCGGCGCGGTCGCAGATCCTGCCATCTTTTACGACGACGACGGCCAGGCCGGGGAATTTGTATTTCTTCCGCAGCTTCTCAAGGATTTGCGCCGTGTCCTTCGGCGCGTTGGCGGCGAATGCGTTTCCGGCAAGCATGGCAATCAAAGTCCCCACGCCCGCCCAACGAAACAGCCGGTGGAAGTTTCGTGTTTGAGGCTTCCCTGACCTGCCGCGCCGTAGTTTCCTTGCGAAGGCGGGAGTTTGAAGTTTGTTATTTGAATTTTTTCCAGCTGAATTGTTCATAATTTAGTTCTGCTCCTTAATTGCTGCTCCGATATCCCGGCTGGCTCTGTGAGCCTAACGATAGACAATCTGGTCGTTCCGCTTGACCGTGTGCGGCGGGCCGACCGGCAATAATTTCCCGCCGCCGGTCCGGATCGAAACATTGCGAAAGAAAATCGGATAAGTCCTCGTTTGTTCCTCAAAAGGCACCGGCCGATCCTGCGCTTGAATGTGCAGGTGCGGATGCGAGGTGTTACCGGAGTTCCCGCATTCGGCCAGAGGATCGCCCACGCGCACACCCTGGCCTTCCTTCACCTGGATGCTTCCGTTCTTCAAATGCGCGAGCATCACAAAGTGGGTGGGGTCCACTTCGAGGACGACGTAGTTACCCGCCAGGTTTTCCTCATCCATGATGCCGGGCGGGTTGTCCTCGTGACCTTCTTCCACATGGACAACTTTCCCCGCCACTGGCGCAACGAGGGGCATTCCGTAGGACGGATACGAGGACAGCTTTTGTTTATCGCCGGGATGTTCCTTCCCTTTTTCCAGTTTTTCGATGTCCAGCGCGTCCCGCTGGCTGGGGAGGCGATAATGCAGGTTCACCAATCCGCTGCGGCCGCCGTTGAGGACCAGCCAGTCGCCGCTTGCGAAGGGCGAATCCAGCACCATCCCGGCGGCCGGATTGAGCGGCCAGTAAATCCGCGCCATCTGAATCAAAAGGAACGCCGAGGCGAGCGCCACCGCGACGTTGGTGGCCACGCGGATGCGCTTGTCGGGAAGCAATCCCAGGACAGCCAGCGTACCGATGGAGCCGTAGGACAGGCAGCGAATCACCAGAATTTGATCGTCGGTGAACTGGGCCGGCACGATGCAGATGGCGAGGCACCAGGCGCTGAGCGCGAGGAACAACCAGCGGTTGGCGAGTTGGAGCCACTGCCGGCGCAGCTCCGGCGCGAATGGCCGGCGCCAGAAGCCTGTTTCCAACCTTCCCGTCGCGAAGCGCCAGACGATGGCGACACATTGCGCGGGCACCACCAGCAGCAGAAAGACAAACAAGGCATTGAAGAAGATGCCCAATTCATAAGCCATCCGTCCCGCAAACAGGAAACCCAGAGCCAGCAATACATTCAGCGCCACTCCCGCGAGCTTTTGCACGCGCTCTATGCGGCTGGGAGCGGGCTCCGAGGCGCTGCGGGTCACAGACTCGCGCTCCGCAGATCCGCGGTCGGAGGCGCTGCGGGTCACAGACCCGCGCTCCACAGACCCTTGCTCCGCGGCGGTTTCGTTCAGGACGATTGTCTCGAGTTGAGTGCGCAACTCGCTGGCCTGGCCGTAGCGGCGACCCGGGTCTTTCTCCAGCGCGCGGAGCACGACTTCGTCCAGGCGCACATCCACCAGCACCTTCTTCGACGGCGCTTGCAGCTTTTTCTCCGGCAACTCGCCGGTGAGCATCTGATAGAGGACGACGCCGAGCGCGTAGATGTCCGCGCGATGATCCACTTCGCCGGGGCGCTCCACTTGCTCGGGGGCCATGTAATTTGGCGTGCCCACGATTTTCCCCGCCTCACCTGTTCCGCGCGCCGCTTCCTCGCCCACCAATCTTGCCAGCCCGAAATCGGCGACCTTCACGCGACCGAGCCGGTCCATGAGGATGTTCTCCGGTTTGATGTCGCGATGGACGATGTCGTGGTCGTGCGCGAATTGGAGGGCGTCGCAAATCTGGGGGACGATGGCGAGGGCTTCGCGCGCGGAAACGCGGCCGCTGGCCATCAACTGGCGGAGAGTCACGCCGTCCACGAACTCCATCATCAGGTAGAACAACCCATCGGCCTGGCCGAAGTCGTGGATGGTGACGATGTTTGGGTGGCTGAGTTTGGCGAGGAGTTGGGCTTCGCTCGAAAACCGGCTGGCGAACGCCGCGTCCTGCTCGCGACCCGGCGCGAGGATTTTCAACGCCACCAGCCGGTTCAGCGATTTTTGCCGTGCTTTGTACACGACCCCCATCCCGCCGCGTCCGAGGCATTCCAAAATTTCCAATTGCGGGAAATGCTTCGCGATTTGTTCCGGCGACGGAGGCTGAGCGTGCCTGACCGCGCCGGGCGCTTCATCGTCGAAGGCCGTCTGCGTCGCGGCGTTCATCGCCATCAGGCAGCGCGGGCAGAGGCCGGCGGGCGCCTCGGCCGGCAATTCCTTGCCGCACCCGGAACACACTGCTTTGGCCGCATCGCGCACACCACATACTTAACGGTCGCCGGGGCGGCGTTACAAAGAAAATGCCGGAATCCCTCCCTGGCCAAATATCCTGCTTAGAGCCGGGCGAAGTAGCCGTTATAGGCACGTTGCAAGTAGCTTGGCTTGAGCGGGTTCGGTGAGAAGCGACGCTCCCTTGTTCTTTTTCCGTCTCCTTTTAATATACGAACAGGGTGTCGTATACTAATTTTTAGGTGCCGACCACACATGAGCGACTCGTACCCTTGCGACGTATTCGTGACTGAGGACAAGCCTGAAACTGGATTATTCTCGGTTCAGTTTCAATTGTCTGTGACTACGATCACTTTCACTGCAGAAGATTTGCTGTTCGCGCAGAGGTTTCTCGACTTCGTCTCCGAGACCAGAGCCAATCCTGCTTATCGTGATGCCCATGTCGGTAATGGAGTCTACCGGACTATGCCCGAGAAGAGCGTTGACCTGTCATCCTCTTTTCGCGACACCAAGGTGGTGTTGGTCAAGGACGGTGAGTACGACTCCACCTATGTTCTGCGAATCGAACCGTCCACGTCATGCTCGATGCTCTTTAAGATTTACGATGACCAGTTGGACGCTTTGCTTGGCCGCATTCAGAACATCATAGATGACCACTGCGATATATCCAAAGGCACCTAACAATGCGGCTGTAGGCAAGGCCAAGGTTGCCCGTCGGCGGGCAATCGCGCAGCATTGCCCTGGCCTGCCTGAGCGCCGCGCGTTAGGCGGCGTTCGCACCCCATAATGGTCAAGCCAAAAGACCGCACGCGAGCCAGGAAGCTTTGCTCCGAATACGTAGAGCGCGGCGACCACCTCGGTTGGTTCGAGGCACTCTACCAAGAGGCACGCGGGAATGAGGCCATAGTTCCGTGGGCGGACATGGTTCTCAATCCGCACCTTTGCGAGTGGCATCGGCGGACGGGCTACGATTTCCGAGGAAAGCGTTGCCTGAAAATCGGTTGCGGCTTGGGGGACGACGCCGAGTATCTTGCGTCGGCTGGAGGCAGTGTGGTTGCCTTCGACATTTCCCCGACGGCTATTGAGTGGTGTCATCGGCGCTTTCCGGATTCCGGTGTCACTTACGTGACGGCTGACTTGTTTGCAGTGCCACCGGCCTGGCATGGTGCCTTTGATTTCGTTTTGGAGTCATACACGCTTCAGGTTTTTCCTGCCGATATGCGCCAGAGAGCCATGCGGTGCATTGGGGAATTTGTTGCGCCATCGGGCAGGCTCTTGCTCATTTGCCGCGGCCGGGAAGAGTCTGAACCCCCGGGCGCCATGCCATGGCCGCTCACACGTCGAGAGTTACAGTCCTTTTCTGCGTTTGGTTTGCGAGAGTTTTCATTTGAGGATTACAGTGATGCGGAAAGCCCGCCGGTTCGCCGATTTCGTGTTCAGTTTGATCGAGCCGCCTGACAAATCAATGGAGCCAACGCCTGATAGTTCTGACCCATTGGCTGATGTTGCGGTTCGTCCCGATGCTGGAGCAGAATTCATTCGCTTGTTGCACAAGCATGGTGTTCACGTCCTCGGCAAGAATGCGCGGAAGATCGACGGCAAGCCGGTTTTTGATTTTCTTAGCTCGCCAGAAGAGTTTTACATTTTCTCATCACGGCAGCGAGCACGCGAGTTTATACGGACCATTCCCATCAAGGAGCCGACTCCATACTCGTTGCTCGGTGTGAATTCGACCTTTCTGCTGACAAATGATTTTAGCAAGACGCGTCTAGTTCTTAACCCGCGCAGTCATTTTGAGCGCGTGATCACAGGAGATGATATTGATGCACTACGACGAGTTCATGCCGCCTAACAAATCGCCGAATTTCTCCCGTTTTCCTCTTCAATGCGCATCCGGCCGCGCACCGGCCAGCCGCACCGCCATGATCGCCTGTCGGTTTTTCTCGGTCATGGTCGCCCGCGCAATGCTCCGGCTCTGACCAGTCGTCGCGTCCATCAGCGTCAGGCTGACGGTATGATCGGAATTCATCGGATGCCGGCTCTCGGCCAGAACCACCGGCAAATCCTCGGCGATCCGCTTCTGCCACAAATCCTTGTATTGCGTGCGGCTGAAATCCACCAACTGCGGGGTGGTCAGGCCGCTGATCATGGCCAGCTCATACTGCGCGCCTTCATAGGTCACCAGGACCTTATCGCCTTCAAAAACGACGCCGGTAAACGGTGAAACCCGGAGGGACTTGTCTTCGAGCAGCTTCGAATTCGCGCGCTCGCTCGACGCCCGAAGCTGGTTCTGCTTCGTCCGCAACTCATTTTGTTTTTCGCGCAACTGGTTCAGTTGGTCGGCTAATTCCTTGCGCTGCTCCGCCGTCAGGTCGGTCCGTTTTTCCTGCTCGCGGATCTGGTTTTCCTGGGCGCGAATTTCCTGCTCCTGCGCGCGCACTTTCTGCTCCTGTTGCGCCAGGGTTACCACCGCGGCCCCGGCCAGCAGCGCGCCGGCGCCGATGCCGACCACCATTTTCGTTTTAATCCATGCCATAATATTAAGTGTTCCTTTCACGAGGGTGAGAATTGAAGCCGCGGCCGCCGACCCTTTGGCAACGGTCGCAGTGATTGTTGCGGTCAGCCCCACCGGCGCCGCCTGGAGGGAGTTTGCAGACAGCATTCCGGCGATGATCGCGGTGGTGGAAACCACCCCGTGCCGGGAGAAATATTTGCGTAGTTTCTCCAGCGCGCGATTGATCCGCATGCGTGCGGTGTCCTCGGTCGCATTCAAGGAGCTGCCGACCTCGGCCAGGCTGCGTTGCTCGAAAAAGCGCAGCAGCACCGCCTGCCGGTCTTTCTCGCGCAACGTCGCCAGGGCAGGGTCGAGCAACGGCGAAATCTGTTCCCAAACCGGGTCCGGGGTGTTGGCTGAATTTTCGGCCTCCATAAGCGCCTCCTGTTCGTGCTGCCGCCGCCGCGCCACGGTCCGCATCTGGGCCATGGCGGTGTAGCGCGTCGTCCGGAAGAGCCAGCCCGAGAGCACCGTCTGGCCGCCGATCCGCGCCGCCTTTTTCGCGAGGATGATGAACACGGCCTGCGTCACTTCCTCGGCCAGGTGCGGATCCCGGACTTGCCGCAACGCCGCCGAGTAAACGAAGCGCGCATGCCGCGAAACCAAAGTTTCGAAGGCCGCCTCGGAGTTGCCGGACGCGTATTCGCGCAGCAGGGCGATGTCGTCGGTCGCTGTCATTCACTTATAAATGCCCGCTCCGGCCCAAACCGAACACTTTCTTTTGCCCTGCGACGCTCAGGAGTTGGATAGTGGACTGCTTTGAAAGCGGTTTTCGATGGCACGTTGCCGTCGCACGGCTACGGACGACCGGCAGGTCGTACCTACCAACCAAAGCGCCGCTAAACGTGTTGGCGCTGGCTTGCCAAAGCCGGCGATTCCCCGTAAAAGCGGGGGTTGCCAATAACCCCGATGCGTCCCTTATGAAGATGAAGCTCTCGCTCCCCACCCTGGCCGCCTGCGCCGTTGGTCTGGTCCTGCTAACTGGTTGCGGTAAAAGTGATTCCGGCGGCGGTGGCGCGCAGAAGCCGGCGGATGCGCCGGCGGCGGGAAAGAAATCCATCGCGCTGATTCCGAAAGGCACGACGCATGTGTTTTGGAAGGCGGTGGACGCCGGGGCGCGGAAGGCGGGGGAGGAGATGGGTTACACCATCGTCATGAACGCCCCGGAACGCGAAACGGATCGCGAACGGCAGATCCAGATCGTGGAGGATTTCATTGCGCAGAAAGCGGATGCGATCGTGCTGGCGCCGCTGGATCGCGATGCGCTGGTGCCGTCGGTGGAAAAGCTGGCGAAGCTGAAGGTGCCGTGCGTGATCATTGATTCGGCCATTGGCACGGACAATTACGTCTGCTTTGCGGCGACGGATAATTATTTGGGCGGCACGATGGCGGCGCGGCGGATGGGTGCGACGCTGGGCGGCAAGGGGAAGATCATCGTCATCAAGTATGCGCCCGGCTCGGCCTCGACCACGGAACGCGAGAATGGGTTCATGGATACGATCAAGAAGGAGTTTCCGGGCATCGAGATTGTGGACGCGGTTTATGGCCATGACACGGTGGAGACGGCGCTCCAGGCCACGGAAGATTTGCTCACGCGTCATCCGGACCTGCAAGGTGTGTTCGCCTGCAACGCTTCCACGGCGGTCGGCGCGTATCAGGCGCTGCAAAGCCAGAAGCGCTCGCAGGTGAAGTTCATTGGCTTCGATGCGGAGAAGGCGGTGGTGGATGGTTTGCGCGCGGGCCAGGTGGACGCGCTCGTGGTGCAGAATCCTTTCAAGATGGGCTACGAGGGAGTGAAGGCGGCGGTGGCTTCGATCAAAGGCGAGCCGGTGACCAAGCGGATTGATACGGGCTGCGAGCTGATCACCAAGGACCGGATGGAAGAGCCGGCCATCAAGGAACTGCTCAAGAACCAATAACTCCGTCCCGTGACCGGGCCGAATTCAGACGCACCCGCTGCGCTGGCGATGCGCGGCATCTCAAAACGCTTCGGGCCGGTGCAGGCGTTGAAGGACGTGAGTTTTCGCGCGCGGGCGGGGACGATCCATGCGTTGTGTGGAGAGAATGGCGCGGGAAAATCCACGCTCATGAAAATCCTCGCGGGCGTGCATCAACCGGATGCCGGCGAGATCGAGCTGCACGGGACGCCGCGACGATTCGAAAATCCCGCCGCGGCGCTGGCCGCGGGCATTTCGATGATCTACCAGGAGCTCGACCTGGCGGAACACCTTACGGCGGCGGAAAATATTTTTCTCGGGGCGGAGCCGCGTGGCGTGTTGCCGGGCACGATCAGCCGGCGCGAGATGTCGCGGCGGAGCCGGGCGCTGGCAGAGGAGTATGGTTTTCCGCTGGAGGCCGACGCGGTGGTGGGCGACCTGCCGATTGGCGATTGCCAGATCGTGGAGCTGCTGAAGGCGCTCCGGCGCAATGCGGGCGTGATAGTTCTCGATGAGCCCACTTCGGCGTTGAGCGATGCCGAGGCGCGGCGGCTGTTTACGGTGATGCGGCAATTGCGCGCGCGGGGTTTGACGATGGTTTACATCTCACACCGGCTCGAGGAAGTCGCGGCGCTGGCGGACGACATCACGATTCTGCGCGATGGGAAGGTGGTGCATTCGGCGCCGGCGGCGGAATTGAACACGCCGGCGATTGTGCGTCACATGGTGGGGCGCGAGCTCAACGATTTTTTTCCGCCGCGCGACGTGGAACTCGGGCCGGTGCGGGTGGAGGTGAAGGGGTTGTCGTCGGAGGAGGGAGTGCGCGATGTTTCGTTCGAGGTGCGCGGTGGGGAAATTGTGGGTGTTGCGGGGCTGATTGGGTCGGGGCGCACGGAAGTAGCGCGGGCGTTGTTTGGGTTGGAACCGAAGACCAAGGGAGACTTTCGGCTGGATGGAGAGGCGACGGAGATTCGTTCGCCGGCGGAGGCGATTAGACAAGGCGTGGCGTTGCTGACGGAGGATCGCAAGCGCACGGGACTTTGCCTGGGGCTGCCTTGCGCGTGGAACATCACCTTGCCTTCGCTGCGCCAGATCGGGATGAGCTGGCGGCTGATGCCGGGGAGGGAGACGGTTATTGCCACGGAGGCGGCGACGCGGATGCATGTGAAATGGTCGTCGGCGGCGGCTCCGGCGGCGGCGCTTTCGGGTGGCAACCAGCAAAAGCTTTTGGTCGCGCGCTGCCTGCTCGCGAACGCGAAGTTTATTATTTTTGATGAGCCCACGCGCGGGGTGGATGTGGGCGCGAAGCGGGAGATTTACACGTTGATCAATGAGCTCGCGAAAGAGGGCAAAGCCATCCTGATGATTTCGTCGGAGTTGCCGGAGCTGTTTGGGGTCGCCGATCGGTTGCTGGTGATGCGACGCGGCAAACTGGCCGGCACTTTTGTAACCAAACAAACCAATCCGGACGAAGTGATGCACCTGGCTGCCGTCGAATAATCCCATGAGCCGAATTGTCCGCCAAATGCTGCCGTTCGCCGGGCTGATGCTGATCATCATTGCGTGCACGTTTCTGGCGCCGGGACGATTTTTGACCGAGGACAACATCGTCAATGTGCTGCGGCGATCAAGTGTGAACGCGATCATCGGGCTCGGCGCGACGGCGATCATTATATCGGGCGGGATAGATTTGTCGGTGGGCTCGCTGCTGGCGCTTTCGGGGATGATCGGCGCGTGGACGATGTTGAAGCTGGGCGGGAGCGATTTGAGCGGGTCGTCGGCACTCGTGGGGACGCTGGCCGGGGTGGTGGCGGGAACTTTGGGCGGGCTGTTGAATGGTGTATTGACCACACGACTGAACCTGCCGCCTTTCATTGTCACGCTCGGGACGATGAGTTGTTTTCGCGGCATCGCGCTCGTCATGAATGATGGCCAGCCGTGCAATGTTCCCACTTATGCTTTTCTCGGCACGGGCGAGGTGGCGGGGATACCGGTGTCCGTGCTGATGGCCGCAGTATTGATCGTGGCTGCGGTGTTGATGCTGCGCTATACGCCGTTGGGAAGATATGCGTATGCAATCGGGTCGAATCGCGAGGCGGCTTTCCATGCGGGTGTCGCCGTGAAAGGCCATCTCACCGCGCTTTACACGCTGGGCGGGATGATGGTGGGGATTGCGAGCATGATTGCCACGAGCCGGACGGTGTCCGCGCAACCGACGGCGGGGGCGGGATTGGAGTTGGATATTGTGGCGGCGGTGGTGATCGGCGGCGCGAGCCTTTCGGGCGGGCGCGGAACGATTTTGGGGACGGTGATTGGGACGCTGTTGATTGCGTTTTTGCGGAACGGTTGCACGCTGGTGGGGATTTCGCCGAATGTGCAGTTGATTGTGATTGGGGCGATAATTATTGCGGCGGTGGCGTTGGATCAGGTGGGGCGGAGTCGGGCGAAGTAAAGAAGAGGGTTCAAGCAACTCATTCCGAAGCGCCAACGGCGCGGCCTCATAGCAGCCTGGGCCAAAGGCCCAGGAAACAGTGGCCAAAATCTTGTAAGGGCTGAAAGCCCGCTCCATGGCATGTAGCTCCAGTGCATAGGTCGGGCCTTCAGCCCTCGAATTGGTATTGAGATTGGTTCCTGGGCCGCTGGCCCAGGCTGGTATAGGGGCGGGCCTTTGGCCCTCAGGGAATCAGTTTCGCAATGAGAAGCCGCCTTTGAATACCACCTCGGCGAGGGTTACGGCGAAGAAGATCATGCTGACGACGGCGTTGAGGCGAAAGAAAGCCGTGTTGATCCAGTTGAGGCTGCGGCGGCGGGCGATCCAATGTTCCAGGACGAGGCAGCCGACGATGAGCATCCAGCCGACGATGAAGGCAATGCGGAAGCCGCAGAGCAGGCCGAAGAGAAACAGCAGTCCGCACATCACCATGTGCGCGAGAAAGGAGGCTTGCAGGGCGTTTTTTGGGCCCCAGGCGACGACGAGGGAATGCAGGCCGTGCGTGCGGTCGAATTCGTAGTCCTGCAGGGCGTAGATGATGTCGAAGCCGACGAGCCAGAGCACCACGGCCATGGCCAGGGTGAGCATTTCGGCGAGTTCGCGGCCGGTGAGGTTGGTGCCCTTGACGGCCAGCCACGCGCCGACGGGGGCGAGGGCGAGCGAGAGGCCGAGGAAGACGTGTGTGTAATTTGTGAATCGCTTCGTGAGCGAATAGAAACAAATGACCGCGAGCGCGACGGGCGAGAGGTAGAAACACAGTGGATTTAGCAAATAGCTGACGCCCACCAATCCGGCGGCGGAAAGGAACCATAGCACCCAGGCGCCGAAGAGGGAGACTTCGCCGGCGGGCAGGTGGCGTTTGGCGGTGCGCGGATTGGCGGCGTCGAATTTGCGATCGGCGATGCGGTTGAAGGTCATGGCGCAGGTGCGCGCGCAAATCATGGCGGCCACGATCAGGCCGCAGGTGCGCCAGCCGGGCCAGCCGCGATTGTCGCGCGCGGCGACGGCCATGGCGGCGAGGGCGAAGGGCATGGCGAAAATGGTGTGGCTGAAACGGACGAAGCCGCCCCATTTTTTCAGGAAGCTCACCGGCGGGGAGGTTGGAGAACTGGGAGGCAAGGTGGTCAGGAGGAGGCGGACGACCGGCAGGTCGTCCCTACCAATCGAAACAGTTCACCCTTCTGCTCGCGGCGGTTCATTCCGGCTCCGCCTGCCAGCGCGCCACGAGTTTGTGGGGGACGCCGAGATGGTCGAGCACGCGGGCGACGACGGTGTCAATCACTTGCTCGACGCTTTGCGGCCGCATGTAGAAAGACGGATTGGCCGGTATCAGGATGGCGCCGGCGAGCAGCAGCAATTCGAAGTTTTTGACGTGCACGAGGCTGAGCGGCGTTTCCCGGGGGACGAGGATAAGTTTTCTTTTTTCCTTCAGGACGACGTCGGCGGCGCGGAGCAGGACGTCGTCGCTGATGCCGTGGGCGATCCGGCCGAGGGTGCCCATGGTGCAGGGGATGACGACCATGGCGTCGGGCGGATTGGAGCCGCTGGCGAAGGGGGCGTTCATGCTCTTGAGGTTGTGCATGGTGACGCCCGGCGGGACGCGGAAGCCCGACGGGAGCTCCTCGGCCAGGACGGTCTGCGCGTATTTGCTCAGGACGACGTGCACCTCGTGCCGGGTGGCATCGAGGCTGTCGAGGAGCCGTTGCGCGTAGAGCGCGCCGCTGGCGCCGGTGATGGCGACGAGTATTTTCAAGCAGGGGTTGACTACCAGTTAACGAAAACCACTATGAGCGCTCGGTGGCCCGGCGGCAAGCGCCCTTGCGCGATACTCATAGCTCGAGCTATTCCGCTTGTGGCAATCTCCGACGCGACCCGATCGGGGATTTTCGCGATCGCAATCTCGCTTCCAAATCATTCGGCACAACAAAAACAAAGGCTCGACCGGCCTTTCTCAGTTCCAACAAGTTCAATTCAGCCAGAGTCAGCAGGTCGGCGCGAGCTGTGGCATACGTCACTCCCTGACGAGTCTGGTGGCTGATAATGCGGTAAGTCTGTCCGGGGTGACGCACCGCGTGGCTAATGAGATCTTGTTGGCGATGGTTAAGTTCCGGGTATTTCCGCAGGGCGTCCAGGCAAGCTCGAGTCTCGGCTGATTTGCGGGCGACATAATCATGAAGTTCCTTCAATGCACGCCGGATTACCCCGGCCTGGTGAACAATAAAATAAGTCAGGTCATTGCCGTCCGTTTCGGTGTGCAGAAAAGCCGTGCCATATTGTGCCGGCGCTTTGCGCAGGAATTGGGAAATGGAAATAAACTCAAATAACCAGTAACCGGAGTGGAGCATTTGCCAATAAAACAACGCTCGCGCGGTGCGTCCATTGCCATCCACAAATGGATGATCATAGGCCAGCCAGAAGTGAAGAATAATCCCGCGAACCACGGGATGAAGAAATGAGGCCGGCGTTTTGCCATTGGCGAAGTCGCACATCTGCCGCAATCGTTCGGGCAGTTGATCGGCCGGAGGGGGCATGTGGAACACGGTTCCCTCAATATCAGAAACATCAATGGCCTCGTCTGCGCGGCGAAACCGCCCGGCCCCATCCGCGACGTCTAGCGCATCCCGCGAAATTTCCCGATGGATTTGAAAAACCATTTCCGGCGTGAGTGGCTTGTCTTTCCACTCCCGGATGGAACGCATCGTTGCGTAATTGTTTGCAATCATTCTCTCGCTGCGGTCCCGCGGATTTCGCCCTTCGGCGAGCATCCTGCGCGCGACTTCGCGGGTTGTCGCAGCCCCTTCAAGTTGACTGGAGGTAATTGCTTCTTCCATCAAGGATCTGATGACGTAGCGGTCTCTCTGTTCCGAATTGGTCACCTGTTCCGGGATTTGGACGAATGTTCCCCCACCCCGGTCAATTTGGTGGAGCAGTTCCGTCACCCGCGTCGGCTCGGTAAAATGAAATGCCTGTCCCTGAATATCCTTTAATGGAATTGGCCGCTGGCTGGACTGGCGTCTCATTTTCAGTCCCAGCCACCATTCCTCATGCGTCAGTCCATCTGGTGGCTTGCGAAATTGTAATTCGTCCCAATGCAAATAATCCCCATCCCAATCGGGACTTGTCACAGCCTGGAAAATCTCGATAAATTTTTCCTGCTTGCTTAAACCTGCCAGCAACTTTTCAAAAGGAGGCGGTTTTTGCGGGATTTGCATACCAACTATTAACGAACTATCAATTCATTATCAATTGATAATTCATCAATAGAAGGAATTGACCATATATATACCACAACAGATAGCGGATCATTAAATGCAAACCACAAGGATTGAGGCAGTGATCCGCAAACCGTTGACATGTTTGTCCACGTGGCGGCTGGGCTCCGCCCCAGCGTCGTCGCCTCTTCTTATAATTCGTTGCAACCAAGGAAGCGCCTCATTACGGTATCACAGTTATCCTTCCGGCTGTTTTCGGCGGTGCACTCAAATCAGCCCGGGAAGGTTGCGCTGGTTGAAATACTTTAGTGGGGCAATCAGGGCGTTGGTTTAACCCAGTTATCTCGAGATCAAATGAAAAACTTTGCTTTTTTGGTTTGCGGGCCGGCTTGGCGGAAGTTCGGCTTCACCGCGGGCGTCATCGCGACATTGATATGCGGCGCGCCCGCGAGCCGCGCGGCGGTGTCGTTCGCGGATTGGGCCACGAGTTTTAATTTGACCGGCGACAACGCGCTGCCGACGGGCAATCCGGACGCCGATCCCTACGTCAACGCGCTCGAGTATGCCTTCGCCACGGATCCCAAGGCGGCCGACCTGGTTTCCAATGTGGGCCCGACATTCGTGGTCATCACGAACACGGGGTTCTTCGAATACCGCGTGAGCGCGCAAGCGGCGGGCATTGCGACGTTCCGGGTCGTGGAGACCACCAATCTTTCGTTTCCGAACTGGCAGCAGGTGGCGGGGTCTCCAATCATCCGTCCCGCGAACAGCAATTACTCCATTTATTCGCAACCGGTGGGGATAGCCGACGATCGGCACTTCTTCCGCCTGGAAGTCACGGTGCCGTACACGCCGAGCAATGCGGTGATCGTGCTGGTGGGCACCAATGTCGGCGGCGGTACGTGGGACGGCGTGCCGGTCATTTCGCAGGTGTATATCCGCCAGCAACCGCCGGACATCAGCGTGGTGACGAGCAACGGTATCACGCTCCAGACCAATAACGCGCCCAATGTGACGAAGTATCCGGAAGTGGTGGGCACTTCGCTTTTTGCGGCGACCCCTGATTTCAAATCTTCATTCGGGGGCAGCGAACGGCTGCCGATGCGTTCGTGGGTGGGGTGGTTCGGCTGGGCCAACGGTACGCCGCCGCCCGGGCTCAGCCCCGGATATCCGGTCACGGGCAGCTACGACAACAGCGGTTGGGACTATTTTTCCTTCCAGTTCCCGGCGAAAAGCCCGAATCCAGCCAAAGACGGCAACTGGGCGGCCATCCGCCTGGACCAGCAGCCGCTCTATTTGAATCCGTTCCGCATGAACTACGCGTGGCCGCCCGGCCAGTTTGGTTACAAGGCGCAGCCGCTGGTGCCCTTCGCACAGCAGACGGGCTACTGGGCGCAGAAACGCATCGTGCGCGGGCCGAACCTTTCCTTCCCCAACCCCTTCTTCGTGCAATACGCCAATCGGGTTTCGGCCGGCGACACGCCGGACGTGTGGCGGGATTCGTGGTTCTACATGCGCACGCGCCCGCTGGAAACGTTGCTGGTGCTGCCGGGAAATTTGAAGCCGAATGAATTGCTGCAAAGCGGCGCGTGGAACAATACCGGCACGAATCACGAAATCTTTCCCTACCCGGTGTGGAACACCAATCTTCCGCCGCAGGACCAGACGCCGTTCGCCCTGCAGGTGGACAAGATGGGCGATTGGAGCGCGGACATCGTTTGGGAAGGCACGCACACGGATGCCGCCGGCTACTCCACGAATCGTTACCATCGCACCGCCTTCAACCAGGCCGGCCAGGGCAATTACATGAAGATGACGGTGGCCCAGGGATCGCCCTTCATCTGGTGCGAAACGCACGGAAATCGTTTCGTCAATTTTTACAATCTCATCCGCCAGAACCTCAGCAACAACATCGCCTCCAACGTGGGGAGCGATGCCAAAATGGTGCCGGGCGGCCCGTGGGCCGTGCCGGGCGTGAGCGGCGTGCAATACGTGCTCTTCTACGGCGACCACAACAACCCAAACCAGTGGTATCATGAGAGCCCGCCGTGGTTTTATGACGCGGTGCAGGGCCAGCCCGGTGGCTTCAATCCGCCCGGCGCGCAGCATAATTTCACCTATACGGCGTTGTTTTTCCGCACGGCGTCGGTCCAGTCCGTGTCACTGGGCGCGGGCGGCACGAACTCGGCGGCCAACAACGGCACCGATGCGCAGGGCAATCCCTACTTCTACCTGGAATTCAAGAACGCCGCCAAAAACTGGTTCGTGGTCGGCGCGGTGCCGGTCATGAGCTATTACCACACGGGGGTGACAGTGGACAGCGAGACGACCCGGATCGCGGGAGCGCGCGGTTGGGCGGAGAACATGGGCAAGTACGCGTTCAATTTCGTGACCGACACCAAGATCACGTATGCGTCCTCGAACATGTATCTCGTGATGACCACCTACACCAACACGGTGCAGAATCCGTACGTGGCGGTGGGCAGTAATGCCGCTGCCAGCATGACCGCCGACGCGGTGAGCACCGTGATGGCGCTGATGCCGCATCATTACCAGCCGTTCACGCTCGGACCCGATCTCACGCAATCCGGCAAGCCGTCAGTCGTTTGGAGCCCGCTGAAGCAGTATGGCGCCAACTTCCCGACCACCAACGCGCCGCCCAATGCGGACAAGAACAGCCCGACCTCGACGAGCCGGTGGGGATATTGGGGGCCGCGCGGCACGATGAAGTCCGTGATTACGCGCAGTTTCACGACGCACTATCCGTTTCAGAATTTCCTCCCGGTCACCCCGCCGGCGGCCTTGAGCAGCAATTACACCGAGTCCGGCGTCCAGGTGGTTCGCATCACGGACGTGGGCGTCGGCAACCATTACATCAGCAACACGGCTCCGACCGTGACCATTCACACGGCTACGCAGACCAATGCCGCGAATGCGACGTTCGAGGCGCTGCTGGAGCCCAACACCGGGCGCATCATGCAGGTCAACGTGGGTAATCCGGGCGCGGGTTATCCCGATGGTAATCCGCCCGATACGAACCTCGTGTGGCTCACCATTGATCCGCCGCCCATTTCCGCACAGAACGGCGGACGCCAGGCCCAGGCGCGCCTGCAAATCGGCGGCGGCAAGGTGCTGGCGGTGTTCATGAACGACAAGGGCGCGGGCTACCAATCCACCATTGCGATCACGCAGACCAATGTCAGCTTTGACCCGCCCGTGATCGTCCCGCCGTTTGATGCCGGCGGTAATCTGAAGCTGGGCACCGCGCAGGTCATTTCGGCGGGCGCCGGCTTTGATTTCTCCAACACGAACAATCCGCCGGTGGTCACGCTCATCGGCACCGGCACCGGCGCCAAGGGAGAGATTCTCCGGCCCGGCGACGTCATCAGCGTGGGCGACTCCGGCATCGGTGGTTACACGACCGTCGGTTTCTATCCTTCGAGCGGTGATTTGACGAACGACGCGCTGCGGATTCAGGCCAGCCTGCCGCCGATTTCGGTGGGCGGCCAGGCGCAGGCGCTGAGGATCGATTCGGTGAATTACGCGCCGGGTTTTGTGATCGCGGCCATCACCGACCAGGGCCTGTACACCAACGCGCCCACGGCGACGATCGTGGACGACAACGGAGATACGAAGCAACTGAACGTCGATTTTGGCGGCGGCAAGGTGAACAACCTCACGACCGGCCCCGGACTGCCCCCGGTGATCAAGACGCCGAAGACGGTGACGTTTACGGGCGGGGGCCCGGTGCGCCCGGCGGTGGCCACGGTCTATGGCGCGGTGAGCATCGGGAACATTTCGGTCACGGGCCCGACCGTGGACGGTTACCTGGCCAACACGGTGGTGTCCTTCAACAATGGCGAAATTTTTCCGCCCGGCGTCACACCGCCGCAGATCGCCTTCAAGATCAGCACCAACGGTAACATCACCAACCCGACGATCGTCAATCGCGGCACCGGCTGGAACTACAGCGGCATCATCAAGATCGGCGGGGGCAAAGGCTATGACGCCGCGGCCACTGCCGTGCGCGGTGACGACGGCCGGATCCTCGGCGTGAAGGTGCTGCGCCCGGGCAGCCGATATCCGACGAATGTTTACGCGCGCATCGTGGACATCGTCACGCCGAGCATCGCGGCGCAGCTTCAAGTGCAGGTAAAGAACGGCGCCATCACGGCCGTGAACGTGCTCAATCCCGGCCTGGGTTACACCAACCCGGTGATCCAGTTCATCGGCACGCCGGGCGGCGATCCGGACAACCAGCCGCCCAAGGGACAGGTGGCGCAGTTGAATTTCGATTCGAACGGCGCCGGCGGGATCACGAACCTGACGCTTGCGCTGCCGGGCGCCAATTACGTCCCGGGGTCCGAAACCAACGCGACGCCGGATTCGCCGAAATGCTACTTCCTCTACAACGCCATCAACCCGATGCCCGTGGCGCGCCCGGCGGCGGAAACCAAAAACTACGTCGCGCAGGTCGTGCCGCAGACGCTGTCGGTGGACCAGGTCTATTATGACAACCTGATCAGCCAATACTCCTCGCTGGCTTCGTCCGATTTGAAGCCGTTCGGCGGCGGCTTCGGCGGCCTGAGCGGGCCGGATGGTTACGGGCTGGGCAATCAGTTGTCCGCCGCGGCCAAATACATTGGCGTGCTCTACAACTACCAGCAGCACTACGCGGCGCTGGGGATGGATCAGCCCACCGTTTCGCCCAGCCTCTTCGCGTACAACAATGGCAACGTGCCGACCCCGGCCTACGAGTTGCCCATTTATCGCACCCACCAGCCGATGCTGACGTTGAGCGGCGCGCTGGAAAGCTCGGTGCAGGGCCTCGAACGCACACTCTCGTTGCTGCACCAGGATCCGGCCTATCATAACAATCCCGCGAGCACGGACTGGCAGATGGATTACTTCGCCCAATACGACATGAACGCGGGGCGGTTGGTGATCAATCCGAGCGGCACCATTCCCGTGCAAGGCGTGGTCAGCACGATAAACAATCCGCCGCCAATTTCGGCCGGGGAAAACGCGGCGAAGACCGGCCTCAAACGGTGGCAGCCGGGCATGCTCTGGAGCGGCTTCGGCGTGTCCGATCAGTGGAACGACCAGCATTATTTCTACGGTTACTACCTCGGCGCGGCCGGCCTGTGCTCCATCTTCGACCAGGCGTGGCAGACCAATATCCTCAGCAAGCCCTCCATGCTTTGGGCGAATCAGAACCAGATGGGCACCGCCATTGACCAATGGCTCATGACCCTGGCTTACGACCCCGACAATTCGGCCCTGGTGAATTCGCTCTATCGGAAGCCGGAGTTCACGTACCAGAAATTCGCGTTCTTCGATCAATGGAACGGCCACGGCTGGGCCACCGGCGTATCGCCCGGGCGCGCCGGCGATATCGAGGACGGCCAGTATGGCGCCCTGGTGCCGTGGTCCGTCTGGCTTTCGCACGGCACCGGCAGCGGGCCGTACGATGATGAAAATGAGAATTCGATCTGGGAAGGGCTGCAGGCGTATTCCGCGATTCTCCTCTGGGGCGGCGGGACGGACCGCAAACCCGTGGTGGACCTGGGCATGTATTTGCTCGGCACCGGCAACACCGCCGGCGACCTATATTTCCACGACAAGAATTACAACCTGCCGAACACCACTTCGAACGCCTTCTCGTGGGCGCCGGTGACGACCATCAATTCCAGCGCGGTCGGACAGAATGGCGGCAATAACAATACGCCGGCCAACACTGGCTTTGTCGAAACTACTGCGCCCGCCTTCTACACCGCGCCGCAGTTCTTCGGCGGCAAGGGAAGCGCCGGCACTTCCATCCTGCAAAAGGGCAGTCCGTCGTTGAACAACTTCTTTTACGCGTTTCCCACGGGCTCGAAATTCATCCAATCGTACCCGCCGACGCCGTGGACGCTCGGCATGACGCGCAATTCGGATTACATGCGCCGCTGGGCGGGCTCCATGATGCGCGACGAATGGAAACAGGCGCGCAATTCGTCGCTGTACCAGGCGGCCAACTGGCTCTCGATGGCCATGGCGGCGGCGGTCAGCGGCGTGCCTTACAATCCGGGCGATACGCCGTATCCGCTGACGGGTTTCAATCCGAACAACAACGCCCCGCAACGCTACGTGAACCGCCTCTGGTCGTCCTGGGTGACCTTGAGCGCCGCTGCGGGCGCGGATGCGGCGCGCCAGCCGGCCTTCACGGCCATCGAGGTGATGAACCTGCTCCACACGCTGGATGTCTACGGCACGCCGGACTGGACGTATGTCGGCAAGGCCACCACGGCGGGCGGACAGGTCGCCAATAGTTCCATCATCTTCACCGCCGCGTTCTCCAAGGTGCTCAACGCGAACACCGTGCGCACGACGTTCGTGGCGTTCAACCCCGGCTGGCAAACCCGTTATGCGACGTTCTACCGCATCGACGTCAGTGGCGCGATCCACACCGGGGAGGCCGCGCCGGAAATGCCGCTGGCCGTCCCCGCCAAGCGCATGGCGATCTTGACCAAGGATTTTCCGATTAATTAGGACGGCTCAATGCCTGACCGACGACGGCTGCGTTCCGCCCGGCGGAACCGGCCGCCGCGCATTTAGTCCGCAGCCAGGCCACGAATTGGTTCGGGCGCGCTCGACAAATCGCTCCAAAAGCCTGAGAGTGCCTGCGGTCGCATGGCCCTGTCGTTGTCCAACCGAAGCGCATCTCCGGGAATTTTCTCCGCGGAACGCCGATAGATTTATACTGCGTGCCGGTGACCGGGCAATCTTCAGATGGCGAACGCCTCGCAGCCGGGGCGATGCCCCCCGGCCGTTTTCGTCGTGCGGCCGTGTTCGTTTTCCCCGCGGCCATCGCCGCCTTGCTCGCCGGCTGCGTCACGAATTCGCCGGACCAGGTTTTCGATTGGGAGAGCGAGCACATGACCAACGCGCCGGTGGTGGTTTCCAAGCCGCCACCGCCGATTCCGCCACCACCCGTTCCAGCGCCTACGCCTGCGCCCGCGCCCGCGCCCGCGCCCATTCCACGAACAAACCCCGTTCCGGTCACCGCCGTCCCCACCAACGCGCCGGTTGACGCCTGGATTTCGCTGAGCCGCTGGTGTGATGCGCGCAAGCTGCGCAGTCCCTCCCGCCTGGCAACCGCGCAATCGCCCGGGTTCCTGCTCAACTCCACCAACGGCACCTTTTATTTGCGCGCGGGCAGCCAGATCGCGTCGTGGAACGGCATCCAGGTCCGCCTCGGCTATTCGCCGCAACTCATCGAAAACGAACCCTGGGTGCATCTCACGGATGCACTGGGGACGCTGGAGCCGCTGTTGCTGGCGACCAGCATCACGCTGCCGAACACGAATCGTGTGATCGTGCTGGACCCGGGCCACGGCGGCGAGGATTCGGGGACCCAGGGGCCGGTCCGCGGATACTACGAAAAGGATTACACGTTGGACTGGGCGCGGCGCACCGCGCGACTCCTCAGCGCGGCGGGCTGGCGGGTGATTCTCACGCGCACCAACGACGTCTCCCTCGCGTTGAGCAACCGCGTGGCGGTGGCTGAGCGCAATCACGCCGCGCTCTTTCTCAGCCTGCACTTCAACTCCGCGGGCGGAGATTCGCACCAGGCTGGGCTGGAGACGTATTGCCTGCCCCCCACGGGATCGCCCGCGACGGTCACGCGCGGCTACGGCGACGATTTGACCCTGGCGTTTCCCAACAACGCCCATGACGCGGCGAACCTGCAACTGGCCTGCCGTTTTCATCGCGCGCTGCTGGAGGTGAACGGCCACCACGACCGCGGGGTCCGGCGCGCCCGTTTCCTCGGGGTGTTGCGCGGACAAAACCGCCCCGCCGTTCTGATTGAAGGCGGCTACCTATCGAACCCGCAGGAGGCGCGCCTGATCGCCGATCCCGCCTACCGGCAAAAGCTGGCGGAGGCGGTGGCGCGCGCCTTACAATAGCCGGGCATGCGCCCTGTCCTTGTCACCGGCGGCGCCGGGTTCATCGGCTCGCACCTGGTCGAACGACTCCTGGCCGACGGCAAATCCGTGGTCGTCATTGATGACCTATCCACCGGCCGCCTCGCCAATCTTCGCGCGGTCCGCCGGCATCCTCGGCTTCGTTTCATTGAATCGCGCATTTCTGACTGCGCCGCGTTGCCCCGCCTCGCTCGCGAATCTGAATCCATTTACCATCTGGCGGCTGCAGTGGGCGTGGAACTGGTGGTGAAATCGCCCACGCGCGTGTTGCAGACCAACCTGCACGAAACGGAAGTGTTGCTCGAAGCGGCCGCCGCGCGGCGGACTCCCGTGCTGCTGGCCTCGACGTCTGAAGTCTACGGCAAAAGCCGCAAGACCGCCTTCGATGAGGAGGATGATTTGCTCATTGGCTCGCCCCACCAATCGCGCTGGAGTTACGCGTGCTCCAAGCTCATGGACGAATTCCTCGCGCTGGCGTTCGCGCAGGAGCGGCGCCTGCCCGTGGTGATCGCCCGGCTGTTCAACACCGTGGGCCCCCGCCAGACCGGCCGCTATGGCATGGTTTTGCCGCGCTTCATCGCTGCCGCCCGTGCCGGCCGGCCGCTGCGCGTGTTTGGGGACGGAGGCCAATCGCGCTGCTTCTGTTACGTGGGCGACACGGTGGAAGCGCTCGTGCGCTTGCAAAACTCGCCGGCGGCGCGCGGTCGGGTGTTCAACATCGGCACGACGGAGGAAATCACCATCGAGGGCCTGGCGAAGCTGGTCATCCGCTCGCTGGATTCGCGTTCCCGCATCGTGTGCATTCCTTACAGCCGCGCCTATGCGCCGGGCTTTGACGACATGCGCCGGCGCAAACCCAGGGTGGCCCGACTGGTTGCCGCCACGGGCTTTCGTCCCGCCACTTCGCTGCGGCAGATCATCGCGCTGACGGCCGGCGGCGGTACAAAAAAAAGGCGCCCGAAACGGGCGCCTTGAAAAAACCAGAAACGGGTCCGGTCGTTATGGGAACATCAGCCAATTGACACCGAAGGTGCCGGCGACCGTGCCGCCCTGGTCACCGCTGTTCTTCAGCTGGTCACGCAGACGGGACGGAGTGACTTGCTGCACGCTGCCGTCGGCCAGACCGGCATTGCCGGCCTTTTGATGGCCTTTGTCGGTGAAGGTCGGGCTCGGAGGCGGGCTGCCGTTCCAGTTGGTGCCCATCTGATAGGCAGAACCGTCGCTGTTGCCCCAGCCGTTGTTGGGGACCGGGCTCGGGACAGCCGCTGCTGTGCGGTCACCATAGATGTTCCGATCAGTGGTCAGAATCATCTGCGGATAGTCTTCGCGAGCATGGAGGCCCAGAGCGTAGGACACCTTGAAGTTGTTGAACAGGTTCGGTTGTCCGTCCGTGCCGGGAGCGCCAACGCCCGAGGCCGCCGGCGGATTCGCACTGGCCGACATCAGGAAGTTGGAGTGATAGGTCCGGTCGTCCGAAGGACAGGCCACGACTTTGGGCGTGTTCAATTCGTTGGAGAGCACGCCAAACGCTTCGAACAGGTAGGGCGCCGGGGTGGCGGCCATGGTGACCATGCTCGAGTTGTTACCGGCCACCAGCGGCGGTCCGCCGTCGTTCGGAGCGATCGACATCGGATACTGCTGGTTGTTGTCCACGGCGAACGTTTTGAACGCCAGGCCAATCTGCTTGAGGTTGTTCGTGCAGCTGATGCGTTGCGCGCGGGCTTTCGCTTTCGCGAGCGCGGGCAACAACATGGCCGCCAGAATGGCGATAATGGCAATCACGACGAGCAACTCGATCAGCGTGAAAGCCGAAGATTTCTTACGTAGGTTCTTCATAGGCTTGCTTGTTTGTTTCTGGTTTTTTTCGGCTGACAGGGGGCGCAATCTAAAGACTCGGCACCTGCTGTCAACTTCATTTCAACCACCTTTTAGCAATGGCGGTGCCACGCCCGGTTTTCGTCAATTTCCTAAGGATTCAAGCAACCCCTTTCCGCCCGGATGCGTGAGATTCACGCGTTATGCGTGAATCTCACGCATAACGCGTTTCCGCCCGGCTTGGGTGCTTTCACGCTCAGAAATGAAAAGACTTTTGCTGACGATACAAATCCAGCTCCCGCTCAATCGCCTGCTCGGCCGCCTTGTCCTCGCCAGCCCGGGCGAGTTGCCTGGCTTTTTCCGCCGCCTGGCTCGCCGCGTTCCATTGCCCATTGGCGGCCTCGGCGGCCGCCAGCGTACGCCAGGTGGACGCCTGCGCCGCGGCCGTTTCGGATTGCGATAATCGTCCCGCCAACTGGACCGCCCGTCGGGCATCCCGCGATTCGGCGCGCGGATGCGTCGCCAGCACCCAGGCCAGGCTCTGCATCGCCGCCGCTTGGTCCGGATTCAGCCGCAGCGCGATTTCCAGCCGCATCAGGGCGGCATCGAATTGCTGCTGTTCCAGCAGGGCCTTTCCGGCGCGGGCCATCTGATCAGCCAGGCCCGGCTCGAGCCGGAGCGCGGTGGCGAATGCGGCGGCGGCCTCGTTGGTCTGCCCGGCTCCGAGCAGCGCATTGGCGAGGTTCACTTGCAAATTTGCGTTGGTCGGGCAGGCGCGTACCGCCTCGCGAAAACTCACCAGCGCATCCGCGCCGCGGCCCATGGCCGCCAGCAGCAATCCCTGTTCGGTGAGCGCTTCGGGGTAGTCCGGCTTTAGCCGGAGCGCTTCCGCCAATGCCGCCGCCGCCTCCGGCTGGCGTCCCCCTGCGGCCAGGGCGAAGCCCAGTTGATAATGCGCCGCCGCACTGCCGGGGGCGAGCCGCACAGCCGCCGTGTATTCGTTCAGCGCCGCTTCCATCCGCCCCCGGCGCCAGAGCACGTTTGCGAGATTGAGGCGCGCTTCCGGGTTCGCCGGCTGCAACCGCGCCAATAACGCAAGGCGCTCCTGCGCCTCATCCAGCAAACCTTGATCCGCCAGCACGCTGCCCAGCCGGGCCAGTGCGTCCTCATAGTCGGGATAAACCTCCACGACGGCCTGCAGATGACGGGCGGCGGCGGGCAATTGCCCCGATTCCATCGCCAGCCTGGCCAGGGCATAATGTATCCGGGGGTTGCCCGGCTCGCTGCGCAACGCCGCCGCGTATTGATCGAGCGCGTCCTGCCGGCGGCCCTGCTTCCAAAGCAACGCGGCATACTGCTCGCGCGCCGGCGCCAGGTCGGGTCGTAACCGCAAGGCGCTTTCGAATTGTTCCAGCGCCAGGTCGGGTCGGCCGGTCGCGGCCAACGCCTGTCCCAGCCCGGCATACGCATCGGCATAACCCGCGTTCAACGCCAGCGCCGACCGAAAACGCTTTTCCCCTTCCCGGGGCTCGCCGGCCTTCAGCAATTCCACGCCCGTCTGGTAAAGCGCCAGCGGGTTCTCCGGCACGGCGCGCAAGGCTTGTTCAAAAACTGTCCGATTGTTCCGCCAGCAGGCCGCTTGCTGGTGGGTGCGCACGCCGCAGACCACCAAAACCATCAGCCCGGCGGCCACGGCGGTTGGAAACAGGCGCGGCGCGCGCGCGAGCAACTCCCCCGCGCCCCACGCGCCCACGATGAAGAGTCCGATGAGGGGAATATACGTGTAACGATCCGCGTAGGCCTGGCTGCCCGCCTGGATAAATCCCATCGTCGGCGCCAGCGTCCCCAGAAACCAGAGCCAGCCGGTCGCCAGCCAGGGCCAGCGGCGCCGTCCCATCCACGCCGTCACGCACATCCCCGCCGGCACGATGATGCCCAGCCCGATTTGCCAGAAGGGCCACGCGCGCGGCGGGGCAAAGCAAATGGCTGGATGCGGGTAAGGAATGCCCAAATGGGCCGGCCAGAAGGTTTTGGCCAGGTAGGCGAAACAAGCGGCGGCGGCGTTCGCCACTCGGATCGAGAACGGCAGATTGAAGGAAATCGCGTGGTTATCCGCTTGCACGCGCAGAGTAATCACGCTGGCGCCAATAGCCAGGGCCAGGAAAGGCAGTTTCTCCCGGAAAAGTGCGGGCCAATTGGTCTCGTTGGTTCCCGCCGCATCCGGACGGCCCGCCCGCTGGACTCTTCCCAGCGGCCACCAGTCCAACAGGCACAACACCAACGGCAGCGTCACGGCCATGGGCTTGCTCATCAAAGCCAGCGCAAAAAAGGCCAGCGCCAGCAAATAATAAAATCGCGGCCCGCGGTCGCGCTGGCCGCCAGCGTCGGGCCCGCTCCCCGCGCCCGCGAGCCGGCCCCGGGACTCCGCGTAACGCGTGTATGCCCCCAGAGTCAGCAGGAAAAAAAAAGCGCACAATACGTCCTTGCGCTCGGAGGCCCAGGCGACCGATTCCACGTGCAGCGGGTGCAGGGCAAACAACCCCGCGACAAAAAAACTCCGCCAGAGAGCGCCCGTCCAGCGCTGCAAAAGCAGAAACAAGCATAGCGTGTTGACGACGTGCAACAGCAGGCTTGTGAGATGATGCCAGCCCGGGCGCAGTCCAAACAACTCGACGTCCAGTTGATGCGACAGCCAGGCCAGGGGATGCCAGTTTCCCGCGTGTCCGGTGGAAAATGCCCAAAGGGTATTGTCCAGGCTCAAGCCGTGGATAACGTGCGGATTGAACCGGATATATTCGCCGTCATCCAGCGCGATGAAATCGTTCCAGCCCAATGGCGCAAACGCCGCCAGCGTCCCCACGGCGAGCAGGATCGCTGCGGGTAGTTTGTATCGCGATAAGGCGGACGACGTCATCGAACCCGGCCAATCTCGCGCCTGCTCCGGGTCGATTCAACGAAAAAGCGCCGGACGCAAACAAGCTCGCCTCCGCGACGGTCAAACGCGATACTGCCACCCCGGCATGGTTAACGAAACGCTCGACATCAACCAAAAGGCGCGCCGCATCAACCTCGACGCGCGCCGTTACGGCACGTTCGCCGAAATCGGCGCCGGCCAGGAAGTCGCCCGCTGCTTCTTCCACGTCGGCGGCGCCGCCGGCACCGTCGCCAAGACGATCTCCGCCTACGACATGGCCGTCAGCGACGCCATCTACGGCACCGCCGAGCGCTACGTCAGCCGTCAGCGGCTGCAGTCCATGCTCCGCTACGAGTATGACCTGCTGGTCTCGCGCCTCGCCGAAAAGCGCGGCGACAAAACCGCCTTCTTCGCCTTTGCCAACACCGTCGCCACCCGCCGCGAAGCCGGCAATGGTTGGATGGGCATTCGCTTTCAGCCGGAACCGGGAGCGGAAGCCTCCGAGATCATCATTCACGTGCGGATGCTGGACAAGGAAAGCGTCCGGCAGCAGGAAGCGCTCGGCATCATCGGCGTCAACCTCCTGCATGGCACGTTTTACTCCTACGCCGATCCCGTCGCGCTCATCCGCTCGCTGCTCGACGACCTCACCTGGGAACGCGTCGAGGTGGACATGATCGCGTTCACCGGCCCGGCCTTTGCGAAGGTGGACAACCGGCTCATGGCGCTGCAACTCGTGCAGCAGGACCTGACCGAGGCGGCCATGTTCACTGCGCGCGGCGAAGCGGTCCAATGGGCGGAAGTCCTCTACAAAAAGCCGGTGCTCGTCCAACGCGGCAGCTTCCGGCCGGTGACGAATGCCACGATGGAAGTCCTCGACCGCGCCCGGGAGCAATTTATCAGCGACCCTGCCCTCAATGGCGAGCCACCGGTCGTCCTGATGGAATTGACCCTGCGCCACCTCACCCGGGATGACAAAGTGGAGGAAACCGATTTTCTGGAGCGGGCCGAGACCTTGAGCGCGCTGGGCCAGCCGGTGTTGGTCTCCAATTTCAAGCGCACTCACCGGCTCGCGTCCTACCTGTCGCGCTACACGGATCGCCCGCTCGGCCTGGCCATCGGCGCCTCCAAGCTCCACAACATTTTCGACCACTCCTTCTACAACGACCTCGAAGGCGGCGTGATGGGCGGTCTCGGCCAGCTCTTCAAAAACCCGTCGCGCCTCTACGTCTATCCCAGCCTCGACCTCGCCACGGGAAAGATCACGACCGCGGAGAATTTCCCCGTCCTGCCCCAGATGAAGCACCTGTATCTCTACCTGCTGGAGAACCGGATGATCCAGGGCATCGAGAACTACAACCCGGCCCTGCTCCCGATCCGCGCCCACAAGGTCCTCGCGCTGATTCAAGCAGGAGATCCTGCATGGGAAACCTGCGTGCCCCCGGCGATCGCGGCGGCCATCAAGCGCGGAAAGTTGTTTGGGTATCGGGAAGCGACGTGAGGAATGACGGAGAAATGACGGAGAAATGACGAAGCACGAATGCCGAATGACGAAAGAAGCTCGAAATTGACAGTGGCGATTTTAGTCCTTTTTTCGGGCTTCGGTCATTCGTCATTCCTTCGGTATTCGTCATTCGTGCTTCGTCATTTCACTTCAGCTCCATAGCCATACCATGAGCTCGATCAAGGGCTACCACCTCATCAAACCCGACGACCTCTCCTGGCGGCCGTCGAACCTGATGAAAATCCCAAACGCCGATTACCTCGAGCGCACGGGCAGCGAAAACATGGGCGCCCGCCTCTGGCGGCTCCCGCCCAAAAGCGCGAACACTCTTCACAAGCACATCCGCGCCGAGGAATTTTATTTCGTCCTCGAAGGCACCGGCCGCCTGCGCGTCGGCGACGAAACCCTGACCGTCCCCAAATACGGCGGCGTGCATGTCGGCCCCGAGCAGTTGCGCCAGGTCTTCAACGACACCGACGCCGAAGTCCTCTGGCTCATCATCGGCGCGCCCGAGGAACTCGAATTCCTCCAAGGCTCCAAATCCCAAATGGACCTCTCCCTCATCTATCCTGTTGATCCGAAGCAGCTTCCCGGGGAGCTTTCTGGCGTCACCTGGCCGCCAAGTGACTGATGGGGCCGGCCGATCATCCTTTAACCCGCTTGCCTGAAGTTTGAAGTTTGGAATTTATCTGGTTCTTGGTGCTTGGTTCTTGGTGCTTGAGACCTGTTGTCTCAGTGCTACCCTAATCCCCCTATGACAACCGCCCCTTGCCCCGTCTTTATTGGCGGCGAATGGAATGTTCTCAGCGGCCTGCCCACCACGCCGGTCCATAATCCCTCCACCGGCGAGGTCATCGCCGAAGCCCCGCTCTGCGGCGCGCAGCATGTGAATGACGCCGTCGAAGCCGCCGCCGCCGCTTTCCCAGGCTGGATGGAAACCCCGGCCGTCGAGCGCGCGCGCGTCCTCTTCAAATTCAAGGCGCTGTTGGAAGAGCATTTCGAAGAGCTCGTCCGCCTGAACACCCGCGAACACGGCAAGACCCTCGTCGAATCCCGCGGCGACGTGAAACGCGGCATCGAGATGGTCGAGTTCGCGTGCGGCGTCCCCTCGATGCTCGCCGGCGAATCGCTGGAGAACCTCGCCCGCGGCATTGACTGCGATACCATCCGCCAACCGCTCGGCGTGTGCGTGGGCATCACGCCCTTCAATTTCCCCTGCATGGTGCCGCTGTGGATGTATCCCATCGCGCTCGCGTGCGGCAATACGTTCGTGTTGAAGCCCAGCGAAAAAGTCCCGCTCACCGCGATCAAGGTGGTGCAACTCCTCGAAATAGCGGGCCTGCCCAAGGGCGTTCTCAACATCGTCCACGGCGGCCGCGAAAGCGTGGACGCGCTGCTCACGCATCCGAAGGTGAAGGCCATTTCCTTCGTCGGCTCCACGCCCATTGCACGCTACATTTACGAGACCGGCACCAAGAACGGCAAACGCGTCCAGTCCAACGGCGGCGCGAAGAACTACGTCTTCCTCATGCCCGACGCCGACGTGGACAACTCCGTCCGCGGCGTCATCGAAGCCGCCTTCGGCTGCGCGGGCGAACGTTGCATGGCCGGTTCCACTGCCGTCGTCGTCGGCGACGCCTCGAAGAAAGTCCTGCCCACGCTCCTCGACGCCGCCAAACGCATCCGCGTCGGCCGCACGGACCTCGATGCCCAGCCCGACATGGGCCCCGTCATCACGAAGCAGCATCGCGAACGCGTGCTCGAGCTCATCGAAGCCGGCGCCAAGGAAGGCGCGAAGATCGCCACCGACGGCCGCGGCGCGAAAGTCGAAGGCTCGCCCAATGGTTACTTCCTCGGCGCCACCGTCCTCGACGAAGTCCGCCAGGGCATGACCGTCGCGAAAGAAGAAATCTTCGGCCCCGTCCTCAACGTCATGCGCATGGACGACCTCGACTCCGCCATCGAACTCGCGAACCGTTCGCCCTACGGCAACGGCGCCTCCATCTTCACCTGTTCCGGCAAGGCCGCGCGCGAATTCAAGCACCGCATCAAGTGCGGCATGGTTGGCATCAACGTCGGCGTCCCCGCCTCCATGGCCTGGTTCCCCTTCAACGGCTGGAACGATTCCTTCTTCGGCGACCTGCATATGCAGGGCAAGGAAGGCGTCCAATTTTTCACCCAGCTCAAAGTCTCCATGAGCCGCTGGTTCAGCTACGGTGAAGGCGACGTCTGGTACCGCGAGCCGCAGCCGGGCGCTCCGAAAGCCAAAGGCTGAAAGCTCAAAAGAGAGGAAGAGGTGTGCCGAGTGTCGCAATATCACCTCGACACGGGCCTGCTATCGCGACCGATGTCCGACGCAAGATGCTTGCCTGGAGCTGTTTCGGTGAAACGGACGGTCGCTTATTGCGCATCATTTCCACACGCTTAATATACGAACAGGTTGTCGTATATTAATAGTTAGCCCGCAACATCCCGCCATCACATGAAGCTGCTACGAGACATGAGCTACAAAGAATTCGGGAAGATGAAGTTTTTAGACTTTTTCCCGAAGACTGATGCTTATCAGGAAGACCATGAGGGAGGTTTGGAGACAGCCATCGGGGTAGCATGCACTGAGGGGTATGTAGATACCATGTTCACTAGTCCCGCTGACTCGAAGTGGCAGACGTCAGAAATGCAGGTGAGTTTCCAAAACGGAGACTGCCCCGAAGCAGTAGGCAATGCGTTCTTGGAAAGATTAGGATTGGGGATTCGCAAGGGGATGACGCAGGAAGAGGTGAAGAGTTTGCTTGGGACTCCTGTGCGGACATTTCCCACGTCTTTAGGGTTGGATTTTGTCATTGGCGACACGTGGCCATACTACGTTGGATGCACGATCACGGAGCGCGATGGTTTGATTACTGCATGGATCTGTCGGAAAGATTTAGCAGATGCGCAGGCGGAGGTTGAGTCATGACTATGCGGGCTAACCAGTCGCCGGAGCCAACCGCCGTTGGCGCTGGCCGTTCCGCTGTCGCGGTTCACGTCGCGAGTCGGCGGTGGCTCAGCTCCGCGTTAGGTGGCATCGAACACCACACAACAACACAACCAAGCAAACAGCCGTGACCTCATCACAAAAACGCAAGCTCGTGAAGACCAACACGGTGACAATCCTCGTTGCAGCGGCCGTCGCCTTCGCGGTCTGGACTCGGGCGCAGGCCCAAAATCTATTGAACAATGGCAGTTTCGAGACAGGCGCTTTCACTAATCAAGGGAGCGGCTTCATGCTTCTGCCTTCCGGCAAAACGAACATCGCCGGTTGGACGGTAATCAGTGATCAACTCGCCTGGGCGTTTGCGACAAACTCCGATTCCGTCACTCCCTTCGATGGTTCATTCTTCCTCGATTTGCAGGGACCGGGTCTCTTTGCGCCGCCGTATGGAGGTGTCAGCCAAACCATCGCGACGGTCATTGGGCAGCCGTATCGATTGTCCTTCGGCTTGGGGACTCAGGAAGCCATCGCGAATGACCGCGGACCGATTTCCGTTTCGGCCAGTGCTGGCGGAACCACGCTTCCCTTCACCTTCGCTCCCGCGGGTTCTGGCGTGCAATGGGGCGAGTTCGGATTTGACTTCACCGCAACGGGCACGAGCACCCTCATCAGCATTGTGGGCACTGCTACGACCGGCGGTGCTTACATCGGCTTGGATCGTGCGTCAGTGGTGGCAGTGCCGCGGCCGTCTCTGAGCATTCTCACGGCCGGAGGCGTTGGCGGGGCCGTCCTGCGATTGACGGGCGGGGACGGTTTCCGTTATGCGGTGGATGCCTCGACTGACCTTGTTGGCTGGCTTCCCGTCGGTACCAACACGGTCAGCGGCGGGTTCGCAGACTACACGGATTCTGGGGCTGCGGGCCAGCCCTTCCGGTTCTACCGGGGCCGATGGGTGCCGTGACCGGCAGCGACCAATCGAATCCGAGTTGGCCAACCACGAGATTGCAATCGTTGCCTGCCATGGGCCGGGTCTCCCGCAGGTGCGGGATTGGGTCGTTAGGCGGTTTGCGAGTTTATGCGCATACTTTCATACACGATGTTGATTGTTGGGTTCGTTTGGATTTGCTTTTGCCAGTTCGCAATACGTCCGATTATGCGCGACGTTGGGTTTGCGAAAGCGGGCAGAATACCTAAGCAGGAGTCCTACAAGAGTCAGGACGTTCTGACCGCTGTTCATGATACTGCGGCTGATATGGCCGATCGTATGTCGTCCTTTTACATCGGCGCCCTGATTATGCTCGGCGGCGGTGTGGTCTTGGACATGGCCGGAAGACGGAAGCGAGCTCACAATGACGCCGCCTGAATCGCTGCAGCCACTGCGGACTGGCTTGGCGGGCATTTCCCCGCTTTGGCATTCGGATTTCGACATTCCTTCGTCATTCGTCATTCGTGCTTCGTCATTTCCCTGGTGACCCGCCGTTCGCTCGACTTTGGCCGTTAGCGAAGGCAAAATCCAACCATGCCGGACGAACAATCCCAGCGCATGGACAAACTCGAATCCCACATCGCGCACCTCGAGCACCAGGTCGAACAGATGAATGGCGTCCTCATGGAGCAGGGCAAACTGCTGGATCGCCTCAAAAAGGAAAATCTGCGGCAGTCCGAGGCCATGCAGACGTTGGAGCTGGAACGCATCAAATCAAACCTGCAGAAACCGCCGCATTACCAGTGAGGGTCAAGCTTTGAATTGGGGTATCGCCCGGATCATGAATTGGTCAAATAGCGGAACGGTGAAGGCCATTTCCCCGTGTGCCGGGCTGTAGATCATTCCCTTCTGGATGAGCCGCGCCCGGATTGGCCCCAAGCTGGTAATCTTCACATGCAGGGCATCGGCAATGTCAGCAGTACGTAGAGGCCCGGCGCCGACGTGCGCCATGGCCCGAAGAAAATTCTTTTCGCCGGGCGTGAGGCGATCGAATCGGACGCGAAAGAAGTTCTCGTCCAGGCGCGGGATGCACGTATCCGTTGCCTGCTGGACAATTCCCAGCGTAATCAGGCTAGCCGGGGCAAGGTTCCAGGACTGGTAACCCCACTCCTGAACGAAGTACGGATATCCATGGGTCAACCGATAAACCTCCGCCAGGGCAGTTTCCTCGAAAACGACCCCAGCCGCTTTGGCCGGATCCCGGAGGGCTCTGGCAGCGTCAGCCTCGGAAAGCGCGCCCACACCGGGAAAGTTAAACAGGCGTTCGGCATAGGATTTCGATTCTCCGGCCAGCCCGGGTAAAATAGGCAGCCCCGCGCCGATCAGAACCAAGGGGAGTTGACGCTGTTGAACCTTGTGCATCGCCATGATCAATGCGCCGAGTTCCCTCTGGTTGAAATACTGGATTTCGTCCATGAACAACCCAATGGCTGCCTTCCTTTCTTCCGCGGCCTCGGCCACGGAAACGAACAAATTGGGGAGGTCCGCTTCGAGGTCACCGCTGTCGGCAACCCCTTTTTCCGGCTCGATATCAAGACCGATTTCCACTTCGCCCACCTTCACTTTGATGCCGTTCATGAAGCCTTTGAGCACTGCAAGGCCGCGTTTGACCTTGTCTCCGGCCCCGGCAAGACGATCCAACTCATAGAGAGTTTGTCGTAGTGGCGGAGCAATCAATGGTCCCAGGCGCTTGTCTTCGTGTGCCTCAACCGAAATGGTTCGGTATCCTTCGGCAATCGCCATGCGCTCGATTTCATTTAGCAAGACGGTCTTGCCAACACCGCGAAGCCCGGTGAGGAGGAGGCTTTTCTCGGGCCGCTTCAATCTCACCCTTCCAAGCAGAACTCGCGCTTGGGCCAGGATCGGTTGCCGACCTACGAGTTCAGGTGGCGGGGAACCGGCCCCTGGCGCAAATGGATTTTTGATTGGATCCATATGAGATTTTATACTCGTTTATATATGTTTATACACAGTTTCAAGTATAAATTGATAAAGTTGATATAAATGTCTTGGAAATCTGCTCACTTTCACAAAAACAGAGTTAAAAAATCAATTTATATGGGTTTATACACGAAATCATGAATAAATCGATATAAATAGCCCTATTTAGTAGGAGCAAAAAGGATTGGATATCAAACAGTTAACATATCCCTTCTCACAAGTGATCGCCTGAAATGAACCGGAAGCAGTTTCGCGCGATTCTCTGGCTGCGCTGTCGGCTGTCGCGCAATCAATTCCAGCGTGCTGGCTGTTGAACGCGGTACTTATGGAGCAGGGCAAACTGCTGGATCGCCTCAAAAAGGAAAATCAGCGGCAGTCCGAGGCCATGCAGACGCTGGAGCTGGAACGCATCAAAGCCAACCCGCAGAAACCGCCGCATTATCAGTAAGGGCGTCGCCCACTTGACACCCAACTAAATCGTGCGAGCATTCCTGCGGAGGGATTTCTCGCCCGGGAATCGCCTGTTTTATTCGGCCGATCTCCCCGCGGGCACAACCAGGGAAATGCAACTGTCAGGAAAAAGGAAGCTGGAGGAATTATGCCGTTGCCATTGACGAACGACACAAACCATCGCGCGCACCGGCGCAACGGCCTGTCACCCGCAAGGCTTTGCACAAAAAGTCCCGGAGCGCGGCTTTATAAGCCGCAGCGCGTTCAAAAGCATGGGAGTTTGCGATTAGCCAGGGCATTCAAGGTCAAATCCGAACACCTCTTGCGCAAAGCCCGCTCGGGGACGCCAAAGGTACACGTAAAGGACAGCAAAGGGACGCTCAAAGGACGCCAAAGGTACACTCAAATTACACGAAAAAACACCAAAGGACGCCTAAAGACGCCAAAGGTACAACCTCTTCAAACAATCTTTTTCCGCCCCGCGACCCGGCATCCTGCTCCAGCGCCGCGCTCACTTCCCTGCTTTAATCAAAGCCCCGGCTGGCGCGATCGTAGCGCGGGCGTCCTCGCCCGCGAGTTCGGGCGGCGTCTCGCCGCCCATTTCAAAGGGAACCCCTCATTCCAACCAATAAATCCGACCCTTGTTGCGACTCGCACCCCCATTCCACCCAATGTTTATTGGCCTTTTCCTGCCGGTAGCACCTTTGTTGCGGGTTGTGTTGCGGGTTGGACACCCATTTCGACCAATGTTTATGCGGTTTGTTGCATGTTGCGGGTTGATTGGGGGGGGGCACCCTGATGGGCTGTGCACAAAAAGTCCCGGAGCGCGGCTTTATAAGCCGCAGCGCGTTCAAAAGCATGGGAGTTTGCGGTTGGCGAAGTCATTCATGGTCAAATCTGCACCCCTTTTTGTGCAAAGCCCCCTTGCTGAACCCAGCACAAACTTGCTTCCCTCCGCGCCACCCGTTAATCGTGAGCCACGAAATGAAACGAGGCCCGTCCGCTAACCAACCATGAACTGGGAGCAATTTCGCGCGATCCTCTGGCTGCGCTGGCGGCTGTCGCGCAATCAATTCCAACGCGCCGGGCAATTGAATGCCGTGCTCGCCGTGATCGGCATGGTGTTGATGGCCGTCATCGCCGTCGCGCTGGGAGTGGGCGGCGCCATTGGCGGCTATTTTCTGGCGGAGAAAGCCCCGCCGGCCGCGCTGATGTTTGTCTGGGACGGCGTGCTGTTCCTCTTCCTCGTGATCTGGATCAGCGCCATGATCGCGGAACTCCAGCGCCTGGAAAGCATTGACCTCACCAAGCTGCTGCACCTGCCGGTCACCTTGCAGCGCGTCTTCGCGTTCAATTATCTCGCCTCGCATTGCACGTTCAGCTTCGGCCTGTTGATCCCGGGGATTTTCGGCTTCAGCCTCGGCCTCGCCCTCGGGGCCGGTTTCCAAATGCTCCTGGTGCTGCCGCTGGCGTTGAGCTTCGTCTTCATGGTCACGGCGTGGATGTATTGCCTGCGCGGCTGGCTGGCCGGCCTGATGATCAACAAACGCAAACGCCGCTCGATCATCCTCTGGCTGACCATCGTCCTGGTGCTCGGCGGCCAGTTGCCGAACATCATCTTAAACCTGCCCGCCGTCCGGCAGGCCATGCACCAAAAGGGAAAATCGCCCGGCGACCGCCCCAAGATCGGCGGTCTGGCCATGCCTCTTAATGTCGCGAGAGCCCACTGGTTCCTGCCGCCGGGCTGGACGGGTTACGGCACGATGACCTTGCGCGAAGGGAATCCGTGGCCCGCGCTGGGCGGTCTCGCCGCGAGCTGCCTGATCGGCATGCTGGGCCTCATGCGCGCGTACTCCATCACGATGAAATTCTATCGCGGCAGCGACCGGCCGGTCAAAACCGCACCGCTGCCGGCGGGCGTGGTCACCGCCGCCGCGCCCGTCCCGGTCGGCAAACGCGGCCCACTCCTGGTGGCGCGCACTCTGCCCGTCATTTCCGAACGCACCAGCGCGCTGGCGCTGGCGACCTTGCGTTCGCTGCTGCGCATGCCGGAAATCAAAATGGCGGCACTCATGCCGGTCGTCATGGCCGTCATTCTTTCGTTCACTTTTTTGAAGCGCGTCAGCACCGGTCCAATCTCCCTCGGGCCCATCGCGGCCACCGTGGCCGTGGGCGCGGCGGCGATGAGCCTGATCAATCTCATGGCCAACATGTTCGGCCTCGACCGCAACGGTTTCCGCTCCCTGGTCCTGCTGCCCGTGCGCGGTCACCAGGTGCTCGCGGCCAAAAACCTCGCCTTCCTCCCGTTCATGGCGGCGACCGCGTTCCTCCTGCTCGTCATGATGAAAATATTCGGCGGCATGCGGTGGCTCGACTTCATCGGCGGCGTGGTCCGCATCCCGGCGGGTTTCCTGTTGTTTTGCCTGCTCGGCAACGCGGCTTCGATCCTCGCCCCTTTCCGCCTGGCGCAAGGGTCCTTGAAGATGGGCAAAATGAAACCCGTCGCCATTATATCCAACCTCCTTGCGCTGGTTTGCCTGCCGCTGATTTTGCTGCCGCTCTTCGTGCCGCCCGTGCTGGACAGGTTTTGTTCGCTGGATGCCTGGAGTGCCCGGGTGCCGGTGGATTTGATTGCGAGCGTGCTCCTGCTCCCCGGTGTGTTCTGGCTGTACCGCGAAATCATCCGGATGCAGGGCCGCTGGTTCGAACGCCGGGAGCAGGCCATCCTCCAGGAAGTGACCGTGGATGTGGAGTAACCGCCCTCGAAGCGCCCATCGTGGATCAACCCGGTGGTCGGTCCTTCCGCGACAAGCGCGGACTTGGACCGACCACCGGTTACTGTTTATCAACCCGGCGGGTTGAATCAGTACTGCAACCGCGCGCGGTAGAACAACAGTTCGCGCCCCGCGGCGGCTGAATCCGTAAACGTCGATTGGCCGGAGGTATTGGTTACCGTCCCAAGGTCCGCCCAATCCGTGAAGTTGGTGCTGCCCTCGATCACGCAGTTGTAACCGGCATTGCCGTTGACCACGAACGACACACTGCCGTCCAGATGCTTCTGCACGTCTGAGATCACCGGATGCGTCAGCACCACGAGCGTCGCCGGAGCATTCGTGGACCCGGCGCCGTTGCTGACGGTGACCGTGTAAGTGCCGGCATCGGACGTCTGCACGTTGTTCAACGTCAGCGCCGAGCTGGCCACGCCAAGATTATTTGTGCCATTAAGAACCCATTGATACGCCAGCGGCGCATCGCCGGTGGCCGCGATGCTGAAGGTTACATTCGCCCCAGCGAGAACCGCCGCGTTCGTCGGCGGAGCGACGATGGAAGGCGGCATGAGAACTGTGAGGGTCGCCACCACGCTGGTGGCCGCGCCCGCCGAATTCATCACCACCACGCTGTAGCCACCCGCTTGCGGCGGCTGCGCGTTGGGCAGATTCAGCGAGGCACTGGTCTCGCCGCCCAAAAGGCCGCCGGCCTTGTACCATTGATAGGTCATCGGCGCGGTACCGGTCGCACCCACGGAAAAGCTGGCGGGCGATCCCGCAATAACCGTCTCGTTTGTCGGCGGCACTGTGATATCCGGCGGCAGCAGCACGGTGAGCGTGGCGACCTCGCTCGTGACCGAGCCGACACTGTTGGTGACCACGACGCTGTAATCTCCCGCGTCGCCCGACTGCACGTCATTCAGCGACAGCGTTTGATCCGTTTTACCCGATATGGCCGCGCCACCGATGCGCCATTGATAACTCAGCGGCGCCTGGCCGGTCGCCGTAACGGCGAAGTTCACGTCGGCATCCTTGATGACGGTTTGATTGGTCGGCTGCTGCGTGATCACCGGCGCGGCGAGCACCGTCAGCACGGCGTCATCGCTGATGCGCGTGCCGGCGGGATTGCTGACCACCACGCGGTAAGTGCCCGCATTGGACGACTGCACGCTCGTGAGCGGCAGGGACGAATTCGTCGCGCCACCGATGGGCGAGCCGTTGAACTGCCACTGGAACGTCATGGGCGTGATGCCGGCCGCGCCCACGCTGAAGCCCACGCTGGTCCCGGACGATACCGACTGGCTCTGCGGCTGCGTGTTGATGAGGATGCCGTTCGTGCCTTTGCAACGGCCGGCGCTGCCCGCGAGATACAGCGTCATGACTTCATTCGACGAGAGCACGCGATTGTAGAGCCCGACTTCGTCGAGCCGCCCGTGAAGCCGGCGATCGTAATAATCCTGGCCCGACGTGCCGAAGTACATCGTGTTGGTGCCGTAATCCTGCGGGTCGGGCACGCTGAGCTGCGACTCGAGATGGCCGTTCATGTAGAGCTGGATGTAATCCGGCCCGCGGATGCCCACCGCATGATTCCACACGCCGGTCACCACGGTGTTCACCGAATCGATGCGGTAAAGGATGCCGCCCGCGGACGCCACTTCCCACAGGAAGACGTCGCCCTGCGGATCGTGGTCCTTCGTCAGCGTGAAACCTTCGAACTCCCACATGCGCGAGTTCTGCTTGAAGACGATGTATTGCTGGTTCGTGTAAGGCGTGAAGCCGGGCACCTGGTAGGTATCGAAGTTCACCCACGCCTCCAGCGAGAGATTAGTCAGGTGGAAGAGGGGGGAGTCCGGGATCTTCACGTAATCGTTCGTGCCATCCATCTTGAAGCACTGGCCGTTCTTGCCTGTGGCGTTGGCGTTCGCGTTGCCCACGAAAATACCGTTGTTGCCGCTGACAATATCCTTCGCGCTGCCGTCGCCGGTCCACCAACCCACCAGGCCGGAGGGGCTCGCGATACAATCCGTCGGGGGCACCACGGTGAGCGTGGCCACCGCGCTGGTCACGGAGCCCAGGGAATTGGTGACGACCACTGTGTAACTGCCGGCGTTGCCAGGGGCCACCGTGGTGATGGTCAACGCGGTAGTCGTCGCCCCGGCAAATTGTCCGCCGTTCGAGATGTTCGCGTTGTTAAATCGCCATTGATAGCTGAGCGGCGCCGCACCGGAAGCAACCACCGTGAAGGTCGTGTTCGTGCCGGCCGTGGCGGTCTGACTCGCCGGCGGAATCACGATGGCCGGTGAAAGATTGACGGTGAGCGACGCCACGATGCTCGTCACCGAACCGAGACCGTTATTGATGACGACCTGGTAATTGCCGGCGCTGTTCGTAGTGACACCCGTCAACGACAACGCGGAGGACGTCGCGCCGGCGATGCCGCCGCCATTCGAAAGGTCACCGCCATTGAACCGCCACTGATAACTGAGCGGCGTGGTGCCCGTGGCCACCACACTGAAATTCGCATTGCCACCCGTCGCGACACTTTGCGGCGCGGGTTGCGTCGCGATGCCCGGTGAACCGGTGACCGTCAGCACCGCCGGCGAGCTGATCGTGATACCCGCGGCGTTGCTCGCCTGTAGGGTGTAGGTGCCCTGGTCGGTCGGCGCGACGAGCGAGATTTGGAGATTCGTGGTGGTCGTGCCGGTGCGATGCGCATCATCGGAGATCGGGCTGCCATTCAGGCGCCAGCGATAGGTCAAAGGAGTCGTGCCCGTCACGGCGGCGTTGAAAGCCGCAGACGCGCCAGAGTCCGCGGAGGCATCCTGCGGCTGGGCCGCAAATGCCGGCGGAACGAGCACGGTAAGATTCGCAATCGAGCTGGTCACGGAACCGGAGCCGTTGCTCACGATCACCGAGTAAGGACCGGCGTTGGAGGACTGGGCGTTCGGCACCGTCAGGCTGGTGCCGGTCGCGCCGCTCACGTCGGCGCCATTGAACTGCCACTGGTAACCCAGCGGCGGACTGCCGCTGGCCGTGACCGAGAACAAAACGTTGCTGCCGGCGACAACTGTCTGGCTTTGGGGCGATGTAACAATGTTCAAGCCCTTGCACTTGCCCGAAGCGCCGGCAGCATAAATGGCGGAAACCTCGGCCGCGGAAAGCGGGCGATTGTAAATCGAAACTTCATCCAGCAGGCCGCGCAATTTGTGGTCCCAGAAGCTCTGGCCGGTCGTGCCGAAGTAGAGCGGAAAATTGCCGTAGTCCTGCGCGAAGCTCACCGTGGACTGCCCCTGGAGCTGGCCGTTCACGTAAAACGCGATGTAGTTCGAACCGCGCACGCCCGCGAAGTGATACCACGCCGAAGCCAGCGTCTGCGTGCTGGCGATGACTTCCACGCTCAACCCACCCGACGACGCGACGCCGAACACGAGGTAGTCCTTGCTGGAGACGCGCGTCTTGTAAACGTTGAACCCTTCGAACGAAGTGGAGCGCGTGTTCTGCCGGAACACCACATACTGCTGCCCGGCTGGCGACCCACCCAACCCCTGGGAATCCAGCGCGGTGAAGCGTACCCAGCCTTCCACCGTGAAATTCGTTGGACGCAACTCGGGCGCGTCGGGCACCTGCACATAGTTGTTGGTGCCGTCGAAAGTGAATGCCGACCCGACCAGCCCCGTGCCCGTGGCGGTGGCGCCACCCTGAAGGATGGCGTTATTTGTGCCTTGCAGATCGTTGGGCGTGCCGTCGCCGGGCCACCAGCCCACCAGGTTGGACGGCGGCGCCGTGCAGCTCGCGGCCTGCGCCGGAAGCGCGGCCGCCATGGTCGCGGCCAAAGCCAAAACCAAACCCAGGCGATTGAGTGTCAAGCCCCCGCTCTTCACCAACAAGTTATCAATATTCATGTCAGATTTCGTGTCACCTCTGAGAAAGCCATGACGAGCCTCCCCGCACCCGCGCGGGGAATTCAGTTTTCTACTCTAGCTGGCTCGTGATTGTGCACCGCTATTTACCCAGAATGATTTAACACAGCCCGGCCAGATTAACAGAGCCACACGTGCCTTTTGGGGTAGATTGATTACGGATTGAGGACTCCGTAATTGCCACGACAAGGAAGATTTTGCCTGCCCCAATGGGTGGGAAAACGCCTGATTTTACAGGGCCAAATCACTGGCTCAGCCGATACAGACGCCGCGCCCCGGTTGCGGGCTGCGGATCGGTCCAGGTCACCGTCGAGTTGGTCAGCGTAAGATTTGTCCGGTTAGCCCAGAGGTTCAGGAGACCCAAATTGGTCGTGGTTTGGACGGTATAACTATGTCCCGGAACCCCCGTTACACTTAATTGCGCCAGGCCGCCGGGCCCGGGCGGCACCAGACTGATGCCGATGTCCGCGAGCCGGATTTGCAACGCGGCGGAGGGGCTCGTGTTGGTGCCGTAGCCGTTGGTGACCGTCACCGAATAATTCCCCGCGTTGGTGGATTGCAGGTTGGTCAGCGTCAAAAACGTATTCGTGGCGCCGGCGATCGGGTTGGAATTCTTTCGCCATTGATAGACCAACGCAGGCGCGCCCGAGGCGGTGCAATTGAAGGTGAACGACCCGCCCAGATATCCGTATCCGCTTTGCGGCGGCGAGATCACCAAAGCGCCTTTGCATTTGCCCTGGCTCATCGCCAGATATTCGGCGGAGATTTCGTTCGATGTCAGTGGCCGGTTGTAGAGTGAGACTTCGTCGAGCGACCCCTTGAACTTGTGGTCCCAATAACTCTGGCCGGACGTGGCGAAGTAGAGTGGAAAATTCCCATAGTCCTGTGGGAACGACACCGGCGCCTGCGCTTCGAGCTGGCCGTTCACGTAAATCTGCACGTTGGTCGGCCCTCGCAGCCCCGCCACGTGATACCACGCGCCCGTCAACACCTGCGTCTGCGACCGCACCTCGGCTGTGAGGCCGCCTGCGGAGGAAACACTGAACACAAAGACGTCTTTGCCCGTCACGCGCACCTTGCCGAGAAAATACCCCTCAAACGATCCGTTCCGCGTGTTCTGTTTAAAAACCAGATACTGCTGGCCCGCCGGCGAGCCGCCGGACGCCTGTGAATCGAGTGAATCAAACCACGCCCAGGCGGTCACGGTCAGGTTCGTTGGCTTCAACTCCGGCGCGTCGGGAATCTGCACATAGGCGTTTGTGCCGTTGAAATCGAAGGCCGCGCCCACCATCCCGGCCACATTGGCGACCGCACCGCCTTGCAGCGTGCCGTTGTTCGTGCCGGCGATGTCGTTTGCGTCCCCATCGCCGGGCCACCAGCCGACGATGCCGGACGGCGGCGGGACACAGCCATCCGCCAGCGCGCGCGCCGTCGCCAGACAAAGCGCAAGCAACATCGACCAAAACCGGCCGGCAAATAACCGAATCATATGGGTGGGGGGACAGCCACCAGGGGCTTGGATTCAGCTCGGAAAAAAGGCAGGGACGACGCGCCGGTCGTCCGACTTTGGCAATCGTCGCTGGTGATTTAAGGCGGGAGGATCAAACTGAAACCCCGCGTGTTGGGTTGGCGTTGGACCATGGTAACCCGTAACACACGAGGGCCGTATTGTCGAGCGGCCCCGGCAGGAAAGAGGTAATGTCGAAGCTCGAGTGACGAATGACAAAAAAATCCAAAGCCCGAACCGCACTGACGCCAAAATGACTTTCAACCTGAGGCCTGCAACCATCCGAATTGGTTCGTTTCCCAATCCGGCTTCCCCGGTAAATAGATATTCAGGCCCGGCGAAGAAGCTGTTGGCCGGCACTCCGCTGCCGACCGGAGGCGTGCGAGGAGGGACGATCTCACGCTGTGGTATGACGGCGCGCAGGGACTGCGCGCCCCACCCGGGATAGGCCGGTGACTGGTCGCAGCAAGTCGCAAGGCATGCGAACGCGCTGCGGTTGGGGACGGGCGCCCTCCGTAAAGGAGCGCTGAAATTCCTGTCCGCAGCAGCGAACCAACGCGTTTCATCGCATAGAGTTTTGCGAACATCCGCCGTCGCAAGCTGGGGGAAGTTCAAACGCCGGTTTGTTTTCGTGCGTTGCTGCGGACAGGATTGTCCGCGCTCCGGAGAATCTTCGGGCGCCGGCTCGCATTCATTCGGCATTGCGCGTGGGGGTCGTCGCAGCGCTGAAGGGATTCGGGGCGGGCGCGATGACCCTGCCTCAGATGGCATTTCGAACAATTTCATATCAGCAGAGCACGGATCGGTCGCGGCGATTGGCCAACCCGATGGCGCGCCAGCCGGAGGGCGGGAGGAATCGGCCGGCGGGCGGTTGGCTGCGGGTGGCGCGGACGGCCAGGGCGAGGCTCCAGAAATGGTCGGCGTGACCGGCTTCGTCGCGGGTGGCGGCGATGCTGACGCGGCCGCCGGGGCTGGTGATCTTTTCGGGCTTCGCGAGGTCTTCGCGGAGGTGAGGGTCGGAGGGGATTTCGAGGGTGCGGTCTTCGAAGCATTCCAGCAGGTCGGTGGCCATGATTTCGGTGACGCGGGCGGTTTCGCCCTGGCGGCCTTCGTTGCGGAGGCGGTTACTGAGGGGTTCGCTGCTGGAGAAGTTGACGCCGTGGATGCGATAGACGCCGAAGTCTTCCTGGAGGAATTCGATGAGGCCGAGACCGATGCCGGTCATGTCGCCGGCGAAAGCGCGGAAGTTGGGCAGGCGGCAGACTTTTTCGAGTTCGATTTTTTGGGCGGGCAGGCGGAGGCCGTTCATGCGGAGCATGCCGATGACGCGGTGCACGGGGCTGGCTTTTTCAAGGACGGTGACGACGGAGAGGTCGCGGTGGCGGCCGATGTCGTTGCCGATGAAGAGCTCGCCGGTGGCGCGGGCGAGGCGTTCGAGGGTGGCGGCGCTCCAGGATTGTTCGTCGATGGCGATGGGGGAGCGTTCGGCGGCGGCGATCATGGCGTGGGTGAGGAGGGCCATGGCTTCGTCGTTGAAGGCGCATTCGTAGTTTTGGTCGTAGGCGCGTTTGTCGCGGGCCTTGGCGCGGGCGGCTGCGGGGGTGATGGGGGCGCGGGTGTGGGGATCGTAGATGGGGACGCCGAGGGCGTGGGCGGTGGTGCGGGTGATGCGGGAGACGGGGAAGCCGGATTGGGAAATGAACAAAGAGGGGGAGTTGCAGGTTGCAGGTTCCAAGTTGCAGGTTTTTGAATTTGCTGTGTTTGGTGTCGCGGATTCGGCCTGTTCCGAGCGGTTGGAAAAGAAATTCCCCTCATCCGCCGTCGCGAGGACGCTTCCGCCGTCGTCAAGACTATGGCGGACGAGATGGCGGGACAGGCCCCGGCCCGCTCCCTCCGCCTTCGCTTCGCTATGGTGCGACAAGCCGGGGAGAGGGAGGGCGTTTGCACGGTTTGAGAACTCGTCGCGATTGAGTGGGGTTGGCGGCGAAGGGTGGTTGGAATTATGGAGCCTCGTCACCTCGGCTGCTACGGGGAAGGGCATTGGTGCGGCGGCCATGCGGTAGAAGAGGTTGTGGCGGCCGTTGCCGGTGCTGGCGATGCGGCAGAGGAATTCAGGGTTGGCGGAGAGGATGGGCTCGGCGGCTTCCCAGATGGCGTTGGAGTCTTCGTGGAAGGCGAATTCGTCGAGGATGAGGTCGCCGGAGAAGCCGCGGGCGGTGCGGGGATTGGCGGCGAGGATTTTGATGCGGCCGGTGCGCGGGACACCGTCTTCCTTGCGGAAGGTGACGCGGCATTCCATGCGCATGTTTTTGTAGTCGAGGTCGGGGGATTCGTCCTGGGAAACGAACGTGGCGCCGAACCGGCGGCAGACTTCGGCGCATTTGAGTTGGAACTCCGCGCCGTTGTCGCGGGAGTTGGAGAGGACGGTGATGAGCCAGGATTCGTAGCGATGAAGCTGGGTGAGGAGGCGGTCCACGGCCCAGGCGGCCAGGGTGTAGCTTTTGCCGATCTGACGGGACCAATGGAGGATGACGATGCCGGTTTGGTGGTCGGTGAAAATCGCCTGCTGATAGTCGCGGAGGGGCATGGGCCGCACGGGGGCGGGCCTGGATTTGGGGATCCGCATTTTGAGCTCGCGGGGAGCCGCGGCACGGTTTGGCCGAAAAAAATAGAAAGGTTGTACCTTTCGCGACTTTAGGCGTCCTTTGGCGTTCATGGGCGTAATTTGAGTGTACCTTTGGCGTACTTTGAGCGTACCTGAGTGTACCTTAGGTGATCTTTGGAGTTCATGAGCGGTCGGAAGGCCCGGACGCCAGCTGGGATTGAACGGAGTCGGTGAAGGGGTGGATTTTCATCCGGTCTTCGGGCAGGACACCAAACATCTTCCGCCGCATCTGGTCGAGTTTCTCGTCCTGGCTCAGGTCGTCGGACTCGACGATCGAGCGCAGTTCGGGCAGGACCGCCATCGCGGCGGCCGCGACGTCGAGTTGCCAGCGTTCAATGGAGAGGGAGAGGCGACGGTCGCGGCGGTCCTCGGCGGCGACGCGCAGGCTGAGGGCCACGTCCTCAGCCATGTCGGCAATGGCGTAGCTGCGTTTGATGATGGCATCGCGGATCTGGTCGCGGGTCAGATTGGGAAAGCGCTGCTGCAACTGGTCCTGGTCCCACTCCTTGATTTCGACAAGGGTATCAATGGTGGCCTGGCCGAGCTGCCACTTCCAGAAGCGGCGAAGCTGGCTGTCCTGGTTGAGTTGCAGGCCGTATTTTTCGGCGATGAGCTGGCGGGCCGCCGCAGTGGTCAGGGCGGGGTCGGAGCGCCAGGCGAGGATGTCGGCGCGGTCGTCGGCCGGCAGGCGCTTGAGGGCCGTCATGGCCGAATCGAGGTCCGGCCGGGATTTTCTCGGCAGTTTCATCCAATGGTTGAGAGTTGAAAGTTGAGGGTTGAGGGTTTATTCGCCTCCGGGCTTGGGCGGGCGGGTTCGCGGGCGGTTAGCCCGATGGACCCGTTTGCATTCGAACTCATATCGTTTCTTTCCTCCTTCGGTGAATGAGAAATTTCATTCACACGGGGGCAGTATGGCAGAATGGGAAGAAAAATGATCTCCCACCGCGGGAGATTATTGGAAAAAGATTTGCAAGGGCCGGAGGTTAAAAGGAGCCAATGTTTACCGGGGTAAAATGGTGGTTGGAAGAGGCAAAAACGAGAAAATGGACTAAAAGAAGTTTGACATTGAAATTCGTAAAACGGAAAACGAAGGTCAGAAATGGGGAAAAGAGGATGGGCCGCGGAGGGCGCGGATTACGCGGATCAAAAGGAAAGGTTGAACAGGAGCGAACTGCGGAAACGGAGAATGAAGGTGAGGAAGAATTAGCCGCTAAAAAGCGCAGAAGGCGCAAAAGTTTTAATACAAGAATCGAAGGCCAATAGCCACAAAAAGGCACAAAAATACACGAAAAAGGAGGCGTGATGAGGGCGGAAAAGTGTCAATAGTGAGCACTGACGATTGCGCGATTGGGCTACTGCCAGCGGAGCCTGCTACGCTCGTAAACGCCACCGTTTGGCCCACATCAGAGCGCAACCGCCAAGAATGAATAGTGCGCCCGTTGACGGCTCCGGGGTGATGCCCTCACGGAACCAAAGGTCCGATGTTGACGGCAGGCCATTAAAATAAGCGGTTCCACCAGAATAATCGTGCCCTTGTATGTTGCCCCCTATGCCATACTGATCTCCCGACTGAAGGAACGGTTGAAAGAAATACGTCGTGCCGGGGATTACGGATACGGGATTTGCAAAAAAGAAATCTATGAACCCATGAGTCGCCATTGATGGGTTTTGTTTCTGTAATGTTGGGGGTTACAGCAGGCGCTTTGACGGTGGCAATTAAACTTCGCGACTGGAAGCGTGGGCGCTAAACATCCTTCGCACGTTTAACCGGAAGGCCGCAATAGCGTTCGGCCATTCGTGTTAAGTCAATATCGTCAGTAAGTATCCCGCAGCCCAAGTAAATCGCGTCCCTCAATAAAATCGTGTCATGCAAGAAATGCGGTTTATCGTCCCGCTTGAATTCGTTCCGTTGGTGTTTACTTTCTATTAACAGTAAGGCAAAACAATCCGCCGCCAAGTCGGTAGATTCCAGATAATCACCGCGACAAAATGGGACACGAATTTTAATAACAGCTTGCCGACATACGCGCAGGGCTTTGAACTTTCGGCGATTGTCTAATTCGTCAATATGACTTATCCCAAGGCGTTCTAACAAATCTTTCTTCGCTACTTTAAATGATTGCGCCCTATTGTCGGAATAATCTTCATAATCGGGAATTTGTCTGCGTTTTTCATCTTCTGATAGTGAAGCTATACGGACTTTCCTTTTACTCTTTGTCCTTCCGAAATACTTATCGAATCTTTCAATGCAAACCGTAAATCTAAAACTATCGTCGGTAGCCAAGAGGTAGCCGTTACCTTGTCGCAAGTGGTGCCAATTCTCGAAGTAGAAGGAATACCGATTGGCCTTTTCCTCTTGGTGAGTTCGGCCAAAAACAAACGCCTTATCTTTGTTGGCAATATTGGCGGTTAATTTGGGCCAAGGGAAATTCGTATCCACCAAATAAGTTTCCCGGTTCATTAGCAGATGCAGCAGATTTTCTTTTTCGTAACCGTGTGGCAAATGTTGTCCCTTAAATGAATAGAGAGTCCATGCGTGTTTTTCGTAAGACAAGAGCAACCAGTATTGTTGACACGCGAAAAGGCAAACCACAACGCCAGCGCAAGAATAGATAAGACGATTAATCCATCCTTGCAAAAAGAAAATCGCAAATGCGACGAGCGCCAGCCCCGCCAAAAGAATGGCCAGCAATATGACGCGAAAGCCATAATGCTTGATTCGGAATCGCCAGATTTGAGTCATTAGCGCCATCCCTAACCAGCAAGGGCGAGCGCCACGAGCCTAGATAATTTCTTCACTTTGATTCTTGGCTCTTACGGCAAGTATCTTTTGAAATTCTTTCGTTCTGATTCGTCGCTCTATTTCGATTCCAACTAGCAGGGTGTTGAAATACAGCCTCTTAGGGTTTGCAGTTTCGCAAAAGTGTAATCATATTCCCTGCGAAAGCCGCAATTCGGACAAACAAGATTAACAACGCCGTTCAAATGGTAGCCGAAACTTCTACTTGAATCCCTTTGAATCTCTAATCGGGATTGGCAATTGAAGCGTGGGCAAAAGGGGTGCGGTTCATTGATTGTGCTGTCGCTATAGTTCCAATGCCAATCAGCTTCATATAGAAAATCGCTTTTGTAATCGTCCGGCGTGTATTGCTCAGGAGTCTTTGGCCCTGATTTGTGTTTTTCATACCAAAGAGCAACGACGATGAATCCCGCAACAATGGCGGCAACCACGAGCAACCCCAAAAGAACGCCCCAAACCGGAACGCGATAACTCAGGAAAGCGCCAACCCAATTCAGCCAGCCGAACCGCCAAAGCCCAACCAAAAACAGAAGCGCGAAAAATCCAAAAATCCAGTTTCGGTTTTTGCTCCAAAACTTTGCCGTTTGTTCCCGCGTGATTAGCCAAGCGATAACCGTTAGCGGCAACCCCAAGAGGCTAAGAATTTGCGCAAGGTTCGCCCAATCGGCAAGACTCCAAGCCGCCGCATAGAAAATCCCTTCTGTTTGCATGGTTTCCTTTCCGGGTGGATTTGAAGCGTTTTCGGGCGATTGCACAACCCAAAATTCAGGGGCAAACTCTGGCTGGTATGCGTTCCCAAAATGCCACCATTCGCCGCATTGTTCCCGCCCTGTTGAAATGGTAGGGTGCATAATCCCGAACCGATGGGACCAGTGGGACCGGTGGGACGGGTGGGACCGGTGGGACGGGTGGAACAGACAGGCTGGCCGATAGACCAGACTGTTTGCCGACGACGACGATCAAATCCGGTTCTGGGCGGAGAGGACGTAGATGGCGCCGCCGATGATCAGGCACAGCAACGACGCCAGTAGCAGCGCGAGCGCCAGCATGCGGAGCTCCTTGCGCCGCCTGCCGGGGTGCATTCGCCCGAAGATCAGTTTTCCCATCCAATCCATGCGGCGAGCATAGCCCTCCCGGCTGCCGCAGTGACAGCGACGTGCGTGTTACAATTCGCGGATAAATGTCGTTGGCATTTCACGCAACCGACGCCATTCCGTCACATCCGACCCGCAGGCTTGGCATTAGTAATGCCCATGAAAAGCGTGCTTATCCTCACCGCCGGATTCGGCGACGGCCATAACGCGGCCGCGCGCAACATTCGCGAAGCGCTGGAACAAATTGCGCCCGACGCGCAGATCACGGTCGCGGATTTGTACGAACGCAGCTACAAGCGCCTGAATCACATCGCGAAGAAGGCGTATCTCGGCGCGGTGCGTTACGCGCCGATGGTGTGGGCGGGGTTTTTCCGGTTGCTCGACCGCTCACCCTGGCTGGCGGATGGCCGCGGCCTCTCGCGCTTGCAGGATACGCTGGTGCAACTCATCGAAAAGACCCAGCCTGATTGCGTCGTCAGCACTTATCCGACCTACGCGCAATTGATCGACAACGTGTTCCGTGATCGTTGCGAGCGCCCCTTCCGCCTGGTCACCGTGATCACGGATGCCCGCTCCATCAGCTCCGTGTGGCACCGCGCGCCGAGCGATCGCTTCGTGGTGTGCGATGAGCAGACCGGCGACGTGCTGGCCGAGGCGGGCATCGAACGGGACAAAATTCGTGCGCTGGGTTTTCCGATCAGTCCGGTGTTCACCGGCGAGGCGAAGAATCCGCCCTCGCCGCCGCGCGCGGGCCAGGCGTTCCGCGTGCTTTACCTGATCAACACGGGCAAGAAGAAGTGCGGCAAAGCCATTGATCGCCTGCTCGAGATTCCCGATGTGGAACTGACCGTGACCGTCGGCCGGTATTCAGAGTTGAAGGAGAAGCTCGCCCGCCGCGCCCGCGAACACGCCGGCCGCCTCCACTTGCTCGGCTGGACGAACCAGATGCCGCAGTTGCTGATGCGCAGCCACGTCGTGATCGGCAAGGCCGGCGGCGCGTCCGTGCAGGAGGCCATCGCCGCGAAGTGCCCGATGATCATCAACCAGGTCATCCCCGGGCAGGAGGACGGCAACGCCCGGCTCATCACCGAACTGGGCATCGGCGCCGTGGCGGATGGCAAAAAGGAAGTCGCCCGCTGGGTGGAACGCCTCGCGGAGGACGACGGCGGGCTCAGGAGCCGGTGGCGGGAAAATATCACCCGCGCGAGCCGCCCGGACGCCGCGTTGCGCACGGCGCAACTGATTCTGGAGGAATGCGAGCGCGCCGATCATTGCGCGCGCCCGGAAATGTTTCCGCTGTCCATCGTGGATGAGCCGCGGCCCGGTGTCGCCGCCCGCGCACCCGAGCCGGAACCGGTGGCACCCGTCCGCGCCAGCAGCAAGGTGAACCGCCGCGCGCGCCAGCCGTTGCTTTGCGATTTTCACATTCACACCAATTATTCCGACGGCAAGCTCACCGTGCCGGAGGTGGTGGATTTCTACGGGATGCGGGGCTTCGATTGCATCTGCATCACCGATCACTGGACCGATCCGCGGCGGTTGATCGGCAAGCTCTCGCGGCTGACGCCGTTCACGATGAGCTACGACCAGATCGGGGAATACTTCGAAGTGATCGCCGCCGAGGCGACGCGCGCGTGGCGGCGCTACGGCATGATCGTGATGACGGGCCTGGAGTTCAACAAGGACGGCGCGACCAGCAAATCGTCCGCGCACCTGCTGGGCGTTGACCTGCGCGCGCCGATCAGCCCGCGCCTCGACCTCCTCGAGACTATCCAGCGCATTCACATCCAGGGCGGCCTCGCCATCGCCGCGCATCCGCACCTGATGAAATCGGAATGGACGAAGGAAACCCTGTATCTCTGGGAGAACCAGGAAAAATTCGCGCCCGTGATCGACGCGTGGGAAATCGCCAATCGCAACAACCTCTTCACGCCCGTGAGCCTGAGCCGCCTGCCGTTCCTCGCCAACAGCGATTTCCACAAGCCCAAGCATATTTTTTCCTGGAAGACCCTGTTGAATTGCGAAAAGAATCCGGAGGCGATCAAGGATTGCATCCGCCGCAACGAACACGTCTCCATCACGCTCTATCGCGGCGAACCCCGGCCGCAGCCCGCCAAAGCCGCGGCCGAAACCCTGGCCCAGCCGTACTTGCCGCTCGGTCAGCGCCCGTCAAAAGCCAATGGCCTGGCCGCCCGCTCGCTGAGCATCGCGGTGACGCAGTAGGCCGCTCGTGGGCGCGGAATTCCCCTCATGCGCCGGTGCGAGGAGAGGGGAGAGGGAGGGCGTTTGGACGGTTTGAGTTTGAGATGGTCTCCGGGGAAGTGGGTGCGAAGGGTAATCGGAAATATGGAGCCTCGTTGCCTCGTCTGCCACGGAAGAAAGGGCGGAAGCCGTGGCTTGTAATAGCGCGCCTGGAATGGGACGGGACCCAAAACGAGAGTTACTGCCTGACCGGCGCTGCCGGCGGGGCGACCCTGGCCACGTCATCCGGCGCGGCTTGCTCGCCATTGCCCTCGTCGAAATAAACGGTTCCGTTCACTTCCGAATAATTCAAATACTGCCGCCACACAAAATCCCCGCCGCGGTAGGTGGCATCGAGCCGCTTCGATTCGAAGGCGACGTTTACCGGCCCCGAGCCGGACATCGCCTCGCGCAACACGCGGCCGGACAGCTTGTGCGGCGGTGTGACGCCCAGAATCGCCAGAATCGTCGGCGCGATATCAATATTCCCGCTGGGCACATAGTCGAGAATGCCCTCCCGAAAATCGGGCCCCGCCGCCACGCAGAAGTTGTGCAGGTCGTAAGTGCTCAGGCTGCCGTGCATGCCCTGCCCCGGGCCGTATTCGGAATAATCCGAGCAGATCAAGCCGGGTGTGCCGTTGGTGCTTTTCGCCGGCGACCAGCGCAGCGACATCACAATGTCCGGCGCAAACTTCGAGTGAAGGCGACCATCCTTCAGGCTGAACGTTCCCGGCAGGCCTTCGCGAGTGAAGAGCACGCCGGCAAAGTCCTGGCGTTGCAAACAGCGCGTGATCCTTTCGACGAGCGCCGCGTCGCTGCCCTGGACGTAGAGAAAGACGGTGCCGCCGTTGCCGATCACCAGGATATCGCCGTCGCGGGCGCCTTCGGCGGGAAACTTGCGAAACGCGTTGAATCCGTTGCGATTCAGTGTGGCTGCGACGTCCGCGTTGCGCCCGATCGTCGAAAAGGCGTGATCGGACACGACGATGACATCGGTTGTTTCGCGGACGTGTTTGCCATCGAGCGCCGCGAGCACGCGGGCCAGCACCTGATCGGAATGGCGGATGGCGGCCAGGGAACGCGCCGAGCCCGGACCGGTTTCGTGCTGCGAATGATCAGGCTCGCTCAACCACAGCACCGTGAAGGCGGGCACGCCCTTTTCCCAAAGCCTGCCGAGCAGCGCCTCGGCGGTCCAATCATCGCGTTCGACGCTGGAAATGTTTGCTTCGGGAAAATCGCCGAACTGCCTGCGCAATTCGGGCGCGAGGCTTTCGGGCAGCGATTCGCCGGCGAAGAGATTCACGCCAAGATTCTGCTCCGCGCGCGGCGCGCGATCGTGCAGCAGGGCCACCGGTTTGGCGCCGGCGATCACGGTGGTGAGCCCGTGCTCATGCAACATCTCGGCCACGGTCGGAAACGCGAGATAACGTTTGTCCCACAGCCCGTCGCCCTTGCGGATGGCCTCGAGGTCCTCGGTGTGAATGCTTTTGGCGGGTTGGATGGCAGGGCGGAATTCCTTGTTGCCGATCACGCCGCTTTCGCCGGGATACATGCCGGTGGCCAGCGCCGTGCCGTTGACCTCGGTGGTGGTGATGTAAACCGGGTGGTGGTTCTTGAAGGTCACGCCCTGTTGCGCGAGGCGAAACAGATTCGGGGTGGTTTCCGCGCCGACAAAATCGGGCCGCATGCCATCCCAGACCACCAGCACGACATGGCGCGGTTTCTCCCCGGCCAGAGCACCGCTCACGGCGGTTAGAGCCAATACGCCTGCCAGCAGCCGGACAAAAATTCGCATGAGTATATTTTCAAGTGCCGGTGAGAATCGGCAAGACCGGCACGGTGGCGAACAGGTTAAGATTGGGTGCGCACTGTGTGACGGAATGGTGACGCGCGGCGGTCCTTCACGCGATTGTAACAGTGTGTCACGTGCATTTACCGCCAGCGCCTGTCATGTCTGTCCGCATGTTTTCACTGCAAAAGCTCCTGGGCCAGGAAGAGCGGATTTTCGGATTGCTCGAGTCCAGCGCGCAGGTCGCCCGGAACAGCGTCCAGGCCCTGGTGGCCTACAATCAATCTCCCGAAAAGATCCTGCCGGTGGATGAGTTCGTCCGCCTGCGCCTGGTGGACAAACAAATCACGCAGCAGGTGGACCAGGCGATCTACGAAACCTTCCTCACGCCGCTGGACCGCGAGGATATCGCGCGGCTCTCGGCGGTCCTCTACAAAATCCCGAAGATGGTGGACAAGTTCGCCGCGCGGCTGTCGCTCTCGCCGCCGGGTGTGCGGCGAACGGATTTTTCGATGCAGATCGGCCTGCTGGAGCGTGCCGTGGATATCGTGACCCAGTTGATCCGCTACTTGCGGAAGGAGGATCTCGCCTGGATCGAGCAATTGAACTTCCAGCTCCAGCAACTCGAATCCTCAGCCGACCGGCAGATGATCGAGTTGTATCGCGATATGTTCAGCGGATACCGGGACGCCATCGAAATCATCGCGCTCAAGGACCTCTACGAACAGCTGGAGAAAGTCATCGACCGCTGCCGCGACGCCGGCAACGTGGTCGCCCAGATTGCGCTGAAGAATTCCTAAGCGAGGAGCGCCCATCTCTGAATGGGCGCGTTACCGTAGGACAGTATGAAACTCGCCCATTCAGAGATGGGCGCTCCGCAGTTCTTACGGCGTCACCGACGGATCCTGCGTCCAGACGATTTCCACCTGCGGCATGATCGCCTTGCCCTTGTTCGCATTGTTTTGCGTCTCCACCACCTTGCTGCCTTTCAGTAATGCGACATGTCCATCCACAAAGGCGAGGTTCCCCTTCTGATCATGCCGCGGCGTGAACCGGCTCGCGTAGCTGCTGGGTTGCCCAAGGTCGGTGTCGGGTTGCGTGGAGTCGGCCTTGGGTTCGTTCGGCAACCGGTTCTCCAGGAAGAAAACCGTGGCCGAGGGCTGCATGATCGTGGACACCTTGATGGTCTTGTCCGTGCCCTCGATCAATTTTGAATTCATGGCGATGGGGAAATAAACCGCTAGGGCGGTGGCGGCATTGTCGGGGAACTTCGCCGTCGGACAATGGAACAGGCTGCCCTGGGAATAGAAATTCCCCACGTTCGCCGGAAAGCTCGCGTAATAATCGGAGGCTTTTTTCAGCGTAAGCAGGGCGGGCAGCGCGTTATACCAGACGTCCGCGCTGCTGGTGCCCGGGTTCACGTCCCCGACCTGCGCCCAATTGTTTAGCATCGCGCTGGTGCCGTAGGCTTCGCGCGGGATGAAGCCGTCGTTGTCCTGCGAATACATCGTCTGGGCGAGGTCCCACTGCTTCATCTTGTTCAGGCACGAGGTCGCCGAGGCGCGGCCCTTGGCCTTGGCCAGGGCGGGCAGCAGCATCGCCGCCAGGATCGCGATGATCGCGATGACGACCAGCAACTCGATCAGCGTGAACGCGCGCGGATAATTGTGTGTGCGCGGGATCATGGAATAAAACGGGCGCGATAGAACCGCTTTGCGTCGCCAGCCGGATCAGCCACGGAAATCGACGTGCCGTCGGCGGCGACATTGGTCAGGGTCAACCAGGCCGCCGGAGTGAGATTGGTGGTGTAATCAACGGCGTAATTGAGACCGGGTTCGGTGGCGAAGGTGAGCGTGATGTCGCCGACGCCCGTGGTCGCCTGCGTGAAGTTCGGATGATTGGCAATCGTACCGGGAGAACCGATGTCGCCGAGAACGTCAGCGGTGAACGCGCCATACTGCCCCGCCACGCTCAATCCGCCGAAGGTATGCGTTGCCGGATTGTAGCCGAAGGTGGTGCCCCGGGTCGCGAGGGTGAACAGCGCCGTCGCCACGGTGTCGCCATCGCTGGTGGCGGCCGCGTTCCACACCACGACGCCGTCGCCGTCGCTGTTGAGGCTGAGTCCATTGCCGCTGTAGCTGATGATCTTGACTGCCGGTGGCAGGTTCGAACCCCACCACGCGCGGAATTGTGCCTCGGTAAGATTTTCGACGAAAACCACGGACTCGCCGGGGTTGATCAGCACGTCGTTGGTAAAGGTAACCGCGGTGGCGAGCTGGCCCGAGGAATCGTCCATCCGGAAGCCGCGCAGGTTCACCGGGAAAGTGTCGAAGTTGCTCAGTTCCCACCAATCCTCGCGCACGACCACGTCGTTCGTGTTCTCGCTGGATTCGACTTCCGTGATGACCAGGTTCGGTTTGGGCGTGACGACGAGGGTGGCGACGTTCGTCGCCTGACCCAGAAGATTGCTGGCGACGAGCGAGTAGATGCCGCTTTGGTTCGTGTCGCTGACGGCAACTTGCAGAGTGGTGGCGGTTTCGCCGGGGATATCTGTGCCGTTGAATTTCCACTGAACGGTCGGGGTCGGCGTGCCGAGGACTGAGGCGTTGAAATTGGCGAGCTGTCCGGGATACGCCCAAAGATTGGAAGGCGTGATCGAAAGGACCACGGGCGCGCTGGGCGCCGGATTGACTATCGCCGTCGTCTGGCCTGGCGACGATGAGCAGGAGCCCACGGTGAGAACGACGCTATAGATGCCACTGTTGACGGCCTGCGCGTTCGCAATGGAAGGATTCTGCAAGCTGGAGGTGAACCCGTTCGGCCCCGACCAGGCATACGTCGCGCCGAGCACGGTGGGCGTGGACAGGTGCAGCGTGTCGCCCGCATTGACCGGGCCGTCGTTCGCGGCGGTCGGTGTGGCCGGCGGGGTGCAACCGCTCGGCGCGAAGGCGATGCCTTTCATCGTCGTGCCGCTCGCGCCGGTGTAAACGGTGACGTTGTTTCCTGTCGTCACCGCGATGGGGCTGTTGTAGGGCGCCGTGTCGGTCACTTTGATGACGTTGTTTGCCGCCGTGGCCCCGGTGCCGGTGGTGAGGTAGAGGACCGCGCCGTTGCCGTTCTTGGCCGCGCAAAGACCGAACCCGCCGAAGCTCGTCGAATAGGATCCGTTGTTCGTCCAGACGCCATTTACGAGCGAATATTTTTTGATTGTTCCCGCGGTGGCGCTGGTGTTGCAGGTCACATAGAGCGTGTCGAAAGTCGTGCCGTTGGTGCCGGAGGCGATCAGGTAGAAATCCTGCGCCGTGGTTTCATTGGTCAGGCCGGTCAGCCCGGTGGGCGTGCGACCATCCAGCGAGAGCGAGGAGACGACGATGTTCGCCGCCACGGAAGATTGCTGGAGGATGTAAACGCCGCCGCCAAATGCCTTGATCGCCCGCACGTTGGCGTTGGTCAGGCGCGTGCTCGAATTCGTGTAGAGGCCGTCCTGGTCGGCGATGTAGTAGAGGGAGTTGTTCAGGGTCGTCGCGCAACGCGCCTGCGTGCCGCCGCTCGTGCCGGCGGTGTAGGTGGTGGCGAGATTGAAGGTGGCGGAGTTGTCGAACGTGCCCACACCGCGGGTGGCGATGGTGTTGGCATTGCCCGACGTCGAGGTGCTGTTGACCGCATCGAACACCAGCAGCGTCCCGTCCGCGCTATCAGACAGATAGCCCGTGCTGGTGGCCGAGCCGCTGCAACGCAATGCATTGGGGCCCGACGTGCCGTTGACGGCATTCGAGCTGACCGCCGAAGTCTGCCCCGCCAGTGTCGGGTTGACTTCCACGATGGTGAAGGTCGTGTTGTTGGCGCTCGAACTGTCCGCCGAAAAGACCGCGAGATTTCCCGCCGTGAACGCGTGCGCGCTTAACAGGGAAATCGTCGTGAAAAGCAGGGTTGCCAAAGTAGTCCGTCCCGCCGTAATGCCGGCGCGTGAAAAGAAGAGTCCAGTCCGAGTCGTCATAGTATGGTCTTGTTGGGTGAAATCGCGCTGCGGCGGGTACATTCCATCCGCGCGCTATTCCTCCCGTGAGACTGGACTGGCTGAGTGTCATCCCTGGGGCGGAGGGGTTACGATTTTGTGACGCTTAAAGAAAACGCCCGCCGCGCCGAAAAATCTCGGAACCGCGAGCTCGGAAATTGGACGCTTGGTCCTTGGCGCCTGGAACTTCGCTAGTGGGTCGTATTGACGCCCATTTGCACGTCCGCGCCCGACTCGTCCAATACCGCCTTGTCGCCGCGAAACGCGCAACCGTAAATTGCTGCCGAGGTGAGGCCTTTTTCGAGACGGATCGCCGCCTTGCTCTCCATGAAATCACAACCGCTCACGATTAATCTGCCCTTGGACGCGCGCACGCACGGCGCCGCTGGATCGGCCTGCCCCCAGCCGTTGAAATGGCAGCTCGTCAGCGACACCAGGCAGGGGCCTTCGTGACGGATGTGTTCCTTCGTGGCCGGCGTTCCCCAGAATCCGCAATTTGCGAGCTTCACGGGCCCGTGATTTTTCGGGCCGATTTCGAACGTGGACATGAACTGGCCGTTCGCGAATTGGACGCCCGCGTGCGGTTGCGTGCGATCCACGCGCACGGCCACCGGGCAAATGTCGCCGCCGGATTGCGTGACCACCGCGTTGCCCGGCCCGTGGCCGAAATCGTCGAAGTGATAACCATACTTCGGAAAAATCACGAAGCAGTTCGTGATGAATTCCCAATCGGTTTTTCCAATTTTGAAACCGGTCAAGTTCTCCGCGAGATATTTCGGCAAATCTCCGCCGGCGAATCCCGGCTTCAACCCCATGCGCGTCCAGAAGTTGGGATTGAAATGGACGTTCTCGATCCGGCCGATGTCCGTGCACTGGTCAATGTAGATGCCCGTCTTCAGCGGACACCCGAATACATTTTGGATGAGGTGCAATTCGTTCCACTTCGTGCCCGCATCAATCCCCTGGTATGGATTTGTCAGCGTCACGTCGCGCACCTGGCAGAGCTCGCCATCCAACCGGACTGTCCACGGGTACGCCGCCACATCAGGAAGTTTCTGGTCGGGATAATGGATGGTGATGTTGCGAAGGACGGCGTTTGGTTTCAGTGTGAGGAGCGGCGTGCCGTTCTCTTCTCCGCGGCCGCCGGTCGCCAGGATCACGCTCCCAATCGGATGCTCACTGTGCGGCACCCCGCCCGATGCCCCGCACAGCGTGACGCCGGCCGGAACGGTGAGTGATCCTTCGATGCGATAAAGTCCGGGCGGCAGAAAACAAATCGGCCCCTGGGTGGACGCTGCCTGAAGCGCGGCTTGCAGCGCCTTGGTGTCGTCGGTGGTGCCGTCTCCTTTCGCGCCGTGCTCGCGCGCATTCACGCTGGCCATGGCGGTGGGCGGCGCGTCGGCAGCGCTCGCGCCGGCGATGCCTCCCGCACCCACCGCGGCCGCGCTCATCAAGCCCAGGGTCGATACGGAATTTTCAACGAACCGGCGGCGGGATAGGGAGGAAGGATTCGGTTGCATGCCCCACCATAGCCACCCGCGTCCGGGGACGCTACAGCGGTTTATTTAATTGGGTACCCAAGGCGCAACGACGCCGAGGCCGCGCGGCAACGCGGCCCTACCGTTAATGCGGCCACAGTTTTACTGAAACTGCCCTGGCTTGCGGACGGCCATGTTCCTCTCGCCGGACGGCCGGCGCTCTCAATCAATCGAACGCGTGCCCCGCGCAGCAAAGCACGTTGCGCACTTTGTGGCGCACCAGTTCCTTCACGGCGGTGCGCGCCGGGGCGAGATACTTGCGCGGATCGAATTCCTTCGGATTCTCGAAGAGCACCTTCCGGATTGCCGCCGTCATCGCCAGGCGCAAATCCGTGTCAATATTCACCTTCGTGCAGCCCGTGCGCCGCGCGACTTCGATGTCGCCTTCCGGCACGCCGGCGGTGCCGGTGCCGAGCTTGCCGCCGTTTTTATTGATCTCCTCCACCAAATCCTCCGGCACACTCGACGCGCCGTGCAGCACGAGGGGATAATCTCCCAGCCCGGCGTCCATCAGCGCCTGCTTGATTAACTTGAGCCGCTCGAGGTCCAGGTGTTGCTCGCCCTTGAATTTGTAGGCGCCATGCGAATTGCCGATCGCCACCGCCAGCGAATCCACGCCCGACTGTTTCACGAATTCCACCGCCTGGTCCGGTTGCGTGTAATGGCCGTCCGCGGAATAATGCCCGCCTTCCTCGCCTTCGTCGAATTGCGCGCCCACGAGATGGCCGAGCTCGCCTTCGACCACGCAATCATGCTTGTGCGCGTAATCGACGACCTTTTTGCAAATCTCCACGTTCTTTTCGAACGGCTCGTGGCTCGCGTCGATCATCACGCTGGTGAAGCCTTCGTCGATGCACTCCTTGCAAAGTTCGAAGGTGTCGCCGTGGTCCAGGTGAATGGCGATGGGAATGTTGGAAACGGTGACCGCGGCCTCGATGAGTTTCCGGAGGTAAATGGGATTGGCATATTGCCGCGCGCCCCGGGAAATCTGGAGCATGACCGGGGCCTTTTCCTCTTCGCAGGCCTCGATGATCGCCTGCAGGAGCTCCATGTTATTGACGTTGAAAGCGCCGAGGGCGTACTTGCCCTTGAGCGCTTTGGCGAACAGGTCCTTCGTATGTGTCAGTGGCATAGGCTGTTCCGCAGGGGTTTTGGATTTGTTCGTCCACGGCCGCAAGTCTCGCGGCCACGGCAGACCATACCTGAAGCCGCCCCGCGACAAAATCAAAAAATTTTGCGCGTGCGCCCGCGAAGCGCGCCCGTCTCTGAACAGGCGAGTTCGCGTTCGATTGGCCGCTCGTCACCAAATTCAATACGGCGGCGCCAACCGGCGAAATCCGTGCACCAGCACGATCGCAAGAAAAAGAAGATTTCGCGGAAGCTGAGCCGGCCAAAACCACGGCACCGGCCCCAAGGGTTGTTCGGCGTGTTTTTGCCGGGCGAGCCGTTGAGCCGCCGCCTCCAAATACTTCTGCGTGCGCGGCCATTCCGCGAGTCTGTTTACCCAGTCCTCGGGAATTCCTTTCCGCCCCAGACTCGCGCCCAGCAATCCGCCGAGGACTGCTCCGACCGTATCGGTATCGCCGCCGCACTTGATCGCCTCGCTGAGCGCCGTGCGAAAATCGGCCGGCTGGCGCAGCCACGCGTAGAGCGCCACCGGCACCACGTGCAGCGCATAACCGCTCACGCCACGCTCGAGCCCAAGACTCCGGACAAATTCTGAAATGGAAGTTCGGGCCTCCAATCCCGCTTCCATCTGCAAAACAATCTTCTGCCATTCGGGTTCCGCGGAAAGTCTGCGCAGGATGGTCATTACGCCCTTCATCTCCACCGTCCCATCACTCGTGGCCGCCAGCGCCGCCGCTTCCGCTACCGCCAGCGCCGCCGTCTCCGCCTGCCAGCTCCGGTGCGTCAGCCGCGAGGACGCCAGCACGAATTCCCGACGCCGCTCCGGTTCCTGCGCGAAGAAAACGCCGATGATCGCGCTGCGCATGGCCGAACCGCTGCCGGCCGATTTCACCGCGCACTGCGCGAGCGGCACCCCCAGCCACATTCGCAGGCAGGCTTTCGCCGTCGCCATCCCCACACCGGCGGGCAAACCGAGAAACCACCATCTGAGCTTCCAGGCCAGCTTGCGCTGAAACTTCCCCGGATCTTTCGGGTGTGTCAGCAGGCTCTGCGCGACCAGCAGCGTATGCTCGGTGTCATCGCTGATCATGCCGCGCCCGAATACAAACCTCATCCGCATCGGCCCCGGCCACCAGCGCTCGATGCGTTGCGGGGAAAGATTCTCCGCCGGCAAGCCCAGCGCATCGCCCACGGCTGTGCCGAAGAGCACGCCGGCAAAAGCTCGCTCTTCGGCCCGCTCTATTATTTCCCGTTGCACAGATCGGCAAAATCGCGAAGCAGGCAATCCACGTCTCCGCGCCGCTGCATTTGCGAAATCCACTCCGGCGGAATGCCCTGCACACCATAAGCCGCACCCGCCAACCCTCCCGCCACGCACCCGGTCGTATCCGTATCGCCTCCCAGATTGACCGCTTTCAGCGCGCAATCGCGATAGTTTGTCGTGGTGAGCAAACACCAAAGCGCCGCGTGCAGCGTGTGCAGGACATAACCGCTCGACACCACCATCCCTTCGGGCAAAGCCGCGAAGTCCTCCGTCAGATGCGAACGGAAGCGTTCAAACTCGCGCGACCTTCCATATAGCGCTGCGAAATCCTTCCGTGCCGATGTTAGCGCCAGCGAAGGTTCCTGCTCTTCCAGCAAATATCGGATCATCAGGCTGTAAAATGCACAGGCCAGTTTCGACCGCCCGTGGCCGTGTGTGATCACGGACACTCTTTCCGCCAATTGCGACAGGCTCGCAATCGGCTCTCCGGCAAATCGTAACGATACCGGAATGATCCGCATCAGTGATCCGTTGCCGTTGTTATGTTCATCGCAACCTCCTGCGTCTTCCGCCTTCGAACCGGAGGTTATTTTCATCAATGCATCCGCCGTCGTCCCTCCAATGTCGAAAACCACACCGGTCGCGGTCCATTTGGCTTCTTGCATCCAGGCGACGAATCGCCGGCCCATGTCTTCGGTGTCGAATTCGGCGTTTAGCAAACTATCCACCGTACACAGCAGCAGCGCGCCATCATCGGACCACGTGCCACGCGGCTGATTGTGCGTGCCAAACTCGCGCATATCCACGACTGGATTCTGCTGCACCTCCGCGCGATTCCGGAACTCCACCGGCACGCCCAGGGCATCGCCCACCAGCGCGCCCCAAAGGCCGCCGAGAATCCGCTCCTGTCGTGTAGGCGCTCCTCCGAGGGGTTTAGCTCCCTCTCCTCCTCTGGAGGAGAGGGCCGGGGAGAGGAGGCCGCCTTTGACGGTTTGACCCTGTCCCAATTCATCCGACGGTTCCGGTCCACTCATGTTTTTCTCTCCAAAAAATACAACCCCGCATACAGCTTCGTATCCACCATGAGCCCCGCCGCCATTTTCGCGGCCAGCCAATCGTGCACCTCCGCCACCGGAATCTCATGCACCGTAATCTCCTCATGCCCCACGCCGCCGCCGGCATTTTCCCGCTTCAAGTCGGTCGCCCGCAGCAACGTCACGACCTCCGACGCGAGCCCGCTCGAAGTTGGACCCGTCATGATCACCTTCACCTTGCCGGCGCTCCAGCCCGTCTCCTCCAGCAACTCGCGCTTCGCCGCGTCCTCGATCGCCTCACCCCGGCCGCCTTCCTCGTCGCCGACAATTCCCGCCGGCAGCTCGATCACCCGCTTGTGCAGGGGAATGCGATACTGTTCCACCATGAGCAGCTTTTGCTCCGGCGTGACTGCCAGGATGATGCACGCCCCCGTGGCGCTCTCGCGCTCCGCGTATTCCCAGCGGCCTTCCTTGATCAGGGAGAGAAACTTGCCGGCGTGGAGAACCGTTCTCTTGTCGTTATTCTTATGTTTATCCGTGTCCATCAGTGTCCATCCGTGGTTAAGATTTTTGTTTATTTGGACTTCGGGCTTCTTTCGTCATTCGACATTCGCGCTTCGTCATTTCACCATCTCACTCCTTACCACCCGCACCCCCGCCTTCCTCATCTCCTCAAACGCCCGGTCCGAATCCCCCGGCGTGATGTTCACCCCACGGCACCCATCTTCAATCACACTCGTCTTGAACCCGAAATGTACCGCATCCAGCGCTGTGAACTTCACACAATAATCCGTCGCCAGCCCGCACACGTACACCTCGTCCACACCCTGCTCGCGCAGCCACTCGCCCAGGCCCGTGGACTTCCGTTTTCCGTTGTCGAAAAACCCGCTGTAGCTGTCGATCCGCACATCCGTGCCTTTGGGGAAGACCTTGGCGATCCGTTCGCGATTCAATCCGGGCGCCAGTTCCGCGCCCGGTGTGTCCTGCACACAATGCGGCGGCCACAGCGTCTGCGGCAACCCATGCAGCTCGATTTGTTCGAAAGCCTGCTTCCCAAAATGACTCGTCTCGAAACTCCCGTGATCCGACGGATGCTGATCCATCGTCGCCACCACCAACGGAAATTTCTCCTGCAACCGATTGGCCACCGGCACCACCGCGTCCCCGTCCGGCACCGCCAGTGCGCCGCCTGGCAGGAAGTCGTTTTGGATGTCCACCAATATCAATGCTTTCATAAAGTGATTTTTCAAATACGGCCCGCGAGGTATTCGCCCAATTGCGGATTGAGCCTTTGGGCAAGCACACCGTGATAGCGGCTCTGGCGCATCTCGAGGCCGATAAGCACCACGGTCACCGGCGCCTGGCACGCCAGCACCCCGCGCCAGTCGAGCGAATCAAACCAAAGCCAGGCGCCGACATTCACGATAAACAATCCCGCCCACGCCAATTCAAAGCGGCGATGAATTCGGAAGACATTGCAAAACAAAAAGAAGTGGCCGGCGGCGATCAGGATCAGCCACCACAAAGGATTCCCCAACCGCCACAACCCGCCCGCCACGGCCAGAAAAGCGCAAATGACAAACCCGTCGGTCGGCGAAAACCGGAAGCCCCACGTGCGCATGCGTTGAACAGATTTAGACATGGAAGGTGGTGCGCAAGGCGCGTCCATCGGGATCGAGCAGGACCTCAAGATCGCCAAAAGTGGTTTTGAAGTTTCGCGTTCGCAGATCGCGGCACTCCAGAATCCGTCCTTCGCTGGTCATGCGTTCTCCCACGACATGATACGCCCGCGACAATTCCCGCATGAGTCGGAACTCCGGAATCCCGGCAAGATTCGACTCGTGAGCGTTGTCCAGGATTACGTGCTGCGCCAACTCCTTCCGGTCCCCGCTCAGCGCATTGATATGGAAAAGAGTCATTCGATTGGTGCTTCGTTCCAAACCCAGGAAACGCCAGGGCCAGAGCGCCGACGGGATGAGTGTGATGGATGTTGGTGCCAGCCTTCCCGCCCGTCGCCGCAGTAATCCTTTCATGGCGACATAACCCGCCAGGATTGCGAGAAAGCTGACCGCATAGGGGACCGGCACTTCCCCATTCCGGGCAAAAGACCGCGCGGTCAACGTCGCGAGGCTCATCGTGAGCGCGATCACGAAGGCATCAATGAAGAATATCCACTCCGCGCAAAGGCGTTTCCGATAAAACGGCGCGAACAATTTCACTCCCAGCGTGTTGGTGAAATCCAGCAACGTGTGAAGCCCCATGCCCACAACCAATCCCAGGCCAGCCAACCATCCGTTCCCGCCCATCGCGCTGACAGCAAATCCCGCCAGAGCGCTGACCGCGGCCTGCACCGGCAGTGCGTGCGTCCACGTCTGATGCCATCGCAGGTAAGCGCATTTGCCGAACACCCGGCTCAAGGCATCCAGATCCGGCAACACCGAACCGGCGACCAGGCCGATCGCCAGCTCGGGATGTGAATTGATCGCCGGCCCGGCGAGGACCAGTCCAATCCCTGCATGGGTGATAATATCCATCAGACATTCGCCAAAATGATCGTCACGTCATCGGGCAACGCGCCCGACGCGTACCTCACCAAACCAACCAGTTTCTCGCCCGCGGTCTCTGGCGCGCCACTGCGGATGGTCTCCACAATTCGCTCTGTCGACGTGTATTTCAGCAAGCCGTCCGTGGCCAACAGGAGCGTTCCACTTCTGCGCTCGACTTGAAACGGCACCGCCCAGGCCGCGCCCGACCCGAGAAAAGGCTTTCGTTGCTGCCCACGGGTGAGATGAAGCGGAGGACCTTTCGCGGACACCAGCCACGCCCCCGAATCGCCCACGCTTGCGCCGAAGATTTCGTCCGCCGTGAACACGGCCAACACGCACGTGGTTTCACCCGCCGCGGTGTCCTTTGCGATGCTCGCGTCCATCTTGCGCAGCAGTTCGGCGCACGCTTCGGCGGTCTGACAATCTTGTGCGCCCTCCTTAACCTGCTGGATTGCCAGGCTCGCCGCCTCCGCTCCACCCGATCGTCCACCGGCGCCATCCGCCACGCACAAAATTGTTCCCCAGTGAAATTCCAGAGCCAACCCGCGATCCTGATTTTGTGGATTGCCTGCGACCGAGACCAATATTGGTTTCATATCCGCACCTTTTCGCGCGCTTCCATCCACTCCATCGGAATGCCTTCCCGTCCGGCGCTCAGCGCGACGATTCCGCCGACGATCGCCGCATTAGTGTCGCAGTCACCATCAACCCCAATCGTTGTCCCGATCGCCTCGGTGAATCGACCGCCGTGACAAGCGGCCATCCAGATACAGAACGGAACTGTATCAGCCGCCGTTATCATCGAGCCATTACCAAGCACACGAGCCACCTCAATTGCAGGCGTCTCCGAAGGTATCGTGCTCGCGATCTGAATACCCCGCCGGACACGGCTTTCGGGTGTATGCGCCAGCACTTCGTCAAAAATCGTTTTCGCCCGCGAGTCTGCCGGTTCGGTTTTCAGTTGCCAGGCCAGTGCCGCCGCCACGGCCACGGCCACCGCGCCAGCTACCGCTTCCGGATGCGTGTGAGTCACGAGTGAAGACGCCTTTGCTTCCTCCGCGCAGCGAACAAGATCGTCGGCGAAGTAAGCACCGAGTGGCGCCACGCGCATCGCGCTTCCGTTGCCGAGTGATCCCTGTCCACCGAAAGCATTCGCCGCCGTGAATTGCCATTTGGCTCCGGCGCTGATTTCGCGAAGTTGAATCCGCGTCATGCGTCCGTAGCCGCGATCTGGATTGCGTTCGAAACGGCGCACGAAGCGTTTCGAGAGCGCATCCTGGTCAATGTGCCCGTGTGACTTCAACACCGCGCAGATGGAAATCGCCATCTCCGTGTCGTCGGTATGAAACCAGGGACTGCCCGGCACTTCATTGCGCGCAATCCGCGCGGGCGCAACTTCCGCCCGGTAGCATAACATCTGTCCCAGCGCATCCCCCAAACCCAGGCCGTCGAGCGAAAGTTGCATCCGCTCGACTCGTGCCGCGTGATCGTCCGGCAGGTTGGCCGCCCAGGTATTGCTGTGATTGGTGACCGATTCCCGCGCGACCTCCAACCACGAGGTTTCTATCCACTTCGGGCCGGCCGGCGTTACATGATTTACCAGCCAGCCTGCAAACCTCAACTCGTTCTCCATCGAGAATGTCCGGTCCACATTCGCCGAGTGAATCAGCACCGGGCAGGCAGCCGCAAAATCCCCCAGAAACGTGGCTACATCCAAACCCGTCCCGCGATTCAAACCATGATCGAGAGATATCAGCGCTGCTGTGGCAAAATACTTCTCGCACTCCGCCATCATCGCTGGCGCATCCCGCCAGACCTTCAATTCATATTCCGTGCCCAAAGTACTCACCGCTTCTTGAAATGCCGCGATGCGCTCTTCGTTGTCCTCAAGTATTAATATCGTTTTCATCCTCATCTCGTTAACACACTGATTCATTCACCCCGAAGGATTTTGGGGCGGACGCGCTGACTGATATGAATTCAGCCGGCACCTGTTCGGTAAGCCAAACTCCATTGGCCGAACAGCGAAATACATGTCCCGCGCGATGCATGTCCCCGGCGCGAATGATCAAGAGCACCGGTTTTCCATGCCGCCCGCCCACTTGCATTGTGACCTTCGTCTCTGCTGAAAGATGCACATCATGGCGTTCCATGCACTTCAGGCCGTCTTTGCGAATCCCCTCCAGGAATCGCGTCGCCGTTCCGTGATATAAAATCTCCGGCGGCGTCTGCGGCGGGTATTGCAAATCCACTTCCACGGAATGCCCTTGGTTCGCGCGGATTCGCAGCCCGTCTTCACTGAAGGCAAAGCGCTTCTTGTCGCTCGTCGCGACGATATGTTTGAGTTCCTCGAGCGTGAGCGCGACCCCATGGCGATTCACCGCCGCCAGCAATTCCTCCACACTCACCCAACCGGCTTCGCCGAGTGTGAGGCCCACCTGCTCCGGTTCATGCCGGAGAATCAGACTTAGAAACTTGCTCCTCTGTTTGGTTTCTTTTTCGTTCATACCACTAATTTTCCCTGCCGGTCCGCGATGCCAATCACCGCCTTGGTTCCAGAGTTAAACTCCAAAAAATCCTTTTCGATGCCGTCGCTGAAAATCACGCCGTTCTCCGCCATCTGCGATTCAATCACCAGCGGTGTGTCCGCAGTCACGCGGCCGAACACCAGCGACGCTCCCGTGGTCTTGGTCGGAAACGGTTCGCGCACCGTGTAGCACAGATAGTTCGCATCCCACGCGAATTCGCTTCGCACGCCGGGCGTTTCCCGTGGGGCGACCCGGCGCCGCTCGCTCCGTCCTCGTCTCACAACGTTCGTTGCCGCGTCATCTTGGGTGTTCTCCGCCGCCCGGCTTACTGCCGCCGCGCCGGTCAAAAGACTCTTCAACCAACCACTCGAACCGAGTCCGGTCGAAACGATCACGCCGCTCGACGACTGCCTTTCGCTCGCGTCTCCGCTGCGAATGCAATAGCGCGCCGACGAGTGTGTGCGCGGGCCGATGAACAGGTCGTTCACCGCGTGCAACTTCGTTCCGTTGTTCAGCGTGGCGGTGGCCATGGTGACGGTTCGGGTTTGGCGTTTGCCGCGCAGCACTTCGGGCATCACCTTTTCCAAATCGCCCACGGCAAACGGCAGCAACCGGCCGTCCCAGCGCTCCGGGTCGGGATTCACGCCCACCACCGGCTGGCCGTTCAGGTATTTCAACGTGTTCGCCACCAGCCCGTCCTGGCCGAGCGTCACCACCGTGTCCGACGGCCCGAACACGAAGTTCGGCAAAAACCCGCGGTCCACGGCCTGCACCCGGCCCCAGCGCGCCAGCGACGCCTGCGCCGCGCTCAGCGCGCGATGATACGTCTCGTCCTCGCGGAGATAATCCGAGAAGTCGGCGCCCAAGTGTTCCACGTAGAACCGCGCCTGGCTGACCGTGTTGAAACGAATCACGAGTTCAGCCAGTCGCGTCGGCCGCGTCACCAGGACGATTTTGTTGTCCGTCAACCTGTTCACAAACTCTCGTTCGCTGACTCACTTGTTCATTAACTCTCTTAGCAGGTCGGGCGAAATGTTGAGCTGCCCGATCTTCTCCGCCTTGCCCGCGAGCTCCTGGAAGGCAAACGCAATCAGTTGCTCCGGCTTCATGCCTGTGCTGGCCAGCGCCTGCAAAATCCGCGCGTCGGCGCTGCCCAGGGCCTTCATCGTCGTCGCGACTCCGTAAGCGCGGGCGTCCGCCTCGGCCCGGGCATTTTCCGCGGCCAGCACCACCAGGCTCTTGCGGCGATCCTCCATGCCGATGTTCGCTTCGAGCGATTCCTTTTGCAGGAGGTGTTTCTTCTCCTGCACCGCGCGCTCGGCTTCCATTTGCGTCTCGCGGATCTGCCGCTTCTTGTTCTCGACGGCGATCTCCGTGTTCAACTCGTTCTCGCGGATGGCCCGCTCCTGTTCCACGGCCGAATTGCGCCGCGCGTAAATCGCCTCATCGGCTTCGCGCAGCAGTCGTTCGCGCGTTTCAGCTTCCAGCGCCCGCGCCGTTTCCGGGGTGGGTTTGATGGCCAGGATCGAGAGTCCCAGCACTTCCAGCCCAAGCGAAGTGATCTCCGCCGAAGCCGCGAGGCCCGCCTTCACGGCCTTGACCAATTCGTCCGAAGCGCGAATCGCCTCGCGCAGGGGCAGCTTCTGCAATTCCCCGCGCGCGAGCACGTTGATGACGTGGATCACGCGCTCCGGGAGTTTCTCGGGATCCTCCGAGGCGTAAGTGTGGCCGTTGGCCGCCAGCGTGTAATTCATCAGGCCCGCCAGCCGCCGCGGCTCGCCCACGCGAAACGTGACCTGGCCCTGGATCGTCACCGACTGAAAATCCCCGGTCGTCTCCTGAAAAATAAACGGCACGTCCTGCGTCGCCATTGGCACCGCCACGAGGGAGGTCGTCGGCGCGTAGCAGAAGAACGACAGCCCCGATCCCTCGCGCACGATCTTGCCGCCGCGATACTGCAACAGGTAGGTGGTCGGTTGAACCTTGATGAATTTGATCCCAAACATAACGTGCCTTTCTTCCTAATTATTCCCTGCCATTGATACTCACTGACTCATTGATTCGCTCACTCACTGACTGCCTGCTCACACTTCAAAATTAAATCCGCGTTTGTTCAGCTTCTCGTACTTGTCCGCGTCGAACCGGAACAACTGCGCCGGTCGATGCCGCCCCGCCATCTGCGTTTCCTTCAGCGGCAACAGCAGGCCGAAGCTCAGGACCTTCTTGCGAAAATTGCGCTTGTCCAACTTCGTCGCCAGCACCGCCTCGTAAAGATGCTGAAGCTGCGACAGCGTGAACTTCGGCGGCAGCAACTCGAACCCGATCGGCTGATACCGCACCTTGCCCTTCAACCGCGCCAGCGCCGCCGCCAGGATGTCCGCGTGATCGAACGCCAGCTTCGGCACTTCCGAGATCGGAAACCATCGCGCGTCCGCCGCATCCGTCGTCGCCCTCGTGGCATGCGCCGCCAGTTTCACCAGTGCGTAATACGCCACGCTCACCACCCGCTCGCGCGGATCCCGCGCCACTTCGCCGAACGTATAAAGCTGCTCCAGGAACACCTCCTTCAACCCCGCCTCCTCCTCCAGCTCCCGCCGCGCCGCCGCATCCAGCGTTTCATCCACCCGCACGAACCCGCCCGGCAACGCCCACTTCCCCTTGAACGGCTCCAGCCCACGTTGAATGAGGAGCACTTTCAATTCGCTCTCGTCGAAGCCGAAGACGACACAGTCAACCGTCAGTGCTGCACGCGGATATTGATATGTAAACGCCATAATCTTTTTCGTATTTAGGCTGAGCTTTTCAATTGCGACCGAAGTTCCATCAACAAGTTGCCCAGCCGGTTTTTGCCGGTGCCGTCTCCGCCGTCGCCCCAATACTTGTCGTTTTTAGTATGCTCGATGATTTCGCTATCGCCCGTACCCAGCAGAAGAGCACGAAGCGCCGGATGCTGGGTAAACTTGGCCTGCAGTGCCTCACGCATGATCTGCTCTTTCGCCGTCTCCCAGTCCGCCCGCAACGGATGGGCCCGACTGCGGCCCATGCGGGCCGCAATCATCGGCGATTTCGCCAACCGGATCGCCTCCTCCTGCTCTGTGCCCGGAAACTTCTGAGCCTGAAAGTAATGCTCCGACGTCGGCCACCGTCTTCCATTTAATTCAAAAGGATGCGCCGAGAAATTCGAGAATTCCCCGTATGGCTCGCTCACTCGATAAAATCGTATCTGTTTCATTTAACGCCTTCTTCACTCAGACAAACTAAGTCTTCACTTTACACCTTCAATGAATAGTGTAACAATGACACCATGTCAATAGCTGAACTTCAAATTTATTCACACGCGGGAGAAGGCTGTCGCCGATCCGGACATTTGCTAGCCTGACCCCCAATGGAACCAAGCCCGGCCATTGCCAATCTTCAGCCCGCGCCCTCGTTGCTTCGGCGTGCGCTACCGGGCTGGGCTGGACTGCATCCGGCCGAGTTGGCCGCAATGATCCTGGTTTCGGCGCTCGTGCTCGCGGCGTCCTATGCCGGATGGTGGTCCATCGCGCCGACCGAGGCCTGGGGCTTCGTCACCGGCGGCCTGTGCGTCTGGCTGGTCGTTCGCGAGCATCTCTGGAACTGGCCGATCGGCCTCGCGAACAACATCTTCTTCTTTGTCCTGTTCCTTCGCGGCCGGCTCTACGCTGACATGTCGCTCCAGATCGTCTATCTCGGCCTGGGCATCTACGGCTGGTGGAACTGGGTCTTTGGTGGTCGCAACCATTCTGCAATCAACATCACCCGCACCACCGCCCGCGAATGCCTCGCGTTGCTCATCGCCATCCCCGCCGCCACTTGGGGCATGCGCGAGGTGCTCGTCGTCGTCCACGACGCCGCGCCGCTCTGGGACGCCCTCACCACTGTGCTCAGCCTCGCCGCCCAGTATTTGCTCTGCCGCAAGCGCTTCGAAAACTGGCTCTTCTGGATCGCCGCCGACGTGATCTACATCCCCCTTTACCTCAGCCGCCAGCTTCCACTCACGGCCGTGCTCTACGCCGTGTTTTTGGTCATGTGCCTCGCCGGCATCCGCGAATGGTCGCGCAAATTAAGGAAGGGAGCGCTGCCCGCGTGAAACACGAACTGGGCCTCGTCATCGGCAAATTCCATCCGCCCCATCGCGGACACAAACTGCTCATTGATACCGCCACGCAACAATCCCGGAAGACTGTCATCATCGTGTGCGCCAAACCCACCGACACGATTCCTGGCGAATTGCGCGGCCAATGGCTGCGCGAAATCCATCCCGGCGCCGAGGTCATGGTGATCGACGACCGCTACGACGAAAACGATTCCCGCATTTGGGCCGAAAACACCGTCCGCTGGCTCGGCCGCGCGCCGAGCACCGTCTTCACGTCGGAAGATTACGGCGACCGTTACGCCGCGCTGATGGGGTCGACCCACGTGCTCGTGGACCGCCCGCGCGACCGCGTAAAAATCTCCGGCACCGCCGTGCGCAACGACCCTTACGCGAACTGGGAATTTCTTGAGCCGCCCGTCCGCGGCTGGTTCGCGAAGCGCGTATGCGTGCTCGGAGCCGAATCCACCGGCACCACCACATTGGCCAACGCCCTCGCCAAAGAACTCTCCACGCCCTGGGTCGAGGAATACGGCCGCGAATACTCCGCCACAAAGCTCGCGCAAAACGACTCCGCCTGGCGGCCCGAAGAATTCGTCGCCATTGCCGAAGAGCAGGCCCGCCGCGAGGATGCCGCCGCCCGCCAAGCGAACCGCGTCTTGATTTGCGACACCAACGCCTTCGCCACCGTCCTGTGGCATCGCCGTTACATGGGTAGTCACAGCGACGCCGTCGAGCAAATAGCCCGCCGCGGCCGTTGCGATCTCTATCTCCTCACCGGCGACGAAATCCCCTTTATCCAGGACGGCCTCCGCGACGGCGAACACATCCGCCACGAAATGCACTGCTGGTTCGAATCCGCCCTCGCCGCCCAACCCGTCCCCTGGCATCTCCTCCGCGGCTCGCACGAACAACGCCTGCTGGAAGCACAAACTTTAATCACCGGCCTCTTTGCGAACTCCAATTGGAAACCGCCGTTGTCGTAACGTTTTAACCTTCCAACCCCTTCAGCCGCTCCCGCAGCTCGGCCAGCTCCACCTCAAACCCGCCCGACAAAATCGGAAACCGGCACCACGTCTTCGGATCCAGATTCTCATCATCCAGGTGAAATGATGGCGCATACCGCTCGCGTTTCCATTGGTTGCGGCTCCAGAGCCTGAAGAAACGCTCCGTCCACAATCCCAGTTGTTGCGCGCCAAAATTCTGAAATTGCGCCACCATCAAATCGAACACCTCCAGCGGCCCATGCTTGTCGCGGATCGCCGCTCGCTCGATGGCGTCCAGGATCTCGTACGGCATCAGGTCGTCTTCGTCCGTTTGCTTGCGATCGGCCGGGCGCAACTCCGCCGTCGGCGCCTGCCGATTCACCTCGCCCAGCGCGGGGACCGGCGCCAACCCCTCCGGCCCGCGCGTTTCCATCCAGCGCAGCCACTCCCGCAGCCACGCCTTGTCTATGCCCGCCAGCGGACTCAGCCCGCCGCTCGTGTCGCCATCCATCGTCGCGTAGCCCACGGCTGCCTCCGAGCGGTTGCTCGTCGAGAGCAGCAGCGCGTTCTTCAGGTTCGCCAGCATCCACACCCCCGGCGATCGCACCCGCGCCTGGATGTTTTGCAACACCACGTCGTGCTCGCGCCAGTTGAGTTTATTGCCCGTGGCGTTCTCGATGGTTTCCGTGTAGCGCTTGATCAGTTCACTTACGTCCCATTCGTAATGTTCGGCGCCCACCGCCGCCGCCACCGCTCGCGCCGCGTTGCGCGTCACTTCGCCGCTGTTTTCGCTCGCCTGATAAACCGTCGTCAACAGCCGGCGCGTGATCGCCTGGGCGTCCGAGCTTGCCGGCCAGTCGCCGACATGAAAAAGCTTCCCGCGAAAACCATTCGCGCCCAATTCCTTCAGTCCCAGCGCCACCATGAGATGCACCAGCGTGGCCGTCGCCGCCGAATCCGCCCCGCCGCTCAGCGACACCACGAACCCCTGCGACTTGCTCTTGCGTAGGTAATCACACAGCGCCAGCGCCTCCGCGCGCGTGAATTCCTCCTCCTTCACGAAGTCACCGCTCTCCCACGCCGCCGCGTTCACTCGCTCCGGTTCAACCTTTGCCAGCGGGAACGCGAACAACGCGCGCACCACGCCCTCATCCGTTGCCGCGAGCTGCGGCTCAAAACTTCCCGTGCGCGCCTGCCCCAGCCGGATTGCATCCAGATCCAGCGCCGCCGTGGTCAGATAAAAATCGCGAAATCCGAATCGCGGCCCCGTCGCCACCAATTTTCCTCCCGCCGCAATCAACGCCCCGCCGTCATAAATCGCCCGGCCCGATTCATTGCCGAGCAGGTTCGCGTAAACGTAACCCGCGCCAAATGCGCGCGAGCCCTCCAGCACAAACCGCTTCCGCACCTCCAGCTTCCCGAACGCAAAATGACTCGCACTCGGATTCAGAATGATGTCCACGCCCTTCAACGCCAGCGCGATCCCCGGCCGCTTCGCCACCCACGCGTCCTCGCAAATCTCGAAGCCGATCCGCACCCCGCCGCAGTCATACATTAGGTCGCCAATCGGAAATGTCTCGCCCTCCACGCACAGCTCGCCGGTCACTCCCTGCGGCCAGCGTTTGAACCACCGCGGCTCGTAATGAATACCATCGCCCGCCAGAAACCGCTTCGCCGTAAATCCCACAATCCGCCCATCCACCACCATCGCCGCGCAATTGAACAACCCATGCTGATGCAACACCGGCAGCCCGAACGACACCAGCATCCCCTTGGTCGCCGGCAGCAACTCCTTCATCATCGCCCACGCCCGCCGCACCGTGTTCGGCGAAAGAAACGCATCCTCGCACCCATAACCCGTGATGCTCAACTCCGGCAAACACACCACGCTCACGCCGTTGCACCGGGCCTCCCCGAGCACCCCCTCGATCCGGCTTCGGTTCCCCGTCCAATCCAGCGGCACCTGGTTCACCGCCGCCGCGCCGATTTTGATCAGTTTCATGCTTCGTGCCTTCTGTAGCAGCCAAGATAACGAGGCTCAAATGTTCCGACTACCCTCGCCGGCGGAATTCTTCAAAAATTAACTCAAACCCAAACTGCTCAAACGCTCCCCCTCTCCCGTTGGGAGAGGGCCGGGGTGAGGGGGGGTTTGTTCTTACAACTCACCCTTCGCCCGGAGAATCAACTCCGTCTTCAACTCATGCAACGACTGTTCCAACCCCGCCGGATACTGATGCGGATTCTCAAACCGCTTGATCCCCGGATGCAAGCTCGCGAGCTGTTCCTTCGCCCGCGCCCGAATCTTTTCCAGCCCCGGCAACTCACCAACCACCTTCCCCCGCCGCATCACCGGCGCCAGCAAATCCTCAAACTTCGCCTCCGCCGCGAAATGCTTCCGCTGCGTTGCCTCCTTCGGCGACACAATCGTAACCTGCTTTGTCAGCGGTCGCGTCTCATCATAAATCGCGTCGCCAATAAACTCGCCACCCTTCACAAAACGCCGCACCTGCAGCACCCCCGGATTCGTTGCCTTCGCCGCCTGCTCCGAAATCTTGATCTTATGCTCCCAAGCCCCATCGTCATTGCGCAACGCCGACAACTTGTAAACCCCGCCCAGCGCCGGCTGATCGTAAGCCGTGACGAGCATCGTGCCCACGCCCCAAACATTGATGGTCGCGCCCTGACGCTTGAGGCTCGCGATCAGATGCTCGTTTAAATCATTGCTGGCTACGATCACCGCATCCTTAAACCCCGCTGCATCCAACAACTTTCGCGCCTTGATGCTCAAATACGCCAGGTCACCCGAATCCAATCGGATGCCGCCCAGCTTATGCCCCCGCGCCCGCAATCGCTTCCCCGCTTCGATCGCTTTCCGCACCCCCGCCAGCGAATCGTAAGTATCCACGAGAAAAATCCCGTTGTTCGGCATCGCGTCCGCATAGGCGCCGAACGCCTCCTGCTCGCTCGCAAACGACATCACCCAGCTATGCGCATGCGTCCCCATCACCGGCATTCCGTATACTTTCCCCGCCAGCACATTCGAAGTCCCCGCGCACCCGCCCACGTATGCCGCACGGCTCGCCGTCATCGCGCCATCCACTCCCTGCGCCCGCCGCAGCCCGAACTCCACCACCGCATCCCCCGCCGCCGCCAGGCACACCCGCGCCGCCTTCGTCGCGATCAGCGTCGGAAAGTTGACCAGGTTCAGCAGCGCCGTCTCCACCAATTGCGCGTGCAGGATCGGCCCCCGCACCCGCAGGAGCGGCTCCTGCGGAAACACCGCCGTCCCCTCCGGAATCGCGTCCACGTCCAGCTTCAACTTGAGCCGGCCGAGATACTTCAAAAATCCCGGCGCGAACAGCCGCCGCCGGTCATTCCCCTTCAGAGTCGCCAGATACGCCAGGTCCGATCTCGTAAACCGAAACTCCCGCAAATACCGCACGCAATCCTCCAGCCCCGCCGCCAGCGCGAAGCCCCCGCCGAACGGCAGATTCCGAAACAACAGATGAAACACCGCCTCCTGCTCTGCCTTCCCCGTGCGCCAATACCCATACGCCATCGTCAACTGATACAAATCCGTCAACAACGCCCCCGGCCCCGCTTTGCTCTTCGGTTCAACTTTCGCTCTCATTTGTTAGTGTAATTATGACACTAAATAGCCAGCTTGTCAAGGCATACAAAATGCACCCCCTTGTCTCCAGGCGCCACATCGCGTTTTGCAATTCAGAGATTGAACCCGCCGGAAATCAGGACTTTCCTTTTCTCGATGGCGCGCGCCTTCCCGATTATCCTGCTCCTCGCTTTCGCGTTGGGACTTCTTGGGCCGCGCTCGGCGAAGGCGTTGCCGTTTACCTATCACACTCACAACGTGCCCCTCGGTCGCGTTCTTACCAATCTTCAACAGCGTCTGGCTTACGGCACGAACCTCTTCGAGATCACGTACTATCTCGCCCGGCTGCATTCGATCACCTATGCGACCAATCTTGTGGAGGTTCCCATTCGTAACGGCGAATACCTGCCCTGGCTTGATGGTTACCAGGACAAAACCGAGGTGCCGCACGAGGTTCGGTCTTTCGAGGGTACGCAGATGCGGGTTGCCGCGATGGAGCATCTCACCAATGCCATTACGCTGTACGAGAGCGCGCTCACTCTGCTTAAAAAATCCACCAACCTTAATGAAGCGAAGTGGATGATCCTGCCGACAGAACTCGGCCTGGCCTGGTGCCTCGATCAATCAGGGCAAAAGCAGAAGGCGATCGTGCTGTACCGGCGCGCGCTCAAGACGGCATGGAAACTGGAGGTCACCGGTGAGTTTTCATTTAAGGAGTGGTTGTCGGACTCGTGGTCGGACGTCCGCTCCGGACGCAATCCCCTGCGTCGCCACAATCAGGAAGCTTTGAGCTACCCATGTTATAGCGGCGAAATCATCGGATACCTGTTGCAACTTCTCGATCCTGTCAAGGATGCCTCCGAAATTGCTGACCTGAAAACCCGGCAAATTACACTCAGCAAGATGGGGCGGGTGGTATCCCCGATCCTGATGGCCCTTGAACCAGACGTTCCGTTCCGCCAGTTGACGGATACCAACGTCAGCGTTTGTTTCGACCTCGACGGATGCGGGGTGCAGCAAGGATGGGCATGGATTACACCAAAGGCCGGCTGGCTCGTTTTCGACCCGGAACGCAGCGGCCGAATTGATTCGGCGCTGCAGATGTTCGGCAACGTCACCTTCTGGGTCTTTTGGCCGAATGGCTACGAAGCGCTGTCCGCGCTGGATGATAACCAGGATGGCCTTTTGAGCGGCGACGAATTACGTGGACTGGCGGTTTGGAATGACCGGAACTGTGATGGAGTGAGCGACCCTGGCGAGGTGGTGCCGGTGGAGGTGCTGGGCATCCGCGGGATTTCATGCCGGTGCGAGCGGGATGCCAACGGCATACTTTGGAATGCCGCCGGAGTGGTGTTGAGTAACGGCGAAACCCGCCCGACCTATGATTGGATGGTGCCGGGACGATAGAAATTTCTTCCCCCATTCCCTTACAGAAACCTCAGCCGATAAAACCGCTTCGGCCCTTCCTGACCAAATCATTTCGCACGATTCCAGTCCTGCTGAAGAATTACGACACCAACCACGACGGTGGCCTGGACATCAACGAACTGCGCGCGCTGGCCAAAGCGCTGCGTCAGTAGTTGCCGTACTTCTACCGACGGCTTTTGCGAAGGGGAGTCGGGTCTTTTTCGCAAAATAATGCGAACGATTATCCGCCTTTAACGTCTAACCAAAGAGATTAACCAAGCATCACTTCGCGGTCAGGCCGCGGGCAAACTCCGCCTATCTATTTATGAATGCGAATGAAAATCCGTCCACCGGTCCGGGTCCCCGAAATGCTACGCCCATCCTGCCCTCCGCCATTTCGTCGGCCCTCGGCGTGGGCATCTTCTGCTGGGTCCTGCTGGCGCTGGGCTTCGTCGGCCTCAAGATCCTCATGAAGGAACGGCCCGAGTTCGTCGGTCAGCCGGCGGCCACCACGGCCTCCGAACTGATCCAGGACTCCCCGCGCGTCGTCATGCGCAAGGTCAGCGACGACGTCTCCACCATCAAGCCCGCACAGCCCGCTTTTTCCGACGTCCAATTCAACATGGCCGGCCGCCGCGATTACCGCGGCCTGCGCACCACCATGGATATGTCCGGCGATTGCCACGCGCGTTACGTCCTCACCAACGCCGAGGACGAAGCCGCGTTCGTTCTCTTCAAGTGCCCGCATCCCCGGCCGCAGGGCGATGTCTCGGGAACTTTCCGCGTCGCCGACCTCCGTCTCACCGCCCCCACCAACGGCACCCAGGACATCGCCAGGGACGCCTGGGTCTGGAGCGGTACGCTCCCGCCGCACGGCAACGCGGCCATCGAAATCTCCTACCAGGCTGATTCCCTCAAAGGCGTCAACTATCGCGCCGGTGATCAGGATGGCAGCCCCGTCCGCCAATTGCGCGTCGCGTTCCAGCGCAAGGACCTCGACTCCCTGCGCTTCTCCGGCGGCGACGGCGTGAAGTCCGGGAATGCCGGAACCGTCGTCTGGGATCGCAAAGATTTTCTCCCGCCGGATAATTTCTCGGCCACCATCGTCGAAACCCGCAGCCTCTTCAGTTCCCTCCAGCAACTCCTCGAAATCGGCCCCATCGTTTGCCTGCTCTTCCTGCTGTCCGTGTCGGCCGTGATCCTCACGCGCCAGCCGCTGAGCGCAGTCCAGCTCCTCACCATCACCGCCTGCTACGCGCTTTATTTCCCGCTGATTCTCTATTTGAGCGTGCGCTTCTCCTTTGCGGTCGCCGTGCTGATCGCCGCCGTCGTGCCCGGCGCGCTCCTCATCAACTACGGCCGCTGGCTCCTCGGTCCGCGTCTCGGCTTGATGGGCGGCACCGTCTTCCTCGCTTTGTTCTGGGTCTTCCCCACGCTCGCCGCGTTTGCCGGCTGGAACCGCGGCATGGTGCTCCTCTGCCTCGGCGTCGTCACCCTTTGGGTGTTGATCAATCTGCAGAACCAGGCATTGCGGCGAAAAGCCGCCGTCGTTGCGCTCCTCTTTCTGTTCGCGTGCCCGCTTGCCACGCACGCCGCCGAAGTGCAAGTCATGCTCCCCGCCGAACTCGCTCCCCGGCTCCCGGAGCCGAAGAAGGAAATCATTCCCTCCGTCGTCGCATTCGATCCAATCCAATATCGCGTCCGGCACGATACCGGCAGCTTCCACGTGGATGCCGAGATTTCCTTCCACGTGCTGCGTGCCGGCGACACCACCGTACCGCTCTTCAACGTCCCCGTCCATCTCACCGACGCACAGGTGACCTCACCCGAAACCAACCTCGCTGCCGTCGTCACCGTCAGCAATCGCCTCAGCCTCTTCGTGCAAAAAACCGGCGCGGGCACGTTGAAACTCGCCTATCGCGTCCCCCTCGAAAACCGCGAAGGCAAGCGCCGTGCGCAGATGCCCTTGCTCGCCGCCGCCGCGAGCAGCGTGCGCCTTGAATCCCCCCGCGACGATTTCGAAATCCTCGCCGGCAGCCTGTGGGCCAAAGAAACCAACGATAAAGCGACCGTGTACGACATCGGCGCCGCCGGCGAAGACCTGCTCGTCGCCGAGTGGAGCGAGCAGCCCGGCCGCGCTCCCGCGCCAAGACCCGGCATCGCGCCCGGCGCACTCGCCACCGGCAAGCCGGGCGATACCGCGAAGGATTTCTACGGCATCGGCGTCACCCGCGCGCAGCACCTTACCGTTGTGAACTCGGACGGCAGTTGCACCCACTTCGCCGAATTCGAAGTCCCGCCGCTCCAGGGCGCCGAGTTCCGCATGAAGCTCCCGGACCAAGCCCGCCTCGTCTCCGTCTCCGTCAATGGCAACGAAGTCAATTCTCCCGCCGTGACCGACCAGCTTTGCGTCGTGAAACTCCCGCCCCGCGACGCCCAACAAGCCGCCCACCGCCTTTCCTTCCGCCTGAGCTATCCCACGCTCCGCCTCGGCTTCATCGGCAGCGCCGACTTGAAACTGCCCGAGCTGTTTCAAACCGCCGGCACCACCGAATGGATCGTCGCGCTCCCCGGAGGCTTTCAATCCCAGATCCTTTCCAGCGGCCTGGAAACCCAAAAATCTCCCCCAAACTTCGACCGTTTCGGCGACTACGGCCGCCTCCTCAAATCCCGCCCCTGCAACTTCCTCGCCGGCGAACTCACCCCGCCCGGCGTCATCGCCCTCAACCTCAAATACCACCAACTCGTCCCCGGCCTGTTGGATTCAGACTTCAACCGCACAGCCGGCTCCGTGACGACCGCCTCCACCAGCTCACCTTAGCGGCCTGACCTATACGGGGCGCATTACTTCAAGCGGTCAAGCGTCTCTTCTCTTTGACACCCCACCTTAAGTGGGGTGATCGCGAGACGTGGAAACTTTGGAAACCGTTTTTAACGGTCTCCCTGGCAAGTTGTTGCGATCGGATTTGACTGATCCCCATTGCTTGCAACTGCAAGCGTCTCCCTCCCGTCTTATTTTTCTGTCACCAAATTTTTCTGTCATATCGCACCTCTTTTTAGCCGCCCGGTTGACCCAAAACTTATTTTTCACTTGGACAGCCTTTGTCCATCTGCCCCCGCTAACCTGCCAATCAAAAACGATGAACTTTGCTCGACCGGCCAACCTTCCATCCGCAGCCCTTTGTGCTTCGCCTCGTGTCGCGCGAAGCGTCCTGGCAAAGGCTGGTCATTCCGCCCCTTGCGATCCGCCTGGCTCCGTCTAAATCCGGCCTAATCCGGCCTTTCAGAAAAAAAATCAGTATCAGCGCCGCCGCCATGAAACCTCCCCCATCGCCGGTTGACCTTCATTCCCGTCGCGTGCAAACCCGGATACCCTCTTTCTTTCGTGGCTCTTCACAATCCGCTCGACAATCCCCGTCCCTGGTCTTATTCCGTTTCTAAGCGAGTCATGGGGATCCCGGCAAACGATCGCGGCCAGATGATGCTCGCGGAGGAATATTTCTCCGCCGAGAACGATCTCTTCATCGAAACCCTCCGCCGCGTCAACCAGCTCAAGACCCTCGCCGGCTTCGCTGATCGCTGGAAAAAAGACCCGCGCCCTTGGGCCCGCCGGCAAATCTTCGCCTACCTCGCCCAGCCGCTGAATTGCCCCGGCCATCAGCCCATCGTCAAACGCCTCTTCAAACAGGCCGAGGAAACCCAGGACCACGAAATCATGGCCGCCTTCCTCGTGGCTGTGGACCGCCTGGTTCGCCGGGAATTGCGCACGAAACGCCGTTGGGACATGCAATCCCGCTCCGTGTTGGAAGAGGAACAACTTTACACCCCGCGCGATGTCATCCCGCTCAAGACCCAGCGCATCGGTCGCAACCCGGCCACCGGCGAGGAGATTCCGTATACGGTTCGCGCCTCGAGCAAGGCCAAGCTCTTCAAGTATCGCACCCGCTACTATCTCCGCCGCCGCGCCTGGCGCTACTTCCGCTGGCTCGGTTATCGCGACCCGGCGGCTTATGTCGCGGCCGTGATCTCCGCCCTGGCCGGCTACGAAGACGCCGATCTCCAGCGCGGCGAGAACATCCTCGATAGCTGGTCCCTGTTGCACATTTGCTTCGGCGAAAGCGACGCCCTCGATTTCGGTTCCACGCGCGTCGAACTTAAGGACGGCCGCAGCCTGGGCGATCTGACCCCCGCGCCCGCTTTTCCCGATGCGTGGAAAAAGCCCGAAACCGCCGCCCCGCTCCTCGAACTCATCGGTCGCGCGCGTGCCCGCCTCGTCCGTGTCTGGGCGTCGCAACTCTTCCAGCGCGACCACGCCGCCTCCGTCGTCCCGCTCGAAACCATCGCCCGCCTCCTCGACCACGACGACGCCGAGGTGCAGCAATTCGCCGCCAAACTACTCGAAACATCGTCCGCCCTCGGCACCCTCCCGGTCGCCTCGTGGTTGAAGCTCCTGCAGACGAAGAACGAGGAAGCCTTGCAGCGCATTTGCGACGCCTTCGCGAAACACGTCTCCGGCGACCGCCTCGATCTCGCCCAATGCATCGCCCTCACCTGCGTCCGGCCCGTGCCCGTCGCGCGACTCGGCCAGAAATATCTGCAGGAGCGCGTTATCAGTTCCTCCGTGGACCGCGAACAAATTGCCTCCCTGTCCCAAGCCCAATGCGCCGCCGTCGGCGGTGAACTGGCCGCGTGGGCTTTGGGTATTCTGGGCAAGCCGGAGAATTATTCCTGCGACCAGACCATCCGCTTTTTCGACAGCCAGCTTCCCGAGATCCGCGAGGCCGCGTGGACCTGGCTCCTCGCCGAATCTTCCGCGCTCGCCGATGCCGCCTTCTGGAGCCGCCTCTCGGAAACGCCCTATGACGACGTGCGCCTGCGCGTCGTGGATTATTTGCAACGCGTCACGAAGCTCCCCGGCGCCACCCCCGAGGACCTGGACTTTCTCTGGCGCTCCGTCCTGCTCGGCGTCCATCGCGGCGGCCGGCAAAAGGCGAAGGCCGTCCACCAAATCGCGCAGGCCGTCGTCGAAAATCCGGCGCGCGTGGATACCTTGCTGCCCGTCCTCGCCGTCGCCGTCCGTTCTGTTCGCGGTCCCGAAGCGCGCGCCGGCCTGGCCGCCGTTGTTACGCTCGTTGAGGCGCAACCGCAATTGGCTGCTGCCGTTCGCCGGCACCTGCCCGAAATGAAACTCGTGGAGGTCGTGGCATGAATGTGAGATTCGCCTATCTCGGCCACAGCACGCTCGGCCCCACCGCGGGCGGCCAGTTGCTCAGCTTCGCCCCCAACCTCGCGCGCGAGGCGGTCTCCTTCGACGCCCCGCTGCTCCAGCCGTTGCGCTTCCGGGAAGCCATCTCTGCGCTGCACGACGTCGTCATCAGCGACCTGCGCTTCCAGCCGCGCGACAAAACCGCCTACGAGGAATGGAAGAAAGGCGAGCGCCAGCGTCTCACTTCCCTGCGGCAGCAGACCTATCAGCAGGCGAAGAAAGATATTCTGGCCAAACGCGAGGAAGCCGTTCCGAAGGATTTGGAAATTGAATTCGGCAAATGCCGCGCCACGTATTGGCGCGCCCGGCAGCAGTATTCCAGCTACCTGCTCAAACACGACTATGAGCTCTGGCGCATGCTCATGCCCTGCGACCCCGTCATCACCGTTGCGGACGACGTCGTGTTCTTCGAATGTTTTTCCGCCGACGAATCCAGCTACGGCTGCCTCACGGTGAATCGCGACTCCGCCTTCGGCAAATCCGCCGAAACCAAACTCGGCACCACCAACGTCGATTATTCGTGGGACCTCTTTCACAATTTCCAATCCCTCCGCACTTATCGCGAGACCCGCTTCAAAGTGGACCCCGCTGGCTTCACCGTGGCGACCACCGGCAACGCCGATTATCGCGAGGAAAAAATTGATCTCCCCGCCGGCTGGCTGCGCGGCTTCATGCAAACCCAGGCCGCCATGACCCTGCCCGCCCGCCGCGTGACGCTCACCCGCGAGGCGGTCTATTCACTCCTCGCGTTCCTTCGCCGCAACAAAGCCCGCAAGAGTCCGCGCGCGTTGCGCTTCGAAATGGTCGCCGGCAAACCGCCGTCGCTCGTGCTCGAACCCTGGGAGGAACGCATCCCCGTTTACGGCGAACCCTTGTCGTCCGGCGGTGAATCCATCCGCATCTGGGGCCGTCAACGTCTCCTCGCGCTGGCCCGCCTGCTCCCGCTGGCGAACAAATTCGACGTCTATTTGCTCGGCACCGGCCTCCCCAGTTTCTGGGTCGCCGACATGGGCGACATGAAACTCACGCTCGGCCTGAGCGGCTGGACCGCGAACGACTGGACCCGCGGCTCCGCCCTCGATTTGCTCGCCCCGCCCGCCCAGCCGTCCACCGAACTGGTCGGCCGCATCGCGCGGTATATGCAGACCCGCCGCGCCGCTGCCTTTGCGGACATTGACCTGAATTGCGGCAGTCAGCCCGCGCACACCGCCGCCGCGCTGAACCAGCTCGCGCAGGCCGGCCAGGTTATCCATGACCTGCCTAACGCGTTTTATCGCTGGCGGCAAATCATGCCCATGGCGCTGGGTTACGCCGAGCTCGGCCCCGAAAACCCGGAATTGGTCGCCTCGAAGGAACTCCTCCTGCGCAAAAAAGCGAAGATCGATTCCCGCACCGAAGCCAGCGGCGGATTCCTCGTCACCGGCGAGGCGGAAGGCAAACCCGCCGAGCTGTTCCTCAATGCCGACGGCTTGATCAAGCGCGGGAAATGCGTCTGCTCGCATCACTATAAGTTCGGCATCCGCGCCGGTCCCTGCCGCCACCTCCTGGCGTTGCGGACGCTCGCGATGCGCGAGAAGCAGTCGGCGGTTGATAACTCGCTGGCCGGCTGGTATCAACAACTCAAGAATTTTACGGCGAACTAGTATGGAGGCTGGCTCGCAAAAACAATTTTGGAAGGGGCGTGCGTGGCTTTTGAGCCTCTCATGCTGCGGTGTTCCGCCGCGGTTGCGTATGCTTCCCCATGCGTCCCCAAGGCCGTTGTTCGTTTGGACCACCCCACTGATAGTGCGGTGGCCAGGACAACCCAAGGGTTCTCACCGCACTATCAGTGGGGTGGTCCTTGGTGAACGACCTTGGTCCTGAGTATGAAGTCAAAAGACGCCGCCCCTTCCCGTTGATTTTATGGGTTTGTTTTCCTGGCTCGGCAAATTGTTCGGCGGCCCCGGCCGGTCCTCCGGCCGGCTGCCCAACCAGGAACGCCTGCGCGCCGCGCTCACCGAGTTGCAGCAGCAGGCCGCCTCCCGTCCCCTGGCGATGCGAACTCCTTCCTCGCCGCCCGCCCCCCGCCAGCAAAAGCCCGCCCGCAAACTCAACCTCGACCTCGGCAAGTTCGCCCCCCTGACCAGTGACCAGGTCCGCCGCGGCGCGCGCCTCCAGGGCGGATCGTTTTTCCGCAATCCCTGGTTCGGCCGCCGCGATCTCATCCCTCCCGTCACCGACGAACGCACCCTGCTCGTGGACCGCGGCATGGTCGGCCTCGGCCTCCTCACCCCCGAGGAACTCGTCCGCATCCACGAAGTCGGCGCCCAGATGGATAAAGTCCGCCCCGACCTGGTCATGGCCGGCGCCATCGCCAACGAAGCGGTGAAAATGGACGAGGAAGAGCGCAAAAAGCGCAAAGAGCAGAAAAAAGCCGAAGCTGCCGAACGCAAACGCCGCCACGCCGAAGCCGTCGCCACGCGCCGCCAAACCGACATCGTCTTTCTTGGCCGCGGTGTTTCCGGCGGACTCGCCGACCGCCGTGCCAACGTCGAGAAACTCCAACGCCTCCAACTCCCCGCCCTCGCCGCGCCCGCCGACCTTGCCCAGGCCCTGAATCTCACCATCCCGCGCCTGCGCTGGCTGGCCTTCCACTCCGAAGCCGCGACCGTCACCCACTACGTCCGCTTTCAGATTCCCAAGAAGAGCGGCGGCGTGCGCGAACTCTCCGCGCCGCATCACGACCTCGCCGCCGCGCAGCAGTGGATCCTGATGCACATCCTGGAAAAAATTCCCGTCCACGAAACCGCGCATGGCTTCGTCCCCGGGCGCGGCACCATGAGCAACGCCACGCCCCACGTCGGCCGCGGCACCGTCATCAATCTCGACCTCAAGGATTTCTTCCCCTCCATCACCTTCCCGCGCGTGAAGGGTATTTTCCAGGACCTCGGTTTCTCGCCGGCCGCCGCCACCATCCTCGCGCTCCTCTGCACCGAATGCCCGCGCCGCGAAGTGGAGTATAACGGCAAAAAATTCTTCGCCGCCACCGGCCCGCGCGCACTGCCGCAAGGCGCCTGCACCAGCCCCGCCCTGAGTAATCTTCTCGCCCGCCGCCTCGACTCGCGTCTGAGCGGCCTCGCCAAAAAACTCGGCTTCACCTACACCCGCTACGCCGACGATCTGACTTTCAGCGGCAGCGCCGAAGCCGCCGCCAAGACTGGTTACCTCCTCACACGCGTCCGCCACATCGTCACCGCCGAATCGCTGACGGTGAACGAAACCAAAACCCGCGTGCTAAAACCCGCCGCGCGGCAGACCGTGACGGGCATCGTCGTAAATCAAAAGCCCAACGTCCCGCGCCGCACCGTGAAACGCCTCCGCGCGATTCTCCATCAGGCGAAAAAGAACGGCCTCGCCGCCCAGAACCGCGAGCAGCGCGACAACTTCGAACCCTGGCTCGACGGCATGATCGCCTACGTCCAGATGGTCAACCCGGAAAAAGGCAAACGCTTCCGCGAGCAGTTGAATTCCCTTGGCGGCCGGTAAGACCGGGCCGGCGCGCTGCTCCATTCGCAGTTCGTAATATGCATCGCTGGTTTGGAGGGCCAAAGGCCCGTTCCCATACCAGCCTGGGCCAGCGGCCCAGGTAAACGTGCCCTGGACTAAACTAAGGGCTGAAGGCCCGAACCATGGATTGTGTTATGAGGACACGCCATTGGCGCTCGACTACCCGCAAGACCGCGCTCAAAATCCCACGGAATTTCCTGTCCGCGGAATCTCCAACCACTCCTACTGCTTCTTCGCCTTCGCGTATTCCGCCTGCGCCTCCGGCATCAATTTCTTTAAATCCGCAATCCGCTGTGGGTTGGACGGGTGCGTGCTCAGGTATTTTGAATACCACGAATCCGTCTGCCCCTGCTGTTTGTTGTAAGCGCTGAACCTCTCCCAGAACGCCACCGCCTGCGCCGGATCATAGCCCGCCCGGGCCATGTAGATGATACCGATGTGGTCGGCCTCCGATTCCTGCGCCCGGCCGTGCGGCAACTCCCGCCCGTACTTCGTCACGCCTCCGTAGGCCAGCATCACGGCGTCGTGCGTGGTCCCGCTTTGCACTGCCGATCCGCCATACTCGCCCACCTTTTGCAGGATCTGCGCTTCGCTCATGCGCTCCGCCCCGTGATGCGCCACCGCGTGTCCGATTTCATGACCCAGCACCGTCGCCAATCCGGCGTCGTCCTTGGTGATTGCCAGAATGCCGGTGTAAACCCCGACCTTTCCGCCCGGCAGACAAAACGCGTTCGCTTCCTTGCTCTCGAACACCACAAACTCCCATTGCGCATCCGGCAGATCCTTGCCGGCCACGGCGGCGATGCGCTTGCCCACGCGCTGCACCATCTCATTCGCCGCGCGATCCTTGCTGATGGGCGTGTTCGTCTTCATCTGGTCGAACGCGCTCAACCCAAGCTGCTTCTCCTCGCCCGCCGATACGATGTTCAACTGCTTGCGCCCTGTCACCGGAACCGTCGAACAACCCGTGAACGAAATGACCGTGGTGATCGCCATGACGCCGAGGAGCGCCAGTTTAAGCCAGCTCATGCCCGCTGATATCTTCATATGGTTACCAATGCTGCAAGAAATGACGGTCTGCAACAAGAGTTTCGGACGAAGCATCGCTACGTCCGTCCGCTTCCTGAAAGGAGCGTGGCCGTCCCCGGCCACAGCAACTTCCACAGGCATTCAGGCGTTCGAAAATCCCAATACCACCCGCATTGGAAACGTCTGGTAATACAATGTCGGTCCGCGTTTGCCCCTTGCTGCGCCCGGGACGGGCGCTCTCCGCCAAATCAATCCGCCCGCTCCGCCCGGTTCGATTCCGCCCGCAACAAATCGTGCAGCGTCACGATCCCGATCACCTGCCCGCCCGGCGCATCCAGCATCACCACCGATTGCGTGGTCGAAGCAATCAGCAACTTCTGCAACTCCCGGATGGTCTGCTCGCGCAGGCAGGTCACCGCAGGCTCGAGCTTCGGCGCGCGCTTTTCCGCCACCGCCGCCTCCGCTTCCTTCCGCGTCAGCATCCCGCTCACACCATTTTCGCCGACCACCGGGAAGCGCTCGTAAGGATGCATCAACGCGTCTGTGATGCTCTTCATCTCCAGGTCTTTCAATATCACCGGTTGAAAATTGGCAATCGCAGCAATCGGCGAGTCATACCAACTCCGCAGGTCGCGCGGCGGACGGACCTCTTCGATGCGCTGGCCGTCCTGTTCGAGCAGGGCATCGTAGAAATTCATGCGGCTCACCCGTCGCGCCAGCGCCTGGCTCACCACCGCGCCGATCATGAGCGCGGGCACGAGGCCGAATTCGTGCGTCATTTCGAACACGATCAAAATGCCCGTCACCGGCGCGCCCACGACCCCGCCGAGACACGCGCTCATCCCGACCACCGCCAGCGCCAGCACATCCCCGCGGGCAATCGGCCATTGCAGCCCGATCAATCCCGCCACCAATACCCCGGTGAAACCGCCAAAGAAAAGTGTCGGCGCAAAAATCCCGCCGCAGCCCCCGAATCCGTAGCAGGTGAAAGTCGCGATAAACTTCGTCACCAGCAGCAGCGCGGCCAACTGCCACCCGATGTCCCCCGCGAGCGCGGAAGACAAATCGCCGTAGCCCAAACCGAACACACCGAGATGTCCCGTCTTCCAGAAAACCAGGCCGCCCAGCGCCCACGTGATGACCGCACCCGCCGCCGGCTTCAGCCAGGCCGGAACGCTTTTCACCGAGCGCGATTGTCGGCGCAATCCCAATGAAGCCCGCTGGAACGCAACCCCGACCAGCGTCGCCAGCGCGGCCACCACCGGCGTCAGAACGTAACCAATCCACGTCGGCGCCGCCGCATCCGTGATCGCGAAGGACGGCTGACTGCCGATGATTCCGTGCACCGTCAGCGCGCCCAGCACCGACGCCAGCAGGATGGGGCCGAGCAACCGGCTGTTCAGATCACCGACGATTTCTTCCAATACAAAAGTCGCCGCGGCCAGCGGCGTGTTGAACGCCGCCGCGAGACCGGCGGCCGCGCCCGCGGCGGCCGAAGCGCGGCGGTTTTGCTTCGGTTCGCCCGTGAGCCCGGCGAGGTTGGAGGCCACGGCCGCGGACAATTGCACACTGGGACCTTCCCGGCCCATGCTCGAGCCGCCGCCGATGCTCAATGCGCCGGCGATGAATTTCACCCAGCCAACCCGCCACGGCAGCGCGCCAAAATCCTTCCAGAAAACGAGTTTGAGCTGCGGGATGCCGCTGCCCGCCGCCTCGGGGCAAAACGAACTCAACAGCCAGCCCACAATCAACGATGAACCCACCAGCACCACGAAGCTGCCAATAAAAAATATCGTGATGGATTCGTGCGAGAGACGGACCAGTCCGTGGTTGTAAAGCTGGTTGATCGTTAATTGAAAACCCACCGTCGCCACCCCCGCCCCCAGACCATACAAACACGTCTGCACCACCACGCGCGTCCGCAGTGGAAGCTTTTGCAGCAGTTGAACGAGCCATTTCATGCGGCAGATCTCAAATCAAAGGCGGTGGTGGGTTTGAACTACGCGGGAAAGCGCCAAGATCGGGCTCCACGAATTCGGTCTTCGCGCGCGGCGCCATGAAGCAATCGCGCGAATAAAACAGCCGCAGCGTCTTCTTTTCGCTCAACTGCGGGCTCCGCTCAAAAAACGCATCCGCGCTCTCCGCCGCCCCGTACTCACAAAGCGTCAGATACACCAGCCGCATCCAGGCCTGCGTCATCGTCTCATGATAGCCGCTCGTCGGCCCTTCCGGAATCCCCCGCGCCGCATTGTGCGCCTGGATCTTCTCCCGGACACGCGCAACGGCGTCCTCGAAGGGATGACGGCGCAGGTAAAGGTAAGCGACCTTGATGTGCTGACGATGATGCCATTCCTCCAGCGGCCACTGGCCCGCCTCGAATTTGGCAAGAAAACCTTCGTCGTCCATCGCCCGGAGTTTAGGGCAGGCGCAAGATGGGTGGCAGGCAAAAAACAGGGCAAACGCATCTAAATTCGCTGCCCGCCCCTGTCGAAGTTGTGCCCAGTCACGCGGTTTACACACCACTTCCATCGCCTTGGTCCCGCCAGGGACGACAGCTAATAGCCCAGCGATTCATCGCTGGGTAACCGTGCCGCCAGAATTCCCAAGTCCAGCCAGGGGCGGCAGACAACTCAGGCTTCAGATCGAGCATGCTTGGACAGAACTCGCGGAATTCACAGGATACCGCCCATCATCAACACTCCGACGTGGGCGCGGCCGCCTTTCTACACAAATACAGCCTCGGGGCGCTGACTCTCTGAACCCCCGCTGCACCTCCGGTTCGCGGTGTGTGAGAGTTCCTGATCGATCCGCTGCTCTCCGGGTTCTCTGCTTCATCCCAAAGGGATGATATAAAGTAGCCGGTCGGTCGTTCCGAGTCCGCGAGGAACGACCACCGGATATCCCGTCAAAATCGCAATGCATCCGATAAGGATGCCACCCCGCTTTGATTCCTTGCGATTCAGACCGGCGTCCCGTCTTAAAATAATCTCCAAAATCTTCACTTGCACAATTCAAACCCTGCGCTAATATTTAACCGTATGGTTAAATGATAATTGCCGCAGTTGCGCGTCGCGCTGGCGGATTCGCTGCGGCTGGACGAGCTTTCAAGACAAACGCAAATACACGAATAACAACATGACGACGAAAAATAATCCCACCCCCAACCCCACCGAGTACAAACTGGTCGTTTCGCGCGAGTTCAACGCCGCGCGCGAGCGCGTCTGGCAGGCGTGGACCCAACCCGAACAAATCAAGTCCTGGCTGGGCGGGTTCAGTGAGATGACCGTGGAATCGGCGCGGGCGGACCTGCGCGTGGGCGGGAAGTTTCGGATCCAGCTGCGGCAGCCGGACGGCGAATACTTCACGGCGGCCGGGACGTATCTCGAGGTGAAGGCCCCGGAAAAGTTGGTCTACACTTGGGATTGGGAAAAGGACGGGGCCGGCGCGGAGTTCGGCGAACTCGAGGGCAAGGAAACGCTGCTCACGATCGAATTTCGCGCCAAGGGCAACCGCACGGAGCTGATTTTGACGCACGAACGGTTTACTTCCATCGAGCGCCGCGACCGGCACGAAGGCGGCTGGAAACTCTGGCTGGAGAAGTTGGTCCCATACGTGGAAGGCGGAAAATAAAGCTCCAAGGACCAAGCACCAAGCTCCAGAGAAATTTCAAACTTCAAACTTCAAACTTCAAAAAGAACAAACGTTATGAGTGCAATTGCAACCAAAACCAAACCCAAGGCGAAAACGACGCAACCAAAACCGAGCCACAAGGTGGCCTCGCCCAAGGAGTGGCTGTCGGCGCGGAAGAAACTGCTCGAAGCCGAAAAGGAACTCACCCGGCGCAGTGATGAACTGGCGAAGCAACGGCAGGATTTGCCGTGGGTGAAGGTGGACAAGGATTATCGCTTCGAGACCGGGAAGGGCACGGTCTCGCTCGCCGATCTGTTCCAGGGCCGGTCGCAGCTCTTGATCTATCATTTCATGTTCGGGCCAGATTATACGGCGGGATGTCCATCGTGCTCATCCATCGCGGACGGCTTCGATGCCATCGCCATTCACCTGGCCAACCACGACGTGACGCTGGGAGCGGTGTCGCGCGCGCCATTCAAGAAGCTGCAGGCTTACCAGCAGCGAATGGGCTGGCACTTTCCGTGGGCATCGTCCTTCGGCAGTGATTTCAACTTCGACTTCGGCGTCTCGTTCACGGAGGAGCAGCAATTTCATCAGGGCATCGAATACAATTACCGGCGCGAGCAACCCATGCCCAAGCCGCAGACGGGCAGGACCAGCCAGGACTGGAAGATGCGCGGTGAAGACGGTCCGGTGGGCGAAATGGCGAGCTCCACGGGCACGGACGTGGCCACCTACATTCGCGAGCGGCCGGGCATGAGCGCGTTCATCATGGAAAACGGCGCGATCTATCACACCTACTCCGCTTACTCGCGCGGCCTGGATGCGCTGTGGAGCATGTATCCGTGGCTCGACCGCGCCCCGCTCGGCCGGAACGAGACCGGCATCTGGTGGCGCCGGCACGATGAGTATGGTCAACCCGCAGGCAAGGCGGAATCGTGCTGCTGCCAGTAATTAAAAGTAAAGGCGCCGGCGGAAAAACTTCCTGCTGCAGCCCCACCGCGACCCGGAACCGGGACCAGGCGCCCCGGCCCGTGTCCGGCTGGCGGCGGCTCGCCGGGATCTTCGGGTGGATCCTTCCCAGCGCCACCTTGGTCCTGCTGCCGAAATGCCCCGTGTGCGTCGCCGCGTATGTGGCGCTGTTCAGCGGCGTCGGCATCTCGATGGCAAGCGCCGCAAACCTGCGCACGGCCACGCTAATTGTCTGTGTCGCGATTTTGATTGGGTTGGCGGTGCGGCGGCTTTGGCGGGTGGCAATTCTGAAATAGGGGTGTGATTGGAAGTGGGTGATCTCCAGCGTCGCACGCGTCACTCCGTGCTTCGGGCTGAAAGCCCGAAAGGTGATAGCCCGGGCTGAAGGCCCGGGAAACATCGTCCAGCCAACTAACGAGCCCTGCAAGGGCGAAACTCCCTCCGTTTTGCTTCCTGGCGGCACCTCTCAAATCAAACGTAAATCTCACCCCTCACTCACTTTCAATCACACGCCTGAAATCGGCCGGGTTGATCGCGATCCTTGACAGCCACCCAGGAAGTGGCACCCTGTCTTCGGAGGGATTTGTAGCCCGGGAATCGCAGGTGATTCCGCGCGCGGGCACAACCAGGGAAATTCAAGTTACAAGGAAACCTATGCCAAGAAGGCTGCCCAGTCATTCCGCAACTTTCAACCTGCAACTTTCAACCACCGTCACTCAAACGCCACCTATTGCCATCGTAAAGCCAGCTATTGCCACCATGAATTTTTTTCCACCGCTCCCACCGGTCCCACCACTCCCGAAAGAACACCAAGGAACACGAAGAGAACAGCAAAGAACACTCAAGGGACGCCCAAAGAACACTCAAAAAACACGAAAAAACACCAAAGAACACCTAAAAACACTTAAAGAACAACCTCTCGCAGGGGGCCCCACCACCCGTCCTCAAAAACTTGCAACCTGCAACCAAACATCGCCTAACGCGTTTTATCGCCCTTCGCAGCCTGTTACCGGGTCCGCGTAGGTGTGATTACCAACCCTAGGCACGACGAAGGTGGATTTCAGACCGGAGGTGATTTATGGTGGCCGGGTCCCGGATCGAGATTTCAGCAATTGGCCGAAGAACACTATGCGCATTGGAATTGCCACGGATCATGGCGGGTTTGGTTTGAAAGAGGAACTGGTCGCCCGCATCCGCGCGGCGGGCCACGAGGTCGTGGACTTCGGCGCGCACAACGCGAATCCCGATGACGATTATCCCGACTACGTCGCGCCGCTCGCGCAGGCCGTGGTGGCGGGCAAGGTGGACCGCGGCGTGGCGATTTGCGGCAGCGGCGTGGGTGCGTCAGTCTGCGCGAACAAGATCAAAGGGATTCGCGCCTGCCTGATTCACGATCATTTTTCCGCGCGCCAGGGCGTGGAGGACGATCACATGAACATTCTCTGCATGGGCGGCCGCACCGTCGGCCCGGAGGTGGCGTGGGATCTGGTGCAGACGTTTCTCGCGGCGCAATACAGCAGTGCGGCGCGGCATTTGCGCCGGTTGGGCAAAGTCGCCGCGCTGGAAAACGGAGGAAAATCTTCATGAACGACGACCAGACAACTCAACTCGCCATCAACACCATCCGCACGCTGTCCATTGACGCCGTGCAGGCCGCGAATTCCGGCCATCCCGGCACGCCGATGGCCCTCGCACCGCTCGTGTACACCATCTGGAACCGCGTGATGAATTTCGATCCGCGGGACCCGATCTGGCCGAATCGCGACCGCTTCGTCCTCTCGAACGGCCACGCCTCGATGCTCCTCTGGTCCATCCTGCACCTCACGAAGGTCCAGGCGGTGAACGCCGAATACGAATCGCTCGGCCAGCCTTCGGTCTCGCTCGACGACATCAAACATTTCCGCCAGCTCGGCAGCAAGGCGCCCGGTCATCCGGAATATCATTGGGTGTCCGGCGTCGAGACCACCACGGGCCCGCTCGGCCAGGGCGTTGCCACCAGCGTCGGCATGGCCATCGCGCAAAAATGGCTCGCGACCCGCTACAACAAACCCGGCTTCGACATCTTCAATTACAACATCTACGCCGTGTGCGGCGACGGTTGCATGATGGAAGGCATCGCCTCGGAAGCCGCCTCGCTCGCGGGCCATCTCGGTTTGGACAACCTGTGCTGGGTCTGGGACAACAATCACATCACCATCGAAGGCAGCACCAAGCTCGCTTTCACCGAAGACGTCGCCGCGCGCTTTCTCGCTTACGGCTGGAACGTGTTGCGCGTGGGCGACGCCAACGACATCGAGCGCATCGAAGATGCGCTCGCCATCTTCCGCAAGACGACCGGTCGCCCGACCTTCATCGTCCTCGACAGCCATATCGGCTACGGCTCCCCGCACCGGCAGGACACTTCGGCCGCGCACGGCGAACCGCTCGGAGAGGAAGAAGTGAAACTCACCAAACGCGCCTATGGCTGGCCCGAAGACGCGAAGTTTCTCGTCCCCGACGGCGTGTATGATCATTTCGCCGCCGGCATCGGCAAACGCGGCCCAGCAGCGAAACAAGCCTGGGTAAAGCTGTTCACGGATTACCGCGTAAAATTTCCCGAACTCGCGAAGGAGATCGATCAGATGCAGCGCCGTGTGCTGCCGGACGGCTGGGACAAGAATCTGCCGACCTTCCCCGCCGACGCAAAAGGCATCGCCGGTCGCGACGCCTCCAGCAAAGTGCTGAACGCGCTCGCCCAAACCATTCCCTGGCTCCTCGGCGGCTCCGCCGATCTCGGTCCATCGAACAAAACCACGCTGACCTATCCCGGCGCGGGCGATGTCCAGGCCGCCACGCCCGGCGGCAAGAATCTGCACTACGGCATTCGTGAGCATTCCATGGCCGCGATCGTCAACGGCATGTCGCTCTCCAAACTCCGCGCCTACGGTGCGACCTTTTTCATTTTCTGCGATTACGCCCGCCCCGCAATGCGGCTTTCGGCCCTGATGGAATTACCCACCATCTTCGTTTTCACGCACGACGCCATGGGCGACGGCGAAGACGGCCCCACGCACCAGCCGGTCGAGCACCTGGCCTCGCTGCGCGCCATGCCCGGCCTCGTGGTGTTGCGACCCGGCGACGCCAATGAAGTCGTCGAAGCCTATCGCTACATCATGCAACTCCGCCACGAACCGGCCGTGCTGACGCTCTCACGCCAGCCCCTGCCAACGCTCGACCGCAGCAAATACGCGCCCGCGTCCGGTGTCGCCAAAGGCGCCTACATCCTGGCCGACGCTCCGGGCGGAAAACCGGAGGTCATCCTCATCGCATCCGGCAGCGAAGTCAGCCTGGCAGTCAACGCCCATGAGACGCTCGTCGCCGCCGGCATCCGGTCGCGCGTGGTGTCCATGCCGTCGTGGGACATCTTCGAACATCAGCCGAAGGAATACCGCGACTCCGTCCTGCCGCCGGACGTAAAAGCGCGCGTCGCCATCGAGCAGGCCTCGACCTTCGGCTGGGAACGTTACGTCGGCGAAGCCGGCCGGGTCATCGGCATGAAGACCTTCGGCGCCTCGGCGCCGCTGAAGGAACTGCAGAAGAAGTTCGGTTTCGAACCCGAGTGCGTGGTTACCATCGCGAAGGAATTGCTCGGAAAGAAGTAGGAGGAGGAAGAAAGCCTGGAATAGGTCCGGTGGATGCTAATTAATGTATTGACAACTGTTGCATATACAACTATTTTTGGGACATGAACAAAACGGTTCCGAGCCGCCTTGAAGATCATCTGGGTTACTGGCTCCGCTGCCTGTCGAATTTCGTCTCGCACAGCTTCGCGGAGCGGTTGGAAAAGCAGGGCGTGTCGGTGGCGCAGTGGGTGGTGTTGCGGTCGCTGTATGATCGCGGCGGCCTCACGCTCAATGAGGCGGCGGCGCAGGTGGGCGTGGACAAGAGCACACTTTCGCGCATGGTCGAGCGGCTCGTGCAAAAAGGATGGGTGGATCGTTCCGAAGGCCAGGATCGCCGTTCGCTCGGGCTGGCATTGACTGCCCCCGGAAAAAAGCTGGTGCTTCAAGCTGCCAGCTCGGCGGACGAAAATGACGAAGCCTTCTTTCACACGCTTTCCGCAAAACAACGCGAGGAATTTTTGGCCACGATCAAACGGCTGCTCTCAGCCAACGGTTGGGAGGTCGCCGCCCGCGGCCGCGATCGGATGGAATAACAATTCTGACAAAGGAAAAACTATGAACACAAAAATCATCATCGAAACCGCCCGCAAAACTTTGGCCGGAGGCATCGCGTTCCCGGAAGTCGTGGGCCAACTGCTTTCGGCCGGGGTGGAGTATTACCATGTGGATTACGTCGCAATGAAGAAGACCTTCTACGGTGCCGATGGTGATACGGTGGTCACGCCGATCACCTATGAAGCCCTGCCACCGGTGGCGGCGGATTTTTCGCTCGAGGGAATTCGCGCCGATATCCTGGACAGCCAGCGGAACGGCCAGCATTACCGCGATTTCACGCGGCGCGCGATGGAGGCCGGCGTCCAGGGATACTTCGCGTTTCTGCGCGGCCAGCGGGTCACCTATTTCGGCCGCCAGGGCGACCAGCACACGGAATGGTTTCCCGGGGCGCAGAAGTAATATGGGCGGGACCTCATTTCAACCGGGTTTTGACTGAAAGCCGGCTTGACCAAGGGGGCGCGGGAAAGGAGTATATCCCGACCTACCGGCCTTGAATCGCCAGTAGTAAAACGTTTAAGCAATGCGACCTGAGCAATGGCAAATTTTCAAGCGGGCGGCCCGGATGGAGAAACTGGACCGCATCCCGATGGCCCTCATCATTGATAGTCCATGGATTCCCGGCTACCTCGGCCTGAATCACATGGATTACTTCCTCGACCCGGAACTCTGGTTCCAGTCGAACTTGAAAATCCATCAGGAATTCCCCGATATCATCTTTATTCCCTCGTGGTGGCTCGAATACGGCATGGCCGCCGAGCCCTCCGCGCTCGGCGCCAAGATCAAGTTCTGGCAGGACAACACCCCCAGCGAATACCACACGCTCTACCACATCGAGGACCTCGAGAAATTCCCCGATTACGAAGTGCGCTCGGACGCCTTCATGGCGATGACCCTGCACCGCATGGAACGCCAGAAACAGCGCATTTTCGACACCGGCGAAATCCTGCCAATCGTCACCAGCCGCGGACCCATGTGCACCGCGGGTTTCGTGCGCAGCACGACCGACTTCATGATTGATATCGTCGAGAAGCCGGAATGGGCGCACAAACTCCTCGATCTCTGCACGCGCCTCATCATTGACTGGCTCAAGGCCCAGGCGGAAACGATCGGGTCCGGCGTCGAGGGGATTTTCATCCTCGATGACATTGTCGGCTTCGTGAACGAAGAGCATTACCAGGAATTCGCGCACCCCTACTTGAAGCGCATCTGCGACGCCTTCCCGAAGGATTGGGTGAAAATTTATCACAACGACGCCGACGTGAATGCCTGCCTGCCGTACCTGCCGGATTGTGGCTTCAACGTCCTGAACTGGGGCAAGCAGACGGACATTGCCGATGTCAAAGAACGCCTTGGCAACCGCATGTGCCTCATGGGCAACGTCAATCCGCTCGAGATCGGGGTGCGTGGCACGCCCGAGGAAGTCCGCGACGCCACGCTGGAAGTGCTCGAGAAGAGCGGCGGCGAAGGCATCATCCTGTCCGTCGGTGGCGGCACCAGCCCCGGAATGCCGAAGCGCAACATCGAGGCCATGCTCGGCGCGCTCACCGAATACAACGACAAGCGCAGCCGCAAATAAGCCAAGACTCCCATGCCTGATTACGCCTTGATGAACCAGTGCCTTTACGAAGGCAAAGCGAAGGAAGTCGAACAGATGACCCGCGACGCGCTGGCCGAGGGCATCGCCGTGCAGGAAGTCCTCACCGAAGGCCTGATCGCCGGGATGAGCGTCGTGGGCGAGGACTTCAAACACAACATTCTCTACGTGCCCGAGGTCCTGATTGCCGCGCGCGCCATGAAAGCGGGCATGGCTGTCCTGAAACCACTCCTGACCGCCAAGGATTCCCAAACCTCCCGCGTCGGCGTGCTACTGATGGGCACCGTGCGCGGCGACCTGCACGACATCGGCAAAAACCTGGTGTTGATGATGGCCGAGGGCGCAGGATTCGAGGTGCACGACATCGGCGTGGACCAGAACATCGATAAATTCTGGGCCGCCGCCGAAAATTGCAAACCGGACATCATCGGCATGAGCGCCCTGCTCACCACCACCATGACCTATATGAAAACGGTCATTGACGGCTTTGACGAACGGGGCAAGAGCCACATCAAGATGGCCGTCGGCGGCGCGCCGATCAGTCAGATGTACGCCGACGAAATCGGCGCAGACGGTTACGCGACCGACGCCTCGAGCGCGGTGGATTTGTTCCTGAAACTCGTCGGCAAAGGCTGAAAACATTTCCATGCCCTCCTATCAAGTTCTTTACTGGCAGGACATTCCGTCGCAGGTGAAAGTCTGGGACGATTTCGACGAGGTGAAGGTTGAACTCGACCCGAAGTTCGCTGACAAAATCGACCGTGCGGCGCAGTCGAAAGGTTTGACCAAGGCGGACGATTACCTCGCTCAATGGGTCTGGGGTGAAACGCAGGAACGCGAAGGCACGGTCGAAGAAATCGCCGCCGCGGTTAAAGCCGAACTCGAAGCCAAATACGCCGTTTGACGTATTCGGGATCGTTTCGTTCTTGGCCGAGGTGAGGAGATTCATTTCTCAATTCTGGAGTGGCACGCTCCTTGCGATTGCATGGGAATTGTAGGTTCCTTGCCTACATCCTCCTAGTAGGGTGGGTGCCGGGAACGGCATCGCCCTCATTCATGGTTAGTTGGGCCAGGGGGCGGTTCGGGTAGCCACAACCCGGGCCGCCCTCTTCTCAAAAAAAGAGGACGAAAAGGACGGAAGCGACCAAGAACACGAATATGGACTCCGACCCACTAAGACCGTTGCTCGCCGCTCAACTCTGCGCGCTTCTCGATGTACTGGGCCATGATGCTGACGGCGATTTCAGGGACGCTCCGAGAGCGAATCTGGATTCCCACCGGGCAGGAAACCTTTTTCAATTGCTCGGCTGTCGCGATCTTCTCCTCGATGAAATGCTCGAAGATGGTCCGCGCCTTGCGGGAACTGCCGATCATCCCCAGGAAACGGAAGGGTTTGTGAATCCAGTCCCGCAGCACCAGTGCGTCATGCCGATGCCCCCGAGTTACAATGAGCCCATACGACGGCCGATCGGGCAACGTCTCGGCGAGCAGCTTCTCCCAAACCTCGGCGTGCAGCTTTACTTCGGCGGGGAAATAGCGATGGCTCGCCAGGGCCGGTCTATCATCAAAGACACTGACATCGAAATCTAATTGCAACGCGAGCGGCGCGACCGCCTGCGCAATATGTCCCGCGCCCGCGATCCACAGTGGGCACGGGGGCCTGACCGTTTCCTGATAGAGCCATTCTTCAGCCGCTGCCTGCGAATCCTGCACTCGCGCAACCGAGAAATCCTTTCGCACCCCCCAGGTGGCTGTTTCCTCCCGCGCTGCCAAATCTTCCCAGAACTTCGCGCCCGCCTTCTGCGCGCTGGGAAGAATCAAACCCAGCACCTTGCCGCCGCAAATCAAACCATCGTCCCAGCCGAAGTCATGGTCCAGCAACAGGTCGAAGGTCTCAGCTTTTCCCGTGCGCAATGCCTGGATGGCCCGTTGCTGGACTTCCGCTTCGAGACAACCGCCGCCCAGCGTCGCGGCGATACGTCCATCCGGATAAAAAAGCGCCTTTGCTCCCACCTTTTGCGGGCTGGACCCCTTCACGCCCGAGATGATCCCCAGCGCCACCGGTTCACCGCTGCGCGCGGCGTCGGCCAGGGACTGAAAGACCGGATTCTTCATGCCGGATAAAACATAAACCCTGTCGGCGCAGGCAGACATTCAAAAAGAATTGATTCTCGGCGGCCTTCGCCTTCACAGTCCGCGGGAGCAATCGCGCGGACAGAGATATGATCGACCGTATTTTCGGATTGACCGCGAACGGGACCACGGCGCGCCGGGAGGTGTTGGCGGGCACCACGACTTTTCTCACCATGGCCTACATCATCGTGGTGCAGCCGGCGGTCTTGTCCGGCAAGATGTTCGGCCTGCCGACCGGGATGGACTTTGGGGCGGTGATGACCGCGACCTGCCTTTCGGCGGCGCTGGCTACGGCGATCATGGCATTGTATGCCCGCTATCCGATCGCGCAGGCCCCGGGCATGGGCGAGAATTTCTTCTTCGTTTTTTCAGCGATCCCCGCGGCGGCGGCGGCGGGCTATGCCAATCCCTGGAGTGTCGCGTTGGGTGCGGTGTTTATTTCCGGCCTCGCCTTTCTGGCGCTGTCGCTGGCCGGCCTGCGCGAGTTGATTTTCGATTCCGTCAGCCCCAGCCTTAAAAATGGTATCGCCGCCGGGATCGGATTATTCATCGCGTTTATCGGGCTGCAAAATGCGGGTTTGATCATCAAGGATCCCGGCACGGCAGTCAGGATGAATGTCCACTTCGCGTCGCCGGAACTCCTGGTGTTTTTCACCGGACTTTTATTGACGGCGGTGCTGCAAGTCCGGCGGGTGCGGGGTGCCCTGCTCTGGGGGATGATTGGGGCGACGCTGCTCACGGCCGGCCTCAAATTCGGCCTGGCGAACCTGCCGGCAAAAATCGCATCCATGCCCGCGTTGGCCAATTCGCTGTTGGCGCAGCGATTCGACCTGGCCAGGGGAATCGTATCTGCGCCGCCCTCACTGGCGCCGACGTTTCTGAAGTTGGACATCCTGGGTGCGCTTTCGCCGCCCATGCTGCCGATTGTTTTTGTCTTTTTCTTCATGCTGACGTTCGACGCCATCGGCACGTTGATTGGCGTTTGCGAGCGGGCTGAATTCATTCACAACAACCGGCTGCCCCGGGCGCGGCAGGCGATGCTTTCCGATGCGGCGGCCACGGTGGCCGGTGCCACGCTGGGTACCAGCACGGTGACGAGTTTCATCGAAAGCGCTGCGGGCGTGGAACAGGGCGGCCGCACGGGTTTGACGGGACTGGTCGTGGCGGCGTGGTTCCTGGTGGCGTTGTTTTTCAGCCCCATCATCATGATGTTGGGCAGTTATCCGCCGATCACGGCGCCCGCCCTCGTGATTGTGGGTTCGATGATGCTTCAAAATGCGGCGAAGATAGACTGGTCGGACCCAGGTGAGGCCGTGCCGGCGTTTCTGACGCTGGTGGGCATTCCTTTTTCCTTCTCCATCGCCGACGGATTGGCTTTGGGTTTGATCAGCTATCCCATTGTGAATCTGCTGGGACGCCAGCGGGAGAAGCTGAACTGGATGCAATACGTGTTGGCGGTGGTTTTGATCGCATATTTTGTCTTTGTACGCAGCCGGATGCGCTAAGCCGTCCAGGGTTTATTCGCTTTCCTCCTGGTCTTAATCTTGATCCTCATCCGCTCTCCCGTGCGACCTCTCTAAACTGGATTGACCCTTCCGCTGGTTCTTTCCACCATCGCGGCGCATTCATTCCATGGCGAACTAGTCCTTTCGGTTGGAGTACCGTCCTGCTCTTGATGGCGTCCGGGGACTGGCTATCATTGCGGTAATCATTTCCCACCTCGGTGCCGGGATGGTGCCGACGGGTATCCCGTCAGGGGTGGTGGATGTGAGCCTCTTCTTCGTCCTCAGTGGGTTCCTTATTACTGCCTTGCTCGTCGAAGAAGGGGATCAAGGCGGACGCAGCTCTCGCCGCGGGGTTCTACATCCGGAGGGTTCTCCGGTCGTTTCCTATCGCTGGATTGAACTGCCGTTCCTGCGATTGAAGGACCGATTCAGTCCGCCCAACCACTCAGGCGATTTGGACCTTCTCCTCGCCGTTCATCGGCCAAGCGGGACGCCTAAACCCTGACGATCTTCGACTGCTTTCCTAATCCTAATCAGGCTTCGGAAAAACGTGGAAAGGCGCTTAATATTGGGAGCAAAAACCCTCACAGCCGTAAATTTCCATTCCGGTTTTCGCCGTCGGGCGTTATCTTGGGCTCGCATGGCCTTGGTCCGCATTTTGGTTGATGGTTACAGCCTGCTCCACGGCTGGCCCGAGTTGGCTCGCGGGCAGGCCCGGCATTCCGCAGGCGCACGGGAGGCGCTCATCGAGCGACTCGGCCATTACCAGGACGCCACCGGCACCCCGATCACCATATTTTTCGACGGCCAGGGTGCCCGAACTGGCACAGGCGCTGCTCCTTCCCCTGCAGACGTGGAAGTTCTGTACTCGCGTACTGGCGAAACCGCCGACCATATGATCGAACGCGCCGCCCATCGCTTTGCCGCGTACGGCGAGGTTTTGGCCGTGACCGACGATTTTGCCGAGCGGGACACTGTCATCAGCCTGGGTGGCATGGCCGCCAGTTGCGATAATTTCATCCACATGGTGAAAACCGCCCTCTCGGACATGACCGACGACCTCAAACAACACAACCGGCGGGAAAAGAACCGCTTCCAGCGTCGGCGATGAGCAAAGGCCTTTCCAATTATTCCGCTCCGCGCTCCGCATTGCTCCGGGCAATCCTCCTCCTCGCCTGGGTGCTTTTCGTCGGGGCACTTTCGCTATCCGCACAGACGAATGGTGCGGGCTCCATCGGCAAACGCTACCTGATCGTCTTCGACACCTCGCGCGCCATGCAACACGATGCGAGCGAAGCCGCCCGCGCCATGCAGCGCGCCCTCAAGTCGCGCTTCAACGATCAATTGCAGCCCGGCGATACGATCGGCATCTGGACCTTCAATTACGCCCTCTATACCGGGCGATTTCCCCTGCACACCTGGTCCCTGGGCACCCAGGATATTTTGAATTCGCGCGTCACCGCTTTTCTCAAGGAGCAAAACTATGACGGCGAATCGCGGCTCGACGCGATCGTGCCCGCGCTGCAGAGCGTCATCGCGAAGTCGGACTACCTCACCGTGATTCTGATCATGTCCGGCGGATCCGAGTCTGCCGCCTCCGCCGCGGCGGACGCGAAAGGTGCGAGCCGGCAGTTTCAGCCGGTGTTGGACGGTGCTTCACCCGGCCGGATCACGGTCCTGCGTTCGCGCGATGGCAAGGTTGTGGATTACCGGGTGTTTGAAATCCCGGCGGAGTTCGAATTGCCCGAGTGGGAAATCGGCCTCACCTCCGCTTTGCATCCGCCGAGCGCGCTGGTCACTGCCTTGGAAGCGGCCCCGCCGTTGAAGACGGAAAAGCCGGCCGTGACTGCGGCTACCTCACCCGTGGTTGTCAAAGAAAACCCGCCCCTCGTCCAGCAAAGCGAAACCCCGCCAGCAACGAAATCCGAAAATCCCGCCCCGGCACCCGCGGTTGCCGCGGCCGATCAGACGCCAAACACTCCGCCGCCTGCGCCTGCTCCGAAACCGGAAACCGCACCGCCGGCCAACAATCCTCCTCCGGTTGAAACTAAACCTGAGCCCTCAACTCCACCCCCCGCTCCGACCTCCGTTCCCGCGCCCGTTGTCCAGGAGTCGCCAAAATCGGCGGAGCCTGCCAAAACGGAAGTGGCGGCCGTAATAACTCCCCCGCCTCCTGCTCCGACACTGCCCGCTGCTGAACCAGCGCCGACCCCAACCCCGCCACCTGCGCCCGCCGCGTCAAAGCCCGCAGAGCCTTTACCCCCACCTCCGCCCATCGTCACTAAACCTGCAGAACCGGCGCCGGTTTCCCAACCGCCGGTTCCCCGCTCTACGCCTGGTCCAGCAGTCCCGCCGGTTGCAAAAGTGACACCCGATCCGATTCCGGCGCCGGCACCGCCGCAGGTGGCCTCGCCTCCTGCTAACAGCCCGGCCGCGACCCCCAAAGCGCCTCCGGTTGTCACGCCGCCACCTGCACCCAAGACTCAGCCGCCCATCGCCCAAACCGCCGCGGCTGCTCCGGCGCGCTCGAACCTGACCTATCTGTTTATCGCGCTCGCTGGGCTGGTCGTGGCCGGTGTGGGCGTCAGTTATTACCTGATTCTGCGCGAACGGTCGCGCACGCTGTCGCACACGAGCCTCATTACGTCTTCGTTCGAGCAAAAGAAACCGCGCAAAAAGAAATGAACCGGCGCCAATTTATCCATCGCTCGGCATTGTTGGCCGCCGCGGCGGCCATGCCGGCTGCGATGGGCGCGGCAGTCGAAGGTCCTTCCGCAAAACATTTGCCTCGCTGGCGCGGGTTCAATTTGTTGGAAAAGTTCACGAAGCGATCCGAAGGCAATCCGCCGTTCGAGGAAAAGGATTTTGCCCTCGTCGCGGAATGGAAGTTCAACTTCGTGCGGCTGCCCTTGTCGTATCATTGTTGGGCGGACCCGCAGGACTGGCTGAAGCTGCGCGAACCGGAGCTCAAGCACGTGGACCAGGCCGTGGAGTTTGGCCGCCAGCACGGCGTGCATGTAAACGTGAACCTGCACCGCGCGCCGGGCTACTGCGTGAATCCCCCGAAGGAACCGCTCGACCTTTGGAAAGATCAGGCCGCGCTGGACGCGTGCGCGTTTCATTGGGCGCATCTCGCCAAACGTTACAAGGGAATTCCCAACGAGCGGGTCAGCTTCGATCTCCTGAACGAGCCCGGCGATATTCCCGAGGCCGATTACACCCGCGTCGTGAAGCGGTTGGTGGAAGCCATCCGCGCGGAGGACGCGCAACGGCTCATCGTCGCCGACGGCCTCAAGTGGGGCACGGTGCCGGTATTTTCGTTGGCGGGCCTGGGCATTGCACAAAGCACGCGTGGCTACGAGCCGATCCAGGTTTCGCATTACAAGGCGGGGTGGATGCATGGCTCGGACAAGTGGCCCGAGCCGACCTGGCCGCTGTATCCCGGCAAACCCAACGAAGTCAATCGGGAGACTTTGGTCAAAACCCGGATCAAACCCTGGAAAGCACTTGAGCAAAAAGGCGTTGGAATCCACGTTGGCGAATGGGGTGCGTATAATCGCACGCCGCACAAGGTCGTGCTCGCCTGGATGACCGATTGTCTCGCGCTCTGGCAGGAAGCCGGCTGGGGCTGGGCGCTCTGGAATTTGCGCGGCGACTTCGGCGTGCTCGACAGCAAGCGCCCCGACGTCACCTACGAAACCTTTCAGGGACACAAACTCGACCGTGGAATGCTGGAGCTGCTGCAACATGGGTAAGTCCTAGTCCACCCGAAACCACGAGGTCTTCAAGTACGCCGGTTCCATCCGCGACACCGGAAAATCCGGCGGCTGCGGGACATAGTGGCGTTGGGTGATTTTTCGCCGGCCGGCCGCGATCGCATTTTCCACCGTCGCCAGAAAATCCTCGGGCGCCCAATCGGCTGCATTTGTCGAAACGAACACAACGCCATCCGGCTTCAGCATCGGCAGTGCCTCCGCGACCAATCTCCCGTAATCTTTCTCCACGCGAAACACGCCGCCGGTTTTGGACCGCGAAAACGTTGGCGGATCGAACAGCATCACGTCAAACCGCCGCTCGCGCTTTTTCATTCGTCGAAACCAATCGAATACGTCGCCATGCAAAAATTCATGCTGGGCGGCATCCATGCCGTTCAACGCGAAATTCCGCCGGCCCCAATCCAGATATTTCGCCGAGAGATCCACGCTCGTGGTCCGCGCGCCTGCCTTCGCCGCGCAGACCGAGAACCCGCAGGTATAGGCAAACGTGTTCAAGACCTCCGCGCCACCGCCAGATTCCAAATCAAAATCCGCCGCGACGTGTCCCGTGAGCAAGCGTCGACGGTTATCACGCTGGTCCAGGAACAACCCCACGGAATAGCCTTCGCTGAAGCTCAGTTCGAATTGCGCTCCATTTTCGCGGACGACAAAGCGCTCCGCGGGAGCTTCGCCGTCAATGATTTGTGGCGAGCTCTCCTTCCCGCTTGCGCCGGGTGACTGGCGCACGAGGCGCTTGTGCGCAATGCCTTTCAGCCCGAGCGATTCCTTGAGGCGAATCAATTCCGCCGTCTGTTTCGGCGCGAGCGCCTGCGCCGTTTCGGCCAGGAGCACTTCGCCCAGCCGATCCACGTACAACCCCGGCCAGTTGTCGCTGGCGCCATGGATCGCGCGAAAGCAATCCGTTGCGGTTGAATCGATGATTGCAGTGCGAAGCATCGCGCGAGCGTCCAGGGAGAAGTCAGGTTCAGCGCGATAAGTGACCTGCTTCCCGGTAGTCGGATGTTCGAAAGTCAATTCCGCGGCATGCAGGCAAACGCGTGGTGCGGCGGTCCCGCCATACAATGTATCCCCCAATACCGGAAAACCTTCAGCGGCAGCTTGCGCGCGGATTTGGTGAGTGCGTCCGGTGAGCGGTTCGGCCTCTACGAACGTGGCGGCCGAAGCGAGAGCCGGGATTTTTTCCAATTTGCGGATTACGCGAAACCGAGTTTCCGCGATCTGCGCGCCGGCGTGAACGGGGCGGCTCAAATACTTTTCCCCAGCGCGAACCAGGGCGGTCTTTATGTTGAGCGTGGCCGCTGGAACGGTCCGGTCGGTCAGCAGGTGATACTTTTTATGGACTGCGCGGCTGGTGAATTGCTCCGTCAAAGACTTGCGCGCGGCCTCGCTGAACGCGAATACCATGACCCCCGAGGTCTCCTTGTCGAGCCGGTGGATGATCGCCAGCCGGGCCCAGCGCGGTTCGCGATGGCGCAGCCATTCGTAGATGCCCTCACCGGCATACGGGCTGGGCGCATGGGTGTTGAACCCGGCGGGTTTGTTCACCACCAGCAGATCGTCATCCTCATGCAACACGCACGGCAACACGTCCTGATGAAAACAGATGCGGGGAAAAAGTCGAACCTCGGCGAGGGGGACGGCCGCTGATGGAAATGGACTGCGATAAAAAGCGTTAAGCACTGCCGGGTTGAAGGTTTGTCTTCGAGGGGGGCCCTGGGGGCGCGCCCGTCTTCGTTCCGCTACGACGCGGCACGCCCGGCTTCGCTCCGCTGCGACGCGGCACGCCCGGCTTCGCTCCGCTACGACGGCGCAGGCCCGGCTTCGCTCCGCTACGACGCGGCGAGCCCGTCTTCGCCAGGCTACGACGCGGCGAGCAAGTTGCAGGTTTTGGAGCTGTAGCCTGGTCATACGGGTGGGGCCCCCTGCGAGAGGTTGTTCTTTAAGTGTTTTTTGGTGTTTTTAGGTGTTTTTAGGTGTTTTTCCGTGTGTTTTGAGTGTTCTTTTGGCGTTCCTTGAGTGTTCTTTGCTGTTCCCTTGGTGTTTTTTGGGGTTTTTTCGGGAGTGGTGGGACAGGTGGGACGTGTGGGACCGGTGGAGGAAAAAGTCGTGGTGGCAATAGCTGGCAAAGGCGGGGCAGCCCGGCTGAAAGTTGCACGTTGCCCGTCCCGCCCGTGGCGGGACGCGGCGAGCAAGTTGCAAGTTGTCGTGCCGGCTGCCTAGCCTCGTTGGCATAGTTCGGTTGCGCTTTGAATTTCCCTGGTTATGCCCGCGTGGAGAATCGGCTGAGTCTACTGGCGATTCCCGGGCGAGAAATCCCTCCGGAGATAGATTTGCACGAATTGGATGGGTGTCAAGCGGTGGGTAGCATCCAATTTGAAATTTCAAAGGAAGGCGAATGCGGGGAAGCGAAAATAGGACAATGCCAAGCGGTGGGGTTGCTTGCTCTCCGGCAGGTTCCCTTTATTATTTCGTGATGTTCCGCTCCTCTTTACCGTGGAATTCATCAAGGAAAGTGGCGTCTGGAAGATTGAGGAATTCTGAGGGAATGAACCTCCAAATATTCAAGCGATTTCGGCGCGGAGGGTGGATGGGGATTCTCCTATTGGCGACCCTTACGGCGCTCAGGGCGGCCGAGCCAAGTTTCCAAGGCAAGACCGTGGGGGATTGGCTGGTGTTGCTCAACAAGGGGGATGATTCGGCGGAGGCGGCGATCCGTCAGCTGGGCACCAATTGTCTGCCCACGCTGCTGGATATGCTGGGCGCGACCGAAGCGACCAGGAAGAAGGTGGCCTCGCGCTCGGGCAGCTCGGAACTGAAGTCGCTGACCTCGCGTGGGGTCATTAGCTCCGGGGATTTACAGGACATGGCCATGCAGGGATTTCGTGTTTTGGGAACCAACGCGGAGCCGGCGGTGCCCAAGCTTGCGAAGCTGCTTCACGGGGAGGAAACCGCCGAGTCGGCCGGTCAAGTGCTGTTGGGAACCGGTCCGAAAGGACTTTCGGTGCTTACGAATGCGATGAACGATGGCGCGCTGACGCACGTCATGATTCAGGTGTTTGCGAATTACAAGGGATCGGAAACGGAGATGGTGACAAGTCTGCTCTTGCGGGCGGTCAAGGATCCGAATCCGGCCGTGCAGGGTAATGCGGCAGATGCGCTGGCCGGGAGGAATCCGGAGGTGGCTGTGCCGGTGTTGATCGAACTGCTCGGGAATCCCGATCCCTATCCTAAGCTGAGGGCGGTCATCACTTTGGCTCGCTATGGGCCGGCGGCGAAACGCGCCATCCCCAAGCTAATGGAGTATTACACGAACAATTGGGACAGTTTTGCGTTTCATGCACTAAGAACGATTGACCCGGATGCGGGGGCGGAGGCAGAGCGTTACCAGCTTGCACGCGGCCCATTGAATGATGCTCGAGGGAGCTATACGCAAACACGACTTGCGAACGGCAAAGAACTGATTGCTGGCGGAATTGTTCACACTCAGTATCCGGCCGAGAAAGCGGTCATTCTGAATACGTCTCAATTGAGAGATCCAGTGAACGGTAGATGGACTGAAGCGGGCGTGATGAATGTTCCTCGCTGGGGCCATACTGCCGTGCTGTTGGCGGATGGTCGAGTTCTCGTGGTTGGTGGAGTGTGTGCCCTTCCGATCGGTAAGCCGGGGGCGATAGTCGCCTCCTGTGAAATATTCGATCCGAGTAAGGGAAGCTGGACGAACACGGGATCTTTACATGCGGCTCGTTACGACGCAAAAGCTGACTTGAGACCTGATGGCAAGGTAATGGTTTCCGGAGGTAAGAACTATGACATCGTAGAGATCTGGGAACTGTATGACCCGATAAAAGGCACTTGGAGCATTCTGGAGAGTAAATGAAATACGTTATGAAGTAATCGTTTCACGGCGAAAGACTCGTTGCGCTAGCGTTTCTGTTTACGATGGCAATAGGTGGCAAAGCCGGGAAATTCGAAATTCGATGCCATTACATGGCGGAGGCGAAATCCGATCCCGCAAACCGGGACGTGAACAAATCCAAAATTCCAAATCGCAAAAGGGCGGAGGGACGAAAGAGCTCCAAGCGACGGGAATCGCGAGAGGGATCGGTGGGAATGATGGGAATGATGGGACCAATGGGAAGGGAAGGAGCGCGTGGCCAAACTTGTCTGCACACGGATGAGAGGGAATGAGTCAGAAAGATGGGGTCAAAAATATGGAGGCAAAAGACGGAAGGAGTCTTGGCCGCAAACTCCAAAAGGCTTTGCGAGCAGGGAGGCGCAAAAGTCACAAAGAGCTTTAACGACACGCTTCTCATCCTGCAGGGTGCAGCCTCCGCCGCCATGGGCTTGAGGCGGCGGTGAGTTTTCCAAATAGCGGCCCAAACTGCGAATCGTCCTCGCTAAAGACGGGATAGGATGAGGAAAGTTCGGTGATGGCGGCATGAAGCTGGCCGATGGGATCGGAGAGTGGCGCGAGGCCGAGGGCGGTTCGCACAGCTTTGCGATTTGATTCAATTCCCGGGTTTTCGGCGAGCAGGTCGGCTTCCGCCAATGGCGCAATGCGCCGCATCTCGGCGAGTTGTCCACCGCCTGAGAAGTGAAGGCAGTCCTGCCAATGGGGCAGGTCAATGATGGTGGCCAGTCCGCTGCCCAGACTCTTCCCAATTATCCCGGCCTGGCCTTCAGAAGATGCATACAGCAAAGGACGCGAGGGCAAACTCCCGGTGTCACAAAGGGCAAATTCACCGCCGCCGGCGTCCCTGGCAAAGACTTCGCAGTTCGCTCCATCAGGCAAATGAAAGAGGCTCGATTTTTCGGACTGGTTGAAAATCAGAAAGTCGAAGTCTTCTTCGAGTATCCACTTCGCGAGCGAGGATGTTCGCATCACTTCGAGAAGGTTGGATTCATTCATGACAGGGGTTTATTTGATTCTGCAACCGAGGCACCAGGATGTGGCGGCCGCGCAGCAGGGCCCTGCCGGGGGTGCGGCCATAGCTTTATTGAAAAAGCCCTAAGGGGAACTGAGCCGATAGAATTGGCGGTTGGTTATGGGGAGGAAGACCTGCTTCTGCCCATTGGTGACGACCGGCGCCACCGGCACGGCGGACCAATTGGCTCCGGCGAGATTGGAATTTTGCTGGAGGCCAAAACCGACAGCGTTATTTGACCACGAGAGCAGCACGCCATAAGCGGTATTGGTGGATAGCACGGCGATATTCGTCAGCACGACGAGGCCGTTGCTGCCGGTCCGGGTGCTGATCAGGTCGTTCAGGCCATCCTGATTGACATCCGCCACAGTGATCCAGGCAGGCGAGTTGCTTGCAGCGAGAGTCGCGATCAGGGAAAAACCGCCGCTGCCATTGTTGGTCAGTACCGACAGGGTGTTTCCGACATAATTGGCCGCAATCAGATCGAGCCTGCCGTCTCCATTGACATCCGCGGCCACAACGGCCGCAGGACCGCTGCCCACGCTAAAAGTGCCGGCGGCCGCGAAGCCCGCGCCGCCATTGTTGGTAAACAAGGAAAGGGTGTTCTCGCCATTGTTTACACCAATCAAGTCCGTTTTGCCGTCTCCGTTGAGATCCGCAGCGGCGACAAACTTGGCCCCGTTTACGGTCGAGTTGAGCGTGGAGGCGAGCGGAAAGCCGCCATGGCCATCGTTCGTGAACACCGAGTAGGTGCCCGCCACACTAAATCCCGAATTTCCGGCGTTGGCGGAGACAAAGTCAATCCGGCCATCCCCGTTAAGATCCGCCGCCGCGACCGAGACGGGGAAAGTAATCGGTCCCAATTGCGTTAAAATCACGAAGCTTCCGCGGCCATCGTTGGTCAGCACCGTCAGGGTACCTTGGGAGTAGTTATAGTTCGCGCAAACGATATCAATCCGGCCATCGCCGTTGACATCGGCGGCGGCCAGCGCCCGGGGGAAGTAGTTACCCACGTCAGGTTGGGAAGCCAGGACAAAGCCCCCAGAGCCGTTGTTGGTGAGAATGGACAAAGTAGTCCCTTGATAATTGGCGCAAATCAAGTCGGGACGGCCATCGCCATTGATGTCCGCCGCAGTGAAACCGTAGGGCGAGCCGGAGACGTTGAGCGTGGCATTGGACACGAAAATTCCGCTGCCATGGTTTGTCAGTATCGTCAGAGTGTTGTCACCCACATTCGCGCTGACCAAATCCACCTTCCCGTCACCGTTCACGTCGAGGGCCGCGACGGCGGCTGGCACGTTGCCTACATTGGGCGAGGCGGCGAGGACGAAATTGCCGGAACCCCGGGGAGTTGCCCGGGGTCCATGGAAAAGGGAGATGCCCAGCAGGGGAGGTGAAGGGTTGGCGGCGACAACGGTGAGTTGAAATGAGACGGATGTATTGGTGGCTCCGTCGTCGGCCTGCAAAGTAACCATCGCGGTGCCGAAAGTATTGGTCAGCGGGGTCAGCGCCACGGTCCGGTTCGTGCTGGTGCCACCCAGGAGGATGCTGCTGGCAGGCAACAGGCCCGGATTGGAGGAAAAGGCGGACAGGACGATTTGTCCAGCGGGCGTGTCAGCATCGAAAACCGTGAATGGAATCGTGATGTTGGAGTTCTCCGCAATGGTTTGATCGGCAATGGCGGAGATGGCAGGCGGTGCATTCGACTGGTCGTTTAAGAATCGCTCGATGGACCAGTTGTCATTGCCGCTGCCGTTATAGGTCGAGCCTGCCATCAGGATCCGGCCATCCCGCTGAACCGCCAGGGCACGCCCGCTGTCGAGGCTTCCGGATGTGGCCAGTCCGTTTGTACCAAACCCGGAATCCAGAACGCCGTTGGTCAGGAAACGCGCCACCATGAACTGGCTGACGATGGGAAATTGAGGGGCCGGACTGAATGAACCGCCTACGAGAATCTTCCCATCACGCTCCAGCGAGACCGCGTAACACTCCAAGGACAAACCGCCCAGCGAGGTGTTGACCACACCGCCGCTTCCAAATCCAGGGTCGAGGTTGCCAGTCGGCGTAAGACAAACCAGCCGCAGGGCATCCCAATTCGGAAAATACGTCCCGCCCCCGACGATTCTGCCATCGGGAAGCAAAGCCAGACCGACGACGCCACGCCCATTCCCACCAAAGGAACCGACAAATACGCCACCGCTGGCAAAACCCGGATCGGGCGTCCCGTTCGTAAGAAACCGCCGGAAGCTGAATTCGCTTCCGTGTGTTCCCCCAGTGACGATCTTTCCGTCGGGTTGAATCGCCATCGAGTAATTCCAGTCGTCGGCGCCAGTATCAATCACTATGGCGCTGTTGGTTCCGAAGCCGGTGTCAGGTGTTCCGTTGACGTTGTACCTGGCGAGGCAAAAAATGGCGCCGTAGCTCGCCGTACGGAAGGCATTGCCTCCGATAAGGATTTTGCCGTCGGCCTGAAGCGACAGCCGGCCAAGTTGTTTGTAGCCACTGGTGTTCGGGACAAACGGAACGTTAAAGGTGACCTTCGCGCGTCCGTTTGTGCCGAATCCAGTATCCACGGTCCCATCGGAAAGCAAACGAAGGAGGAACGAATCGTGGGGGTCCGTGGCGTCGTAACAATGCTGCAACGCCACAACGAGTTTGCCGTCTGGTTGCAGAATGGCGTCGTTGGCGTACTGGCATCGGCCGTCGAAATTCGTATAAAAAAGGCCGCCACTGGCAAACGATACGTCCAATTGCCCGCCGGGCAAATAGCGGGCGAGACCGATATCGGCTTGATTTGTGCTCGTGAGGCTGCCGGCCACCACGATTTTTCCATCCGGCTGCACCACGACCGCGGCCGCGGATGCCGGTCCTGTGAGGGTGGGAAAATTTGCTATCCGGGCTCTGACACTGTTGGTCGCCGGTCGGAAAACCGGATCATTGATGCCCAGGTTGGTGGTCACCTGGAACACCTGCATGTCGGAATTGCCGTTGGTCGAGAAGTATCCCGCGACCGCAAGATTTCCATTCGACTGGCGGGCGATGGCTTTTGCCTCCTGGACTGCATTGGAGTCGAGGAGCCCGTAAAACCAGATCTGATAGTTCGTGCCGTCGAAGTCGGTCAAGCCGTCGGGGTTGAACCGCCAGAGTACCGGTTTGTTCGTCTGGAGGCTGAGACTGTCACTGCTGCCGCACATGACGATCTGGCCATTGGTCTGGAGGATCATGCCGTACGCCGCATTGTTGGAACTGCCGCCAGAGTAGCGGTCAACGAGTCCGCTGCCCGCGAACGTCTCGTCCAGCCGCCCGTCACCCAGCAAACGGGCAAGCACAAATCCTCCGGTGATGCCGTTGGGTCCCTGGGAAAAATCGCGGCCACCCACAAGGATTTTACCATCCGGTTGAACTGCGGCGCCGTTGCCCATGATACTACGGGTGCCGTAACCGGCGGTGACCAGCCCGTTCAATCCGAATGAGGCATCGAGGACTCCGTTGGTGCCGTAGCGAGCGATCCCCATCACGTCATGCGATACCGTGTTGGTGGTGTAGCCTTTGCCGGAAACCACCAGGACTTTACCGTTGGAAAGCAACGTGGCGGTATGAGCCCCCCGGGGGACGCTCATGGAACCGGTATTGGTCCAGGTTTTCGTGGCCGGATCGAACAGCTCGGCGCTGGAAAGGGTTCCGCTCGAATTCGCGCCGCCCGCAACCAGCACCTTGCCATTGCCCAACAACGTTGCCGTGTGGCCGATTCGAGCCGACGCCATCTGATTGGAAAGGGCCGTCCAGTTTCCAGTGCCTGGATCGAAGAGTTCGGCGCTCGCGAGGGTATTTTCGTTCTGATCGTTGCCTCCGGTCACCAATACCGTTCCGTTTGTCAGCAGCGTCGCCTTGAAACTATCGCGGGCGACCTGCAAAGAGCCCGTGTTGGTCCATTGGCCGGTTGCCGGGTTGTAAAGTTCCGCGCTGGAAAGCAGGCCGCCGTAGGGAGGAAGCAGGCCGTTGTTGTAGAATCCTCCAATAGCGAGAACCTGCCCATTGGATAGCAACACGGCGGCATGGCCAGCGCGCGTGCCATTCAGCGCGCCGGCCGCCGTCCAGTTCCCGTTGATCGGGTTGAAGACTTCCGCGTTCGAAATCGCGCTGCCGCCCATGTTGTAGTTGTATCCGCCGGCGACGAGAACCTGTCCGTTGGTCAGCAGCGTCGCGGTGTGAGAATCACGGGCGCTCAGCAGCGAGTTGGTGGTCTTCCAGGTGCCGGCCGAAGGATTATAGAGTTCCACACTGGGCAGGTATTCCGGGTAAACACCTCCCGCCACAAGGAGCTGCCCGTTGGTCAGCAGCGTCGCCGTATGCGATTCGTGCGGATTGGCCATTGAATTGGTGGCCAGCCAGCTTCCAAGGGACGGATTGAAAATCTCCACGCCGGCCACGCGCCCGGTAAGCAGATTGAACCCCCCGGCGACCAGGACGTTGCCTCCAGGCAGCAGGGTCGCGGTGTGATTCTGGCGACCGGAAGCGAGGGTGCCGGCCGGCGTCCATAGTCCCGTGGCCGGATCGTACAGCTCCGCGCTGGTCAGATTAGTGATGACCGTGCCGGAGTAGGCGCCTCCAACCACTATGATCCGGCCATCAGGCTGAAGCGCGAGCGCGTAAGCTTCGTCGTAGAGGCCCGAAGGAAAATCGGTTTCCGCCATTCCGCCGTTTCCAAAGGTGGTATCGAGTGTTCCATTGGTGTTCAAGCGCACGAGACAAAAGTCCACGGAATTGGAATAGACGGTTCCCGCCAGAAGGATTTTGCCATCGGGTTGCAGTGCGACCGCATTGGCATAGTCGCGAAAGCCGGGGACTCCAAAAGCAAAGGTGGCCTTGCCCTGAGTTCCAAAAGCGAAATCCAGCGTGCCGTTGGTGAGATACCGTGCCACCGCGAATTGATTGTTACCATTGGTCTGAGTCGCCCCGGCGACTACGATCCGGCCGTCGGTTTGAATGACCACGCCGTTTGCTGTCGCGCTCGCGCCGCCGAAACTGGTCGTCAACTTCCCGCCGAAACCAAAGCCCGTATCAGGCGTGCCATCCGGATTCAGCCGTGCAATCCCAAAACTCGTGTCCGCGCTCCCCACCACCACGATCTTCGAGTCCGGCTGCACCGCGACGGCGTTCGCCGACTCGGTGGTCGTAAAGCTGGGGAAGAATTGCGTCAGCTTTCCTGTTCCGTTGAAGCTCAGGTCCAGAGCGCCAGCCGCCCCGCGGGTGGTGTGCGCCACCGCCAACAGGAGGCAAACGCAGAGGATGGCGCGCACGCAACTCCGCCGGGAAGAACCAGAGGTGATTAACCTGGTGGAACTCCTGAACACGTCTCGCAGTATTGGGCGAACGGCGGGCCGCCGGCAAGCTTGTATTATCCGAAATATAAGGAGCCATGCTGCCCTCTTGGGCATTTATGATCTTCGCAGGATCACTTTTTCGGCAACCCATCGCGCCAGGCGATCATTTCGAGTTCGACGCGGACGGCGTCCATGACGGGCACGACGGGGCGCGCGGAGAATTCGAAGGCGGGGAGCATGGAGCACATTTTGTGGACGGTCAGGGGATCATCGCAGTCCACGAGCATGTAGCCGCCCCAATCGCCGACGCGCACGACGAAGAACTCGATTTTGAAATTAGCGGGCGCCTGCCATTGGGTGAATACTTCGAGAATCCGTTTCTGGGCTTTTTCGTATTCCAGGGGCGTTCCCTGGGTGCGTTCATTCCAGCAGATCATGTATTTCATGGGTGACTTCCTTTATGTCATTATGGTGGTGAGGTGGTTAATAATTGGCCCGGCCGTGGCCTCTACAGCAGTTTATTTAATTCTGCAGCCAAGGCGCCACGACGTCGCGGCCGCACAGCGCGGCCCTACCGTTAATGTGGCCACAGTTTTACTGAAACTGCTCTAATTGGAACAACCGCATATGCGCAGAGGCGCAGGAGGAAGACAAGCTTTTACACCGGCAACAAGACAGTCACCGTTGTCCCGTGCCCGCGGCGGGATTTGAGTTTTAGTTCGCCGTGATGGGTTTCGACGACGCGCCGGACGATGGCCAGGCCGAGACCCGTGCCCTGTGGTTTGGTCGTGTTCAACATCGAGGTGAACGCGCTGCGCTGCTGTTCGGGGCTCATGCCCTGGCCGGTGTCGGTGAATTCGACCATCACATGGGTCGGTGACGGGGAATTTTCGGGGGCAAAAACCTTTCCGGAGGTGAGCGTGATCGTCCCGCCATTGGGCATGGCTTCGGCCGCGTTCAAAATCAGATTTAGAAAGGCTTGTTCGAGCTGCGCGGCATCCCCGGCGATGGTCGGAAGTCCGGCTTCCGGACGGCAGATCCATTTCACGTTTTGATGCTTGAGCTTGTGGCGCACCAGCAGGCCGAGTTCGTCGAGGATGCGATTGAGATCCACGCGCACGAGTTGCGGGGAAGGCGTGCGCGCGAAATCCAGGATGCGTTCCACGATGCGGTTGAGCTGGTCCATCTTCTCGCCGAGCATTTGCGCGTCGCGATGGCGCGGATCGTTCGGGGGAAACTGCAGGTCCAGCGAATGATAGAGCATCTTCATCACGGTGAGCGGATTGCGAATTTCATGCGCGACCTCCGCGGCCAGCAGGCCGAGCGCGGATAACTTTTCATTCTGCCGCAACAATTCCTCCGCGTCCGCCGTTCGCTCGTACAGCCGCGTCTTTTGAATGGCGATCGCGGAGAGCTCGGCCAGCGCGGAAAGAATTTTCACTTCCTCATTCGAAAAATTGTAAGCCTGGCCGGTGTAAATGCTTAGCGCGCCAATCGCATTGCCGCCATAGAGCAGCGGCACGCTGAGCAACGCCACCAAGCCTTCATCACGCGCGATGTCAGCGGCCTGATAGCGGCTGGAGACCTGCACGTTTTCGACCTGCAACGGTTTGCGCCGCCGCACCACGACGCCGAGCAGGCTGTCCTCGATGCTCAACCGCGGCTTGCCCAGGTAGCCTGCGCCCGCGCCATAGCTGGCGCGCAGGTCCAGCCACGCGCCCGTCTCGTCCAGCAATCGCAGCGCACACATTTTGCCGTGCATCAGGACGCACGCTTCCTTCGTGATGACATTGAGCACGTCATCCAGATCGAACGTCGAATTGATGCCGCGACTGACTTCGGCGAGCGATTCGAACAATTTCGCCTTCAACCGAAGCTGCTCATACAGCCAGGTGTGATGAATCGAGCGCGCCGCCTCCGCGGCCAACGCCTCGAGCAACTCCTGGTCTTCAGCGCTGAAAGCATCCGCGCGATCCGAATCCACGTTCAACACCCCGCGCAGATCGCCGTTTACTTCGAGCGGCACGGCGAGCTCAGAGCGTACCTCGGGCCGGAGCATCACATAGCGCGGATCGTTCGCGACGTCCCCGACGCGCGCGGGTTTGCCCGTGCGCGCGACCCAGCCGGTAAGCCCTTCGCCCACGCGCAGCTTGAGCTCGGTGGCGTTCGGCGGCAGCCCATGCGCGGCGTGAATTTCGAGGAGGCCGGTGGTGGGATTGATGAGCACGGCCGAACCGCTCGACGCGCGCATCAGCCGCACCGCCTCACGCAGGATGAGCTGCATGACCTCCTGCGGTTCGAGGGATGAGTGGACCGTCCGGCCCACTTGATAAAGCAGGTGCAGCCGGTCGTAGCGGGCCTTCAGGTCAGCAAAGTCTTCCACGTGTCCGGATTGGTACTCGGATGGTGCCGATAACGGCAAGTCGCAAGCATTTCGGGCCTGCCGCGGAGAGGAATGTCCAATGTTACCAGGATTTGGTTGGTCTTTATCCCGGAGGGAAGATTGAGAATAGCCCAACGATTCATCGTTGGGTTTGCGGTTAGAGGGGTCCAAGTCCGGAAGGGACGGTTGAAACCAACTGATTCAGCCGTCCCTTCGGGACTTACAGGCTGACAAGACGCGTACCCAACGATGAATCGTTGGGCTATTATCAAATGTCCCTCCGGGACAGAGGAATTGCGCGGTCGCGCCTCAAATTTTAGTGGCATTGGACAGGAATGTCCGCGCTCCGGGGTTTTAGCGAACCCCTGCTTGTGGCCATGTGCGGATTGAGAATTACGGGAATGGAAATCATGGTTCAGCGCACGCGCAGAGTCATCACGATGCCGATCAGGGCGAAAAGTATGTTTGGCAGCCAGGCGGCGAGCCACGCGGGCCGCAGCATGCCGGCGCTGCCGAAAGCCAGCCCGAGCTTTTGGAGCACGAAGAAGCAAAAGCAAATCGCGATGCTGCTCGCCACGCCCACGAACACGTTGCGCCGGCCGGACGCCGCGCCGAAGGGAATGGCGACGAACACGACCACCAGGCAGGTCCAGGGCAAGGCGAGGCGGCCCTGCAATTTCACGTCGAGCCAATCCCGGTCGCGCGGCAGTGGATCGGGATGCAGCTTCCGGTAATTGAGAATCTCCGCCACCGAAACTTCCACCCGGGGTGCGTCGTGGCCGGGCAGCAGGTTCAGGTTGCTGGCGAGCTTGATCTCGCTGGTGATCTGCTCGGGGGTTTCGGTCAGTTGCGGGATGGCGAGTTGGTTGGTGGTGAGAATGAGCACGAGGAGGGCGTTGCTCTCCGCGCCGGGGGGTTGGGCGTATTCCTTGAAGTTGGTGAAGGTCCAGACGCCGTTGGTCCAGACGCCGCGGTCGGCCTGAAGCTTGCGCGTGGAATTGTCGGACAAGGTCCAGACCACGTGCGCATCGGCCATGGTGGAGTTGATGGTGTCATAGACGCCGATGCGCCAAAGGCGATGGTCCCGGGAATTATAGAACGAAAGGTTGCGGATTTGACCGGTCGGCAGCGCCCCGGAAAGCGCCGGAATACGGCGGTAGCGGACGAGTTCCCCGGCTTCGTTGCATTTCGGCGCCACGTATTCGTTCACCACGAACAACGTCGCGCTGGCGAGAAAACCCACGCAGAAGTAGGGCAGCGAAATGCGCCACATGCCGATGCCGGCGGCGCGGATGGCGGTGATTTCGTTGTGCCGCGCGTGATTCGAAAGCGCATACAACAGGGCGAGCAAGAGGCCGACCGGCAGGACAATGTTGAGCTGTTCGGGGGTGGCGAGCAGCTCGAATTCGACGATGTCGCTCGCGAGCAGTTTTTTGTCGCGGAAATCGTTGAGCCGCCCGTAAACGTCACCGGCGGTGAGGAACAGCAAAAATCCGCACAGGCAGTAAGCCAGCGGGGTGAGCAATTCGCGCAGGAGGTAACGGTCCAACAGCCGCATTGATCCCCAGCGTAGCTGGCGGCGACGGCCGGTGCAAGCCGGGTGGGGCCGCCGCTGGCAAAGCGGGATTCGGTTTTGCGGGAGGACGCGAAGAAATGACGAAATCCTAATGACGAATCCGCCTTCGCCAAAATGCTTCGCGCGACACGTGACGAAGGAAGCCCGAAGTTCGAAGGGGAAATATGGTCGCGAGCAGCCGGGGTTAGCCGGTCCATGATTTCCGGAAATTGTCTCCACTTTCCCTTTTTGCTTTCCGGCCTGCCGCCTGCCACCATCCCGGCGGACGCATGAGCATGGAGACTGTCTTGATCACGGGAGCTTCCTCGGGCATTGGCCTGGAGCTCGCGAAATGTTTCGCCGCGGACGGGTGCCGGCTCATTCTCAGCGCCCGCAACCAGCCCGCGATGGAAAAGCTCGCGGCCGAGTTAAAGCAGTCCCACCAAACGCAGTCCGAAATTCTCCCCGCCAATCTCGCCGAGCCCGACGCGCCCGCGCGAATCTTTGACCAACTCAAAGCGAAGGGCACGCAGGTGGACATCCTGGTGAACAACGCCGGCTTCGGCGCGCGCGGTCCATTTTCCAGGTTGCCCCTGGATCGCCAGCTCGAAATGCTCCAGGTCAACGTCACCGCGCTCACCCATCTCACGCGTCTGTTTCTGCCGGGCATGATCGAACGCAAGCGCGGCGGGATTTTGAATGTCGCCTCCACCGCCGCCTTTCAACCCGGGCCCGGCATGGCCGTTTATTACGCCAGCAAAGCCTACGTGCTCTCGCTCAGCGAGGCGCTGGCCGAAGAAGTGGCCGACGCCGGGGTCACGATCTCCGCGCTGTGTCCCGGGCCGACCGATACCAACTTCGTCGCCGTCGCCGGCTCACGCAGCTCCAAGCTGCTCGACAAATCCGCGATGACCGCCGAAGCCGTGGCGCGCATCGGGCATCGCGCCTACCGGGGCGGCCGCGCCGTGAAGATCTCCGGCCTGCGCAACGCCGTGATGGCCTTCGGCGTCCGCCTCGCGCCGCGCTCGGTCGTGCGCAAGGTCGCCAAGAAATTCAACGAATACAGTTTCGAAACCTGATGCCCGCCACTTCTGAAACCACGCGGACGATCGTCGTCACCGAAATGACGAATCGTGAATTCCTGCACCGCTACGCCGCGCCCGGCTGCATCGGCCTGTCCGGCGGCGAGACGCTGGTGGACAAAGCCATCCGCCGCGCGGAACGGCACCTCGACGCCGAAAAAAACTGGGGCCTCTGGTCGCACGCGTTTTTGTTCCAAGGCAAGCGCATTGACGGGGAGCATTGGGTGATCGAGTCCGACCTGCAGGTGCATCGCAAGCACATCCAGCTTGGCGTGCAGGAAAATCGCGTGGAGAAATACTACGACGAAAAGCTCTACACCACGCTCGCGGTGCTGGACTTCGGGCTGAGCGACGAACAAACCGGCGCCCTGCTCCGCGAAGGATTGGGCCTGGTCGCCAATCGCGAGCGCTATTCCCTGAGGGAACTCGTCGGCACGCTGGTGGCCCTTCGCCGCAGCGAACTCCGCGCCCGCGACAATGTCCTCGCCCGCGAGCGTTCCCTCTACTGCTCCGCGCTGGTGCACCACGTCTTTCGCCGCGGCGGGTTTGATCTTGCGCCTGGCGTGGACATCAAGAACACCACGCCGGAAGACATTGCCCGCACGATGATTCCCCACGTGAAGTATTTGCTCCAGCGTCCAGTTGCGCCGAGCAAACGACGGCAATTGCTCACGAAGCTAAAACAGAAATTGAAGCGCTGAAGTTCGGCGCTTGGTCCCCCTCGGAGCGGAACGGAAGTCAGTCCTACCCCTGCGAAGTCGTTTCCTCTTCGCCTTCGCCCTCGATCGGCACCTCGCCCTTGTTCGCACCGGCTTCCGCCGCCTCGAGGTTTGCGTAATACACGCCAAGATTGTGCTGCGCCGTCTTGTCGCCCTGGCGCGCGGCCCGGATAAACCAGCGCACCGCCTCGCGCAAATCCTTTTTCACACCGCGACCCGTCTCGTAGCACAAGCCGAGGTTGCACTGCGCGGGCGCGCATTCCTGTTCGGCGGACTTGCGATACCACTTCACCGCTTCCTCGAAATTCTGCGGCATGGCCTGGCCGGTCTCGTAGAAGACACCGAGATTGAACTGCGCCTGCGGTTCGCCCTGCTCGGCGGCGGCGTGATACCACTTCACCGCTTCGGCGTAATTCTGCGGCACGCCCTGGCCGATTTCGTATAGCACGCCGAGATTAAATTGCGCTGCCGGGTCACCCTGCTCCGCCGCCTCGCGAAACCACCGGGCCGCCTGCCCGAATTCCTGCGGCACACCGGTGCCCGTCTGGTAACAGAAACCGAGGTAGCATTGCGCCGTGGTGTCATTTTGGTCCGCCGCTTTGCGAAACCACTTCACTGCCTCCTGGTAATCCTGCGTCAGCCCCTGGCCGGTCTGGTAGCACATGGCCAGAAACGATTGGGCGGCGGGGTCGCCCTCGTCGGCGGCCCGACGCGCCTCTTCCAACTGCCATGAGCGGCGATTCAAAGCCATGGTATCCTTCGAAATTCTGCGTTTCAGGCCGGTCTCATCCGTCCGCGACCAGCCCTCCGATGGCGAACACCCTACGGGTCAACACCCTTGAATTCAAGGCCGAACGCCGCGCGAAATAACCCGGTCCCGGGACCCGCCCATTGCTTTGTCGAATTGAAGGCGTCGCCGCGCCGTCTAACCTTCATGGCTGCCGCCAAGCCCCGTTTTCGGCCGTTTTTGACGCTTTACTACGGGGTCCGGGGGGGCTAAGTTGAACTGTTACTTAAATCGCTTCGTATTATGAATTTGATGGTCGCAGGTATGCTCGGAGGCTGGGAGATTGTGCTCATCCTGGCAGTAGTGCTGCTTTTGTTCGGCGCCCGGAAGCTGCCGGAATTAGCCAAAGGCCTCGGGAGCGGTATCAAGGAATTCAAGAAAGCCTCTCGTGAGGTGACGGATGATTCTTCGACGCCTGCAGACAAGCGCCTAAGTTGATGCGCCGCAATCGGTTGTGTATATGAATTTCATGGTCGCAGGCATGCTCGGTGGATGGGAAATCATTCTCATCCTGGCGGTGGTTTTGATCCTTTTCGGGGCTAAAAAGCTGCCGGAACTGGCCAAAGGCCTCGGCACCGGCATCAAGGAATTCAAAAAGGCCACCCGCGAGGTGACTGACGAAATCTCCAGCGCGATGGATGAAAACAATCCGCCGCCGCCGGCCAAGCGTTTGCCCCCCGCCGAGCCTGCCGAGCAGCCCAAGCCCGAGCAACCGCCGGCCACCGTCCCCCAGTCGTCCGACCACACGACCCCCAAAGTCTGATTCGCTGAGCGGTTCCTGCCATGGCTGACGAACCCGAAGCGTACCGCCCTGACCCGGACGATGATGAGGGCGGTCCGGTAAAGTCATTCCTCGACCACCTCGAAGATCTCCGCTGGGTTCTGATCAAGAGCCTGGTAGCCGTCGGCATTGCGGTCCTCCTCTGTCTGCTGGGCGGTAATTATGTGGTGAAGGTCCTCAAGTGGCCGCTGGACCGGGCGAAGATTTCCTACGCAGGGACGAATCAGGTCGTCACCATCTATTTCCTCACCAATCAAATCCGGACGCTCACTCTGGATGCGCAAACGCAGGCCAATCTCAATCTGGGCACCAATCGCTTCGTAGCCGTCCGCGTCGAGCCGAAACAGATCGGCACGAACAACGTCCTGTGTTGGAATGTGGATTCCAACCCCGAGCTGGCCGAACAGGCGCAGCACCTGAAAATCGAACTCACGAACTTCGGTCCCGCGGAGTCTTTCTTCGTTGCCTTCCAGGTGGCGCTCTACGCCGGCCTGGGCCTGGCCTCCTTCGCGATATTTTGGTACGTGGGCGGGTTCATCTTCCCGGCGCTCAAGATGAAGGAGAAGAAACATATCGTGCCCGCGTTGGTGGTGGGGGCGGCTCTCTTCGCCACGGGCGTTTGCTTCTGCTATTTCGCCCTGATGCCCATGGCCCTCGCGGCGTCGCAGCGCTACTCCGAGTGGCTGGGTTTCAACGTCACGCAATGGAAAGCCGGTGAGTACTTCAGCTTCGTGTGCAAATTCATGCTCGGCATGGGGCTCGGCTTCGAAATGCCGGTCGTGATCATGACCTTGGTGAGAATTGGCATCCTGAACTACCGCATTCTGGCCGCCGGACGGAAATACATGATCGTTGTCAACCTCGTGCTCGGCGGCATTCTGACCACCCCCGAGGTCATCACCCAGGTGCTCATGTTCATTCCCCTCCAATTGCTTTACGAAATCAGCATCTGGATGGCCTGGTGGTACGAAAGAAAACAAAAGAAACTCGAGGCCCAAGCGGAATTGCATGAAAGCTAAACGACTTGTCCCACTGCTGGGCTTGGGCCTGCTGCTCCTCGCCGGCTGCGCCCAGACGCACTACGTGCTGACCCTCCGCAACGGCATGCAGATCCACACCTCCACCAAGCCGAAGCTGGAGCAGGGCGTGTATTCCTTCAAGGACACCAACGGACGCGACGTAAAGGTCCCCTCCGGCAAAGTCCGCGAAGTCGCCCCGGCCGACATGGCCTCGGGTCCTACGACCCCGCAGATGGGCCCGCCGCCCTCGCGCTGACAAATTTTTCGACGTATTTGCCGAGCAGATCGGCTTCGAGATTCACTGCATCGCCGACTTTGCGTTCCTTCAAGGCGGTCATTGCCAGCGTGTGCGGGATGATCCAAATTCGAAAACTCCCGCGCTTCACCCCCGCCACCGTCAGGCTGATGCCGTCCACCGCGATCGAGCCTTTGAAAACGATGTAACGCAGGACGTCCGCCGGCGCGGAGATATCCAGGACATGATCCAGGCCGCGCCGCTCCCAGCGCGTGATCCGGCCGACCCCGTCAACGTGCCCCGTCACAAAATGCCCGCCCAGCCGGCCATCCGCCTGCAACGCTCGCTCGAGGTTCACCGCGGAACCCGGTTTCACGTATTGCAGGTTCGTCCGCGACCACGATTCCAGCAGCAGATCAAAGCGGATTAATTTTCCTTTTTGGGCGCCGCCCGGGGCGATTTTGACCACCGTAAGACAGCAGCCATTCACCGCCAGGCTGTCGCCCACGCGCAGCCCGCGGGCGCAGAGCCGGGCGCGAACCGTGAGTTCGATGGAGCGGGTGCTCTCGCGGATCTTTTCGACCGTGCCGGTTTCCTCAACGATTCCCGTGAACATAACGTCAGAAAAGAATCATGCCTTGGACTGCGGCGATCCGCCAGCGGGAAGGACGCAGCCGGCTTCAACCGGGCGCATCACGGCACTGCCCTTGGCGCGCGCCCGTCCCCGGGCGCAGCAATGTACCCATGCGTTGTTGCGTCGAAAGTCCCGAGGGTTTCCGCTGCCGGAACCATTGAAATATTCAAACACCGGATTGCTTTTGTGCATTGCTTTGGCCGGGGACGGCCACGCTCCGATCAGGGCAGACGGGAAAACAGCATCACATGGTGCTGGCGGAAGCGGCCCAGCAGGCGGCAGTTGAACAACCCGGCCGCCTGCGCCATTTCGGCCAAGGCGGGCAAGGTTTCCGGGTAATCAAACGTCGTCACGTGTTGGCGGACCTCCTCCTTCTGCGCCGGAGTGAGCGCGGTCCACTCCGTGGTCACCATTCGTATGTAGCCTTCGAGGTATTGTTCGCGGGACTCGTTTTCCTCGCGGACGATATCCACGAGCAGGTAGGCGCCGTCCGACGACAAAGCCGCCGCAATGGCGCGGAACAGCCGGGCCTTGTCCGGCACGGAGAGATGATGCATGGCAAAGCCCGAGTAGACGATGTCCACCGACGCCGCCGGCAGGGTGAGCGCGCATTGCAGCATGTCCTGCTCGCGGAACTCCACGTGCCGAAGGCTCGCGAGTTCACGCGCGGCATCTTCCAGCGCGGGGCGCGAGGCATCCACGCCGAGGTAATGCGCGGGCGGAAATTTCCGCAACGACTTCGACAGCCCGCGGGCGTTGCCGCAACCCAGGTCCACCAGCGAGTATGGGCCGCGGTCGGCCCGGTGAGCGATCACGTTCCGGGCCACCGCTTGGATTTCCCGGTGAGACATGTAGTTCTTGCCGAGGATCGCGTCGTAGAGCGACCACGAGGAGCGGAAGATTTCAGTTCGCGGGTCGGGCGGCAGACTCATAACTTCATAATACCCGGATGGAATCCAGAGGCAGCAGTATTTTCAACGGCGCCAGAGGTTGTCCTCACTTGGTGGCTGTCAGTGAGGTTTTAAGAAGTGCGAAGAAGGCGTGGGGCGGCAGGACTTCCACTTTCAAATCGGGATGCTGGCGCTGCAATTCCGCGACGGCGTCTTTGATGGTGGTCGGGCTTATCCAGACACAGCGAAACAGATGAAACCCAGGCTGCGGATTGCCACGCCTTTGAATCACATTCCAGAAAACTCCGGCGATCGCCGTGCTCGTATTCGAATTGCACGCTTCGTTCACCAATTCCATAACCGGCATTCCCTTCCAGACTTGAGGCGCCGGCAGATGCCCGCCTTGCCGGTGCATGTCATCGACAATGGTCGCAAACCCACCCGGCGCAAACTGGCTGAATGCGTCCTTCACGTCGGGCGACGGTTCGTTCTGATCAAGAATCATCGGCGCGATGCTCATGTCCGCCTCGCCGAAATATTTCAAGTTGTGCCGCGTGAAGAGTGGCAGTGACTCTTTGCCAACGCGATTGGGATTCATATATCCCGCGGCGCTGGCATCGGAAGTAAACGTATCCGCCGGTGTGGCCGTTTCGTAATAGTACGCGATCAGGTCAGGATACGTGTCCAATAGGTTCGGGTTGATACCCCAAGCCAGTGGAATTTTTCCACGATCGGGGCTCTGCCAGTGGCTCGGGAGAAAATCATAGAGCGGGGTGGCCGAATCATAATCAGCCATCAGCACGCAAATATAGGCCTTCTTCTCCAGGGCAATGGCTGGCGCGGCCGCCTTCTGCTTCAACGGCCGGCGCGGCGCCTGGCTGTGCAGCGATTGATTGTAGCAATCGCTGGAGATGGTGTTCTGATAACAATTGAAGGGAGAGATCAGCCACACGGTTTCCCATTCAGTCGGCACACCCTGATGCGCGCTCTTTCGCCCGCCATCGTCCGCGTACTTTGGCCCGACAAAGAAACCGGTCATTTCGGTCATGTGCTTCCCGGCAGCCTGGCGCTGGGTTTCGGCGAGAATCATCCGGTAGGTTTCGAGATCCAGCCCGGTCTTTTGCTCCGGGTCATCCGCCGGCTTTTCATCGCCCCAGGGAGAAAGGTCGAAAACGAAAGCGCGATTCTTCACCGCCCAATCGCGCGTCACCGCGTAACTCACATCACCCCGCGCCCGCGCGGTCCAGGAATCCTCGAATAAACACAGAAGCCGGGAGGAGCATTTTCCTTTGGCCAGGTATTCACGAATCGCCCAGCGATAGGCGTCATTCTTTTTGCTGCCGGTTTCCGCGCCGGTAAACATCCCGCGCAGATCCTTGACCACCGGCAGTTTCCAGTCCTTCTGAAACCGCTCCGCCAAATCGGGACTGAGCACCACCACGTCCTGCACGCCAGCCATCGTCGTTGCGACATTCGCCGTTGCCGGAACCGATGGATCCCAAATAACGACGCCTTTGAGCCGCTTGCCGGCGAGCTTTGCCAATCCGTCCAGGTTTGCAATGGGCTTTTGTTCACGCCCCTGAAGCCAGCGATCGTTCCGAGTGAGAATATCGAGCCAGAATTGCGGCCGACCATTGTTTCGAGTCAGAACATACAGCTCCGGCGAGTCGCGATTGATGATCCCTTGCAACGAAGCAACCGCCAATGCTTCATCATAGGCGGTAGGTGTTCCGCTCTCGGGCAGCGTGTAGGTGTAAAGCAGGGCGGGCTCGGCGGCCCTCACAGGAAAAGCGCAACCGACCAGGCTCGCTAGAACCAGGAACAGCGCGAGAAATGGCGAACGCATTCAGACCAGCTTCTTGAGGCGGGAATCCTCAGACAGCTTTTTGACCAGCTCTTTGACTTTTTGCGCCTGGCTCTTATGCGCGAGCAACGTCGCGTCATCCGTCTGGACCAAAATCGAATCCCGCAAACCCACCACGGCAATGGGCGTCCGCCGGTCCTTGGTGCGGGCGTCGTAGATGATATTCCGCGCGGCGTCCACATGGATGAAATCAGCCACCGCACAATTTCCCTCCGGGTCCGCCTTCAAATGCCGCGCCAGCGCCGTCCAAGAGCCGAGGTCGTCCCACTCAAAAGCGCCGTCGGCGACGATCACGTTTTGCGCGTGCTCCATCAGCGCGTAATCGATCGAGACCTTTTTCAGGTCCGGATATTCCTTCGCGAGCACTTTCGCCAGTTTGGCCGGCTGCGCCGCGACCTTGAACCACCGCTGGCAGGCCGCATACATGTCCGGCTGATGCTTTTGCAGGCCTTCGGTGATGGTGACGAAGGACCAGATGAACATGCCGGCATTCCAGCGATATTGCCCGCTGTTCAGATATTCCAACGCCTTGTCGAAGTTCGGTTTCTCCACGAATTGCTCGGCGCGGTGAAATGCGGTTTTGTAAGCCTTTACGCCGGCTGGCGCCGGGAGCGTCTCGCCGACGCGAATGTAACCATAGCCCGTCGCCGGATCCGTCGGCTTGATGCCGATAGTCACGATGGCCTGGCCGCGCCCTGCGAGGTCGAAAGCATCTGCGAGAACCTGTTGGAATTTCTTCTCCTCCGGAATCACATGATCGGCCGGCAGCACCGCCATGACGCCCGTCGTCGAACGCGCTCCCACCAGCGCCGCTCCCAGAGTGACCGCCGCCGTGGTGTCGCGTCCCATCGGTTCGGCGACGACATTTTCCTTCGGCAACTTGGGCAGTTGTTTGCGGACCGAATCCGCCTGCGCCTCGTTGGTGATGATGATGATGTTTTTGATCGGCACCAGCGGCAGCACCCGGTCAACCGCCTGTTGTAAAAAGGAGCGATTGCCAAGCAGCGTAAGCAATTGCTTGGGTGTCTGCTCGCGGCTCAACGGCCAGAAGCGCTCGCCCCGCCCGCCGGCCATGATGATGACGAAACGGTCCTTCGTGTTAACTGGTTTTGCCTTCATAGTAAGCCGATCAGGTGTGGGTTAAACAGACGCAACGGCCTGCGCGAGTTCGCGGACAAAGCCGCTCACCTTTTCCATTAAGTGCTGCGATTTTCCGTGCTGCGCGATTTGATTGACGATGGCGCTGCCCACCACGACCGCCTCGGCGTTTTTGGCCACCGCCTTGGCCTGTTCCGGTGAGGAAATGCCGAAACCGACGGCGATTGGCAGATCCGTGTGCGTGCGAATTTTCGCGGTCATCTCCGCGATGGTGTCGGAAACTTTCGTTTGCATGCCGGTGACGCCCTCGCGGGAGACGTAGTAAATGAATCCGGCGGCGCGTTTGACGATGAGTTCGATGCGCTGGTCCGTAGTGGTGGGCGCCACGAGGTAGATGTTGCACAGGTCCGCCCGGCGCATGAGTCCCTCGTAGTTGTCGCTTTCCTCCGGCGGCAGGTCCAGAACCAGCAGCCCATCCACCCCGGCCTTCGCGGCATCCTGGATGAACGCTTCCAGGCCACGCTTGTGGATGATGTTGTAATAGATGTAGAGAACGATGGGGATTTGCGACTCCTTGCGGATGGCGGCGACCGTCTCCAGCACTTTCGGCGGCGTCGCGCCCGCTTCGAGGGCGCGTTGGGCGGCGAGTTGGTTCACGAGCCCATCGGCCAGCGGATCGCTGAACGGCACTCCCAGTTCGAGCACGTCCACCCCCGCGCGATCGAACGCCACCCCGAATTGGCGCGTGGCCTCCAGGTTGGGATCACCCGCGCCGATGTAAACGACAAAGCCCTTGCGGCCGTCGCGCTTGAGCCGGGCAAACCTTTCCACAATGCGATTCATTCGGTGGAAAGCTTCGGGGTTTGACAAGAAGGATTCAAGCGGGAAGCGCGGCGGAGAAAAGCTCCAAGCGCCAAGAACCAAGGTCCAATGAAGCACCAAATCTCAAGGACCAAGCACCAAGGGAAAGAATCAGCCGCGTTGGGATAGCGGAGTGACTTTTCGCTCTCCGGGACCGGTGTATTGGGAGAGCGGGCGGATCAGGCGGTTGGCGCCGAGTTGTTCGATGATATGGGCGGTCCAGCCGACGACGCGGGAGAGAACGAAGATGGGCGTGAAGACATCGATATCCAGTCCCATCATGTAGTAGGCCGGCCCCGAGTAAAAATCGAGGTTGGGATAAATCTTCTTCTGGTTGACCATCATGTCATTGAGGACATCACAAATCTCCAGCCACTTCGCCTGCCCGGTGAACTCGGACATCTTGCGCGCGTATTTGTGCATGGTGGGGCAGCGCGAATCGCCGTTCTTGTAAACGCGATGCCCGAAGCCCATGACCAGCCGCTTCTCCGCGAGCGCCCTGGTCATCCATTCCTTCGCCCGCGACGGCTCGCCGATCTCGATCAACATGTGCATCACCGCTTCATTCGCGCCCCCGTGCAACGGACCCTTGAGCGTGCCGATGGCCGCCGTCACCCCGCTGTAAATATCCGACAGCGTGGACACCACGACCCGGCTCGTGAACGTGGAGGCGTTGAAACCATGCTCCGCATACAGCACCAGCGAAACCTCAAACGCCCGCACCACTTCCTTCGCCGGCACTTTGCCGAAACAAACGTGGAAGAAATTTTCCGAAAAGGTCAGGTCACTGCGCGGCGGAATGAATGACTCGCCTTTGCGCGCGCGATAAAACGCACCCAGCATCGTGGGCAGTTTCGCGAGCAGCGAAAGGGCGCGGTCCTTGTTGGCCGCGGCATCAATCCGCGCCGGCGCCGGATCTTCCATGCCCAGAAAACTCACGCCCGTGCGCAGCACATCCATGGGATGGGCCGTGCGCGGAGACTTTTGGATGACCGCGAGCAAATCGGGATTCAGATCGCGTCGGGATCGCTCTTCCTTTTCAAACCCGGTCAGCTGCGCCGCGCCGGGCAGTTCGCCATTCCACAACAACCATGCGACTTCCTCGAACCGGCAATGCTCCGCGAGGTCCTGCACCGGGTAACCGGAATAAACCAGCGAATTGATTTCGGGCATCACCTTGGAGATGCGCGTGGTGTCCACGACCACGCCGTCCAGGCCGCGATGAATGGTCTGTGCTTCGGGCATAAAGGGTCTGCTCAGTGTCCGAGCTTGAAATTGAAAACGTCTTTGTCGAACTGCGAATAGTCCTCGTAACGCAGCAAATCGTACAACTCCGCGCGCGTCTGCATCTGCGGCACGATTGCCTCCTGCGTCCCCGCTGTCTCAATCGCGGCAAGTCCGTCGGTCACAGCCTTCATCGCGAGGCGCAAGGTGGTGACGGGATAAATCACCAAGTTGATGCCGAGTGAGGTGAGCTGCTTGGTGGTGAGGAGTTTTGATTTGCCGAACTCGGTCATGTTCGCCAGCAACGGAACCGATATCGCCGCGCGGAAGGTGGCGAATTCGGCCTCCTCCGCCAGCGCTTCCGGAAAAATCATGTCCGCGCCGGCATCCACATATTGACGCGCACGATCGATCGCGCCCCGCAATCCCTCCGATGCCCGCGCATCCGTGCGCGCGACGATCAGAAAATTCGGATCGCGCCGCGCGCTGACCGCGGCACGGATCTTTTTGATCATGTCCTCCGCGGGCACCAGCGATTTATTGTCGAGATGCCCGCAACGTTTGGGGTTGAGTTGGTCTTCGAAGTGGCAGCCACACAGCCCGAGTTCCTCAAACTCCTGCACCGTGCGCGCGGCATTCATCGGTTCACCGAACCCGGTGTCCGCGTCGATGATGGCCGGGAGATCGGTCACGCGCGCGATGGCCCGGCCACGCTGTGCAACCTCACTAAGCGTGGTGAGCCCCACGTCCGGCAGGCCAAGGTCGGCCGAGATGACCGCGCCGGAAAGATAAATGCCATCGAAACCCCGGCGGGCGATCGCCAGTGCCACGAGCGGAGAGAACGCGCCCGGAAAGCGCAACAGTTTGCCGGACTTCAAAGCGGCGCGGAAGTCGGCGCGCTTCTGGCTGGTGGATTTCCCCGTGAAAAGCATGTCAAAAGATGCCGCGCCGGTCGCGCACACCGCAAGTGAGTTTCTGGGGAGCGAGCACCGGGCTCAGACCGGCCAGTTCGGTCGAAGATAGTTTGGCAAGCCGTTGCGCCGTTTCGAGAAAGCGCGTGCTTTCCGGCTTCGCGAGGAGGTCCTCGGTGAGAGCGTTGAATTTTCCCACGTAGCCGGAGCGCCCGAATGGCACCGCGCCCAGGGGATGCGCATTGGCGACGGCGATTTCATCGGTCATGGTCCGCCCATCCTCAAAGGTGATTTCGACGCGGCCGCCGAAAGCCTTCTCGCGCGGATCAAGACTGTGGTAACGGCGCGTCCACTCCGGATCCTCGGCAGTATGAATCTTGCGCCACAGCGTGACCAACGCAGGATCATGCGCCAGCTCGGTTGCGTAGCTCTTCACGTGATGCCAGAAACCGGTGTAGAGCGCCGCGGCGAAGATGTACATCAGGCTGTGATCGAGCGTCTCGCGGCTGGCATCGGGATCAAGCTTTTGGGGATCGCCCGCGCCGGTGCCGATGACGTTGTGCGTGTGATGGCTGGTGTGGATGACAATTTCGCGAATCGTCTTGAGATCGGGAATCCGGCCGCGGAGGCGGAACGCGAGATCAATGGCCGCCTGGGCCTGATACTCCGCCGAGTGCTCCTTTGTGTAAGAATCAAGAATCGCGCGGCACGGTTCGCCGGGCGCGGGCAGCGGAACTTCATAAGCGCCCTTCGGCCCATCGAGCATCCAGGCGATCACGCTGTCTTCGCCTTCGTAAATGGGCGACGGACTCTTTTCGCCGCGCATGGCACGGTCCACGGCTTCGATTCCCAGTTTGCCGGCGTGGGCCGGCGCGTAGGCTTTCCAACTGGAGATTTCGCCTTTGCGTGATTGCCGCGTGGTGAAGCAGACATGCACGGCTTGTTGGACGGCCTGGTAAATCGTGTCGGTATCAAGCCCGAGCATGGCGCCCAGCCCAGCGGCAACGGAGGGACCGAGGTGGGCAATGTGGTCCTTCTTGTGTTTGTGCAAACAGATGGCGCGGACGAGATCCATTTGAATTTCGTAAGCGACCGCGATGCCGCGCAGCAGTTGCGCGCCCGAACGATTGCATTGCTGGGCCACGGCGAGCAGCGGCGGAATGTTGTCCGCCGGGTGCGAATAATCCGCCGCGAGAAAAGTGTCATGCATGTCCAACTCACGCACGGCGACGCCATTCGCCCACGCGGCCCACTCGGCCTCGAAACGCTGTTGGGAAGCGACGCCAAACAACGTTGCGCCGCCAAGCCGTGGGTGCGCCAGCGCCTGGCTGCGCGCATTGGCCACGGGGGTGCGGTTGATCGCCGCCAACCCAACTGCCGCGTTATCAATGACGCGGTTGATAACCATTTCAACAACGTCGGTGTCTGGCGCGGGCGAGCTGCTGGCAACTTCGGCGATCTTCCAGGCGAGTTGTTCCGTTTTGGGCAACGGAGTTTTGGACGGATAGACTTTGACGGGGTGCAGGGGCATGTAAAACTTCAAATTTCAAACATCAAACTCCAGGGAAACTTCAAACTACAATGGCCCATCACGGATGCGCCGGTATGGGTTTCATCTCCCCACGGGCCATTCGAGCCTGGTAATCGCTCCAACTCATTTTTTCTCGACCCGTCGGAATCGAAACCATTTCGATGCAATGATCCACCGGGCACACCAGCGAGCAGAGGTTGCAACCGACGCAATCTTCTTCGCGAACCTTGGGGATGGGTTTTCCCGGAACGCGCCCGGGGCCGAGGCCGTGGCCGTTTGGTGAAATGAGGTCAATGCATTGGTGCGCGCCGTCTTCGCAGGCGATGTAACAGAGATTGCAGCCGATGCATTTGTCGTAGTTGATGCGGGCGACGCGCTTGTAATTCAGGTCGAGCGTTTCCCACTTTTGCAGCGTGGGCACCGCCTTGCCGACCAAGTCCATGACGCTTTTGTAGCCCTTGGAATCGAGGTAATCGCTGAGACCTTCGGCCATGTCTTCCACAATGCGGAAACCGTAGTGCATGATCGCCGTGCATACCTGGACACTCGTCGAGCCGAGCGCGATGAACTCCGCGGCGTCGCGCCAGTCGCTGATGCCGCCGATTCCGGAGATGGGCAATTGCACTTCCGGATCGGCCGCGCAGCTCTGCACCATGTTCAAGGCAATCGGTTTCACCGCGGGTCCGCAATAGCCGCCATGGCTGCTACGGCCCGCGACGAACGGTTCCGGCACCAGATTGTCGAGATTGACCTGCGTGATGCTGTTGATCGTGTTGATGAGCGAAATGGCGTTTCCGCCGGCCTTCTTCGCGGCGCGGGCCGCGTAGGTGACGTCGGTGATGTTCGGCGTGAGCTTCACAATTACCGGAATCGTCGCCGCTTCCATCACCCAGCCCACGATTTTTTCCGCGACCGCCGGTTGTTGTCCCACCGCCGAACCCATCCCGCGCTCGCACATGCCGTGCGGGCAGCCGAAATTCAGTTCGATGCCGTCCGCGCCACAGTCGGCGGAGCGCTTTACAAATTCATGCCAGCGTTCACGCGTGTCCACCATCAGCGAAGCGATGACCGCGTGATTCGGCCAGCGCTTCTTCACCTCGGCGATTTCCTTGAAATTCGTTTCCGGTGAACGGTCGCTGATCAGTTCGATATTGTTGAAACCGACCATGCGTTGGCCGCCGAGGTTCAACGCGGAATAGCGCGAGGACACGTTTACGATCGGGTCGCCGATGGTCTTCCACACGACACCACCCCAGCCGGCATCGAAAGCACGATGAGCCTGATAACCGGTGTTCGCCGGCGGGCCGGAGGCGACCCAGAACGGGTTGGGGGATTTGATGCCGGCCAGGTTTATTGATAGGTCAGCCATAAGACTTCAGTGGTTGAACTGTTTGCAAAGCGAGGGGAGGAGGAATGACGAAGCACGAATGTCGAATGACAAAAGAAGCACGAAGTCCTAATGACCAAGCCAGTTCGTTCCTGAGATTTCGGATTTCGGGCTTGGTCATTCTTTCGGATTTCCTCATTCGAGCTTCGGATTTCTACGCGTGTTGTTGTTTTGCGTATTCCTCTTCCAACTCCGGGACGCGAATCGGTTTGTCGTAACCGGAGCCGACCGGGGCTGCGCCTTTGATGCCGTGGCGGGAGGCCTGGATGGGGCCGGAAACTTTTTGGCCGGCGAACATCGTGTGCATGCCGCGCGCGGCCTTTTTGCCCTCGGCCACCGCGTTGACGACTTCACGGCCGCCGTTGGCGCAGTCGCCGCCGGTGAAGACTTTGGGGAGGTTCGTCTGACCGGTGTCGGGGTTGCGGGTGACGACGCCGCGCTTGTCCAACTCAAGGGAGGGGAAAAGTTTCTTCAACAAGCCGGCCTGCTTCTCCTCGCCGATGGCTTTGATCACCATGTCGAAAGGCTCGATGAATTCGGAGCTGGGAATGATTTCGAGTTTGCCATTCGCGGTCTTGGTTCGCGCGAGCTTCAAGCCGGTTACGTGGCCGGTTCCGTTCGAAAGCACTTCGACCAGCACGACGTTGAACATGAAGCGCGCGCCGTCGCTCTTGGCCATTTCCTGCTCGAACTCGTAGGCGGGCATTTCCGATTGGTCACGGCGATAGACCATGATCGCGTCCTTCGCGCCGAGGCGCTTGGCCTGGGTCACCGCGTCAATTCCCGTATTTCCACCACCGATCACGGCGACACGATCACCCACCGGCACCTGGTGCAATGGTTGCGTGTGGATTTGCTCGATGAAGCGCAGGGCTTCGATGACTTCCGGCAAATCCTCGCCGGGCACATTCAGTTTGGCGCCGACACCCAGACCGATGCCGACAAAGATCGCGTCAAAATCCTTTTCGAGCTGTGAAATCTGAACGTCCTTGCCGACCTCAACGCCGCAGCGAAACTCCACACCCAGACGCTTCACCATCTCCACTTCGTCGAGGCTGACCTGGGGCGCCATCTTGTAATAGGCGATGCCGTAAGTATTGAGCCCGCCCGCTTGCTTTTTCTTTTCAAACACCACTACCTGGTGTCCGAGTTGCGCCAGTTCCGACGCGCAGCCCAATCCCGCGGGTCCGCCGCCAATGATCGCGACCTTTTTGCCGGATCTCTTCGCGGGCACTTTGATCACCTGATGGCCCGTCCGGATAATGTAGTCGGTGGAATAGCGCTGCAGGCGGCCGATTTTGATGGGATCGCCTTCGCGGTCCATCATGACGCAGGCGCCTTCGCACAGGACTTCAGTCGGGCACACCCGGGCACAACTCGCGCCGAGGATGTTCGCGCTCAGAATCGCGCGCGCGGAGCCGGTGAGATTGCCGGTGACAATCTTTTTGATGAACGACGGAATATCAATCCCCGTCGGGCACGCCTGGATACACGGGGCGTCGAAACAAAACAGACAGCGGTTGGCTTCGACGTGGGCTTCCTGGGGGGTGTAAGCAGGCGCGATTTCGGCCATCCCGGCCGCGGCCGCCTCCGGTCCAAGTTTCGGACTTATAGGCATAAACAAAATCTAAACGCCTGCCCATCGCAGGCGCAACTGGTTCGTTGATTATGGCAACAATTGTTGCGCAGGCGAGTGCGGAAGGAAAGGGCCAAATCGTGGGGATGGTTTTGCATTTCACTTCCCGGCCGGGCGAAGTAAGCTGAAACGGTGATATCACCGCTGGCAAAATCGGCTCGTGTGAATCGGGGAAAGCTTACGGTCGTGGAGTTGCACGCTCCGAGCACCTCGCTGCGATTCTGGCGCCGTCAATCGGTCCAGAAGCGACTCGAAGCCCTTGAATTCCTCCGCCAGTGCGCCCACGCCTATGATCCCACTGCCGCGCGACTTCCAAGACTTCTTGCGGTTGTTAAACGAAAACGACGTTAGATACGTTGTGATCGGCGGGTATGCAGTCGCGTATCACGGCTTTGTTCGTTACACGGGCGACTTGAATGTGTTCGTGGAACTTTCACCGGCCAATGTCCAACGATTAACGCAGACGCTCCGCAAATTCGGATTTGACCAGCCCAGGGTCGCTCCGGAGCTGTTTCTGCAAAGCGGAAAAATTCTACGCATGGGGGAGGAGCCGGTCCGGCTGGAAATCCTGAATGAAATAGACGGTGTGGATTTCGAAGAATGTTATAGGAATCGTCGTATTGCCAGACCGGGGGGGTTAAAAATAAACTTCATTGATCTGCCTCAGTTGTTGAAGAACAAGCGCGCGGCTCGCAGGCCAAAAGATTTGGGAGACATCGCGGCGCTTTCGAAGAAACCGGCAAAACGAAAGCCCGTAAGGCAACAAACGCAAAGAAAGAAAGTATCATGAGCACGAGTCTGAATCCAAAACGCACGGTCGCGGAACTCAAGGAGCTGCGCAGCTTCACGCAGGACGAGAACGGCGCGCAGCGCGTCGCGTTCACGCCGAAGTGGGTGGAGACTCGCAACTGGCTCAAGCAGAAGCTCGCGGAACTGCCGGTCGAGGTGCGGGTGGATGCGGCCGGCAACCTGTGGGCGACGTTGCGCGGGGAGTCGGAGCGCACGCTGTTGATCGGCGGCCACATGGATTCGGTGCCGAATGGCGGCTGGCTCGACGGGTGCCTGGATGTCTTGGCGGGGTTGGAGATTTTGCGGCGGATAAACGACCAGTATAAGGGCAAGCCGCCGGTGACGGTCCGGTTGGTGGATTGGGCGGATGAGGAAGGGGCGCGCTTTGGGAAGAGCCTGTTTGGCTCAGCCGCCTGTTCCGGCAACCTCAATATGGATGAGGCCCGGGTGCTGAAGGACAAGGACGGTATTTCCCTGCCCGATGCACTGAAGGAAGTGGGCATTGATTTCGAAAAGGTAAAGGACAGCGGCCGCGAACTGAAGAATGCCGTCGCCTATTTGGAACTGCACATCGAGCAGGGACCGGTGCTGCTCGACAGGGAGTTGCCCCTCGGCGCCGTGCTGGGGACGTTTGGCTTGGAACGCCACGCGATTACGTTTCACGGGCAGGCGGCGCACTCAGGCAGCACGCCGATGAACAAACGCAAGGACGCCTTCCTCGCCGCGGCGAAGATGAGCCCGGAAATCTACAAGATCGCCGAGCGGAGCCATGGCGGCGTTTGCACCATCGGCTCCTGCACGACCAAGCCGGGCATTGTCACCAGCGTCGTGGCGGACTGTTGCATCACGCTGGATCAACGTCACCTGGACGCCAAAGCTCTGGCACAGATGTTGAAGGAAGCCCGCGAAGCCAGCGAGCGGTTTGCGAAAGAAGGCAATGTCACCGTCACCTGGGAGCGACTCTGGCAGATTCAGCCGGTGCTCTTTCATCCCGACCTCATCCAAAGGTGCACCGATTCAATCAAGGAAACCTGCGGCCAGGTCCATCAAATGCCCTCGGGGCCTTTGCATGATGGCGCCGAGGTTGCGCGCGCGGGCGTTGCCGTCGTCATGATGTTCGTGCAAAGTCTGCATGGCATCAGCCACAACAAAATCGAGGACACGCGCGAAGAGCACCTTGAACAAAGCGTGGCCGCCTTCGACAAGCTTGCCGAGAAGGCGATGCATTGGGTGCGAGATAACAACTGGCCCGCGGTGAAGCGCTAGGATCCGGCGGCAGGCCTCGCTCGCCGGCGCAGCCGGAACCCCAGCCAAAAAATCAACGGTAGCGCGGTCACGATCAATCGCCCCGCGCGGTAACAAAGCGGACTGCCCTCATTGCGCGCAAACATCCCGGTCGTCACCGGCTCCGCCGCAAGAGTCCTCAGGCCAATAAGCAGCAGGGCGATGGCCGCCAGCAGAGACAGGATTCCGCTCACCCGGTCGCGCGAAGCGCGCACACAAAGGAAGGAGCCTGCCAGCGCCAAAACCAGCGTCGCCAGAACACCCAGCACTACGGTGTCCAGATACGGCCTCCAGGCAAACCAATTCCAAAGATACTCCAAAACCACCAGCAGCACATACACGGAAATGATGGCCGTGAGCGAACCCAACGTGAGCAGGATTTTTCGAATCACTTCGGCGTCGTGGTTGCCGGAGAGTTGGTCGTCGCCGGTGGGCGCAGTTCGCGCAGTTTTATTTCGCAGGACGTGGGCGGACGCGGCGGCAGGCCAGCCAGGGCGTTGGTGATTTCCGCCGGCATGGGTAGGAGATTATTCTCGTAGTAACCGCGGACCAGCCACAGCGCATTGGTTGCGCCCGGCTGGCTGCGAAAATTATCATTGAGCGCCTTCACGAATATCGGCAGCCCTTCGTCGATCACCTTCAGCAGATCATCCTGCTTCCCCGCGCGGATGTGCAGCGCCACGTTGGCCTGGTCGGCGACCTGCAGGCAATACAGGTGGCCAAAGGTCGCAGTGCTCATTCGCCCGAGAATAATCCAGGATACCACGACACCGAGAAAAAAGGACAACAGCGCAACCACCGGCATTTTCCACTTCATGACCGGCAGCATGGGGTCGCAGACAAAACGGGGTCAAGATTCCTTGAATTACAAAGACCGGCGGTGCTTGTAATCCGACCCGAAAAGCCCCTCCTCCGGCTGGAATTTCGCTGGATTTCTGGAAAAATCGGGCCTTGCCAATACCGCCAAACCGGATATGATAACCGAGCTTTCTTGGAAGCGAGCGTAGCTCAGCCTGGTAGAGCATCACGTTGCCAACGTGAGTGTCGAGGGTTCGAATCCCTTCGCTCGCTCCATTTTCTGTACAGCCGTTTTTCCTTCACAACTCCCTCATAATCAGAAGGGTTACGCCAACTGACTCCGGCAGTCCACCGCCTCTTACCCGGTCGAGAATCGCCAAATATGACGATTATATGATTGGAGCGCAGGTCAGCGCCGAAAAAATTCTGTTCTGGGAGGGGTATGCAAACTAAAAACACATACCCAAAAACGGTGGAGTATCGCGGCCAGAAGGCCGTGATCTATTTCCAAAAACTCAACGGCAACAATCGTTATGAGGTACGCCTCTACGATGTAGACGGCACCAAACAGCGCACGACGTTCAACACGTATGAGGCGGCAAAAGAGTTCGCCGAACAGGCACTGCGCGAAGTTGTAGACAACCGGGCCAATCTCCTCACGCTACGCGGAGCAGACGCGTACGCGTATGCGGACGCCAACAACCTGCTGTCGTCCGTTGGATTGTCACTACGGGACGCGGTGCAGACGGTGCTGGAATGCCGCCGATTGCTGGCAGGCAGCAGCAGCATCGTAGAGGCGGTGCGCTATTTCGTAGACAATCGCCCGCGCAAATCGCCGGACATCACCGTGCGCCAAGTGGTGGACCAGTTGCTGGACCTCAAGCAACGCGAAGGATCCGTGGGTCCGCTGCATATGCGCGATCTGCGCAACCGGCTAGGACGGTTTACGGAGAAATTCAACTGCCCGATCCGACAGGTCAGCCCACCGGCGATCCGCGAGTACCTGCTCGCCCAGCCGGTGGGCGAACGCACCCGTCACAACCTGCGCACCACGCTGGCGATGTTGTTTAATTTCGCTGACGCGGAAGGCTATTTGCCCGCAGACCATCGAGGCGTGCCGCGCCCAACTAAGCGCCGCCGGGTCAAGCTGGCGGTCCAGATATTCACCCCGGAGGAAATGGCGAAGCTGATCGACTCAACCAGCGGCGAACAGCGGGTGGCACTCGTCATCGGCGGTTTTGCTGGAATTCGCGCCGAGGAACTCAAGCGTTTGGGCTGGCAGAACCTCGATTTCGAACAGGGGCACATCGTCGTACCCGATTGCGTCGCCAAGACGGAGGAGCGGCGTATAGTGCCCATGACCGACAATCTCCGGGCGTGGTTGCAGCCACTCCGGCAGAAAACAGGATCAGTGTGTGGGTTCTCCAATCTCGCCATCGTTTTCCAGCGAGCCGCCCACCGCGCGGGGATCAAGTGGAAACGAAATGCGCTGCGCCACTCGTTCATCAGTTATCGGGTGGCCATCATCAAAAACGTCCCACAAGTGGCGTTCGAAGCCGGGAACAGCCCGGTCATGATTCAACGACATTACTTGAAATGCGTCACGGAATCCCAGGCCCGGCAGTGGTTCAACCTATTTCCCGTGGATTCCGAGAAAATCACACCACTGCCGCTGTCTACGCCGACTGAAATTGCGTCGATCCAGACCGTCAGTTAAGAGGCGAGAGGCTCTCATGGCGGGGGGATGCCGAGCTACTCGGCATCTCCTTTTTTTAATCGCAGCCCGCCAGCATTTGGTTCTACAGGTTGATGAACAATCATATCGAGAACCTGAAGGCCGCTGATGAAAACGTATACATTACCAAAAAACTCCTGGCGGAGCGGTTAATGGTAAGCACCCGAACGGTCGAAATTTGGATGCGCCAGCGCAAGCTACCGTTTGTAAAGATCGGCAAGACGGTGCGCTTTCATTGGCAAGATGTGCGGAGGTGTTTAGCCCAGAGAACTAAGATGCCAGCGCAGGAACCAGTGATCACGCCCCAACCAGAGAGCGGTCGCAGTCCGCTAAATGCACTCGCCACTTCAATCCGTAAAGCACGGCGCGGAAAGGCGAGAGGGTGTAGCGGGGCGATCAGTCCGTAGACAACCCGCTGAACGCGGTGGTGAAATTTAAAAGGCAACGCGTAGAAACGGCCCCGGAATGGGACGGCCATTCAACCGGGGTCATGTCACTCGTTGCCAGAAAGACCGTGGTGGGGTTGCCACCACGGCCTGCGCCCAAGATCATCCGCCGCAATCAAGCAGCAAACGGGATTGCCCTACATGCGAAGGGTACGGAAGTGATCGCTGAATTTGGCTAACTCGTCCAAAGACGCACCCTCTTTGAGGTAAAGGTTCAGTTCATGCTGGGCTATCTCCCGATACATGTGCCGTAAAAACTGGTTGATGAAGGCGCAAGTGGGCTTGCCTTTGTGGCAATGGACTGCCCGTGTTGGCCGGAAATCGGCTGCTATCCATCGCACCTGCGATTCGTCTATCTCTACCCCACACTGCTCGCAAGTGTTTATGATAACGTCCGTCAACCAGCTTGTGTCGATGTTGCTTTGATTGGTGGTATTCATACTTATCGGTCAGCCGTGCCAAACACACGGACGAAATCGCGAGCAAAACGCGCGAGTCCCCGGAGGGCGCGATCTGGCACGGCAAACTGCTTTTTCTTGTTGGGTCATTTTCGTCACTGACGCCACGGCCAACGCCACCTTGGCGCTCACCGTCCTACCACAAGAACGGAATATTTCGGAACGTGGGGTGATTTTTGTGCAGCGCGTAAGAATACAGGTTTCCGGAGGCACCGGCCTCGCACGGGCCAGTGCGGGGTTGTGCCTGACACGGTAAATCGATAATGCGTAGGCAATCCGTGCACTCGGCAAAATCATGGTATACGGCCATAGCAGACGAGACCGTCCACTTCTGCGTTGGAACCAGTGCCGGTCGGGGGGGTGGGTCAAGCGTGGGTCGTCAACTCCCCTGACATCTAGGCGGCGCTCCTTTCGGCTGCGGGACCGTGTTTGATTGTTGAAGAGTTGTTTGAGAACAGTGCCGTGCTTTCGGTGAAGCCACTCTGAATCATTGGCCGTACGCAGAAGAGGCCACACGACGCCTGGCAACAATTTCACTATGTGCAACGCATTTGCGCGATGTGCCTCATTGCAACTGAGCAAAACTGGGCCGTCTACGCATCAGCCTCAATGCAATCTTACCTCAGTTACTGCCAGGCAAGTATTGGGTTGTAACCGGGATTATCAGCGTTTCAACCGAGTATTCGTGTCGAAATCGCCACGTAAGCCCGGGCATCTGCTCCGACAATGCCACCATATCCGCCAGTTGCCGTTTGCCGGAATCGGGAGCCTCGTGAAAGCAGCCGTGCAGGGATTATCGCCGTAAACGCCTTGGGATCTGGATTTTGCGGCATTCTTTTGGCCTCCCGCGAAAGTCCGCCAAAAAATATTTGAAGTTTCTGCAAAAAAACTACGCATCAATATGGGGCAATTCTGTTCTGTACCTATTTGTGGTGATCGCACGGACAAGCTTATCCTGTAATCGCAGGGGTCGACCAAACGAGAGCAAAAACCTGCCCGCTGTGGATTGCCCAAAATATTTCAGCGGTCGCCCCACTTTTTCTTGTTCTTGGAGGTCATGACAATAAATCGAATCTTGGACAGGGCCGGAAATACCGGCACAAACTGCACCTCAGAATCCCAGACCACCAATGAGGTCGAATGCGATCAAAGACCAGCGGTTAGTGCTTCGGAACGGGCTCGGCTCAAAGCAGAATTGGAAGCCCGTGAAGAACTCGTCCGACAGAGCCGCAGAATGTGGCAGGAGGGGCCTACGGCGTTAATGGAGATTCGAGATCGGAGACTATACCTCGCCAAAGGGTTTTCAGAATTTGGCACTTATTGCCGCAAGGAGTTGAAATTGGGTAAAAGTACCGTAAATCGGTACGTTCGACTTGGGGAGGTCTGTCAAATACTGGCTTCCACGGGAGCCACTTTACCGACCACCGAGCGGCAGTTGCGGCCGCTCCTGGCTTTGAGAAGGCCGGGAGTCGATATAGCGTCCTGGGGACAGGACGTGGTCCGGGTCTGGGAGAAGGTCACCGAGGAAGCGAGTATTACCAAAACCCGGATTACTCAGAACAAAGTGGTTCGTGCAATTCAGGCACTTGGCCTGGTTGTGAACCTGAAGCGCTCATCGGCGGATTTGGTTCTCGAGAGCCGCTGGTCACGGGTGAAAGGGCAATTAAACCATGAGAAAGAATTTTGGTCGGGTGATAATCTAGCCGAATTGCATAAGCGGCTCATCGCCCTAACGACTGGATGGATCGCAGACAGCCTTCAGGGCCGGCAACACCGAGCAGACCCACGCGCATCCGACGACAGCATTTTCGAAAACAACCTTCTTCAAAAAATCAATGACCGACTAGCTGGAACACGATGACTTGTCGCCTCGCAGCTGCCGAACTGTGGCATTTCACAGTCCGGCAGATTTGCATTGGCAACCGTCGCGAAAAAGTGCTCCCAATTCAACTCACCTGGGTCCGCCAAGAAGACCGGAACGGAATACGATCACTCCGTCGAGGGCCGTGTATACGGTTGAAATGGATGGCGTCTCTCCCATCGGAGTTGGGACAGCTGCTTCCTTCTTTCGTGGAGGGTCCTATCCGATTCGGATACTGCATTCCGCCCTCTGATTTTGTCACTATCAATTCCCAGGATAAACGAAGGTCGGCCAAATTCAGGAACGACATTGTTCCACAATTGGTTAAAGTACGAAGCATCACCACATCCGACATCGAGCACGCGATCACTTTCATCAAAGGCTCGCCCCCCACGCACCTGCGCAAGCAACTTTAGAAAGAAGCGGTTACCAGCTTGAGGCCTCATTGGGCGTCTCGGGAACGCGTCTTCGAGTCCTCAGTGGACAGGCCAGAAATGGGTCCTTCCTTTTCAACGCTTGGAATTCTCTGAGGCGCTTGCGTGCCTGGTGCCAGTCAGAATCCAAGAACGGAGAGAGCGGGATTCCTTGGTGCCGGTCAAGCTCCCAACGCCCGGCTGTTGGAATTTCATGATCGTCAAGCAAATGGAAGGCCCACTCGCTTTCAGGAAACGGTCTGTGTTGGCCTTTGCGCTTTCTCATACAACGTCGGTAATTTTTCTGCGTTAACGACTGACCCCAGAGCCCACGGTTCTCTTACCACTATTTCATGACTCAGATTGACCAAAATGCTTCGCAATTCTTCGCTCTGCATGTTCCTCAAAAAGTATGCTAACCGCCTGGAACTCTGTGAATTACGTCGTTTTTTTGTCACGAAAAGGCTGACGGTGTTGCGCGGCTTTGAATCCCTTCGCTCGCATCATCATCAGTACGGCTATCGTTGGCGCACGGGTAAGTCGCGAAGCTGACGTTGGCGGTGGTGGAGTTTGGTCAAGCTCGGGTATCTTATTCTTAAGATGAAATACGGCGCGTTGTTCGAAAGCAGTCGGCGATTTTTTCTTTCGGCGGAAGGTAAGTCTGGCCATTGCGGTCGGATTTGACGATATGGATCCCAATTCCCGGTAACTCGGCCGCCGGTCGCGCTAGATTCCAAATGAAGACGGCCGCCCGCCGCAGGTAGCCGCGGCGAAAGTCAGCCTTGGCATCGCGTAAGAGGACGCGCCACGGCAGCGGAGATTGGGCGTAGAGCGGTAGCGAGAGCCGGTGGTGGGTTTCGGAAATGCCATTGATCGTGCGAAGGGTGAGGGCGGCATACAACGCAGGAGGAGGCTCAACCACCGGTTCATCCGTGAGGAGCACGCGCACGGTCCGCGAAAGCGGTTCATCCTTTTTCAGTTCCTTATCGCCGGCATTAGAGAGGCCGTCGAGCTCGATGGGCGACATCGTGCTGGCATTCCACAGAGCGGGCATAACGCGCCGGCCCACGTCCAGCCGCCTAAAGGTCTGATTTTCTATCGTCTCCTCATACGTCGTCTCAGCCACGCTGAGTTCGAGCATGTCTCCCGCTTCGAGCCGGGCCGGCGTGCGATCGGCCTCAAGCAGTAACCCGAGCGGCAACTCGTATACGGTGGCAAATTCGATGCGCGGCAACGGGGTGGATGACGCACTGCCCGGGGTTCCAAACCGCAGGTCGCGCCGGATTCCATCTCGCGTAGTCACGGCCAAGGCAAGTTCGAAGTTTCCTGTGCTCTTGCCTCGAACGAAGTCGCCGTCTACGCCTAAACCGCTAGCCTCAGCCGTGGCCTGCGCCGCAGCGGCGAGCGGACGCTCGAAGGCGAAATCGATCATGAAAGTGACGCTGGCGCGGCGATTCACGCGCGACCGATCGGCGTAAAGCGTGACGAAAAGATCGCCGCGATCAACGGGCAGTGGGCGCAACGGATCGCGCAGGCGAACGCTGGAAACGCGACGGTGATCGTCCCGGGCGGGAGCGGAACCGAGGTCAGTATCGTAGGTCGAGTCGATGAAGATGAGCGAATTCGGCGGCAAGGGAAGCGCGCCGCGCGAGCTTACCACGGGCATGAGTGGGAGGCGCAACGTGACCGGCGGGCGCGAGTCGCCGTGGGGGATTTCCGGTTTGGCTGGGTCCGTTTGTGTAAGGTTGAGCGTGCTCGCCGGTGCGACGATCGGGTCTCTGGTCGAATCGGGAAGCACGGTGAAGCGCAATTCAACGGGCGGCGCCGTAAATCCTGCGCGGAGCGTTTCGGCGAGTTCCTTGAGCGGCGCTCCAGAGACCGCTTCGGCCTGATCCAGCCGCGGATCAAGGACGATGCGGAGGGTGCCGCGGTACACGGCGGGGGCGCCATTCTTCCCGGCGCAATGGAGTTTGAAATCCTGGCCCACGCCTTTCACGAAATGCAAGCGCTGGCAGGGAATCACTTTTTCTCCCACGACCAATGCCGCCACATTGAGCACTTTTGGAGGAGCGTCTGGCTTGCCATTCGCTGATTCCGGAGGAGGCATCAGCAACCGGAGCAGCATGTCGGCGGCCGGCAAGTTTTCGATAGGATCGCTGCCCTGGGCGACGTCGATTTCGACGTCCACGGGCACGGTGCCATCGAAGCGGTCGGTGATCATCCCATCCCAATCCGGAGCGGCCACGAGCTTCACGACCCATGCACCGAATTTTCCGTCGGGATTCGGCTCACCCGCGATGGTATCGGCGGGGCCACGCAATACCTCCACCGGCAGCCGCGGCTCGAGCCGCGAGGCGCAGGGGCGGCGGTTGAAAGCAGGATCGTCCTTGTTTTCCGGCAGCGGGCCGGGGCGCGGCGTGCGCTCGGTGCGCACGGACCACGAACCGCCCTGCGCGGGCCGTCCGAAACGCGCGAAAAGATAATCAAACTGTGGGATAACATCAATCGGCGTCTCCAGCCGAAGCATGCGCGCGAGCGTAATACCTGCGCGATCACCAACCGAGGCTGCTGTCTCCGCCGCGGGCAGGAGCCATTGCACTTCGGGCAGCTTCTTTCCGAAAAGGTCGCGCTGGGCCGCTTCGAGCGCGGGCTGTACGGGAAGGCGCGGCCGCGGCTGGCCGGGTGCTAGCCAAGAGACAGGCGGCGCAACAGCGCCTTCGATGTCGCGGAGCGGATGATAGACCGGCGCGCGTACTTCCGCGGTCCAGACAGGTCGCGCAGCCCCCTCCGGCAACGCCTGCGCCGGGAGCGAAACCCGCCGCGAAAGTCCCGCAAGACCGGACTTTTCGACCGGTTCAGTGTCTGCGGGATCCGCATCGCGGAAGGGCGCCATGTGCCCTTCCTCCGCTCCGCGCAGCCAGCCACGGAACCAGTCGCGGTCATCGTTGTCCAGTGCCATGCTGAAACCGCGCAGCGGATCGGCAAAGGCGATTGCCGTGGGACCTTTATGAAAACGCGCGCGCGATGGTGGCGCGGGAAGAACCGCTCGCCGATAATCCGCGCGCCCGGTGGGGTGAATCTTCACGAGCAGTGCGCCGCGCGGCTCGGCGTGCTCGGCAAATGCGCGTTGCGCGACCAGGGTGGTCGAACTGACGTCGCTGGCATCCACAGGACCGGTCCATTCGCCGATGATTACCTGCTCGCCGAGCGTCGCTAGGAGCGAGGGGGCTTTTCCCGGGCCGGGCGCCGCCTTTGATCCCGTGGTATTGACGGCTGCCGGCTCGGGTGGCGGCGTGCGCGTGAGAAGTGCCGCGGCCAGCGGCACAGGCTTCCGCTTGCCGAGCACTTCGCGCACGACCAGACCCGCGACCAGGGAAAGCACGACAGGATTTGTCGGGAGTGGCTTGTCCTTTGACAGCATGAGCCGCGACACAGCGACCGCGGCAGCGGGGAAAAAGAGCGTCTTCGCGAGCACGCCTTTTTGTGGGCTGTCCATGTTCACACCGAAGCTTTGCTCGACAAGGATCGCCGATTCCACGTCCGCGTCGGCGAAACCGGCTCCGATCCCCGCCAGCAGGGCCGCGCGCAAGGAATTGAGTGCCGGCGAGGCTGGCGTGGCGGCGGCGCGCCAGGCCAGGGCGACCGGCAGCGCGGCGGAGCCATCGCCCCATGCCACCTCGGCGGTTGTTTCCGTCTGGCCGATATCCACTTTTTCGCCGAGGACCGCAAGCGCCGGAAGGCGGATGAGCATGGCCGTGGAATCGGGCGCGGCGAGATCCCCTGCCTTTCCGATGAAACCCGCAAAACCACCGATCAAGGCCAGCCGGTTGCTCGGCTTTGGATCTCGTTGGTCGTCCCAGAAAGCGGCGCGAAATGCGTGGCCGAGCGCGCCCGAGAGGACCGTCGAGATTCGGCCCTGCCCCTGACCCACCATCCCCGGCACGTTGAGGGGCGGCGGGCTTTTTGATTCCTTGAAACGGGCGGCAAATGCGATCGGATCTGTATCAAAGTTCGGTTCCTTGGCGGGTTCAGGGATCAGGGATTTTGCCCGGCCAATGGCAATCGTCTCTACCGCGCTAAAGCTGAACTTGGGCGACTGTCCGTCCTCTGGCGTGAGCGTGTGCGTTGCCATGACGGGGAGTGAGAAGACTGCTTCAGCATCGTCCTTCCCGGCCAACTGCGAAGCGACGGCGAAAGCGAGCCGATGGCCATCGAGCGTGTACGCGATCTTGTGGCTGAACCCCGTCTTTTCTTGCTGGTCAAAAGTCAGCAATTCCGTCCCGTTGTCGTCTTTCTCAGGGGAGGGAACTCGCGTCGCGGGCTCCGAAGTCAGCCGCGGCCAGCGGATGGCGTTGGCTACTTCGAGCCGCAGGTGCAGCGTGAGCGCGCCGGACCAGAAATCCGCCGGCTCGTCCGTGCCAGTGCGCTGTTGGCAGGCAGCCTCGAGCAGGATGCAATCCGCGGTCCCCCCGGATTTCTCCTCGATCCAGCGCCCGCTCAAATAGCCCGCCATGAGCTCGCCGATACACCTGTCCGGATCGAACTCGGACACGCGCGCAATCAGGCCTGTGGAAAACCTGCCCTTTCTTCCATAGCCCGGAAAAGGCTCGATTGGTTCTCCGCCGGTGCCGGTAAAGGAGATGGCGCCATGCTCCTCATGCAGTTCGCCTTTGGCCAACCGCAGGGGAACGTCGAAGGCAGAGAATTCCACGTCCCGCCCCGACTCCGCCAGCACGCAAAATGCGGGCGGCGCTTCCGCGCCACCCCTTTTCTCCGCAGCAGGCAAAACCACCACCCAGCGAGTGATTTTGATCTCTGGAAAGGCCACGCGCTTCACCGTCTCAGTAAAGGTTTCCACTTTGATCAATTGCATTCCCATCTGCCCCACGCCAGGGAGAAGCTTGTCGGGCGGTTTAGGCCCCGATTTCGTCAGCGTGACAACGCCGTCTGGTGTGCTGGCCTTCGTAAGGGTGGCTCCTTTGAAACGCCTGTCTTCACCGAGTATGCCGACCACGATTTCGGTCGCAGAAAATATCGGCGCGCCCTCAACGTTATCCCAGCCGACCAAGGTGGAGATCTCTACGTGGCGTGAGTGATCCTTCGATTCACGACAGTCCAGGGCAAAAACAAGCTTCACCGCCTGCCCATCTGCCTGAACAGGATCAAGGCCGGTGATGAAAAAGCGGTTCTTCCCGTCATCCCACGCCAGCGACAGATCGACGAGGTTTCCACCCGCCTCCGGGCCACCCTGCCGCGGGCCGAGGTGCAGGCGGCAGCGGATCTTCACGGGCCCGGGAGTGCCGTCGGCCTTGACATTGCACTGGCGCAGCCGGAGCGGCTCCAGGCCGAAGCCGAAGAATGGAAACCGGTCGCGCCCGCGTTCGAAAGCCGCTTTTGCCGTACCTTGATCTGCCGGCCACAGCCGCCACTCGACGCCGCAACGCGGGAGGTGCCCATCGTCCCAGGCACGAGGATCGAGTCCATCCGCGGGTAAGAAGTGATCCTCGGTTTTGGTCGCGAGGGGTAGGTCCTTGAACCAAAAGCGCAGCTCCGGCTGGCCGGTGGCGGTGAAAACCGGGAGCTCGCGCGGGCTGGTGACGAGTTCGAACGCGCTCGATGTTGCCCCGCCATCACCATCGCGGGAGCGGGCGAAGACTTTCCGCCGCCAGACCGCGCCGTCCGTGATTTCGCCCATGCCGGTGCCACGCGCATCCACGAGAAACTGGCCCTCATCAATCGTCGGCACGGCGTAGCCGACGAGTTTCGGTTTGGCGGTGGACGCACCAAGTTGGATGCTCCATGCAACTTCGACCTGACCGGAAATACCCAGCAACGCCGCGTTGCCCGCGACTTGTTCGGCGCCGATCGTTGCCTCGCCATAAGGAAGAGCGTCCGTCTTTTGGCCGGGTTTGAACCCAAGCTCCACCGACCAAGTTGCGCCACCGACCAGATCGCGGACCGGGCGTTGTGCGCCGGCTCCCATCGCCGCGTAGAGAGCGAGATGGCTGTAGCGCACGCGGGCCAGATGTTGGCGCCGGCGCTGATGGGCCCAGAGTGCGCCCATCGCGCGCCAGTCGAGCGCCGTGGCGAGCGGGATGGGCAAGGCCGGGACATCGGTCGCTTCCGGTGTTTTTACCTCGGGTGCGGGTGGGAGCGAGGCGGTGGCAAAAGCCTCATCCAGCGCGGGCAGGTCAAAGCGGAGCGCAAAATTCAGCGCGCTCCAGAACTCGGACAAAAGCTTTGCTTCAATGGCAAAAGGGACGGATAGCTCGGCCCCGGGCACGCCGAAAGCCGCGAGCGGGATGCCGGCAATGTCATTCAAGGGCCAGGGCCATGCCGCCGCGCTCTTCACTTTTGGTGTGTCGCCGGCGCCGACTGCCGGGAAAACCGAGCTGCCGCCAAGCGTCCAGGTAAGCGCGAGCGGTGGGCCGCCATCGGCTTGCGCGGGCGCGTCCACGACAAGCGGGATGAGGTCGCGGCTTTCCAGGGGGCGGACGGCCGAGGACGCGGAGCGCGTCATTGGCATAAGCGCGGCCAGCGGCATCGCCGGATGGCGCAGCCAGAGGACGAGCGGGAGCACGGCGACAGTACTGCTTTTCCGGAGATCCGGCAGTTTGCTGCCGGTCAGTGCCCGGTAGGAGTCATTGAGCACGCGCAACCAGTCACCCTGCTTCAACGCCTTTTCCCAGTCCGGCTCCTTCACTTCCTCCTCGAAGAGGCGCCACCACGAATTCGCGGAGGGATTAAAACGCAAATCCAATCCCAACTCCTTTCGCGTCACGATATCAGGCTTGTCGCGATCCTGGCGCTCGACAACGAATTGAAGTCGCCGCAGCGTGACCGGAAGCGCTTGCTCCTTTTCCGTGTCGAAAGACTCCAGCGGCACATCAAGGTACGCTCCAGCTCCAGCTCCAAGTCGCGGCAACGCCTCCAACTCGTCGGGCCGGTCGGCGGAAAGCCACAAGAGTCCGCGTGTGGAAAGCTCCGGGCCAAGCAGGACGGCGGTCGCCTCGGTCGGACCATCCGCACCGCCAAGTGCGATTGCGACCGCGATGGCCTGCGTACTTTCGACGGTCAGGAGCCATGGCGCACGTTTTAGTTCCAGCATGGGCGCTGACCCGCCGCCGAGTGGCGGGAAGGCTGAGAGCACGTCCGGCAGTTTTTCCACCTCGCCATAGCGCAGGAAGCCGGCGAGCACGTTGGGCGGCACTGGCACGGGCGAGGTGATGAGGTCGTTGTCTTTCTCCGGATCGGGCAGCGGGAGATTGGGAATGGGAACCTGCAGCCAGCCATCGCTCAACGGTACGAAACCCGCGAGCAGCGGACGCTCAGGATCACGTTGCCCGGGCGGGCGGGATGGCAGGCCGTACGCGGATCGCAGGGCAACGGCCAATTGCGTCTCATCGTGTGCCAGCGCATGTGCTGCTTCCTTCCCCCCGTGACCGATGAGTTCCACGGTAAGCGAGTCCTTCGAAGGAACCTTGATGCGCAGGGCGGTTGCTGGAGCAGAGCTATCTTGTGGCTTAGTGGGCGGGGGCGGCAGCAACAGTGCGGTAAGAATGGGCTTGCCCTCCCACTGCTCCACGGTAGTAGTAATGTCGCCCCAGTCCGCCTCAACGTTCTCCCAGATTGCGTGCGATGCCTGCTTCAGCGCCGTTGCTTTAAGCGCCCCCGCGAATCTCTCGCCACTAAGCACCCACGTCTCCGGTTGCAACCTCGCTTCGCCTTCGCGCGTCTCCGCGCCCCTAGGGCCGAGCATCCGCACGAGCACGTCCTCGCCTGGCACCCGAATTCCTTTCTCGAAGCCCTCGATCGCATCCCCGTTCACCTGGAGCCGCCACACGAAAGCCGGCGGCAGACCACCGCGACGTAGCTCCACCTTGAAACCGGGAATCGCCTCGGCCTGAGTGTCACCTGACGGCGAGATCTGTGACCACGCCTCCAGCCAGACTTTCTGTTGTGTTTCGTCGAGTTGCGCGGGCAGCAGCCGCAGCTCGATTCCTTCAGCGGCGGTGGGAGCAAGCAGAAAGCGGCCGGCGATGTATCGGCTGGTGCCATCAGTTTTTGGAAAGGGTGCTTCGGCGTCGAGCAGTATACCGTCTGGCGCGAGGGTCAGCTTTACGCACTTTTGTTTATGGCCGGCTGAAAGAAATTTCAGGTGAAGTGGATTGTCTTTTCCGAGCCAGGGAATTTTCTCCCAGATAACTTGGAGCGGGATGGTGCCCTGCACCAGCCGACATGGCGGAAAGGTGATTGCACTTAGCCCCGGGTCTGGCCAGACCTCCTCCTCAGCCAGCATTGGTGTTGCGACAACATGTTGAAAGCCCTTGCCCCGCTCATCCCGGTCGGTGTAAAAGGCGCTGCCGTCTCGTGAAATGATCACGTCCGCTTTTCCAATACGAGCGTGGAAAGACAACCACTGTTTGTCGCCGTAGCTTTCTGAAGTGGAACCGGCGAGCACATGTTGGGAAAGGAGCCGGGCGACGCGCCAGCGCTCCTTCTTTTTCGCAGTTTCGCCCATGTCCAAGGTGATGGTCCGGATTGGCGGGGAGTAATCCACTTGGCGTTGATCCCGGGAGAAAAAAGGCGCGCGCAGATTGATTTTCCAAAAAGAATCCTCCTTTTTACCGGTGGGCATGACCGGGCCGTGCAGTTCCAGCATCGGCAGGTTTGTCGCGTTAGTGCTCATTTTTTCGGGTTTACAATTGATTCCAGCCAGTCGGGCAACCGCACTGTCTGCTCGAAAAGCCCGGGCGTCGCCGTTTGCGCATCAGCTACCAGGAGAGTGAAGCGGGCTTTGACCAGATCCGGCAACTGATCGAAAACCGGAGTATCTGACGAGAGATAGCCGGCGGCGATGAGGCCGTTCAGTGATTCGACGAGGTGCTGGATTTTGTCGGAGACGCTCCCAAGTTTCTCCCGAAGCGCCTGGCCGGTGAGTGGCGTTCCAGCGCTGCGAAGCGTGTCAAGGATCTGAATCTCCAAACTGGAAAAGCGCAGCCTTGCCCGGGCATCGAACACGCGCAGGACCATCTGGCTCGCGAGACCCATGATTATTCGTGCCAGCATCGTCCGCAGCAGGCCGCCCTCTCGCGCGACTGGCGGATATGTCGGGGTCTTGAGCTCGTCGATGACCGCAGTTGGCCCGAGGGCCCAGACGGCCAGGAGACCATCGGCGTCCTCCGCTAGTTCCCACAGGGCAAGCCCGCCGAGCGTCGGGAGCGGTTGATCGTCAACGCGATAAACGCCTTCGATCTCGATCGGCAGCCCTGCCGCTGCGCGCACAGAATCCAGCGTGTCGTCGTCATTCAGCGACCATGCCTTGATCCAGTCGTCGAGGAGCTTCAGCCGGTCGAGCAGGTCCCGCTGGAGCCGTCCCTGATGCCAGGGCTTCGTTGACTTGAGCTCAGCTCCGACGGCTGTGGCGAGGTCGGTGGCAAAAGTCTTCAGACGCGCGAAATACTTATCTACCGGTTCGTCTTTCTGCGGCTCTAGATCCGCCGTGACGCAATGCGGCAGGAGGATGGCGGCAAATGCTTGTGCTTTGAGATTGAATGCCTTGGCCAACGCGGGGCTGGTCCAGTCGGTTGGTACGAGCCGCGCCAGCTCGACGGGGTCTTGCCCGTCGGCAGGCGGGCGGAAGTCGAGCCGAGTTTCCAGAGTGAAAAGGATCGGCTTCGGCGTCTGATTGAGGTTCACTTTCGGCTGGTCGCCGACGATGAAACGCGTGCCTCGTGCGCGAGCCTGCACCATCCTGTCCCCGCTTTTCGACTCGAACGGGCCAAGCCGCAGTTCGAGGTCTTCCTCGCGAATATCCGTCTTTTTACCGGCTGCCACCTGGACCCAACGGCGCTGCAGTACGTAGGCCACGTCCGGGTCGGGCCACCAGCAGATGTCCGTCTTATCTGGCCCATGCCAATGTTCGGCGCGTTTGGGTGTGAGGTCGGCATGGGAAAGCAGCCGGTGACACAGGACCAGGCGACCCGTGCCGTCGCCCGCGTCCTTGATCAGGAGCACCGCGGCGCCATCAGTTCCTGGTGGCATCAAATCATCGTGCCGGCCGTGGAGCGCGCGGCGTGGCAGGTCGTCCTGCACCACGGCGGCGACGTTCGAGACAACCGCGCCCGCGCGCTCGGCAGCAAAGGTGATGAGCTTGTAGTGGGGCGGTAGCGGGTCAATGCGCTTGATTTCCGCGCCTTTCCAAAGCTGCGGGTAAAGCTTTGCCAACTCGCCGACAATCGGGCCGGTGATCTGTTTTTCCGGTTCGTTGACCGGACGTTTCGCCGGCTCGGGCAGACGCTCGGGCAGTGCCTTGGGGATAATCTGCGGCGCTTGCTTCTTTCCAAAATCAATCAGCCGGTCGCGCCACTCGGGCGACCGGTAAACACGGGCAAAAGTCATAAGCGCGGTCGGCACCCCGAGCCGCGCGAACAGGGCGCGATTGGAGCTGGCCAGCGCCTCCTCGCCGTGCCGGGCGACAATGACTTCCAGTACGTCATCCTCATCCGCCGCGTCGGATTTCCATTTCACGCGACGCGTGCCGATGAAAACCGGCGGTTCGATTTTTTCGGTGCGAAGCGAGTGGGCGATGGCGTAACCGGGTGGCCGCAGCGGCGCCTTCTCGGGTACGAGGTTTTCCGCGTCCTCCTGCGCGGCAATGCCCAGGCCCTTGAGCAGCGGGTGATAGCGGCTGAGGGGTTTCACGGCATAGGCGCGGGTGTGGGACCAGCGGTCGGAATGGAGCAAGGACAGCGTGAGGAAGCCATCGGCATCAGCCGCGATTTTCCAGGGCAGCGCCTTTACCGGCACCGCAAGGGCGAGGCTCGGCGAACTGGCGCCAAAGCCGGTGCCCGCACCGTGCTCGAGAAAACGCTGCTGCCACGCCACGAACGACCCGGCAAACGCCGCGATTCCCTGCTTATCCGGCAGCTTGATTCCGCGCGAAAAGGCACGGAGCACGCGCAGGAAGCTAAGGTAGGCGCGGACCGCATTCGGAATCGAAGTAAGCTCGGTCGGCTTGGGTGCGTCAAACACCGCTCCGCACGCCGCCGCCCATTCCGCAGGCGACAGATCCTTGAACCGGGCGAACGGGTCCAGGGCGGTCTGCACCGGCTCGCTCTTTTCCAGCCACCTGCCAACCAAGGCGATTGGCGACTTTTCCTCATTTAGTTTGTATGGGACTGTCTCGACCCGGACGGGCGGTTGCTGCGACACAGGCGCTTTGAGCAGCACGAATGGTCCCGGATGCTGCAGGCCCGGCACCCGCTCGATGCGCAGCTCGGTGACTTCCTCCCACTCGACGAGGCAGTTTAGCGTGGCAAAGACGGTGTTCGCATCAAGATCGCCGGGAAGACGCGCGAGAAGTGCCAGCTCGGGATCGCCTTCTTTTGATGCGGCCCCGGCGGCGGTGGGTCGTCCTGGTATAAGTACGGTCGAAAGTTGGTCCTTCGTATCGAGCGCGGCTATTGGTCCGCCGCGTTCGCGCGCCCATTGTGCGGCGGGAGTGCCACCTTTGAGCGCCATCCGCATGGAGCGCGCGCGGCGCCGGATGATGTTACTGCCTTCCAGGACCACGCCGTCGTTCAGCGCCACGGGCGTATTGTTATCATCGGCAAGGGTGAGCGACCATTCCGCAGCTTTTTTTACGGTCCAAGTCTTGCCGCCGACCGACCTCTCCTCCCCAGCCAGCTGCGAGTTCCATCGCATCTCCTGCCGCCAGTATCTCCAGGCCGCCAGCGGAGCCGGACGCAGGGAGATTTGCAGTACCGCCAGCCCATCGTCGTCGAGCACGAGCTGCGCTTCTTCGGCCTCGGTGCCTTTGGTGAGTACGGAATCGAATGGTCCGCTGTCGCGATCCCGGCCCGGTTTCAGGTGCAGCTCGACGAAGGGCTGTCCGAGCGAGATGCCGGTGCCGAGCTCCTTATTCCAGCGCTCCAGCACAGCGGGGAAAACCTTGTTTACGAGCTCGGCAGTTTCCTGCGGCCGCAGGAATTCGTCGCTCGCAACATCAAAGATGCGAATCGCCGCGGCCAGCCCAAGCGCCTGCAGTGCACCCCAGCCGTATGGATCTGCCGCGGCGGACAGCCTGGCAAGGAAAGCGGCGGCATCGGTCGCGTCGATGGGTGGTGGCGGCTGCACCATCACACTGTAGGCGCGGTAAAGGTTCGTGCTGCCGTCCACGTCACTCGGCTCGTAGGCTAGTTCACCAAGCACCTCTTCAAGAAGCGGATGGATCGGAGAGCGAAGATTGATGTCGAGGGTAACTTGCCCTGTCGAAATGGGCACAGATTCCGTGGCGCTGTGACCCTGCCAACGGTGGATGGATTTCGAGCCTTCGATTGTAAGCTCCAGACCGTCGAGCGCTTGGGGATCGCGCAGCCACTCGACCAACGGCTTGTTCTTGGGGTCCTTCTCATTCGAATTGTCGTCGTCAACCAAGTCCTCGAAGGCGACAAACCCAACCCTGAGCAGCACATGGCGGATGTCCTTTGGCAGGAACTCTTTACCTGCGGGCTTCACTGTTACTGGATTCCCGCCAGCTGCGGGCTCAAATGTCAGGCCAGTCTCTACGCGCGAAAGTTTGAAAAGTGTTATCGGCGGGAATTTCCAATTCTCCAATGTCGAAGCGCGCGAGCCGGGCCGCGCGCGCAACGTAAGTTTCAGTTCGTCCGGGCGGCCGCCGCGCATCAGTTCATTGATCACATCCTCGGGAGCCTGTGGAAAGAAGCGGAGCCGCGGGCGGCGCTCGGGGAAAAACGCGGCGCTCTCACGGCCGGAATACCACGCGGCGAGTAGCGGCTGGTCTCCGGTTGCGCCTTGCGTGAAAGTCGCGCCCGCCTGGAGGCGTTGCGTCTCGCCGGGATAGTGCGCCTGCCAGGCCATCAGCTCCTTGTTCCCCTCGGGTACCAGCCGCGCGTCGCCTTGCGAAAGCTGTTCGATGCGGCCAACCCTGCGCGCGCGGCTCCACGCGCGGGCGTTCTCGCCCAGCGGCGTCGCCCCCGTGGAAATTGCGTCGAGATCGTCCAGGTCGAGCTCATAAAGGTCGTAATCCGCGATCAATGCGGCGTCTTCCTTTGTCAATTGCAGCCCGGTGGGGTTGTTCTCCGCCCAATCCGGCACAGCGGCAAAACGCACCGTCGTGAGGATGCGGCGCTCTGCGTCGCGGATCAACACGAGGCTGTTGTTCTGCCCATTCTCCAGGAAGCCCGCCAGTGTAGCTTCCCGGGCGGGCGCCTTGAACCGCGCAAAGCCGCTCTGCGCCTGTACCTGGTGCTTGCCCAGCGCCGGAAAAGCCAGTGGCTGCGGCCACTCGAAAGCCTCTGGGCGCGCTACCGCCGTCGTGAGGATTGTGTCCCCTTCGGCAGTCACCATGACGTGCTCCGCGGGCACCACGGTCCGGCGCGAAACCAAGTCCTCGATCTTTTCGCCCTTGCCGTCAATGCGCTCGATGTGAACCACCGTTTCGAGCACAAAACGCGTCGCCACCCGGCGCGTATCCTTCTCCGACATTTGCCACAGGCTGCGGAGCAACTCGGCGCGTTTCACGTCGGTCAGTGCATCGACGAGGATGTCGCCTGTCTTGCCTTTGGAAAGCCGCGCCCAGGTCCTGATGCCCCTCAGAGTTTCCTCGTCGCTCTCGAATTTCAGAATCTCCGGCTTCGCCACCTCGGTGGGCTTCGTCATTTCAAACGCGAACTCGAAGGGTGTCTCGGTCGCCACATGTTCCGTCGCGAGCGTGCGCGGGCTGCGCAGGCGGGCTGTCGCGCCGTCGGAGCCGTAATGCCCCGCGGGCTCGATCAATTCGGGATGCACGATGAGCCGGTAGAAGCGCTGTACTTTGAATTTGAAGCCGCCGTAGTCCGGCTCCTCGTCGCCCTTCCAGGCCGGATCGTTGATCGCCAGATAGATTTCAAGGTCCTTTGGCGGCGCGGCCGAAATGTCCGGCTGCTTCGCGGGCGTGAGCGTCTGCCGCAGACGCAACTCCGCCGTGGCCGGGCGCACGGTCGGCCTCGGCCGGCGCACGTCCACCACAAAACTCTTCGGCAGCCCGCGCGCCCCGGCTATATCCACCGGCGTGACCGTATAGGCAAACGTAACTTCCTCTTTCTCGGGGAACGCCTTGAGCCATGCGATCGAGGCGCCGAGCGTGTCCATCCCGCTGGGCGGCGGCAGCAACGCGGCGCGCGCTTCGGCCGGGATCGCCAGCTCGCCATCGAGCGAATCCACGAACTGCCAGTCGGGCGCCACCAGGTTGATGTGCTGGACGTCCGCGCGCCCGCCCAGGAGCGACGCCGCTTTCACCCGCACCGTGACGGGCTCCAACTCCGCGCCCTCGATGGTGCGGGTGATTTCATAGTAAGACAGAAACTGTTCGGGATTGTTGCGCCCATGCTTGCCTGCCTCCGCGGTTGACTTGTCTTTGAAGGCCAGCGTCAGTCGCCAGTCGAGCTTGATTCCATCTGCCTCCACGGCTTGCCGGTCATCGGCGAGGATCGGGTCCACGCTATCGAACCAGCGGTCTCGCGGATTAAGGATTTCAATGCTGCCGGAAGTGCCACTCGGGCTTGCGTCCTGCTTTTCTACCACGGCATTCGCCAGTTTTGCCACCTCGTCAACCGGCCCCAAGAATACGAGCCCGAGATCTGTCACGTGCGCATCGTTCGGCCCGGAACCACTGCGCTTGCCGTCACGCGCGAGCGTCATGAATTGATCGAGGAACATCGTCATGACCGTCGAGCGCGCCTGGAAGGCGTTTTCGTCGAACTTTCGCTCCTTCGCCTCGGCGTCCCGCTGCTGTTGGTGCTGTCGCCGCTCCTCGGCGCGCTCGCTCTCGGTCCCGACGGGCGCCGGCGCGGCTGTTCCGTGCATCCGAATCGTCTTCGGCTCTTGCCAGCCGCTCACGGTCCGCACGCTGCCGTTCCACGTGGTTTTCGCGAGGTAACACTCGTCGAACATCTGTTGAAGTGTGAACGGCCGCCCGCCGCCATCAACCGGGATGGGTGCCGCCCAGTTCGCATGCGCGGAGTGATTCGGAGCGGTCACTTTTTCGAAATCCTTTGTGGCCGGATCGTAGAAATGGAGGTTCGGCGCGCCGGCGATCTGCTTGACAGTGTGCGCCACGTTTGCCGGCTGAAGCGCCAGGTCGGGCGCGGCGAAAAACCCTCCTTGATCCTCGTTCTCCGCCTCCTTTGGCACGAGCATCGCAAGGACGGGGTTCGTCATTCTAACGGCCTCCGTTGGCAGCGTCTCGCACTGGCGCAGAACGAGCCAAAAGTGGGTCGGCTTCAGCGCGCGACCGAATGGCGTGCGGTCGGTATCCTGCGGCTGGCCGTTCACCGGCGGTGTCACAACCGGCTCGCCCGGCTCCTTCGCGGCCGTCTCCGCGATCTTGGATTCCTGCTGTGCTTTCTCGTCGGCTTGTTGCGCAGCCAGCACGGGCGCGGGCGCCGGATCGTCGGCCGTGAGCGACATCGCCAGGAAGCGCGCCATCCGGGCGCGCGCCTCCTCCAGTTGGCTGCTTCCGAGCGTGAAACCGACCCCCACCGACAGCGTGCAGCCGAAGACCTGCACCGCCACCCGCGCATGCACATGCGCGCCTAGGCCGCCGGGCGAGATGGCCAGCTCGACCGCGGCGGAAAATTGCACCGAAAACGAAAACGCGATTCGCAGTGTGAAACTGGTGAAGCCGAGGTCAACCTCCATCCAGGCCTCGACCGAAAAACTCAGCCGCGCATCAAGAGTGATGAGCGCATAGATGAGCGAATCCTTGAACCTCCAGGCCAGGTAAGAAATGAACCGCGCGGTAAACTTCGCGTCAAGTTCCGCACGCACCGCCACCCCGATGGATGAGCCGACGCGCCCTTCGACCAGCACGTACGCCTCCGCGCCGATGTTGAAGCCGTAGAGCAGGCCATCCTCCGCCGCCCGAAAAATCATGCCGCCGCGCACTTTGATCCGCAGCTTGGGATTGTCCGAAATCGTCACCCCCAGTTGATCCGGCCAGCCAAGCTCCCATTGGAAGAGCCCGGGCCGGATATAGAGCGTCGAGGAGAAATCGACTGCTTCCACCGCCCGCCGCAGGATGGAGTCGGAACGAAAAAGCGGGAAGTCCTCGCCGATGTATCCTTTGGGGTCCGAGATGGCGCGCAGCAGCACCTCGCTCCGGGGCACCGAAATGTAGAAGAACCCGCGGGTGCCCGGCCGTGAGCGCAGCCCATTTTCATCGTTCTCGTAGTGAAAGTAATTCACTCCCAGCCACGCGCGCGAGCTCATGAGGAACGTGAAGTCCGAGCGCAGGGCGACCATCAGGTCGAAGAAGAGCGGATTCTGCGCTTTCTTCTCCGTGTCCGGGTCGTAGTCGTCTTGTGCGGGCGCCATCTGCACGCCGCCCTTCATCGCGAGGGTGAAGTTGTCCTTGTCCGCGTCCGGCTTCCAGGCGGAAAAGCGGTGAAGGTCGTTCTGAAAACGCGAAGCCTCGTCGAGAATCCTGATCAACTGGCTGGGCGAGGTCGCGGCTTCTGCGTCCTTGATGCCCGCCAGCGTGTAACGGAACCCGAAGCCGAAACCGACCTCGCGCAGGTAGAACGTCCAGAACGGCGTCGGAATCTCGATCGCCAGATGGTTCGCCTGCAGGTAGAGAAAGAAGGCGTTTTTCCGCTTTCTCTGCTGGTTCTCGATCTCCAAGAAACCAAGCGTGGCCTGCATGGAGCCCCATCCGGGTATATCCAGTGCGCCTTCGCCAAGGAATCCGGATGCATTGTAGCCGGGCGGAATCAGTTCACGGCCCTCCACCGTTCGCGTGTCACGGTCCACCGCCAGCACCGTGCCCCGCACCTTGACCGAGCCCGCCATGTTGAGCTCCACTCCCAGGCCATCCGCCTTGATCCGCGGGAGGCTCTCCCCCGTCGCCGGCGGCGCGATCCAGAGCCCGTGGAAATCAATCTTCGGCTGCATCACGTCGCCCAGCCCCAGCTCGATCTGCCCGGAGATGTTCATCGCCGGCGGATTGCCCTCAAATTTAGGGGACGCGGGGTGAAAGCCGAACCCGCGTAACTCGAAACGGAAGATGTTGAAGAGCGTCGCCTCGCGTTTCGGGTTGAGCGCCTTCTGGAATGAGATGTGCCGCAGAAGCACGCGGGGGTCGCTCGTCAACGGCATCCGCTCAAGCGCGAATTCCACGTCAGCCAGGTGCTTGAGCAACCCCTCGGCAAATTCGCCCGGTTTTGGCGTGAACCGCAGCGTCCCGGTGATGAGAAAGTAAAAGTGATAGCCGTTGTCCACCGCGAAACCGATGTCCAGGTCGGTGATCGTCAGTGTGAAGCGCGTCGCATGGCATACGATCGGGTCGCCCTTTTTGTCGAGCTCGACTTTGCCGCCTTGCAGGATGATGCCGTTTGCCCCCTGCGCGAAAGTGAGGTTCACCGTGCAATCCGCGTCGCCGACGAGTGCCGGCGGGAGTTGCCCGCGCCCGGCAATCACCGCCTCGGTGAGCTTCCCGCCGCGAATGGTGAACCCGCCCGAGGTGAAACGGAACGGCATGTCCACGCCGTTGAGCTTCACCGCGCGGTCGGAGACTTTTGCCACGAGGTCGAGTCCGCCCCGCCCGACCCTGAACTCCTGCACGACCAGCACGATTCCCGTCCCGTCGCTCGAGAGGCCGTCGAAGTGCAGCTCCATCCGTGCCTTGCCGCGCTCGTTCGGGTTCGTCGCGCAGTTGAGCGCAAAACCACTCTCGCCGTTGATGAAGCTCGCGCGGAACATCTCGATTTCTGCGTTGGCATTGCGCTCGTCTTCGTTCTCCTGCTCAACCACCCACGTCAGCCCGAGGGCCTGTTGGTCAATCCGCCGCGAGCGCAGCGGGAAGACATCGCTCCCCTCGAAGCTGACCTCGAACGTGTCGAGATTGAGCTTTAGCCCGAGCCGCACTTCGGTCGTCAGCCCCGCCGCTTTCACCTCGATCAGGAGGCCGAACCTGGCCTCGCGTCCGTCGATCTTAGGTCCATCGGTTCCCTTGACGGTGACGACCTGTCCCAGCCCCTCCTTGAGCGTCTTCAAAAAGTCCAACCGCTCTCCGCTCTCGCCCATGCCGAAGAACGGCAGGACGCGTTCGGCCTGGAAGTTGATCCCGAATTGAATATCGGTCTCCTTCGGGTCGACGAGTTGCAGCGGACCATCGATCACACGCACCTTGGCCGCTCCGACCGGCAGCGTCACCGGGTTCCGGAAGCCCTCCTGGATCGCACGCTTCAGGAGTACCGCGCGCCCGCGTCGCAAGCCCGCCAGCACAAAAACGATCTCCCCACCGCGGCGATCGTCCGCGGTGATTTCCAGCAACGGCTTCTGCTTTTTGGCTGGGTCTGGGCGGTTTCCCGTCTCGGGATGCGCGTCGCGAACCGACTCCAAAGGCTTATCCGCGCCGGTTTTCAGCCAGAGGTCGGTAGAAAGGCTTGCGAGCCGGTTGTCGGCCGAGGCCGGCTCGCGGATCGCGAGGAGATAAGCTCCGGGATCGCTCACGAAATCGATGAGGAGTGCCGGGTGCCATCCGGTCGGCACCTCTAGGGTGAAACCGAGCGCCTGAATGGCGGTCAGTGTTTGCGCCGGTCCGGCGCCGCTGAGGGTGATGAACACCTGCCGCAGCTCGAGTGGCGCGAGGCCAATCCGCAACTCGACGTCGAGATTCACCCCCAGACCGGCGGGGATTTCTGCAAGCTGTGCGACTTTCTGAAAGAGGGCGCCGACGAGTTCACCTATTGCCGCCGCGGTCTGCGCCAGCAGCTCCGCGGCTGTGTCTAGGACAAACGCTGCCGATTGTGCCATGGCGCAGGCCAGCTTCCCGAGCACTTCCAGCACACGCTTTAGCTTGTCAATTTCGCCTGCTAGCAACTTCGCCTGCGCCAATAACTGCAGGACCTGCCGTGCCCCCGCCACCGCAGCATTGGCTCCGGCGGCCACCAACTGGATAACGGAGGGCTCCAGCAATTGCAACTCCAGCACGCGCGTTCCGGAAGGAGTGATTTCCACCTTCCCGCTCACGGCCAGGACCACGTTCGGGTCAGCCGCGAGGGCGACGCACAGGCGCGGGAAATCCAGCAGCGCGCGCACCGTCCTGCCGTCCGGCTCGGTTGCGCCGGTGCCGAACTGGAGCGGTGTAAAGACAAGGGACGGTACCACCTGCCGCCAGGTAAATCGCAGTGGGCCAAAGAGGCGCGAGCCCGCCGGGATCGAAGGCAGTGCCAGCGCCTCCGGTGCCACCGTCGCCTGGTATACGCCCATCTCCTTCCCGTCCACCGCGATGGCGCGTGCGGCCGTCGCAGACTTAACGGTGAACAGGTTGGCGCCTCCCTTGCTAACCTTCGCCTCGAAGAAAGCCAACTTGGCGCGAAGCCCCATGACGGTCGCGTTCTCGAAATCGGCCTTGGCAAACCCCTCCCCCGCGATTGCAAAAAGCAGCCGCCCATTCTGCCACCGCAGCGCGAGGCGCGGCTTCGTCGCTGCGCCTGCAGCGTCCTTCCATGAGAGGAAAGTCACATCCAGTTCGCCCCACCCCGGCCCTAGATAGCGCCCGAGCGATTGGAAAAGTCCCGCCAGCTTCTTTAGCGGCAGCGAACCCTCCGGAACCGGGAGGCTGGCAAAATCTGCCAGGTTGAGCGCGAGCAACTCCACGGCACCGTGCGCGATCGGCGGCAACGACACGCTCAGCTCGTCGAGATCAAGGAAAAGCGCGGGGGGCGGCACGGCGGTCTCGTCCACCGTCAGCTCCAGCCGTAACGAGCACGAGCGCTGGGTCTGCACCCCAAGCGCGCCGCCGTCGGTAAGCGACGTTTCATAAGATACCTGCAAAGAGATCTCCGCTTCGACGCCGCCGAGCGCCTTCGCTTCTTCGCCGCTTGGGTCGATCAGTGCCCGCAGATTTACCCGAGCATGACCGCGCACGAGTGCGCTCCCCCACGTCGTAATACCGAGAAAGCTACCTCTTCCCGCCACACCCGCATCTGTCGCACCACCGAAATTCCAAGACAATTCCACCGCTCGCAGCCGTCGTCGCGCTTCCTCGATTAGTGTGCGGATCCTTTTGTCCGCAAGCTCACCGGCCAGATCGGCAAATTTCCGCAGCTTCCACTTCCATTTCGTCCCGCCGACATTGTTATCGATTGTGACAGCCGCCAAATTGATTGGCGCAGGCGGAAAAGCTATAACCACTTCGCGTTCTGCCACATTGTTCGGCTTGTCCCACGCAAGTACGACGAAGGATTCGATCTTGAATTCGCCGCTGCCCCCTGCTCCAGCTGTACCCTCTAGCCCCCCGTTCAACAACAATGCCCATCCGGTTAGACTGCTTTCCGCACTCCCTGCGACAAAGACTCTTCCCTGATTAGCCATAAGAGGATTTGCTTTTACGAGTTCATCTAGCTCGAGATTTGAATGATTTGTGACTTCGCATTGCGTCCCGAATTCTTCAGCGCTTGAAAACGTAACGGACGGCTTTGCGGACAACGTACAAATGTACGAGTTGCAAAGCAGAACACAGAACGGCTGAAGGAATTACTTTGGACACACAGATCGCTCAAAGCAAGTAATTAATACATTTGCTTTCCTCAACCGATTGTTTTTGATGGTGTTCGCATGGCTAAAGCGGCACTTCTGCAACTATGAAGACCTGTACGCGTAGTCGACCATTCAATGAATGACGCCGTCGACGGAGTTGGGCGAGATGAGAAACAATGGAACGCGATGAAAAAACAAAACGTGAACACCATGACGGCTGAAGAATGGCTACAAAGACAAAAGGCGGAGATTTGGTCCCCAGACTACGTTCCGCCCACTTTGCGTCGGCGCAAACACTGGAAAGCTATACTTGCGGAACTGCCGACCGTCGTTGCCGAAGGTGACTCGTGGTTCGACTATCTTCCGGGGAAAGACGTGCTTGATAATCTGCGTGGCACCCACGGTTATAAAATTTATAAGTTCGCCGACGGAGGGGACACGCTGGAGAACATGGTTTACGGAACTGAAAATCACGCGAAACTTTCATCGGAAACCAGCTGGGTTAGTCGAAGTGCTGGAGGCTGTCCGAAAGTACCAGCCAAGAGCCGTTTTGTTGTCGGCGGGAGGTAATGACATCGCCGGGGATGAGTTGATGAAATACAGTAATCATAGCGCCTCCTCGGAGGCAGCCGGTGGAACCAATTGGCTCCGAACGCAAGAATGGCAGGTAACGCTATTACATATGGAAGCTGCCATCCGGGACTTTGCGCAGGCGATTTGGAAAGAAAATCCCAAAGCGGTCGTTTTGATGCACGGATATGCCCGAGCGGTTCCTGATGGCAGGGCTGTCATCAATATTCCGGGCGGTTGGAAGTTTATTGGGCCGTGGCTGCGTTCGTCGTTTTCACAAATGGGCTACACCGACTGGAAGAAAACTGAACCATGGATTGGTCAACTGGTGGACGATCTCAACAAGATGCTGGCTACATTGTCGGGAAGTTTGGGCAATCGGTTCCGTTATGTAGATGTCCGTCCAGCAGTGGGCCGAGATGATTGGGCGAACGAACTTCATCCAACGAACCCCGGATTCGCCCGTGTTGCAGACCACATCCATGCTGTTCTCAAAAATATCTGAAGCGTCCAACCCATCGAAGTGCACCGCGGATTCGAAGGCCATTGCACCACAATACGAACTTGCGAGGGCGAACAACTTCGCCGCTTCAACACAGAGACCATGCCATGGTCGGAATGCTTTTCGCTCCCCTGGGAAGATTACGCCCCCCTGCGTCCTCGATTAGGACTTACAAACGAAACGGATACAGTAACTTTGTATTCAAAGAGCCACGGGGTTCTCAACAATATGAGTTACGCTGTTTCCAACGGGGAAACGGCTGGCAGCCCTGGGCGACTTTGAGTCTTTTAGCTCGTTCGAATTGTTTTAGCGCCCTTTTTCGATCGCAACTCAACCATAACACAAAGGATTGCACAAAGCGCCTCAATTCATGACGATTGACCGACCTGAATGCTCACTCTATACATTAATATCAAATCACAAATCCAGAACTATGAAAAAGGCAATTGCGGACATCTGCTGTGGCCACGAACACTTTCAAATGATCGATAGGCAAAAAGCGCTAGTTGATCTGGAATTTCAACCAAGCACCAAGGCTGCATTGGCCGCTTTGCAGGCCAAGTTCCCGGGTAGGATCGTGATCACAAGTGGACGCAGGTCGGTTGCCGACCAAGCCAGGGTCATGGCACACAACATAGTAGGTACTGGAGACCGAAAGTGGATCCAAAACACGTATGTTCAGAGTCCTGCGCGCAAAGAACTGCAGGATTGGGTTGATGCGCATCCAGAAGCGAAGACAGAAGCACAACTCGGTGCCGGTCTACTGGGCATCATGAATGGATGGGACGAAGCGAAGTGTAAAACAATTTCTTACCACATCACCGGTGCTGCTTTCGACCTTGAGGTCGTAACCGGTACGATTGGTGAGGACATCAAGACTTACATAAAAACGCTGGCGCACTTGAACAAATTTCTGGAGCGCGAGAGCGGAGTGGCTGTTTGGCACCTGCAATTCGATGAATAGTTTCGGAGAACCTTCATACTACATGACTATTTCTAATGATAGCTGAGGCGATTTCGAACTTTGGTTCGGCTGCGGATTGGGTGTCAGCAATGGCGAACGCCATCCTCGCCTCAGTGGCAGGTAGGGCCGGGAGCGCTTGACCCGCACCGGGGCGCCACGCTCCTGCAAATATCGGATCAGATGCCAATTGAGCCACTCTCCTCCATTGTCAAAGTCCAACCCCAAGAGAGTAAAGGGCAAGCTTTCCTCCACGGCTCGGGTCTGCTCTAAAACCCCGGTGGCGCCGCGATTCCAGACCGCCCGCCCACTGGTTCAGGTGCTGGCCAGGTCGGTATAGGTCAGACTCCAGATGAAGCTGCTGGCCAAACTGCTGCCGCAATGAGCCATACCCTTGGCTTTCATAAGGCCGGCGCGTTTTTCATTCCGCACTTCCCCTTGGATCGGGATTTGTTGCCGCAGCAAACTCCCCGGCTTGGTCCTGCTGAGTCCCCCGGGAGCTGTTGGGAACGCAACGGCCCTAACAAACGGTCCAAAGTCGCGGGACTGACTCGCTCAGCTAGCTTGCACTGCGTGGCCAGCAATTTTCCATAGCGACGCTGGCAATGCGGCAACCACAACAGCAGCATCTGCACCAGACGCTTGCCGCAGGGCTGCTCACCCGCCACCCAGATCTTCTCCACCACCTCCGTGATCCGCTCATACTGACGTTGCCAGTCTGGGGCGGCCTTTTTGTTCGTATGCATCCAGAGCGCGGCAACGACATACTTGAAAAACAATTATTAAATTAGAACAGTGTCGCCTGCACATTTGTGCTGTTCCAAAACCAGACGCGTATGCAAGTGACGGAAGGTTGCTTTCAGCAGGAGATCAACTGCCTTTGCTGCATTGCCATCCTTCCAGCGCAAGCGAGGAGCGTGTACGGAAAGACTTTCCGGCGCAAGAAACACAGGCTTCTCGTCGCTTTTTCCGCGCACTCAAAGAATCCGTTTCTGCGTGTCTCGAACAAGGCCTAAATCCTCCGCACTATAGACGATGAATATCTGCTTTGCCTCCTTGATCAGGCGCAACGCCTGGGCATGGACTTTCGCAACTTGTGGAATTCGAACAGGCGTTTCGGAAAGCTGCTTTTCGAGCATTGAATCACGAATCACCCAAGCCCGAATGCTTCTTGTGAATTTATGATAATCACGCGCGCGCCTGACTTTTCCGCCTGACGCACCATGTCCTCGGTACCGCCCGGCCCGACTCCGGCACTTTTATCCCAAAGCGCGATAAGGGTCGTATGCTCGCCGCCAATGGCGACTGCATTGTTGAGCATCCAAAGATTGTTGCGCTGCCAAATGCCGTAGTCGGGTTTTGCGGCGTGTAACCATTTAGGAAGCTCCATAGCCTCAGCCAGTTGCCGGACTTCTTCTTTTCGATTTTTGCCCTTCAATAGTTTTTGAAATCGCTTTACCCAATCGGCGCCCGCCTGAGCAACCGACTCATTGATAAACATATTGTCTGGCAGCGCTAGATACACATTCGTCGGAATGCCCAACTCTGCGCACACTTCGTGGAAAAGAATATCCCCACCGCTCGCCGCGCCGGCGATGCCGAGTTTGGGCGTCTTTTTGAGACCCTCGGTTGCACGAACCAATTCTTGCTTAATCCGTTGACGCGCCACGGCCTCCTTTTCGGGGGGAAATCGAGCAGGCTTCGTTTTCCCTCGGTCAAGACTGTCAATCTGATGGCCCGTAAAAAGGAAAACGTGCGGGCTTTCCTTTTTTACTTCCTTGGTACGAGGCAGCGCTTCCAGGGCCGAACGAACGTTTCCAGACAGCACTCCGAGACGTTCATAAATCCACAATTGATTCCGTGCTGCCTCCGTTGCGAAGGGCTCTGCTCGATCTCCAATGCTTCGATAAGCCGCTCCGACCGGGCCGCTGGTTTTGGAGGTGAGACATTTGAAATCTGCCTTGCTGAAATCGAGCCAGATATCTTCCTTTTCGAGACGCGCGAGACGTTCGGCGGCAGCTTTCAGCGAGCGATCGACTGCGCCCGCCAGTTGCAACCGCTGTTCGCACAGCCTATCCAGCTCGGCTTTCGCTTTGCCCTTCCTATCAAACTGAAGACTCCATACCTTCGGAAGTTTCCGGGCTAGTTCTATCCGCACAGTTAACAAAGCCAGCGCGTTCAATCCGGAGAAAAAATGATTCTGGTCCTCCGAAAAGCCTCGATCGTAGGCTTGCTCGGCCCTGACCAGCAAGCCAGACTGGAGAGCGGCCGATGCCGGATTGCTCTCATTTTGCCACGCTTTTTGCCAGCGCCTCTTTGCATTGCGACCAACCAAAGCATGTACCTCCGCCCGCTGCTCGGGAGTAAGGACATCTCCCTTCAGCGCTCGTTCCAAAGCGAAGTCGGATGCGGCAAGATCACCCATACGTTCGTATACCGTCCCGAGCAACAGATTCGCTTCGATATCGTTCTCATCATAGTCCCGTACCTTCTCCAAAACTGTGCGTGCCTGAGGGTAAGCCTTGAGTTTGAAAAGAGCGCGTTCCAACGCACGCAAACCTTCAATCTCCCACTGGACATCGTTGATCTCATTGACTAGGAGGGCCAGCCGTCCAACATCAGAGCTCTCTCTCGCTTGACGAACCTCAAGCTCGAATTCTTCAGGCACCGTGAGCAGTGACTCCCGAGCGGGAGGACGAAGTTTAGGCAAAAGTTGAAAGACGGGGCTGTCGACGTGAATGGAAGTCATTGTTGATCGAATGCCTTCGATCATTTTGTCCAATATCCCTGCCGGTTGTGCCCTGTCATATTCTAAATAACGGTCGGTTTTCAAATCGAATGGAACCTCGTCGCCCTTGCACCGAATCAAGAAAGTGCGCTTATCCCGCAGCCCATGCCTGACCCCGAGTTCATAAAACACGTTCGCATTGTGAATCGAAATATCCGCAATAACGAGGTCGGCCAGCAATAGTTGCTCAAACATGTCCGTACGAAAATTGCCCGCATAGGTCAGCAAGCCAGTAGTCCCTCCCGGTATTTTGAGGGCGGCCAACGCGGGACGAATCAAGTCCGCCTCCACGAGATCGAAGTTGATGCCATTTTTTTCGCCAAAGGGGCGCACTATAAACGCATTCATTTCAAGAAGGGGCCAAAATGCTTTTTCACATTGAGCTCTGTCTTTGCGACCGCCACTCCAATTTTCCGTAGGTTGCCAATCTGATCCACGGCGTCCATTTGTTGCACATCGGCGGCAGGGATTTCCCCAACCCGCTCAACTTTGGTGAACTTTCCATCGTCCAGCCTCTTATCCAGTTCTTTAAGTCCATCCTGGCTAAGATCCGCATTATAGCGCGCATAGCGGAAGAATCTGCCGTGGCCTTTCGACGTATCCTCCTCGGCTTCAATCGGAAGGACCAGATCACCCATTTCGCGATCAATTTCCGAACCGTGAACACAACGGCCGAACGTGCGGCAATTGATATCCTGATCCACCTGCACACCGTACATAAGCTCGCCCGGGAGGTTTTGAAGATTGCCGATGACATTACGACTGGTCGCCTGCGTTGCGCTGGCCGCCGCTCCTGTGCCCACGGAGATAAGCAACAAGTTTTGCTCACCGATCTGCCAGTTCAATTGGTAAGCTGGTTGCGTCGCCATTCGATAAAGCAGAAAAGCGGGATTGTTGTACGGCGTGATGCCACCATCAACAAAAACGCGAACCTCCTTAGGCCGTTTCGGATTCAGACGGACTACCTCCGGGGGGAAAAAGACGGGCGCAGCAGTGCTGGCGCGAACAAGCTGCCATAGCGGCAACCGCAAATTGCAATCGTCGCGATTCTCATCGTTATATTTGGCGAAAGGATTGGTGCTGACCGGCCAGGGAGAATCCGTTGTCACATTCCTTGTCACAACCAGCAGCAGACACTTAAGCCGCTCCGTGGACAGGTCTGCCGGCCGTTGCGGATTACCCCCGTCGTGGAATATCTTTTTTAGCGTTGTGGCCAAAGGTTCGTCCTCATACAAGCTCGAGACCAGGCTGGTGATCCGTTCAACCCAACCCGTCTTTTCGAACATCTGTTTGCCGCTATTTTGGTAAAAATCCAGAAGTTCCTGCGCGGTCATTCCCACTGCCAGTCCGGCAGCGATAATGCAGCCAGTGCTGGTTCCCCCAATGTAATCGAAGTAATCGCCGAGGCGGTTGATTCCCGTTTCCGCTTCAATTTGCCGCTCCATCTCGGCAAGAATTTCGAGAGTCAGCACTCCGCGGATCCCCCCGCCATCAAGCGCCAAAAGTTTACGGGGTCGTTCCGGCGCAAATCGCGCCGCCAAATGTTCCGGCCAGGTTGTTCTCATATGTTGTTTTGATTAATAAGAATTTAGAGCTCAGTTGGAAATGGACCACCTAAATCGCATGCGATTCCTTTTCATCAGGATGGGCCGGCTAGTGATGTGGAAGGCTTGGTAATATATCCGAGATAACTAGCTGCGACGTGCAAGGTAAACTCCGTGTTGACGGTGATCATGCGCTCTAGCGCCTCCCTGACCTTTTCCCTCATATCAGGAAGAGAATTAAGTGGAGGATTATGAACGCCAAGAATACCGACGAGTCTTATTCGCAATTCAGCAAGCTCGTTCTCGCCTTCCTCCCAATTCTTTCGCAACCTGTGCATGGTATTCCTGGCTGCTTCACAGAACAAATTTATGTCTCCCGTCTCGCCGTTCATGTTCATTCCCCGGCTAACCGCGTCGATTCGGACTAGAGTGGTCTGCCCCTGAAGATCCTCAACCCACAACTTGAGTTGTTCCGGCATCTGAATACTCTCCAGTTTCCTTTTATATAAATCCAGCACCGCTTCACGAAAATTCCTCGCCAACATGAGCCAGACGTAGGTTCGGTCCACCGGATCACTGGAACAAACAGTTGAATCAGGTGTCCGGATAAAAACGACCGTGTAACGAACGCTGCCGTCGCCATACACGTCTCGTTGGGCGATAGACGGGCGGTATGCGACGGATTGCGTTAACCCGTCTCTTACCAATGGAAGCATGGGACTCTCTGTTCTCGTGCCATTGAGCATGCGAACCATGACCGGGAGGGAATCCATCCACCCAAGTTGAAGCGGCTGATTGCTTAACGCGGCAAGAAATTGCTTCCATCCGGCCTCCAGAGGAGCGTTCGGAAAAATACTACGTGAGCCATCGCTGATCTCAACTTTCAAGGCATCACTCAAGTCTTGCACCTTGCCGGATTTTACCTTTTCCATTTCCTCAGGCGGGACAATGATGACGAGCCGGCGCTGTTTGAATGCTTCTAACCGACCTTGGTCCTTCAATGGCAATCGCTGGTAAATGGCGAGCCAAAATTGTTTCACAAAATCAAGAAATGCAACGTGCTGCCCGGCCAACGGAGATTTCACTCGCCGCGCAATATCCTCCAAAAAAAGTTGAAATGCCCCTTCGGAAGAAACGTCCTGCCACAAATTGAGAGGGCTTGGCCGTCCGATGCCTGAATTAATACAAATGAGGGATCTCTGGCGGCCGTCTAATGGTCCCAATCCGGCGAAATAACCGCATTCGAACAGGCACCAATCCCAATCGTAGCTGGGGTCGGTATAAATGAATACCAGCATGTCGCTTTGTTGCATCGCGCCCAATACTTCCTGGTTCCAGTCCGCCCCCGGCCTCGTTTCTTCTGACAGGAAAATTTGATCGACTTTGAGCCCGAGCTGCAATAACTGGCTTCTAAAATACTCCACTAACTGCCGGTCCAGAACCTTATGACTAATGAAAACTCGCATAGTTACCCTTTCATTTGTTGTTCCACATGATTAAGACTCTTCTCACAATTCGTTCCTTAACAAATGTCTCAGAGAGCAAGCGGAAGAAGAGCACAGAACCTTGCGGCCGGAAGTAACTCTTCATCCTTGTAAGTGCAGAGTTCGCGTTGCTGCTCAAGTTTGATACTTTGGAGCTGTGCCAAGCGTTGTGGTGGATTCGTGTCGAACAGCTTGCGCGCGCGTTCCCAAATTCGAGATACTTGTTGTGATCTTTGATCATCACCTGACATTCTTCGAAGCTGGGAGGTGGTGGGTTGGTGTCGCTCATGGGAACATTATTCAACGAAGCTACTCCCGTCGTTGCCACGGTTTTCCATTCAGGATTTCGTAAACGATCATTTGGGCAATGACCGCGTACGGCACGTAAAACCTTTCTTTCTCGTCCCCACTGGCTGTCGACCGGTTCTTTCTTTGGTGTTCGTTAAATAGGTGTTGAAACTTGGACACCAACTCGTTCCCGAAATGGCGTCCTGGAAATGTTTCCGCTTCCAGTAATTGCGCGGTTCCGCCGGTCATTCCCAGAATAAAGACGTTCGGCGGCCTTTCCCGTTGTCTGCGCCAACTTAAATAGCTCTCCAATTCCTTAATCGTACGGGAGCCGCCACCAATGCTGACCGCTCCTTCTGGGTCAGTGCTTTCCAGAACCAATTCAAATTCCCCGGAGAGCAAAGCCACTCCAGGAAGTCCAGACAACGATTCAGGCTTGAACCCAAATTCGTCCCCCGCCAAAGGGTAAAAAAGAACGCTCGCTTCGGGCCTTTCCAACTTTTTGCTCTCGGCAGTTTCCGGCGACGAATACGCGTGCGCCGTCAGCGCCAATAACGGAGCAAGGGTCCGATGAGCCGGACACACCAGTTGCGCCCTACAGGAAGCTGCCGCAGCACCCAAAGCCATAACCGCATCCTCAATCTCTTCCCAGGCATTTGGGAGCGACGATTTGCTGTCAGTCGATGGCAGATCCACCAGGAGGAGAATTCGCTTCATAGAGTTCCCGCAGCGATTTTTGCGACCGTATATATGAGTTGGCCTTCGTCAGAGAAGCGAATTCCCGAGCGCCTAGCCAGCCATTCAATCTTCTGCTGCCGCAAGTTGATGACGTGCGGCATTGGGGACATCACCAAGCCGACGGCGGATGAATTCGCGACACATTCGGTGTCCGTATAATGAAAATCATCGAATTGCAATGGGCGCGAGGTGAGCCACACGCGATACTCCCGTGTCGGCGCACCGCCACTTTGAAATTTGATGTAACCCTGGGGCGCTGATGAATCCACAGACACGCCCCGATTTTCCGCTTCGACTATCAAATTCTGCCGAAGTTCATTCCTGCGCTTGTGCAGCGCGGTGTTGTGAAATTCCCGAACCCACAGGACAACCTGTTGCGCTAAAGCATCCGTTATCCGTTTTGGGTCCTGAGGATCAGGAGCATTCACATCGCGGCGCCGAGGCGGATCAATGTCCGGATGCGCCGATGCGCCGGTCGGATGCAGGGCCAGCAATCCCATCTTGGATTGTTTCGCTAAATCGATCTCCCATTTCACCCAATCGGAAGCGACCACGCCCGCCGATTCCAACAAAACGAGCATCGATTTATCCACCAGTTCCTGCGAGAGGTATTGTTGGAAGGACACGCCGGCAGGAAGACAATGACGATCCAAAAAGACATCGAATCCCGCCGCGGACAACACCTCGAAAAGCTGGTCCGCCAAAGCCGACGTCTCATCGCGCTTGTAACTGATAAATACTCGATAATCGTCGGGCGTAATTCCGGACCGGGCAAGAACGCACGGAATAACGTGTTGTTTGACGTCTTGATAAAAACAGACGTTCAAATCGGCTAACGCCGCCGGCAACAGCCGACTGACATCACTACCCGAAGGAAACACAGCAAGAATCCGATAGCTATCGTCCGATTGTCGCTTTGTGTTCCAATCGTCGATTAGTCCGCTGCACGAAATCGACGTGTGCTGATCGCCGACAATCACCAGCAGTTTGTAACATGACTTGACCTCGTGGGCGTGACAATCCAGAGACTGTGCTATGAATCCAAGACACGGCATGTTCAGGTGTTCAGGCTGACCAGAAAGCGAACTTACGGCAGCGACAAGTTCTCGTTCAATGGTTTGCGCTGCTTGTGTCCCTTGCCCCTCGGTGAGAATGACAACCAGTGCCGGAGTCGCGAAGCTCGGCCCCACGAAGCCACGACAACGATAAGTGCCGTCAGGCAATTGAAATTGTATGATGACGTTTAGACCGTGTCGCATGGTTTGCCTTATGGTTGGCGATAAATCGATCGATCATGTGCTTATTCCCCTGTTGGATTGATCCGCTATAAGTTCATGCCGTGGTGGGTGTGCCGTTTGGATAGCGCAGCACCAGATCATGAATCAGTCTCTTGGGCGGCCCCTCCTCTGGAAATACGTCTGCGTAAATGCGAAACACCCCCCACCCTCCGGTCTTCAACATGAACTTGCTGCTGCGATCTTTCACGGTGCGCACCGGGTCGGGAAAGGTCGAATGAAGATTGTAGACTACGTGATCAATCTGGCTCAGTTCGGCGTCCGAGGCATCGATCCAGATCCACCATTTCCACCAGTCATCACCTTGATAATTGAAATCCTGCGCTATTTTCATACCCATCCCTCCGATTCAAAATTCCTTTTGCAAACGAATCGCGATCGAGTCGACGCTTTCAAAAGCGGAGGTCCAATTCTTACCCTGGTACTCGATCCGCACTTGCACCAATGCTTGCCGAGGAACGTTTTTCGCCCCGACAAATAATCCCTGCCCAATCGGTTCGATCCGGGATTGGATCTCTGGCCCCGCCTCTCCGTCCACGCGTAGCCGATAGGTGCATCGCAAATCCTGCTTGCGATGTAGCGGAAATAATTCCTGGGCGTATTCCTCCGGCAATAATTGAAGTTGAACGTCAATTTCCTTGTGCCAGTTGCCCAGCGTTTTGACAAGTGAAACGAGACATTCGTCGCGCCGGGCTTCATCGTACGTGATGCGCGACCGGTCCCCAAGCATGCCTGCTTGATTACTGACTCCTGTCTCGCGGATCTCGACGACGCGCAATCCAGAAGCCAACGCGACCGCGAGCTCCTGAATGACCCACATGTGCGTTTCCCCGGGAGCACCGTCCGAACGGCGTGTTAGAAAACCAATGCAAGCGTTCGAACGCCGAATCTGATTCTTGACCTCGTCCGATATCACCTCTCCAAACATTGCCTCGCCAGTGACAACGCTATCGCCAAAGGCCTCAATAAGCGGGAAGACCATGTCGTTGATCCATCTGTCTCGTCCGTTAAAGCCATAGCCGACAAAGATTCTCATGCGCCCTTCCATTAAGATTATGTGGCGATGTTTGGCCCTCTTGTCACTTTCGTCAAGCCCTAGATTCCGCAGCGCCAAACTTGAACTTCACCGGGCATAGGAGACTCAAAGCCTCCTGTTCATGTCCACGTGAATTCCAGCGGGCGTCAACTCTTTGGCGACACTAATTCTCCAAGCGCCAGCGTCATCCAGCCGGACCAATAACGCACCACCTCTGCTGAGCCGATAATAAGTTTGAAGGACTGGGAGTCTGCGATGTAACCCTGCGCAGTTGGCGCGACCGGCATGTGGCCAAAACCCAGCCCATCGAAACCGACGGCAAGAAAATCAGCGCCCAGCAATTGGCACAGGAGTTTCGCCTGGCACAGCGGGAGCTCCAGATTGTCAATCGCCGCAATGAAGTCCTAAAAAAAGCGCTGGGCATCGTTTCCCAAGACCCGCTGCCGAACGACACGCCCTTATGAACAACATCACCTCCGATTTTCCTCTTCAGGAACTGGCCAGGGCCTTCGAGGTGTCGCGCAGCGGTTACTACCGGTAGCTCAAAGGTACGGGGAGCAAACGCGCCCGAAGGGCCCTGAATCCCAACTCTACACGGAAACGTTGTTGTGTGGTGCGAGCGGAGATTTGCTATGTCGGTCTTAAACCTTGCCAATCAGGAAGCCTTCCGCTACAAACGCCTCAATCACGCACGGCATAACATGTGCAAGCCAATCAATCTTAAGTCTGACCTTGATGGCTTTCAACGAATCTATGGATGATCAGGCAGACTGACCATATTGAATGACGAATACGCTCCACATATTCATTTCCTCCCCCGGCGATGTTGGCGAAGAAAGGGAGCGAGCGCGTCAGGTAGTAGAGCAGCTTCGGCGGCGATATGCTGGGCAGTTTGATCTCAAGAGTGTCCTGTGGGAGGATTTGCCTTTACACGCCAATATGTCATTTCAGCAGGGCATCGATCTGGTACTCTCTAATAATGGAGGAATCCACGTCGCTATTTTCATTCTTTGGTCCCGATTAGGTTCACCTTTGGGACATTCGATTCGGAAAGCAGACGGCTCCGTTTATCGCTCTGGCACCGAACGTGAGTTGGATCTGATGGTAGCAGCACAGCGTCTAAGTCAAATCGGCCCAAAAGTTCTGGTTTATAGGCGACAGGACAGCGCCAGTTTTGACGAGCGGCTTCGCGGACGAACAACGGATGAACAAGCCGACTTGATTGCGCAGAAAATGCTGCTGGAAGCTTTCATTCAAGAGACATTCCAAAACGCGGCCGACGGCTCCAACGCTCGTGCTATTCACAACTTTGATAATCCCGGAAGCTTCTCCCAGAAGCTGCGAGTGCATTTGCAGGATATTCTCGATGCGTTGGCCCAGGGTTTTGATGCCAATCCAGCGTGGGATATCGAAAGGAAGGGTTCTCCGTTCCGTGGGCTAAAAGCGTTTGAGTTCGAACATAGTCCTGTCTTTTTTGGACGTGAAGATGAGGTGTTGGAAGTACGCCGCGCTCTACAGAAGAAGGCGCGGGAAGGTTGCGCTTTTGTTTTGATCTCTGGTGCGAGCGGCAGTGGCAAATCCTCACTTGCGCGTGCCGGCGTCGTCCCGGCGGTCGTCGACCATGAAATTGATGGCCTCGTCAGCAGCTGGCGACACGCAGTCTGCAGCCCGTCGGAATTCAAAACCGGTTTGTGTAGCGGATTGGCTGAGCTCTTATGCTCGGCAGCAGTTCTACCGGAACTAAAGGTGGCAGCGGATTCGGTCGCAGTACTGGCGAATGGATTATCGGACAATCCAAATCTGACTTTGGCTCAAAGCATTAGACCCGCTCTTACTCGCGCAGGGCAAGGCAAAGCGGGAGCCGTAAGGTTGATCCTCCTCGTTGATCAGTTGGAAGAGCTTTTTACAGGCAAGAATGTTGATGATAAAGATCGAGGGCACTTTGTCGCGGCACTAGATTGTTTTGCGCGCAGCGGCGTAATTTGGGTAATAGCGACGGTCCGCAGCGACTTTTATCAGCAGTGCCAAAGTCTCCCTGTCCTCATGAAGATGAAAGAGGGAGGCGGGCAAATAGACTTACTGCCACCCCAAGCCGATGCCATGCGCCGGCTGATTGAATGTCCGGCAAGATTGGCTGGTTTAAGTTTTCAAATAGTAGATGGCAAGTTGCTGTCTGATCGTATTCTCGCTGGCGCGACCGGCCAGGGAGAATTGTTGCCTTTGTTGTCGTATGTCCTGCGAGAACTATTCGTGCTGCGCGATGCGAAGAATCAGTTGACCTTTGATGCCTACAAGACGCTTAATGGAGTTGAAGGAGCGTTAGCCAAACGTGTCAACGACGTATTTACCGAATTGCCGAAGACAGTCCGAGATCAATTGCCTGAAGTGCTGCGCGCGCTCGTGAATGTAGTCGGGGATGAAAAGGAGAGCGTCGTTCGGCAACGTGTTCCGCTGGACAAAACATTTCCCGCGAAAAGCGATGCGCGACAATTGGTTGACGCGTTTATAAGTGAAAGATTTTTTAGCACGGGCTTAAGCCCTGATGGTGTTGGAACAGTTGCCGTTGCTCACGAAGCGTTGCTGCGTGCCTGGAAGCTGGCGGTCGATTGGATCAAGGCTAACCGCGAGTTTTTGCGAATCCGAGCTCGTGTGGTTGCGCGGATGAACGAGGGAAGCCGGTTACTTGAAGGTGATCCGTTGCTTGAATCAGCCAGTCTTCAACTCAGGACTTCTCCCAAAGGTTTCACAAATGAACAAGTCGCTTTCATCAACGACTGCGTGCGCATCGCTCATAAAAATCAGGAAAGGCGACAAAGACGGCGCACGCAGGTTACCGCGATGTTGGCTACACTGTTAGCAATGGCAGTTGTTGCAGGATTTTGGGTATGGACACTAAAAGGAAAGGCGGAGAAACAGACGGCGTTGGCCACAAATGAGAGTGTGAAACGCCTAATGCAGCTTAGGGAAGCTGCGCAATCGGACCGCCTCATTGCGCAAGACTTGTTTGGCCAAGGGCGGGGGCCGGAGGCTTTGGCACATCTTGCGAGGGCAACTCGCTACGATCCGTCCAACCACATCACCGCCGAAATGGCTGTGGTGATGCTGAATGACTGGTTATATCCACTGCCGTCGGCGATCCATATTGGAAAGGACACGTCTGCTGTGAGTTTAGGTAGACGGGAAGAAATCGTTACTTCTGTACTGGAGGATACGGTCAAAATTCGAGACTCAATGACCGGTACAATTCTCACCACTCTTCATGGGCACAGCGGACCCGTAAGCCGATTAGCGCTCAGCCCAGACGCCGAGCGTGTCGTCGGTGTCTTAACAAACAAGACCGCATTGGTTTGGAATGCGCGCGATGGCAAGGTGCTGGCGACACTTCGCGGTCACGAGTGTCCGTTAGGGGCATGTGCGTTCAGCGATGATCATCGGCTGATAGCGGGCGTTGCCGATACTGTCTTTAATCGCGCCACATGCACTAATAATCTCGCTTGGGTGTGGAATACTGACACAGGCGAGCTGTTGGCGACATTTTCAGGACATACCAATTCGATATACGCTCCAAGCTTCAGCCGGGACAGTAGGTGGATGGTGACCCCGTCTTTCGACCAGTCTGCGCGGGTGTGGGATGTAAGTAGCGGTACGGTAAAGGTTGTTCTCGTTGACACGCAAAGTATGTTGGCTGCTAGTTTTAGCCCAGACAGCAGTCGGGTTGTCACGGCGGGAGGAACAAGCATCCTTGGCGGCCCAAGTCCCGCGCGGGTATGGGATACCCAGAATGGCCGAGTTATGGCAGACCTGCTTGGTCACACGGGTTTAGTATACACTGCCGAATTTAGCTCCGAGGGGCGTAGGGTAGTGACGGCCTCTCAAGACAGGACCGCCCGGATTTGGGACGCGGAATCTGGAAAGACGTTGGCCGTCCTTCGTGGGCACGAACAAGAAGTCCAGAGTGCGCATTTCAGTTCGAATAATCAGCAAGTTGTTACGAGTTCGGGCGAATCTGGTTCGACCGACAAGGCCATCCGAATCTGGGACTGGAATCATTGCAAATTGGTGGTGACGCTTCGTGGGCATACAAATGGATTGACCAGCGTTGAGTTCAGCCCAGATGGTAGTAGGGTCCTGACGGCCTCATATGACGGTACAGCTCGGATCTGGGACTCCAATGCAGGCGACCAAATGTGTAAACTTGAGGGTCAATACACGTACATTCATTTTGCTCAATACGACACCACCGGCCAGCGCGTCGTTGGAATATGCGGAAAGGGTACAGGCTCAGGTCATGTCGTTTGTGTCTGGAATACAGTCAGCGGGAAGCGCCTTGCTATTTTTGATGGCCACACGAATGCAGTTCTTCTGGCAAATATCAGTCACGATAGCCGTCGGGTTGTGACCGCGTCGCAAGACAAAACAGCAATCTTGTGGGACGTGGACAGCGGAAGACGTTTATTGACACTTGCGCATACAAACGTAGTCTTTTCTGCTCAATTCAGTCCGGATGACACTCGAGTTCTTACGCGGTCTTGGAATGGTGGCGGCGACTTCTACGTGCGACTGTGGAACGCTCTCGATGGAAAGCCAGTTCTTCACACCGAAGGGTCGTTTCTTGAATTCAATCCGGGCGGTCAATATTTGGTCACCAATTCGAGGGAGCGCGGCACAGTGGTTTGGGATTCAAAGACGGGGAATGATTTAGGTACTGTTTCGGGTATTCCTCCAGCTTTCCCGGGCAAGAATGAACAGTATGAGATTGTCCAACGTGAGGAGTCACCAGCAAGTGGATCGAAGAACTCATGGGAATGGCGCGTTAGCTCCATGCAATCGAATCGGCTCGCTTTGTTGGCGCGTTCTTGGGGCGGCAAGTCTAATGGTTTGGATTATTACATGCTTCCAAGTCCAGACGGCCGCTATGTGGCGAGCGCGTCCGACGATAAGGGTGTTGAAGTGTGGGATTCCAGCGGAAGTTTGATCGGAATTCTCCCTTTGCAAAGCCGGATCCACTTTAGTCAAGATGGGTTACGTATGCTTACCATATCGGAAGATAACACCGCAAGAATTTGGGAAATGTGTGGCAGTGCTGCTGAGGCACCCGATTGGTTCGCTGATTTTCTGGAATTGCTGGCGCAGCAGAAACTAGGTGAAAACGGTGAATTGAAGACGGTGCCGCCCGATGAATTCATGACGCTGCGTGCCGCTCTTCTGCCAAAAGTGGTTGGCGAACGCTCTCGACATGCTGCCATTGCGCGTTGGTTCCTCTTGCCATCTGCCAAACTTCCGTCTCGTCCGGGACGTGAATGATTTGCCTTGGTATGGGCAAAAACGGCGCTTTCACCTTGCACTTTTCAATGTTCCGTAGCAAGCAACAACATCATGTCAGATGGTTTTTATCGATTTCTCGTCAGAACGAGAAAGGCTGGTGATATTCCCAATCGCCAATACCCCCTTTCCCCAAAAATCCTCGGGGGAGCATCGAGATTTTCGGCATGCTACGCGCATTGGATTAGAAGCGGTTTTGCTTTGTAGAAACCTTTTTTGAACATCCGTAGATCGGCAGCGTCGAACTCGGCGTGAATGCCAAACGTGAAGGAAAGCTGCCAGTTATTCAACAAGTCGCCGCTCTGGCGATGAAATTGGGCGGGCGGCATTTGGCCGACTATGGTGCCACCCGCAGCCGACACGATTTTACGCAACGACAGTTAATGGCCTGTTTGATTCTGCGGGCCTACACCAAGACCACCTATCGCGGTATTCTGGAATTTCTCTCGGTCAGCCCCGCGCTACGTCAGGAATTGGGTCTGGGTGACAAGCTGCCGCACTACACCACGCTGCAGAAGTTCAGTGCTCGCAGCCAAGTGCTGGAGATCGCCGACCAGATGATTCAGACCATTGGGCAGGCGGCTTTCGGCGGTCCCAAGGAGCCAACCGCGGCGGCGATGGATGCCACCGGACTGGAAACCACCACGGCCAGTGCTCATTTCCAATGCCGCCGAGGTGGGCAACGGCGCAAGTGGGTGAAGATTTCCACTATTGTGCTGTGCGGCAGTTTGCTGCCCATGAGCTTGGTGATGGGTTGGGGGCCGACCAATGACAAGTGCCAGGCCAAGGGTCTGTTGACCAAAGCCAGCAAGTGGCCATGCCCGACACGCTGTATGCCGATGCGGGTTACGATGCCGAGTGGATTCATGCGCAATGCCGGGAAGAGTGGGGACCCGAAAGCGTCATTAAACCCGCGAAGCATCGAGCCGATGGCAAAAGAAATGGGATCTGGCGCAGTGGCATGAGCAAGAATTACCTCAAGAAAATGGAATTTGGAAAACGCTGGGTGGTGGAGAGCTTCTTCAGCGGCTTAAAGCGAACGATGGGATCGATGCTCACGTCACGCAAACCCGATCACCTGCTCAAGGAAGCGACCTTCCGGGTCCTGGCCTACACCCTCAGACGGTAGGGGCTGGACGGTCGTGAATGTTTTCAACAGAGCAAAGCGGTTTCAAAATTCACATTTCATAAGTTGCTATTAATGAGTAATTTGTACTTGTACAAATTTAGCCACTATGAGAGAAACTGGTTATGCGAAAGCCATTACTCTCCGACGTACAGTGGGAACAGAGCCAACCGCTGCTGCCCCGACTCAAACGCCATCGCCGCGGACGACCGCCAAAGGACAATCGCGTGGTGTTGGAAGGAACTCTTTGGGTCCTCAAAACTGGCGCACGCTGGCGCGACATTCCCAACGAATAAGGCTTAAGACATCCCGATGATTTCATCGGAAATGGCCAAGGTGGTGCCCAAAAAAGTAGGGGATCCGTCAGTTGCTTGTGGTAGATAATGCCTCCTCGCACAAAGCGGCGCGGCTCAACTGGCACCACTTCGAACTCCACTTTCTGCCAGGCTACTCGCCAGACTTCAATCCGATCGAGCGGCTGTGGTTGCGGCTCAAGGCCAACTGGTAATGAGACTTCATCGCCCGCACGCCCGAGGAGTTGACCCTGCGGTTGCGCACCGCAATTAAGAGTTCCATAGAGGAACCGTCAAAAACAGCCTCCATCTGCGCCACGGAAAGGAGTTTAGGCAATCAGTCTAACCCTTGCGGAATTTCATGACTAAATATGACTGGAAGGCTTCGGAAATCTTCGCTTTTCTTCGCTCGAACTCGGTCTTGGAAAGTTTTCGAAACGTGTGCTAACCTCCTGAAACACTGTGAATTACGCTGTTTCTAATAGGGAAACGGCAGGTGCTCCGGGGCGGCTTCGAATCGCTTCGCTCGCTCCATTTTCTATACAGCCGGTCTTTCTTCCCAACTCGCTCATGATCCAAAGGGTCGCGCGATCTGCCTCGGCCAGTCAGTTGCCTCCCTCCTTTAACGAATCGCCAAATATGGCGCTGGTCTACGGGCCCTTGGTTTGGCGCGCGAATTCTTCCAGCCGTAGTTTCACGATTTGCAACTGCGGCCGCAGGCTCGCGAAGCGTGGCTCCGCGAGCCATTGGTTTACCACGTCGAGAGCTGCCGTGTCGCGCCGAACCAGAGTGGCATGATCTAGGGTGAAAGTCGGTGTCAAAAGATTGTACGAAATCATGTAGTTGGCACTCGGGTATAGCGCCGCGAATTTGCCCAATTCGGCCGGCTTGACACTTGGGCTAAGTAGATAGGTTTCCACGATTCGTCGCTGTTCTGGATCACTCACATCTGCACGGGCGAAATAGTTCGCCCGGGTCGCTTCCCGGCCTTGCATCAATTCCGGATTTTTTTCAAGGTACTCCAGCATGTTGACTGGGTCATTGATTACCTTCCGGTCCAGGGCCAGGTAAGCTGCGTGCGCCACGGCCGGGTTATCGTCCTTCCGCAAGAGTTCACCCAGATCCGGCACCAGGCGAGTGCCGCCGAGAAAGACCGTGGCATCGAAGGCTTCGAGATAACCGGCGGAGGGGTCTCGCTGCCAGGTGGTATTTCGCAACAGGTCGCCGGTTTGTTGCTCCAGCAGTGCCCGGCCATCGGGACTGCTGTCTCCCTTGGCAAGGCTCCGCAGGGCCAACGCCCACTCGTCGGGTGAATCGGGGCTGGCCAAAATAGTGCGTGCATAAGTCGCCGCACCGGATGGATCCACTTGCGCCAGGCACTCCAGGAGGCAGGTTCGCAGTGTTGGTGCCGCGACCAGTTGCCCGTCCGGCCCGATTTTGAAGGATTGGCCGGTTGCGGCGTCCACTTTGGAATCAAGCAATCGAAAGATGACGGCGGATGCTGCCGAGGTGGGCATGGCAATCAACTCCGAACGCAAGTCCGTCAGCAGCCGGGCACGGGCGAGGTTGTTGGTCTCGCTTTGCAAACGGTTGACCATGGATTTCAAACGGCCAGCGGACTCCTCATCGGGAGAAGTCGATTCGACGGTGATATCCTTCGTGATTGGAGGGCCAGACGTGTCGGGTGGCGAGGCAGCTTGGCGGGCGTGTCGGGGCAAAAGCAGCCAGATTATGGCCACCGCCCCAGTCAATACCGCCAGCACGAGCCACCTGCGACGAAATATGCTCATTCGGTGTCGGATTAAAGTATATAGCCAATATCAGCAACTAGCCAAACTTCACGAAAATCCAAGGACGCTCGCGCGTCGTGACTGCAAAAACTAAGGTATGGCATTAAAAGCGGCCGGGATTTAATCTGTTCCCATGGCCCAGAAAGAGGAGTTCATTCCTACCCGGAAAAGCCTTCTGACCAGGCTGAAGAACTGGGACGACCAGGAGGGCTGGCGCGAGTTCTTCGAGACATACTGGAGACTCATTTACAGCGTTGCGCTCAAGGCCGGCTTCACCGATGCGGAGGCGCAGGACATTGTGCAGGATACGATCGTCGTCGTCGCCAGGAAGATGCGGAACTTCAAATACGATCCCAGCATCGGTTCGTTCAAGGCCTGGCTGCTGCTGAACACACGGTCGCGTATCGCCGAGCGGCTGCGAAAGAAGAGACTGCCCATCGCCGAAAAGTTTCCGCAAAGGGACGCGACAGCGCGAACGGCGACGGTGGAACGTGTTCCCGATCCCGCGGGGCAGGATTTGGATTCGGTTTGGGAAGCTGAGTGGAAGAAGAATTTGCTGGAGCAGGCGCTGGCGGCCGTGAAGCAGCAGGTCGCACCCAAACAATTTCAGATTTTTGATCTCTACGTGTTGCAGGAAACTCCCATCGAAGCCATTACTCGCGCGCTGGGAGTCAGTGCCAATCAGGTATATCTGGCCAAACACCGTGTTTCCGAAGTGCTCGACGACGAGTTGAAAAAGGCCGAACGCAGGCTCGAAGGGAATCTGAAGTAGCGCGAACGGGTCATGCCTGAATGGCAGCGCTGCAGACGCAATGGCTGGCCGAATATGAAATCGGAAACATGGCAAGTGCAGCCTGGCCGCCGGGTGTCGGGGCAAGGCGCTGCACGCGACGGGTGACGTTAATCATGGCCTTGGTTTTCGATCCACGCTTGGCGGCATTTTGCCCACCAGGAAGGCGCGCTCGAAGGCGGACAGAACGTCGCCCTGACCGGTCGCGTCCAGATCCAGGCGGATGCCTCGTTCGGCGCAATCCAACCCGGCGACTTGCTGACCACCAGCGACACGCCAGGCCACGCAATGAAAGTATCGGACCACGTCCGGGCGCAGGGAGCGATCATCGGCAAGACCATGAGTTCGCTTGAACGCGGCAAAGGTTTCGTCCTCGAATAGGTTTCGTTGCAGTAATCAAAGATAATTTCCTCCCGTTCTCCGATTGGGCCGGATGCTTGCCCGGCACTCCGGCCCAACTCTTTTCTGAATCCGCCAAATAGTCTGAAAGATTCCGTCACCTTGCCGCGGATTCTCCTCCATGAATTTCAGGCGTCAGAGGCAGGCAGGACTCGCGGGATGGCCGGTGCGACGGGGACACGCCGCCCACTCCCACAGAATGAGCATGACGATGTCGCCGCCTCTGACGCCTCACGAATGTCCCGCTCGCGTGAGCGGGATGGCGGGGGAAGATGAAAATCCAAACCGTGTGCGCATCAAAACCCGCCTGAACTTTCCGCCCGTGCCCGCAAATCATTCAACCGCCACTACCATGAAAACAAACATCGAAAGCAACACACAACGTTTCTCGCGCGCTCGCGCCGGACGCGCCCGCCTTATCGCCGGCCTTGGCCTGCTGGCTCTCCTGTTCATCGCGGGGACACCCCGGGCCGGGGCGCAAAACTTTGGCGAAGTGTTTGCCGATCACACACGCGTCGATTCCCTGGTTTTGCGCAATGGCCTGGTTTTCTGGCAGGCTGATTGCACCGGCGCCATTCCGCCTCAAATTCTCAGTCAGCCGTCAGCGCGAGGGTCGACCTCCGCCCGCCATTTGCCCACAAGTTGCGACGCCAGCCGCCCGTATTCGCTGACGGTCGCCTTGGATGCCGGCAATGAAATGTTTTGGGCCACGTGGGATTCGCGGATCGTTCGCAAACGCGCGAGCGCCAGCGCGACCGCGGCTCCGAGCCTGCTCACGCCGATGGAAGGCACGGTGGCTGCCGGCGTGAATCATCCGTCCATCACCACGTCCAGCTCATATGTGTACTGGACGGAATCGTACAATGACACTTACACGCCGGCCAAGATTCTCGGAGCCCGCAAGTCGGACGGGAGACTCTTCCTTGTGCGCGATCTGACCGCCCTGGGCGGCGGCGCGGTAAAACTGCAGGCGGTGGACGATTTTCGACTCGTGTATCTCCAAATCAATGGCGACCTGGTTTTGGATCGCAGCGTGTTCGTAATTGGGAGTGGCTCGCGCTGGGAACGACAGGTGATTGACAAGAACGTGACGGGATTCACGGTGGCGAACGAACGGATTTATTACGCGTTACCGGCTCCAATGGGTGCGGTGGAATTGCGCTCGGTGCCATTGAGCAACGTCAACAGCAAGACGTGGCATCACTTCGTGCAAGGTACCGGTTCGCCGCGCGTGGCGGAACTCGCCGCCGACAGTGCCAATCTTTACTGGCACGAAATCCGTTCGCACAGCGGTCCCATCATGAGGCAACCGCTGCCTCCGACCTACCACGTGCCCGAGGCGTTAACGGACAATCTCGGCGATACCGACCCGCTCTGGCTGGAGAGCGATGGCCGCCACGTCTTTTGGATGCATGATAGAGCGACCATTCGGCAGGTCGCCGTCGGCGCGGCCGCAGTCGTGCATGATCTGGCGGCGACGGGGCTGGAGGTCGTTCAAGCAATTCAAAGTCCGGCAAACGATGTCCCACTGGTGCAGGGCAAGGCGACTTTCGTGCGGCTCTACGGACAGATTGTTTCCGGCGGCGCTTCCTCGCTGGACGGCTGGCCCATGGCGTTGCTTTATGGCGAGAAGGATGGCGTCGCACTGCCGGGTTCGCCGATTGAGCCGGTACGGGACGTCGGCGGCACGCGCATTTTTGACCGGCCCGCCGACCGCACGACGTTGAACGAGGGATTCCTTTTCCGGTTGCCGCGCGAATGGACACTGCGGGGTGCGATCACCCTGCGCGGCCAGTTGAATCCCGCGGGGGTGATTCGCGAAACCAATCTCGCCAACAACTCCACCTCGGTAGCCGCGGACTTTGTGCGGAAGGCTCCGGTCTGCGTGATCATTCATCCGATCCGCACCACGCTGGGCGTCGTCGGTGACCGTTACCGGCCCAGCTATCAACCCTACTTCGATCTGGTGGAAGCGATGTTGCCCGCGAGTGAACTGGAAATGCACTGGGCCGGCGGCGAGCCGCTGGAGGAAATCGAACCGGCGTTCGGTCTCCCGCCCTGGGAGATGGGGCCGTACGAATTGTCGAAGGACAACGACGACATGATTTGCGTGCTCTGGAAATTGTGGGAAAGAAACACCTTTGGCGACGACCCCGACCGCGCCGATGATTTGAACGCGCGGACGCACCGGGCCTGCCTCTTCTGGCCTTTTTCTACTCAACAAGCCAATGGCATGTCCATCGACGGCGATGTATTGATCGCGCAATTGCAACTCGGCGGTAGCGGCATCAACAATCCTCTCGGCGGGGTGACCTTCGCGCATGAACTCGGTCACAATTACGGCCGGGATCACGTGAATTGTCCCGTGGGCGTTCCTGAGGATACTGATCCGGGCTATCCCTACGGCTGCGACATCACTCCCGGTGCATCCAGTTACCTGGGGCTGAACCCAATCACGCGCACGCTCATTCTTCCCGGCAACGCGGGCGATCTGATGTCCTACGCCCACCTCGTTTCCAAACCGCGCTGGCCCTCGGATTACACCTGGAAGGGAGTCTTCAACGACATTGATCTCATCCCCGCCGGGGCCCGCCTGAGCCTTGTCCACCGCGAATCGGTTGGTTCCGCTGGGGTGGGCGGGACCAATTACTCCGCGCAATCCCTCGTGATGGGGATGATCAAACCCGGCGGCCAGGCGAAACTCATCAACGCCGTTCAATTTCCGGACGCTGCCAGCGCCACGCGCGCCGCGGACCGCATGAAATTGAGCGGTGGCAACCGGAATCTTTACACGCTGATCGTCCGCGATGCGGGTGGGCAGATACTTGCCTCCGTGCCGGTAATTGCCTTCAAGGCCACCGAAGCCGGGGGCTATGTTCTCGCCGCCATTGTGCCGGCAAATCCGGCAGCAACGAAATTGGAACTGACCGACAACAACCGCCCCAACTCCTCGCTGGCGTCGCTCGAAGGCGGTGGCGGCGCGCCCGTCGTTCACATCCTTTCACCCGGCGCAAACGAGATCATCGGTCCGATGTTCGCGCCGCGCTGGACGGGCGCGGATCCGGAAGGTCGGACATTGCGTTACACCATTCGTTACTCTCACAACAACGGCGCGACCTGGCAGGTCCTCACCGAAAACACCCTTGCGACTGAACTGGCGCTTTCAACTGCCAGCCTGCCGGGCGGCAGCGCCTGTTTGATCCAGGTGCTTGCGAGCGATGGCATCGCAACCGGCATCGCCACGTCGGCGCCGTTCACCGTCGCTTCCAAGCCACCGCAGCCGGAAATAACCATTGAAACCGCGCGCGGCCGAAGCAGCGGACCCTCTCCCCGGGTTTGCGCCGGGGAGGATGTACTGTTGCGCGGTCACGCCGATGACGCCGAGGACGGTGTGTTGCCGGGCTCGGCGCTGACCTGGTCGCTCAACGGCCCGGTGAACCGGACCGGCGCCGACCGCGAATGGTTGTTGCGCGATTTGCGCCCCGGCAACTACACCGCGACGCTCGCCGCCGCGGACCATTCGCAGATGTCCGCTTCGATCGGCGCGTCGTTCACCGTGGCGGCGAAGTTTCCTGCGCTCACGACCAACACGCCCACATTGGATGGTTACGGCGACGACGCGGCGTATCGGGAGGACCGCCATCCCGTCTCGCTGCGCTACGCCAGCGGCCAGAGCGCGCAAGTGCGAATGGTGTTTTCGGACGGCGCACTCCATGTCTGCGTGAGCGGGCTGGCGATCGGCAAGAGCCCGGCCGGCCGGGTGGCGCTTGCGTTCAGTCCCAATCACAGCCGCGACATTCATCCGAAACCGGACGATGTGCGTTTCACGATCGGCAGCGATGGATTGTTGCTCGGTGAACACGGCAACGGCTCCAGCTTTGTCCCCGACTTCATGCCTACGGGCGCCGTCGCGCGCGTGAGCTGCAATCTCGATACGTGGACCGCTGAATTCAAAATTGATGCCGCAATGCTCGGCGGCTGGAATGGCCAGACACTCGGCCTGGACGTGGCGCATCTGGATTGCGATTTCCCGGGTGATGACGCGCACTGGTTCGCTGGAGACAACGCCAGTTCCAATAATCCGGTCCAGTGGGCCGATGTCACCCTGGCTGTGGACGCGAACGATCCTTACGACAGCGACGGCGACGGCCTGCCCGACGCGTGGGAGTTGAGCGCGTTCGGCACGCTGGCCCGTGATGGCAGCGGCGACTTCGACTCCGACGGCGTGAGCGACGCGGGTGAATTCACGAGCGGAACCGATCCGGCCAGCGCCGCCTCGACCTTCCGTGTGACCCGTGTCGAGCGCGGGCCGGGAGTGGTGCGGATTACCTGGCCCACGATCGCCGGGCGAACCTACACCGTCTGGCAGGCGGCGGACCTCCGCACGTTCATTCCCGTCCGCGGCGACATGGCCGGCACCGGTGGCGAGATTACGGCCGAGTTCGAGGCGACTGGTCCGTGCGGCTTCTTCCGCGTGGAAGCAAATCCGAATCCGTAAAGCGAGCGGAAGAGCAAAAGGCCTTGATGGGGACCGTTACCCATCGAGGCCTTTTCTTTCGAATCATTCGCAAAAACCAACTTGCCCACGCCCCAATGACAGATCAGGGCATGATCAGAATTTCTGAAAGAAACCGATTGTCCGGCTCGGATACATATTCATGAAAACTACCAGTCCAATCACAAACTCACGAGTCGCCGTCAAACCCACCCGGTCATGGTCGCTCTTGTTGCTGGCCATCTCCCTGTCGCTCTTCGGCACAGCGTCACGGACTCAAGCCTTGATTGCCTGCGCGCCGCTTTCAACTAACCGGCCCGCGGGATTCGTCGCGGCAAACGTCAATTTTCGCCCGCCAGGCTTTCCGGTTGCGCCGCGCCGGCAAAGTCTTTGGGGGGAACTCAATCTCACGTTGCATCACTTTTGGTGGGAGGTGCGGGACTGCGTGCAGTATGGGGCGCCTCACCTGGTTCGGAACGAGCAGCCAACCGTCATCGCTGCGGGTTTTGCCCTGATCTCGCTTGCCGTGGTGGTCTTTAGGTCATTGGGAAAACGGCATCTCCCCACGCCGGCCTCCCCACCATCACTCGAAATCGAGTTCGCTCCGGTGGTCCAATTCAATCCGCGACTCAATTTCCGCCGTCCCCCGCTCGATTCGCTGAAAGATTCCGACGTGCTCCGGCGGATGCAACCTCAACCGTTTGCAAAACCTCACGTGGCCGCTTGAGACCGTCCAGACACAGCCCCACCAATACATCTCACCTCCCATCTCGCCCCGGTCAGCGGGTTTGAGCACGCGCAAGCGGCCAAACCCGCGCTTCTTTTTTGAAATGCGGTTGAAAATTGTCTGAAAGATTACGACGGCTGCGCGCGGATTCATCTCCAGCCGCCCGCCGGACGTGCTGGGGTGGTGACTAAAAAATCAAAACACTGGAAGATCTCATGAACACAAAATCCACCTCGTTCCCTGCCCATAAGCTCAACCACCTGGCCGTCCGCAGGTTCGGGCGCCTGATTTTAGGCGCGTTGCTTGCCGTTTCCGCCGCCAGCGCTTTGGCACAATCGTGTGAATATCAGATTTTCTGTCCGCCGAGCATCGTGACGAATATCTGTGGCGCGATTTCCGTGCCCGTGTTCTACCAGGCTTCTGCCACCAACATCTGCAATCAGGGTGTATCCATCCTGTATAGCACCCCGCCGGGAAGTTCATTCGGTCCGGGTACGCATCCGGTCGTCTGCTCGGCTCGATTCAGCGATGGTCACGTAGAGTCCTGTGCCTTCACCATCAACGTGACGACAAATTGCCCACCGCCTCCGCCAACCAATTGCCCCATCGCTCACTGTTCCACCAACCTCGTTCGCTACCTGTCCTGCGGCAGCAATTGCGTTCCGGTTTATTACTCCACCTGGGGTGAGAATCCCTGCAACCCCACCAATGTCGTCGTCACCACCTCGCCCTTGTCCGGCTCCTGCTTCACGCTTGGCAACCATACTGTGGATGTCTGGGCCAGCGCTGGAGGCCAGACCGACCATTGCAGCTTCATGGTCACGGTACTGTCCGACCCGAATTGCCCGCCGCCGGCCAATGGGTGCACGAATTGCAGCAGCGGTTGCTCCACAAACCTGCTGGTCAATGGCAGCTTTGAATCACCCGGTGTGCCGGACGGCTACGTTCCGCTGCCCGGCGGCAACTCCGTCATCGCCGGCTGGACGACCTTGCTGAACGGCGTGGAGTATTATAACCCGGTCGCGGCGCCCATCGCAGTAAACACCGGGACGGCGGCGGACGGCAATTTCTTGCTCGATCTGGCGCCGACAGTGGCAGGGGGCGGCGGCATTCAACAGACCTTCGGGGTCGTCCCCGGCAAATCCTATCGCGTCAGCTTCATGATGGGAACGTCGCGGGAGCGCGGCCGCAATGGCATGGCTTCGCTTAGCGTCATCGTCGGCGGAATGGCTCGCGCATTCAATTTGAGCACGGAGAGCGCCAACATATCCTGGGAGCGGAAGGAGTTCAGCTTCGTTGCGCCGCCTTTGGCAACGACCGCGACATTGGTGTTCTCCACCATGGACGATCCTGCGTTGAGCTTCGTCAACCTCGACGACGTCCGCGTGAGCGATTGCTGCAGAGATCCGGGCCTGCGGATCAAGCCCACGATCACGGTAGAGTGGAGTTGCGGTATTCTCCAGTCCGCGCCCGACGTCTACGGGCCTTACCTGGACGTTCCTGGCGCCACGAGTCCTTACACAACGGAGGCCGCCGGCCCGCGGCGGTTCTTCCGAACCCGATAATCCCGGATTTGCCTGCGACTCCGCACAGCGGGTCTGGGTGCGCGACCGGCGTCCCAGACCCGCTTTTTCTTTTTGCGGTGCGCTCAAGAATCTTTGAAAGAATTCAACCCGCCTCCTCGGACTCCATCCTGGCAGCCAAACCTGGTTTGGACCTGCGCAACGAAACAAAAACATCGGATCAAATATTCACCATGAAAAAACAATACCTCGCACTCCGCTCCGTTCGTCGTCTCGGGTTCGCGCTGGGGCTGGCGGCCCTCACGATCTCCGGCTTGCCAAAGCTTTACGCGCAAAACGGCCCGCCTTCGCCAAGCCCTTTCTCGATTATGACCTACCAGGGGAAGCTGGATGATTTTGGTGGCGGCCCGGCGGATGGGCGGTTTGACTTTCGCGTCTCCGCAGTCACTCCTCCCGTCCCGTGCTTCGGCACCGACTGCGGCTGGTTCACCAATTGTCCCGACTGTTCCACCGTCGTCCTCGGCACCAGCACGGTCACCGTTGACCACGGGCTTTTCACCCTGCCAATCAACATGCCGACGGGCATGGTTCACACCGTCAATGGCACGTTCTTGAAATTAGAAGTGCGGCCAAACGGCAACGGGGAATTCAGCGCGCTCCTGCCGATGCAACCCATCACCGCCGCGCCGCTGGCGGCGGTCGCACAAAGCGTCGTGGGCCCGATTCCGGCGAGCAGTTTGACCGGCACGATGCCGACTGGAATGCTCACCGGCGTCTTCAGCAGCCCGCTGACGCTCAGCAATCCTGGCAACGTGTTCGTCGGCGACGGCTCGCAGTTGGCGAATGTCAATGCGACCACCATTGGTGGCGTGGCTCCGTGCGAACTGCCCTGCTTGCAGAACTTCTGGAAGTTGAGCGGAAACGACAATGTCACCGCTGGCAGTTTCCTGGGAACGCCGTGGGGCAACAGTTTGCCACTGGTGCTCAAAGTTCAGGGCGAAACCGTGATGCGCTGCGTTCCGCGTCCTGGGGTTCCTAATGGCGCGAATCTGATTGGTGGTGATATCATCAACAACATCCCGGCAGGGGCCGGCTCCGTCATTTGCGGCGGAGGCGGCACGGAGCCTCATGCTCCTTACACGCCCCATCCCAACATCATTGCCAACGACCACAGTGCCATTGTCGGCGGAGTTGGAAACTTGGTCGAGGGTCGCGAGTGTTTCATCGGCGGCGGCTGGGAAAACAAAATCGGCGAGACCAGCGACGGACTCACACATTATATCACTATCTGTGGCGGTATTAACAACCGCGCCACGAACGTGGATTCCGCCTTCATCGGCGGCGGGAATGACAACCTTGTCGCGGGCAATGCGTCGGTTGTGGCCGGCGGGACAAGGAATCAGGCGACCGGATTACAGGGCACCGTGGGTGGCGGCGTGTTCAACACCGCCTTTGGCAACTACGCCACCGTTCCTGGCGGCAGCAACAACATGGCCATGGGTTCCGCAAGTCTGGCCGCCGGCAGCCGTGCCAGGGCTATGCACGACGGTTCATTCGTCTGGAGCGATTCACAGAACGCGGATTTTCCCTCCACCGCCAATAACCAGTTTGCCGTGCGGGCTCAAAACGGCGTGATGATTCAGGGCGCGACCACCACGCTGGACCTGCGTGGCGACGGAGCGATTCGCGTGGCTGGCGCCGGAGTCGGATCGCTGGGGCCGGTGTTCATTCATCGCAGCTCCGCAGCCAACATCACCGGTCACATCACCACCATTGATCACCCGCTGGCCAATGGCGACCCGAACGCCATTCTGCTGGTAACGCACAACTTCAGTGCGGACAACTCGTCGACTCCCTACGAGCCCGCCGCCGTGGGCGTCTGGTACAACGGAAGCAGGTGGACGATTTATCACGAGAACACCGGCCTCGCCATGCCGGCTGGCCGCGCATTCAACGTGATGATCATCAAACCGTGAAAATTGGATCAAAGCTGAAGCGATGAAATGCGAGATCGAAAACTCCAAGTTGCGAACAACCATGAAAATCCATGCACTAACAACCGCACTCCGCGCGAAGTCCGCGAGAGTCTTGAGTTCTGTCGCCGTCCTGGCCGCAGTGCTCCTTGGTGGCGGGCTGATTGAAGCGCGGGCTGCTTACGCCATCAAATGGTCCAGGATCGCCAGTGGGGGCGGCATCTGCCGGAACGGGCAATACGTGTTGAGCGGTACGCTCGGCCAGTTCGAAGCGGGCGGTGGGCCGATGCGCGGCGGCAACTTTGCTGTCACGGGCGGCTTTTGGTCCCCAGCGGCGCTGCTCAAGGCCACCCCACAGCCGGAACCGCCCGGTCTTGAGGCCAAAGCAGTGAATGGCGGGCTGTTGATCCGGTGGCCAATCACTGCCAGCGGCTACATCCTGGAACAGGCAGACGGCCTCGGAAACGGCTTCCCGTGGTCTGCTGCGCCCGGCACGCCGCAGATCAGTGACGGCAAATATCAGGTGGTTGTGCTCGCCACGACTCCAAAACGGTTCTTCCGCCTGCATCTGACCCAGCCTTGAGCGACCTATGTTTCAACGGCGGGTTTTGGGCCTCGTTTCGCAGGCCCGAAACCCGCCGGCTTTTCTTCCGCCCGCAAGGCGCGATTTGTTGAAAGATTGCCTTCAGTCCCCTCGGACACATCTCCATGAGAACTTTCCAAAACCTCCAGCTGAAACTGGCCGGCAGCCGCTCCGGCCGGATCTCCCTCCACCTGATCTGTCTTTGCCGCGACCGCAAGCTCCGGTGGCACATGTGCGGCATGGGCCGCGAAATCCACGGCGCCATCGCCGCCTTGAACCGCTCGCTGGCCGGGCTGCGCGGTCGCCTGCACCATGCCACCGGCATCGCCGCCGCCACGCATACCGTTGCCGCAATCCACGACACCGTGATGCTGAAACGAAGCCTGGAAACCGCCCGCTGAACCGGGGATGGCGCTTGCCGTTCCACCCCCAATGCAGTATTCAAGCCGCCGAGACCTATCCCAGCCGACCATGCACCGACGGGCAAACCTTCTGGCACTGTTGCCATTCCTCGGATGGGTGTGGCTCTGCTCCGCGTCACCAGGTTGGTCCGCTCCGCCGGCGGCACCCGATACCCGCTTCACCAACGCCGTGGTTCTTTCGATTGCCAATCAAGTGGAGTTTCGCAGTTACGGCTCGCAGGATTGGCACCCCGCCTATGTTCAGCCCAGTCATCTGCTGCTTAAGCCGGGGGACCGTCTGCGCACCGGGCCGAACAGTCGCGCGTTGCTGCGTCTCTCAAACCTGACCGATTTTCCGGTCGGTGAATTGACCACCCTCGAAATCCCGCGTGCGGAATCGCCCCGAGGAATCGTGCGGCTGCTCAAAGGCATTCTGTACTTCTTCCATCGCGACAAGCCGGGTGAATTTCGGGTGGACACCCCGACCGTCTCGGCGGTCGTGCGCGGCACCGAGTTCACTGTGGAAGTCGCCGACAACGGCGACACCAAATTCCAGGTGCTCGATGGCGAACTCGAAATGACCAACGATTTCGGCGGATTGAACCTGCGCCGGGGCGAGGAGGGTACTGCAACCGCGGGACATCCGCCCCGCAAAACTGCCGTCATTACCACCAGCATGGCGAACGTGGTCCAATGGTGTTTGTACTACCCCGGTGTGTTGAATCTCGACGAATTGCGACTGCCGGCGGACGCCCAAAGCGCGCTGGCTCAATCTTTATCCGCCTATCGTGCGGGAGCATTGCCGGAGGCCGTGGCCCTGTACCCGGCCCGTCGCGTGCCCGCCTCGCCCGATGAAAAAGTCTATCGCGCGGCCTTGTTGCTGGCCGTTGGTGAAGTTGATGAGGCACTCTCATTGCTGGATTCCGCCACGGCTGGGGCACCCGCCAGGCTCTCCGAGGTCGAAAACCTGGCCGCCGCGCTCAAGCTCGCCATCGCCGCGGTCAAACGCCAGGCCGGCCAACCGGGGAGCGAACATCGTTTCGACACCAACTCCGCCACCGCCTGGCTCGCGGATTCCTACGCGGAGCAATCACAGTTCCGCCTGGCCGCCGCACTCGCGGCCGCGCGGCGCGCCACTGAAATTGCCCCCAACTTCGCTTTTGCCTGGGCGCAGGTGGCGGAACTGGAATTTGGTTTTGGACGGGCTGGCGAGGCACAAGCGGCGCTCGACCGCAGCCTCGCCTTGTCACCCCGTAATGCCCAGGCGCTCGCGCTCAAGGGATTCCTGCTTGTTGCGCGGCATCAGACCGCCAAAGCCGAACATTATTTTGATGAGGCCATTCTCGCGGACGGATTACTTGGCAACGGCTGGCTCGGCCGCGGCTTGTGCCGGATTCGCGGGGGCGACGCCCGTGCCGGTGTACTGGACCTGATGGTGGCCGCCACTCTCGAACCGCAGCGCGCTTTGTTTCGCAGCTACCTCGGCAAGGCATTCGCCAACGCCGGCGACCTGCAAAACGCCGCCCGGGAACTGTCGCTCGCCAAGGAGCTCGACCCCAATGACCCGACCGCGTGGTTGTACTCCGCGCTCCTCGACGAAGAGGAGCACCGCTTCAACGAGGGAATTCGCAACCTGGAAAAATCCAGTGAACTCAACGACAACCGCCGCGTCTATCGCTCCCGGCTGTTGCTCGACCAGGACCGCTCCGTCCGCAGTTCGAGTCTGGCGGCGATTTACCGCGAGAATGGGATGGTCGAGCTAAGCGCGCGCGAAGCCGCCGTGGCGGTGACCGATTCCTACGCCAACTACGACGCGCATCTGTTTCTGGCCAACAGCCTCAATGCCCTCCGCGATCCCACCCGCTTCAATCTGCGCTACGAGACCGCGTGGTTCAACGAACTGCTGCTGGCCAATCTGCTTTCGCCGGTGAGCGCGGGCACGTTTGCCCAAAGCATCTCCCAGCAGGAATACTCGCAATTCTTCAACCTCAAGACCATGGGACTCACCACGAGCACGGAAGCGCGCACCGACGGGCAGGTCCGCGAAGTCGCCACGCAATTCGGCAACTTCAAGGACTTCAGTTACTCGTTCGACGTGGATTACCAGCACAACAACGGCACGCGCCCCAACAACGAATTGGACCGGCTGGAGTGGTACAGCCAGTTCAAGTTCCAAATCACGCCTGCGGACACGGTCTTTCTGCTCACCAAATATCAGGACTATCACTCGGGCGACAACTTCCAGTACTACGACTGGCATGGCAGCGTGCGGACAAACTTCACGTACGACGAATACCAGAAGCCCATCGTGGTCGGCGGGTATCACCACGAGTGGCAGCCGGGCATTCACACCCTCGTGCTCGGCGGACGCCTGGTCAACGATCAGACCGTCCAGGACAAGGCCGTGCCGGAGATCTTGGTGACGGCAATTTCCAATCGAGTCGTGGGTGCGGGCACCGAACTGTTCGATGTCAACTATCATAGTCAGGCGGAAATCTACACCGCCGAGTTGAACCAGATTTTCCAAAGTGAACACCAGACGCTCGTGTTCGGCGGGCGCTTTCAAACCGGCCAGTTCGAAACCAGCAACGAATTGAATGTCACGGATCCCTCGCTGGCGAGAACCTACTACCGTTCGCCTGCGGCCGCCGCGAATGTCACGAGCGACTTTGAGCGCATCACCGGCTATGCTTACTACACGCTGGAACCGCTCGACCGCCTCTTTCTCACCGCCGGTCTGAGCTATGACCAGGTCGAGTACCCGGATAACTTTCGGCTGCCGCCCGTCTCCCCCGGTCAAAATACGACCGACTTGCTCGGTCCAAAGGGGGCGGTGGTTTACAACCCCTGGGACTGGCTCACGCTTCGCGGCGCCTACTCGCAGTCGCTGGGTGGCGTTTCGCTCGATCAAAGCTACCGGCTCGAACCCACCCAACTGGCGGGCTTCATTCAAACCTATCGTTCCGTGATCCCGGAATCCGTCGTTGGCTCCGTGTCGGCGCCGGAATTTGAAAACTACGGGGCGGCGCTGGATTTGAAATTCAAGACCGGCACCTACTTCGGTGTCCAGGCCCAGTCCCTCAACTCCTCTGTCAGCCAGGAGGCGGGCGCGTTTCGGTTCGACGTGCCCAACCGGCCCATACTTCCCGCCTCCACCCGGCAAAACCTGGATTTCGACGAACAATCCATCAGCGTTTACTTCAACCAATTGCTGGGGAACATGTGGTCCGTGGGCGGATCGTATCAGTTCATTTCATCCGAATTGAACTCTCAGTTCGCCGACATCCCGGTCAGCGTCCTGAAAAATGCCAACGACACCGCCCGTTCGGACCTGCACCATGTCGGCGCGTTCATTCGGTTCAGCCATCCCTCGGGTTTCTTCGCCGCCGCCGAGGCGAACTGGTATTTACAAGGCAACACGCTGCAAACTCACACCGCCGGTTCGGTCCCCGTCACGCTCGACGCTCCCGGCGATAACTTCACCCAATTCAACCTCTTCATCGGTTGGCGCTTCCCACGTCAACGCGGCGACCTGACGCTGGGTGTGCTGAACGTGGGCGGCTCGGACTACCATTTGAGTCCGCTGAATTCCTACGCGGAGTTGCCGCATGAACGTGTCTTCGCTGCCACGTTGCGGTTGAGATTCTGATGCGAAACGCGTAGAGTATATTCAATCCATCCCCATGGCGATTCCTGGGTCCATTTGCAGGTGCAGTGCGCAAGCTCGATCCGTTCTTCACTGGCTGCAGCCAATGACGGTCGGTCTTGCCCTGCTCTTACCCGGCCTGGCTTCTTCCCAAATCAGTCCGGCGACATTGCCTGACTTGAAACTGGCCGTGGCCGGCAACGTGAGGTCGATGATCCGGCAGGACGATGGGAAGCTGATTGTTTGTGGAGATTTCAGTGCTGTGAACGATGTGCCGCGCGACAACCTGGCGCGGCTCAATTCGAACGGCTCGGTGGACCTCGCTTGGAATCCCGGGATATATATTGAAGTCCGCTACGGCCCCCGGGCCGTCTGCGTCCACGGGTCCGAAACATTTGTCGCCAGCGCGCCCTCTCCGGTCGTCAAACTCGCCGCTGACGGATCACTCAACACCAACTGGAATCCGGTTGTTTCAGGGTTTGTTGAGGCCGTGGTGGTTTCCGGCTCGAATATTTTCATTGGTGGCGACTTCACCGATGTCTCCGGTTCGGGAATCCGTCGGCTCGCCCGCATGAGCACTGAGGGCAACGGGACTGTGGACACGAATTGGAATCCGGCTTTGGACGGCCCGGTCCATGGGCTGGCAATCGCCGGGACCAACTTGTTTGTTGTCGGCGGATTCACCAACATCGGCAATCTGTCCCATCCCGGAGTCGCGAAACTGTCACTGGCCACTGGCGCGCCGGACCCGGCCTGGAATCCCGGAATCCAGGCCGGGGCAAATCTCCGGACGTTGGTGGTCGTGGGGACAAATCTCTATGTCGCAGGTGATTTCGTTTCCAACGGCGGCACGCTCGTGCCTGGCGTCGCCAAACTGGCTGTGGAGAGCACGGGTGCCATTGACTCGAATTGGCAGCCATCCCTGCCCGGTGGCGCAACCATCAACGCGTTGACCGTTGCGAACAACGCCGTGTACCTGGGCGGCGCGAGCAATGGTTGCGCGTTCCTGGTCAAAGTCGCCGCGGACGGTGTCGGAGCGCTCGATCCAGGCTGGAACGAAACCGTGAACCTCGGGAATTCGGCAAATCAGAATTCGGCAGTTCAATCACTGTTGGCCACTGCCACGGCACTCTATGTTGGCGGTTCCTTCGTAAAGATCGGCAGCAGTCCGGCCGTGACACTCGGTCTTGGCAAGGTGGACCCCGTCAGCGGTTTCCGGGATGGTGGGTTCATCAGTCAGGTGCAATTTGCGGGGCAGGGTTATGCACTGGCGCGTCAGGACGACGGCCGCGTGATTCTCGGAGGCTGGTTCCAGGTCGCCGGTGGATTGGCCCGGAGAAATCTTGTCCGGATAAGTGTCAACGGTCAGGTGGACCCGACCTGGGCGCCGGAAACCGACTATGCTGTGCGCGCGCTGGCTCTGAGCGGCACAGATCTTTTCGCCGCGGGGGATTTCACCCAGGCCGGAGCGTTGAACCGGAGATTCCTGGCGAAGTTCGCCACGCTGGCCGGCGACGCCGTTGACGCGGCCTGGGATGCGGGACTGACCAACAATCCGGCTTATCCCCCGCGCCTGACTTTGGCAGCCAATAGCACCAATCTCTTCGTGGGAGGCCAGTTCCTGGGACTTATTGGTGGCCAGCTTCGCTATGGGTTGGCCAGGCTCAGTACCACCGGCAATGGAGCTGCGGATCCTGCCTGGCTGGCGGACATTTCCAACGGTGGCGCCTGGTCGCTGGCCCTCGTCGGCACAAACCTGTTTGTCGGTGGCAGCTTCACCAACCTGAACGGCTCGGCCCGGGCAGGTATTGCCAAAATCTCCGCGCTCGGCGCGGGCCTGCTGGATACGAACTGGAATCCGCTGTTCGTTTCAACCAACGGCCAGGGCGTGAGCATATTCAAACTCGCCGTGTCCGATACCAATCTCTACGCGGCCGGAGAATTTAATCTGGTCAATTCCCAATTCCGAAACGGTCTGGCGAAGCTGATTACCACCGGCGCCGGACAACTCGACCCGCTCTGGTCCCCCAACCCGAACAACCGGCCCGACCTGCTCGCTTTAAGCGGCACCGATCTCTACGTCGCGGGTTTCTTCTCAACCATCAACGGCCAGGCGGTGCCGGGTTTGGCTCGTATTAGTACTCTGGGCACTGGAGCAGTGGACACGGTGTCCGCGCCAAATCCTTCAGGCACTTGCACCGATCTGTTGGTGCGCGGAAATGATCTCTATGTCGCTGGCATGTTTGAGAACTTCGCCAAAGTCCCTCGCAACGGTTTTGCTCTCCAACCGGTGGCTGGCGCGCCGGTGCTGATTCAAGATAGTCCGACGAATCTTTTCATCTTCCGCCATCCCCTCGATGGCCCGGAAGTCACCCACTTCCAGATCCTTTCGTCCGGTGGCGCGCCGTTGTACTTGAGCGACGGGACCAACCTGGTAAAGGAAGGCGACTTCATCACCGTTGCGCAAGGTGGTGCCGGCCTGATCTTCGCGCCGAATGGCGTCCTCACCGTCGCTGCTGCCGTTAGCCCGGAGCCGGAGGGAGTCGGCTCAGCCGCCTCCACTCTCATCATGGGCGCCACCGCGCCGCCGGTCTTTGCCTTTACTTCGCCTGACTACTCCGTGCGCGAAGGGCAGGGAAACATAGTTGTCACCGTGCGTAAATTCGGCAGCGGCGCGGCCTCGGTGAATTACGTGACCGCCGACCAGACGGCGACCGGCGGCCTGGATTACCAAAGCAGGACCGGCACGCTCGCTTTCTCGAGCGCTGATAAATTCAAGAATGTCATTATCGCCATCGCCGACGATTTGCAGACCGAGGGTGACGAACAATTCGCTGTCACTCTTTCGCTGCCACAAAATGCCAATGGCGTTATTGCCGACCCCGCCAGCGCGGCGGTCACGATTGTGGACAACGACATCGTCGGCTTGTCGGACTCGTTCCCGAGCAGCGCCCCGCCCTCGGCCAGGCCCGCTCCGACCGGAGCGTTGCAAGTGACGCTTCAGCCATCTGCCGCCAACGGCCAGTGGCGGCTGGCCGGCGAATTGCAGTGGCACAACAGCGGCGACGTCATCACCGGCCTTACTGCCGACAACTATCAGGTCGAATTCCGGCCCGTGACCGCTTACGTAGCGCCCGACACTAGATATCTTCCCATGGCCGCCGGGGTCACCAATCAATTCCCGGCCTTTGAGTACTACCCCGCCGAAAGCGCCGCCACCGGCAATCTCACTGTCCACCTCTGGCCTCCCGAGGTAGCCACGAATGGAACGGCTGTACTTCGTGGCCAGTGGAAAAGGCTGGAGGAAACCACCGCCAACTGGCGCGATGGCGATGCCGTCATCACCAATCTACCGGCCGGCGATTACACGGTGGAGTTCAAGCCGGTTGACGGACGAATCACCCCCGCGCCGCACAGTGTCAGTGTAGGCACTGCGGCCACTTACGGAATCAGCGCCACCTATCTGCTCGCTCCCGCCGCGGGTGCGCCGACAAATTTGTTCGTCGTTCCGCCCGAAATCGCGGCAACCAACCGGCCTTATTGCTTCATCGGGCAAATTCAAAGCAGCGCGGGCTTCGGCAGCGGCTTTGTGGTCAAACCGCGGGTGGTTCTCACGGCGGCCCACGTGCTCTTCGACGACGTGATGCTCGCCAACGTAACCGAGGTACGGTGGTTTTTTCAGTGGTACCGCGACCGGTTTGAGCCGGTGCCTCAAACTCCGCGCGGTTGGTACGTGTTCGAAGGTTACGCGGCGCAGCGGCAGGCGGACAACAGCCCGGGCATCTCTTCGCCTGAATCCCAGCAACGTGACGTCGCTGCAATGTACTTTCTCGAATCCGCCGGACGCGGTGGTTATGGGGGCTACTTATCCTCCGATGCCGACGCCAACGAATACTTGTTGAATGCTGCCGATAAATTTCTGGCCGGCTATCCGCTTGACGGCATCGCAACCGCGGATCAAGGAAAGCTCCACGCCTCGACGCCAACCAATCTGGTGTTCACTCATCTCTACGGTCCCGTGTTCGCCACGAGCAATCTGCTCAGTTACCCTGGCAACAGCGGTGGCCCGCTCTACGTGCAAACGGATGTGGAAACTTTTTATCCGGCGGCCATTTACCTCGGCGGCTCCGGCCAGACTCTGGTGCGCGCGATTAATAGTGAGGCGGTGGACTTGATCAATCGCGCGGAAATTTCGGCCAACGGCGGCGGCAACAGCACGGGCGGCGGTGTCACGATCATTAGCGTTGGAACCACCACCGCACCTGCCGGCCAAGGCACCGTCACCGTCCGCCTCAGCCCGACCAACGCCGTGAACAAGCGACCCGGCTGGCGCGTGCGCGGGTCGCTCAGTTCCAGCTACTTCACCACCCCTGTGAGAACTCAGTCTTTTTACGCCTATGATACGCCGGTCCTGCAGTTCCAATCCGTTCCCGGCTTCCGAACTCCGGCCGAGTATCCCGTCGGAACCATTGTTGCCGGCCAGAACATCTCGCTGCTCGCGGAGTACGTTCCCATCCGCCCGCTCGTGGCTTACAGTCGCGACAGCGGACTGAGGTTGATTGGTAACACGGGAGCCACGTACCGCGTGGAGTTCACGACCAATCCGGCGGCGCCCGGAAGCTGGACTTCGCTTACGAATCTCACCCTCACGCCCGCGAATGTTTCCGCCAACACTCTCAGCAACGCGTCCGTAACCCTGGCGAATACCCTCCCGGCCGCCGCCGGCAACCGCTTCTATCGCGCCTCGTTGGTGCCGTAACCCTGCCTTTCCAGCTTTCAAACCTCCCCGGCTTCTGTTACGAACCTCACTCAGGCCAGCCGGACGCGCGTGAATTCAAAGAGTCAGCCAGCTTGGAGCAGTCCGTGGCGATGGGGCGGTTACATCTTTCCAACCCTGATCGCCATCGCTTTGGTTGTATCGCCCATCGGCCTCTCGCTCGAAATGTTCAGCTTCGATCTGCTTTACTTGTTCCGTCCCGATCCTCCCCCCTCAAAACTGGCGCCCGCGGTGATTCTCAGCATGGACGAGGAATCCCACCGGTTGCTGCACCAGGACCCCAGCCGCCCGTGGGACCGTCGGGTTCACGCGCGCCTGCTCCGTGAGCTCGCTTCGCGCCGCGCCAGGGTTGTCGCTTTCGACGTGCTCTTCGCCGAACCGTCACCCGACCCGGCGGCCGATGAACAATTTGGCGTCGCCATCCGTGAGCATGGCGGTGTCGTGCTGGCTGCCAGTCTGAAGTCTTCGCAAGAGGCCGGAAGTCCGCGTGTGTTGCGCCTGATCCCGCCCGTGAACGTCCTCGGTTCGAATGCCGTCTCGGGTGTCGTTGAGTTGGGGGACGGCGGTTCGAGTTCCGCCGGGGTCATTCGATGTCCGCTGAATTTCGCCGACTATACCAATTTCGCGTGGCAGGCGGCGGCGCTCTTCGGTCAGGTGCCTCCGGACACGTCGGTTGCCCGCTGGTTGAATTACTACGGCCCCGGCGGAACGCTGCCGGCCGTGAGTTACCATCGCGCCCTGGAAACAAACGCATTGCCCGCCGATTTTTTCACCGGCAAAGCCGTGTTCATTGGCCGCGGCGATGTGATCACCCCGGCCGGCCAGGCCGCGGATCTGCATGGGACTCCGTTCTCCAAATGGAAAGGTGGGCGAACCTCCGGCGTGGAAATCCAGGCCACTGCGTTTCTGAACTTGCTCAATCACGACTGGCTCGAAAGAGTTTCGCCCGCCACCGAACTCCTGGTGATCTTCGTCATCGGTGGCCTTCTCGGTTTCGGTTTGCCCAGGGTCAAGCCTTGGCTGGCGGCCGCGATGTCGCTGAGTGTCGCCTTGGTGGTCGCGGCCATCGCTGTTGTGCTCACGTGGAGCCATCATCTCTGGTTCCCGTGGCTCATCGTCACCGGTGTGCAAATCCCGTGCGCCCTGGGCTGGGCGATTTTAGCGCACACCCGGCGGTTGACACGGGAAAAGGAGGACTTGGAGCGCGATGTTGCGCTGGCGGAATCGGTCGCGAAACTGCCGGTGTTGCGCGGAAGTGGGGATACCGCTGCCGCCAGCCTCGCGGCGGGAGCCCCGCCCGCACCCCGCGCCGGGGAGCCGCCGTCCATTCCGAACCACCGCCTGCTTCGCCCCATTGGTCGCGGTTCCTATGGCGAAGTCTGGATCGCCCGGGACGACATCGGCACGCATCACGCGGTCAAAATTGTTTATCAACGCAGCTTCGGCAGCGCGACGCCCTATGAACGCGAATTCCGAGGCATCCAGAAATTCACGCCCATTTCGCGCGGGCATCCCGGCTTTGTTCACATCCTCCACGTGGGCCGCAACGATCCCGAAGGCTATTTCTTTTACATCATGGAGCTGGGCGACGATCAACTCACCGGGCAGCAGATTGAGCCCGCCACCTATGTGCCCGCCACGCTGGCCACGGTGCTCCAAGCTGGCCGGTTGGCACTGCCCGCGTGCGTGCAGTTGGGTCTTGATTTGACGGCGGCGCTCGAGCACCTCCATCAACACCAACTGGTGCATCGTGACATCAAACCCTCCAACATCATCTTCGTCAACCGCGCGCCCAAATTCGCCGACGTGGGGTTGGTCACCCACATCACGCCGAAAGGAAAGGATGTGTCACTGGTCGGCACCGAGGGCTATCTGGCTCCGGAAGGTCCGGGTACACCCGCCGCCGATATTTACAGTCTCGGCAAGGTGTTTTACGAAGCTTGCACCGGCCGCGACCGCGATCAATTCCCGTCGCTCTCGGGCACACTCCTCGTGTCCGGCGGAGAGCATTTCGATCAGCTGAACGAAATCATTCTCAAAGCTTGTCATGCCGATAGAAATCAGCGTTATCAAAGTGCTTCAGACATGCATGCCGACCTCTCGCGAATCGGACAACGAGCGCGCGATTAGTCAAGAATCGCTTTTGCCTTCCTGGGCGACTGCGACATTCGAAGCCCCATCCGGCCAGGAACCGCATACAACGTAAGCTGGACGGCGGGTTTTCATTGGGCGCTCTAATATGTGGCGGTTGGAACCTCTGAAGGGAAATGATGCCAAGCGCTCAGTGTAGATATCCGCTCAATAGAATTTCATGACTGAATATGACTGGAACGCTTCGCAAATCTTCGCAAATCTTCGCTTTGGCAGTGTGCGACATCGTGTGCTAAACTCCTATAACACTATGAATTACGCTGTTTCCAACGCGGAAACGGCTGGCAGTCCGGGGCGGCTTCGAATCCCTTCGCTCGCTCCATTTTCTGTACGGCAGTATTTTGCTTCACTAATCGGTTTAGGGCGTCGCGAACCAGGAAGTCCACGGAATAGTTGCACGAGGATCGCCGGTTTTGGCGTAAGCTGCAGACCATGGCCAGCATAGGCAAACGCAATATCCTCAAGGTCATCCGGGCCGCCAGTCCAGGAATCTATCTCGATGGGGAGGAGCATGGAGAAATCCTGTTGCCCAACCGCTACGTGCCAAAGCGAGTCCTCGCGGGCGACCGGCTGGAGGTGTTTGTTTACCTGGATTCGGAGGACCGATTGGTGGCCAGCACGGAAACTCCCCGGGCCACGGTAGGTGAGGTGGCAACGTTGAGGGTCATCGGGGTCAACCGCCAGATTGGCGCCTTTTTGGATTGGGGGCTGGCGAAGGATTTACTCCTGCCCTTCCTGGAGCAGGTCGGGCCCGTCCAGGTGGGGCAGGAGGTGAGGGTGCGGGTTTTTCTGGACGAAAAGACCCAGCGGATTGTCGCCTCGATGAAATTGGATCAGGAAGCCGCCGCGGAGCCGCCGGCTTTTCGGGCTGGCGCGCGGGTGGAATTCCTGATCTTGGAAAAGTCTCCGTTGGGCTTCAAAGCCCTCGTGGAAGGCAGGTACTCCGGGTTGCTCTATCATGAAGGCATTTCGGTGCCGGTAACCATCGGCCAGAACCTCAAGGGCTTTGTGCGCGCCGTGCGGCCGGACGGCAAGATTGACCTGAGCCTCGACGAACCCGGTTATCAGCGGGTGGCGCCGCTGGCGCTCAGGATTGTAAAGGCACTTCAGCAGGGCAACGGGCGGTTAAACCTGGACGACGATACTCCGCCTGAAGAAATCCGCCAGGCCTTTGGCGTCAGCAAGAAGGCCTTCAAGCAGGCCATGGGCACGCTTTACAAATCCAGGCGCATCCGATTTTCCAAGCCGGGCATTGAACTCCTGGACAATACCGCGTGGTCGCCAGGCAAGGAGGGGCGCGCCGAAAACAACCGCCCGGAGACGGACCCGCCCCGGCTGAACCGGCCACGCCGCTAAACCGGGCCGCCAGGCGCAAAGATTGCACGAATCACTGCGCCTGCCGGGCGATTTCCAATTGCTGGTCCAGTCGTTTGGGTGAGACGGGCATGGCGGTGCCAAGTTCCTGCGCGAACAGGGAGACTTTGAATTCTTCAATCAGCCACCGAAGTTTTTCGAGTTCGTGGCGGGCAGCGGGTGAGCGCAAGGGTTCGGCTTGAAGTTTCGCCAGGGCGTCACGGTAGGGAGATAATTGGCGGAGACGTTCCTGATCCTTGGCCGGGTTCAACGCGGCGCGCTCATGCCGAATCAGCAGCGCCTTGAGATAGCGCGGGAGGTGAATCAGGCGCGCATACGCGATCCGCTCCAAAAAGCGGGCTGGTAACAGGTTCGCCAGCTCAAGGGCAAAGGGATTGATGGTGCGGGCGGGCGCCGAAGCGTCCAGTTGACTGAGCGACGACAGCGTTCGTGAACCGGAGACGGCCGGCACCGGGATCGCGCCAACGCGTTGCTGCACCTGTTGCCGTAATTGTAAAATCGGTCCCAACAGATCAATAAACTTCGGAGCCAGCCCGGCCAGTCGAGAACGTGATTCCGTGACCGCAGCGTCGAAATGCGCGCGGGCCAGCGCAGGCAACGGTTCGTTCGGCAGGATGTGCCGCTTCAAATGTTCAAAGGCAGTCTCGCGCAGCTCGGCACTGTCGCCCAAAGGCGCATAAAGCGAATCATAACGGCTCAAGGCCTTTAAATCCTTTTCCAGCCAGGCGAGATCCTTCTGAACGGCCAGCTCCACGAGCCGACGCACACCGGCCAAAGAGGCGGCGGCTGCGAGATCCGGACTGCGAAAGAGCCGCACATTCACGGAGCCTTCGGCAAACTCGATTCCAGGGTACGCATACACCGGCAATCCCGGCCCCTCGCTTACCGTGATGCGAACCGGCAGATCGCCGCAGGTCCAGTCGGCAAGGCCGAACCGTTCGTTTTGTTGGGCGGCACGCGACCAATCCCGGGAATCGGATTTTTCGACGACGGTGGGCGGGGTTTGTATGAGCTGCTGTCGAAGGCTGGCGAGATCGCGTCCCGCACCCATTGATTTCCGGTCGTGGCTCACAATTTCAATCCGGGGACGCAAATGGGCCGGCAGAGCGTCGGGCGGCCAATCCGCGGCCTTGACTGCCAGTCCGTAGCGCCGGGACAGGAACGCGGCCAGGTCTTGCAGAAAGGAATTTCCCGAGGGCTTGAACTCGTTGACGATTTCCGTCGCTTTGGCCGGGAGGGGCATGAGTTCCCGGCGAATGGATTTGGGCAAGGCGCGGAGCAGTTCGTTGATCATTTTCTCACGCAAGCCCGGCACCGCCCATTCGATCAGCGCGGAAGAGGCCGTCTGCACCAGGCTGAAGGGCAGTTCAATCGTCACGCCGTCATGCTCCTCGCCCGGCGCATATGCGTAGGCCAGCGGAACCAACTGGCCGCTCACCGGCACCGCGTCCGGGAACGCTTCAGCGTCATAGTCCAACAATTGTCCGCCCGCGAGTTCCGTCTCCGTGATGAGCAGCCGCTCCGTGGCGTCGGGATTGCGCAGCCACCGGTTCAGATCGTGGAGTGAGGAGACGTCGGAAAGGTGGCGGGCATAGAATTGGGCCAGGGTTTCATCGAGGTCACCCAGCGCATAGTGGCGGACCCGCGTGCGCCAGTTTTCGATTTTCTCCCGGATACCCCGGTTATGAATCAGAAAACGATACTGGGGCGGCAATTCCCTTCTCCGCTCCGCAACCGGCGTAAGAATGCGAACGTCGTCGGCATCGGCATCCGCGTCGTTTGCGCCTTGGTGCCGCGAGGGAATCAAATTCTCCTCCACCAGCGCGGCCCGGATGAAGATGGCGGTGGCGTCTTTGGAATTGATGTTGCCGTAGGCGACTTTGCGGCGGTGCACTTCCAGGCCATGGAGGGTGACGATCTCCTCCACCAGCACATTGCCTGCGCCCGGATTCCAGTGCGGATGCTGGTGGGTGACCTTGCAGCAGTGCGGCGCGAGCTGGAAGATCCACTCTGGATCAATGCCGGCCACCGTGCGCGCGAAGAGCTGGGAGGTTTCGACAATCTCGCCGGCGACGATCCATTGAGGTTGGTTGGACTTCGGTTTGGGCGGCGGCTTTTCCCCCTTGCCGGGCCGTTTTTTGGGCGGCTCGCCGCGTGCATAAAGAGCGGAGCCGGGGAACAGGGTGAGCGCCCGGTTGCGCGCGGCCTTGTAATTGTTGCGCTCCTCCCGGCAGGCCACGTGGCCGATCAATCCGGCCAGGATCGAGCGATGGATAGCGTCGTAGTCCGCGGAACTTTCGTTGAGCTTGAGCGTGCCGAGATCGTCGAGGGCATCGTGCAACTGCGCATAAACATCCTGCCATTCGCGCATGCGCAGGTAGGAAAGAAAGCGCTGCCGGCAAAACTTGCGTCGTTGTCCCTGGGTGCGGAGTCGCTCCCACTCGTCGTGAACGGCATTCCAGATGTTCAGCAGGGAGAGGAAATCGGATTGCGGCTCGGAGAATTGTTTGTGCGCCGCGGCGGCGGCATCCTTTTGGTCGAGCGGCCGTTCCCGCGGGTCCTGAATGCTCAGCCCGGCGGCAATGATCAACAGTTCGCGGGTCGCGTGCTCGCGTTGCGATTGCAGCAACATGCGTCCGAGCGTGGGATCGATCGGGAGCCGCGCGAGAGCTTCGCCGAGCGGGGTGAGCGCGCGCTGTTCATCCAGCGCGCCCAGTTCGTGGAGCAGCGCGTAACCGGTGGCGACGGCCGCCGCGGTGGGCGGTTGGACAAAGGGAAAGGTTTCGATATCGCCCAAGTGAAACGCCTTCATCCGCAGAATGACCTCAGCCAGATTGGCGCGTTGAATTTCCGGCTGCGTAAAAGGCGGCCGGGCGTTGAAATCCTCCTCCGAATAGAGGCGTATGCAGATGCCCGCCTGCACCCGCCCGGCCCGGCCTTTGCGTTGATTGGCGCTGCTCTGCGAAACCGGTTCGATGGGCAATCGCTTGATGCGCGTGCGCGGATTGTAACGGCTCACGCGGGCGAGGCCGGTATCAATCACATAACGGATGCCGGGGATCGTGAGCGACGTTTCGGCGATATTGGTGGCGATGACAAGTTTGCGACGAGCCGAGGGGGCGAAGACGGATTGCTGATCGACCGCACTGAGCCGGCCAAACAGCGGAACGATTACCGCTTCACCAGAAAAACGCCCTTCGAGTTGATCGCTGGTTTCGCGAATATCCCGCTCCCCCGGCATAAAAATCAGAACATCACCTGTCTCGGTTTCGTAAAGAATGCGTTCCGCCGCCTGCACGGCGGCGTCCACAAAGCTGATTTCACCCTGTTCCTCGGACGCCGCGTCCAACGGTTGATATTGGACTTCGACCGGATACATCCGTCCCGAGACTTCGATGATCGGGGCATTATCGAAATGCCGGGAGAAGGCCTGGGTGTCGATGGTGGCGGACGTGACGATCAATTTCAGGTCTTTGCGCCTCGCCAGCAGCCCCTTCAGATGGCCGAGCAGGAAATCGATGTTGAGGCTGCGCTCGTGCGCTTCGTCGAGGATGATCGCATTGTATTCGGAGAGATTGGGATCACCCTGGGTTTCCGCCAGCAGAATCCCGTCGGTCATCAGCTTGATGTAAGTGTGCGGACTGGATCGGTCGTCGAAGCGAATCTTGCAGCCAACCTCGCGCCCCCAGTTCACGTTCAATTCCTCGGCAATGCGCCGCGAGATCGAAAGCGCGGCCACCCGCCGGGGTTGAGTGCAGCCAATCCGGGCCTCGATCCCCAGGCCGGCTTCGAGGCACATTTTGGGGATCTGCGTGGTTTTGCCTGATCCGGTTTCTCCCGCGATGACGACGACCTGATGATCGCGAATGGCGGTCACGATCTCTTCCCGGCGCGCGCTGATGGGGAGTTCGGGCGGATAGCCAGGCCGGGGCGCGTTGAGGCGGCGCTCTTCGCGCAAGGCAATGGAAGCGTGTACCTGTTCCAACAAGCGGTCGAGGAGAGCATCGCGCTGCGCTGGATGATGGCGATCGCGCAAAAGTCTGCCCAACCGCCGCCCCAACCGCACCCAATCGGGCAGCAGGCATTGCGGCAGCAGCGTGGTCAGTTCTTCGATGCGGGCGTCAGCCATGCTGAAAGGCCGACGATAACACGTCCAAGCCGCGGAAAGCCAGCAACCGCGAGCGGTGTGCAGGTTTCACACGAGGCCAAACCCGGTGGAGTCAGGCTGGTGAAGCGGCCAGTTTGCGGCGGCCGGCCATGACCCACAAGGAGGACGCCGAACCCAAGGCTAACCTGCTGAAGCGCCATGAATCACGCCGTTTCCATTGGTGAAAAAGCTGGCAGTCCGGGGCGGCTTTGAATTCCTTCGCTCGCTCATTTTTTTGTACGGAGCTTACAAAGGCGACCCTGTTGGCGTGAAAGTGCGCGTATTCGTTGCCATGTCCAGGACCGTCGCGTGCAGCCTTTGGGCCAGTTCTTTTCGATTGGTGACAGTTTGGCGGAATGGCACGAAACAAACCTCGGCGCGCACGGATTGCTTGCCCAGGAGATTCAGCAGATGTGGGAGCAGGGTCATATCCTTCCAGTAGCAGATTTCCTCACTTGGATCCCCGTCGCTCAGTTCGTATTGGATCAAGCTGGCTGTCACGCAGTGGTTGGCTTGAGAAATGGGCTCCAGCAGGGAAGATTTGAAAGGCAGGACGACGTCGCCGCCGGTGCTGGTGCCTTCAGGAAAAAGGACCAGTGGAATGCCCGTATCAAGTGAAGTGGTGATTTCTTTCGCGGCCGCGGCCACTTGCGATCGCCGGCCGCGATCCACGAAAACCGTTCCGGCCAGGGTCGCGAACCATCCGAAGATCGGCCAGCCCTTTACTTCCCTTTTTGCCACGAAGGCGCAGGGAGTGAGTGCCGACAACAGGAGTATGTCCACGTAGCTCAGGTGATTGGAAACCAGCAGGCCGCTGACAGGAAGCTCTCCGCGCACAGCAGCCTGAAGCCGAAAGATTCGGATGGTGCGACGGCAAATACTTTGCAGCCATGCTGCTCGTGCCCGGGGAAGTGACTCCGACCTGCGCCATGCGCAAAGGACCAGGAACTCAAATGCCCCCCAAACAATCACCCAGCCAAGCCACAACAGCCGGCCGGTGACGCGAAGCGGATGTTTCAACAGGGGCTTCAAACGTGACCAGGGTTATTCCATGAATTTTTTCCGCGCGAGCTCCGGCAGCGCCCGCAGATCGAGGAGCGTCAGGAAATCGATCGTCTTGAACTGCCGATCCAGAGCCGGAGGGCCGCAAATCCTGGCTCCCAAGCCCAAATACGCGCGCAAGAGCTTGGGCAGTTTCACGGGTTCGGATGCGAGGCTTTCCAGCGGGCAGTCATAGTCACACAAGGGAGTAGTGCGCAGGGAAGGCTCCACGAGGTGGCGGCGGCAAAGCTCCGTGTAGGCGGATGCGCCCACTGCCGGGTCCAGCGAGGTCAACGAGCTGCAACCGATGAGATACCGGCTGCCACGTTGCCGGGCGTAATCCGCGATCCCCTTCCACAGCAAACCAAGCACGGAGAGGTTGCGGTGATCGGCGTGGACGCAAGCACGGCCCAACTCGACGATTTGCGGGCGGAGGCGTTCAAAGACCTCGAATTGAAATTCCTGTTCGCAGTAGTAACCGCGATTGGCGGCCGCGTGGAGACCGCTCTGCAAACGATACGTGCCGACCACGTGACCGGTGGGCTGGTGTTCGACCAACAAATGATCACAGACGGGATCGAATTCGTCCTGGTCCAGCCCGACGGCGTAGGATCGCTCCAGTCCTTCATTCAATTCCAGGTTGAAGACTTCAAACCGCAATTCCTGTGCGGCACGGATTTCCGCGGCATTCTTTGCCAGCCGCGCGACGTAACGAGTCGCGCCCAGCTGCGGGACCAGCAGCATGCGGAAGGATTCGAGTGTAGAATTCACAACGATTAGATGCCGGAGGGTTATGTCGTGCGCGTGACAACGGTGTTAATTTTCCGTGGGTTTGTCGCAGGCGGGCGGACAAGCTTACAAGAAATGGAGACCGGTTGCGTCCGGCCGGAATAAGCGGGCGCCGGCTATGGCGAGGGGGGATCAGGGAGGTCGCGCTGCGCGGCGAGCTTCTGTCGAATCCGGTCCTTGGCTTCCGGAGAAAGACTGTGGTGCGAACCACAGACGTCCTTGTCGGACGATTCATGGGCGGCGGTTCGCAGGAAGGAGATTTGGTTGCGATAGCGGCGGCACCATTTGCAGAGAAGGAGATGGACCTTCAGTCCGAAGCTCCGGGGGAACGGCAGGGGATGCTCCATGGCTTCGGACTGGAGGCGGATGGCCTCGCGGCAGTTGGGGGAGATCGCCGAAAGCCAACGGGAAAACAAGCTGCCGGACTTCTTCATTTTGGTTAGGTCGGGGAGAGTCGGCGGTTCCTTACACAATTTTTTCAATTATTTTTCAGGGCCTTAGACAGCCGGCTGCTTGCCGAACCAGTTGGTTTCCAGGCACCTACGCAGGGCCATGCGGGCCCGGTGGAGCATCACCCAGAGGTTGCTTTCCGAGATATTTAGTAGCGCGCAGATCTCCTTGCTCTCGACGCCGTCCACCTCGCGGAGCTTGAAGACGGTGGCGACGTTCTTGGGCAGCTTGCTGGAGCAGTCGCGATAGGCGCGCCAGAATTCCTCGTTGTCCAGGCCCTCGCCGGGATTTGGCCATTCGTGTGGACCCAGGTCATGGACCCAACTGCCGGAGGACGCGAATTGTTCCCCTTCGTGGTCGGCGTAGAAATCGAGGTCGGTGAAGGAGGTCTCGCGGCTGGCCTTCCGGAAATAATCGCAAATCTTGTTTTTCAGGATGCCGATCAGCCAGGTGCGTTCCGCGGAACGACCCTCAAAGCTCTTCCCGCTGCGCAGAGCGGCCAGGAAAGTTTCCTGCACGGCGTCCTCAGCTTTGGCGGTGTCGCGCAAGCGGACGAGGGCGAATTTGAAGAGGTAATCTCCATACGCCTCGACCCAGCGTTCCGGGTCGGAGAGCGGGCCGGTCGCCGGCCGGTCGGTTTTATTCGGCAAGTCTTCGGTTTGCACGGGTCGTTCCACGTCAGCAAGTGAGTCGCGCGGGGACGCGATTCCTGACAGGTTTTCGACAGCATACCACGCTCGTGCCGAAACGAAAAGTGCACGGGCATGGCCACGCTCACATGCCGGTGAGGGCGTGTAAGGAATCCAAGCCCGCTTCGACCAACCCAGGCGCAGATTAAACCCGATTGAAACAAACACTTTCACAGATGAACGCAACTCTCGAAATCCCAATGCCGTCCGCCGGTTCCACGATGCCGATGCCTGAAGAACACGAGGAATTGATGCAACAGCATCTGCGGGACGAAAACCTTCCCGAGGCGGTCATGCCGGCGACGCCGATCAACAAGGTGCTTAAAGGCCAGAAAGCGCTGGTGACGGGGGCGAATTCCGGCATTGGCAAGGCCGTGGCCATGGCGCTGGCGCAGGCGGGCGCGGACGTGGTGGTGAATTATGTGTCGCGGCCCGACGCGGCGGACGAAGTTGTGAAGGACGCCGCGCGTTGCGGGGTGAATGCCTACGCCCACCGCGCCAATGTCGCCCGTGAAGATGAAGTGCAGGCGATGTTCAAGCGAATGATCCAGGAGTTCGGCACGATTGATATTCTCGTGAACAACGCCGGCCTGCAAAAGGACGCGGCGATTGACCAGATGAGCCTGGCGGACTGGCAGTTCGTGCTGGATGTGAATCTCACCGGACAATTTCTTTGCGCGCGGGAGGCCATTCGCGAGTTCAAGCGGCGGGGCATTCGCAAAGAAGTTTCCTGTGCCGCCGGCAAAATCATCTGCATGAGCAGCGTGCACGAGGTGATTCCGTGGGCCGGCCATGTGAATTACGCAGCGAGCAAGGGCGGCGTGATGCTGATGATGAAGAGCATCGCCCAGGAAGTGGCGCCCCACCGGATTCGCGTGAACTCAGTTTGTCCGGGGGCCATCCGCACGCCGATCAATATGGAAGCCTGGGGGACAGCGGAGGCGTATCGGGAGTTGATGAAGCTGATTCCCTACAAGCGCATCGGCGAGCCGGATGACATTGGGCGGTCGGTGGTGTGGCTGGCCTCGGACGACTCGGACTATATCCACGGCGCGAGCATATTTGTGGATGGCGGAATGACGCTTTATCCGGGGTTTGAGACGGGAGGATGAGGGAAGGCAAAGGACCAAGAACCAAGGACCAAGAACCAAGCACCCGCCTTCGTCCCGCTCGAAGCGGGACTACGGCGGGCAGGCGAATGACGAAGGACGAAGGAAATCCGAATGAACGAATTCCGAAATAGCAACGAGTGGCTCGAGGCGGATGGGCGCGGGGGTTTTGCGAGTGGGACGGTGAGCGGAGTCAGGACGCGGCGATACCAGGCGCTGTTGTTGGAGGCCACCACTCCGCCGACCGGGCGCGTGGTGCTGGTCAATGGCTTTGAGGCGTGGGTGGAGACGCCGAATGACCGCTTTGCGCTGAGTTCGCAGAATTATGCGCCCGATGTGGTGCACCCGGATGGCAACACGCGCGTTCAGGAATTTGCCAGCGAACCCTGGCCGACGTGGACCTTCCGGTGCGAAGACGGCACCACGGTGAGCCAGGAGATTTTTGTGAGTGGTGAAGCCGGCGTAACGATGGTGAGCTGGCGGCTCACGAGGCCGGCTTCCGCAAAGGCGCGGCTCTTCGTTCGTCCGCTGATCTCAGGACGCGATTACCACGGCTTGCACAAGGAGAACGCCGCTTTTCGCTTCGACGCCGAACCCGGGTCCGGGCGGGTGACATGGCAGCCGTACCCCGGGCTGCCCGGCGTCTGCGCGCTGCACAGTCACAACGGTTGTTATACCCACGAGCCGCTGTGGTATCGCAATTTTCTCTACGCGGAGGAACGCGCGCGGGGATTGGATGACACCGAGGATCTGGCGTCGCCGGGTGTATTCGAATGGGATTTATCGGCCGGAGAAGCGATTTGGATGCTGGCGAGCACGAACTCGCCCGCACTGTCCCTGAAACGCGATTTGTCGGTGGCGAGATTTGCTGATTCCGTCCGCGAGACGGAGCGTCTGCGTCGCAGCGCGTTCGCCACGCCAAGGCACCGCGCGGCCGATGCTTATATTGTAAATGGGCGAAACGGCAAAACGATCATCGCCGGTTATCCCTGGTTCACGGATTGGGGCCGCGACACGTTTATCGCCTTGCGGGGACTGTGTCTGGCGACGGGGCGGTTGGCGGACGCGCGCGAGATTCTGCTCGCCTGGGCGGGCAGCGTATCGGAAGGCATGCTGCCGAACCGGTTTCCGGATAATGGCGAGCAACCGGAATATAATTCGGTGGACGCTTCGCTCTGGTTCATCATCGCGGTATATGAACTATTGCAGGCCGCCGAGGGCAACGCCCGGCTGGTTTCAGCGCGAGACCGGCGCACCCTGCAAAACGCGGTCGAAGCCATCCTCGAAGGTTATTCGCGAGGAACGCGCTTCGGGATTCGCATGGATGAGGACGGCCTGCTCGCAGCCGGCGAGCGCGGAGTGCAGCTCACGTGGATGGACGCCAAAGTCGGCGAATGGATCGTGACCCAGCGCGCGGGCAAGCCGGTGGAAATCCAGGCGCTCTGGCTCAACGCGCTGAAGATCGCGAGCCAGTTCTCACCCGGTTGGACGAAACATTTCGAGCGCGGCCTGAAGTCGTTCAACGAGAAGTTTTGGAACGCCGAACGCGGCTGTCTCTTCGATGTGATGGATGTAAACCATCGCGCTGGAGAAAATGACGGCTCCCTGCGGCCCAACCAGATTTTCGCCGTGGGCGGCCTGCCGTTTCCGATTCTGGAGGGTGAACGCGCCCGGGCCGTCGTTGCGCTTGTGGAAGAGAAGCTTTGGACGCCGATTGGCCTGCGTTCGCTCGCACCGGGAGAACCGGGCTATGCACCGCATTACGAAGGCGGGGTCTGGCAGCGTGACGGCGCCTATCACCAGGGCACCGTCTGGCCATGGCTCACGGGCGCATTCGTCGAAGCCTGGCTGCGGGTACGCGGTCAGACGGTGGCCGCAAAGCGCGAGGCGAGGCAGAAGTTTCTGACCCCGATGCGGGCGCATTTCGTGGAAGCCGGTATCGGTCACCTCCCGGAGATTGCCGATGCTGCACCGCCGCATACACCGCGGGGCTGTCCGTTTCAGGCCTGGTCCATTGGCGAATGGCTCCGGCTGGAACACGTCATTCTGGCGACGGAAAAGCCGACCCGCAAACGCGACCGCGAACTCGTCACCACTTGAATCATCCCCTGACCATGAATCCCGAAAAAGCCCGCCTCGCCGAGGCACCCACACGGAAATGGAAATTCTTCGGCCCCTATCTCTCCGAGCGCCAATGGGGTACGGTGCGCGAAGATTACTCGGACCACGGCACCGCGTGGGATTATCTGCCCCACGACCACGCGCGCAGCCGGGCCTACCGCTGGGGCGAGGACGGCATCGGCGGCGTGAGCGATGATCAATCACGGCTATGCCTTTCGCTGGCGATGTGGAATGGCAAAGATCCGATTTTGAAGGAGCGGCTGTTTGGCCTGACGAATTCCGAAGGCAACCACGGCGAGGACGTGAAGGAGTTGTATTACTACCTGGATGCGACGCCCACGCATTCGTATTTGAAGATGCTCTACAAGTACCCGCAGCGGGAATTTCCCTACTGCGCGCTGGTGGAGGAAAACCGCCGCCGGGGCAAGGACCAGTCCGAGTTCGAATTACTGGATATGGGCGTGTTCGACGACGATCGCTATTTCGATGTCTTCATCGAGTACGCGAAAGCCGGTCCCGAGGATTTGCTGATGCGAGTCACTGTCCACAATCGTGGTCCCGAGGCGGCTGCGATCCAGCTGCTGCCGCAGATCTGGTTTCGCAATACGTGGAGTTGGAAGCCGAACGGCAGCAAACCTTCCTTGTGCGCCGCCGCCAATGGGAGCATCTCCGTCGAACATGAGGAACTGGGGAACTTTCTTTTCCACGCCGACGGCAAACCCGAATTGATTTTCTGCGAAAACGAAACGAATTCACGTCGTCTCCACGGCCAGGCGGAGGCAGCAGGCCCGTTCAAGGATGGTTTTGATGACTATGTCGTTCACGGAAAGGCGGAAGCCATTAATCCCGCGCGCACCGGCACCAAGGCGGCCGCGCTTTACCAGATTTCGGTTCCGGCGGGTGGCTCGCGCGAAATCCGGTTGCGACTTTCACGAGGAACCAATGGCAAACCGTTTGCGGACTTCGATGCCGTTTTCTCCCAGCGGCTCAGCGAAGCGGATGCGTTCTACGCCGAGTTGCAAAAGGACATCCCGGACGCAGATGCCCGGCTCGTCCAGCGCCAGGCACTGGCTGGCATGATCTGGAGCAAGCAGTTCTTTTACTACGACGTGCCGCAATGGCTGCACGGCGACGCCGGCCAATATCCCCCGCCCGACTGCCGCAAGGCCGGCCGCAATCGCGAGTGGTGCCACCTCAACAATGCCGATGTCATTTCCATGCCCGACAAGTGGGAATACCCATGGTACGCCGCGTGGGACCTGGCTTTCCACTGCATTCCCCTTGCGCTCGTTGATCCCGAGTTTGCCAAGTCGCAACTCGTCCTGCTCACGCGCGAGTGGTACATGCATCCGAACGGTCAGTTGCCCGCTTACGAGTGGGCCTTCGGCGACGTGAATCCGCCGGTGCACGCGTGGTCCACGTGGCGCGTCTTTCAGATGGACCGCAAGCAACGGCGCGAAAGTGAGTCCGCTTATCCCGGCGACCTCGCGTTCCTCGAGCGCGTGTTCCACAAGCTCATGCTCAATTTCACCTGGTGGGTGAACCGCAAGGACGCCCAGGGCCGAAACATCTTTCAGGGCGGCTTCCTCGGCCTCGACAACATCGGCGTGTTCGACCGCAGCGCGCCGCTGCCCACCGGCGGCTTCATCAACCAGGCCGACGGCACGGCGTGGATGGCCATGTATTCCATCAACCTGATGCGCATCGCGCTCGAGTTGGCGAAGCACAACAGCGTTTACGAAGACATCGCGACCAAGTTTTTCGAGCACTTCCTCCACATCGTGGAAGCGATGAACAGCATGGGCGACGACGGCGTCGGACTCTGGTGCGACAAAGATGAGTTTTACTACGACGCCCTGAACCTGCCCGACGGACGCAGCATGGCGCTGAAGATTCGCTCGATGGTAGGCCTGATTCCTCTGTTTGCCGTCGAGACGCTCGATTCGGAATTGCTCGATCAACTTCCCGGTTTTGCCGGCCGCCTGGACTGGTTCCTGAAATCCCGCCCTGACCTGGCAAAGTTGGTTTCGCGCTGGCACGAACGTGGCGCCGGCGAGCGGCATTTGCTCTCGCTGCTGCGGGGGCATCGCATGAAATGCCTGCTGCGCCGCATGTTGGATGAAACGGAATTTCTCTCGGACTACGGCGTGCGTGCGCTCTCCAAAGTGCATGAGCCTGAACCGTATCGGCTCGACGTGAATGGAGGCACGAATGAAGTGCGCTATTGGCCGGCCGAATCCTACTCCGGCCTGTTTGGTGGAAATTCCAACTGGCGCGGGCCCATCTGGATGCCGGTGAATTATCTCCTCATCGAATCGATCCAGAAGTTTCATCATTATTACGGCGACGATTTCAAAGTCGAGTGTCCGACCGGTTCCGGCCAGTTCAAGACCCTTGCCGAAGTCGCCGATGAACTGACCCGCCGCCTGAGCCGGCTATTTCTTAAAGGCGAAGACGGCCAGCGGCCCGTGCTGAAATACCATCCGAAGCTCGCGACTGATCCGCACTTCAAGGATTACGTGTTGTTCCACGAGTATTTCCACGGCGATAACGGACGCGGTGTCGGCGCCTCGCATCAAACGGGTTGGACGGGTCTGATTGCCAAGTTGCTTCAGCCGCGCGGGAAGAAGTCATTGGCGGTCACGAAGCCGAAACGTGCTGCGACCGCCTCCAGGCGTCAGCGCGAAACGGTGATGGTTTGAGGTTGTCTTGTCGCCGCCGTCGAAGCGCAGAGTGACCGTTCCGGCGACAGCAACGCACGAAGGCGGTCCAATATTTCAACGTTGGGTGAGGAGGGGGAGCGAATTCAAGTCCCGAAGGGACGGCTGAACGGGCCGCTTTCAGTCGTCCCTGCGGGACTTTTGAATTCTTTGGGCCGGTTACCCACGGTTGAAACCGTGGGCTATTGTCGAATGTCCCTTCGGGACGGCGGCGTGATTCGGTCGGACAGCAAAGCCTGGTGTCTTGGAGGACTCAATCCGATCCGCAGGGGTCGGCGGGGTGATTGGTGAAGGCTGTAAGCTTCCTGCCTTCCCGCCGACTCACCTCTGCACGGCTCGCGGCCCATGAAAGTTGCGGGCAAAAAAGAAAAACAATCAATCGAAAGACCAAAATGAAAAACAGCATCATCGCCTCATTCACCGCGCTCGCCTTGATGGCGAGTGTGGCTCTCGCCGACGACTCCCACACCAGCACGAAATTCCAGGGGCCCAAGGCCAATACCGGGACCGTGACCCACACCGTCAAGGACGGCAAAAACATCCTCACGCTCTCGGTGGACTTCGTCGTGCCCGGAACGCCTGACCCGCACTGGCAGGTGGTGGACTCCAAGGGCAACACCTACCTCCTGCAGAAGCTCAGCATCAAGGGCGACAAGGTGAACCGCAGCATCACCCTGCCGGCGTATGTGGCCGACGTCAGCAAGGTGCAGATCTGGTGCGCCTACGCGGAAGTGGTGCTGGGCGAAGCGTCTTTCGAGCACGCGGTGCAACTTTCGCAGCGCTAGAGCGAATTAAATTATTTCGTGGCCACGGGTAGCGACGCCGCGGCCGGCAGGGGACTGCCGGCCCTACCTTTCGGTGGCCACAGTTTTATTGAAATCGCTGTAATTGCGCTTCGTTCGCAAAACCCGGCCTCGCGTGATGAGGCCGGGTTTTTTGTTGTACGCGCTGTCGATCGAAGCGCATCTGTAAGGTCGGCCCGGTGATGGCGACTCACTTGCGTATGCCTGAACACTTCGACGTAATCATCATCGGCACGGGCGCCGGGGGCGGCACATTGCTGCATCGGCTGGCGCCGAGTGGAAAGAGGATTTTGGTGTTGGAGCGCGGGCCGTTCCTGGCGCGGGAGAAGGACAACTGGAATTATCACGGGTCGTTCAAGTATTACTCATCCGAGGTGATGTACAACCGGGAGGGCGGGGAGATTCGCCCGGGCTTTTCGTATCACGTGGGCGGGAACACGAAGGTGTATGGCGCGGCGTTGTTCCGGTTGCGGGAGAAGGATTTTGAAGCGTTCCGGCATCGGGACGGCATTTCGCCGGAGTGGCCGATCAAATACAACGATTGGGAGCCCTACTACACGGAGGCGGAGAAGTTGTACCAGGTTCACGGCAAGGCCGGCGAAGATCCGACGGAGCCGTGGCGTTCGGGGGAATATCCGCATCCACCCATCAGCCACGAGCCGCGGATCAAGGAAGTGTTTGAAATCCTGAAGGCGCGCGGGATGAGACCGTATCCGGCGCCGATGGGCGTGCGGCTCAACGAAGCCGCGATGCATCTGAGCCCGTGCATCCGCTGCGACACCTGTGACGGTTACCCCTGCATGGTGCATGCGAAATCGGATGCGGAGGTGATGTGCGTCAGGCCGGCCCTGTTTGGGCAGCGTCATAACGCGGAAAAGCCGTTGAAACGGCTGGTGGCCGCCACGCCGGGATACACCGGGCTGAAGCCCGGTGTTAATGAGAGCGGTGAGGACACAGGGAAAGCGGGTTCCGGAAGGAACATAACGCTACTGACGGAAGCGAAAGTCCTACGCCTGCATACGAGCGCCTCGGGCCGCGAGGTGACGGGCGTCGTCGTGGAGGTGGGCGGAGAGACCCTGGTATTCAAAGCGGATGTGGTGGTGGTCGCGTGCGGCGCGGTGAATTCGTCGGCGCTGTTGCTACGCTCGGCCAACGACAAACATCCGAACGGCCTGGCGAACAACAGCTCGGGATTGGTCGGTCGCAATTTGATGAAGCATGTGCTGGGCTCGCTGATCGGGGTTTCGACGCTGAAGGCCAATCCTTCGAAGTTTCAGAAGACGATGGCGATCAATGATTTTTACTGGGGCGAGCCGGGGTATGAATTTCCGATGGGGAATATTCAGTTGATGGGCAAGACGGTGATCGAAGGCTTGCGCGGGCTGGAGGCGAAGTATGCGCCGTTGACGATCGAGGAAGTCGCGAAGAACTCCATTGATTGGTGGCTCACCACTGAGGACCTGCCCGAAACCCGGAACCAGGTGCGGGTGGAGGGCGACCAGCGCATCGTGATTGATTACACGGAAAATAATGCGGAACCGTTCGACCGGCTGGTGGAGCGCTGGAAAGGCATCCTCAAGGAAATCGGGTGTGGCTGCCACATTGTGCCGCAGGCAAATTATTTCGCGCCGAAGGCTGGTTATTTCACGACGAAGATGCCGATGCACAGCCTGGGCCACCAGGTCGGCACGTGCAAATTCGGCGAGGATCCGCGGACGTCGGTCCTGGATCTCAACTGCCGCGCGCATGAGGTGGAGAATTTGTATGTGGTGGACGGCAGCTTTTTTGTTTCCAGCGGGGCGGTGAATCCGACGTTGACCATCGTCGCGAATGCGTTGCGGGTGGGGGACCACCTGGTTGAGAGGTTGAAGGCCGCGTCATCTGGTGCTGAACGGAAGCCGGACACAAGGACGGCTGCGTTGGCCGCCGCTTGAGAGTGGCAAAGGGGCTTGCAGCCTAAACTGAAAGCCTCAGCTGGATTTTGGTGATCAAGGCGCGGGGTCGACCGCGAAGAGACCCACGTCCAATGGTTGGTCCGTAGGGCGACGGTTTTTCTTTCGTGCGCCCGGTTCCGGCTCCGCGGGTTCGAGTTGCAAGACGTTCTCACCCACGCGGAGCGCCTTGAGGCCGTCGGCGGACAGCAGGGCGAAGGAAGTCGGCACGTAGCCCGCGCGGTCGTTGTTGGTCATCACCTTCACCAGCTGACCGTTGAGCGACAAACGGGCTGGGCCGGTTCCGTCCAAGCGGACGAGCACGGCGGCGGGCAATTGATCCAACTTGAAAGTTCTTTTGGCCGGCGGATTGATGGTGCGCTGTTTGAAAGCTTGAGCCGGCTGATCCCCGGCACTCATGGGCAGCAGCGGCCGGAGGGAGGGGAGCGGTGTATAGAGTCGTTCGTGCAGCGGTCGCAGATTCTGAATCGGAATCTTGCTGACCTCGCGGTCGTAAGTCAGCCAGCCATTACACTCGTGTTCGACATCGGTGATCTGGGTGTAAACGGCGCCGCACAGCCCGAGGGAGCGCAGCAGTCCCACGGTGGCCGTCCAGGCTGTATACCGTTTCGCCCAAGCGCTCGCGTCCAGGTAGCTTTCGCGGCCGCCTTCGCCGATTTCATCGATGGTTTCCTTCCGCTTGTAATCACCCCAAAGGTGGCCGGGGATCCACACGTTGAACCCGCCGCATTCGCCCACCGACATGGCGCGCGCACCAAGTTGTCCGGGGCGGGCAATGGAGACCTGGAAGGAATAATCGTGAATGTCATAGGTGTTCCCGACGCCGGCGTCAGTCCAGCCGGTGGCGCCGCAGACAATCCGCGAGGGGTCGCGTTTCATCGTCCATTCCGTCAATCGCTCCGTGTCGTGCTGGCCCCAGCCTTCGTTAAACACCATCCATTCAACAATGGCCGGATGATTGTGCAGATGGTCCATCTCGCGCGCCATTTCCTCCTGCCATTGCGCCGACGACGAGGGGCGGATGGTGCTGCCGTATTTCGGCATGCACACGAAGTCCTGCCAAACCATGAGTCCGAGTTTGTCCGCCCAATAGTACCAGCGGTCGGGGTTTACCTTAATATGGGGGCGGACCATGTTACACCCGATGTTTTTCAAGTATTCGAGGTCGGCCCTGGCTGCGGCGTCGCTCGGGGGCGTCAGCGTACCGTCCGGCCAGTAGCCCTGGTCCAGCGGGCCAAACGCGAATATTTCGCGACCGTTCAGCAGGATGCGCGCAACGCCCGCGGCATCGGGCCGGACTTCGATTCTGCGCATCCCGAAGTAGCTCGTAATGGCATCGTCGCCGAGTCGGACTTTGAGGTCGTAAAGAAATGGTGAATCGGGCGACCACAACTTTGCGTTGGGGATCCTGACCTGAATCTTTTCGCCAGTTTTTCCCGCGGCTGCCGCAAACACTTTGCCATCGACCGCTTTGCCCCCGTCGAGCACCTGAACCACCACCACCCCATCCACCCCTGCGGAGCTGGCGGACGAGGATGCCTTTACGGTGACGTCCACGGCGCCCTGGTCCACTTGTGGTGTGATGACCAGGCTTTGAATGGACACCGGGGGAACCGGCTCCAGCCAGACCGGTTGCCAGATCCCCGTGGTCGGGGTGTAGCGGAACCCTTGTTTGAGCTCCGGCAGTGTTTGTTTGCCCACTGCTTGATCGCCGGCATTGCTCGGATCCCAGACGGCCACGACAATTTCCTGCGGGCCGGTGGATTTGAGCGCGTCGGTGAGGTCAAAACTGAATGGGTTATAGCCGCCCTTGTTTTCGCCGAGTTTCCTGCCGTTCACCCAGACAATGGCATGCCAGTCCACGGCATCGAAGTGCAGCAGGACACGCTGCCCTTTCCATTTGCCGGGAACCTCAAAGCGGCGCTGATACCAGAGCAATTGATTGGGGCGCACCAGTTTTCCCACACCGGACAACGCGGATTCGACGGCAAAGGGAACCAGTATTTTCCCGTCCCAGTTCGTTGGAGCGGACGGGAGCGTCTTGTTCAAGGGATCGAAGGTCGCATTCTCGACATTCGGCTGATCCCAAGGCCGGGTCTCGCCGGTGATGGCGTAGTCCCATAGACCGTTGAGGCTTTGCCATTCCGGGCGGATCATTTGGGGGCGCGGATAGTCGCGCCAGGCATTTTCGGGCGTCACGGTCTTGCCCCAGCTCGTCATGAGGGCTGACGGGACAGGCTTCCAGCCAGCCTCGCCTGCGCGCGCGAACGGAATGAGGACTGTGATTGTGGCTGCGAAGATTAATATACGATTCATTTGGCCGACTTTTCCGCCGAATGTTTGTTCATCCAAAGCAGAATGGAGCTTTGTTTACAAGTTGTTTGCGCCGACAAGCCTTTGGGAATCTGAGTTTGCGGCGTTGTCGGTGTAAGGATCGGCCGGCAGCCGCGACCCATTGAGGAAGAACATGTTTGCCGCCATTCTTCTCGTCGCGCTGGGTGTTTACCTGGTGGTTGGCCTCGCGTTTGCGGTGCCTTTTGCCTGGGTTGGTGTGGGTCGCATTGATTCGCACGCCGCGCATGGATCGTGGGGGTTTCGGCTGCTGATCGTCCCGGGCGCGATGGCCTTGTGGCCGTTGTTGTTGCAGCGCTGGCTGAGCGGGGTCCACGAGCCACCGGAGCAATGTGACGCTCATCGGCGCGCGGCCAAAGCGGGAACTTTATGATTCTACCCCTGCGAAAGCGGCATTGGCGGATGTTTGCGGTGCTGGCGATACTGCTGCCGGTTTTGTTTGCGGCGGGGATCGCCGCCCGGAAACCGTTGCCGCCCGCGAACGTGCTGCCGCCTTCATGGGCGAAGCCCATCACGTCGCCATGAGCGTCGAATACCGAGCTGTGCAGTGGAACCGCCAGAAGCGGATTTATGACCTTGTACTGGTGGGCGGCGTGGCCGGGTGGTTGATGGCGTTTGCGGCTTTCACGAAGTCGCTGTTTCCCTACATCACGGATGAAATCCTCCTGATGCGGGCGTTTGGGACGGCGGGTTTTGTGCTCCTGCATATCATCCTGTGTATCGGCCCGCTCTGCCGGTTGAACCCGGTGTTCCTTCCTTTGCTCTATAATCGCCGCCATGCGGGGGTAACGATGTTTCTGCTTGGCCTGGTCCACGCCGCGCTAGTCATCGCCACCTATCACGCGGGGAGCAATGTGAATCCCATTCTCAGCATCTTCGTCTCCAGCCCGCTGGTGCCTTCGGTCGCCGGCGTGCCGTTCCAGGTGTTCGGTTTCTTCGCGCTGATCATTCTTTTTTTGATGGCGGCGACGAGCCACGACTTCTGGCTGGCGAATTTGAGCGCGCCGGTTTGGAAATCACTGCATATGCTGGTGTATGTGGCCTATGCACTGCTGGTGCTACATGTCACCTTCGGCGCACTCCAGAGTGAGTTGAGCCCGATTTACACGGCGGCGACTGCGATCGGCTTTGTGGCCGTGGTCGGGCTGCATCTGGCTGCCGCCCGAAAGGAACGTCCGCTCGACACCGACATTTCGCAGAGGCAATCCGTGAAAATGTCGGCGGATGATGGCTTCGTGGATGCCTGCGCGGTGGCGGACATTCCCGAAAGCCGCGCCCGCATCGTTTGTCTTTCAGGCGAGCGCGTGGCGATTTTCAAATACGAAGGGAAAATCTCCGCTGTGTCCAATGTTTGCCAGCACCAGAACGGACCGCTGGGAGAGGGGAAAATTGTTTACGGCTGCATCACGTGCCCGTGGCATGGCTACCAGTATGCGCCGGAAACGGGGGCGTCGCCGCCGCCGTTTGTCGAGAAGGTGCCGACTTTCAATGTGCGCGTTCGCAACGGTCGGGTGCTGGTGCATCCCAAGCCAAACCCCGCCGGCACGCGTGCGGAGCCGGCGCTCATCCTGGAAGTGGCGCTCGCGGAGGTGATGGCGTGAAATCGCCCGAGGCATTTTACATTGGCTGGGAGGCGAAGTCTGCGCCGGCCATTGGAAAGCCGGTGCGGCGGGTGGTCGTCGTCCTGGTGTTGCTGGTGGTTGCGGTCGCGGCGGTGGTGGCGGCTTCGCAACGAACCATCGGCGTGAGCGTGTTCGAATGGGGAAATCTCAAGACATTCTCGGGCGTGTTCGAGGCGGAGCCGTATCCCCGGTTGCTGGTCGCGCGGACGAATCAGGTCCCGAACGAGACCGGCATCGCCACCTACTACCTGGTCGCCACTTGGAAGAACGGGCTGGCACCGGAAGCGATAAGGGCGTTCGACGGCAAGTCCGTCACCCTGAAGGGAACGCTGATTTATCGCGCGGAGCAGCAGATGATCGAAACCAAGCCGGAGTGGATTCAATTGAACGGCGAGGCGCCTGTAGCCACCCCGCCCGGCCCGATTGCGCTGGGGCGGCAAACGCTCAGCGGAGAGATCGTGGATAGCAAATGTTATCTCGGCGTGATGAATCCGGGCCAGTATGTTCCGCATCGCGCCTGCGCCATCCGGTGCATCAGCGGCGGGTGCCCGCCGCTGTTGGTGGTGAAATCGACGGCGGGGGCGCCCGCGCATTTGTTCCTGGTTTCGGCGGAAGGCAAACCGGTGAACCAGGAAGTTTTGGATTTTGTAGCGGAACCGGTCAAGATTACGGGCGAAGTCGTGCGACAGGGCGACATGCTGATTTTCAAAGCCGATCCGAAAACGTATCAAAGAACCAGATAGCCAAATCATTCATCAACAGGAATCAAATGCGTAACCTCACCAAAACCAAACTGGCTGCGATAACCCTCTTCACCACTGCTTTGCTGGCCGCGCGCGCGGCGACTCCTCCCGGAGTCGGCGACGCGGCCACAGACTTCAAGCTCAACACACTCGACAACAAATCAGTCGAACTCGCCAAGCTTACCGCGGAGAAGCCGGTCGTGCTCGTGGTCCTGCGTGGTTGGCCCGGTTATCAATGTCCCCTCTGCACCCGCCAGGTGAATGATTTCGTCGCGCAAGCCACCGAGTTTGCCAAGCAAGGGGCGCGGGTGGTGATGGTCTATCCGGGTCCGGCGACGGATTTACAGGCGCACGCGCAGGATTTCTTGAAGAACAAGAACTGGCCGAAGGAGTTCATCTTTGTCGTCGATCCAGATTATACTTTCACGAAGGCGTGGGGATTGCGATGGGAAGCGAAGGGGGAGACGGCGTATCCTTCGACGTTCGTCATTGATAAGCAGAACAAGATTCGTTTCGCGCATGTGAGCAAGCAGCATGGCGACCGCGTGGCCGCGGCGGCGGCGCTCAAGGCGCTGCCGTAGCATGGGTGCGGGGTTGGGTGAGGAATTAGTCCGGCCGGAGCTTCGGTGAGGTGGCAAGGCGGCACGACGACAAATTCCCCTCAGCCCGGTCCTCTCCCATGGGAGAGGGAGAGCAATTGAACGACTCCGCAAACTTCGGCAGGCAATGGCTGTAGGCCGCACCGGGTCGTTGGAAATATAGAGCCTCGTTACCTCGGCTGCTACAGAGGGACGAGCGTTCCGGTGTGGAGGTGTAAGGAATCGGGCGGCGTCCCGACCCAACTTCGTGAAAAGCAAAAGCGCGTTTCTCGAAATACTCGTCCGGAAAATTTCCAAGGCGGGGCGCCATCACGTTGCCCGACTCCCCGCGTATCCCTCCCTGCCTCCGCTCCTCGCGACGGACGGGCGTCCGGCCTGCGACGGTTTGTCCCGGCCGCGCGCGGGGAGGCGCCGCAATCTGTCTTTCTCCTTGGCGGGCCTCGCGACGATCATTGCCGTTTGCGTTTCGCTGGCAACCGCGGCGGCCGCAGTTCGCGAAGTCGGGCCGATTGGGTTGACGGTGGCCAATTTGAATCGCGAGCTGGCGTTTTACACCAACACGCTTCCGTTCGAACTCGTCTCCATCTCCGAAGCGTCAGGCCCTGGGCAGAACGCCCTGCTGGGATTGCCCGAGACGAGCTTGCGCGTGGCGTTGCTGAAGCTGGGCGACGAGCAAATCACCCTTACGGAGCACCTCATCAATCCCGGCCGCGCCATCCCCGCTGATTCGCGCAGCTTCGATCACTGGTTTCAGCACATCGCGATTGTTGTCAGCGACATGGATGCGGCTTACGCGCGATTGCGTGCGAAGAACGTCAAACACGTCTCGACGGCTCCGCAGACTTTGCCGGCATGGAATACGAACGCGGCGGGTATCAAGGCCTTTTATTTCCTCGACCCGGATAATCATGTGCTGGAGCTAATCTCGTTTCCCAAAGGCAAAGGTGATCCGAAGTGGCAGGCCGTCGCAAATTCCGCCACGACGCCATTTCTTGGCATTGATCACACGGCAATCGTCGTGTCCGACACCGAAGCCAGTCTTGCGTTCTATCGCGATGTATTGGGATTACGCGTGGCCGGGACCGGCGAAAATTACGGCCCCGAACAGGAACACCTGAACCAGGTATTTGGCGCGCGATTGCGGATCACGTCCCTGCGGGCGGAGCGCGGTCCGGGCATCGAGTTTTTGGAGTACATCGCGCCGCCGGGAGGCCGGTCGCTTCCCGCGGGGGCCTCGGCCGCCGACCTGATATTCTGGAAAACCCAGCTTGCTGTGGATGATGTGCCAGGGCTCGTCGGCGCGCTGCGAAAGAGTCGGGCGCACTTTGTGTCGCGTTCAGGGGTGGAGGCGGATTCCGAGATTGTCCGCGATCCGGATGGGCACGCGCTGCTACTCGGCCCGTTCCGCTTAAGAACCGAATCGGCACAACGCTGATCCCACGTTGAGGTGTAAGGAAATGACTCCTCACGCGACCAAATCCGGTAACAAATCAAAACAAACTCGCAATCGATCACTATGAAAATCGCTTGGTTAAACACATATCACCCGGCCCGCGTGGCCAGCCGGTTGCTGCTGTCGGCCGCGGCAATCTTCTGTTTTACGAACGTGCTCTTGGCCGCCGAGCCGGCCAGCCCCAAAGTGCTCGTGCAGAAAAACAAGGACGGCGTCGCTGTGCACGGCTATGACACCGTGGCATATTTCACCGACAAAAAGGCCGTGCCGGGAAATTCACAATTCAGCGCCGAGTATCAAGGCGCGAAGTATTACTTTGTTTCCGCCGCGCACCAGGCCCTCTTCACGGCCGACCCTGCGAAGTACGTGCCAGCCTACGGTGGTTACTGCGGCTACGCGGCCAGCATCGGGAAGGTGCGGCCAACCGATCCTTTGGTCTGGTCCATTGTGGACGGCAAACTCATTCTGCAGAATACGAAAGGCGCGGCGGAACTCTGGGAGAAGGACGTGGCCGGCAACAAGACCAAGGCTGACAAGTACTGGCCGTTGCTCGAGGAAAAGAAGGCCGGCGTGAAGGATCCGGTGGATGGCCTGTTCAGCCGCTCGGTGCTTGGGAATTTGAACTAGGTGCGGATTTTGGTGAAGTGACGGGTTGCGGTCGTACCTTGTTGAAAACGCGGGTTTAGTCTAGTTTGCGCGCGAGCGTGGCAGCATGCTCGCGCCCTTTTTTTCATGAAACCCAGTTCGCCCAAAAGCGGTGCCCCGGCCGTGGCAGCCGGACCGCTGGACGGAGTTCCGCCCGGTTCGCCCGGGCGCGCGGAGGAACTGCTGCGCGCCATCATCCAGGGCACGGCTTCGGTCTCGGGCACGGAGTTCTTTCGGTCGCTGGTGAAACATCTCGCCGAGGGGTTGCATGTGCGGTTTGCCTTTGTCGCCGAATGCCTGCCCAACATGCGCGCGCGTTCGCTGGCGTTCTTCAAGGACCGGAATTTCGGAAAGGATTTTGAATACAGCCTGCCGGGCACGCCCTGCATGGAAGTCGTGAAAGGCCGCGTCTGCCATGTGCCGGACCGGCTTGCGGAGGCGTTTCCCAAGGACCAGGGAATGCTCCGTATGGGTACGGTGAGCTACCTCGGTGTGCCATTGCGGGGTTCGGACGGAAAGGTGATCGGCCACCTGGTCACGTTCGACGACAAACCGATGCCCTCCGATCCGCTGGCGTTGTCCGTCCTGGAAACGTTCGCGGCGCGCGCGGCGGTGGAACTGGAGCGCGAACGGGCATTCGAGGACCTGGCGCGGCGCAAGCAGGAGAGCGACGAACGCTTTCGCGATCTGTTTGAGGAGGCACCGATTGCTTATGTGCTGGAGGGGCTCGATTCAAAGTTCATCCGGGCCAATCGCACGGCGATGAAGATTCTGGGCATCAAGCCCGAGGAAGTCGAAGGCGCTTACGGGAAGGATTTTGTTCCCGATACGCCGGAAGCCCAGCGCCGATTGCGCGAGGCGTTTGAATCCATCGGTCGCGGCACGGATACCAGCGGGGTGGTGCTGGAATTGCGCCGGCGCGACAATGGCAACCCCATCTGGATTCAATGGTGGTCGCGGCCCGACCCCAGCGGCACTTACACGCGCACGATGTTTGTGGACATCACCGAACAGGTGCTGATGTCCCGGGAGAAGGCGCGGCTCGAGGCGCAAAACGCCTACCTGCAGGAAGAAATCCGCACCGAGCATAACTTTACCGAGATGGTGGGCAACAGCCCCGCGCTTTGCGATGTGTTGAAGCAGGTGGAACAGGTGGCTTCGACCGATTCCACAGTTCTTGTGCTGGGCGAGACTGGCACGGGCAAGGAACTGGTTGCCCGTGCGATTCATGATCGGAGCGGGCGGCGGAGTTTTCCGCTGGTGAAGGTAAACTGCGGCGCCATCAGCGCGGGGCTGGTCGAGAGCGAGCTTTTCGGCCACGTCAAAGGCGCGTTCACCGGCGCGCTGACCAATCGTGATGGACGCTTCAAGCTGGCGGACGGCGGCACGATTTTTCTCGATGAAGTCGGCGAGTTGCCGCCGGAGACGCAGGTGAAGCTGTTGCGCGTGCTGCAGGAGCGCGAGTTCGAACCTCTCGGCGGCAGCCGGACCGTGAAGGTGGACGTGCGCGTGATTGCGGCGACGAACCGCGATCTCGGTGAAGCGGTGCGCGAAGGAAAATTTCGGAGTGATCTTTACTACCGGCTCAATGTCGTGCCGATCAGCGTGCCGGCGCTGCGGGAGCGCGCCGGGGATGTGCCGCTGCTGACCACATTTTTCATGCAACGCTTCGCGCGAAAATTCAGCAAGCAGGTGAGCCGGGTGTCCGAGGAAACCATGCGGCAGCTTGCGGCTTACGCGTGGCCGGGGAACATTCGCGAGCTCCAAAACATCATCGAGCGGGCGGTGGTGCTCTCGCAGGGCACGACGCTCAGTCTGTCAGCGGGATTTGATGCCACGCCAGGCTGGGAAGCCCGGCCGGCTCCGGCCGCGCCGGTGGCAAAAACCAAACCGGTCGAAAGCGCGCAGCCAGAAGCGGCCAAGGCGGGCGCACTGGAAGAGGTGGAGCGCCGGCACATCGAGTCGGTGCTCCGGCAAACGAATTGGATGATCGAAGGCGAGCGCGGCGCGGCCAGGATTCTCAATCTCAACCCGAGCACGCTGCGCAGCCGCATGCAAAAGCTCGGCATCAAGCGCCCGGCGCGGGCGGCTTGAGCGGGTCGGCGCCCGCGTCCTTCAATTCCGCCTGCACGAAGGGCGAACAGTCAGCGAGATTAATTTCCTGGTCCTTCAGGCTGAGCAAAAGTGCCACGCCTTCGCGATCCGCGTAGGACACGTCCGCCAAATCGAGCCGGAAGCTTTTCCGCTCGCCAATCCACTTGCGGCATACATTCCGCAATTCCCCGACCCACGGACCAATCAGCCGGCCTTCCAGCTTCAGCACGGCCGCGCCCTCGTCCGGTATCACTTCTGAAATTCTCAACATGGCAGGTCAGGCGTTGATGGTCAGGGAGCGGTCATTTTTCTGTTCCCACCAGCCACCCAGTTCCTGCCGCAGCAACTTGCGCGCGCGATGGAGCATCACCCAGAGATTGCTCTCGGAGATGTTGAGGCGGTCGCAGACCTCGCGGTTCGGGCGCTCTTCGATTTCGTACATCTGGAACACCTGGGCGATGCGCGGGGGAAGTTTCCCGACCGCGGCTCCCAGCGCGACGCGCAACTCGGCGAGTTCCAGGCGGCGGCTGGGCTCCGCGCACTCGGCGGCCACTTCGTGCGCCCAGAGAAGCGAATCATCCCAGGCTTCGTGATCGGCGCGGGCCTTCGCGGATTCATCGGTGCGAACAGGACGCTCGCGGCAGACCTTGCGAAGGTGATCGTAAATCTTGTGCCGCAGGATGCCGACCAGCCAGGTGCGATCGGAGGAACGGCCGGAAAAACGCTCGCGTGATTTCAGCGCGGCGAGGAAGGTCTCCTGAACGACGTCCTCCGCCACCAGCGGGTCGCGGAGCTGGCCGACAGCCAGGTTGAAAAGGTAATCGCCGTGGGCAGTGAGCCAGGAAAACTGCTCCTGCGCTTCGGTCGTCGGTTCGATGGCGGATTCGTTGAGATTGTTCATGTGATTCATCCCTTTTGCAATGGCTGTGCCACGAAGCCATTCACAGCTGCGAAACCCAAGAATCACCAATAGAATCAATGGTTTTGTGAGGAGGTGGTTTTTGACATTCAGCGTTGTGGGAGCATCGTGGCCGCGATATTTCGTGGGCGGCCACGAAGGGTCGCGGGGTGGAAAGCAGCGGTGCCAAAGAGCGCAGAGGGGCGGCTGTCGCACTTGGCAAATGGATGTAAGGAAAGCGCCCGGCATTGCTACCAAGCCTGTATGCAAGACCGAGCCAGTCGTGTGGCGATCCAATTCGCCCCGGAAACGAAGTTTGAAGTGGAACCGTCCCGCGCGGTGCCGGGAGACAGTGACCTGCCGCAACCTTTATACCGGGAATTGACGCCGGTGCACCACGCCGGGGTGCCCGAATTCCGTGGAGTACCGCATTCCGCCCTGAATGATTGAGCCCGCCTGAAACAATTTTATGAAATACCAAATCAAAGTAGCCGAGTTGGAGAATTTTGAAGCCTACCTGCCGCCCGCCGCCGCGCGACGCGAGGCGGCGCGCCGGAAGCTCGAACTGCCGGAGACCCTGAGCCGCGGCGCGCTGGCGGCCAGCTGGATCTGCAGCCTGGTGGCGGCGGGCATCATGATTGAGACGCTGTTCTTTAAATTCACCGGCGCACGGGAATCGGTTTACATCTTTCAAAAGATGGGCACGGACCCGTGGTGGCGCTGGGGCCAGGGCATCTGGGAATTGCTGGCGTCGATCTGCCTGCTCGCGCCCCGGCTGAAATGGGCGGGTGGAATTCTCGGCGCCAGCGCCATGCTGGCCGCCATCCTCAGTCACATGACGTGGCTGGGTTACGCGATCCAGGGGGACCACGGCCTGCTTTTCTGCATGGCCGTGACCGCCTTCCTCGGCAGCGCCATCGTGCTCATTCTGCACCGGCATGACATCCCGTTTGTGACACCTCCTTCGAGTTGGTGAGCACAGGTTTTCCGATGGAATCCCTGAAACACAATTGCGCGTGGCACGCCGCCTTGCGTAACCACTGGCCGGAATACCTGATGGAAGCGGCCGAACTGGGTCTGTTCATGGTCTCCGCGGGCGTGTTAACGATTCTCCTGTATCACTCCGATTCACCGGTCGTGGCCGCCATTCCGAACGAGTTGGTTCGCCGGGTGCTGATCGGGCTCGCCATGGGGCTCACCGCCGTTGCCCTCATTTATTCGCCGTGGGGCAAGCGATCCGGCGCGCACATGAACCCGGCGGTGACGCTGACGTTCTTTCGGTTGGGCAAAATCGCACCGTGGGACGCGGCGCTTTACATCGCAGCGCAATTTCTGGGCGGAATTGCCGGAGTGGCGCTGGTCGCGATGTTCGCCGGGGAGTTTTTGGCGCATCCGTCGGTGAACTACGTGGCCACCGTCCCAGGCGCAGGAGGCGCGTGGGTGGCGTTTGCGGCGGAGGCCGGCATTTCTTTTGTTCTCTTCATGGTGGTGCTCATGGTTTCGAACCGGGAGAAGCTGGCGCGCCACACCGGTCTGTTCGCCGGCGTGTGTGTGGCACTGTTCATCACGTTTGAATCGCCGTATTCCGGGATGAGCATGAACCCGGCCCGCACGCTGGGAAGCGCGTTGCTGCCGCAGCTTTGGAACTCGCTTTGGATTTATTTCACCGCGCCGGTCCTGGGGATGCTCGTGGCCGCCGAAGTATTTCCGTTGCTGAACGGACGGGTCAGCTGTGCCAAACTCCACCACCAAAACCGGCACCGCTGCATCTTCTGTGAGTATCAGCAAGCACGACAAAAACCGAATCCCGCCACCGATTTGAGCGCGACCGACGCGTCAGCCGACCCGGCGGCGGAAACCAGCCGCACTTGAATCATGATTTTCTACGTTCCCCGGCATTTGATATTGATCCTGCTGCTCCTGTTGCCATTTCACATGAGCCACGCCCAATCCAATCGCATCCACTTCCAGAGCCCGGAGACCCAGGTATCGCTGCTGGAGCTTTACACCTCCGAAGGCTGCAGCAGTTGCCCGCCGGCGGAAGCCTGGTTGGGCGGATTGAAGCAGGCGCCCGGACTTTGGATGAACTTCGTGCCCGTCGCGTTCCATGTGGATTATTGGGACTACCTTGGATGGCGCGATCCCTGGTCGTCGGCGTCGTTTACCGATCGCCAGAGAAGTTACGCCGCGACCTGGCGCAGCCAGAGCGTTTACACGCCTGGTTTCGTGCTGAACGGGAAGGAATGGCGCGATTGGCCCGGTCAGAAGACCGGCCCGGTTCCGAGGCAACAAGATTCCGGGATATTGACCGTCAGCAGCGTGGACACCAATCACTGGACGGTCGCTTTCCGACCCGCCCAGGATGCGGCCGGCGATTTCACGGCGCAGCTGGTGTTGCTCGGCTCCGGTTTGCGATCCGAGGTAAAAGCGGGGGAAAACCGCGGGCGAAAACTGGAGCATGACTTCGTGGCTTTGAAAACGGCAAAGGTGGCACTCACGAAACAGCCTGGCATTTTTGCCGCGACTGTGACGCTGGATGCCCGGAACCTCAAGGACCAGCCGGCTTTGGCCTGCTGGATCACTGCCAAGGGAGGCCTGGAGCCCATCCAAGCGGTCGGCGGTTGGATGGTGAGTTCACCCAAGGCATCGCCGTAGCGCGTGATATTGCAAAAAGGATTGTAAGGTCCAGCCAGTCTCGCCGACCAACCATCGACACTTTTACAGGCGGCCAGTGGGCCGGTGATGTGCGGCGAACGGAAACGGAACAATCGGTTGGATCTTATGAACCTGACAGGCGCAGAGGCACAATGTGAATTACTCGGTTCGGTCCTGGAAACCCTGCAACAGGGCGAAGGACTACTGGCAGAAATCTCCGACGACGCCTATACCCGCCGGGTTCCGGTCGCCTTCAACGCAACCATTGGCGGCCATTATCGGCACTGCCTCGACCATTTCCGCTCCCTGTTGAATTCCGCCACGGCCGGCGATCTGAACTACGACCATCGCGAACGCGGCACGCTGGTGGAGGTTGATCGTTTCGCCGCCCTGACCGAGACCCGTGCTCTGCGCGAAGCATTTGAAAACCTCGACCCAGCCCTGACCCGGCGACCGCTCGCGGTAACCTGCAAAACCAGCTACGCGACCAGCAGTTCGCAGGTCGCTTCCTCCAGTTTCGGCCGCGAAATCATGTATTCGGTGGCCCACGCGGTGCATCACTACGCGCTTATTGGCGTAATGGGCGGGTTGATGGGAATTGAGCTGCCGCGGGGGTTTGGCGTGGCGCCGTCCACGCTCAAGCATCAGGGTGAGAAAATGACGACCCTGAAATCCGAATGACGAGACGCGAAATCCGGATGACGAATGACGAATGACGAAAGAAATCCGAATTTCCGAAGCCCGAAGGAGTCGAGGGTGAGTTTCTCGGCATTCGGGCTTCGGGCTGCTTTCGGATTTCGTCATTCTACATTCGTCATTTACTAAAATGCTTCCGAACCTCCACCCCGATCCCGCCTTCAGCTCAACCGCCTACGCGCTGAGCCTTTTTCTCGGCACCTTTGTGCTGGAGGATGTGGCAGCCATTGGGGGGGGACTGCTGGTGGCCACGGGCGCCATCTCATGGCCGCTGGCATTCACTGCCTGCTTTCTCGGGATTTGGGCTGGCGATGCCGGGCTATACGCCCTGGCGCGGTGCGGCGGAAGGAGATGGTTCGAAAAGTCGCGGCTCAGCAAATACTCATCGCGGGTCACGCAAAGCGAGCAATGGTTCGAGCGAAGGGGAACCGCGATCCTGATATTCAGCCGCATGGTCCCCGGCGCACGGCTCCCCACCTACCTAGCTGCCGGCTTTCTGCGCATTCCGTGGCGACCGTTTCTGATTGTCACCGGATCGGCTTCATTTGTCTGGACCCTGATCGTTTTGTGGCTTTCTCAATCTGCCGGAGCGCGCGTATTCGGGTGGCTTGGAGCGTATAAACAGTTGGCGGTTGCGCTGCTCGCAGTGACGCTGTTCAGCTGGCTCACCGTCAGGACACTGGCCGCGCTACGCCCCAGATTCGCCGCAAAATTCGCCCGGCTGCGCCACTGGGAATTCTGGCCTGCCTGGCTCTTTTATCCTCCGGTCGCGTTGTACTACGCCTGGCTTGCCATAAAATACCGGAGCGCCACGCTGCCCACCGCCGCCAATCCGGGCATTTTTTCCGGCGGCCTGGTGGGGGAATCGAAAATGGCGACGCTGCTGGACCTGGCCGCCACCAGTCCGGAATTTACCGCCGAGGCCGTGCTGGTGGCCGAAGAAACCTTTGTCGAACGCCTGCGCTCGCTCAACCAGGCTCGTGCCCGGCTGCGGTTGGATTACCCTTTCATGCTTAAACCGGACGTCGGTCAGCGCGGCGTGGGTGTTAAACTGATTCGCTCGGCCGAGCAGGCAATGGCACTGTTGCAAGCCACTTCGGCGCCGCTGGTCGCTCAACGCTACGCCCCGGGCCCGCATGAAGCCGGCGTCTTTTACTACCGCTTTCCCGATGAAAGCCGAGGTCACATATTTGCGATTACCGAGAAAATCTTCCCCTGCATCACCGGAGATGGCCGCCGTACGATCACCGAACTGATCCACGCTGACGCGCGCGCGCGCCTCATTGCCAATACCTACCTGCGACGATTCCGTGAGCGGAAGGACGACGTGCTGGCGCCGGGCGAAGAGTTGAAGCTCGTCGAAGCCGGCAACCATGCCCAAGGCTGCATCTTTCGCGATGGCGCCCGTTTGGCCACTCCGGAGCTAGAGGCCCGCATCGATGAGATTTCGCAAAAGCTCAGCGGCTTTTTTGTCGGCCGTTATGACGTGCGTTACGCCAGCGAGGATGATTTGAAAGCAGGTCGCAATTTTCAGGTCGTCGAGCTGAATGGCGCGGCCTCTGAAGCCACCAACATCTACGACGCACGCAACTCGCTCTGCCAGGCATATCGTACGCTATTCCACCAATGGCGGATCGTCTTCGCCATCGCCGCCGCAAATCGCCAGCGCGGCCACCAGCCCACCCCGGCCCTGGCACTCTGGCAGGCGTGGCGAGGGTTTTCACGAATGGCAGCGACTTATCCGTCCGCGGACTAAACCATGTGCACCGTGAGTCTGATCACGCGCCAGAACGGCTACTGCCTCGGGATGAACCGTGACGAGCAACGTTCGCGGGTGGAAGCTCTGCCGCCAAAGCGCCGAAGCATCGGCGGTCGCACCGCCATCCATCCCACCGAGCCAGGGGGCGGCACGTGGATCGCGGTGAATGATCTCCAGATCACGCTCGCGCTCATTAACTGGTACTCGGTGTCCGCTTCAGCGGGTCCCGGCGCCCTCAGTCGCGGCGAAATCATACCTGCCGCCGTCAAGGCCGGAGCACCGGCGGAGGTGGAGGGTATCCTGCGGGCATTGTCGCTTTCCCGCATCAATCCCTTTCGATTGATCGGCGTCTTTCCTGCCGCGCGCGAGATCGTTGAATGGCGTTGGGATCTGAACCGCCTGGGTCGCCGCCGGCACCGATGGAAATCCCGACAGTGGATCTCCTCCGGTTTCGACGAACCCAGGGCGGAACGGGTTCGAAGCACTACGTTTCGCGAAGCGCAAAAGCAGAAATCCGCCGGCACCCTGGCATGGCTTCGCCGCCTGCACCGTTCTCACTCCCCGCACGCCGGCCCGTTTTCCACCTGCATGCATCGCAACGGCGCCGCCACCGTGAGCTACACGGAAATAGTGGCCCGGCACGGCAATATCACCATGCGCTATCAGGCCGGGGCATCATGCGAGGCCGGCACGCTCGTCAAGCGGATTGCCATGCGAGGTCAACCCGCGCAGCCCTCCCGGGGGAGGCGAAGCAAAACAGCTTTCGGCGAATAAAAATGTCCATCAAGGTTGATAGAACATCCGGTAGAACACCGAGCCGTTGCCGGGAACGATGGGCAAATTGGTGCTCGTCACGCTTTCCGTGCCGGGGATCGTCACCCAGTTGGTGTTCAATCCCAAGCCGGGCGCGTTCGTCTGCACCTGCAAGCTCCAGCCGAGGTAGTTGGACGGCCATTGCAGGGTGATCGTTCCGCTGCCCACGCTGTAGGCCAGGTTTGTGCCCGTCGTCGGAATGGTTGAAGCAAACGTCAGTGTTCCCGTGGCGGGATTGAAGGTGGCGTTGGTCGCTCCGGAGCTGTTCTGGATGACGACCGAGGTGAAATTCCCCGACTTGGTGCCCGAGGCGGCAAACAACTGGAAGCTTTCACCGCCCGCCAGCGAGGCGGCCCCGATGTTGGAGACCACCAGCGTGCCATTATAGGAGACGTTGAGCAGGCCGGCCACGAGGTCTTTGGTGAGAGTGTCTTTGTTCACCTGCACGGACACCGTGCTGCCGCTGTTCAGTGTCAGGTTGCTGGTGATCGTCAAAGTGCCGATGGTGGTGGCCGATCCCGGAGCCAGCGTCGCCCCCGAAGCCACGGTCACCGGGCCGCTGATTACACCGTTGCCGCCCAGGATGCCGGTGCTCACCAGGGTTGAGCCGGTGTAAGTGTTCACTCCGTCCAACACCAGCCGGCCGGTGCCGATTTTGGTCAGGCCGCCCGAACCGGCGAGCGCCTGTGGAATCGTAAGCGTGAAAGCCACTGAATCAATCGTGAGGCTGCCGCTCTCCAGGTAGGCGTTGGTCAGGCCGCTGATGAACCCCGTGTCCGTGGCGAGTGCCGTCATCGTGCCACCATAAAAATGCGCTTCGGTGATTCCGGGTGAACTGCCGTTGATGGCGCGGACAATCAGGTTGCCCGGTGAGCGCAAGTTGAATATGTCGCTGACGCCCGAGCCGCCCACGATGATCGCGCTATTGCTGACCGGGTTGGTCGTCAGCAGGTTCACGGTCCCGGACACATCCATGATGTTGATCGCGCTGACGTTGTCTCCCCCGGCATTTCCAACGCGGAAGTTGCCCGTCGCCACCGAGGTCATGGCCATGGTTCCGCCGTTGGTCACGATCAAACGCGAAGTTCCTCCGTTGGTATTCATGATTCGCCAGCCGTTGCCATTATCCAGATACCCGCCGTCTATGATGACGTCACCCTGGTTATGGTTGAACAAGGTCAGCTGCGAGGAACTTGTTTTGAGCACGAGCGTGCCCGGGCCGTTTTTGATCCTCCAGCCGCCGTTGGTCAGGGAAGTTGTGATTTCCACATCGCTGTCCACATTCAACGCCCGGGTCCCGCCCCCGGCAAAATTCAACCCTCCCAGGGTGAGCTTGCCGGTGTTGACCACGTCACCCAGCCGGAGATCATCGGTCGTGACCATGAACACATTCGTCAGCGTCCGGGCTGTCGTGCTATCGCTGCGCAGTTGACTCAGCGTGTTCAGCACCACCATGCCGCTGCCGAAAGCCTGGTTGGCGCCCGCCGCCAGCTGACCGCTGTTGGTCGTGCCGCCGGAGTAGTCATTGACCGTTGAAAACGTTGCGGAAGCGCCGGTGTTCACCACGAGCCCCGCGCTGCCGCTGATCTTGCCCGGTCCCCCGAAGTTATAGAGACCGCCGTTCACGGTCATCGAGAACGGAGTGACGGCCAGCGCCAGATTCACGTTCGGTTGCGCTCCCGAGTTGTCGAACGTCACCACGTCACCCTGCGCATAGGCCGAGTTGGCCGACGTGGTGAGGTTGAACCAATTGGTCGTGCTCGTGTTCCAGTTGGAATCCGTGCCGCCGGTCCACAAAAGCGAACTGACCGCGCTGGTGATGTTCAGGCTGATGGTGTTGGCCGTGGTCACCAGCGTCGCCGACATTCCCGCCGGCAGGCTGCCGAGCGCGAAATTCCCCAGCCCGCTGATCGCATTGGTTGATTGAATCAGGACGAAGCTCCCGACGCTGAACCCGGAGCCGGTAATGTTGATCGTCACCGGACCATTAGCCGTCACCGACGTTGCCGAAAGCATGGCCGAAACGGCGTTGCCGGTCGAAGAACTAAACTGCATTGTGGTCGCTCCTGCCGAACCCTGGGTCAGTGAAGACACTGTCAGGGAACCGCCGGCGTTGTTGACGGTCAACTTCGCCCCATCCGCGACCACCAGGCTGCCGCCGCCCGTGAGACCCCCAGTGACCACTGCCAGGGTGCCTGTGCTGACCAACGTGGTGCCCGAATAAGTGTTAACCCCGCCCAAAGACAGCGTGCCCGCGCCGAACTTGGTCAGGCCACCGCCCCCACCGCCGTTGAGCAGCGGTTGATTGATCGTAATGGCATTGCCCCCGTCATCAATTAAGGCTCCTCCTGCCCGCACGGAAGCTTCCGACAGCCCCTCCATGAAGGTCGTAGTGTTCGTGCGCGCGCGCAGTATGCCGCCGTCCAGCACCAACAACGTGTAGCCCACGCCCGATCCCGACTTGATCACGGCGTTCGCGGCGTAATCTCCACCGGCTAAAAAATCAATTTCCGCCCAGGCGCTGCCCGAATACAGGGTCGCGTTGCCATTGGCGCCCGTCGAATTGTCCGTGCGATAGATTCCCGCGAGTTCAACGATATTCGTGCCGTCCACGGCCCCCGCGCGGCCCGCCCGCAGGTTGTTGCCCGTACCGGTGGAGATTACCTTTGCCCCGTTGGTGAGGACCAGGCGCGCCAGTTTTCCGCTTGAGGCATCCGCGATCAACCGGTCCGTGTTGGTGACCGTGGCGCCATCCAGAATCTCCGTGCCGTCCATGACATCGCTCGCCCCCCCCGTAATTAAACACGCCCCGCAGGGTCAGCGTGGCCGGTCCCGACTTGGAACCGATTTGGCCATTGGTCGAACCTGCGGCAAACACGACGTCGCTGAAGTTGGTGAGCGTGCGATTGGCGCCGTTGAAGTTGACGGCATTGCTGAACGTCAACAGCCCATTGTCCACCAGATCCCCCAGGATGGAGGCGCTGGTAATCACGAACTGGTTCGTAAATGTCCTGGGCGTGCTGCCGGTTGAAGTCAAGGCGCCGCCTCCGCCCATGCTGATTCTACCGCCACCCAGGGCCGCGTCATTGTCCACACGAATGCTCCCGCCGCTGATGGTCGTGCCGCCCGTGTAGTCGTTGGCCGTGCTGATGGTGAGCACCCCGGTGGATGACTTCGTCAGCGTGGTCACCCCCGTGATCCGGCCGCTGCCGGCAAAGACGTAGCCGACCGGATCCGTAACCGTGATTGAGGTGGGAGCCACCGCGGTGGCGATGGTCACGTTCGTATTGATTACGCCCGCGTTGTTGAAGCTCACCACATCCCCATCGGTGAAGCCTGTGTCGGCCAGGTTATTCGCGTCGCTGTCCCAGCAAGTGTTGCCGGAATTCGTGCTCCAGAGATTGTTTACCCCATCACCAATCCAGGAGAGGGTGTTAAAGGGGATGGTATAGACCAGCACCACCCGACCCGCGCCACCGGCCGCACCAGGCTGGACGCCCGTGGTCGTGTTGCCGACCTTGGCGCCGCCGGCGCCGCCACCGGGTGCGGTGCCTACCGTACCCGGGTTCGCATTGATCCGTCCCGCGCCGCCGATACCGCCGTCGGGCGTGCCACCCGTGCCGGCGGTCGTTGCCACGCCGTTGCCGCCAGCTCCCCCGCTGCCCGCGCCACCACCACCCGCGCCGCTGTTGGGATTGATGGCCGCCGCGCCGCTGCCGCCGGCAAACAGGGTCGTGCCCACACTGGAACTGGTGGACCCGACACCCCCGGTGCCCTGCGTGGGCGTCGTGCCGGCAATGGTTCCATTGCCGCCGCCGGCTCCGCCTTGCGCGAGAACAGCCAAACCGGACGGGACATTGTTGCTGACGTAGGAATTGCCACCGGTACCGCCGGTCCCGGCGATGCCGCCCACGCCCGCGGTTCCGCCAGCGCCTATGTTGATCGAGTATACATCCCCGGCGTTCACCGAAACCGTGCTGCCGGCAAATGCTCCACCCGCGGCCCCGCCGCCGCCCGCCACGCGTACCTGCGCGCCGCTGTTCGTGCTACCTCCGCTACCGCCGCCAGCGCCCCAGGCAGAAATCGTGACGGAAGTGACGCCAGCGGGTACCTGCCAGGTGGTCGAAGAATTGTATGTATTCGTGAGGGTGGTGGCCGCGTGGGCTGCAAACCCGGCCAACAGGCAGGGAAGAATCGCTGCGCCGAGCCGCTTCAAGGAGTTGGGGTTCATTTGCATGGGTTGGCTGATGGTGGTCGTTTCGTCAAGCAATGTGCGAGCTGCAGGACATGGAACAGAATGAATCGGCGATCATTCTAGGTAGCGTTTGCTTCCGCGACTATCGTCCGAACCGATGACATGCCGGTTTACTTTGGGGCTTTGGGCAAAAGTGGCCAGGTCTGGCCCTGTCATGGCTTCGCCAAGCGCAAATCCCGGGGCTTTTGAACGTGCCGCGGTTTGTACGGCCGCGCGCCGGGATTATTTGTGCACGGCCTCCTCAAGGAGCCAGGCCGGTGGTGGTCAGGGAAATAAAAATGCGGTCTTTGCCGGTGGCGATGGCCGCGGGGACGCGGCTTTGCACGCGGTGATAGCCGGGCTTGTCCGTGACGCTGGACAGTTCTTCCGGGGCGAACGTTCCCCAAGTCACCAAGTTGGTGGAGTAACGGAAAGTATAGCCCACGCCAGCCGCGGCGGCGTTGTCGAGCCGGTAATGGTTGAAGCGGAATTCGCCGGCCGGAGTGGCCTGGACCCATAAGAGTTTGCGGGACGCGTCCGAGCCGCCGGGTTCGCCGCCTTTGAGCCATTCGATGAGATTGCTGTCGCCGTCGGCATCCGGGTCGGCGTTGGCGGCATTGGCGGGGGAGTTTAGGCCGGCGTTCATGGCGTAGTCGGTCGCCAGTGAATAGCCGAGGGGCAGCGTGCGGATGGCCAGATTGTCCAGCTTCACGAAGGCAACGGATGGCGCAGTGGCGCGTGCGCTCAGGCCGATGTAATTTGCGCCGGTATTTTTCCAAGTGAAGGCGCGGGACACGCCGGGGGTGGCGGGGTCGAGGTCCACGGTGTTGCCGTCGAGGAGAACCGTCACCGTCACAGTGCTGCCGGCATTAAAGCTGGCGGTGGCGAAGCTGGCGAGGAGGGTGCCGTGGTTCTGGTTCATGGGGACGGAGACGACGAGCACGCCGTTGGTCCAGAGCTTCACGTTGCCGAAGTAGTCGAGTTCGATGAAGCAATTGGCGATGCCGAGGTTGAGGCCGTTGCCGCGGAACGAGCCGGGGCTGGCGATGTCCGCGCCGCCGGCGGCTTCCGATTGAGTCATGCCCACGCCGAAGCCCGCGTAGTGATTGGATTCGGGTGTGAAGGCGTTGAGGTCGTCGATGCGCATTTGGACGGAGAAGCCGCCGGCGGCGGTGATATCGGAGCCGATGAAGTTGTGTCGCAGGCCGCATTCGCTGGTGCCGCCGTTGAGGCACAGGCGGAGGCCGTTGTTGGTGACGCTGATGTCGCGGTTGCCGCCGAGTTCATAGCCTTCGTAGTAGGCGCTGGTCGCCCCCATGGGCGGCACGCGGCTGCCGGACATGCCGGTAGCGCTGGCATCAATGTCGTTCGCGCTCGTGCGATTGAAATTATCCACGAACAAATCATTGGCGAGCGCGCCCGGAAAAATCTGCGGCGGCGAAAAAGAGGGGAGCAGGTAGGTTGAATTTGTCGGCAGGCCGACGTTCATGGACCACGCGTTCCAGGCGTCGATCAGGTTGGCGAGCACCACGGGTTCGATGGCGGCGACGTTGGTCAACTCGGTGGAGTCGCGGACAATATCATAGAGCTCGATTTCGTTGGCGGGTGAGCTGCCGTCGCTGAGAGCGAAGTTTTTCGTGACGAGTTTCCAGTTGCCGCGGAAGTAGGCGCGATTTTTCTCGTGTTCGAAGCCGAGGTCGCGGATGGCAAGAGGCTGACCGACGAAGAGCGGTTTGAGGCTGACGCCCTGCAGCGGCAGGACCGGGTGGCTGTTAAAATTCGTGGGGCGCGGCGCGCCGGTGACTTCGGCGACGGTGGCCATGATGTCAATCAGGTGGGCGCGTTCGTCCACCCAGGTGCCGTTGAGGGAATTGGTGATGCCGGCGGGCCAGGAGACGACCAGCGGGGATTTGATGCCACCGTTGTGGTTGAAATGTTTGTAGAAGCGGTAAGGTGTGTTGCTGACGTTGGCCCAGGCGGCGCCGAGGTTGACGCGCGGGTACTTGGTGTAGGAGAGGCCCAGCGCATCATAGGCGGATTTCGGTCCGCCCATGGCGGCCAGATCGGCGGTGGTCCAGGGCGTGAAGTTGGACGCATCGCTGTTGCCGAACTCGCCGCCTTCGAAATTCGCGCCATTGTCCGCCAGGATGAAGATGAGCGTGTTGTCGAACTGGCCCAATTCCTTGAGGCGATTGACGACCTTGCCGATGTTCTGGTCGTCGAGTTCGATCATGGATGCATACACGGCCACGCGGCGCGCCAGGTCGCTGCGCTGCGCCAGCGACAGCGTGTTCCAATCGTCAATCGGCGCCTGGGCGGCGGTGCCGGTCGGGGATTCCGTACGGTTCTTCGGCGATAGCGCGGTGCCAGGTTTGAGCACGCCCATCGCGAGTTGATTGCTGTAAACCATGGCGCGGATCACATCCCAGCCGTCCTCATAATGAACCACGTCCGTGTCACCCGGCGTGGGGTCGGCGACGTCGGTGTATTTGTTGGCGAGGGCTGCGGGGCCGTTGACGGGCCAATGCGGCGCGTTGAACGGCATGTACATAAAGAAGGGCCGGCCGTCGTGGTTGGTCACGAAATTGTGATTCAGATAATCCACGCAGTAGTCGCCAATCGCCTCCGAATAATGAAATTGAGTCGCCGGGCCGTAGGTCCGCTGCGTGATGGCGTTGCTGGTGGAGGTGATGAAATACAGGCTCTCGTCCCAAAAATCGAAGACACCGCCCGGATTGGCACCGTCCGCATTCACACCGTGACCGAAGGCATGATCGTAACCCCGCGAACGAGGCTGCTCCGGCGCGTCGGTGCCCATGTGCCACTTGCCGGCCATGTAAGTGCGGTAACCGGTCGAGCCGAAGGGCCCGGCCGTGCCGAGCAATTCGGCGATGGTCAGATTGTTGTCGTAGCGCAAGTTCGGCAGGGGGTCCGTGGGCACCTGCGCCACCTGCTGGTTGTAGTTGCCGGTCTGCAAGGCGCAGCGGGTAGTCGAACACCGTGCGGTGTTGTAGAAGTTGCGGAACCGCAAGCCGTTGGTGGCGAGGCTGTCAATGTTGGGCGTGCGGATCGGGCTGCCGTAACACCCGAAGTCGGCCCAGCCAGTGTCATCGTAAAGAATGACGAGAACATTCGGCGCGCCGGCGGGCCGGATAACCTGCTGCGTCACCCTGGCGGTGGCGGACGCAACGAGCGCGGGGAGGGAATTGGACACGCGCAGGGTGAAGGTCGTATCGCCGAGGGTCCCATTCACGACGGCGCCGATGGACTTCACGCCGTTGGTGGCGGCGCCGCTCTGGCCGCCGCTCGGAAAACCTACCGCCTTGTCCGCGGCAATCACGTAGGTCGAGCCGCCGCTGAGATTGGCCAGCGTTAAATTCAGCGTAACGGCCTGCGCCGTGTTGGTGGACATGACTGTATCGGGCGTGACCGAAAGGCTGGCGGTGGGAGGTGGCGGCGCCGTGGCGATGGTGCTGATTTGGAAATCATCCACGATCGCTCCAGCCACCGAACGATCCGCGGCGGCCACGTAAAGTTCGCCGTTGCCACTCCACACAAAGCTGCGCGTGGCCGGCAGGACGTCCACGAAGCCGCCGCCGAGGCCGTTGTCGAAGAACACGTCGTACACCACGGTGCTGCCGGCACTGGTGTTGGTCACCGTCAAATCCAGCCGCAAGGTTCCCGGGATGAACGTCGCCGCGCCGCCGTCCAGATCGATGGTGGTGGTGGGCGTGATGCTACCGGAGCCCGGGCGGGTCGCGGGGTTTTCGTCATTGATCCGCAGCAAGCCGTCCTGTGTCTCGCCGACGAACAGGTCGGCCTTATTCGGGATGGCCTGGTCCACCGTGGACGTTAATTCCGCCAGCGACCCGCCGAGGCCGATACCGGCATAGCGGTCCACGGGCGAGGTGCCGGTGGGCGCGCTAATCAGTCGCAGGCTGACGGAAAAAGTGCCGGCGGCGAAGTCGTTCGCGAAATTGCGGTTGGGCACCACGTGGACGGTGTGCAAGTTGCCGCCCAGCTTGAGTTGATTGGTTAAAACCTGGGAATCGGAGGCGGTGGAAGTGGCAACATCCACCGGCTCGAGCCAGACGTTACTTACCGCGAAAGTACCATTGCCGAGCAACAGCCCGCTCATGCCGTTGGTCGCGGCGCTGAGGTTCAGGTTGTTGGAGCGATTGAAGGTATCCGAAAAGAGAATGGTTTGTGCCGGGGATCTGGCGGGCAGAGCCAGGGCGGCCATGACGACGGCGACGATCGCGAAAGAGCGGAGGGTTAGGTGCGTCATGAAATTCTCGTCGCTTCGGGGGAGGACGCTTGGCAGCGGTTATACATCAGGACTTTGGTTAGAATAGGCTGAATGGCAGGTATAGGCTAGTCGTCCAGATGGATGAGGGAAGGGAAACTTAAAACTTCGGATTTCAAGGATCGAAGGGAGGCAGACCCGCCCACCGGGGTCGTTGAACGGTCGGCGCAGGTTCAACTGCCCTGCCCCGCGTATCGTCGGTTTAGACGATTTACCTTTGGGTTGGATGTGGTTCAATGCCCGGACTTTATGGAAATCAACTCTCCCCGGCGGGCCTTCGTCAAATCGCAATCCACTCCCCGGTTGACAGTCCTGCTGGTCGCGCTGGCGACATGCGTGGCCTCAACCGCTTTCGGCGCGGATTCGGAATGGAAGCCGGTAACCGGCAGGATCATGACCAGGTGGGCAAAGGATGTGACGCCCGCCAACGCCTGGCGGGAGTATCCTCGTCCGCAGTTCGAGCGGAAGGACTGGCAGAACCTAAATGGCCTGTGGTCCTACGCGATCACTGCGAAGGACGCAATCAAGCCGACGGAATGGCAGGGAAAAATCCTGGTTCCGTTTGCCGTCGAATCCGCCCTGTCCGGCGTGGGGAGGCTGCTCGAGCCAAACCAGGCGTTGTGGTATCAGCGGCCCATCGAAGCCAGCCCGAAGGAGGGACGCCGCGTGCTGCTGAATTTCGAAGCGGTTGATTATCAGGCGACGGTCTGGGTGAACGGAAAGCAGGTGGGTGAACACACGGGCGGCAACACACCGTTCAGCTTCGATATCACCGACGCGCTGAAGCCGGGCGCGAATGAGCTGACGGTGCGGGTGTGGGACGGGACGGGCGGCTCGCAATTGCGGGGCAAGCAGACACTGGAGCCCAAGGGGATCTGGTACACGCGCGTGTCGGGCATCTGGCAAACGGTGTGGCTGGAGGAAGTGTCCGCGCGGCATCTGGACGGGGTAAAGATTACGACCGCCATTTCACCCGCGACAATCACGGTGGAGCCGCAGCCCGGGGGCGCGTCCGGGAGTGGAACGAAGCTGCGCGTAACCGTGTCCTTCGACGGAAAGAAAGTGGCGACGGCGGAAGGGACAGGTCCGCTCAAGCTAACGGTCGCGAACGCAAAGCTCTGGTCGCCGGCGCATCCGAATCTTTACGACCTGAACGTCGAGTTGTTGGACGCGAACGGGAAAGTGGAAGACAGCGTCAAGTCGTACGCGGGCATTCGCGAGATTGGTCGAAAGCGCGACGCGAACGGTGATTTGCGGTTCACGCTCAACGGCGAGGAGATTTTTCACTGGGGGCCACTGGACCAGGGTTGGTGGCCGGATGGATTGCTGACGCCGCCCGCGGATGCGGCGATGAGCCACGACATTGATTTCCTCAAGAGCGCCGGGTTCAACATGATTCGCAAACACATTAAGGTCGAGCCGCGACGGTATTACGCGCACTGTGACCGTGTGGGCATGTTGCTCTGGCAGGACCAGGTGAGCGGCGGCGTGGGCAAGCGCGGCGACCAGGACCTCAGCCCCAAGTGGACGCGCATGCAACCGAATCCGCAGGACGCCACCTGGCCGGACGCGGCGCACGAGGAATGGATGCGCGAGCTCAGGGCGATGATGGATGAATTGCACAACCAACCGTGCATCGTCGTGTGGACGCCCTTCAACGAAGCGTGGGGACAGCATCGCACGATGGACGTGGGCAAATGGGCGACCGCCTACGATCCCACCCGCCTGGTCAACATTGCGAGCGGGGGAAATTTCTGGCCGGTGGGTAATATTGCCGACAACCACAAATATCCGGATCCAGGTTTTCCCCCCGGCCAGGACAGGTTCAATGATTTCGTGAAAGTCGTGGGCGAATTCGGCGGCCACGGCTGGCCCGTGCGCGGGCATTTGTGGAATCCCGAAATGAACAACTGGGGCTACGGCGGGCTGCCGAAAACCATCGAGGAATACGAAGCGCGCTACGTCAAATCCCTCGACGAACTCGTCAAACTCAAGGCCAAAGGCATTTCCGCCGGGGTTTACACGCAGACCACGGATGTTGAAAGCGAACTCAACGGCTTGATGACCTACGACCGCGAAGTGATCAAGATCCCCACCGCGAAGCTGGCGGAAATGCATCGCCGGCTGGGGCCGGAGATCAACCGGTGAAGCCGCGCGACCGCGGGAACGCGATGAGCGGCGGAGCGCTATAGTTTGCGGACGCGGAAGAATTCGAGGGCGTTGGTCTTCGTCACGGTCACGCTGCCGTAAAACACGTTTCCGGCGGTGACGGTCGTCGCCGGGGTCCAGTTCACGAGATTCAGGGAGGATTCGACGACGAAGGACGCGCCGGGCGTCGAGTTCCAGGTGAGCTGCAACTGGTTGACGCCGACCTGCGTCATGTTGTCTATGCGGTAAGCGTTGGGGATCAGAGGGTCAGTGCCTTGTGCCAGTTCCTGCGCGTTGCTCACGCCGTCCTGGTCGGGGTCGTCGCTGCCGTTGAACTGGTACGTCAACAACTCGCGGAATTCCCAGGTATCACTCAAGCCGTCCGAATCGGCATCGCCGAACGGGCCGGTGGCGGCCGTCAGCACGAAATCGCCGTTGGTCGTGCCACGATAGCTGGGATCGAGGGTCGGCATTTGGGCGCCCACCAGCTTGAGGTAGTCGCGCAGGCGCACCCAGAGCTGCCATTTGATGGCGAGTTGGCTGGGCGAAAGATTCGTCTGCTCGCCGATGTCGCTGTTCAAGTCATAGAGCTCAATCGTGCCCGGCTCGTAATTGGCGACGAGTTTGTAGTGGCCGTCGTGAATCGTCGAACGCGGCCGCATGTCCTTGGGATTGAGCATCCAGTCGTCCGGCCAGGGCGAAGGTCCGACGTAATGGGGTGAGTGATGAACCAGTTCGCCGCCGCGACCGACCGGCGCGGCATTGGTGCCGATGGCCAGGCTGCGAATCAGGCCCACGAGACTGCCGCCGTCCACGTTCGCGGGAAGGTTGGTGGTCGAGCCGGTGGCCCATTCCCAAATGGTGGGAAGCAGATCAATACCCGCCACCGGTTCGTTGCATTGAGAATTGGCCGGCACTCCCGGCCCGCGGACAAACGTGGGCACCCGGGTTCCCCCCTCCCACACTTCCGGCTTGTAGCCGCGCAGCGGATAATTCTCGGACTGCGATTGCGGCGCGCCGTTGTCGCCCTGGTAGAAAATGTAAGTGCTGTTCCGAATGCCGAGCGCATCGAGCTTGTCGAGCAGGCGGCCGACGTTGATGTCGAGGTCGGTGGTCATGCCCGCGTAGTAACGGTTGTTGTGCCAGAAACCGGGCGTGACGGCCGCGTACGAATCGTAGGAGGACTGCGTGGTTTGTGTCGTCTCGTGGACCGCGTAGTGCGAGGCCTGCAAATAAAACGGCGTCCCGTTCGTCACGCGCGAATCCAGAAACGCCATGGCGCGGTCGGTGATGCCGTAAGCCTGTTTGGGGTCCGGGTTGATGGGCTCGGAACCGAGGTCGCCATCCGAATTGTCGGTCGCTCCGTCATTTGCGTCAGCGTCGAAGCCGTGTGACACCGGCCCGCCGCCGCCCAGATGCCATTTGCCAAAGTGCGCGGCCGAATAGCCCGCGCCGGGGATGGATTTCAGCAGTTCGGGAATCGTGGTGTTCGAGGATTGAATGGCGTTCACCGCCTTGCCCGGCGCGATGAGCTTGAATTGGTTCGAAACGGCGGTGCCACTCCGTCCGACGATGTCGGTCATCTTCAATCGCGCGCAGGTCTGGCCGGTGAGATTCGCGTAGCGGGATGGCGAGCAATTCGGGTGCGGCGCGTAGCCCAGCGAAAAGCGCATGGCCTCGGCGGCCAGTTTTTCCATTTGGGGCGTGCGGTAATAGTCGCTTTTGGAATCGGGCCGGTTTTTGTCCATGGGGACGCTCAAGCCCGTCCAGCCCTGGTCGTCCGAAAGAATGAAGACGAAATTCGGATACCGCCGCACCTCGAGAATCACCGTCACTTGCACGGTGACCCCCTGGGCGTTCTGACTGGTGTAACGCAGGTTGTCCGGCCCGGAGTAATTGCTGCCCGGCGTGTAAACGAGGTTCGTGCCGCTGATGACCGCCGTGCCGTTGGTTGGTTGCACCAGGGAGATCAGCGTCACGCCCGCGCCATCGTTGCGCAGCACATCCAGCTTGTTACTGCTGCTGTTGCGCAGGACCTGATAACGGTCGTTCAATCCAGCGGTCGAAAGGACGCTGATGGTGACCGGAATCGCCGTCTGAACCGCAAGGTTGTCTTGATTTGTATAGGTGAATACGTCGGTGCCAACGAAGCCCGGGTTCGGCGCGTAAACGATGTTCGTGCCATTGCTGAGCGCCGTTCCGTTTGCGGGCGGGGCCAGGCCCGCCAGCGTGAGTCCGTTGCCGGAGTCGTTCGCGAGGACGTTCAACAGATTGTTCGCGCTGTCGGCATACACGTTGTAGTGGTCCGCCCCCGGGCTGGCGGATGACAGCGTCAGTATACCTGTGGCCGGATTGAAACTGCCGGTGATTCCGGTGGCCGGCAGCACCGTGACGGCGGAAAAATTGCCGCTCTTTGTTCCCGAGGCCGAGAAGAGCGCAAACGTGTCGCCACCGGAGAATGGGGTGGCGCTAATATTGGTCACCACCAGAGTCCCGGCATACGAAACATTTTTCAGACCCGTCACCTGGTCCCGGGTGGCTCCCGCTTTGTCGATTTCCATGACCACCGAGCCGGAGGCATTGAGGGTGAGATTGCTGTTAATGGTCAGGGTGCCGATCACCCCGGGGGCCGACCCGGGCGAAAGCGTGGCTCCGGCGGCGACCTGCACGGGTCCGCTGATCACACCGCTTCCGCCCAAGGCTCCGTTGCTCACGATGGTCGCGCCGACATAGGTATTCGCGCCGTTCAAGCTCAGCGTGCCACCGCCGGTTTTGTTCAACCCGCCACCACCGCCGTCGAGCAGGTTTTGATTGATCGCGATGGCGAAGCCGCTGTCGTCGATGTTCGCCCCGCCGGCTTGGAGCAAAGCCTGCGAGAGTCCTTCGAAAAAGCTGGGGTTGTCGTTCCGGGCGCGCAGCACGCCGCCGTTTAATTTGAACACCGTGTTGCCGACGCTGTTATTGTTGGCGACGCTGCGCACCGCGACATCTCCGCCCGGATAAAAAGTCATTTCTGACAATGCAGCGTTACCTTGAAGCGTGATGTTGCCGTTGCTGATATCGGCGTTGGGGATACTGTAGGTGCCCGCCACGTCCACATAGTTCGTGCCGGTGGAGGCGGTACGGCCCGCGCGCAGGTTGCCGAGGGTGGTGTTGATGGTGATGCTCGCGCCGTTGGTGATCACCAGCCGCGCGATGCCATTAATTGCGCCCGCGTCAGCGATCAGCCGGTCCGAATTCGTCACCGTGGCGCCATCGTAAATCACCGTGCCGTCCTGCACGTCGGACGCGCCGGAGAAATTGACCGTTCCCCTGGCGATGAGCGTGGCTTTGCCCTGCTTCGAGGCAAGGGTGCCATTGGTCGCCCCGCTCGCGAAAACAACATCGCTGTTTATCGTCAACGTCTTTCCACTGCCGCCAAAGTCCACCGGGCGGTTGAACGTCAGAAACCCGTTGTCGGTGGCATGGCCGAGCGTGGCGGCAGCCGTGAGTTTGACCGGATTCGACAACGTTCGCGCCGTCGAGCTATCCGAGGAAAGGGCACCGCCGCCCAGTGTCACCAAACCGCCGCCCAGCGCATTATTGTTGCCGGCCCGGAAGCGCCCCGCCGACAGCGTGCTGCCGCCGGTGTAGGTGTTGTTGAGGCTCATCCCGACATTCCCGCCGCCGCTCTTGGCGACGCTCGCGGCGCCGCCGATGGCTCCCGCGCCGGCGAACGTGTAATTCGAATTGGCGTTTTCGAGGGAAACCGCGCCGGGCAACACCGTTCCAGGAACGTTCACCGTTGCGCCCGTCGTGGTGTCGTCGAATTTCACGATCGCTCCAGTAAGAAATTTCTCGCCGCTGCCAAAAGTCACATCGATCCAGTTGCTGGTCGTCGTGTCCCAGGTATTGTTCACGAGCGCCCGCCAGACCAGACCGGCGCTGACGGGCGGACTATAAGCGCCGGGAGCGGAAAGGGAGAAATCATCGAACTGCACCGCCGGCGTGGACCGATTTTCAATCCCGGCGTACAGCTCGTAATTGCCGCTGAGCACAAACGAACGATTGGTGAGCGTCACAAAACCGCCCGTGCTCCCCGCGTCGAAGAGAATGGCGTAACCCACCGTGGAGCCGGCGGTGGCGTTGGTGATGGTAAAATCGAGCCGCAACGTGCCGGAAATGTAGGCGGCGGCGTTGGGATCCAAATCAATAATCGTCGTGGGAGTTACGTCGCCCGACGACGAACGCAGCGAGGCATTTTCGTCATTGATGCGCAATTTGCCGTTGGCAATTTCCGCCACAAAAACATCGGCCACGCGGCTCAGTACCCGGTCCACCGAAGCTGAAACCACATTGCCCTCTGAGCGCCCAAAGGCGAACCCCACGCCCTCATAACGATTCGTCGCGCTGGCGTCATTCGGCCCGGGAGTGCCGTTGAGTTTCAACGTGGCCGACAGGATGCCGGTCGAGAGCAGCGTCGCGAAATTCGCGTCGAGGACGATATTCACGGAATTTCCCTGCCCACCCAGTTGCAGCACATTACCCGCGATTTGAGCATTGGCCTGGTTATTCCGGCCGAGGTCGATCGGCTCCAGCCAAACGTTCGACACGGCGAAAGCACCGTTCGTCATGAGCGTCCCACTCATCCCGTTGGTCGCCGCATCCAGGTCGAGCGAATTGGCGCGGTTAAAGTTGTCGGAAAAGAAAACCGTCTGCGCCCACAGGCTTCCCGCAGTGCCGGCCACCATGGCCAGGACGAGGATCAAGACCTTCATGCGATGACAGAAATGGGTGGTCACGATTCTGAAATTCTAACCCGGGTTGGGCAGGGGGGCCATCGTCCAAAAGAATGAGCTCGCAAAGGTTCAACTGACAGATAGGGCGGCCCTTTTTTCACGCCCGTGAGGTCATCGCTTCGGACGATGGACGGGAAATGCAGTGTGGGTACAGTGGGTCCGAAGCCATGAAGGCAACAGATTGCGTTGCGAAAGAGTTGGACCATCATCGGGCGGGCGCACGGCGCAGCGGGTTTACGCTCATCGAGTTGCTGGTGGTAATCGCCATCATTGCGATCCTGGCGGGGATGTTGCTACCGGCTTTGGCGAAGTCAAAAGAGAAGGCCAACCGGGCGGTGTGCAAATCCAACATGAAACAAATCGCATTGGCGGTGATTATGTACGCCGATGACAATCGCGACAGTTTTCCCACGGCGGCCCACCATCTGGCGTGGATACCGTATTCGATTCACCAGCAGTTCGCGGCGGCGAAGATAGCCACGAATTCCTACATGTGCCCCAACTACACGCGGTTCAAGGACGAGCTGGGCAACGATGCGGTGTATTTCGATCCCCCCGCCAATCCCAATCGCGTGCGACTCGGCTACTACGCATTGTGGGGTGTGAACACGACGACCGACGCCCGCCCGCGATCGATGAATTATGGCACGACGCCCGCCCCCTGGGATGGCCTGCGAAAAAGCACCGACCTGCGGACGCAATATTCCGTCCTGCTGGCGGACCTGACCGAAAAGGGCAGCGGGTTGACGGCGTCGAAATACACCCGCGCGCCACACACGCGCAATGGCATGCTGCGCACCAATCCCGGTAATTTCCCGGAGCCCATCGCGGTCGGTCTCGAAGGCGCGAACGTGGGCATGCCGGATGGTTCCGTGGAATGGCGGCAGGCGATCAAGATCCTGCCGCACAGCACGATGTTCCCCGACCCCATAAACACGCAACAGAGCGACTTTGTGGATACGACCATTGTCGGTTACTGGTAGATCGATTTGCTTGCACGCCGCGCGAAATTACAGCCTCGGCGAGTCCGGCAGCATGCTTCGCCGATCACCGCTACTGCCTGGACTGACCGCCCTGTTGCTCTTGGGATTATCACCGCCGGCGCGAGCCACGAACTACACGTGGTCGGGTGGCGGGACGGACAGCAATTGGGGAACAACCGCAAATTGGGGCGGCACCGCGCTTGCCGCGGCGACGACGAACAATCTGACTTTCAGCGGCGCCAACCGGCTGACAAGCACCAACAACCTTTCAAATCTGACAAACGGTTGGGTGCGGTTTGCGAATGGTGATTTCACACTGCAAGGAAATGCGCTGACGTTGAATCCTTCCAGCGGCGGCATGCTCACCAATTCCGCGGGAACGAACACGATCGCACTGGATCTCAACATCGTGCCCAACAACAAGGTGTGGAGCGTCGCATCGGGGTCGGAGCTGCGGATGGCGGGCAGCGTCACCCACACATCAGGAGTAAACCCGCTGATCACGCTTTATGGCGGCGGAACCATTCGCATCACGAGCACGGATTTCACTGTCACTCGCGCGATGACGTTGAACCAGGGCGCGGTGGTGGTGGACGGTGGTTTCGTGGACCACAGCAACGATGGAATTCGCTTCGTGCCGGCGGCGGGGGGCACGGTCGAGACCAGACTGAGAAACAATGGCACCTGGCGAATCGGCGGCGGCGGAAATTTCCGGATGGGTTTCTCCGGCGCGGCAGCGGGGAGTATGAGCCAGATGTTTTTGGAATCGGGGACGCTGGAATTGTATGGCTCGGGGACGGGCGGAAATCTTTATGTAAGCGAAACGGCCGGAGCGACGAGTGTTTTCAACCAGAACGGCGGGCTGGTGTGGTTCAGCGGCACCGGCGGCAACGCGGTGACAATTGGGACGGTGGCGAATGCGGATGGCACCTATAACTTGAACGGCGGCGTTTTGTGGACGGGCCAGATTGTGCAAGGCAGCCCGGCGGCGACGAACGCGGTGTTTAATCTCAACGGCGGCACCTTGAAGCCACTGGCGAATTCGACGACGTTTTTTCAAGGGGTGCAATCGGCCTTCGTGAAAAACGGCGGCGTGATCATTGATACGACGAATTTCAACATCACCATTGCGCAGAATTTGCAGGCGGGCGGGTCGGGCGGACTGACGAAGGTTGGCGCGGGAACGCTCACGCTGAGCGGCACGAATACGTATGCGGGCGTCACGGTGGTCAGCAATGGATCGTTGAGCATCAGCGGACGATTGGATGGCGCGGGAGCCGTGACGGTGGCGGGCGGATCGTTGGGTGGTTCGGGAACGGTGGCGGGTCCGGTCACGGTTCAGGCGAGTGGGACTTTGTCGCCGGGCGTTTCGGTGGGGACGCTGACGTTGCAGAGCAACCTCGTGGTGGCGGGGACGTTGTATTTGGAGATCAACAAATCGGCGGGAGCGACGAATGATTTTGTATCGGTCAGTGGGTCGCTGACCAACAGCGGCGGGGCCACGGTGTTGCTCACGAATCCCGGTCCTGCCTACGTCGTGGGCGATAGTTTCAAGTTTTTCAACAAGGCGATGGCGAACGGAGGTGGGGTGACGGTTTTTCCCCCGACACCGGGCGCCGGGATGAATTGGACGAACCGGTTGGCGGCGGACGGTTCGATTGGGATTGTGGCATCGCCGAGTGTGTCAACGCCGGCGGATTTGACCGGGCTGACGCTGAATCCGGGCACGCTATCGCCGGCGTTCAATTCAAACATTCTGAGTTACACGTCCACGGTGGCTTTTACGAACGATTCAACCACGGTTGCACCGGTCGCGGCGGTTTCGAATGCGACGATCCGGGTGATTTGTAATGGCCTCACCAATCTGGTGGCGCCGGGTGGCACCGCGCTGATTGCGCTAAAGGCGGGAGCAAATGTGATGGATGTGCGGGTCACGGCGCCGGATAACTCGATCACGAAGGATTATGTCGCCACGATCACCCGCACGCCGCCGAATGTGATTTTGTTTCTGGCGGACGATCAGGGATTTTCGGACTGGGGATGTTATGGCAGCGAAATTGCCACGCCGAATCTCGACCGGCTGGCGGCGGAGGGATTGCGGTTTCGCAATTTCCACAACGGCGCGCGGTGCAGTCCGACGCGCTGTTCGGTTTTGACCGGGCTTTACCCGCAGCAGGCCGCGGTGGATCCGACGGCGTCGCTGCCGAATTTGCGCAATGACAACAATGTCACGATCGCGGAATTGCTCGGCGCAAATGGATATCGCACTTATATGGCCGGAAAATGGCACATCGGGGCAAGCACGGGCTTGAATCCGTGGCAGCGGGGCTTCCAACAATTTTGGGGATTTCCGAACGGTGACCACGCCGACGAATGGGATTCGACGCAATACTCGCTGGTTTCGTCGGATGGCTCGATTTCGAACCGCACTTACGGAGCGGGGCAGTTTTATCAGCCGGATGCGATCGGCGACTATTGCCTCGATTTTCTGACGAACCACCTCAGCCGGCAGGACGGCAAGCCGTTCTTCATGTATGTGCCATTCGGGTCGGCGCACTTTTATTTGCAGGCGCCGAAGTCGCTGGTGGATTCCAACACGCCGGTCTATGCGGCTGGTTGGGATGTGATCCGGACGCAACGCTACAGCAGCATGCTGGCGGAGGGAGTGATTGATTCGCGCTACGCGTTTTCGCCGCGCGGCGGGACAGCGCCATGGAGCAGCGTGCCCGTCGAAACGATCCCGGATTGGAATTCGCTGTCAGCGGACCGGCAGGCGGACCTCGCGCGACGCATGGCGATCTACGCTTCCATGGTGCACAAAATGGACGAAAACATCGGGCGCATCGTGGAAACACTGCGCGGCAACGGGCAACTGGATAACACGCTGATCTTTGCGCTGTCGGACAACGGCGGAAATTACGAGGGTGGCGTATATGGACTTACGGGCGGGACGGCGAACGCCGCGCCGCTTACCGGAAGCTCCCTGGACAACATGGGGCAGAACGGGCAGCCGATTATTTACCTGGGCGGGGGGTGGGCCAACGTGAACGACACGCCGTTCCGGTTGTTCAAACATTTTGACCATGGGGGCGGCATTCGCACGCCGTTGATCGTGCACTGGCCACAGGGGCTGACGCGGACAAACCAGTGGGAAGACCAGTCAGGCCACTTGATTGACATCATGGCGACCATCGTGGACGCGACGGGATCGAGTTATCCGACGCAGTATAATTCCCACGCGGTGCTGCCGCTCGAGGGGCTGAGCTTGAAGCCGTTGTTCACGAACCACGCGAGCGCCGGGCGCGTGCTCGGATTTGAGCACGAGGGAAATCGCGCCTGGATCAGCAACAGTTGGAAATTGGTGACGAAGAATTTCACGCTGTACGACGGCAGTTCACCGGCCAACGAGCTGGAGCTGTACGATCTGAGCCAGGATCCGGTGGAGATGACCAATCTCGCCGTGGCCCAACCGCTCTTGCTGACGCAGATGGCGACGAATTGGAACGCCTGGGCTGCGCGCGTGGGGCTGCCGGCGAGTCGCTATATTACCGTGATCACCAATCTCCCGCCCGTCTCACCCGCGCCCGGCAGCAACGATCTCTTCCTCGACACCTTTGCCCGGCCGAACAACACCGACACTGACCTGGGCACGGCGGGCATGTCCGGCTCGCGCGTGCCGCCGCTGGGGACGAACGCCACTTATTACGAAGGTTATGAGGGCAGCGGCGATCCGAGTTCGATCCAGATCCTGAACGGCACATTGCAGATGGCGGTGGGCTTTGGGATGAGCGAGAACGGGATCATGCATAATTTCGTGGGACAGGATATCGTGGACGCCGGCGGATTCAGCGTGGAAATCACGGTGCAAAACATAGACACGGCCAATTCGGATGCCGTCAACCGCTACGCCGGTTTTGGCGTGGGGTTTGCGCAGGCGGAAGCGGCGACGGGCGCGGATGTGGGCAATGCGCTGCCACCGGGAACGGTGGCTTTCCGCGGCGAGCAGGGTGGGAACTTGGGTGTGTCGGACTTCTTTGTGGAGCTGGATTTGAATGGCAATGTGAAGGTATGGAGCAAGGGGACGCTGCTGGATACGGTGTCGGTGGGGCAGAATGTGGGGACGCTGACCGCGAGTTTTGCGCTCGGTGGTTTTACGACGAACGACACGGTGACGGTAAGCGTGTTCTTCAATGGGCAGCAGGTGGATATCAACACGGGGAACACGAATTCGCTGACGCGCACATTCAAATGGGACCGCAACGACAGCAATTACATCGGGCTCAGCGCGCGGGCTTCGAACCTGGTGCAGATGGACAACCTGGCGATTCGGAAACTGCCGCTGGCGAACGGCTTCGTCGTGGATTACGCGATGCGGCACGGGCTTTCGGGCCTGGACACGGCACCGAACGCGGACCCGGACGGCGACGGAGTGAGCAATTTTGGCGAGTGGGCGTTTGGCGGCGATCCCACGGCGCTGGATTCGTACATCGCGAAATTAAGCGGGGCGCTGGTGACGACGAACCGGGATTTTCAGTTTGAGTTCCAGCGGTTGAGCAACGCGGCAAGCCTGGGGCTGAGGTATCGGTGTTACATCTCGGACGATCTGGCGGCCTGGACGGAAACGACGCCGGTGCTCGTGAGCGTGGAGGCGAACGAAGATAACCCGGGCTACGAGGTGGTGGTGCAGAAACTACCGGCCGCGGTGCTCGCAAATCCCAGGACACTGTACCTGCGAGTGCTGGCCGAGCCGGGAAACTAACCGGTCATCTCACTCGGTGCGCGTTCGGCTGTTTCTCCGGAGGGCGGCTGTCCTCCGCCGCAGCAAGTGGGATCGCGAATTCGCAGTCGAATCAGCGCGCGCGCGCCCGGAGCCAATTCTCACTTCAGTGGCACACGAAAAATAACCGTTGTTCCTTTACCCGAGGCACCGCGCCACTCCGCGCGGCCGCCCAATTGTTCCATGCGCCGCTTCATGTTAATAAGACCATTCCCGTGAGCGGGATTCAGTTGGGCCTGCTTTTCCAGCCCGTGGCCATCGTCCTCGATTTCGATGATCAATTCGTCCGCGTCGGTTTTGATGCGCACGGTGACTTGTTGGGCGCCGGAGTGACGGGCGGTGTTGTTCAGGGCCTCCTTAAAGGCGAGGAAGAGATGGTGTCGGACATCGGCCGAGAGCGGACGGGAGGCGAGATCGGAGGGAATATCAAGCCGGCAGCGGATTTCGGTGGGGCGATAGAATTCCTCCGCGAAGTGGCCGAGGTAACCGACAAGCCCGGCGAGCGAATCGTTTTTGGGATTCACCGCCCAGACGATTTCATCAAGGGCGGTAACCATTTCGCGGGCGCGACCGCGGACCTGCTGGATGAGCTCCCTTGCTTCCGCGGCCGGAGTTCCCTCCCGGTTGGCGAGCGAGCTGAGCATGCTGATTTGCGTCAGGCTGGTGCCGAGGTCGTCGTGCAGATCGCGAGCGATGCGGGTGCGCTCGCGTTCCATCTCGCGCTGGTGTTCAACACGTTCCAGTTTCAGGCGGTAGCGGCGGCGTTGCGCGAGCGCCACCACCACACCGAGCAGGATGAGGGTGAAAAGGCCGAGGACGATCTTGAAGAGCCACGTTTCCCAGAAGTAGGGCGGGACGACGAAGGCAAGGGTGTCGCCTTCCTGATTCCATATTCCTTCGTTGTTGCAGGCGAGGACATTGAATTTGTACGGGCCGGGGAGGAGCGGGCCGTAGCCGACGAAACGCTGGCCTTCCGCGTTCTGCCAATCCGCGTCCACGCCCTCGAGCTTGATGCGAAAGCGGACGCCGTCGGGGGCGGAGAAATTCGGGCCGGTGAAACGGAATTGGACGTAGTGACGGCCCTGGTCGAGTTTCAGTTCGGGCGCTCCCGGGCCATCGGAGGCGACCAGGTCGCGCGGTTTGCCGTCCACGAGCATTTCTTCGATGATGCTGCGCGGTGCGGGCGCGCTGGGCGAGAGTTCGAGAGGGTTTACGGTGACGATGCCGTTGGCGGTGGAGAAGTAGAGATGACCGTTGGTGCCGTGCCAGCAGGAAGGTTGAAATCCGCTCGAGCACTCGAGTGAAGGCAAGCCGTCATACATTCCATAGACCCGGCAGGGCAGCCGGGTAGCGCGGCCGATGGCGACTTCCTCGAGGTCGGTTTTGCTGACGCGGAAAATGCCGGCGTAGGTGCCGCCCCAGAGATGGCCGTCGCCGCTGTCGAGCAACTGCGAGACGTTGTCGCTGGGCAGGCCGTTGAGTTTGGTGTAGCGGGCGAACTGGCCGTTGCGAAAGCGGAGCAATCCGCCGCCCAGCGTGCCGATCCAGATGATGTGGTTGGTATCCGGCAGGACGGCCGAAAAGCGGACGGCAGGCCATTGGACGGGGGGAGCGTAACTCGTAAAGCGGCCGTCCATGAATCTCCACAAATCGCCGGGGCCGGTGCCGAGCCAGATGGAGCCTTCGGCGTCCTCGGCGATGGCACCGATGGCGTGGGCATCTACAAAACCCTGGGCGGAGCTGTAGGGGGTGGCGCCCCGGGAGTTCAGACTGAACAGGCCCACGAGACCGCCGACCCAGAGCTCTCCGCGGCTGTCACCAAAGAGAACGCGCACGCTGCCCCACGGCGTGGCCGGACGGAAGAATTTGCCGCCGAACAGCCGCATCAGCCCGTGGTTAAGGGTGCCCACCCACAGGCCGCCCTCCGGGTCCGGGCAGACCGTGACACTCTCGTTCGGATTCGATTCCGGATTCGGCAGGTTCACGGAAATGAATCGATCCTCCTGCAAACGGGCCAGGCCGCCGGACATGGTGCCTGCCCAAAGTGCGCCGAGGTTATCCACGCAAACGGAGCGCACTACTTTTCCGGGCAGGCCCTGCGCCTGGCCGAGCGTGTGAAATAGGCTTTCGCGGATACGGGCGATGCCGCCGCCGGCGGTGCCGATCCAGACGTCGCCTTCGGCATCCTGAAACCAGCACGTTATGAAAACGCTGGGGAGGCCCGATTTCTCGGTGAGCAGGGTTGCGGAGCCGTCCGATTTCACGTGCCAGAGCCCGTGGCCGTTGCTGATGAGCCAGGCGTTGCCGGTGGCATCGCCGCGCAAAGTGAATGTTCCGGGAGCGGTATCGGGTTGAAATTCTCCCGGCCTCGTTTCGGTGACCCAATTGCCACCGACCAGCTTGCGCAGGCGGTTTTTCTCGAGGACCCAAAGGCCGCCGTCGCCGCTGAATGCGAGCTGCAGGATATCCTCGGGCGGGACGCCGTTGGCGGGGGTGCGATCCACGAAGTTTTCGCCATCGAGCATGAGCACATGATGTGGCGTCGCCACCCACAGCCGGCGGGAGGAATCCACGGCCGTGGCGGTCACGGCGGTTTCGGGCAGGCGACGCGCGGAGTCCACGATTTCGAAACGGTCATTGCGAAAATATAGAAGGCGCTGGTTACGAGTAATGGACCAGACAACGTCATTGTGATCCGCCACAAAGGTGGAGGGTTCGGGATCGATCCCCGCGGCAGGTTCCAGGCGTTCCCAGCCATTGGTGCCCCGCGACAGATCGAGACGGGGAAGTTGGCCCAGTTCGCCCGCGAAGAGGACATGATTCGACCGGACGAACAGGGCGTGGTCTGCGCGCAAACGGGGTGCCGCCCGCGGGAGCCGCCAAAGTTCGAAGCGGCCGTTCTGGAAACTCGTGACGGATTCGTTGCCCATGATGATCCAGAGCCGGCCGGTCTCGTCCACGCTCAGGTGCTCGACCTGGACGTCCTTGAGTTCAGGTGTGTCCTGTTGGTTGAAGGAAACGAAGCGGATGCCATCGAAGCGGGCGAGACCGCCGTAGCGGGTGCCGATCCAGAGATAACCATCACGGGTCTGGGCGATGCTGGAAACCCAGTTTTGAGGCAGGCCGTTGTCGGTCTGCCAGGGGTGGATCAGGTAATTGCGCACCGGCTCGGACGGCGTGGGAGCAGCGGCGCCCAGGGCCGCGGCCAGGTGGCCGAGCAGGACGAAGGCCGCGATGACCGACCGGTTTAACACGAGGCAGCGAGTATTGATTCAGGGATAACCACTTCGGGGCTGCGGGGCAATCCGGATTCCCGCCCGATCGAACATCATCGCTTTGGACGATTGGCGGGCTGGGGGGTTCTTCTTAGGGTTTAAAGCAGAATTAGCAATGGCCTTTAGACCGCGTCGGGCAGGCGGGCGTTGTCATTTTCCAGCCTCGGCCGTGGCGCGGGCGCAGTGTGGTAACCACTACAACCCGAAGTTGTTCATCATGAAAACCCCCAAGCTCGCGCGCGGATTGCTGGCGACTTTCGCGCTGAATCTCTTTTTTGCCAACCCCGCGACTTTCGCGCTGGACTATACCTGGAACGGCGGTGGCGGAGATAATAACTGGAGCACCGCGGCAAACTGGAGCGGTGTGGCCCTGTTCAGCGCCAGTACGAACAATCTGATTCTCAATGGCGGCGCGCGTCAGAACAACACCAACGACCTCAGCAACCTGACCAATGGCTGGGTGCGATTTGCGAGCGGCGGTTTCACGCTGAACGGCAATCCCTGGACGATCAGTCCAGGCAGCGCGGGCATCTTTACGAATCTGGCCGGCACGAACACGATTGCGAACAATCTGTTCATCATTCCGGCGGCCAAGTACTGGGCGGTGTCCGCGAACACGGAGTTGCGGCTGAGCGGCGTGGTCACCAACACTGCCAATGGCGGGATCAGCTCGGGCTGGCTCTGCCTGACCAACGGCGGCCGGGTGCGAATTTTGAATGCGGCCCGCAGCACACGCGGGATGGATTTGTTTCAGGGCCAGGTAATTGTGGATGGCGGCCTGGTGGATGCGGTCAGCGACGGGATTCGGTTCAAGCCGCCGACGGGCTCGACGGCGGCGGTGCAGTTGACGAACAACGGCACGATGCGCGTCGGCGGCGGGGGCAATTTCCGCATGGGACACAACGGCACGGTGATCGGTGGCATCGCGGGTCCAGGCAGTTTGAGCCAGATGGTGATGAGTTCCGGCACGCTGGAATTGTATGGGCCCAACGTGACCGTGCTGGTCGGCGACCAGGTGGCGGGAGCCACGGCCGTTTTTACCCAAAACGGCGGACTGGTCTGGGGCAGCGCGGGCGCGAGCAACACGGTGACCATCGGGGTCACGGCGAATACCGACGGAACCTACAATCTGAACGGCGGCGTGCTGTGGATCGCGCAAGTAAAGCAGGGCAACGCCGGCGCGACGAACGTGGTGTTCAATTGGAACGGAGGGACGCTGAAGCCTACCTTCAGCACTCCGTTCTTCATGCAGGGATTGCAGACGGTAAATGTGCAGAACGGCGGGGCAGTGGTGGATACCACGAACCTGGCGGTTACCATTGGGCAGAACCTGCAGGCGGCGGGCACGGGCGGGTTGACCAAGGTCGGGACCGGCACGCTTACATTGAGCGGCGCGAACGCCTACACCGGCAGCACGGTGGTGAGCAATGGCACGCTGGTGATCAACCCGGGTTCACTCACGGGCGGTGGAGGCATCGCGATCGCGGATGGGGGGGCACTGACCATCTCCAACGCCAACAGCACGCTTTCTGTTTCGTCGCTGAGCATGGGGTCGGCGGGCACGAGCACGTTGAATTTTGATTTCCCGTCTGGTAACCCGGGTTCGGCGCCGTTGCTGGCGACGACGGTCACCGGCAATGGCAACGCGTCGATCAACATCAGCGGCCACGGATTTTCCGCGGGCACGTTTGCGCTAATTCAATTTTCCAGCGTGGCAGGCCTCGGGAATTTCCATCTCGGTTCCCTGCCTCCGGGTCTGACCGGCACGCTGGTGACGAATGACACCACAATCAGCCTTAACATTTCCAGTGTGGTCAAGACGCTCGCCTGGACCGGGGGGCTCAATAACCTGTGGGATACGACCTCGACGAATTGGGCGGACCTGAACAACGGCAACAATCCCACCAATTACGCGCAGTCGGGCGGTTTCGGCGACATGGTCACCTTTGATGACGGCGCGATCGGTTCTTCATCGGTCAACCTTGCGCTCGCGGTCACGCCGGTTTCGCTGACCGTGAATAATGTTTCGTCGCTCGACTACGCTTTCACCGGCAGTGGCAAAATCAGCGGCGGCGCCAGTTTGACCAAAACAGGCTTCAAAACGCTGACGCTCGGGACCGTGAATGACTTCACCGGCGGCGTGACGCTTAATGGAGGCAATCTCTACGCCGGAGCCGACCAGGCCCTGGGCTCGGGCCCGGTTGGATTCACTTTTGGCACACTGGCGAGTGACGGTGGGACGGCGCGCTCGCTCTCGAATGCGATCACCCTCAACGCCAACGGCGGCGTGATCTTCGGCGATACGATCAACAACGGCAATTTGATCCTGCCCGGCAAACTGGACTTTGGCGGCAGCACCGCGCGCGTCCTGAACTTCAACAGCGATGTGATCGTCACCGGCACGATGACGAACGGCGGATTCGCCACCAAGACGGGCCCGGGCCGGCTGATCATCCAGGGCCAGACCCAGCAGGGCGCGCTGGTAAGCCAGCAACAGGGTGATGTGATCATTGACGGTGGGCGGCTCGACAGTCTCGAGGGCTGGCGCATCCAGAATTTTGGCGCGAGCAGTCCCATCCGGCTGGCGATCACGAACGGCGGTGTGTTTACCATGTCCTCGGTGACCGCCAATCTGCGCGTGGGACTGGCGGGCGGCGACAATGCGACGGACAACATTCTCGACATTGCCGGCACGGTGAACCTGACCCCGACCGTGGCGGTCACGGGCAACAGCGCGGTCACGCTGGGACTTTCCGGCGCGAACGATTATTTGCACCTCCGCGCGGGAAGCTTGCTGATTGCGCGTGCGATCACGGGCAGCGCGCCGGCGAATAACGAAGCGCACTTCTACGGCGGCACGATCATGCCGCTGGCGGACGAATCCGCTTTCATTTCGGGGCTCAACAATGCCTACCTGGAAAACGGCGGCCTGACCGTGGACACCACCAATTTCAATCTCATTGTCCCGCAGTCACTGCTGGCTGCGGGCTCCGGCGGAATCACCAAGCTGGGCACCGGCTCGCTCACCTTGAGCGGCACCAATACCTACAATGGCCCCACGGTGGTGAATCGCGGCAGGGTCATTTTCGGCGCGGCCAATCTCTCGCCCACGGTCGTTACCGTGGTGAGCAATGCGACGCTCGGGTTCCTCTCCAGCTCTCCCGGCCTCACGGCGAATGTCTCGGCGTCCACCAACGCGGCGGGCTCAGCCCTGGAGGCACAGTTCAGCGGGTTGTCGAGCAACCCGGTGGCCCCCGCGGGATTCGTCACAAACCTGGTGTTGAACGGAGTGGTTACCGTCAACGTGGTGGGCAGCAGCATCAAGATCGGGCAATTCCCGCTCATTGGATACGGGACGATCGGCGGAGCCGGCAGCCTCATGGTCGGGCAATTGCCGACGGGCGTGGTGGGAACCATCGTTACCAACGCCGGGCCGAAGACTATCGATCTCGTGGTCACCAGCGTCACCCCCCTGCTCTGGCGCGGATCGGTGAGCGCCAATTGGGACACTACTACGACCAATTGGTCCGTGGCCGGCACGCCGATCATTTACAGTCAGGGTGACAACGTGAAGTTGGACGACACGGCGAGCAACGCCACGGTCACCATGACGGTCGCGCTCACGCCGGGCGGGGTTACCGTCAGCAACAATTCGCTGGCTTACCAGATTGGCGCGTCGGGAGCCGGCGCGTTGGTCGGCAGCATGAACCTGGTGAAACAGGGATCTGGCAGTGTCGCCGTCAACGCGGCCAATACTTTCGTCGGCGGGGTCACGGTGCAAGCCGGCACTTTAACCGCCGGCAATGCCTCTGCCTTGGGCACCACCAACGGCGCCACGACGGTTCAAAGCGGCGCGACCCTCGATGTGAATGGCTTCAACCTCGGCTTGGAACCCATCATCATTGGCGGCTCGGGCGTGGGAGCTCAGGGCGCGCTCCTCAACAGCGGTGGCGCGCAGAACGACGCTTTGAAGGATGTGACCCTGACCGCCGATACGGTGATGCGAACCGACGGCACGCTGGGCATCCGCACTGCCGCGGACACGGACTCGGGATTCCACGGCAACGGTTTCAAGCTCACCAAGCGCGGCACGGGCCAGATCAATCTTAACGGGGGACAGGCCAATGTGGGCGTGACGGTGTGGGATTCCGACCTCGGGGACGTGGACGTCCTGGAAGGCACCCTGTCCTTCCAGCGTCGCATGACGATGGGACGCGTTACCAACACCATCAATGTGGCCGCCAACGCCACGCTGCTGCTCTTCGCGCTCAATAACACCGTCATGTCGCTGCAAACCAAGCCGGTGCATTTGAACAATGGCACGCTGCAGAACAACGGAAACAACGCCACCGAAGGCAGCGCTTTTGGGGGACCGATCACGCTGGCCGCAGGGTCGAATTTCGTCGGTGCCCTCACCGGCACCACGCTGCGGTTGCTGGGTCCGATCACCGGCACGGGCGCAATCTACCAAAACCAGGGTCCGACCGGCACGGTAACCTACGGCGGCACCAACACCTACACCGGTGAAACGGTGGTCCAGATGGGCACCTTGTCCCTTGAAAGCACCGCCGCCCTGGCCAATACCCCCAACATCCGCGTGGATGCCGGGGCGACCTTCGACGTCTCCGCTCTTTCACCCTGGGCGCTTGGATCAAACCAAACACTGGGTGGATCCGGGTCGATCAACGGCAGCGTCGTGGCCAACGGAACGGTTGCGCCGGGCGCCTCCGTCGGCGCGCTTACCTTCAACAGCGATCTCACGCTCGCGGGCACGAATATCATGGAAGTGACGAAGGATGGCGGCCTCACGAATGACGTCGTCACGGTGAACGGCACCCTGACTTACGGCGGCTTGCTGAAAGTGGTCTTCACGGGAAGCACGCCGCTGGCGGTGAATGACACGTTCCGCCTGTTTTACTTTGCGAGCACTCCGTCGGGGACTTTCACCTTTAATCTGCCGTCCGGTTACACTTGGGACACGACGCAGCTTTCCGTCAACGGCACCGTCAAAGTGACCGCGGTGTTGGGAGGTGCGCCATCGTTCGGAGGCATTACGCAAGTGGGGAACAACGTCGTCATGACTGGTACGGGCGGGGTGGCTGACGGGACGTATTACACCGTGAGTTCCACGAACGTCGCGCTGCCGTTGGGAAGCTGGACGCGGATGGCGACGAACACTTACGCGCCGAACGGGAATTTCACCAACACGTTGCCGATTGTTCCGGGTGAACCGCAGCGGTTTTACCGGCTGCAGCAGTAGTCATTCCGGCGAAGCTCATGGCAGCGCGCGCGGGCATCCGTGGCGCTCACTTCAAAAACTTCACCACTGCTTCCGTGCGGGAGCGGACGTGGAGTTTTTCGTAGATATGACGCAGATGTGTGCGAACGGTGGGGACACTGATGTTCAACTTGTCCGCGATTTCCTTGTTGGCGTAACCCTTGGAAAGTAATGAAAGAATCTCGCCTTCGCGCTCGGTGAGCGCCACTTCACTGCTGCCCTTTGCGGTGTCGTGAAAGGACCGGACCACCAGCCGTGCAATCTGGCTGCTCATCGGCGCGCCGCCCTCCCGCGCATTGCGGATGGCCGCCAGGACTTCCTCCGGTTCCGTGCGCTTGAGCAGATACCCGCTCGCCCCGGCTTTAAGCGCGCGAAAAATGTGTTCGCTGTCCTCATACACCGTCAGGACGATCACCGGGACATTTGGCAGCGACTCCTTGAGCCGCCGGATACAGTCAATTCCGGACATCTGGGGAAGGTTTAGATCCATTAGGACTACCTCGGGCCGCATTGCCGGCAGGCACTCTACCGCCTCCTCTCCCGTCGCGCACGCCCCCACGCACCGAAGCTCTCCCGACCCGTTCACGAGCTTCGAGAGGCTTGTGCGGAGAATCGCATCATCTTCGACAATGCCGACCCTTATCATCAGAGTTGAAGCCATGTTTGAGCAGGTTGACTTGATTCGCATCAATTTGCCCGTTTGTCCGGGTTTGAACTAGCAGATAAGGTGATCCATTGGGAGCTCTATAACAATTCACCCTGAGATTGCCAGGCGCTAGAGGGAACAGCCGTCTCGCTCAGGGACAAATTAAACTTCATCGGCGGCTGGCTCCCCTCGCTGACCTTCGCGTTTGACTCTCTGGCCCTGACCATTCCGGTCTAAGCGCGACCAACGTCATTCTGTCTGCCTTGTAAAAGCCCTCCTGACGGTGACGCTTTTTGAAACCAGTTCTGCGAGGGAGTCGAGGGCGCAGGGCTGGTTTCAAAAAGCGATCACGACCAGGCCATTTCCGGGGGTGAGCGTTCGCGTGGTTGGCAACCGGCTTGGCCTTCGAGTTGGAAAGCCGGATGACAATCAAGTGAACGCGAGCGGGGAAATGGCTTCGGGTGTGGTGGGCAGAAGTGCGTCAGAAAAATCTGATACTGTTTGCCGCTTTTCGAGCAAATTCACGCTAACTCAAGCAAACGACCAAGCGAGAAAAGCCCTGAAAACATTGGTCGGGACGACATGTGAGGACTCCTGAAAAGTGCGTTCGTCAATTTCGAGTCAGGTGCCTTTAACCACTCAGCCACCCTTCCGCTCGAATAAACCGGTCATTACTGTGTCCGATTTCGCCTGCCCGGCAAGTTGATTCTTGATCAGGTCGTTTTCCCCAGCTCCAGCCCGTTTCACTGGACTGCCATAAGAGTGCGCCACAAACCGGCACATGCACTGGACGGTGCGATGAGCTTCAGTTTAAATATTGGTATGGCACACCGGTCGCCTAAATCGCTGCAGGCAATCCTGGCTGGCACCGGCGGTTTCGCTGCGCGCTTCACGTCATTTGATGCCGGGGGCCCGGGTTCTGGACGTCCGCCAGAGACATGAGAATCGGAAACATCATTTCCGTTGACCAAGGGGTAAAGCGGGACGTGGCAGTGCGCATCAGCGCGGAGGAGCTATGCTCGGAGATTTCAGACCCTCCCGGTCCAATTCGGAGTGCTGACGTCACCGCGTACCGCATCATCGAGCAGCAAAGCGGCTACCGGCGCCTGCTTCACCTCGATTTCGTAACAACCGGAGGGAGTCGCATCCGATTTTACACCGCCGCAACCCAGTTCGATATCGCGTTGCTGCTCGACGAGCTCGAAGCATCGCTCGGCGGCAAGCCCACCACGTGGTTATTACGTGGAAATCTGAAGGCGCTTCTCAAATGTATCCATCCCCTGCTCCCATTGAGTGTGGGTGCCTTTGCGCTCTTTTACTTTGGCCTGCCGGTCAGGATCGAGGATCTGCTTCCCATCGGCCGGAGCGGGCCTTGCACTGCGGGAGTCTTTTTTCTGTTCGTGCCGACAGCCTTCGGGGCCTTGTTGGGTCTTGGTTTTACGGCGATCCGCGTTTTTGAATTGCGGCACGAGCGACGGAAGCTCAAAACCGGAACGCCATGATTATGCGATTGCTCATGCTCCTTGCCGTTGTGCTGCTGTCTGTTTCGTGCGATGCGTGGGATTGCAAAAACCGACTCTTTCAAACGGTCCCCAGTCCAGACAGTAAGCTTAAAGTCGTTGTTTACCAGAGAACATGCGGCGCCACTACGGGTTTCAATCGACAGCTGGCCGTACTTCGAAGCAATCAGGCATTTCCATCCAAAGCCCGGCTGGATTATTTCTTCGATATCGCAGGCGAACCGAAGATCCAGGTTATTTGGAAGTCAAATACCGACCTTCTCATCCGGCATGAAAGTAGTGGGAAAATATACACGGCGAGCCCTACGAATGGCTCCATTGCCATCAAATACGAACAGTACACGTTACCTGCGAATTCGAATGCGACGAATAATTGAAATAAGGGTTTAGTCCAATCTCCACCAGGCTGCCGGTGGATTTGCCGTCATGCATATGCGTCGTCTCATCCCGGCATCTTCTTGGAGTCGTTTCCCTCAAATCCGCCCCGCATTAAGCCGGAAACGCCGCGGGGTTGCGCCGATGGCCTTCATGAAGACGTTGTTGAAATACTGTGGGGTGTTGAAGCCGACGCGGGCGGCGATTTCCAGGCACGAGAAATCACTGGTGAGCAGCAATTCCTTGGCGCGGGCGAGGCGGATGAATTCGAGTTCGTCGTTGATGGACTTGCCCAGGTGTTCACGGAAGGAGCGCTCCAGCGTCCGGCGAGGCAGGCCGCTGGCCTGCGCGGCTTCTTCGCCGCCGATGCGACGGCTGTAGTTCTCCTGTAAATAGATCAAGGCGCGGCGCGTGGGTTCGTGGTTCACGGCGAGGACTTCCGTGCTCTGCCGGACGGTGATGCCGCGGGGTGGAATCAACTTCGGACGTTTCGGCGGTCGCGCGCCGGACATGAGGCGGTGCAAAAGCGCCGCCCCCTCGTAGCCCACGCGCGAAAGATCGTGGTTCACGCTCGAAAGCGGCACGCGCACGGACTCGCAGATGAGCGCATTGTTGTCCGTGCCGAGGATCGCAATTTCATCCGGCACGGTCAGGTCCGCCGTCGCGCAGGCGTCCAGCAATGTCGAGGCGTCTATGTCATGAAATGCAAAAACGGCGGCGGGTTTCGCAATCGCCTCCAGCCGCGGCCCGAGGAAATCGCGCTTCGCGGTCCACTCGTCCGTTCCGGCCAGCTTCTTTGAATTCACGATCCACCGCTCGCACGCGAACCCCGCCTGCGAGAGCGTCTGCGTGAAACCGCTCAACCGCAGTTCGCTCACCGAATCATCCAGCGTGCTGAACCATGCAAAGTTCCGGAAGCCGCGTTCCAGGAAATGTTCCGCCGCCACCCGCCCGATCATGTAGTGGTCTCCCGCCACGCGCGGGAGCACGATTTCATTGCGAATCACGGACAAATCCACCACCGGCACCTCCGCGCCCAACACGAAATCAATGATGTCCTGCTGCCCGTCCAGCAGCGTGATGATGCCGTCTCCCTTCCAGCCCAGCGGCAACCGGCCAAAGTAAGCCATCTCCGAAGTAAGGTGCCAGTTGTGTTTGCCAGCGAAGCGCGCGACGCCTTCATGGGTGCGGCTGTTGTAACGGCTCAGCGCAAGGAGCACGTTTTTCTGCTGGCGGACCGATTTCATACCCAAAAGGGAGCTATGTCAAAAAGTGTAATGAAACTAACAAACATTGCAATAGCAATTTTTGGCTAGACCACCGATATAAGAGGGACATCAGCCAATTATGTGTATCGGTGTCGAGTCGCCCGCCCCCAGGGCCAGTAAAGGATTCACCCTGATCGAATTGCTCGTGGTCATCGCGATCATCGCAATTCTGGCCGCGATGCTTTTGCCGGCCCTCAGCAAGGCCAAAACCCGCGCCACCGAAACGTCCTGCCGGAACAATCTCCGCCAGCTCGGCATTGCCACGGCCATGTATGTGGGTGATCACAAGTATTACCCCGGCTGCGAATGGGTCGGCGGCGGCGGCTTCTACTACGTGTGGCCCACGCGCCTGCTCACCGTGATCGGCAACAACCGCAAAGTCTTCTGGTGCCCCGCGGCCGACGCCCGCGCTGCCTGGGACACCGCCAGCAATCCCACGCTCGGCGCCATCGCCCCGGATGGCACTTTCGATTTGTTGGGCGTCAGTGCCAATTCCCTCTTCTCCTACGCCTATAACAATTGGGGTCTCAACCAGGCCAACAAGCCGCAACTGGGATTGGGTGGTGATATCAACGGCAGCCTCTACCAGGGCATGGTCTCGGATACCGCCGTGCTCCGCCCCACCGAGATGATCATGATTGGCGACGCCAAAGTGGGCGGCGATACCGCGGCCTTTCCGGGCGCCCCGCCCTACCACGATGGGAGCCTCGATCCCACCGAAAAGCCCCAATGGCCGTCGAATCGACACGCCCGCCGCACCAACCTGATGTTTGCCGACGGACACGCCGAAGGCGCCAAACGCAGCGACGTCATCAATCCCCAGGACAGCCGCTGGCGCGCCCGTTGGAATAACGACAACCAAACCCATAACGAAGTCTCCTGGACCGTGGATTGGTCCACGGAATCCACCCTCGACCGCTGATTTCCTGCAGTTTCCGCTAACCCTCAAGCACTACCCCAATATGAACACGTCACGTCATACCGTCTGTCCTCTCCTCCGGTGGGTCACCGGCGTACTGGCACTCGCCGGCACGCTCCTGGTCGCCCGGGCTGATACTCTCGTCATCGAACACTTTGGCCAGACCGTCGCGGACAATAGTCCCGTCGGCAGCGCCACCGGTTGGTACGCCGGCTCGATCTCGAACAGCCTCCTGGTTGATTACAGTTTCGCCACACCGAATGGCAACTTCCCCAGCATGTCTCGCGCCGCAAACGGCGGTTTCGGTGGCGTCCCCGGCAATTCCGTCATGGGCGCATTCGGTTTCGGTACGCCGAGCTTCTTTTGGACGAATACGACCACAGTCCTTCACGACGCGGTGGTGACGAATGTTACTTTCTACACCAAAAACAATGCCAGCTCGAGCACGGAGCGCCTCGTTGTCCGCATCAACGGCCAATGGTTCGCCACCACCAACGCGTTCAAGGACACCACCGCCAATGCCTCCTGGGCGCTGAACACCTTTGTCTTCACCAACGTCGCCACCTCCTGGCAGGCCTTCGACACGAACACGCTGGCCCCCGGCGCCACCCTCACCACCAACCTGCCCTCCGGCGACATCACCGCCGTCGGCCTTTACGGCGCCATGCCCGTCACCGGCAAAATCCGCCTCGATGAATTCAGCGTGAACGGCCTTCCTCCGACTCCGCCCATCCCTGGCGCTCCGGTCGCCACCCCCGCGGCCAGCGTCACTGCCCCGACCAGTGTCACCCTCACGGTACCCACTTCCGGGACGGCTCCCCTCGTTTACCAATGGCGCAAGGATGCGTCGCCCATTTCGGACGGCCCCAGCGGCACCGGTTCGACCCGCAGCGGCACCACCACCAACCAGCTTGTGATTTCCACCACCAGCACCAACGATTCCGGCCAATATGACCTCGTGGTCACGAACAACTACGGCACCGTCACCAGCGCCGTGGTGGTGGTCACGGTCAACACCGCCGTCCTGCCGCCTTCCATCAACAGCGTCACCGTCAATCCCGTCAACCACACCAACGAAGTCGGCACCACACCCATGTCCATCACAGTGGACGCCGGCGGCACCGGCCCGCTCTCTTACCAATGGCGCAAATCGAACGTGGACATCCCCGGCCAGACCAGCTCCTCCATCAGCCTCGCGTCGGCGTTTACCAATGCCGGTTCCTACACGGTCGTGGTCACCAACACCGTCGGCCGCATCACCAATTCTCCGGCTGTAGTACTCTACGTGATCGACACCACGCCGCCGACGATCACCTTCACCAACGGCCTCACGAATGACACCGTCATTCACCAGGCCTACGCGCCTGCCTACACTACTTCGGACAACAGCGGGCAACCCGTCAGCGTGTATTTCATCGGGAGCGTGAATACCAACGTCGCCGGCACCTACCTGCTCACCTATCAGGCCGTGGACACTTCGCTGAACACCAACTCCGGCACCCTCACCGTCAACGTCCTGCTCGTCAACGAACACTACGACGAATCCACCATTGATAACGGCATCGTCTCCCAGGCCCCCGGCTGGCTTGCGTATGGCTACACCATCTCCACTACCACCATCAGCAACTATTCCACGACGCCGAACCCGCCCATCAGCGCCAACTATCCCACGCTGTCCAAGAACCCCGGCAACCCGGGCGCGGTCAGCGGCACCGGTTATGTCGTGTTCGGCGACGTCTTCACCGTCAACCCCGTCCTGATCTACAAGGACACCCTCGCGCTCCTGCAGGATCAGCAACTGACCAATCTCACCTTCTACACCAAGAACAACGACGCCGGCTCGCAGGTGTACATCGCCATCCACGTCGGCACCAACTGGTACGCGTCCACAACCTCCTTTAGCGACACCTCCGCCAACACCAACTGGGTCCCACACTCCTTCAACTTCGACACCAACGCCGCCTCCTGGCAGACGCTGGATTTCAGCACGCTCACCCTGGGCTCGCCTTTGGTTGATCCGCTGCCGAACCTCAGCGTCAGCGCCCTCGGCTTCTTCGGCAACGCCACCGCCGGGAAGATCCGTCTCGATGAATTCCAGGCCCGCGGCTACGCGGCCACTTTTGCGAACACTCCGCCGACGGTTTCCGCTCCGACCGCTTCGCCCCTCAACCCGGTGGATGGCACTGCGTGGGCGGGCTCTGCGTTGACGATCCAGGCGGCCGGTTCCGGTACGCTCCCGCTCGCTTATCAATGGCGGCGCGACGGCACCAACGTCAGCGGCGCCACTAATTCCCAGCTCGTGATTGGCAGCGCCTCACCCGGTGACTCCGGCAGCTACGACCTGCTCGTCACCAATAGCGGCGGCGCCGTCACGAGTTCCGTCCTTAGCGTCACTGTCAGTGCCGCCAGCCTGCTCGTCACCGAGCACTTCAACGAAAGCAGCGTTGATCCCGGCATCATCGGCCAGGCTCCCGGCTGGCATGCCCTTGCCTACGACCTGACCAACGCCCTCGTCACCGACTTCACCCTCCTGCCCGATCCGCCGCTCAACCTGAATTATCCGAACCTTTCGCTGAGCATTGGTGCGGACGGCACGGTCGGCTACTTCGTCGCCGGCCAGGCCGAAGCCGTCAATCCGATCCTGCTCTGGCTCGACACCACCGCCAAGTTGGCGAACACCGCGCCGACGAACCTTTCGTTCTTCAGCCGGAACGCGTTCCCCTCCTGCAGCATGCAAGTGGCGATCAAACTCGCGGGTGAGTGGTATGTTTCCACGAGTACCCTCTCTGATACCACGCTGGGCATTCCCTGGGCCCAGCAAACCTTCACTTTCGCCCCCGACGCGGGTGCGTGGCAGCTCCTCTATACCACCAACTTCAGCCTCGGCGACGTGAACGCCTCGCCGTTGGTCCTCTCCAACGCCACCGCCGTCGGTGTATATTGCAACATGAGCGTCGGCCGCATGCGCATTGATGAGTTCCGCCTGACCGCGATCACGGCCGCCGTCGCGCCGCAACCCACCATCCAGCCCGTTTACGGAGACGGCGGCGGAAACCTCGTGCTGCGCACCGCTACCACGGTTGGCTGGAACTACGTTCTGGAATCCGCGTCCAATTTGACGCCCCCCATCACCTGGACGCCCGTGACGACCAACGCCGGTACTGGCGGAACCATCACGAATCTGATCCCGGTGAGCCTCTCCAACAGCCGGGCATTCTTCAGGTACCACGTGCAGTGATTTGCAGTTTTTGCAGCAACTTGGGGTTGGGTGAAAAAGGTGGCGGAGGCGCCTTGGGCAGCGCCTCCGCCACGCATCCCCGGAGCGCGGCTGCCTGCCCCGCCGTAGCCCGGCGAAGGCGGGTCCCCAGCCGCAGCGCGCCCAAAGGCACGCTCGGTGTGGGACTGACTTCAGTCAGCAGCTCCAGCCGCAATTTTGAAATTTCACATTTCACATTTCAAATTCCTTTGCCCGCCGCCCGCTCCCTCATCACCGCCCTTGTTCTCCTGATCTGCGTTATCCCCGCCCGCGCCGATCAACTCCTCCTCGAATCCTTCGACGCCAGCGTCGCCGACAACAGCCCCCTCGGCGGCCAGCCCGGCTGGCACGCCCGCGCGCTCTTCAACGGCGTTGTGACCGATTACACCACCAGCACGCCGAACGGCAATTATCCCACGATCTCGCACAATCCCGCCGGTGCTGGCAGCGGTGCTCCCGGCTACGTCGTGATGGGCGCGGGCAACACCGTCAGCAACGTCTTCATCTGGCGCGACGTCTCGACCAATCTCGTGAATCGCACCGTCACCGACGTCGTTTTCTTCACCAAGAACAACGCCGCCGGTTCCACCGAACGCATCGCCATCCAGATCACCAATCAATGGTACGTCTCCGCCGCGACCTTGAACGACACCAGCGCCAACGCCGCGTGGGCCTCGAACTATTTCGGTTTCACCACCGTCACCGGCGCCTGGCGGTTGCTCAACACAAATACGCTCACGCTTGGATCCGTTCTTTCGAACACGCTCCCGTCGGGCAGCATCGTGGGCTTCGGCGTGTTCGGTCAGATCCAAAACGACGCCGGCAAAATCCGCCTCGATGAAATCCTGATCAACGGCATCGTTCCCGCCATGCCGCCCGTGCCCGCGCAGCCCATCGCGTCGCCGGCGACCAACGTCATCGTCGGCGCGCCGGTAAGCCTCAGCGTCTCCGTCAGCGGCACTCCGCCGTTCGGCTACAAATGGCGCAAGGACGGAGTCATCCTCACGAACTCCCCCGTCCGTACTGGTGTCACCAGCAACGTCCTCAGCATCACCGCGACGGCCGTCGCGGACACCGGCAGCTACGACGTCATCGTCACCAACGCGTTCGGCACCAACACGAGCCCCGCCCTCTACGTTTCCGTTACTCCCATCCACGCCGCCACCGTGGATTTCTCCGCCTACGACACCAACAACGCCGTCGCCATTTCCTCACCGAACACCAACACGCTTCTTGCCACCTGGACCGACAAATCCGGCCGCCAGTATCGCGTCAATTTCAACCTCGGCCTCGGCCAACCGCTCCTGCACCGCCTCGAAGCCTCCACCAATGCCGGCAATTTCGCCACCATCGCCCAGGACCTCGATTGCAAATACCGCGTCACCATCGGCAGTCGCGCCCGGCCCGCGGGCTGGCTCTATGTTTTCTTCGATACCGTGGACGTCAACTCGCCCACACCCGTCTCCTACCTCTCGAGTTGGAACGCCGACAACGTCCGCGTCATCAGCGAAAGCACGAACCGAGTCCGCCTCGAATTTTCCGATCTTCAACTCGGCCCCTTCGGCGGCAAGCTCGTCTGCTATCTCTACGACGGATCACCTTTCCTGCACGTCCAGGCCAACATGCTCGTGGACCAGCCATGGGTCGCCTATATATATGACGCCCTTTTCTACGGCGGTTTCACCAATGTCAGCTACAAAGACTCCGCCGGCGTGTTCCAAACCAAAGTGTCCGCCACTCTCCCGCAAACCGTCCCCGGCGAACCCGCCAAAGTCGTCGCGAAGCATCGCACGATCATGGGCACCGTCACGAACGGCCAGGGCACCATCGCCGTCATGTCGCCGCCGCACACCTGCGTCTACCCCACCGATCAAAGCGACAACCAGGGCTACCTCCAGGCCGGCCGCACTTTCATCGGCACCAAAATGACTTTCTCCGCCGACGGCCGCTACCGTCCCTGGGTGGACGCTCCCGAAGGCTCGCTGCAGAAAATGGACGCATTCCTCCTCTTCAACACAAACACTCCCTCGAACACGCTTAGCAATTCCCTCGCCTACACCCACGGCGACGTTTTCAAATCCATTCCCGGCCATTACACGCTCGCCGAGCATTTTCATCCCGAGTTCACCACCGCTTTCCGTTCCGGCGGCGACTCGCTCACGCCCTTCAAGCAAACCATGCAATCCATCGGCCTCCAGATTCTCCAGCCGATGGAATTCCACGGCCCCGGCCATCCGTTCAACGACCTCACCAACCGCCTCGACGAACTCAACGACATGTTCGATCTCTTCGAGGCCAACTCCGACAGCAACTTCCTTATCATCCCCGGCGAGGAATACAACAACTTCTTCGGCGGCCACTGGTCCTACATGTTCCCGCATCGCGTCTATTTCACCGGTTGGCCCAGCCAGGGCAGCCGTCCCTACGCCTCCACCAACTTCGTAACCAACGGCGTCACCTTCCCACGCATGTATCAGATCGGCGACGCCACCCGCATGTCGCAACTCCTCCGGGACGAGGGCGGCATCGCCTGGGCTGCCCACCCGCGCACCAAAGCCTCCCGCCAAACGCCCGATTCCTACGCGAACACCGCCTTCTTCCTCGATGACTCTTTCCAGGCCGGCGATTGGAAAGCCCTCCCCGCCGATCTCTCCAAGGACCGCCTCGGCTTCCGGAGTTTCCAGTTGATGGACGACACCGCGCAATGGGGCTTCCGCAAGGCCATGCTCGGCGAAGTGGACACCTTCTCGCTTGATCCCACGCACGAGATTTACGCGCACATGAACGTGAATTATCTCGCGCTGCCCGCCATGCCGCCGAAGACCAATTGGTCCACGGTCGTGGACTGCATCCGCAACGGCGATTTCTTCACCACCACCGGCGAAGTGCTCGTTCACTCGTGGAACGCCACCACGACCGGAGTCACCGCCACGGTCGAATGGTACTTCCCGCCCGCCTTCGCCGAGATCTCGTGGAGTGACGTGAATGGCGTGCACAAACTCAAACAATCGCTCCTCGGCTATCGCGAGTTCGAAACCAACACCATCTCGATCCCCGCCAATCTCAGCACCGCCAATTGGGTCCGTTTCGAAGCCTGGGACATCGCGCGCAACGGCGCGTTCACCCAGATCCACTGGTTCAATCCGCCGGTGAATCCGCCCTTCATCGCCGGAAAAATCGCCGGCTTCACCCTGATAAACGCCGATACCGATTCTCCCGTGCCCGGCTACGATCCCATTCCCGCCGGCGCTGTGCTCGATCGCATTGCGCTGCCCGCAAATCTCACCATCCGCGCCAACAGCAGCCCGCTCCTCATGGACCGCGTGACCATCAATCTCGACGGCAACGAAGTCTCCCGCACCCAATGGCCCTACACCCTCGCTACCGTCGGCATCACTGCTGGCATCGGCGATTCCCCCTTCTACGACTACACCGCGAGTGCGCTCGGCCTCGGCCAGCACACGCTCACCGCCACCCCCTGGTTTGACACCAACTCCGGCATACCCCTGACCCTCAGCTTCTCCGTCACTAATTCGGATCCCGTCAGCGGCGGTTTCGTGATGAACGGATTGCTCGACGGCACCGATTACCAAATCGCCGCCGGCGCCGGTCTCTACGCCGCCATCCGCGGCAATATCCTCTACGTCGCCGCGCCCGTCACTGACACGAACGACCAATTCATCTTGGTTACCGACACGCTCACCTCCCTCGCCGCCGCGCCGGCCGGCAAATCCGGCCTGGTCGCCTTCAACGCCCTTACGAAACCCTGGCTCTCCCAACTCGGTACCACCGACCTCGTCAGTTGGACCAACGGCGGCTCAAACGCCCGCGGCCCCGGCATCGTCTCCAGCGGCTTCATGGAAGGCACTCTCGACCTGTCCCAAGTGTTTGGCTCCACGCCGTCCACCATTTATCTCGCGCTCGCACGCTACGCTCCCGGCAACGGCGGCGCGCTAGTTCCCCCTTCCCAGATTCCACCCGGCAACACCAACGCCAACATCGAGGCCAGCGAATTTCTCGCGGTGCCCGTCGCCAATATCCGCGACGACAACGCCAACGGCGTCCTCGATGTCCTCGAATCCACCCCCGCCTTCCAATCCGCCCTCGCCCAGGCCGCGGCTGGCGGTTTCGTACTGCACTGGCCCACAATTCCTGGCCGCACCTACGAAGTCTTCGCCACGCCCGCGCTGCCGCCATCCTTTCAAACTCTCGCCAGCAACCTGCTCGCCGGCCCCGGCGTGTTCGAGCTCGGCTACACCGACTATCCGCCGCCGGTGCTGACGCACCGCTTCTATCGCGTAAACCGTCTCGAATCGTCCGCGAATCTCCTCGCCCGCTTCCCTTTCAATGGCAATGCCAACGACCTCGGCCCCGCCAGCCTCGTCACCACGCCCGTCTCAGTGACCTACACCAACGACAGCAAGGAAGGCAGTTCCGCCGCGCGCTTCGACGGCACGAACAGCGCCGTTCAATGCAATGCAAATCCCGTCATCGGCAGTTTCAGCGCCTCCTTCTGGCTCAAAACCAGTTTCACGCAGGTCGCCAACCCCGGCGATCAATGGTTCAACGGCGCGGGCATTGCCGACGCCGAAGTCGGCGGCGTCGCCACCGATTGGGGCATCACCATGACCGGCAACGCCATCGCCTTCGGCATCGGTGGCGGCTCCGAAGGCGCCAACCTCACCATCACCTCTGCCGCCGTCAACGACGGCAACTGGCACCACATCGTCACGACCTGGGATCAAACTACCCGCGCCATGAAGATTTTCGTGGATGCCCAACTCGTCGCCTCCGGCCTCAGCAACTCCGACGAAGACCGCGCCGGCGCCGCCGCCCTCGACATCGGCAACGGCACCACCGGCTCCCGCTTCTACAAGGGCCTCCTCGACGACCTCCAACTCTACGACGCCGCTCTCACCACCAACCAGGTGAACCTGCTCTACACCTCTCCGGGCACGACGCTCCACTGATCATGGCCTTCACTCATTTTGTCCCGGAGGGACATCCGAAAATAGCCCAACCTTTCAAGGTTGGGTTAGTATCGCAGAAACCCCAAGTCCCGCAGGGACGGCTGAACTCACTCGTTTCTACTTTCCTACTCTCTCTCCGCTCTTGGCTCTGCACAAAAAGTCCCGGAGCGCGGCTGTCACCAGCCGCAGCGCGTCCGAAGTGCTTGAGATTTACCGTTATCGGGACCATTGGAGTTCCGTCGCACACTTCATGCGCAAAGCCCTCCGTCTGGCGCCGGGTGCATCTCGTTATTTGGCATCCACCCCTTGACTCCTGTCCAAGGCATGGCACTCTGCCTCCGGAGGGATTTCTCACCCTGGAATCGCCGGTTGACTCAGCCGATCGTCCGTGCGGACATCATACCGTGCCTTGGGCGAAGTTGGACCAGTTTACCTGCGTCTCGCGAGGAAGCGAAGCGGAGCTGGAGCCTTGGGTGAAACACGCGCGAAACGATATGGATCTGCCACGCTCAAATGCAGCGAAAAACGGCCTGAGTACGGCCGGAGAACCGGCGGCAAAACCGCCTGCCTTTGGTCCCCGTCCTGTCTCATGCAACCAACCTGAACGCTCCCCGGAAGCAGGCAGCCCAAACGCCGCCGCCCGTGGCCCGCAATCGTCAGCCAACTCCAAAAGTCACCTAAAGCCACGTAAGGTACACCCAAGGACGCTCAAATTACGCCAAAGGTACAGTCAAAATGCTCGAAAAGACGCCTAATTTCGCGAAAGGTACAACGTTCTTATTTTTTTCCGCCCGGCGGTTGGCGCCCCATTCGAAAACCTCTCTAACGCATATTAACGCCGGCAATGAAAATCACCGATATTTTCAGTAGTGTCCTGCTTCGGCCCGGGCGCATCATGCCTCTTTTGAAATTCCCGTCCCGGTCAAAGGGGGATCAAATTTCAAATCTGAAATTACGGCCTTCGCGGCTTTTAGCCGCCTCGCTCTTTCTCGCCCTGACCTCCCTCGCGCAGGACGCGCTCCCTGCGCGTCCGCCGATGAATCCGGCGGACAACGGCATCGCGGTCATCCAGTCCGGCGACGAAGTCCGCGTGACCTGGCCCATCTCCGCCGACCAATCCGGCTCCGCCATCTTCAACCTCGATGAATCCAAACCCCTCATCACCTCTCTCGGCATCGCCGGCAAAAGCATCGCGCAGGATCTGAATCCCGTCACGCTCCTCACCATCGGCGAGCGCGACCTGAAAAATCCCGCCGGCTGGGTTGCCTTTTTTGACGATCCGCCCCTCCGCCCGCACGAAACCTTCCTGGTGAAACTCGGCGCGCGCCACCTCAAAATCACCACCCAGGGCACGCGCACCACCATCAGCCTCGCCGCCGCCGCCTCCTCCTCATTCTCCGGTGACCAACGCTTCACCTTCTATCGCAACAGCCCACTCATCCACGCTGAAGTCGTCCTCGCTACCCAGCAAGATGGCCGCGCCATCATCTACGATACCGGCCTCGTCAGCGCCACGCCCGCCGCGCAATCCGTCGCGTGGAACGGCGTCGAAGGAAAACTCCAGCGCCGCCCGCTCGATCCTTCCGCCGCCGCCAGAGAAATCGCCGTCGCCGGCCGCGCCATCGTGATGGAAACCAAGTCCGGCTCCCTCGCCGCCTTCCCCGCACCGCATCAATTCTTCTACCCGCTCGACGAAGCCTACAATCTGAAGTTCGTCTGGCACGGCCGCGACTACAGCGCGCTCATCAAGGAATGGGGCTTCGGCATCCGCCAATCGCCCACCGGCGACAAACGCCACGTCCCCTGGTTCAACGCCCCTCCGAACACCCAGCAGCACCTCGGCGTCTTCTACCTGCTTGACGCCGGCGACGCCGCGAACGCGCTCGCCCAGGTCATGCAATACACCCGCGGCGATCATTTCAAACCGCTCCCCGGCTACAAAACCTTCACCAGCCACTTTCACGTTGAACACACCCAGGAATTCCTCCGCAAGCAGAAGGAACAATCCACCACCGGCATTCCCAAAGGCCTCGAGGTACCCGGCTTCGTCAAAACCTTCAAAGCCCGCGGCGTGAACATCGCCCACCTCGCCGAATTCCATTACACCGACGGCTCCAAAACCCCCGAGGCCCAGCGCCTCATCAATCTCAAAACCATGCACGCGGAGTGCGCCCGCCTCTCCGACGATCAACTCCTCATCCTCCCCGGCGAGGAACCGAACATCCAACTCGGCGGCCATTGGATCAGTCTTTTCCCCAAACCGATTTACTGGACGCTCAACCATCCCGCCGGCAAACCCTTCGTGGAAACCGTCGAAGGCTTCGGCACCGTCTATCATCCCGGCACGCCCGCCGAAGTGCTCGAACTCATGGAAAAGGAAAACGGCCTCATGTGGACCGCCCACGCCCGCATCAAGGCATCCATGGGTTTTCCCGATGCTTACAAGGACACCCCATTTTTTCACTCCGACCATTTTCTCGGCGCCGCGTGGAAAGCCATGGAAGCCGATCTCTCGCGCCCCACCCTCGGCTGGCGCGTCCTCAATCTCCTCGATGACATGAACAACTGGGGCCGCAAAAAACAGGCCATCGGCGAGGTGGACACCTTCCGCATGGAACCCGACTACGAGACCTACGCCCACATGAATATCAATTACGTAAAGCTCGACCGCCTCCCGCGCTTCAGCGAATCCTGGCAACCCATACTCGACACTCTCCGCGGCGGCCGCTTCTTCGTGACATCCGGCGAAGTGCTCATCCCTGATTACAAAATCGGTGGCCAGGAATCCGGCCAGACCCTCGACATCGACAAAACGCCCCAACCCATTCTCGAAGCCAGCCTCGAATGGACTTTCCCGCTGGCCTTCGCCGAAGTCGTCTCCGGCGACGGCCAGCACGTCTTCCGCCAGCGCATCGACCTTTCCGAAACCGAAAGCTTCGGTGCGCGCAAACTCCGCCTCCCCGTTGACCTCACGGATCGCACCTGGGTCCGCTTCGAAGTCTGGGACATCGCCGCCAACGGCGCCTTCACCCAACCGATCTGGCTCACCGGTGGCAAGCCGGTTGCCGCCGCCACCAGCTCCAAGACCACTGCCCCTGCAAACACTCCCGCCACGTGGGCCAGCTTCGTTCCCGAGCGCAAAGACGATTTCGCCTGGGAAAACGATCTCGTCGCCTTCCGCGCCTACGGCCCCGCGATTCGCCCCGCCGGCCAGCCCTTCAAACCCGGCATCGAGGACAGCGGCGTGGACTGCTGGACCAAGCGCGTCCCCTACCCGATCGTTGATAAATGGTACTCCGGCGAAGCCGAGCGCCACATCTCCTACCACGACGACCACGGCGAAGGCCTCGACCTCTACTCCGTCGGCAGCTCGCGCGGTTGCGGCGGCACTGCCATCTGGAAGAACAGCAAAATGTACATCTCCGGCCCGTTCAAATCCTGGAAGCTCATCTCGCGCGAACCGCAAAAATCCATTTTCGAACTCACCTATGACTACGATGTGGATGGCGAGAAATTCTCGGAAGTGAAGCGCGTCACCATCGAACTCGGCCAGCGCCTGTTCAAGTCGGAATCCACATTCACGAAGGACGGCAAACCCGCCGCCCTCGACATTGCCATCGGCGTCACCACCCACGAAGGCCGCGCCGACCCCACACTCAATCCCGAGCAAGGCTGGATGTCCTGCTGGGAAACCATTCAAAACACCGGCCTCGGCACTGGCGTCGCCATCGCTCCGGCCCGCATCACCGCCATGCGCGACTTCACCACGCCCGACAGCCAGGAGCGCCACGCGCTGCTCCTGACCCGCACCGACGCCGCCGGCCAGACCGTCCACTACGCCGGCTTCGGCTGGTCGAAGGCCGGTCAAATCACTTCCCCCGGGCAATGGAATGAGTACCTTGCAACATTTGCCGCCAATCTAAAATGAATCTGGAAATCCGCCCCGCCGTCAGCCGGAATGAATACGCCCGCATGACCACGCAGGAACTGCGCAACGCGTTCCTCGTCGAAAATCTCTTCACCCCCGGCGAAGCCCGCCTCGTTTACTGGGAAACCGATCGTGCCGTCCTCGGCTCCGTCGTCCCGCTCGCCAAACCCATCGCCCTCGATTCCGGGAAGGAACTCGCCGCCGATTTCTTTTGTCAGCGCCGCGAACTCGGTGTCCTCAACATCGGCGGCCCCGGCCGCGTGTCTGTGGACGGCGCCACCCATTCGCTCGCCAAAATGGACGGCCTCTACATCGGCCGCGGCAGCCGCGAAATTTCTTTTGCGAGCGACGACGCCAAAAATCCCGCGCAATTCTACCTCATCAGCTACACCGCACACGCGCAACACCCCACCGCGCTCGGAAAGCACGTTTCCGTCGCCAAAGTGGATCTCGGCTCCCAGTCCGCCGCCAATCAACGCACCATTTTCAAATACATCCACTCCGAAGGTATCGCCAGCTGCCAGCTCGTCCTCGGCTTCACCCGCCTCGCTCCCGGCAACGTCTGGAACACCATGCCCGCGCACACGCACCTCCGCCGTTCCGAAGTCTATCTCTATTTCGATCTCCCTGCCGACGCGGCCACCTTCCACTTCATGGGCCCCGGCGACGAAACCCGCCACCTCCTGGTTCACTCCGGCCAGGCCGTCCTCTCCCCGAGTTGGTCCATCCACTCCGGCTGCGGCACCAGCAACTACTCCTTCATCTGGGCCATGGGTGGCGAAAACCAGGCCTTCGACGACATGGACGGCATCGCCATCAAAGGCTTACGCTGATCGCGCCCATGATTCTCGACCAATTCCGCCTCGACGGCAAAACCGCCCTCGTCACCGGCTGCAAGCGCGGCCTCGGCGCCGCCATGGCGCAGGCGCTGGCCGAAGCCGGCGCCGACATCATTGGTGTCAGCGCCTCGCTCGAATCCTCCGGCAGCGCCATTGAAAAATCCGTCCGCGCCGTTGGCCGCAAATTCTCCGCCTATCAATGCGACTTCAGCGATCGCTCCTCGCTCCTCGCCTTCGCCGCCAAAGTAAAGTCCGACCACCCGCGCATTGATATCCTCGTCAACAACGCCGGCACCATTCGCCGCAAACCCGCCGCCGAACATTCCGACGCCGATTGGGACCACGTCCTCGAAGTCAACCTCAGCTCCCAATTCCTCCTCGCCCGCGAAATCGGCCGCGACATGGTCGCGCGCCGCTCCGGTAAGATCATCTTCACCGCCTCCCTCCTCAGCTTCCAGGGTGGCATCACCGTCCCCGGCTACGCCGCCAGCAAAGGCGGTATCGCCCAGCTCACCATGGCCCTCTCCAACGAATGGGCCGCCCACGGCGTCTGCGTCACCGCCATTGCCCCCGGCTACATGGCCACCGACAACACCGAAGCCCTCCGCGCCGACGCGAACCGTTCCCGCCAGATACTCGAGCGCATCCCCGCCGGCCGCTGGGGCACTCCCGCCGATCTCGCCGGCCCCGTCGTCTTCCTCGCCAGCCCCGTCTCCGACTACCTCACCGGCCACATCCTCGCCGTGGATGGCGGCTGGTTGGGACGATAGAGAGGCAACAGCGTTTAAACGCGTTAATAGGTCGCGTCCGAGCTCGCCACCACCGAACGGACGATCAAATTCCATCGCGCTCATATCATGCAAAAGGCGCGTGCCGCCTTTCCCAAGGTTCAGTAGCTGATGCGGTGTCGCTACCATTCTCCGGTTGGTACTTAGATTCAGCCCGATCGGATGATCTGGTCTGGGCTTACTCAATTTTCGTGACTGGATATGACCAAAACGCTTCGCGAATCTTCGCAAGCCTTCGCTCTGGAAGAGCGATAAATCATGTGCTAGCCTCCTGAAGCACCGCGAATTACGCTGTTTCCAATAAGGAAACGGGGGTGCTCCGGGGCGGCTTCGAATCCCTTCGGTCGCTTCATTTTCGTAACACAACAGACTCAGGTTTTGCGGGTTCGTATAGAAGCTCTATCCTCGAATGCCGGGCGGCGTCGCGCAGGGCCAGGGTTTTTGGTTACTATCTTGTTGATACGACGCATTCACTCAAAAGGGCCTCACCGTTGCGGCATGGCTTCCAGGACGAGGACTTCGAGGGTCTTGAGTTTGAAGGTGGTTTCTTCCCCGGCTTTCAGTGAAGTGACCTCGCAGCGCTGATCCTTAAATGGACTGAGGATTTGGTAGGCTTGCAAAGCGCCCGCGGGCAGCTCAAATGCCTTGGCCGGATCAATTTTGATTTCATTTTCGCGGGCCGTCCGGTTGCGCAGGGTAAGGATGCCTTTCTCGGGCGACCAAGCGGCCCAGCCGTAGACCTGGCGGTCGTCAGGCAGGCCCCCGAGCTAGTGGGTGTCCCCGAGCGTTTCCGCATCGGCGCGGCCGGCGGGAACGGAAAAACCGGGAGGCAGCGCGGCAAGTTCCTGGAAGACATATTCCACCGGGAGACACTTTTCGAGGCGCGCCCCCACGAGCTCGCGGAATTTTGTTTCGATGTGCTTGCGGATGACGAACACCAGCTTGCCGAAACCCGCGCAGGGTGTCGAAAACGGAATAATCCATGATCGTCTCGCCGGCGGGACCGACGGGGTCCATTTGCTTCAGGCCGCCATGACAGCTGCCCATGCCGGCAGCGATTACGAGCAGGGTGGGCTTGGGCGAAATTAACGGCGCTCGGCTCCCTTTTGATCCCATAGATGCTTTATGACGTAGATCAGCACCAATCCGCTGATCACAAATCCACCCGTCAGGACGAGGGCCAGTTGCGTGCGGCCGTAGAGAAAATTCCCGATCGCAAACAGCGACGACCAGATGACCATACAACCTGACACCCAGCCCAACGTCGCCATGCCCATGTGATCGCCGTGCAGCGCGGCGGTCGCCTGCGTCACGCCGGATGCCTGCCGTATGCGGGCCCAACCCGGACCGGCCGGGTGCACTTTCTTGTAGAACTCGATCAGCTTGGAGCGCTCGGTTTGCGGCGCGACGTAGGCAGCCAGCAACCAGCACACCGTCGTGAAACCAACTTGCAGGATGGTGGTCTGGGCGAATTCCAAGTGCGGCAGAACGCCCAATTGTTGCAAGTAAGGGAACCCGGCGGCGCTAAGCAAGGACGCCGCCATGGCGGTCACCTCGCACCACGCCGACACCCGCCACCAGAACCAGCGGACGATATAGAGCAGGCCGGTGCCAGCGCCGATGGAGAGCAGAATTTGAAACGCCTGTTGCGCGGAGCTCATCTTCACGCTCAGCAAAGCGGCCGCGCAGTACAGGAAGACGGTACAGAGCCGACCGACATTGACGTAATGTTTCTCCGTCGCATCGGGTTTGAGAAAGCGCCGGTAGAAGTCGTGTACGAGATAGGAAGAACCCCAGTTCAGGTGCGTCAGAATGGTGGAGGAGTTGGCGGCGATCAGGCCGCCCACCATCAGGCCCACGAAGCCCGCGGGAAGAAATTTGAGCATCGCCGGAAAGGCGCTGTCGTGGCCGATCAACTTCGGATCGGCCTGGGGAAACGCCGATTGGATGGAGGCGAGGTCGGGAAAGATGATGATGGAACACAATGCCGTGATGATCCACGGCCACGGCCGCAATACGTAATGGGCCAGGTTGAAGAATAGTGTGCCGCCCAACGAATCCTTCTCCGACTTGGACGCCAGCATTCGTTGCGCGATGTAACTGCCGCCGCCCGGTTCGGCGCCCGGATACCAGTTGGCCCACCAGCCGATGGCGATGGGCATGATGAAAACCATCAAGGCCAGTTGCCAAATTGTGAAATTGGGCATGATATTCAGAATCGGCTGGCCGCTCCCATCCACGGCGGACATCACCGGTTGTCCACCGTCCGGCGTGATGACCTGTTGGCCGCCCAGGGTCGCGATCAAATGGTGCAAGCCGGCCAGCGCGCCGTCGCCCACGCCCGCGTGTTGCGCCACCGCCTTGAGCGAAAAATATGCGGCGGCCACGACGGCCGTCATCTTGATGAAGAACTGTACCATGTCTATTACCAGCACTCCCCAAAGTCCCGAGTGCGACGCGAACGCGACATTGAGCGCGCCACAGACGAGAATGGTTTGCCAGGGCGGCAGACCGAAAAGGATGTTGGCGATCTTGCAGGCGGCCAGCGTGACCATGCCCATGATGAAACAGTTGAAAAAGAAACCCAGGTATACCGCCCGGAACCCGCGCACCACTGAAGCCGCCTTGCCGGAATAGCGGATTTCATAAAACTCCAAATCCGTCATCACGCCGGAGCGCCGCCACAGGCGGGCGAAGAAGAACACCGTGGCCACGCCGGTCAGGACGAAGGCCCACCATTGCCAGTTGCCGGCGACACCGAATTTGCGCACCTGTTCGGTGACCCAGTTCGGCGTGTCGCTACTGAAAGTCGTGGCCACCATGGAAAGGCCGGCCAGCCACCAGGGCACCGACCGACCGGACGCGAAGAACTCGGAGGTATTTTTACTGCCGCGCTTGCCAAAGAAGAGCGCCGGCACGAAACAGATCAGCAGGGACAGCGCAACGATCAGCCAGTCAATGAATTGAAGATGCATGCCGTTACGGTCTCAGTTTGAACGCCGTGTTACAGCATTTTATATTGCGGCGTCAATGTGCCCCCGGCCCGAAACGGCGAAACGGTGGGCTTCCCTGGCGGTGTGGCTTATGCCGATGCCGTACCGTGCATGATTATCTGGAGTTTCTGGTCTCCGAGCGGGGTAGCGGATCCCAACGCGCAGGGAAGGGCATATTGGACTGCGCCAAACATGTACGCCGCGCCGCATGTGGGCGAAGGCGCGTCCGGCAAGGCTGGCGGAAGGGCGAAATGGCCCGCGTCGGAATATGCCCTTTGGCAGCGGGTGCGTCTTTGCCGTAAGCCTCCGCGCCGGCAACCATGAAGGGGGGGATCGTAGCGACCCCAAAGCATCAGCATCGAAGGTTGGTGATCGTGCAGCCATTTCTGCCAGGTCGGATACCCCCTTCAAATTGTTCTGATAATCAAAGAACAGGCCCCGCTGGAGGTCCGCCTGACCGGGTTGATTTAAGAAACAGTATTCGTCCGTCCTGGTACGAGATCGACGGACTCGCGCCACTCCCTGCCCTTCAATCATATAACTTGGGATCCTTGCGCCAGTCCTTGTCCCGGTCGTGGGCCATGTCAGCCACGCGCGGGCGGCGTTCGCGCAATAACACGGAATGTATCCCCAGAAAATGGCCCCGTGATTCGGGCGCTTTGCCGGTGCATTCCAGCCGCAGGGTATAGTTTCCCGGTTCGGGCCAGAAATCCAGCAGGTGCACCTCTTCACTCACCAGTTTCGCGCTGTAAAAACTCACAGGTGTCCTCAGCTTCACCCCGTTCAATGAAATCTGGTACGTGCCGTAATCGTCCGCCTTCGTCGCGTTCAGCAGGAGTCGCAGCGGTTCCTTTTGCGTTACCTCAAACGGAATCTCCACCCACGCTCCCTCCGCCTTCTCCGGGCGATAAAACAATTGTGAGCCTTCATACAATTCGAGCGGTTGGGCCGATGCTTGTCCGTCGCCGTGATGCGCCGCTCCGGTGAAAATCCGGGCCGGCACCACCACCCGCTCCAGGCTCGGCAACTTCCGCTCGCGCGCCTCGGGCGCCCGCGCCGCGAAAGTGCTCTTCCCCGTCTGGTACCAGAACGCCACGCTGGCATAATCATCCTGGCGCTCGTTCCAGCTCGTGGATTTATACTCCGGATTCTCGTCTGGCGACATCCAGCCGAAATGTTCAAGCGTAACCTTGATTCCCGTGTTGAACACGATCGGATCATTGATATGCCAGCGATACGCGCTGGTGTGGCCGCCGACAATTCCCCATTGATCGAAATACGGCACGCCAAAGTACGGCGTGCTGCACACCTTCAACCCCCAGGCCGATAGAAAATAATCCTCCGTCCCGGTGCCCCAGATGGAGGCCTTCTGTTCACCATTGATATATATCTTCTCGTCCCCTTCGCCGAACCACGCCGGGCTGCGCGTCCGCACCGAAAGCACCGTCCCTACGTAATGCCCCCTGCCTCGCGTATCGAGAATCACATAGTCTGCACCCGGTTTTACCGGATACTCCTGCTGGTACTGCGCGTGAAAATATGGCGTGTCCTTCGGCAATTTCTCCTTCTTGATCCAGTCGATGTTGTAATACAGCAGGCTGATCTGCTTGTCGCTTTGATTGACGATTTCGACCCGGGCCGATTTCCGGAACGGCATCTGCCAGAAACAATTGTATGAATCGCCGTCTTCAACGATGACCGGCAGGCTGTTGACTTCGCGGCGTTTCCCAAACGCATTCGCAAAAAAGTCACCCACCGGTGCTTCCACCGAGGGCCGCTTCTCGCCGTCCCAGTAAATGCGCAGGAGCATCTCCTGATGGTTGGCGGCACCTTTCTTCGCCCATCGCTGCGGCTCCGGTCCGAGAAAAGTCATCCAGATATGGGTGATCAAACCCGGTCCCTTTTCATCCAGCAATACCTGCGTCTCCCCAGGCGAAACTGTGAAGTTGTCGTAATTGCTCTCCTCGCTGAGATCCCCCCGCGGCTCGGACTTCGGATCGAGGTGCTTTTCGCTCCCGCCCCGCCGCACTTCGCCGACCCGCATCGTCGAAGTAGCCCGCATGGATCGTCCTTCCTGAGGCTGTGCGAGATCACTCAATGGCCCGCCCAGCGCGGTGAACCCAAACCCAGCCAACGCGCAACACAGCAGGGCTTTTACCCATCGTCGGCCGGAACCCGTTTCAAATGCCTGCGCCTTTGGACAGGCCCCTTGGAATGCGGAAGCAATGATTTTCATGTTAGGCGTTGCTCGCGATTCTGGCACGTGCCGTCGTTCGAGTGAATCCGTATGTTTATTGGGGCGCCGTGGGAAACCAACCAATCGGCCGTGAGCTTCAGCCGCTGAAGTCAGGCGGCTTCGGCAATGCGCCAACCCCCACCGCATCCGCCTTTGGTTGATATCGCTCTCGTTTCCGGTTATCACATTAAACCTGAATATGAACTTGGACGAGGCACAACGAAAAAAGGTCGCGGAATGGATCGCCGCCGGCCAGAAACTTTCCGAAATTCAAACCCGGTTGCAGTCCGAGCTCCGCGTCGTGATGACCTACATGGAAGTCCGCCTGCTGGTGGATGACCTCAAGCTTACCCCGAAGGACCCGGAACCGCCCAAGCCGGCTGCTGATACTTTGCAGGCGGCGAGTCCGGCCGCTCTGCCCAATCCCGGCCCGGGTCTCGCCGGCACGCCGGAACCGCAGGCGCCTGCTGCCGGCGGCAGCGTCTCCGTCAGTGTGGATCATCTCGCCCGCCCCGGCGCAATCGTCAGCGGCAAGGTCACTTTCAGCGATGGACAGTCCGCCGAGTGGCACCTCGACCAGTCGGGTCGCCTCGGCCTCGTGCCGCCGTCACCGGGATATCGTCCGCCCCCCGCCGACGTTCCCCAATTCCAAGCGGCCCTCGATGCGGAACTGCGGAAGATGGGTTTCTAAGGATAAGTTTACCCAAACGCCATGCCCTCAAACTCCGCTTCCCCTGCCGCGCGCATCGCGGTTTGCAGTTGGTCGCTCCAGCCGAAGAGCGCCGAGGACCTCATTGCGCAGTTGAAAGCCACCGGCATCGCGCGCGTGCAACTCGCGCTCGATCCGCTGCGCGAGTCACCGAACGTTTGGGGCAACACCGCCGAGCTGCTCCGCAAAAACGGAATTACCCTTGTCTCGGGCATGTTCGGCTGCGTGGGTGAGGATTACACCACCCTCGAAACCATCCGTGTCACGGGCGGCATCGCGCCGGACAAGACCTGGGACGAAAACAGTCGAAACATTCGCGAGTCCGCGATCCTGGCCCGCGAGTTGGGCCTGAGATTGGTGACCTTCCACGCCGGGTTTTTGCCGCACGACGAAAACGATCCCGGCTACAAAAAGATGCTCGCGCGGCTGGAGGACGTGGCCGGCGTGTTTGAGTCGGCGGGGTTGGATTTGGGTCTGGAGACGGGGCAGGAAACAGCGGCCGATTTGTCGCGCTTGCTGCGAAACCTGGACCGGCCGAATGTCGGCGTAAATTTCGACCCCGCAAACATGATTCTGTACGGGAAGGGCGATCCCATCGAAGCGGTCGGCACGCTGGCGCCGTGGATTCGCCAGGTCCACATCAAGGACGCCACCCGCACCAAGGAACCGGGCGCCTGGGGCACCGAGGTTCCCGCCGGCACCGGCGAAGTCCATTGGCCCGCCTTTTTCGGGACGTTAAAGAATCAGAACTACGCCGGCGATTTCGTCATCGAGCGCGAAGCAGGCAACCAACGCGTTGCCGACATTCGCACCGCCAAAGCGATGGTCGAGAAGACTGCCTGAAGGCGGAAGGACGCATTTTAAATCCACGCGCCGACGCCATCCTTTGTATGGGTCGAGCTTCCCAATCGCTTGCGCTTGGGGGGGCAAAAATACAGCCAGGCGAGATCAAGGGTTCCGCATCATCCGTCAAGTCTTGAGGGGTGGGGACGTCTCGTCCCCACTTGCTCTCTTGGCCGCCCTCTGCCGCTTCTCGTTCAATATTCTTATCCGCAAAGTGCCGGGGTGAGGCCGAGTCTTTTGTCCGTCGCGTCTCAATAAACTCACTGTGTCGGTTGCGGCGAATCGAACGCGATTTGGTTGTTCATCTCAAGGCGCCCTTGTCCACGCGGCCGTCGAAGTACAGCGCATTCTTGCCGGGATAGTTTCCTCCCCCCGCATGAAACGGCGCCGCGTCCCCGACCAGCGGAGTTCGCAGGCGGCCGCCGAAAACCTGCTCCATGCCACGCGTCACCGGCGACCAATCTTCGGGATTCAGGTAGGAAGCACCATTGAGATACTGGTTCCACTCATAACTGGCCGGAACCGACTCGTCGAAGCGCTTGTCGGCGGGGCAACGCCACGCGCCATGAGCTGGCAACTCGGAACCGAGCACGGTTGGAAGTCCGGGCAGGTCGGGGTCGCTTGAACCCGGCAGTGGCGCGCAAGTCGGTAATTTCCCCGCGTTTTCGTCGCAATAGATTTCAAACGCCAGCCCGATTTGATGCAAGTTGCCGAGGCAGGCGGATCTCCTGGCTTTGCCCAGGCTTCGAGCCAGGGCCGGCTGCAGCAAGGCGAACAGCAATGCAATTATCGCAACCACCACCAGCAGTTCCAGCAGGGTAAAACCTGTTCCCGGCCGCGAGCGCATTTGAGGTTTCATAAGTTTACTTTTGTTGGAGGGCTGTCAGCGTGGCCATCAGCTCCTTTATTACCGGCGCGGTGGCGGCGCGCTCGCGTGCGTCCTGTTTCAAGTATTGGGCGGTGGCCCGTCGCAACGCTTCGCGCCCGGCCGCGGAGCCAAAAAAATCGCTGAGCGCTTTTTTCTCTTCGGGTGACATTTTCGCCCGGTATGCGGCCAGCCATTGGGCCATGGCGACCACATTCGTTCGTTGCTCCTGGCTTTGCATGTGGCTGGTTAATACATGTAGCCCTTCAACGTGGTCGGCATTGAAGAAGTCCAGAAACGCCCGCTGGCGGTTCGTCGATTCATTTAGCGGACCGTAACGAAGCTCCAGGAATCGTTCCACCGGTTCCGGCGCGTTTCGGGATTTGATTCCCGCCCGGATGTCTTGGGCAACCTCGATGGGAGTATAGGTATGGAAGTAATGCCGCCAGAGGGCGACGCCTCCCACCAACAGCCCCACACCAACGCCTCCCGTCACGAGCCGTAATGTTGTTTTTCTTTTCATTCTGAGTTTTGTTGTGAACTTGATTTGCAATGGTGAGTGTAGGTATCCGGCGTGATGAAAAGATGTGCTGGAAGTCACCCTTGAAGTCATGTGACCCCGCCCTCCGAAAACCGTGCCCGCCGCGCGGGTTAAAGCAGTCCCATTTCCCGGGCTTTGAGCGCCGCCTGCGTGCGGTCCAATACGCCGAGTTTCCCCAGGACATTGGACATGTGGTTTTTGACCGTGCCCTCGGCCAGGTTCAGCGCAACGGCGATTTCCTTGTTGGACTTGCCCGACGTGAGCTGCCGCAGCACTTCCAACTCCCGCTCGGTCAGGGGCTCGATCAAAGCGGACGCTGCCGCCGGAGACGCCGGAGCCAGGCGGCTGAATTCCGCCACGACTTTCGCCGCAATGGACGGTTGCAGAAAAGATTCTCTGCGCGCCGCGGCGCCGATGGCCTCCAGCAATTTTTCCGACGGCGCGTCCTTCAACAAATAGCCGATGGCCCCGGCGCGCAAAGCCTCGAATACTTCCTCATCGTCGTCGAAAGTCGTCAGCACGATCACCTGGCATCGTGGCGCCGCCGCGCGGAGTCGTCGCGTGGCTTCCACGCCGCCCATCACCGGCATGCGCAAATCCATCAGGACCACTTGGGGCTCCAGTTCCTTTACTCGCCGGACGGCTTCCTCGCCCTGGGAGGCCTCGCCCACCACCTCCACGGCCGGCTTGGTGGAGAGCAACGTCCGCAAACCCTCGCGAAACAGTGCCTGGTCGTCCACCAACAGAATCCGGATCGGCTTCATCCTGGCACCTCGACCTCCAGCGCAAAACCTTTGCCCGGCGACGTCCGGATCCGAACGCTGCCGCCCAAAAGCAGCGCCCGCTCCCGCAAACCCAGGAGACCAAAGCCATCGGGCGTGCTTGCCCCGGTTCCTACTCCATTGTCCACCAGACTCAGCGCGACACGGCCCGCTTTCCGGTAATCGAGCACCAGTTGCGCGCTCGTGGCCTGCGCGTGTTTGCGCACGTTGGTCAACCCTTCCTGCCCCGCGCGATAAAGTGTCAGCTCCGCCTGGGTTGACAACGCCCGCACCTCACCGAGCAATTGCAGTTCCGTTCGCACGCCACTGGCCGCGCTCTCCTCGATCACCCGGCGCAACGCATCCGCCAGGGATTGGTGGTCCAGCGGCGACGCGCGCAACGAAGACACCGATCGCCGAATTTCCCGCAGCCCCTCCCGCGCCAGGCCCTGCGCCTTTTCCAACGCTGACCTCGCCCGTGGTGGGTCGTCCGGGAGCAGCGCGCTGCCGGCTTCGAGCTGCATGTTCAGCGCCGTCAGGTAATGGCCGAGGGTATCATGGATCTCGCGCGCCAGGTTGTTCCGCTCCCGCGTGGCCGCCAGTTCCCCGGCTTGGACCGCGTACTCGCGCAACTTGCCGTTGGCATCGCTCAATTCACCCGCCAGTCGCTGGACTTCCCCGCGCGCCTTCTCGGAACTCACGGCCAGTGACGTGAACACCACCGTGAAGATGACTGCGAAGAAAAACTGCAACGCCGCATTCGGCACGTCCCGCCAGCCAAACCACCAGAAAATATCCAGAACGAAAATCGCCATGGTCAACGACGACACAATTGCGACCCCAAAACGTGGCAGCAGGATGACGCTGTGGGCGACGGGCGCGAGCAAGGCCAGCCACAACAAACCGGAACCATAGCCTTCGCCACCCAGGGCCAGGATCAGGATCGCGAGCGTAAGTTGTAGAGAAAAATAACCCGCCACCTTCCAGCGCCGTCCCGGCACCCACGAAGATGGCGTCTCCGTCCACCGGTCCAGCAACAGGAATTGGACGGCATCCCGCATGCCGTAAAGGCTCCACAGAAGGTAAACCACACCCGCACCCACGAAGGCGAAGATCCGCCCGGCGGGCAGTCGGTGAATATTCGTCGCGGCAGCCCCCGCCAACCCCAGCAGGATCATGCTGGCCAGGGCGAGCTGGCCGGCCCGGACGGCGACCTTCTTGCGGCGCATTGCGTCCGAATCGCCAGGCAGGAATTCCGGCAAGACCGTCGCCAAAAAGTCCCGCCCCACGGACCGCCGCGCAGCGGTGTAGGGGATGCTATTCACGCCGCGACTTTACCGACCCACGACCTGGGAAGTCATGTGCCAAAAGTCATGGTGGGGCGTCTCTTCCGCCCGCGTGCTATCTCAACGCCTTCAAATGCGTGATCGCCTCGCGATCCGGTAGCTGATCCCACGCCAGCTTCTCATCCGCCGCCGGCACGTAGCGCTCCGGCAATCCCAATTCCTTCAGGATGATGTTCCGGGCCATCGGGATGCCGGTGGTCTTAAAGAAGGCCAGGTGCCGGTTGAAACCCTGACGCCCGAAACCGCAATCCGTGGACAAAATCAACTTGTCCGCCGGAATGCATTCCAGGCAGCGCCGGATACGCCCGGCGATCACATCCGGAAAATCCGCCTGCAACGTGCGATGGCTGATCACACCCACGGCGATTTTCTTCTTCAGCTTGTTCATCCACGGCTTGAACAACGAAATTTCCTTGAAATCGTTTTCAGCGGCTTCGATGGTCCACACGTCGCCTTTGACGCGTTCGAGATAAATTTCGAGAGACGCGGCGTAGGACTCGTCGGTGAAGACCTTCTGCATGTTTGGATTGCCCCAGCAGGTGTGGATCCAGACTTCGGCTTCATCGAGACCTTCGATTTCGCGATTGAAGGCGTCCACGAGGAAATCAATGAACTCCTTCATGTCCGGATTATAGCGGGCCATGAAGTGCAACGTCGGTTCCTCGACCTGGATCACCTTGCAGCCCGAGGCGACGAGTTGGCGTAATTCCTTGTTCATCGCCTCGGCCATGTCCCAGATCAGCTTCTTCTTGTCGTCGAGATCGTAATTCGGCGTATGGCTGTCGAGGAAGAAAGCCAGTACTTGGGCGGAGCATGTCCCGAATTTGACCGGTTTGCCCGCGGCGACCGCCGCTTGCTGCGCGATGCGCCAGATTTTGGCGTACTCGAGCGGATTTTTCGGATCGTGCTCGACCTTGCCGACCACACGCGGCCAGCGCCACGTTTTGTAAATCGAATCCAGCATCGTGCCAACCGGATACGAAAGCAGCGGCGAACGCGTGTTGGTGGTCTGCAATTCCTCATGCTCGAAACCCTTCCAGCGCTGCAGCATATAATGATGCCAGGAGCGGCCGGCCACGTCCTCATCGAGGTGATAATCGCCGGTGGTCACGATATCGAGCCCGGCGCGGGCCTGGTCCGACACGACGATGGAATGCGCGTCGGTAAACTGCTCGCGAAACCACGGGTCCATCATGGCTGTGTCGAGCGGCCGGCCCCAGGTATTCATGGTGTACCAGCGCGGGCGGGGCCAGGAGCCGGTGACGGTCGTGGGCAGCATCAAATCCTTGGTTGCGGTAAAGGCCATGGCACTAAGTCCTTTCGGGTCGGGGGTTGAAATGAAGGCAGGCCGGAGTACATGCGGGCGCGAAATCCCCGCCGGTAGCCTGCTTGTTCATGCGGCCACTCTGGCCGGAAAGCACGGAGGTGCAAAGCGAAAAATCCAAAATCGCAATAATCAGAACGGCCTCGGGAAAACCGAAAAAGTGCCGCGCGGTATTCTCACAATTGATGTCGCGTAGGGTGATCGCCCGACAGCGCTACAGGTTTTTCACCCGCGCCTGCGTCGGACAATTACCGGTGAGGCTGCGCCAATATCCGTACTACGCGCTGCTATTTCGACGCACAGGGCGGTTCGTTCGTTCTCAAACCCATTCTGGCACACGTACTGCGAATAGTCCCGCAACGCGACTATGGCGACGAGAATCCAAATCTTAAAGCTGATTCAAGAGGTGCACGGCCTCGCCGAATTGACCAACCGCCAACCGCAGCCCAAGTCGCCCGGTTTGATGCTGATGCGCCTGCGCACGGCATTTTCCAAAAAAAGCCCCGTCCACCGTAAGTTGTTGGTGACGGTTACCGAGCAGGACCATCACGACCTGCCCCGCCCGGTGAAAATCATTCATGTGAACGAGTCTCCCCGGCTCAATCCCCCCGTTGTCGCTTCTGAGGCGTCCCCCAAAGAAGTCAATCAGCCCCAGGTGGCTTAGTTCTTCCGGCTCCCGTCCCCCTCCGGCTGCTCCAAATTGAGGCAGTCCCGCGCGGAATAGGGCATTGGACCCGTTTCCTCGTCCGAAAACCGGCTTGAGACCCCCTTGAGCTTACCCTACGTTGCCGCAACGTGCATATCGGCGACACCTATTTCGGCAAATTCCCCGTATATCGGCCCCGGCGTTTGAGACAGTCGCCCGCCTTGCGGGCCCTCGTGCGGGAAACGACGCTCAATCCTTCACAATTGGTGCTGCCCTACTTTGTGCGCGAAGGCAAAAAAGTGCGCCGCGCCGTGGAGGCGATGCCGGGTGTTTTTCAGCTTTCCGTCGACGAAATGTTGCGCGAGGCCTCCCGAGCCCACGCCGCGGGAGTGCGGGCGGTGCTGCTCTTTGGCATTCCCGATCGCAAGGACGCGCGCGCATCGGGCGCCTATGCCGCGAAGGGCGTGGTGCAGCAGGCAGTCAATGCACTGAAGCGTGAGCTTCCGGAACTCCTCGTCATCACGGATGTCTGCCTGTGCGAGTACATGGACCACGGGCATTGCGGAATTGTGCAGCGCGGAAAGCACGGCGCCCGGATTCTCAACGACCCCTCCCTGAAACTGATCGCGCGGACAGCGGCGAGCCACGCGGAGGCGGGCGCGGATATCGTGGCGCCGAGCGATATGATGGATGGGCGTGTCGCCGCCATCCGGACGGAATTGGATCGGTGCGGCCTGGTGGATACGCCGATCATGTCGTATGCCGCAAAATTTGCCTCCGCCTACTACGGCCCGTTTCGCGAGGCGGCCGAATCGGCTCCCAAGTTCGGCGACCGGCGCAGTTACCAGATGGACGCGGCGAACGCGGAGGAAGCGTTGCGCGAGGTCGCGCTGGATGTGGCCGAGGGGGCGGACATCGTCATGGTGAAGCCGGCGCTGGCGTACCTGGACATTTTGTACCGCGTGAAGTCCACGTTCGGTTATCCGACGGCTGCCTACGCCGTGAGCGCGGAGTATTCCATGATCAAGGCTGCGGGTGCCAAAGGGTGGATCGATGAACGCGCGGTGATGATGGAGAGCCTGCTGGCAATGCGGCGGGCGGGGGCGGATATCCTGATTACCTACGCGGCCGTGGAGGTCGCGAAATGGTTGCGGGAAGGTTGAACCGGGCGGCTTACTTGCCGCCGATGGAGAGGCCGAGGTAAAGGAGCAGGCCGACGATCACGAGGCCGAACACGCCGACGGCGATCCAGAAAATCTTGTTGCCCTTATTGTCCTTCTTGGAAAAGCCGGTGCGGGTGGTGTCGAAACCGCTGGGCCGCGCGCCGCCTTGTTCCAACTCATTCAGGCTGACACCGCGGTTGAGCACCATGGTGTGATCGAGATGCTGCTTTTTGGCCGGCGCCGGGGCCGGCGCGCCGGGGGCGGCAGCCGGGGCGGTGACAGGCACTTCGCCGGGGGCGCCGGTCTCCAGCTTCAATTCGATCTGGCCCAACCGCAGGACCTGGCCGGGTTTGAGGACGGACTCGGTGATCTTCTCGCCATTAATGAAACTGCCGTTGGTGGAGCCGAGGTCCTTGATGACGACATCGTTGCCTTTGAGGAGGACTTCGCAGTGGCGGCTGGAAATGGAAGCTTCGGCGATTTGGAAAGTATTCTCCTCCACGCGGCCGATGGTGGTGCGGTCCACCTTCAGCTCGTGCGAGAGACCGACCATTCCACCGCTGGAAACTACAAGTTTCGCCATAGGTTACGTAGCTGAAACGATTATCGCCCCGGCCTAATTCAAGTCAACAGAGAAACATCCGTGACAGTTGCCCATCCGGGTCCCGGGAGTTTCCGAGTGCGGCTGTCGGGTCAACTACTAGTACCCTCATGGACCGCGCGCGTTGCCTCAGCGCTTTTCGATGAGTTTCCGAAACTCGGCGAAGAGCGGCGTCGAGTCGTGCGGGCCGGGCGAGGCCTCGGGATGATACTGCACGCAGAAGATCGGCTTCTGTTTGTGCCGCAGGCCTTCCACGGTCTGATCGTTCAAATTGACGCGATTCACTTCCACGTCGCCGGGGAGCGACTTGGAGTCCACCGCGAACCCGTGGTTCTGCGAGGTGATTTCGACGCGGCCGGATTCGAGTTCCTTCACCGGCTGGTTCGCGCCGCGATGGCCGAACTTCAATTTGAAGGTCTTGCCGCCGAACGCCTGGCCCAGAATCTGGTGCCCCAGGCAGATGCCGAAAATCGGAATGCCGGTCGCCACCAGGTCCTTCACCGTCTGCACGGCGTAGCCGAGCGCGGCGGGATCGCCGGGGCCGTTCGAAAGGAAAATGCCGGCGGGTTTGGACTTGAGCGCCTCGGCGGCGGTGGCCGTCGCGGGGAGAACGCGAACGCGGAAGCCGTGCTGCCGGAGCCGGCGCAGGATGTTGTATTTCATCCCGTAATCGAAGGCGACGATCGGGATGTCCGCGGGCGGCAGGGGATTGCGGGTCGTAGCGTCGTCCACGCCGCGGCGGAGCTTGAAGCTCGCGCTGGTTTCGTCCTTCGGGTCCCAATCGAAGGCTTCGCGGTGCGTGACTTCTTTTACATAGTCCACGCCTTCGAGGCCGGGCCATTCCTTCGCACGCTTCACGGCCTCGGCTGCGGAAATGCCTTCGGTCGAAATGAAACCATTCAACGCGCCCCGCACGCGGAGCTTCCGGGTGAGCGCGCGGGTGTCGATGCCTTGCAGGCCGGGGAGCTGGTTTTCCTCGAGATACTGCGCGAGCGTCTTTTGTGAGCGCCAATTGCTGGCCAGCGGGGAAAGTTCGCGGATGACGAAGCCGGCGACGTGCGGCCGCCACGATTCGACGTCCTCGGAGTTGATGCCGTAGTTGCCGATGAGCGGGTAGGTCATCGTGACGATCTGCCCCTTGTAGGAGGGATCGGTCAGGATTTCCTGGTAGCCGGTCATGGAGGTGTTGAAGCACACCTCGCCGACGGCGGACGCGGCAGCGCCGAAACCGGTCCCGTGAAAAACGGTTCCGTCTTCGAGCGCCAGTATTGCCTGCATCGTCTTCAAACGAATCCGGATGCTAGGCAGGAACGCGGGCCGGTCAAGCGGGAAGACATATGCTGTGGGCGATAGTTCAAAATGAGAATAGATGTCGGATCAAAATGATAATGTGGTTTTGAGGGAGAAGGTCCCGAGCACAGTGGGCCATTTGGAGAGAGCTTTGGTTTGAGGGATGACCCAGAAGCGCTGGCAGGGATG
>CAYUVH010000005.1:0-84870 GCA_964448135.1 uncultured Verrucomicrobiota bacterium | reverse complement strand
TCGGGAAGCGGGGCGAGGGAGGCCGGAGGAGAAGTCTCCACGGATGGATTGGCGCGATCATACATAATGTTTACACTCCCGTTTTGCGGGTAACCTGGGGGAGGTCCTCCCATACCCGACGATGTTAAGGTGGCCACTTGGACAACGGCTGTCCAAGTAAAAAAATGCGGGCAGCCCCGAAAGGATCCAGGGCGGGCGTAAAAAACGCCACAGTTCAACCGCGGGCGATCCGCAACAGCTCCGCCAGTGGCGGCGCCGGAATGCGGCCACGCCACGCCACATACAAATCGGCGGTCGGCGGGTCGAGGAGCGGCCGAAACACCACGCCCGCATGCGGCAGCGCTTTCAAGGATTCCGGCAGCAACGCCACGCCGCATCTGGCCGCCACCAATCCCAGGATGGTGTGGCCGCGCTCGACCATTTGCAGAATCTTCGGCCGAAAGCCCGCCTGCTTGCACGCGGCCAGCACGTGCCGTGATGCGCCTGGATAGGTGTCCTGTGAAATGCCCAGGAAGAAATCATCGGCGAGGCTCTTAAGCGGCACGCGGGAACTTTTCGCCGCGGGATGCCCTGCCGGCAGCGCAGCGACGAACTCGCAGGCGCCCGCCAGTTGTTTGCTCAATCCCGCCGCATCCGCTTCGTCCGCAAACCCGATAAACCCCGCATCCAGCCGGCCTTCGACCAGGGCCGCAGCCTGCTCGACCGGTGTCAGATCAAAAAGATGTACGGCAGTTTCCGGTGAACTTCGACGAAACTTCTCCACGAGCGGTGGAACCATCGAATGAAACAGGCCCCAGATATATCCGACATTCAAATGTCCCCCGCCCTGCCCGCCTTTCTGTCGCGCGACGCGCACGAGTTGTTCGCTTTGCGCGAGCAACGAATTCGCTTCCTCCAGAAATGCCTCGCCCGCCTCAGTCAATCGCACTCCGCCGCGGCCGCGGTCGAGTAGTTTGACTCCGAGCTCGTCTTCGAGCTGACGAATCTGACGGCTGAGGGCGGGTTGGGCCACGTGAAGTTTGCGGGCGGCGCGGGTGAAGTTGAGTTCCCCGGCCACGCCGACAAAATAGCGCAGGTGGCGAAGTTCCATGCGCCGAATGATGCCGCAAAGGCATGACCCCGGGAACAAAGAAGTATTGGCCGGGAGGTGATGGAAGCGGCACGATGTCACCATGAACTGGCAGGATCATTTTGCCGCGCGCGCCAAACTCATGCGCCGCTCCGCCTTGCGCGAGTTGATGAAAGTCAACTCGCGCCCCGATATCATTTCCTTTGCCGGCGGATTGCCCGCGGAGGAACTCTTTCCGACGAAACGGGTCCTGCGGGCGACCCTCGCGGCGCTCACGTGCCCGGGCACATCCTGCCTGCAATATGGAAACACGGAGGGCGTGGCGGAATTACGGGACTGGGTGGCGCAACGGTATTCGCGAGGACGGCTGCGGCTGACGCGGGAGAACGTGCTGATTACGAGTGGCTCACAACAAGCGTTGGATTTGTGCGGGCGGATACTGCTGAACTCCGGGGATCAGGTGCTGGTCGAAAATCCCACCTACCTTGCGGCGCTCACGGCCTGGAGGCCGCTGGGGGCGCGCTTTCTGGGGGTCCGGGCGGACGAGAACGGAATGGATATCACCGAAGCCAGAAGGCTGATGCGCCGCCGCCCGCGCCTCGTGTACACCATTCCCAATTTCCAAAATCCGCAGGGAGTAACGCTGTCACGCCCACGTCGCGTGCAACTCATCAAGCTCGCGCGGGAACACGACCTGCCCATTCTCGAAGACAATCCTTATGGGGACTTGCGTTACGAAGGCGACATGCTCCCGCATCTGCTCGATTTGGATGCGACTTCCGGGCGCGAACCGTACGCGGGACATGTCATTCACGCCGGCACTTTTTCCAAGGTGCTCATGCCCGGCCTGCGGGTTGGCTGGGTGATCGCCGCACCGGCGGTCATTGATAAACTGGTGCAGGCCAAGCAGGCCACGGACCTGCACACGAGTTCATTCTGCCAGCAGGTCGCGCTGGAGTTGTTGCGGGAGGGATTCCTCGATGAATTCCTGCCCGTGTTGAGGCGCAGCTACCGCGAGCGCCGGGATGCCATGCTGGCCGCGCTCAAAAAACATTTTCCGGGTGAGGCGGGATGGACCAAACCGGAGGGCGGCTTATTTATCTTCGTCCGTTTGCCGGCGGGCGTGAACGCCGGCAAACTGCTGCCCCAAGCCATCGAAAACGGCGTGGCCTTCGTGCCGGGCAAGGATTTTCACGTCAACGGGGACGGCGACAACACGATTCGCCTGAACTTTTCCAACTGCAATGCGACGCGCATTCGCGAAGGCATCAAACGCCTCACGCGATTGCTCGTACCAGTCTCACCGGGTGGCGGTGGCAAATTGGTAAGTGCCTGAGCCCACGTCCAGGACCGCGCGGCCGTACTCCCAACGCAGGAACTTCACACCCGAAGCGTCACGAAGCGCCTTTCCGCCTTCGCGCAGATCATCGCCCTTGTGCGCCGGCAGATAAATGGTGGCCCGGGTGTTGGCGGGGATCGTGGTGTTCAACTCAAAGTTCCCGCCAACCGTGCGCCATTCGGAGAGAATGGGGCCGCGCACGCAATCATATCGCGCCTTGACCCAGTCCACCGGCTTGGGATTTCCGGTCGCGGCGCCGGACGGCGGCATGGGGCGGATGATCACCCGCTCAAATCCCGGTCCATCGGTATCAATGCCCGCCAGGCGCGAGAACATCCACTCGCCCACGGCGCCGAACGCATAGTGCGCGAAGGAATTCATTTCAGCATTTTGCGCGCCGCCAAATCCCTTGTCCTTGGTGAAGCTGTTCCAGCGTTCCCAGATGGTTGTCGCGCCGTTTGCCACTTCGAATCCCCACGACGGGTACAAGCGGCTCTGTAAGAGGCTCACGGCCAGATCATTTTGTCCCACCGAGGTCAACACCGGCAGCAGGGGCCGGGTGCCCAGGAAGCCAGTTGTGATTCCGGAATTGTCCGGCCCGGCTTTGGAGCGGATTTTGTCCGCCAATCGTTCGCCGGCGGCGTTGCGCAGGTTGTCGGGCATCAGGTCCACGAAGAGCGCCAGCGCATACGCGGTCTGCGTATCCACCGAAAGTTGCCCATCTTTCTTCACATACTTTTTCCGGAAGGCCTTTTTCGTCCGCTCGAACTGCGCGCGATACTCCTTCGCTTCACGCGATTTGCCGAGGGCTGTCGCCATGTCGGCCATCAACCTGGCGTCGTAGGCGTAGAAAATCGTGTCAACGTAATCAATCGGCGTGGTCTCGTTTACGGCCAGCCAGTCGCCCCATTCGTTGCCATGCACCACGCCGAGCGAATCTTTGCTGCTCGTCTTGCGCCATTGCATGAATTTCGTCATGGGCTCCCAGCAACGCGCAATGATCCGCGTATCGCCGTAGGCCCGGTAAACGGTCCACGGACAAATGATCCCCGCGTCACACCAGGCGGTTCCGAAATCCCAGCCGTGCTGAAACGGAAACGGCGCGTAACCCGGAAATGTTCCGCTCGGCCGCTGCGACTCCATTAACTCGCGAATCCATTTGGTGTAAAACGCCGCGGCATCGGCGTTGTAGGTGGCGGTCCGCACATAGGCCTGCGCGTCGCCGGTCCAACCGAACCGCTCGTCGCGTTGCGGGCAATCGGTCGGCAGATCCACGAAATTCGCCTTTTGCGTCCACACGATGTTTTTGAAGAGCCGGTTCACGATGGGATCCGAGCATTCGAACTCGCTCGTCATCGGGGTGTCCGAGTACTGCGCCAATCCCGTGATCGCGTTCGTCTCCGGCGTGCCGGGATAGCCGCTGATCTCGACGTATTGGAATCCGTGGAACGTGAAGCGCGGAATGTAGGCTTCGCCGTCCGGATCACCGCGCAGGATGTATGTGTCGGTGGCACGCGCCTTGCGCAAATTCTCCGTCATGAGACGGCCGTCGGGATGCAACATTTCGCCGTAACGCAACCGGATGCTGGTACCGGCCGGGCCTTTGACCTTCAACCGGGCGACACCGGCAAAGTTCTGCCCAAGGTTGAACACGTAAACTCCGTTGGTCGGCGAGGCCATCGCTATCGGCGCGATCTCTGTTATCCGGCGCACCGGTACGCCGGGAAATGCCTCCAGTTTCGCCGGGCGCTTGAAGCCCAAATCCACCGGGTGCCCTTTCACTTCCAACTTCCCTCCCGGCGGCGGATTCTGAAACTCGTAAAACGTCGCCGGCGCCGGACCATTCTCGCCCGCCGGAATTGCGCGTTCCCATTCGCCGTCGTTGAAACCCGTCGCCGCCCATCCCGCCATTTCCTTGCGCGCGTCGTAAACTTCACCCATCAGAAAATCGCCTTCCTGAATCGGTCCCGCGCCGGTCACTTTCCACGAACCGTCCGTGACGACCGATTCCCTGCTCCCGTCCGCGTACTCGATCTCGAGCTGCGCCATGATGGAAGGCGTTTTGCCGTAGGTGTAGCGGCCGATGCGCTCCGTCCCGATACCCGTGAGCAAACCAAATCCGATGTATCCGGAATACCAGCCGTCGCCCACCCACGCGCCAAGTGCATTCGGTCCCTGCTTTAGCAGGCTGGTCACGTCGTAGGTATTGTAATACGCCCGTTGATGATAATCGGTCCATCCCGGCGCAAAATACGCATCGCCGACCCGCTGGCCGTTCAGATGCAATTCGTAAATGCCCAGCGCCGTCGCGTAAATCGTCGCGCGTTTGATCGCCTTTGCTGTCGAGAATTCTTTCCGATACTGCCTCGCCGGCGGGAGGAACAACTTGCCCGCATCCTTGAATACTGGTGTCGTGTCCTTGTAGCTGATGTATTGCGCCTTCCAATCTTCCGGCTGCAACAAACCCATGGACCACGAAGCGGGCGCGCTCCATTCCGAGGGCCGGCCGTCCTTGCCCCACACCATCACCTTCCAATAGCACGCCTGGCGCGAACCCAGCGCTTTGCCGCCGTAAGACACGTTCACGGTTTCGCTGGCGGCGATCGTCCCACTGTCCCAAAGGTCGCCCTGGTTCTTCGCAAGGGTCGCTTCGTCGCTGGCCACCAGAATGCGCCGGGCAATCTGCGCCGACCCACGATCCGCGGAGGTGATCCGCCAGCTCAGCCGGGGTTGAGAGGCGTCAATTCCCAGGGGATTGACCAAATACTCGCAACGGAGATCGGCCGGGTTGATGCTGCCGGCATTGGCTTGAATGGCGAGCGTCAAACACGCGATTAAGAAGCCGTTCATGTTCAGGGGATTACGCGAAAACATGCTGCGACGCTAGAACCACACATCCTCCCATGTCAATTGTACTTTCGCTTGATTTTTTCCACGGTTGAGCGAGGATAGGGCCAGCAGAATCACACTCATATCGCCCACGGTTTTTCCTCCTCATCCCATGGCCTTCTTTTCCTGGTTTCGCAGCGCACCGCACGCTGGCTTTGCCCCTGGACTTCGCACCCTGAGCGCGCGCACCGCGCTGATCCTTCTTGGCTCCGCCCTGGCCCTGGCTCCCGGCCGAATGCTGGCCCAGCGGCCTTTGGGTTGCGATACTTCGCATTACCAGGGAGGCATCAATTGGACGAACGTTAAAAATGGCGGGATGGTCTTTGCTTGGACGAAGGCGACGGAGAGCACGACCTACACCGACCCTTATTACGTCGCCAACATCACCAGGGCGAAGGCGGTGGGCATCCCGATCGGCGGCTACCACTTTGCGCGACCGCACACGAATCCAAACATCACCGGCAACAACAGCGCCGTCAGCGAGGCGAATTATTATTGGTCAGTAGTGAGCAATTACGTGACCCTCGATGGGCGATCCTTCATTCCGATGCTCGATTGGGAAGACCAGTACGCGACCAACGGCACGGGATTGACCACCGCGCAAATGTCCGCGTGGGTGAACCAATGGTGCGATACCATCTCCAACTATTGCCGCGCGAAGGGCATCCCGGGCCTGAAGCCTCTGGTTTATACCGGTGTGTGGTACTCCAAGCCCAGCTCGGGGATCAGCGGCTATCCCGGACTGGATACCTCGGTCACCAACCGGCCATGCAACATCTCCTCCTATCCAGTCACGCCTGATCCGCTCAACGGCTCCGGCCCTAGCAGCAGTTTTCCCTGGTCTACTTGGAACTTCTGGCAGTTTGCGGACACGAACGTCTCGGGCGGCGACTCGGACGTCTTCAAGGGCACGACCAACGGGCTGCAAGCTTATATCGTCGGAAACCAAGGGTATCCGGTCATCGCCTCCAGCCCGTCGAGCCGTACGGCGGATCGCGGCGCGAACCTCACGATGACCGGCTCCGCCACCGGCCTGGCGCCGCTGGGGTACCAGTGGTACTTCAACGGCACGAAGCTGTTCAATGCCACGAACAATTACTTCACGCGCTCCAACATCCAGGTGGGTTACGCGGGGACTTACTTGCTGGTGGTGAGCAATTCATCGGGAATGGTCACCAGCGCGCCTTCGACCCTGACCGTAAACGGTCCTTTCACGCCGGTGTTTGCGGATGACTTTGATACGAATTCTTCGGCCAACTGGCTGGTCACCAAATCCACGACTGATTCGCGCGTGAGCTTCGCTTACGACTACTCGGGATATGGGATTCCATCAGCGCCCAACTCGGTGGGAGGAACCACCAAGGGCGCGAAGTTCGAAGCGAACATGGTTTCCGGCGTCACGGCCGCGCTGAACATGTCGCCCATTGGCAGGCAATTTGGCGGGGACTACCGGCTGCATTTTGACATGTGGATCAATGCCAACGGCCCCTTCCCCGCTGGGGGCGTGGGTTCCACGCAGTTGCAAACAGCCGGACTCGGCACGGCGGGCGGTCGCGTGCAGTGGAACAGCGGTACTTCCGATGGCGTCTTTTTCGCGGTCGATGGCGAAGGTCAGGGCACGGATGCTGCGCCCGATTATCGCGCTTATATCGGCACCACGCTCCAGGCCTCGAATAGCGGCGTTTACGTCGGAGGTACTGTCTCGATTCGCCGTTGCAGCGATCCGTATTACTCGAATGTTTTCCCTGGCGGCCAGACGCCTCCCCCCGCGCAGGGCCAATCCGGCGGGCTCGATGTCGGCACGGTGGGCTTTGCCTGGCGCGACGTCGTGGTCAACAAGACCGGCAACACCATCACCTGGTACATTGACGGTCTTAAAATCGCCGCCGTGACCAACGCCAGCCTGACCGCCAGTAATATTTTCGTCGGCTACTGGGATCCGTTTACTTCGCTTTCCTCCAACACCAACCAGAGCTTCGGCATAGTGGATAATGTGCGCGTGGAAGTTCCCTCCGTGGCGCCCACCATCCTGGCCCAGCCTGCGGATGCGGAGGTTAAAGTCACTTCCAACGCCGTCTTTACGGTCAATGCGTCGGGCATACCCTCGCCCAATTACCAATGGCGCTTCGGCTCCAGCAACATCGTGGGCGCGACTTCCTCCTCCTTCACGCAGGCCAACGTGCAGTACAGCCAGGCGGGAATGTATTCCGTGGTCGTGAGCAACACGGTTGGCACGATGGTGAGCTCCAACGCGCAACTCTCCATCCAGACCGCCGCGCCGGGAGTTTTCCAAGCCGCGGCCTTGCAACCGGACAAAACCATTCAGTTGACGCTAACGGGCGACTCTGGCGCGCTCTACTACGTGGAAGTCTCGACGAACATGGTGAATTGGTCGCCCCTGACCAATGTGACACTCAGTGGTGGAGCGGTGATTTTTTCTGCGGGCTCCACCACCAGCGACGCCCAGCAATACTATCGCGCCCGCAGCGGGCCCTAGTCCATCAGACCCATCTGTTTCGGGGTCAGCAGCCACTCCAGTGCGGCGCACTTGCCGGGCAGCAGCGAGTCCGTGGACAGTTTTGCCAGGCCGCCTTTTTTTAAGATCAGCCCCATGCTCGTCTCACCGGTTGTCAGCAATGAAATGAGACCGCTTAAATGAGGTTCGTGGCCGACCAGCAGCACGGATTTGAGCAATTCGCGCCGATTGAGCAGCCCGATCAAGCCGCGATACTCCCCGCCGGGTGTCAATTCGTCCGTGAATTCCAAACGCCGTTGCCAGCCCAGGGATTTGGTCACGATCTCGGCCGTTTGCTTCGCGCGCAGGTAAGGGCTTGATAGAATCAATTGGCAGTCGAGGTCCATCGCTTTCATGGACCCGGCGATGCGCTTGACCTTTTTTATTCCTTCCGGCGTCAGTGGGCGGTCGGCATCGCGATCGAAATCTCCGGACTCGCGGTCCGCGGCAATGCCGTGGCGAAGAATGAAAAAATCCATGATTTATCGCGCAGCCTTGGCCGGCTTGAAAGGGGATGCCGCGAGTTTGACGCGCGGGTAAGTGCTCCGGTTGCCGGCCGGCTGGGCGGGGCCCGGCTTCGCGCCGGATGCCAGGGCGATGAATTCAAGCTGGCTACGCTGCGCCGGTTCGCCCCGCCCCGGAGTGAACCGCCGATAGGTTCCATCCGCCTGCAATATCCGGGCTTTGACGTTGTCCGCGAGGGGTATCTGCAAAATCTCGCGGATCAGGCGCTCGCGGAGGTTGCCGTCCTCAATGGGAAACACCGTTTCAATGCGGCGGAACAAATTGCGCGGGAGCCAGTCCGCGCTGCCTACGAACACCTCCGGTTGGCACGCATTCTCGAAATAATAAATGCGGCTGTGCTCGAGAAACCGGTCCACGATGCTGCGCACCTTGATGTTCTCGCTCACCCCTTCCAGGCCGGGCCGCAAGGCGCAGACGCCGCGAATGATCAGATCAATCTTCACTCCCGCCCGCGAAGCGTTATACAGCGCCTCCATGATGCGCGGCTCCGCCAGCGAATTGATTTTCGCGATGATGCGCGCGGGCAGACCCCGCCGCGCGTTCTCGGCTTCGCGTTCGATCAGCGCCTGGATCCGCTCGCGCAAATCAAACGGCGCGACCAGCAGCTTGCGCATTTTTTGGAACTGGCAAATGCCGGTGAGCAGATTGAACAGCGCGCCGACGTCCTCGCCGAAATCCGGCCGGCAGGTCAAAAATCCAAGGTCCGTGTAAAGTCGCGCCGTGGTGGGATTATAGTTTCCGGTCGCCAGGTGCACGTACCGGCGAATCTGGTGCTTTTCCCGGCGAACTACCAGGCAGGCCTTGGCGTGGATCTTGTAGCCCACCAGTCCATAGACCACGTGCACACCGGCTTCCTCGAGTTGCCTCGCCCACTCGATGTTGTTGGCCTCGTCGAAGCGCGCGCGCAATTCCACCACCGCCGTCACCTGCTTGCCATTGCGCGCCGCGGTTTCGAGCGCGCCGATGATCCGCCGGTCGCCGCCGGTGCGATACAAGGTCTGTTTGATGGCCAGCACGTCCACATCCGCCGCGGCTTGCTGCAAAAACTCCACCACGCTGTCGAAACTCTCGTAGGGATGATGAAGGAGAATATCGCGCTCGCGTATCGCCGCGAAAATGTCGGGCTTGTCCCGCAGCATCACCGAGGTTTTGGAAACAAACGGCGGATCGCGCAGTTCGGGCGAATGTCCGCCTTCATAGAGCGCCATCAGCCGCGAAGGACTCACCGGGCCGTCCACCAGGTAAAGATCCTGTTCCGTCAGCCGCAACGTCTTCAGCAATGCCGAGAGGATGAACGGCGGGCAATCGTGCGCGGCCTGGAGCCGGACGGCATCACCTTTGCGACGCTTGTGCAGCTCATTTTCGACCGCCTTGAGAAGGTTCGCCGCCTCCTCCTCGTCAATGTAGAGCTCGCTGTTCCGGGTGAGGCGAAAAGGCCAATAGCCGTGCACCTTGGTCCCCGGAAACAAATCGCCGAGATGCTCGCCGATCAAGTGCTCGAGCTGCACGTATTCCTGGCGGCCATCTTCGCGGGGCAGCCGCACCATGCGCGGAAGAATGCGCGGGATCTGCACCACGGCCAGGTGCTTGTGCGACTCCAGCCGCTTGCGCATTTCCAGCCGCACGATCAGGTTCAACGATTTGTTGAGGAGTTGCGGAAAGGGATGCGCCGGGTCCAGGGCCAGCGGCGTCAACGTCGGGCCGATCTGCTCCTCGTAGTACTTCTGCAACCACGCGCGATCCGACGGCTCCAACTCGGCCAGCGACAGAATGCGAATACCATCGGCGGCCAGGGCCGGCAGCAAGTCCTCACGCCAGCACTTGTATTGCTCATCCACCATGCGCCGGACGCGCTGCTCGATCACCCGCAACGTCTCCACCGGTGTCTGGCCATCCGGGGAACGCTCGGCGGCGCCGCTTTCGATCTGCTGCTTCAAGCCGGCGACCCGCACTTCGAAGAACTCGTCGAGGTTCGAACTGACAATGCAGAAAAACTTCACGCGTTCCAGCAGCGGATTCTTCGGGTCGAGCGCCTCCTCGAGGACGCGATGATTGAATTCGAGCCAGCTCAGTTCACGATTGATGAACTGGGCCGTGCCGAATGCGCTGGCTGGTAGTCTTTCTTCCACGTTCGTTTCTCAACCTACCTTCGGATGCACCACTTGGAAAGCCGCAAACGGCGTGCGCTTCGACAAAATGCCGGTTTTTGCCGCGGAAAAAAACGCATCTTGCCTTAGCGTCAGCCCTCCGTAACCTAAATGTCACAACGGCGTTCTCGCATCCTTGAAGAAAATCGTGTGTCCATCCAGATAAAGCCGGTTCCTTCCCCCCGCATGGACCGCCCTGCCCTTTAACTCCGGCGCGACCGTGGGCGTCGTATTTGGAAAATATGCATCCACCGCCAGTTCCACATCCACCGGACCATTTACCACTCCGATCAGTGGGTCATTCGCGGCTTGCAGATCGCTCGTCGCCTGAGCGGCGCTTTTTCCCCAGAAAGTTTCCTGCCCCACCGGATCATCCGGCCGGTCAAAGCGCCAGAGCCAATACCGCGTCACCGGCGCGTCCACTGCACTCGAAATCGCCTGGACGGTCTGCGTTGCTGTTCCCGCAGGTGATAGCACGGCGGCGCCACATTCCCAGATCTTGGGCGCCGCACCGAAATCCGCCAGTACATTGGGCGCCCAGCCGGCACGCGGGTCCGAAGGTGGCCAGGTTGACCATGGCTTGTAACCGCCCGGCAGGTTGTTCTTCAGATCGCGTCGATCCGGAAAATGATCGCCTGACTCGCCCAAGTACAGAGTGAACGCGAGACTGATTTGTTTGAGGTTCGAAAGGCAGGCGCTTTTCTGGGAGCGTTGCTTCGCACGGGTCAACGCCGGCAGCAACATCGCCGCCAGGATCGCAATGATCGCGATGACGACCAGCAGTTCGATCAGAGTGAAGGCCGACGACGGCGCGTTGGCCTCGCGATACAGATATTCGGCTGGAGAGCTGGGCGGCTTCAATGTGCCGAAGCAACTTAGCGCCCGGGTGCCCGAGCCGCAACCGCCTTCACTATCCATTCATCTCGCTGAACATCTCGCTGAAAAGCAGGATGGAAACGGCGATCGCCCAGATGAGCAGGCCCAGGCAGCCCAGCCGGGCGCCCCACTCAAGATAACCGGCCGCGGGATTCCAGCGACCCCGATATCGCACCCGGCCAGTGGCCCAACAAACGACCGCCGCGATGGAACTGAAAAAGCCAATCACGGGAACAAATCCCAACAGCCCCAAAACAAAGCCGGTCGTGGATAATCGATATGCCTGCTCCAATTCGCGGAATTCCAAAGGCTCCGGCGCCGCACCAGGGGCAGGCTTGATCATGACATCAGGGGGCCGGCTGGGTTTCAGCCGGCGCTGGCGTTGGCCGGGGAGCGGGCGCTGCGGGGGACGGGCCGTTTAAACGCTGCACCTGGCGTGTTTCAATCGTTCTTAATCTGCGGGAGAGATTGCTCAACGTCCGCGCATTAGCGGCAACATAAACCAACAAGAGCGCGATCAGCGCAATCACGATGATGACCGTCGAACCCCGATTTGAATTTGCGGTTTGGAATTTCATAATGCCGTCGTGGCTGGGGGAACGGCCAGAAAAGTAAAGAGCGGCACCACGCGTCCCGGTTTTACCGTGCCAATGGTGCGCGGCTGCAGTTCCAACTCCCACTTCCAGGCGGTGAAATGATTGCGCTTGTCCAGATTCATGGCCGAGGATTTCACATTGGGGAGCACCTTCACCCAGCTGCCGGCGCCCGACTTTCGAAACATCGCGCCATCCGCAAATCGATACACGACGTCGCCATCAGTCCGTTCGAGGTGCAGGATCGATTCCCCGCCCCGGACTTCGCTCCAAATCTTTTTGTCCGCCCGCCGCACATCGGAGCGCCAGGTTTCACCCACACCCATCGCCGTCGTGATGTCTTCCGACGCTTTGCGCAAGGCCACGCTGTGGTCGATGCTCCGATAAACCGACATGTATCCAACGCCCATGACCACAAACAGCACGACGATATACGCCAACACTTCAATCAGCGTAAATCCCGCTTTGGACTGCTGGCCGCGATGACTTCTGTTCTTCATTTCAAGCTCGCCTCCCGCGCGACCGGGCCGCCGTGCATTTTCACCGCAGGCAGCCATTCGAGTCGCGCGTGCTGATCATGGATGGTGAGAACGAATCGCCCGGGCGGCAGGTTGGTGGCCGCTATGGCATGCACGGAATAGGGCTGGGCGCCGTTGGTATAAGACTTCCATTCCCCGGCAGCCAGCGTTTCCATCTCGCCATCCACGATTTCCATGGCCACGGCGCGCTGATACAGCGAGCGCGCCAGGCGTTTTTCCGAACCGAGGGAATAGGCCAGCGGCAACAACGCAAACAACAGCAGCGCGACGCCTACCATGGCTTCGAACAATATCGCTCCGTCTCGCAACCGTCGGTTGCGTCCACGCCTCGCCATGGGCGGTTGCGAAACCTGCGGCGGTGAAGGATTTCGGAACATAATCACCATAAGAGAGCTCCGTTCAGCAATTGCATGAGGACCAAAAAAATGGCGATGACGAACGACGCCACCACGGCGCCGTTCAACAAAACCAGGACAGCGGTGGTGACCTGGGCCGCGGCCTGCTCGTTTTGAAATGCCTTCGCATCGAGCGCCTCCTGCCATCCGGCCAGCGCCCGGGCGAACCCGCCGCTGCCACGAAGGGCGTTGCGAACCCGCCACTGAAATTCGCCTTTCTCGTCCACCAACCGGATCGCTTCCGGCAGGCTTGTGCCGCCAGCCAGAGCCTCGGCGATCTTTGCGGCGCGTCGCTTGAGCACAAAACTGTCCATGGCCTCGCCTGCCAGCAGCACCGCCTCGCGTTCCGGCACTGCGGAATCGAGCAAGGCAGCGAATATTCCCGAAAAATCACGCAGCAGCCGCTGGCGGCGCCAGGATAATCGCCACAGAATCCCATCCACCAGGCCGGGCCAGACTTTTTGGAGCCACAAGTGCAAGCGCGGCCCGCCCACATAAGCAAGCAACAGCAGCCAGAGCAAGCCCAGGAGCCCGAACTGGATCAGGCGCGAAAGACTTCCAACCCCGAACACCAGCCGCGTAAAGGCGGGCAGCATCTGGCCTTCGCTCAGGGCAACGAAAGTGGGCAGCACCTTGATCCGCAGGAACAGCGGAATCAAAACCAATGCCGGAGACATCGCGAAGATGAGGAGAATCACGTAGTTCAGCGCCCCGCGAGTCTGCGAAATGCCGTCTTGCAGCATCCGGCGGCAGGCGGGCAAAACCTTCCGCAGATCGCCGGTCCGGTCGCCTGCGCGCAACATGCCGGTCACCCGCGGCGGCAAGAGACTCGGGAGTTTCGCCAGCGCGTCGCTCAATCGCATTCCAGCCGACAAAGCCGCGGCCAGCAGATGAAAGCGCGCGCCTAATTCCTTGTCGCGGCTGTTGGAAGCTTCGACGACTGCTCTTTCCGCGGTGCGTCCGTCGTTCATTCCCATTTCGAGCAGATCAAGAAAAAGCCGCGCGCGCTCGTTGCGTCGCATGGGCATCGTCAGGAGGAAGTACAATACGTACAGGAGGCATAGGAGGGGCACGATGACCAGGACAAGGTAAGCGAGCACCATCAGAAACATCCCCAAGGCTTGCCCCATCGGGGAATCAAAAAAACCTGAATTGGCAGGATCGTAATCCATGGCTCCTCAATCTTTGCCGCCGCCGCCAAAGTCGCAGATCATATTCATGAAGGAAATCAGGGTCTGGAACAGGGGCGCGGCCTGCCACAATACCATCTGGCCGAGAAAAACCACCGAAACCGGCAGTGCCCCGTAGAGCAACATTTCGCCACGATATGCCGCCCGCCCCTGGTAAATCTCGGCCGCCTTGCGGAATCCGGCGGCTACGTCTTCTCCGCCCCGCTGGACGAGCCAAAGGAAGAGCCTCGGGAATGGCCGGCGCGCTTCCGCCCATTGGGCCGGCTTGCCTTCGCCTCGTTCCACCCGCGCGCGCCAATCGCGCAGCGTCGCTTCGGCGGGCGTACCTGATTCAAGCGTTTCAGCGAGTGCCAGGGCTTCGGCCAGCGTGAGGCCATTGCCGAGCATGAGCGACATGGCGGAACCGAGCTGCGCCAGACTGGCTTCGCGGAATGGCGGCAGCACCCAGCGAATTCGCCCCCGCAGGGACGGAATCGTTGCCGCGCAAATTCCCGCGAGCGTCAGCAGCCCCAGGACGATGGGAGGAATCCAAACCACTTGTCGAACCCACGGCGGCGGTCCGTTGAAAAAGCCGGCGGGAAATTCGGCGAGAAAATGACTCAGCATCATGGACAGCATCAGGGTCAACCCCGCCGATACCGCGATCACAATGATGGGATACACCATGAGCCCCTTGAGTCGGGTCCACAGCGAGTTGACGCGATGGTAGTGATCCGCCAGCAGATTCAACATCGCCGGCAGATTGTTGCTATGCGCGCCGATGGCGAGCATCCGGCGATAGAGTTCAGGCAACTCACTCCGCCCCAGCGCCTCGCTCAGCGGCGTGCCGCCTGCCAGTTCGCGCTCCAACCCCTCAAGCTGCGCGCGCAATGCGCCCGATTGCATCCCCTGGCAAAGTTGCTTGAGCGCGCCCTCCAGCGGGATACCGTCGCGCAACATGGAAGCCAGTTGCTGGTTGAAGAAGGCGAATTCGTCGTATTTCATGTCGTACCGGCGGACCTGAGTGTGCCGCCATTGGTTTCGACAGTTCTACCCGCCTTCCCTCACGTCCCGTTGCAATCAGTCAACTCGTCCGGCCTGGCCGCCCAACACCCGCCGAACTTCCAGCTCGTTGGTGATGCCTGCTCCAATCAAAACTTGCGCGCGCTCGGCCAAGGTCGGTTTGGCCTGAAGTTGCGCCGTCTCGCCGGCGATCAGTTGTGCGCGCATTTGAGCGTTCATTTGCAACCATTCCACGATCGGAACTCTGCCCCGATAGCCGGTGTGCAAACACTCGCCGCAACCCTTTCCCGCGCAAGCCGCACACAACTTCCGCAAGAGCCGCTGGTTGAGCACCAACTCCAAAACAGAAGCCACCGAGACACGATCACCGCAAAGCGCGAACAAGCGGTCGAAAACGCCCTGACATGAGCCGGCATGCAAAGTGGAAATCACCAAGTGACCCGTCAACGCCGCGCGCAGCGCAATCTTTGCGGTCTCCTCATCGCGCATTTCTCCAATGACCAGCACCTGGGGGTCCTGCCGCAACAAATGCCGCGCGGCTCTCGCAAAATCCAAACCTCGCTCCTCATTCGCTTCCGTCTGCATCACCCCGTCAACCACCTGCTCAACGGGATCTTCCACCGTGATGATGTGCCGCCCGCCCTGCTCCGCCAATCGGCGCAGGCACGCATAAATCGTCGTCGTTTTTCCGCTCCCCGCCGGCCCCGTCAGCAAGAGCAGGCCCGCTGTTTGGCTGAGTACTCGTTCCAGTTCCAGCCGCGCATCCTCTGGAAATACTAACTTCTCCAGCGGCCGAATCTCCCGCGCATGGAACAGCCGCAGCACGACCTTCTCGCCAGTCACCGTCGGATATGTTGCCACCCGGATATCGCTGCCGACGTTGAGCGACGCTTTATCAATACGCCCATCCTGCGGCAGCGATTCCTGGTAAGTCTTCAGCCGCGCCAGATACTTGATCCGCCCCAGCACCCGCTCCGCCACACCTTCCGCCAGTTCTTCGGTTGGAGTCATCACCCCATCCAGGCGAAAAACCACGCTTGCCACCCCGCCGTGCATCTGCAAGTGGATATCACTCGCCCCAGCCCTTTCCGCCAGTTGCACCAGCCGCTCCAGCACCTTCGGGGCATCTTCGCCGGCAGGACCGGTCCCTGGTTCCTGATGGTTCATTTTTGCCGACACTCAGTTCAACACTCTCAGTTGCTCTCTAAACAGACAATATGAATCCCAATTCGTTCCGACTGCAACTTCAGCCTTCGTCGGCGGGCACCCAGGGCTTAAGCTATCGGCCTTGAACAATTCAATCATTACGCCGGCATGGACCTGACAAAGTTGGGCTGGACGGACGCCCTCGAAAGCCAGTTCGCACCTTACGCTGCCAAAGGCCTGCTTCCGGCACGCGTCGCGGTGGAGGACAAGCATTTCTACCGCGTCTGGACCGCGGACGCGGAACTGCTCGCCCAAGTCACCGGCAAGCTCATCCACGAAGCGCGCGGCGCCAATTCAAAACTCCCCAAGGTCGGCGATTGGGCCGCCGTAAAACTCGTCCCCAACGAGGAGAAGGCCACCATCCAGGCCATCCTCCCACGCCGCACCCAACTCTGCCGCAAGCTGCCCGGCCACGTTACCGCGGAGCATGTCCTCGCCACGAATATTGACACCGCGTTCCTGGTGACCGCCTTGGACGCGAGCTTCGACCCCACGCGCCTGGAGCAGATGCTCGCCATCGCCCGTGAAAGCGGCGCGCGCCCGGTCATCCTCCTCAATAAAATAGATTTGTGTGACGACTTGGACGCCCGTCTGGCCGACGCCGCGCGCATCGCCGGCGACGTCCTCGTGATCGCCGCCTGCGCGCTCACCGGCCGCGGGGTGAAGAAACTCGCGCAACTCATCAAACCCGGCGACACCGCCGTGTTCATCGGCACCTCGGGCGTCGGCAAATCGAGCCTGATCAACCGCCTCTACGGCGAAGACATCCAGGCCACGCTGGAAGTGCGCACGCAGGACGCCAAAGGCCGGCATACCACTTCCTGGCGCGAAATGATTTTCCTGCCCCAGGGCGGCGTGGTCATTGACACCCCAGGCATGCGCGAATTCCACTTCTGGGTTGCCAGTGAAGGATCCAAGCGGGCTTTTCCCGAGGTGGACGCGTTGTCCGTGCGCTGCCATTTCCCGAATTGCGGCCATACCAACGAACCCCGGTGCGCGGTCCTCGCCGCGCTCGCCGACGGCACCCTCGCGCGTGAGCAATATGAAAGCTTCCTGAAGCTCCAGCTCGAAATCCGCTACCTGCACGAAACCGAAAAGCGCGCCGCCTGGCAGGTCCGCAAGCGCGGCGACCGCGCCGGCCGCCGTTAAGTGTCCACGCCTCAGCGTGTCCCACGCACTTTCCTGTAGGAGATGAGCTAACGATTCTCCATTATTCCGATCACCCACTGCTGCCAGCCACGCTGGAACCTTCGGAGCGTCTAAACCGCCGAATGCCTCTCCCCGTCCCCGAGGGAGTGGGCCGGGGCGGGCTCTTTTTTCAATACAACCATTCCACCACCCACATCCACCCCCATCCCCGCCATTTTCCCACAATACAGTTCCCCTCCGGCCGATTTCTGCCACAATCCCCCCGTGCGCTTTCCCTCGTGAACATCTCATCCGCCACTTTTGATTGCAGCGCGCCCGATCTGGCTTCGTGCCCGGACGAGTCGCTGCCCGAGTTCGCCTTCATCGGCCGCTCGAATGTCGGTAAATCCTCGCTCCTGAACATGCTCGCCGGCGAACACGGGCTCGCCCGCGTCTCGCCTGTTCCGGGGTTCACCAAGCTCATCAATGTTTTCACGATAAACAGATGCTGGCGGCTCGTTGACCTGCCCGGTTACGGCTTTGCCCAGGTGGCACGGAAAGACAAGGCCCGCTTCAACGAAGCCGTAGGCGAATACCTGGAACATCGCCCGAACCTCTGTCTTGTCTTCGCCTTGATTGATTCCGGCCTGACGCCGCAGGCCATTGATCTCGAATTCGTGGAATGGCTCGTCCGCCACGCCATACCGTTCGTCCTCGTCTTCACCAAGACCGACCGACCGGCTCCCGAGACCGTGCAAGCAAACATCGCCGCTTTTACCGACCGCATTTCCGCCTGGTTCGAAAAGCCGCCCGCTGTTTTCACCTGTTCCGCCAACACCCGCCAGGGCCGGCAGGATCTCCTCGGCGTCATTGACGAACAAATGACCGCCATAAAAGCCGAGTCAGCTCCCGCACGCTCCCCCTCCGAAAACTCCGCCAACCCAAACATCCAATCCCGCCTCCGCGAAAACAAAAAGCGCCGCCCCGACCGCAACCGCCCCTGGTAAAATCGCGGGAGGTTATCCGCCAGGACAGGTATTCAGAAACTTCTGCAATCGCCCCAGTCCCAAAGGGACGTAAGAAAATAGGCACTAGGAGCCAAGGACCGGCACATTGAGGGTTGGAGCTTGGTGTTTCTCTGGTGCTTGGTCATTGGTGGTTGGAGCTTTTCCACTTTGCTTTCTTCTTGCTGCAACCCCCGCCCCTGCGGACACTCTCCCTCGCGAATATGCTGCTGGATGAACTCGAGAGCCAAAGCATCTACATACTGCGCGAGGCTTACAATAAATTCGACAAGCTCGCCATGCTGTGGAGCATCGGCAAGGACTCAACCCTGCTCCTCGCCCTCGCTCGCAAGGCTTTCTTTGGCCACGTGCCCTTCCCGCTGGTGCACGTGGATACGACTTACAAGATCCCCAGCATGATCGAGTATCGCGACCGGCTGGTGCGCGAGTGGAAGCTGGAACTGATCGTCGGTAAAAATGAGGGAGTCCTCCGCGAAGGCCGCACCTTCCCCAACGGGCATGCCACCCGCGTCGAATGCTGCGGCACTCTTAAAAAAGACGCGCTTCGCCAGGTGCTCGACCAGCATCACTTCACCGGTGTCATCGTCGGCGTCCGCCGCGATGAGGAACCCAGCCGCGCGAAGGAGCGCTACTTCAGCCCGCGGGACAAACACATGGAGTGGAATGTCACCGACCAGCCGCCGGAATTCTGGGACCAGTTCAAAACCGATTTTGCCCCCGGCACGCACGTCCGGATTCATCCCCTGCTGCATTGGACGGAATTGAATGTCTGGGAATATATCGAGCGCGAATCCATCCCGGTCATTCCCCTGTACTTCGCCAACGAGCGGGGCGAACGCTACCGCAGCATCGGCTGCGCGCCCTGTACGTCCTCCGTCAAATCGAAGGCGGCCACGGTGCGCGAGATCGTCGAGGAGCTCCGGGCTTCCAATGTGCCCGAGCGTGCGGGCCGCGCGCAGGACCAGGAAAGCGAAGACGCCTTTGAAAAACTAAGACGCGATGGCTACATGTGAAATCAGCGGCTCCGCGCCGTCCCCCACGATCACTGCGCGCCCGGCGGCTTCGTCCGGCACCGGCGAGCAACTCAAGATCGTCATCGTCGGCCATGTGGACCACGGCAAATCCACGTTGGTCGGACGCCTGCTCCACGACACGGGCTCACTGCCCGCCGGCAAGCTCGAGCAGCTGCAAGCCGTCGCGAAACGCCGCGGCTCGCAATTCGAATGGGCTAATCTCATGGACGCCCTCCAGGCCGAGCGCGACCAGAATGTCACGATTGATACGGCGCAAATCTGGTTCCACACGCCCAAGCGCGAATATGTCATCATTGACGCGCCGGGCCACAAGGAATTCCTCAAGAACATGGTCACCGGCGCCGCCATGGCCGACGCCGCACTCCTGCTGATTGATGCGCGCGAAGGCATCCAGGAAAACTCCCGCCGCCACGCCGCGCTTCTCAATCTCCTCGGTCTTCGCCAGATCGCCGTCCTCATCAACAAAATGGATCTGGTCGGCTGGGATGAAAAGCGCTTTCAGGCCATCGAAAAGGAATATCGCGAATTCCTTCGTGCCGCGGGCATCGAGCCGAAATGTTTCGTCCCGATTTCAGCACGCGACGGAGCCAACCTCGCCACTCCTTCGCCGGAACTTCCGTGGTATCAAGGCGGCACGGTCCTGCAGACCCTCGACACTTTCACCTGCCCTGCCCCGCTCAATGACAAACCCCTGCGGTTCCCCGTGCAGGATGTGTATCGCTTTGACGAACGACGCATCCTCGCCGGCCGTGTCGAATCCGGCACGATCCGCGTCGGCGATCGGGTGGTCTTCAGTCCGGGTCACAACCTGAGCACGGTCAAGTCCATTGAATGCTGGAACGCGCCCGTCCGCGATCGGGCCGCAGCCGGGGAATCCATCGGCATCACTTTGACCGACCAAATCTTCGTGGAGCGCGGCGCGATCGCCTCCCACGAAACCGCTCCGCCCTGCGCTCTCACCAGTTTCAAAGCCCGCATTTTCTGGCTGGGCCGCCAACCGCTGTTCGTCGGTCGCAAATACAAACTGAAGCTCACGACGCAGGAACTGGAATGCGAGATAGCGTCCATCGAAAGCGCGATTGATGCCTCCACTCTCTCTCCTGCATCCGGAGGCGCCACCCCTTCGCAGGTCGCCCGCCACGAAGTGGCCGATCTCACCATAAAGACGAAACGTCCCGTCGCCTTTGACCCCGCAAACGAAATCGTGGTCACCGGCAGGTTTGTGATCGTGGATGCCGATGAGGTTTCCGGAGGAGGAATCATTCTCCCCGACAGTTACCCCCGGCCCACCGGCGAGGCCACGCACAAGAGCGCGAACATTTATTGGAACCGGGGCAAGGTGACGGCGGAACAACGCTCCCGCCAAAACGGCCACGCCGGCTGTGTGGTCTGGCTGACGGGCCTCAGCGGTTCCGGCAAATCCACCGTCGCCATCGAATTGGAACGCGAATTGTTCAACCTTGGCCGCCACGCCTTCGTTCTCGACGGCGACAACTTGCGTCACGGGCTCTGCCGCGACCTCGCCTTCTCCTCCGCCGATCGCAAGGAAAACATCCGCCGCGCGGGCGAAGTGGCCAAGCTTTTCGCCGAGGCCGGCATGGTGTGCATCACCGCGTTCATTTCCCCCTACCGCTCCGATCGCGATCTCGCGCGCTCGATTGTTCCGGCGGGCAAATTCCTCGAAGTCTATGTGAGCGCGCCATTGGAAGTGTGCGAAGAGCGCGATCCGAAGGGGCTCTACGCCAAGGCCCGGCGGGGTGAAATCAAGGAATTCACGGGAATCTCGGCTCCCTATGAAGCTCCACTCAATGCCGAACTCGTGCTCCACACCGAGCGTTCCACGGTGCCCGAATGCGTGGCCGCTGTTCTGACCCGATTGACGGAATTGAACCAGCTGGTCACCGCAAATTCGAAGTAAACGGCCCGCTGGCCGGCGGCCTCCTACTGGGGCGGCTTGCTGTCCTTCAGCTTTTTCTCGAACTTTTCCACTTTCGGACGAATCACGGCCCGACAGTAGCCTTGGTTCGGATTGGCGCGATAGAAATCCTGGTGGTAATCCTCCGCCTTGTAAAACTGCGTCAGCGGGACAATCTGCGTCGTAATCAGATCGCTGAAATGTTTCTGCGCTTCGGCCTTGGATTTCTCCGCCGCCGCCTTTTGCGCCTCGCTGTTGTAAAGGATGATGGAGCGATACTGCGTCCCCTTGTCCGCGCCTTGCTGATTTAATGTCGTCGGATCATGCGCGTCCCAAAACGTCTTTAGTATGGCTTCGTACGAGACCTTGGCCGGATCAAATTCAACCTGGATTACTTCCGCGTGACCGGTGTCACCCATGCACACTTCCTTGTAGGTCGGATTCGGCTTCGTCCCCCCGGCATAGCCGCTGCTGACCTTGATGACGCCGGGCAGCATTTGAAAGATGGCCTCGGTGCACCAAAAGCAGCCGCCGCCCAACGTTGCGGTCTCAGTATGATTGGTCGTCGTAGTCACAGGCTTGTCCTCCGCGGGGCTGTTGAACACCGTGTAAAGAAAGACAGCGACACAGCCCAGCAAACCATTGAACCGTTTCATGTTCATTTCATTTTGGCACAGCAAGGCCGGACCGGCAATTCCTCCCCTGCTATTGCCACAGCCGCTTCCAGATACTCTTTAAGCTGCGCGAGGGATACCGCGCGGTAAATCGCTTCAGCGCAAACGGTGATTCGGCCGGGGTATTTACTCCCCGCTTCGTGATGCAGGCCGTCCGGTAACCCGCCTCCATCACCAGGTCTTGCACGGCCTCATTCCAATCACCGTACGGATAACAGAAATGGTCGATGCGCCGGCCAAACTTGTCTTCGAGCGCCCGTTTGCTGCCGAAAATCTCCTCCCGCGCGGCCGCTGGCGAAATGCGTGAAAGCCACGGATGTGTAAGCGTATGGGAGCCAATCTGCTGCCCCGCCGCCAGCCAGTCGCGAATCTGTGCGTCATCCATCAGCGGCTCGGCCACATCGCCTTCGCGCTGCTGCCACTCATTCGACTTCCCAATGAGGTCAGCAACGATGAATTGAATGCTCGTGCACTTCCGTTCTCGGAGAACAGGCAACGCGTTATCCAGCACATCGCGAAAGCCATCATCAAAGGTGATGAATACGCGCGGCGGGTCCCCAACTGCAGCCGCGGTGACTTCGCCATAATCCGTCGTGACAAAACCGGCCGCCTGTAGCTCGGCCATTTGTTGCGCGAAAAGCTTTGGACTCACATAAAGCCCCTTGAGCGCCGCACCACGAGGACGGAGCCCGACATGATGATACGTCAGTATGGGCTGGCCTTGCCGGAAGACTTCTCGAAACGGTTTGAGATCTGTATAGTAGGGAAATTTGCGCATTCGCCTAGGAGGGTTTTAGCAGCGAGGCGTACAGCGCCGCAAGGTCCGCCGCAGATCGTTCCAGCGAAAAACGTTCGGCGATCCTGGCATGCAGCACCTGTTTCGCCGCCGCATCCAGCGGCGGTATTCGAGCCCACGCTTTCATGGCTGCCGCGAGCCCCTCAATTGAGCCGGGCTTGACCAGCTGCCCGTAATTTCCGGCGGCGAACGCTTCCGGAATTCCATCGAGATCAGACGCAATGGCGGGCTTGCCGCAGGCGAGCGCTTCAAGGACGACTCCCGGTATGGCCTCGGTACCGACCTGCGGCAACACCATGCAATCGAGGGCATTCATCGCGGCGGGCATGTCGTGGCAGTACGGAGTAAGTGACGCGATACCGGTAAGTTTCAAACGCGCGATCTGCGCTTCGAGCTGCGCCTGCATGTTGCCCCGGCCGATGATTAGAAAGCGCGCGTGCGGAACCTCGGAATGGATTCGCGCGGCCGCTTCAAGGAATTCCGGCTGTCCCTTTCCGCGCGGCAACGCGTAACCACCAACCACGCCAAAGGCATAATGCTGCGGTTCCAAGCCCCATGACTTCCGTTGCGCCGTCGCATCGGCAGGACGGAAAAGCTTCATGTCGAAACCGCCATAAACCACATGGATCCTGGAATGGTCGCCCAGCATCGGCGGCCGAAGGTGTCGCTCTTCGTTGTCCGCGCCCGGATCCGCATCCCCTTCCCGCAGCACCTTCGCGACGAAATGCGAGACGGCAACGAAAGCGTCACATTGGCCTAGCAGAAACCGGCGGCTGGGCCACGAGCCGGGACTTTTCGCGAGGTGACGGCTGAGCACAATCTTCGGACCTCGGCCGGAAAGTTTCGCCGCCATCACCGCCGGCCAATAATCCCGACCGTGCCGCGCGTGAATAATTTGAATGTCGTGTCGCCGGATCAGACCGGCGGTCTTGAAAATGAGCGGAAGTTTTAGCGGACCAAGGGGAACGGCCTCGAAAGGAACGCCCAGGTCCTGCACTATCCTGGTGTATTCCCGCCCCGAAGGACCGGCCAGCCACACCTGCTCACCAAGGTCCATGAGCGCCTTGGCGGTGCGGACGGAGCGGTCATCCGTGCCCCCGCCAGTCAGCATCGAGTTGAGATGGAGTATGCGCAAGCAACGACCGGGTTTACTAAGCAAAGCCCAGGCGGCGAGCGGCATACGCGCACCGGTTGCCCAGCCGCCACATCCGATATTTGAAGGTATCCATCGCGCTGAAAGGCACGTTGTAAAGGAGTTGCTTCTGCCGGGCCGCGGGCGTTTTGAGTTGAGCGAACCATTTGCTGATCAGCTCGAAATGGTTCTGCGCTATCGTGCGGTTATTCGTAATAACGTTCGTTAGCTGATCGGGGTCGGTCTTGCGGTGGAACAGCTCGGCGTCTTCCAATCCCGTGAGCGGCGAATAAACCAGGCACCAGTCGTCAGTCCAAACGGTCAGGCAGCTTATTTGACCCCGGTGGATATGCGAACCGCCGATGGCGAATTTCTGTTCGCCGGGTTTGCCCTGAAGCCGGGGCGCCAGAGAACGACCTTCCGTCCATGCCACAGGCGGCAGACCGGCCAATTCGACAAGTGTGGGCATGAGATCGGGAGGCTGGCACAGCCCGGGAATCGTTTTGCCGGCCGCCATCCCTTGGGGATGCCGCACAAGCAATGGAATGTGCCCAATCTCTTCGTAAATCGTCGTCGGCCGGTCCATGCTCCGCTTCATGAACTTGCCAATCATGTTGTGCTCGCCGAAGTAATGGCCGTGGTCGGACAGAAAAAGAACGACGGTATCGTCGAGGCGGTTGAGCTTGCGGAGATGCGCCATCAATTCGCCGATCCAGAAATCCGTTTGCGTGACCTCGGCGCGATAAAGACTGCGCATATTCGCGAGGTCAGGCTCGGTGTAAAACTCGCTCGCCCGCCCGGAGTGAGGCCAGATGACCTCGGCTCCCTGCGGATCCCAGGGATATTTCTCCAGGTATTTTTTGGGCGCGTCCCATGGCTCATGCGGATCGAAGGAATCAATCCACAGGAAGAATTTGTCGGGCGCTTTGTCCAGCCAGCGCATCGTGTCGCGAAAGACGCACTCGGTGGCATTGGTCCCCAGTTCCCGGTAGTAATGCGCGTTGCGCCGGTATCGGGCCAGCCGCTTGGGCGAGGCATCTATCTTTGAAAGTGGGCACGGTAATTCGGACATCGGCGCGTCCTTCGGCCGCCAATTGTCCTGCTGCTGTCCGCGGATGTGGCCCACGTAATCGAATCCGCGTCCGAAATGATATTCGGGCTTCATCACCTGCACGTTGTCACCAATCAACGCAGTCGTGAATCCGTGCTTCTGGAAGATTTGCGACAGGACGGGATATTCGTAGGGCTGCGCCGCCCAGCCGTACCGGGGAAACGCGCAACGACCCGAAAAGACTTCGATTCGGTTTACCACCGTGGGAAAAGAACAAAGCTGAAAGTCCGAGAAACTGGCGCTCTCCTTTGCGAGGTTGTCCAGATTGGGCGTGAACACTTTCTGCTTCCCCAGAAAGCCAAGGTGATCGTAGCGAAATGTGTCTGCGCAAATGACCAGGATATTCATACGCCATCGCCCGCCTTGAAAACAGCGCCGCCCGCGGGTGCAGCATTTCTGCACGCGCAGTCACAGTTCCGGCAATTCATCACGGCAACAAATTAGGCATCGCGCATTTCGAATAACAGCCAAATTGCCAGCCGCTGATCGCAATCAGGCTTGCCGCTCCGAAGCATGCCCCGTAACGTGAACCGCCGACGGCGTCTTCTGACTCGACGCAGCAAAAAGAATGAAGCGACTGCCCATCTCCGTGTGCATGATTTCCGGGGCGGAAGCCCATCGGATTGCGCGGACGCTGGAAAGCGTGTCCGCCTGGGCGGGCGAAATCATCATCGTGCTCAATCAGGAGGTTTCGGACGGCACTGAGGAAATCGCGGCTAAATACGGCGCCCGCGTCTTTCGCGAGCCGTGGAAAGGCTTCATCGCGCAAAAAAATTCCGCCGCCGAAAAAGCTACTCAACCGTGGCTGTTCAACCTCGACGCCGACGAGGTTGTTTCCGATCAATTGCGCGAAGAAGTCCTTTCCCTTTTTAATCAGGCCCCTCCTTCCTGCTCGGCGCTTAGTCTTCCGCGTCTTACATTTTACTTCGGCCGCTGGATTCGTCACGGCGATTGGTATCCCGACCGCTGCATCCGCCTCTGGCAACGCGGCAAAGCCCGGTGGGTGGGCGTGGACCCGCATGCGTCCCTGTCCGTGGACGGCGAAATTGCCAGGCTGCGCGGTGACCTGTTGCACTACACAAGCGACACACTCAATCAGCAGGTGGCCAAAACCGTGCAGTATGCGGATGACTTCGTGCGCTCGGCCGAAAAACAGGGCCGCCGGGTGTCGCTTTTCGATCTTGTTTTCCGGCCCGGCTGGCGCTTCGTGCGCGCTTATGTTTTCAAGCTCGGTTTCCTGGACAGCTGGCAGGGATACTCCATCGCGTGGCTCACCGCGTTTTACACATTTCTCCGCTACGCCCGGGCCCGCGAAGCGCAACTCAACGCGGACACCCGCAAATGACCGGCGGCGCCCAATCGCCCGAGCATTTGCTCGTTTATGAGCCGCGCACGGAAGGTCATCACCTCGGCTGGCTTCGGTTCATCGTCGAGGATTTGCTTTCCGCCGGATACCAACTTTCGCTCGCGGTGGACTTGCGCTCCGGGGCAAAGGAAAAGTTGCACGATCACCTGGGCCCGCTCGTGACGGAAATAAAAGCGTTCTCCGCGTACGATGCGAACGGCCGGCGTCATTTGGATGGCAAGGCAAACTCGGTGGCCTGGTGCTTGGAAACCAGTGGCGCGAGCCGCGTATTCCTTTGCGCTTTCGATGAAATCGCATCCTCTTGCTGGCGCCGCGCCGCTTTCGGCTGGATGCCGCCTCCGGTGTTAAAAGGTCGGATGGGCGGGATTTATCACCGGCCACGCTTTCTCGTCGCTCCCGCCTGGTCACCCGGTCGGACCATCAAAACGATGGGTTTCCGGCGTCTGCTCCGGGACGGCTGGCTTTACCAGCTTCTGCTGGTGGACGAATTTCTGGTTGCCGATCTCCAGCGCGAACTGTCGGCTGCGCCGCTGTCCTTTTTGCCCGACCCCTGCCCTGCGGGTTACGACGGTGACAGTCAGAACGCGCGGCAAAAGCTCCGGGTGCCGCCAGGCAAAAAGGTCTTTCTCTTTTATGGCACGGGCGCGCGACGCAAAGGCCTGGCAGTAGCGGTCGAAGCAATGCTCGGATTGTCTTCTGAAGAAAATGCGTTCCTGCTATGCGTCGGCCAGCAGGATCCTCAAGGCACCACCGCCGCGGGATTGAAGCAACTCGAAGCGAGCGGACGCGGTTTGCTGATCAACCGCTACGTCAGCGCGGAGGAGGAAAAGCTGGGTTTTGCCGCAGCCGACTTAGTCCTGCTGCCCTATCTAAACCACTTTGGCACCAGCGGTGTCCTGTCGAGGGCTATGGCGGCGGGGAAGCCGGTCATTGTCTCGGACGAGCAGCTGCTGGGTCGGCTCACCCGCGAGCACGGTTTGGGCCAACTCTTTCCCAGTGGCAACGCCGGCGCTTTGCGCGAGAGTATTCGTGAGGCCGTCGGAATGTCAGCCGCTCAACGCGAAACCCAAAGAGTCGCCGCCGCCCGGTATGTTCAACGCTATTCCCGCGACGCCTATCGAGCGGCCCTGCTCGCCGCGTTGAAGCCTTCCGGCCGTGGATAACCGGCCAGCGACAAATGGAATCCACGACGAGTTCAGGACACCCCACCGGCAGCACGCGCTTCTTTGAGATGACACGGACTGCCCGCCGCGTGCTCGTGGTAGATCTGGGCGTGCTCGGCGACGCCATCCACCTGCTGCCTGCGCTGTGGGAGCTTCGTCGGAATTATCCGCAAGCTGAATTGCACGTGGTCTGCAGCCCGGTCGGCGCGGAAATCTATCGGCTGGCGGGATGCGCCACACAACTGTGGAGTCTGGACCAATCTCCGTCCCGACGCCGCGTGGGCGAGCAAATCCGGACACTTCAGGCCCTGCGTCGGCTTCGATTTGATGTCGCCATTACTTTCGGCGACAGCGATCGCAACGCCATCTATACCGGCCTGAGCGGTGCTCGTTGGCGGTTAGGACAGCGCCGTAGCCGCTGGCATTTCTGGAGCGGTTGGTGCCTGCCTTTCTGGTTGCGCATCGAACCGGGCGAACTGCCGGCATATGAGCGTCGCCGGGAAATCCTTCGTCTGGCCGGCTTCCCGCTCGCCGGGCCGCGCTTTGGCATCCAATTGCCGCGCGAGGATGAAAACTGGGCCCGACAGCATATTCCCGAAGGCGCGATTCACTTTTCGCTCAGCGCGAGCAATCACTTCAAGGAATGGCCCCTCGATTCCTGGATCGAGCTGGCCCGGTTATGGCTCGCTCGATCGGAAACGCTGCGCATTGTGGCGACCGCCGGCCCCCAGCCCCGAGAGGTTGAACGCCTCAAAACGTTCACCCATGCGCTGCGCGATCCTCGCATTCTGGCGCTGCAACATTTAAGCGTTGCGCGCTTTGCGGCCGTCCTTCAGCGCTGTTCATTGCACGTGGGCGGCGATTCGGGCGCCATGCACCTGGCGTCGGCGCTGGGGACCAGGACGCTGTTGCTCGGCCGCGAATATCCGAATTATGAAGCCTGGCTGCCGCGTGGCGAGGGCCACGGGCATTTGATCGTGCGTTGCCCCTGCGCCACGCTGAAGCACAAACCCTGCGCAACCCGTCCAGTCGCAACTTGTCTCGCTGAGATTCCGCCGGAGAAAGCCCTCGGCCGCGCCCTTGATCTGCTCGCCGCCCCTGCCCCGGCGCCCCATTAGAGCTTCTTTAGCGCATCCTGGGCGCTTCGCCAGGTCGCCCGATAACGCCGCTGCTTTTGCCAGGCCTTGGAGTTGCGCGGCAAAAACGCAGCCAATACTCCATTCACAATTGTGCGGTAGCGCGCGCGCAAACACTCCCGCCGCAACAGCCGCACGACGTCTTCCCGTTCGTAATGTTTGCGCCAGAAAAGATGCAGCCCGTCGCACTTCCGCCGCCAAAGATCGTACGGGTCCGCGTTCGATTCGCTCGCTCCGCCGATGTGCCGCACTTCGACTTCTGAAACCATCCCGATCTCCCAACCCGCCTTCCGCAGCCGCAGGCACAAATCGGTTTCCTCAGAATAAAGAAAGAAGTCTTCGTCGAAACCGCCCACCGCCGTGAACGCCTCGCGCCGGACAATCATGCTCGCGCCGCCGACCCAGGCGTTCTGTCCCGGCAGCTTATCGAAATCATTCCGCGTCTCCAATTGCCCGGGATAGGTGGATTGAGGTCGTTTGCGGTCGCCGTCCGGTCGCACCAGACACGTCCCAGCCAGACCCCAGCGCGGCTTCGCCTCCATGGCTTGGCAAAGCGTTTTCAGCGCCGCGTCTCCCACGAGCTGGCTGTCCGGGTTGAGGAAGTAGACGTACTTTCCCTGACTGGCTTTGAAACCCTGATTGCAGGCGCGGCCAAATCCCACGTTCTCCCGGTTTTGAATCAACCGCACCTGCCTGCCGAGGCTCCCAACCACTTTCGCCGTCTCATCCGGACTCGCGTTGTCCACCGCGATCATTTCGCACCGCACCCTTTCCTGCCGGCGCACCGAATCCACGCATTCGGCGATGCAATCACCCGAGCGGTACGTCACCGTCACCACGCTGATATCAATTTGCGGATTTTGCACCATTTGCAGCTTTTGGGCTACTTGCAGCCTTTTGCGGCTCGAGCGTCGGCCGATTCCCTATAATCCTCGTAAAGTTATTAGTCACTACGGAAGGGACGGCCAGCACCGTATAATACGGCGGATCATCCGGTTTTCGCGCCGCTTCCAACTTCGCGAGATTCCTCACGGCGAGAAAGCAGGGTTCTTTGCCGCGCAAGAGTTCCACGGCGCGTTCGGCTGGAATGGGTTGGCGAAAGGTATTCAAATAGACCTGCAATCCCATGCGGCTGTCCAGGTGTTCGAGTGGATAGTCGCGGCCCATCCGGGCTTCGAACTGGGACGCGAGGCGTTTCAACGCCAATGTCTCGCGTTGCAGGGGCAGTCGGGCCAATGGACCGAAATACGCGAAGGCATACCCCGCGACCATGCCGATTACGACGACAGCATAACCGATGTTGAACACTCTGCTGCCAATGCGATCACCCAATCTATCCAGTTCGCACCCCGCCAGCGCGGCAGCCGCGGGCATCAGGGGCCAGAGCAAATCCGCCCGCTGATGAGGCGCGAGGCTCATCAACAAAAGCCCCGACAGAAACCAGCAAAACAGGAATCGCTCCCAGCGTCTCACCGAAGCGTTCGGGCTCGGGTTCCGCCAGATTTGCCACAAGCCGAAGTAAGCAAACACGCTCCAGGGCAGCGTTCGGGCGAGGTAATAGAGCGGCTGCTGATAGATCAAAGTTCCCGGCAAATTATTGCCGCCAGCTCCCGTGGCGTGATCCACGAGTTCCTTCCCGATCATCTTGCGAGTGAGATCGGGCCCCGTAACGGCATAAGCCGCCAGGAACCAGCCGAGGGTGATTGCCACATACGCACAAACGCCCGGCAACACCGCGAAAAACACTCGTTGGGAAAGCTTTTCGTTCGGAATCGCGGGGTGGCTTTTTCGTTCCCAAAAATGCGCCAGCAATCCGCCCGCAGCGAGTACCGGACCGACGGGACCCTTGGTCAAAGTGGAAAGCGCGCAGACCACCCAGAACCAAATCCAGCCTCGACCGGTGGTCCACGACCGAAAGGCGACCACCGCGGCCGCGGTCACGGTCAATGAAAACACACCGTCGGTCCGGGCCAGGCCGGCCTCTTTAATGCCGGAGGTGCAGACCATAAGCGCAACCGCACCACAAAACGCCGCCCGACTCCCAAAATACGGCCGACAGAAGTAGTAGATGAGCATGGCACAGCCCCATAAAGAAAGCGCTCCGGGAAGATACAGCGCAAACTCATTGATTCGCCCGCATAAAAGCGTGATGCCTCCCACCAGCCAGGTATAAAGCGGCGGTTTTGAGGTCACGTCGCCGGACAAATCTCGCTGGCAAAGCCAGTGGCCGTTCTTTACCGCGTCGAGAACGTACGTCGCCGGACGCTCCTGATCCTGGTCGAGTAGATTCGGTGGCGCGGCGAGTCGGATGGCGAAAATCAGGGCCGCCAACAGCGTCAGAACCACCACCGGCGCAAAGCGGCGGTCGAACCATCCGGCAGAGCTGGACCGCTCACCACGTGGGCTGGGTTCTGTCACTACGGCATTATCCAGCCACCCGACGCAGGGTCAAGGAGGAGTGGCGGGGCTGTCGCGCCCGACACCATGTCTTGAATCGCCTGGAGCCCGCCGTCATACTCCGCATGCTTCGAATGCGAATATTTTTATCCAGAATGCGGGCGCTGGTGCGGCCCTATCGAGTGCGGCTGTTCCTCGGCTTGCTGGCCGGGCTGCTCTACGCCATGACGAACGGCTTGATGCTGCTGGTGCTGAACCTGGTGGTAAACGTCTGCTTCGGCAAGGCCATGGGACAGATGTTGTCGGAACAGTTGGAAAAGGCGCCGGCTCTGGTGCGTCCGATCGCGGAGATCTTCCTCAAGTGGGTCCCCGACATCCACAAACCGCAATCCAACACGGGTATCATCCTGATTATTTGTGCGTTCCCGCTGGTGATGCTGTTTCGCGCCATTACCGGCTATCTGAACGCTTACCTCATGAACTGGGTGGCTGCCCGCTGCGTCGCCGATCTGCGCACCAGACTGTTCAGCCACCTGCAAAGCCTCTCCCTCAGCTTTTTCAGCGGCTCCAAGACGGGCGATTTGATCGCGCGGGTTACCCACGATACCCAGGTCCTTTATTCCGTGTTCAGCAATGCGCTGCCCGAGATTATTCGTTCCCCGGCGACCGTGCTGGTCACCGTGACGCTTCTGATCGTGCAGCAACCCAAACTGACACTGATTTCCCTGATCGCTTTCCCGATTTGCGTAGTGCCCGTGACGATTTACGCCCGCAAATCGCGACGGTCGGCACGCGCCATGCAGATGCAAATCTCCGAACTCACCACCCTGATGCACGAATCGTTTACGGGCCACCGGGTCATTAAAGCCTACAACCTCGAAGAAAAGGCTGACAACGACTTCCGGACGAAGGCGCGCAGCTACATGGGTCACGTGATGCGCCAGGTGCGGGCCAGCGAAATCCCGAGCCAGCTCACGGAATTGCTCGGAGCGGTCGGCGTATCGCTGGTTATCATTTACTCGGTCCTCTGGGGCGACACCACCAAGACTACACCAGGTGATTTTATCACCTACATCATGGGTATCGTGCTGATGTATGCGCCGTTGAAATACATCACCCGGTTTAGCAACCAGCTCCATCAAGGCGAAGCGGCGAGCAAGCGCATCTACGAGTTAATCGAGACGCCCCCGACCATCACAGATCCGCCCAGCCCGGTTCCGTTGAAAGCGCGCTGCGGCGACATTGTGTTCGAGAACGTGGATTTTGATTACGGCACTGAGGAAAAGAAAGCGGTGCTGAGCGACTTCAACCTGACCGTGAAGTCCGGCACCATGGTGGCACTCGTCGGCGCGACCGGATCCGGCAAAACCACGGTGACCAATCTGATCTTACGCTTCTACGATCCCACCAAGGGTACGGTGCGCATTGGAGGAACGGATATCCGAAATGTTTCAGTCAAAGATCTGCGCTCACAGATCGCCCTCGTGACGCAGGACACCATTATCTTCAATGAGTCCGCGCGTTATAACATCGGATTGGGCCGCCCGGGAGCGACTGATGCTGAAATCCAGACTGCGGCCAGGCACGCATTCGCCCATGATTTCATCATGGAAAAAGGTGGCTACGATTTCGCGTGTGGCGAACGCGGGGGCAACCTTTCCGGCGGACAGCGCCAACGGCTTACCATCGCGCGTGCTATAGTCCGCGATGCGCCAATTCTCATCCTGGACGAGGCCACGAGCGCCCTGGACAATGAAACCCAACGAGCCGTGCAGGCGGCGCTTGATGAATTGATGGCGGATCGCACCACCATCTGCATCGCCCATCGCACGTCCACGATCGAGAACGCCGACATGATCGTAGTGCTGGACCAGGGCAAAATCGTCGAGACCGGCACACACACCGAACTGCTCGCCCGCAAGGGCGCATACGCCCGGTTGACGGGAACCTCAGTGACTCTTGAGAAACCCGATCAAGGTGCAGCCAATGGCGATCAAAGCGGCAACAAGTGATTCACCCGCGATCAGGCCCGAGGCAATCGGCACGTAGTAGCTCTCGGCGTTGCGGCGATTGAAGCGTGTCCACAGCACCACTATCACCGCGCCGATGGCGAAGGAAAGTGTGTTTTGCAAGGGCATGACCCAGGACAAACCAAGTCCCATGGCGGAGGGTAAAAAGCGATGGGCGCCGGGAAGCACCCGGGCAATCACAGGCAACAGAACTCCCAGAATCGCCCCAACCACAATGGCCTGAATCGCCGTGTGCGGGAGCATGTGAACTCCCTGCGTCAACAGGTCCGCCACCGCCTTCCACATGTAGGTCGCGGGTGGATTGAAAGCTTCCAAAGCCTCTTTGTTGGGAACCATCAAATACCAGGCCGGCACGATGGCGAGCGTTCCAAAAAATATCCCGATGAACTGGGCAATGAATTGTTTGCGGGGGTTCGCGCCCAGGATGTAACCGCTCTTCAAGTCGGTCAACAAATCCGCCGCCGCGCCACCCGCCGAGGCGGTGACTCCCGCGGCCATCAAATTGATTGAGGCAATCCCCTTCGCACCGGGCAACACTGCATAAAGCAACTGCGTCAACTTCCCCATGGCCCCAATCGGAGTCGTGTCCGTTTCGCCGGTGGCACGGCAGCAAACCAGCGATACCACAAAAGACATCGCCACCGCGATGAAGCCAAGCCCGGGCGAGATGTGGAATGCCAGGTATTGGACGATGATCATTCCGATCGTGATGGGGACCAGCCCGATCACCAGCCAGGAAACCGGCACTTCAATCGCATCCATCGCCCGGCTGTGCGCGGGACGATCACCCTTCTTGAACAGCAAAAATGCCCGTGCCATCGTACGCCATTGCAGCGCCACCGTGGTCAAGCTGGAGAAAACCATAATGGATGTTCCGCCCCACAACGCCCAGCGAGCGGGATTGAAATCTCCGTTCGGCCTCAAGGTAAACGAAGCCACGTAGCCGGCCACGCCGGTGTTGGCCGCGTCCATCGCCACGAGCGGCGGTGCGACGATGAAATACAGCAACACCGAACCAAACAGCATCGAAAGCGATACGCGCAGTCCCGTGATCATGCCCGCACCGATCAGCAGGACGCTGGGTTCGAAGGCCAGGCCCTGCATGTGACCACGGGTCAGCGGATTGAGGAATTGCAGCGAAATATCTTCGGGAATGAAAAACCGCTGCGACACACTTTCCAGCCAGGCGACCGGCCGGCCCGCTTTGGTCAACTGCTCCACAATCGCACCGTAACTTCGCAACAACCCCACCACGCCGCCGGCGGCCAGCGCGATCAGCAGCGCATAAGCTTTGCGGATCGCTTCCTGGCCTTGCGAATAGAGGCTGCGGAGAGTTTCGGCGGCCGCAATACCACTGGGAAACTTCAACTGCTCGTGATTTACCATCTGTCGCTTCATGGGAATCGCCAGAAACACTCCCAAAGCAGCGGTGAGCAAGGTGAACGATCCCACCACATACCACGAGTGGTGTACTCCTTCGATAAGCAGCAGCGCGCCGAACGCCGTGCCGATCGCGGCGCCCGTCGAATAACCGGCCGCCGAGGCCGTGGATTGCATGCAGTTGTTCTCCAGCATGGTCATCTGGCTCAGCTTGCCTCCCATGACGCCACGAATGGCGCTCCAGATCACATACGAAAGCACGCAGGCGGTGATGGCGACGCCAAAGGACCAGCCGAGCTTCAGCGTCGTGTAGAGGTTGGAAATGGACATGAACATCCCCAGCACGCCACCCATCAACACGGCGCGCAGGGTCAATTGCTTTTGGGTATCACCGCGGCCGGTGTAAACCTTTTCGAACCACTCCTTTTCGATCTCCTCCGGCGTCCCCTTGAATCCGCGAATTGCCAGATCCAGCGCCGCGTCCGCGTTTTCGCCCGCGGGCGGCGCCATGGTCTCTGACGGTTCGGTCGGTTGCTGGCTCATGCCCGGTATTTTTGTCCGGGCTGATGGCTTCGGCCAGCCATTTCTTCCGTCAGTAAATCAAATACTGCTTTCGCTTTTTGCGAAAGGCGTCTTCGGTCGGCTTCCAGGACGCGACAATTTCCGCCGCGGAAACTCCCGACTGCGCGGCCTTCCGAGTCACGTCGGAACCATTGACTTTATCGAACATCGAGAAACTCTTTTTCGCCTTTACCGCTTCCTCGAACAAATCGCGGCCCGCGACCTTCTTCAAGGCGTCCATGCCATAGAAATTGATCGCCGTAAGCGGCGCGCGTCGCGGATCAGTGAAATAAATCTGCACGCCTCCGATGATCTCATCCTTGAACGTAAAATAATACGGCTTATACGTCAGCGGCTGAAAGCGGACGCCCTCAAGGCGGTAACTATTCAGGACTTCGGCCAGTTTGTGCGCATCCACATCGGGCGCCGCGATGCATTGGAACGGCAACGTGTAGCCGATACCCGTGCTCACCCCGCCAATTTCGCCCAGCATGCCGGTGGCAACCTGAAACAGGGCCGCTTCTCCATTCGGAACATGTGGCGATGTCGGCACCCACGGCAGCCCGGTATCGCGCCAGACCATCGAACGCTTCCACCCCTTCATGGGCACCACCGTAAGTTTGCACTTCTTCTTGGTCCAACCTTCGCCATTGATCATCTTCGCCAGTTCGCCGCAGGTGAGGCCGTAAACATAGGGGACGTCCCACTTGCTCACGAACGACCGAAATTGATCCTCCACGAGCTTGCCCTCGATGCGCTCGCCACCCAGGGGGTTCGGCCGGTCGAGCACCACAAATTCAATCCCCTGCTCGCCACAGGCCTCCATCGCGACGCCCATCGTGCTGACGAAAGTGTAGGAGCGGCAGCCGGTGTCCTGCAGATCGTAAACCAATGCGTCCAGGCTCTTGAGCATCTCGGCCGTGGGCTTGTGCGTCGCGCCATAGAGCGAATACACCGGCAGGCCCGTGCGCGGATCGGTTTGATTGTCCACCTTGTCGCCGGCGTAGGCATCCCCGTAGATGCCGTGTTCCGGCCCGAACAGCGCCACCAGCTTCACGTCGGGAGCATTGCGCAGGAGCTCAATGGCGCTGACGAAATTGCCGGTGACGCCCGAAGGATTGGTGATCAGTCCGACACGTTTCCCCTTGAGCGCCTTGAAACCGCTGTCCGCCAGCACTTCATCTCCCGGCTTCACTTGGGCGGCCGGCAGCAACGAAACCGTCAGAGCAACGAAAAGGCAGATGAGCAGCAACTTCTTCACAGAACGGAGTTTAAATCTTTCCCAAAGGCAGTCAAACAACTTGCATCATCGGGCGGGCATCACACTTTACCCGCCGGTTCGTGCGATGGTTGCTCGGCGGATGCAGTCTGACTTTTGTTCTGAGAAGTTTCGACCCTGATGTAGTGAAGAACCACCGGGGCGAGAATCATACCCGGAATGCCCATCAGTTTTTCTCCCAGTATCAGCCCGATTAGCGTCAACCACATCGGGCTCTTGATGCGATCCCCGATGATCTTGCTGTTGAGGAAGTATTCCAGCTTGTGGATCAGAATCAGGAAGATGAGCGCCACCAGCGCGGTCTTGGGTGAAATCGTAAAGCCGACGCAGAAAATCACCGTGTTGCTGACGAGGTTCCCAATGATCGGCAGCAGGCCGCAAAGAAAAGTTGAGACAATCAGCACCGCCGCAAACGGATAACCGGTCCACACCAGGAACACCGCGGTCAAAGCCGTGTTGATCGTGGAAATGACGATCTGCGCGCCGATCACCCGGACAAAACTTTGGAAAAAGGTGGTGAATCGGACGCCCAGCTCCCGGACCACCGTGGCATAAAGACTGTCCCGGGCCGTCTGCGGGTCGTTCTCAGTGCCCCAGGTGGGCTGCATAAACATACTGGCGGCGACAACCAGCCCCACCACGAGCAGCACAAGCTCAAGGCTTGCAGCACGCGCGTAGCGTCCGACGCTGGCGATGCCTTCCCTGGCCTCACTCAAGGCCAGCGTCTTCAAACTTTCGTAATCAGTAAATGGCAGCTCGATCCCCTTTTGTTCCGCATACCCAACCACGGCAGGAATCGCCGTGTCCGCCATCTTCGGCAGCGCCACGTACGCCTGACGCGAAAAATATACGAGTCCAAATCCGATTGCCGCGACCGCAACGATGTAAATGGCCAGTCCCAGGATCCGGCTGCGGCCAAAACTGAACATCTGCAGGGCGAAGTAGCCGAACAGCGCAGTCAGCACAAACGTGCCGAGATGGAGGGACGCAATGAGGACCAGCAGCACCGCCATGATCACGTAGGAAGCCCGCGTCGCCCGATTCATAACCAGAGCATATTCCCTTCAGCACATTCCGCAACGCTGGCTTCGTGTTCCTCTCCGGCGGAGTTTTGGAATTGAGGCGGACGGCGGTCGCATTTACGTTGCCCGGCATGAATGTATTTGTCACGGGCGGTGCCGGCTATATCGGCTCGGTATGCACGGAAGAATTGCTCAACGCGGGCCACCAGGTGACGGTGTATGACAATTTTACCGAAGGCCATCGCTCGGCGGTGGATGCGCGGGCCAGATTCGTATTGGGCAAACCGGAAGCAGAGGGCGATATCCTCGCTGCCGTGCGGGCATCAAAACCGGAGGCGATTCTGCACTTCGCGGCCAATGCGCTCGTCGGCGAGTCGATGACGAATCCCGGCAAATACTTTCGCAACAACGTGGCCAATGGACTTTCACTGCTCGAAGCCGCCGTGGCCAGTGGCGTGAAGAAATTCGTCTTCAGTTCGACCTGCGCCACCTACGGCCCGCCGGATCGCGTCCCGATGACCGAGGATTTGCCACAGCGGCCGATCAATCCTTATGGCGAATCGAAGCTGATGTTCGAGCAAATGCTCAAGTGGTATCGCGAGATTTACAAGCTGGAGTTCGTGGCGTTTCGCTACTTCAACGCGGCGGGCGCCGGTCAAAAGTTCGGCGAGCATCATCGCGTCGAGACGCATTTGATCCCCAACGTGCTGAAGGTGCCGCTCGGCCAGGCGAAACAATGCGAGATCTACGGCACCGATTATCCCACGCCGGACGGGACGTGCATCCGCGATTACATCCACGTCGTGGACCTCGCCCAGGCACACATGCTCGCGCTGGCGCCGGGCAAGCAGGGATTTTTCAACCTCGGCAACGGCGATGGATATTCGGTGAAACAAGTCATCGAGACCTGCGAAAAGATCAGCGGCTCGAAGATTCCGTGGATCGAAAAACCGCGCCGGCCCGGTGATCCGCCGAAGCTCGTCGCGGCGGCGGAGAAAGCCGTGCGCGAACTCGGATGGAAGCCGAAGTATCCGAAGCTCGAGGATATTGTGAAAACGGCCTGGGACTGGCATAAGCGGAATCCGAACGGATACCCGGATTGAGCCACCCTGCAAGTCCGGTGTCTGGGGTTGAACCATGGGTCAAATGCTGCGAGATTAAGCGGCGACCATGCACATACCGGACGGGTTTATTGACGGGAAAACTGCCGCCGCGAGCGCCGTACTCGCCGCGACGGGTGTGGGCGTGGCGTTGCGGCAGGTGCGCCGCCAATTGCCCCCGCGAAGGATTCCCCTGCTTGGGCTCGCCGCCGCCTTCATATTTGCCGCGCAGATGATCAACTTCCCCGTGGTGGGCGGCACCTCCGGCCACCTCCTCGGCGGTGTGCTCGTCGCAGCACTGCTGGGCCCGAGCGCGGCCGTGGTGGCGATGACCACCGTGCTGATTGTGCAGGCTTTTCTGTTCGGCGATGGCGGCATCCTTGCGCTGGGGGCGAATGTGCTGAACATGGCCGTGCTGGGAGTCGTATCGGGCTACGTCGTTTTTGTTTTGGTGTCGCGCGCCATCCCTGGAACCCGCGGCCAGATCGCCGGCGTGGCTTTTGGTGGCTGGTGTTCAACGGTCATCGCGGCCGCGAATTGCGCGGGGCAACTCGCGTGGTCGGGCACGGTCAGCGGCACGTCCGCGTTTCCGGCGATGATCGCGATCCACATGCTCATTGGGATTGGCGAGGGGTTGATTGGCGCGATGGCTTATTTTGCGGTGGTGAGAACCCGTCCCGATTTGGTTCGCGTCAACGAGCCGACGGTGGCGCGCCCGTGGTGGAACGAGTGGACCGTGTACGCGATGCTGGCGATCGCCGGGCTCGCATTGTTTGTTTCACCCTTTGCGTGCCACTGGCCGGATGGATTGGATTCGGTCGCAACGAAGTTCGGCTTTGATCATCGAGCGGCAACCACGGCGTGGCATGCGCCAGTGAAGGATTATCAGTTTCCCGGACTCCCCTGGAACCGCGGGGCAACCGCATTGGCCGGGCTGGCGGGCTGTTCGGTTGTATTCGGCCTGGCGCTGCTGTTGGCGCGATCGTTGGTACGGAAAGGCGACCAGACGTCATGATTGACGCGTTGATAAGCCATTCCCACCGTCCGGCGGAAACCGCAATTTCCCGCGCTCCGGCGGCGCTTAAACTGACGGTCGCGCTGGCGATCATCATTACAACCGTTGTGATTCCCGTACCTCCGCCTGGTTGGTTCGCGGGCGTTGCCCTGCTCCTGATCACGGTCACCTGGTTGGGGCGGGTTTCCCCGCTGTTCTTGCTGAAACGGGTGGTCCTGCTTTCTCCGCTGATTCTCGGCGTGGCTGCCGTGAATTCGTTTCAGCCCGGCTCGCGGCTGAACGTCTGGACGCTGGCGCTGAAAAGTTCCGTTTGCCTGCTCTCGGTCATGCTCGTCGTGCAAACGACGCCGTTTTCGAAAATTCTCAAAGTTCTCCAACGGGCGCGGGTTCCCAGCCTGCTCATCACCACCATCGCCCTGATGCACCGCTACATTTTCGTCCTCGCCGAGGAATCCGAGCGCATGCGCCGGGCCCGCGCTTCCCGCACTTTCAGCAATGCGCGGCGAACCGTCTGGAGTTATCAAGCCAACGTGGTCGGCCAGCTTTTCATTCGCGCGTCGGAGCGGGCGGAGCGAATTTACAGCGCGATGTGCGCGCGGGGATGGAAATGAACGCCGCCCTCGAAATCAACCAACTCACCTACCGTTATCACGACGGTACCGAGGCATTGCGGGGAATCTCCTTCAAGGTCGCACCGGGCGAATGCGTGGCCCTGCTCGGTCCCAATGGTTCCGGCAAGTCCACCCTGCTCCTCCATCTGAACGGCATCCTCCCGGAAAAGCCGCCTGGCGACGGCAGCGTGACGGTAATGGGAAAGCCGATCACTCGCGAAAATCTGCCCCTCATGCGGCGTCAGGTCGGGCTGCTCTTTCAACAACCCGACGATCAGTTGTTTTGCGCGACGGTCGAAGAGGATGTGGGCTTCGGCCCGCGTCAATTGGGGCTTTCCGAGAACGACGTTCAGGCGCGCGTGCGGACGGCGCTGGCGCAGGTCGGGCTCTCCAATCACGCACACCGGGCGGCGCACCACCTCAGCCACGGCGAAAAGCGGCGCGCCTGCCTCGCCGGCGTGCTGGCTTGTGAACCGGCCATCATGGTCCTGGATGAGCCGACCAGCGATTTGGATCCGCGCGGCCGGCGCGAATTCAAGGCGCTGTTGCGCGATATCCAGGCGACGAAGTTGATCGCCACGCACGATTTGGAGATGGCGGTGGAGCTTTGTTCGCGGGCAATCGTGCTGGATAAGGGGCAGGTCGTGGCCGATGGCCCGGTGACCGAATTGCTCAACAACGAACCTTTGATGCTCAAGCACGGATTGGAGCGGCCACACATTCTGCGGCATGTCCATCCGCACCCTGATGTGGCCTGGGATTTCCAGCAACTGGCGTCGGCGAACTTCGGGCCGGCAAAGAATTTGAAGGAGCCGAAGGCGTAGTGATTCGTTCTCCAGCCTGGCCAGGCCCGGGAGCTCAAAACCAAAAAGCGGTGGCGACTTGAGATCGCCACCGCTCGTGAAGCTGGATTGCTGCTAGCCTACCGCGGCGTCTTCAGTAGGCGCGGCGGAAGCAGGCTGCGAGAAAGTCAGCTTGTCGTTTTCGACGCTGACGTTCACCGGGTCGCCTTCGTGGAACGAGCCCTTGAGTATCTCCTCGGCCAGCGGGTCTTCGAGCGACCGCTCGACTGCGCGACGCATCGGGCGCGCGCCGTATTGCGGGTCGTAGCCGCGGGTGACCAGGAAATCCTTCGCCTTTTCGTCGAGTTGAAGAATGATGTTCCGCGCTTTCAGGCGCTGAATCACCTTGGTGATTTCCAGATCAAGGATTTCGACGAGATCCGGTTTCGTGAGCGACCGGAACACCAGCAGGTCGTCGAGGCGGTTCAGGAATTCCGGACGGAACGTCTTCTTCGCTTCTTCGAGAATGCGCTCGCGCATCTTCTCGTAAGTGACTTCGTCCACGATGGGCGAGAAGCCCAGGGTGGATTGCTTCTTGATCGTATCCGACCCCACATTCGAGGTCATCAGGATGATCGTGTTCCGGAAGTTGACGACGCGGCCGACGTTGTCGGTCAGCTTGCCCTCTTCCAGGATCTGCAAAAGCATGTTCCAGACATCCGGGTGGGCCTTTTCGATTTCGTCAAAGAGCACCACGGAATACGGCTTGCGGCGAACCTGCTCGGTCAACTGGCCGCCTTCTTCGAAGCCGACATAACCCGGGGGCGATCCCACCAAACGCGAGACGTTGAACTTCTCCATGTACTCGCTCATGTCGAGCTGGATCAGCGCCTTCGAATCACCGAACAAATGCTCGGCGAGCGTCTTGGCCAGCAACGTCTTGCCGACACCCGTCGGTCCCAACAGCGCAAACGTCCCGATCGGACGGCGCGGGTCTTTGAGGTCTGCGCGCGAGCGTCGCAAAGCGCGGCACAGCGCCGAAACTGCTTCTTTCTGTCCGATGACCACCTTGGCCATCTCGGTCTCGACCTGCAGCAATCGCTGCATCTCGCCCTGCTCCATGCGCTGGAGCGGGATGCCGGTCCATTTCGAAACGACGTGCAAAATCTCTTCCTCGTCCACCTTGACGCGCTTTTCCTCGCGGCTGACGCGCCATTCCTTGAGCACGGTTTCGAGGCGTTCCTTGGTTTGTTTTTCCAGGTCGCGCATCGCGGCGGCGCCTTCGAAATCCTGATTCTTGATGGCGCGCTCTTTCTTCGTCTTGATCTCTTCGATCTTGAGCTCGACCTCTTTCGCCTCCGGCGGGCGGGTCATCGTGCCGATGCGCGCCCGGGAACCTGATTCGTCCATCAAATCAATCGCCTTGTCCGGCAGATACCGGTCCGTGATATAGCGATCGGAAAGTTTCACCGAGGCCTCAATGGCCTTGTCCGTGTATTCGACCTTATGATGCTCCTCGTATTTCGGGCGCAGGCCTTTGAGGATAAGCACCGCTTCCTCGACGGAAGGCGCTTCCACCTTCACCGATTGGAACCGGCGTTCGAGCGCCGCGTCCTTCTCGATGTATTTGCGGAATTCGTTCAGCGTCGTGGCGCCGATACACTGCAACTCACCACGGCTCAAAGCCGGCTTGATGATGTTGGAAGCGTCCATCGTGCCTTCGGCTGAACCGGCGCCGACGATGGTGTGCAACTCATCGATGAAGAGGATGATGTTCTTGGCACGGCGGATTTCGTCCATCACCGCCTTGATACGTTCCTCGAACTGACCGCGATATTTCGTGCCCGCGACCATGAGTGCGAGGTCGAGCGTGATCAAACGCTTCTCGCGCAGCAATTCCGGGACATTGCCTTGGGCGATTTCCTGCGCCAAACCTTCGACGATAGCCGTCTTGCCGACACCAGCCTCGCCCAGGAGGACGGGATTGTTCTTCGTGCGCCGGCACAAAATCTGGATCACCCGCTCGATCTCGGTCTTGCGGCCGATGACCGGGTCCATCTCACCCTTGCGGGCAATCTCGGTGAGGTCGCGCCCGAACGCCTTCAGCGCCGGGGTCTTCACTTCGCCCTTCTTCTCGGGGGCGGGTTTTTCGGGAACTTCGCCGCTGCTGCTGGCCTGCGGGGCCTCTTCCTGGCCGCCAAGGTTCGGGTCGAGTTCCTTCAAGATTTCCTGGCGCGTCTGCTCGATGTCCACGTCGAGGCTCTTCAGCACCCGCGCGGCCACGCCGTCACCTTCGCGCAGCAAGCCGAGCAGAATGTGCTCGGCGCCGACGTAAGTGTGATTCAAATTCTTGGCTTCCTTGCCCGCCAGCGCCAAAACCTTCTTCACGCGCGGCGTATAAGGAATGTTGCCAATCATTTTCTGGTCCGGCCCGGTGCCCACCTGCTTTTCGACTTCGAGACGGACGGTTTCGAGGTCGAGACCCAGTTTGTGGAGCACGTTGACGGCAACACCTTGTCCCAATTTGATCAGCCCGAGGAGCAGATGTTCGGTGCCGACAAAATTGTGATTGAACCGATCCGCCTCCTTGCGCGCAAGCGCGAGCACTTGCTGGGCCCGGGGCGTGAAATTATTCATCGCGTCTTCGCTCATACCTAATATTGCTACGACTTTGCCGGTTTGTCCAATCCGGACGAGGCCGGAGGCGGCATCGGGCGGGTTACGGGCCGGCTGACCTGCTTCAACCGTTCGCGGACCATTTCCGCACGAAGCAAATCGCGTTCCTCCGCCGCCAGTTTTTCCGAATGCTGCTTCTGCAGATGCGCCGGCTGGGTCAATATAAACAACTCGTCAACCAGCGAACGGTCCACGCCCGGAAACAGCTCCAAATCCACTCCCAGCCGCAGCAGGGAGAGTAGGTTCATGGTCTCTTTCGAGGTGATGATATGCGCATTGGCCAGGATGCCATAGGCGCGGCCAATGTGGTTGTAAACCATCTTGGTCTTGCTCTCCAGCAGGCTGGTGCGGGCGTCTTCCTCGCGTTCGATCACCTGCGCGAGAACTTTTTCCAACCGCTCCATGATGGTGGCTTCGGTCTCGCCGAGCGTCATCTGGTTGGACACCTGAAAGACATTCCCGAGGGCCTCGGTGCCTTCGCCATAAAGCCCGCGCACGGCCAGGCCCAGACGATTCACCGCCTGAATCACCTGATTGATCTGTTCAGCGAGCACCAGTCCCGGGAGATGCAACATCGCACTGACGCGAATACCCGTCCCCAAATTCGTAGGGCACGCCGTCAGATAACCAAGCTCCGACGTGAAAGCATAATCGAGCTTCTTATCCAGCGCCGAATCGGCACGGTCAATCGCCGCCCAGGCCTCGCGCACCTGCAGACCGGGACGCAGCGCCTGCATCCGCAGATGGTCCTCTTCATTGATCATGAAGCAGAACGTTTCGTCGCGATTCAATACCAGCCCGCTGCCCGCATTCTTGGCCGCGTGCTCGCGGCTGATCAGGTGGCGCTCAACCAGGATCTGCTTATCGAGCGTGGACAGGTTGTCCATCGTCTCGGAAAACGCATTGCGAAGTTCCGGCAGGCTTTCCACCGCGGGACGAATGGTGTCCAGCACCCGCGTGCGCTCCGGCTTCTTCGCCCAGCCGGGAAATGCCGCATCCTTGATGTTACGCGCCAGGCGAACCCGGCTCGACGTGACAATCTTGTCGTGCGGGCCCTTGCGCCGGGCGGCGTCCGCGGGAGGAACCAGAAATTCGTGCAGATCCATCGCTCAGGCCGTGGGAGGGCTGGCGTGACGGGCGCCCGCTTGTTTGATTTCGTCCCGTAACATCGCGGCCTGTTCGAAGTCCTCCGCCTCCACGGCTTTCGCCAGCCGCTTCTGCAATTGTTTCACCTTGTCCGACTGTTCGCGGACAGGCTTTTGGGACTCCGGCGTCTTGCCGATATGCCGGGTACCCTTGTGCATGCCCTTCAAGAGTGCAGCCAGGGGCTCGGCGAAAGTCTTGTAGCATTCGGGGCAACCCAACCGTCCGGCCTTTTTGAAATCAGCCTGGGAAAATCCGCAGCGCGAACATTTCAAAATGCCGCCGGCTGCCGCCTGTTCAATTTCCTGCCCCGCTCCCAGGCCCAAAACCATGTCCGCCTCCGACGCCAATCCAAACCCGCCGGGATCGCTGACACCCTTGGCCTTGGCACATTCCTCACAAAGATCGAGTTTGTGGGTTTTGCCCGCCTCGATCTGAGTGTAATGCACCTTCGCTTCCCGTTCCTTGCACACGCAGCACCGCATAACGCTCTATTCGTATATCGGCTCGCCGGAGGCATTCGTCAAGGCCCGGTACTGCGCCTCCAGTTGTTGCGTGTACGGGCCGGGCTTGCCGTCGCCAATCACGCGGCCGTCAATTTTCACCACGGGCACCAACTCCGCGCCGGTGCCGGTCAAAAAGCATTCGTCCGCGTTATATAAATCGTAACGCGTCAGGTTGGGTTCAGCGGTCGCCACACCGGCGGCCGACGCCAGCTCGATCACCACGCGCCGCGTGATGCCGTAAAGCGCTCCAGCTGAAAGCGGCGGCGTGAGCAACTGCCCTTCCTTGATGATGAATAAGTTGTCGCCCGTGCACTCGGCCACGAATCCTTCCGAGTTCAACATCACGGCCTCCTCGCAGCCGGCGTTGTTCGCTTCAATCTTCGCGAGGATGTTGTTGAGATAGTTCAGCGACTTGATCGCCGGATTCAACGCGTTGTGAAGATTGCGCGTGGTTGCCACAGTCACAATCTCCATGCCCTTCTGATAATACTCGGGGGGATAAAGCTGGATCTTCCCCGCGATGACGATCACCGACGGATTCTTGCAACGATTCGGATTCAACCCCAGCGTCCCAACGCCGCGCGTCACCACGAGGCGGATGTAACCATCGCGCAGTTTATTGCGACGGCACGTATCCAGGACCGCTTTCATCATCTCGGCGTGCTTGATGGGAATCTCGAGCAGGATCGCCTTGGCCGAGCAGTACAGTCGATCCACGTGCTCCTTCAATTTGAACACGCGGCCGTTATAGGCGCGGATGCCCTCGAAAACGCCGTCGCCGTAAAGCAACCCGTGATCAAACACGGACACCTTCGCGTCGCGTTCGTCCTTAAACTTGCCGTCAATATAGACTTTCATGCGCCTAAGCCCGCCCATCATAGCGGCAACAGTTTTGGTGAAGCAACTCAGGACTTCGTCAGGGAACCTCCGCACTGGACAATATGGCGGTGATGAACGAGTTTTTTCCACGTGGCTGGATCCGCCAGCCCAAATGATTCCAAGAACTGACGCCGCAATGTTGGTAACGCGATAACCGCAATGCTTCCGGAAGAACGTCGCCCCGATGCCCCAATGATCCCCGCCCTGCCCGCGAGGGTCGAACCGGCGTATTCCATGCATCGCCTGTTGCAGCTCTTGAATTCCGATGGTGCCGACTCTTTGGAGCTTCGCTTGGGCTCATCGCCGGTGATTATTTTGCAAAAAGAGCGGTTTCCCATCGAAGGGCCCGCGCTGACGGCCTTTGATCTCGAAGAGCTCCTCCACGAGGTCGCCGATACCCGGCAAAGACGCGTGCTGCGCGAGACGGGCGCGACTCACCACGTCTATCGCTTTCGCAATTTCACGGACTTCATCGTTTCCGCGCGCCTCAACGAAGGCATTGTTGAAATGGAGATTAGTTGATTCGGGGACACCTCGTTCTCAATCGCCGGGAATTCATGTTTATTTCCGCGTGACAGCCAGGTGAAGAGCCGCTATATTTTCGACCTCTTGACGACCCTATCGTCTAGCGGTTAGGACACTGCCCTTTCACGGCGGTAGCAGGGGTTCGATTCCCCTTAGGGTCGCCATTTTTTCTTCCCTCCAAAATTTACCGCGGAATGCGCTTGGCCGGCCTTGCCCAATCTTCGCCCCGTCCAGGCTCAAATATTTTCACTTCGCTGGAAGCGCGAATTACCTCCCGCATCTGTGCGAGCGACCGCACTCCCCCATGCGCGCGAACTTGCACCAGCAAATTACCCAGCGCGGTCGCTTCCACGGGTCCGGCCACGACAGGGCGCTGACAGGCATCGGCGGTAAACTGATTCAACAACTTGCTCTGCGAGCCTCCGCCTACGATGTGAATCACTTCAATTCGGTTCCCGGTTAATTCCTCGAGCCAGCCAAGAACCTCGCGATATTTCAAAGCCAGACTCTCATACGCGCAACGCACCAACTCTCCCTCCGTCTTCGGAATCGGCTGCCCGCTCTCCCGGCAAAGCTGCTGAATCGCCGCGGGCATATCCGGAGGATTCAGCAACCTGGGATCGTCCGGATTGACGAGCGAGCGCAACGGTTTCGCCTTTGCCGCCAGCCTTGCCAGCTCCGCATAATCGCGCTTGCTGCCCCGCGCGTCGAATGAACGCTTGCACTGCTGCACCAGCCACAGGCCCATGATGTTCTTCAGCAGCCGATACGTCCCGTCGAGCCCGCCTTCATTGGTCAGATTAAGTTCCGCCGTGCGCCTCGTGAGCGACGCTTTCGGGACCTCCACGCCCATCAGCGACCAGGTCCCCGAACTAAGATAAGCCCAATTCGTTTTGCCCGTGTTTGCAGTCGGAACGCCTGCCACGGCGGAACCGGTATCGTGCGCCGGCGGAGCAACCACCTGAATTCGCGGCAGCCCCGTCTTTTCCAACACGGACGGAAGCAGCGGTCCCAGTTTCGTTCCCGGCGCAACCACCTCCGGAAAAATCCGCGCTGGCAGGCCCAGCTTCTTCAAAAGCCCACCGGCCCAGTCTCGTGTCAGTGGATTCAGACACTGCGAGGTCGACGCAATCGTAAACTCAGCGACTTGTGAACCACACAAAGCCCAATGCAGAAAATCCGGAATAAACAACAATTTATGCGCCGCTTCGAATATTTCCGGGTGCGCCTGCCGGTGCGCGATTAATTGAAAAAGCGTGTTGAACGCCATGAACTGCAAGCCCGTCTGCTCGAAGATTCTCTCCCGGGAAACTTTTCGGAAAGTGCGCTCCATCACTCCATTGGTGCGCGCATCCCGATACGCGTAAGGGAGGCCCAGCATTTCTCCGGATTTGCTGAGCAAAACATAGTCCACTCCCCAGGTGTCCGCACCGACCGAAACCACCGCCCTGCCAAACTTTCGCGCCGCCATCCCGAGACCCTTCTGGATTTCGCTCCAAAGCCGTACGATGTCCCAGCGCAAACTCCCGGCGAGCGCCACCGGGCCATTCGGAAAGCGATGCACCTCCTCCAGCTTGATGGTCTTGCCCGACCACAACCCCGCGATGACACGACCGCTCTCCGCCCCCAGATCAACGGCAAGATAGACTTCCTGCTTCATGTCACCTCCTTAAAGCGCAGTGTCAACGCGGACCGGCGATACGCAACCGAGGAGACCGTTAAAAATTAAACTGCTCGATATTCTCCTTCGTGAACACAAACGGCTTCCCCAGCAACACATTATCCCCCTTCACTTCCAATTGCCCAAGCCGCCCGCCGTCGCATTTCGCCGCATTCGGCTTGAGATCGCCCTTCGCCAATTGCTGCGCCGCGCGCACGGTCAGGTAACCCAAATCCTCCGTGTTCCACAAAATCACGGACGGGGTGATTCCTTCCTTCACGTAACGCTTGTTGTCATTGGGCAGCCCCAGCCCGACCACCTTCACATCCGTGCGGCCGCTTTGCTTGACCGCCTCCGCCGCTCCTGGCACCGCGGGCGAGCAAATTGCCATGATCAATTTCACGCTGGGATTGGCATTGAGAATGGCGGTGGCTTCGCTGAACGCCTTGTCCTTCAAATCGTCGCAGGGCCGGATGGTCACCAGCTTGATATCGGGATACTTGTCCTTCAGGCGCTCCTCGATGTACTTCCGCCACTCGTTCATGTTCGCGGCCGTCAACGAAGCGGTGATGATCGCGAAATCCCCCTTGCCGCCCATCGCCTTGGCCGCCTCATCCATCAACGCGTAGCCGATGCCTTCCGGCGTCGCCTGATTGATCAGAAAATCCCGCGAGTCCGGTTGCGCGTCGGAATCCCACGTGATGACTTTGATTCCTTTTTCGCGTGCCTTGCGCAAGGCGGTTGAAATGCCGTCCCGATTTTCCACGGCGACCGCAATGACGTCCACGCCGCGCGTGATCCACGTCTCGACGATTTCATTTTGCTTCGCCGGATCGGGCTCGGTCGGCCCGTCCCACAACAGCTTCACTCCGAATTCCGCCGCCGCCGCATCCGCGCCTTTTTTGCAGGAAATGAAGTAAGCATTACCCTTGCTCTTCGGCATCATCGCCACGGTGATCCCACCGGCGCCGCCCGCTGCGGGAGTCTGCGCTGAGTTACTGGATGGCTCGGATTTGCCACAGCCGCCTGCAATCAGGAGGAGCAACGTCGCGGCAGCGCACGAGAGAAATTGGATGCGTTTCATAAGTTAGCTGGCTTTAACTTGACCGTGCCCGCGTGCTGGCGTCGAGCAGAAATTCGTTTCAAGCCCGCCTCCCCTGCCAGCACCGCCAGCAGCAATCCACCCGTCAGAATCCCCGCCAATTCGCTCGGCTGATCCGACAGCGTCAACCCATTCTTCAACACCGCCAGGACGATCACGCCCAGCAAGGTGCCCGCCACCGTGCCCGAGCCGCCGAAAATCGAAGCCCCACCCAGCACCACCGCCGTGATGGCCAGCAATTCGTAACCGGACCCCGCATCCGCCTTTGCCTGTCCCACTCGCGCCACATAAACCAACGCCGCGAGCGCAGCCACGAATCCCGCCAGCACATACGCCAGCGTCAGCCGCCGCTCCACTGGTATTCCGGCATACCGTGCCCCTTCCGGCGCGAAACCAATCGCCCGGAAACACCGCCCGTAGGTCATGCGATGCACCAGCAACCACACGCCGAGCGCGACCGCGACAAACACCGGCAGCTGCGCCGGGATAACGCCGAAAATATAGCCCTGTCCCAAAAACAGAAACGGCTTCGGAAAATTGGTGAAATTATCCACTCCGCGCGTGATGGCCTCCGCCAATCCGCGAAACAAAGAAAACGAACCCAATGTCACAATCAGTGGCGGCAATCTCAACTTGGTGATCAGCAGCGCATTCAACCCACCGCCGAGAGCCCCCGCCGCCAAAGTGCAAATCGCCGCCAGCACCGGATTCATCCCCGCATCCCGCCAAAGCTTGCCAAAGATAATCGCGCACAATCCCAGCAGCGAGCCCACCGACAAATCAATCCCGCCCGTCAAAATAATCGGCGTCATCACTAGCGCCAATAGTCCAATCTCCGTGCTCAACCGCAATATCTCGAACACATTCCCCGTGGACGCAAAATGATATCCGGTTTTACTGAATATCCCGATTTCAATCAGCAGCACCGCCACCAACAGGGCCTCCGGTGGCAGCCAGCTTCGCTTGTCGGTTTTTGTCATTCGGTTTTCGGGTTTCTTTCGGATTTCGACGTTCGTGCTTCGGATTTATCCTTCTTCCTGGTTCTCCACCCATCCGCCGCCACCGCCACCAAAATAATGCACCCTTGCAGCGCTTTCTCCCATTGCGGCTGTAAATGGAGGAATACCAGGGCCGGCGCAATGCAGCCGAGCAGGAACACTCCCGCCAGCACCCCCCACACATTTCCCCGCCCGCCCGAAATCGCCACTCCACCCACCACCGCCGCGGCGATGGCCTGGAGTTCCAATCCCGTGCCGGTTTTTGGATCCACATCCGCAAAACGAATCGCATTCAGCAACGCCGCCAACCCGGTGATCGCCCCCATGAAAACAAACACGCCAAAAGTAAGCAGTTGCGGCCGCAACCCCGCCAACCGCGCCGCCTCTGCATCCGATCCCACCGCATAGACATAGCGGCCAACCGATGAGTGTTTCATTGCCACTGCCAGTGCGAGAAATAACGCCACCGTCGCCCCCAGCAAGGCCGCCTGTCCACCCGCCTGCCCGAGTCCGAACCATTGAAAGCTATCCGGCAAGTCGCGCACAAACTCCCCCTGCCGCCACCAGCGCAACATCTCGCGCCAGGTCACCATCGTCGCCAGCGTCACCACAATCGAAGGCAGGCCCAGCCCCGCCACCATTACCCCGTTGAACGCTCCCAGCAGCGCTCCGGCTCCCACCGCCGCCAGGGCCGCCAGCGGCAACGGCCAATGCGCCTGCACCAGCAGTCCCAAAACCATGCTGCACAGCGCGAATTGCGATCCCACCGAAATATCAATCTGCCGGCTGATGATCACCAGCGACATCCCGCACGCTACCAGGAGCACCGGCGCGGAAGTCGAGAGAATCGCCAGTAACTGGCCCGGCTTGTAAAAACCCGGCGCCGCCACCGCAAGCACCAGCAGTAACACGCCCAGCGCCGCCGCCACGGACCATTCGCGAAAATATCGTGTGCCTTTCATCCTCGCCCCAAAGCCGCCGTCATCACCGCGTGCGGATCGGCATTTTCCGGCAGCATCGCCGTCACCGTTCCGCCGCGCATCACCGCAATCCGCTGGCTCATGCCCAATATCTCCGGCAACTCCGACGAAATCATGATCACAGCCAAGCCCTGCGCCGCCAGCCGCCGAATCAGTTTATGAATCTCGGCCTTGGCGCCCACATCCACGCCTTGCGTCGGTTCGTCCAAAATCAACACCTTCGGCTTCGACGCGAGCCAGCGCGCCAACGCAACCTTCTGCTGATTCCCCCCCGAAAGATTGCCCGCCCGCGTCTCCGGTCCCGGCGCCTTCACCGCCAGATCGCGAATGTAATCCGCCGTCAAATCCCGCTCTGCGCCAAACCGCATCCACCCGCCGGGGAATATCCGCGGATGAATCCCCATCGTCACATTCGCCGCGATGGCCATTTCCAGGATCACGCCATGACGCCGCCGATCCTCCGGCACATAACCAATCCCTGCCGCGACCGCGTCGCCCGGTGACTCCAATTTCACCGTCTTTCCGCTCAGTGAGATCGTGCCCGCATCCGCCGGCGTGATTCCAAATAAAATTCGCGCCAGTTCAGTTCTTCCCGCGCCGACCAATCCCGCAATTCCCAGAATCTCCCCTGCCCTCGCCTCCAGGCTCACGCCGTGCACGCCCGCAACCGAGCAGCCGACTCCGTCTAGTTTCAGCACCACCTCACCTGGCTGGCTCTCCGGCGGCGGAAAAATCGTCGCGACCTCCCGCCCCACCATCAGCTTGATCAACTCCGCCTCGTTCCAGCCTTCGCCTTTGGCCAGCCGCGTGCCGACACTCTCCCCGTCACGCAATACCGTGACACGATCAGCAATTTCGAAAACCTCCGGCAACCGGTGCGTGATGTAAATAATGCCGACCCCCTGGGACCGCAGATCCTTCACCACCGCCATCAACAGATCCACCTCGCGCGCCGTAAGCGACGCCGTCGGTTCATCCATGATCAGAACGCGCGCACCCGCACCGAGCGTCCGCGCAATCTCCACCAGTTGCTGCTCCGGCATCGAAAGCGCCCGCACCTCGGTTTCCGGATCAATATTAGCTCCCACGCGCTTCAGCAGTTCCACGGCGCGCTGCCTTCGATCCTCCCATCGCACCCGCCGGGCAACCGAAGGCTTCTCCAAGGCCAGCGCGATATTCTCCGCCACGGTCAAATCCGGAAACAACGCCGGCTGCTGATAAATCGCCGCGATACCACACGCATGCGCCGTTGCCGGGCTCAACTTTTCGACCCGTTCACCACCAACATCGATCGTCCCATCGTCCGGCTGATGCGCCCCGGTGATGACTTTAATCAGTGTGGATTTGCCCGCGCCATTTTCACCCAGAAGCGCATGCACCTCGCCGGCGTGTAAATCAAACGACACGCCCTTGAGCGCGCGCACCGCGCCGAAGGCTTTCGTCACGCCGGATAACTGCAGCAGCGCCGGTTTCATCCGCGCCGGCTCAAAACATCCTTCTCGTACTTTTGCACTTCCCCAATCCACTGCGCGCCCACCGGCACTTCCTTCTCCGCGCAATGATAATCCCACACCGCGCCAAACGGCAGCGACTTCGCCTCCTCCATCAGTGCCAGCCGCGCGGTGTAGTCGCCTTCAGCCTCCAGCTTTTTGAGCTTCGCGCTCGGCGCGAGCATGGCCAGCAGGAGCGCTTTCAACATGTTCCGGCTGCCGATCACCCACGCCGCCACGCGGTTGATGCTCGCATCAAAATAATCCAATCCAATGCGCACGCGGCGCGTATTCCCGCCCCAGACAATTTCCTCGGCAATTGAGCGTAAATCATCCGTCAGTGTGACCACATGATCACTATCCCACCGAACCCCCCGGCTCACATGCAACGCAATCTCCGGCAGATACAGGAGCAGCGAAGAAATTTTGTCCGCGATACCCTCCGTCGGATGATAATGCCCCGCATCCAGCGTCATCAAAATCCGCCGCGAAACCGCATACCCCAGATAAAATTCATGCGACCCCGGCACGAAACATTCCGAGCCGATGCCGAACAGTTTCGGCTCGACCGTGTCCACGTTGTATTTCTTCTCAATCTTCTCTGCGAAAATCGTATCGAGCGATTGCTGCAGCCGCTCGCGGGGCCCGCGGCGGTCCGCCGGCGTGTCCTTCATGCCGTCGGGAATCCACAGATTCGTGAGGCACGTGCTGCCGAGTCCCTTCCCGATCGCCGCGCCGATTTGCCGGCCGCGTATGCCGTGTTCAATCCAAAACTTCCGAATCCCCGCGTCGCGATGCGTGAGTGTGAATCCATCCGCCGCCTTCGCATGCGCAAAGAACGACTGATTGAAATCCAGCCCGATGCCGATGTCTCGCGCCCACGAAATCCAATTCTTAAAGTGCTCCGGCCCCACCGCGTCCCGGTCCACCTTCTTGCCGCCCGTTTCCGCGTAAATCGCGTGCAGGTTCAGCCGGTGACTCCCCGGAATCTGCGCGAGCGCCGCCTCGAAATCCTTCCTCAATTCATCCGGCGTGCGCGCCTTGCCTGGATAATTTCCCGTGACCGCCAGACCGCCGCCCAGCGCCTCGCCCGCATTTTCGAACCCGCCCACGTCATCGCCCTGCCAGCAATGAATGGAAATCGGTATCTCAGCGAGCGCCTTCAGCGCGGCATCAGTGGAGACCCCCAACTCTTCGTAACGTTCGGAAGCCGCATTGTATGCCTGTTCGATGGCTTTGGAAGAAGCTTTCATGATCTCTGATCGCGTCGGAATTAGCGCGCAGATGATGAACAGGATTCGGGAAGGCCGTCAACTTCGGCGAACGCTCTATCTCGGCTCCCTCGAATTGGAATCCGTCAAAGACTTGCTGCCAAACCAATCCAGTTTCTCCCGTAGTGAAACCACTTCCCCGATCACCGTGATCGCGGGTGGAGCAATTTTTGCCGCCTCCATCGCGTCAGCCAATGCATTCAGCGGGGCCTTCACCGTCCGCTGCCGCGCAGTGGTGCCCCGACTGATGACCGCAGCCGGCGTCTGCGCCGGCATTCCATGTCGCTCCAACTCCGCTGCAATCGCCCGCAGATGCTTCAGTCCCATCAGCAACACCAACGTCCCCTGACTCTTCGCCAGCCTCGCCCAATCCACCTTGTTCTTCGGTGAAGCCGGATCTTCGTGCGCCGTCACGATCGTAACACATGAACTATGCTCCCGATGCGTGAGCGGAATCCCCGCATAAGCCGGCACCGCCTGCACGGAGGAAACTCCCGGCACCACCTCGAAAGGAATCCCCGCCTCAACCAGCACCTCGGCCTCTTCCCCTCCCCGCCCAAACAAATACGGATCTCCGCCCTTCAGCCGCACCACCCGTTTCCCCTGGCGCGCTTCCGCCACCAACATCGCATTCACCTCGTCCTGCGAGATACAACGCGAGGGATCATGCTTGCCGCCGTAAACGAGTTTTGCCTCCGGCCTGGCCAGTTCCAGCAGCTCGGGATTCACCAGCCCGTCGTAGATGATCACCTCCGCCTGCCGCAGCAGTTCCGCGCCACGCAGGGTAAGCAACCCCGGATCACCCGGCCCCGCGCCGACCAGCCAGACAAATCCCGCCCCGGCGGGATCGCTCATATCGCGAAGTCGAGATACTCCGGCCGCAGCTTCTCCGTCGGCGGAAACAGCATCCCCGCGCCGACCGTGGCATTCGTGCCGGGCTCAATGATGATGAACGAACCTGTCAAGCGATTCATCGCGTAACCATCATACACCAGCGGCTTCGCCGTGCGCAGCTTCAATTCCCCCACGTCGTTCATGGTGAATTCCGCCGGCTGCGGCTCCGACTCCAGCGCCTCCATGTTCGTCCGGCTTTCCAAACTCGTAATCACCGCCTGCACTGTCTGCGTGGTGTGTTTGATAAAATACTTCCGGCCCGCTTGCGCCGGTTTCGGATGCATCCAACAAATCTGCGCATGCAATTCCGTCCCCATGCCGGGGAATTTTTCGAGGTCCACGATCATGTCGCCCCGCGCGACGTCCACGTCGTCCTCCAAAACCAGCGTCACCGATTGCGGGCAAAAGGCCTCGTCCACCGGGCCATCGTAGGTCCAGATTTCCTTCACCCGCGTCACCGTGCCGCTGGGCAGCACCATGACCCTTTGCCCGGGCCGCACGATGCCGCCGGCGATCTGTCCGCTCAATCCGCGGAAATCATGCAGTTCCTGGTCCTCGGGACTGTTCGGCCGATTCACCCATTGCACCGGAAAGCGCAGACCCTCAAGGTTCCAATCGCTGCCGATGTGCACGCTCTCCAGGTGGCCGAGCAAACAAGGGCCGGAATACCACGGCATCTCCTTCGACGGCGTCACCACGTTCGCACCTTCCAGCGCGCTCATCGGAATGAACTTCACGTCCTTGATACCGAGCCGCGGCAGAAACGCCTCGAACTCCTCGCGAATTTCGATGAAGCGCTCCTCGCTCCAGTCCACCAAATCCATCTTGTTCACCGCCACCACCAGGTGCGGAATCCGCAGCAACCCGGCAATACATGAATGCCGGCGGCTCTGCTCCGTCACCCCCTGCCGCGCATCCACCAGCACGATGGACAAATTCGAGTTCGACGCCCCCGTCACCATGTTGCGCGTGTACTGCACGTGCCCCGGAGTATCGGCGATGATAAACTTCCGCCTTGGCGTCGCAAAATAACGATACGCCACATCAATGGTAATTCCTTGCTCCCTCTCCGCGCGCAGCCCATCCGTCACGTTGGCCAGATTCACCCGTCCCCCGCCCGTCAAATCCGCCGACCGCTCCAGCGCCGCAATCTGATCCTCCATCAACGACTTCGAATCATACAGCAACCTGCCAATCAGCGTAGACTTCCCATCGTCCACCGACCCGCAGGTATTGAACCGCAAAATATCAACCGGATGGTGCATCGTAATATTCATGTCTTAACCAGCACTGGAGCTTGGTCCTTGGAGCTTCTCTGGAGCTTGGTTCTTGGTCCTTGGATCTTTTAGAAATAACCCGCTTTCTTCCGATCTTCCATCGCCGCCTCGGAAGCCTGATCATCCGCCCGCGTTCCACGCTCCGTGACCCGCGCCGCCGCGATTTCCTCGATGATGTCCTGCACCGTATTCGCCGGCGACTCGATCAAGCCCGTGGTGATAATGTCCCCGATCGTCCGCACCCGCACCACCAACTCGCGCGTCTCCTCCCCATTCTTCGGCGGCACCAGCGTGTTCACTGGATACCACTGCCCCTGCCGGCGCACGACATTGCGCCGATGGCTGAAATAAATCGAGGGCACCTCCAGCTCCTCCCGGCCGATGTATTCCCACACGTCCGCTTCCGTCCAATTGCTGAGCGGAAAGACGCGCATGTTTTCGCCTGGATTGATCTTCGCGTTGTAGAGATTCCAGATTTCGGGGCGTTGGTTCCGCGGTTACCATTGGCCGAAGCTGTCGCGGAAGATGAAGAACCGTTCCTTCGCGCGCGCTTTTTCTTCATCGCGCCGCGCTCCACCGATGCAGCAATCGAAACGGAATTCCTCAATGGCCGCGAGCAGCACGGGGATTTGTAACTTGTTCCGGCTGATTTCGCCGGGCGCCGGGGTGGCAATGCCCTTGGCAATCGCCTCGTCCACCGTGCGCACAATCAACTTCGCCCCCAATTCCGCCGCGCGCTTGTCCCGAAAATCGTTCAGCTCGGGAAAATGATGCCCGGTGTCCACATTCAGCAGCGGCATCGGCAGTGCCGACGGCCGGAATGCCTTCTCCGCCAGCCGCAGCAGGCAAATCGAATCCTTGCCCCCGGAAAACAACAGCGCGGGCCGTTCGAACTCGGCCGCGACTTCACGCATCACATGGATCGCTTCCGTCTCCAGGTGCTGCAAATGATCGAGATGATAGTTCTTCACTGAGAAAAGCCCCTTCCGTGGCGGCTACGCCGCGACCGCTTTGCCGCCCCAGGCCGCGTGCAGACCGCACTCGCGTTTCTCTTCCGCCTTGGCGGGATCGAAATAATCCCACTCGTTCGGCAGTGAATGCTCCGCGAGATATTTTTCCAGGTCCGCGTCCGAGCAATGGAAAACTGGATTCACCTTGAGCGCGCCGAAATTCGGATCCTCGGACACCACATCCAGTCCCGCGCGACCCGCGTTCTGCGTCCTGCGCAACGCGGTGATCCAGACCTTCGGCGCCAGCTCGCGCATGCCGCGCTGAAACGGCTCCAGCTTCATGATGGCGCTGAATTGTTTCAGCCCGGCCTCGTCGGTCGTTTCCGGCACCGGGCCGTGCAAGGCGTCGCGATGCGCGGCGGTGATGCGCGGCAGGTAGGCCTTCAGATTCAAATCCAGCAACGCTCGCAATGCCTCCGCATGCCGGTAGGTCGCGGGACGGTTATAGCCGTGATCCACCCACAACACGGGAATGCTCGGCTGCTCCTGCACACACAGATGCAGGACGGCCGCTTCATAGGGACGGAAGTTCGTCGAGACGATCGCGCGGTCCTGGGAATGCTTGATGGCCCACGCCACAATCTCCCGCGGCGTCCGGCCGCGGAGTTCGTCGTTCCAAAGTTTGATTTGTTCTTTTGTCATGCTGCTGCTTGCACCGCGGCGCTCCCTTGCTCGGGCCAGATCGCCCGCTCCACAAAATCTCCAAACCGCTCGCCCGCACTTCGCTCGCGCACATAGCGCGCCAACACCGGGCGCAATTCGTTCACGATCTCCGCGTCCCGGACGTTGTCCTTCCACGGCCGGTTCATGCGCGTGCCGGCTTCGTTGCCGCCGAGCAAAACCTGGTATTTACCGGGCGACTTGCCCACCAGGCTGATTTCCGCCATGTACGGCCGCGCGCAACCATTCGGGCAACCGGTCATGCGAATGATGATGTCCTGATCGCCGATGCCCGTCTCTTCGAGCAATGCCTCGATCTCCGTCATCAGCTTCGGCAGATACCGTTCCGCCTCCGACAGCGCGAGATTGCACGTCGGCAATGCCACGCAGGCCATGGAGGAACTGCGCACGAGCGACGCCTGCTTGTCCAAATTGATCCCATGCCGCGCGAAGTGCTCCTGAACCTCCGCCTTCAACGACGGATCAATGTTCACCAGCAGCATGTTATTCGAGGGCGTAAGGCGAATCTCAAAACGATGCTTCGCGATCAACTCGCGCAACGCCGTCAGCATCTGCCAGCCTTCCTTGTCCTGGATGCGGCCCGTCTCGATGAACAGTCCGAGGAACAATTTCCCGTCCATTTGCTTGCCCCAGCCGAACGGATCGCCCTGCTTGTTGAAGCGAAACGGCTTGGCGGCCTCAAATTTGAAGCCCAGCCGCCGCTCCATTTCCTGCCGGAACCATTCCACCCCCCGGTCGGCAAGAACGTATTTCAGGCGCGCGTGTTTCCGATTCGAGCGGTCGCCGAAATCGCGATGGATCGTCAGCACCGTCTTCGCCGTCTCCACGACCTGCTCCGGCCGGATGAAACCAATCACGTCCGCCAGGCGCGGGAAGGTCGCGTTGTTGCCATGGCTCTTGCCCATGCCGCCGCCGGCGGTGAGATTGAACCCGGCCAGTTTCCCCTGCTCGTCCGCGATGGCGATAAAACCGCAGCAGTTGGTAAATACATCAATGTCATTCAACGGCGGAATAACGAAGCCCACCTTGAACTTCCGCGGCAGATAAGTCTTCCCGTACAGCGGATCGACAAATTCCTTGTTCTCCGGATCGTCCAGGTTCAATTGCACACCATCCACCCAAATCGAGTGATATGCCTTCGTCCGGGGCGCCAGGGCCATCGCCACGTCGCGCGTGAGCTGCTGCACTTCCTCCCCCAGCTTGGTCATGGCCGGAGTCGGCGGCGCGATCACATTGCGATTCACATCACCGCACGCCGACAACGTCGAAATCATCGCCTCATTCAGCCCCTTCATCAGCGGACCGAGGCCCGACTTGACGATGCCATGGAACTGAATGCTCTGGCGCGATGTAACCCGCAGCGTGCCGTTGGCATATTTGCGCGAAAGCGCGTCGCAAGCCAGATACTGGTCGGGCGACATGATGCCGCCCGGCAGGCGCAACCGCACCATCATGATGTATTTCTTGCCGGTCTTGCGAACGTCCCGGTCATCCTCCTGGTAAATCCCGTGAAATTTCAGGAACTGGTTGTCGTCATCCGAAAACCGGTCGATGGTGGGGTCGGCGAGCGTCTGCGCAATGGTGCCAGCCAGAGTCGGTATCGCCTCTTTGATGACTTCATTGTGCGACGGCTTCGCTAATATGCTTGCAGGCGTCATGGATAAACCCGGGGCAAGGCTCATACTCAACTATTGCATTCGGAGGGGCAGACCTGCCAAACCGACGGAACCGCATTCCCGGTAGTCCGTGGAAAATAGTGAATTCCCGCCCCGGAGAAAAGCGTAATATCCCTCCCCGCAGCGCCGACATTCCTGTCCGCAGCAACGTCCAAACGCCCCGCCAGCTTCCGGCTGGCAGGAGTTCCCAACGTCACAAATTCCGGATCACAAATTCGGCGCATACGCGATAAACTCCCGATACTTGTCCAAAATCACCCGCAACGCCGCCACCAGCGCCGCTTCCTTCAAATACTCCGGCGGCGATTGCGGCGTTTCCAAAATGATTTCGAACGGTTTCGGCCGCAGTGACGCCGGCGAACTCAAGATTCCCACGTGGCTGTCACGAATAATCCCGTTGGCCGCTGAAAACCCATCGATGATCGGATTCTGATTGCGCGGCAGAAAAGCCTCCGCCGCCTGCAGCGCCGGCTCGATCAAATTCCGGGTCAACGTCGCTCCATGCGCAAAGCCGTAGAAGCCGTGACTCGTGTCGTCCGTATGCAGCGAAATCATTCCATGCAACGAGTGGGCCAGAATCTCCGACTGCAACAGCAGCACCTCCGGCTCGCGCGTGCCCCGCCAGAATTCCCGATTGATGTCCTTGCCCGCGCGATTGTGTCGCGTGCGATCCTCGAATCCCGTCGGATTGCAAACCGGGTAAATAAACAGGCAATACCCGGCGGCCAGATTGGGCTTTTGTTCGAGCATCGTCAAAAACTGTACGAGCGCGTGGACCCCTTCCGGCTCGTCGCCATGCACTCCGCCAAAAATGCCGAGACGAATCGGTTCGTCTCCACCCTTCGGCCCGATGAAGAGATAACGCGGCAACTCGTATTGCTTCCCATCCGCTTGAAAACGCGCCCCATGATTCGCGATCAAATTCGGCGAAGTCGCCGCCAACCGATCCAACGGCGCCAACACGTCCGCTACCGATCTCGGCGCCGCGGCGGAACTCTTCCCGGATCTCTGGCTGGAAATCATGACACTCATGGCTGCACGCCGCCCACTGAAAACATTACATCGAACATCGTCACGTGATCCTAAACCCAAATCGAATGAAGTCAATAGAAAAGATAGAGATTATATTTCGCGATTATGGGCGTAAAATTAAGAATAGTGATCACATCGCCAGATATACTCTATCCGTTTAATGTAGTATAAATTAGTTTATTCAAGTCGCCGAATTGACCATTAGGGCTTCTTTCGACATTCGTCATTCGAGCTTCGTCATTCCCCACCGGGGAAATTCTTTCATTTTTGTAATCCTCGCGAAAGCCTCCTGTCATACCCAGTAGGTCAATTTACAGGAGTAGTTTTGAACTCAATCAATCACAGCACAAAACCATGAAACGGAAATTCACCCAACCTTGGACCACCCTCAGCGCCCTCAGCGTCGTGGTCCTGGCAGCTACCGCGCTCGCCTTTACTCAGAATCCAAAAGCCACCACCGCCGCGGCCAAAACCGATGCCGCGCAGGTGGAAGTCGACGATAAAGCACCCGATTCGAAAGGCAACGGCTCGAAGTTCGGCAATCGCCTCACCTTCGCCCCGGTCGTGCAAAAGGTCACCCCGGCCGTCGTGCAGGTGTACACCACCACCAAAGCCCACCCCGCCGTCATGAACGGCCGAGGCAATGGCAACGGCTCTGCCGATATGGAAGACCTGCTCCGGCGCTTCTTCGGCGATCAATTTCAACCCGGCCCCGGCGGCCAGGGGCAGGGCCAAGGCAATCGCCCGAATCGCAATTTCAACGTTCCCCGCCAGATGGGCGCCGGCTCCGGCGTGATCGTCACCAAGGACGGCTACATCCTGACCAATAATCACGTTGTGGATGGCGCCGACGAAGTGAAAGTCACTCTGCAGGACGCCCGCGAATTCACCGCCAAAGTCATCGGTCGCGATCCCAAGACCGACGTCGCTGTAATCAAGATTGAGGCCAAAAACCTTCCGGCCGTGGCCCTCGCCGACAGCGACAAAGTGCAGGTCGGCGATGTCGTCCTCGCGATCGGCAATCCCTTCGGCCTCGGCCAGACGGTCACTACCGGCATCGTGAGCGCCAAAGGCCGCGCCGGCGGCATCGGCCTCGACTACGAGGACTTCATCCAGACCGACGCCGCGATCAATCCCGGCAATTCTGGCGGCGCCCTCGTGGACTCCGACGGCCGCCTCATCGGCATCAACACCGCCATTCTCAGCCGCAGCGGCGGCAACCAGGGCATCGGCTTCGCGATCCCCGTAAACCTGGCCCACGACGTCATGGACAACCTCGTCAAAGACGGCCACGTCACCCGCGGCTATCTCGGCGTGATGATCCAGGACATCAACCCCGCCCTCGCCAAGGAATTCAAGCTCAAGAACAACCAGGGCGCCCTCGTCGGCGATGTCACCGCCAACAGCCCGGCCTCCCGCGCCGGCATCGAAACCGGCGATGTCATCCTGGAGTTCAACGGCAAACCCGTGACCGACAGTCGCCACCTCAAGCTCGAGGTCGCCCGCACGCACCCTGGCGACAAGGTATCGGTCAAACTGATCCGCGATGGCGTAAACAAAACCTTCGACGTGGCCGTTAAAGAACTGCCCGGCAGCGAAAACCTCGCGAAGAACGACACCTCTCGCAACGCCGAAGACACTGGCACGCTGAACGGCGTCGGCGTCGGCGACCTGGACAAGCAGGCCCGCCAGCAGTTCAAAGTGCCCGAGGCCGTCAAAGGCGTCGTGGTCACTGAAGTCCAGCCCGACTCCCCGTCCGCCGAGGCCGGCCTGCAGCCCGGCGACGTGATCCAGGAGATCAACCGTCACTCCGTCAAAAGCGCCGAAGAGGCCGTGAAGATGACTGAAAAAACCGACGACAAGGTCACCCTGCTCCGCGTCTGGCGCAATGGTGGCAGCCGATTTGTGGTTGTGGACGAATCCAAGGCCGGTTAGTGGTTACCCGGCGAATCTAAAAAGTCCCCCAAGCAAAAAGGGCCGGCTCGCCAACGAGCCGGCCCTTTCCTTTTTTCACATCAAATCAGTCAGCACTGCTATTGGCAGTAGTGGTACAGTTTGTTTCCCTCGGTGGGGCGAACGTAAAGCCCCGCCCCCCTGGCTCCTCAACCCGCAAGGTTGATATACAGTAGCCGGTGCGTCCCTCCGAGTCCGCGAGGAGTGACCACCGGACATTCGCGGCGGGCCTAAGGTTGCGGTTTCCGTGCTCTTTCCGAAAGTGGCCATACGGCAGGTCAACACTTAAGCTTTAGGCGCACGTACTTTGTTTATCTCGTCAACGAGAAGCAGGTACCTAGCAGCGGCAATGGCTGATGTGCGAAGCTTGACCAAATGATTTTTGGTAACTTTTTGTTCCGTCGTGGCTCAGTAACCTCCAACGACGATATGAATAAACCAAACTGCACCTCTGGCTCTTGTAATGACCGTGCCGAGGCCAAGGCCCGTTGGAATCCTTACCTTGTGGGGATCGGAATCGGTATCTTGAGCTGGTTCGCATTCGGCCTCGTAAATCAACCACTTGGTATTTCTACGGCGCTTTCTTCGGCCTCTAGTGTTTGTGCTTTGCCGGTAATGGGCAGCGAAGGCGTGGCGCAAAACGCCTACTGGCTCAAGAACCCGCTGAAATGGGACGGCAGTATGTTGTTCCTCGTCGGCACGTTTCTGGGCAGCCTGTTGAGCGTGTTGGCCAGCCGCACGTTCCGGTTGGAGAAAGTTCCGGCGACATGGTCGCAGGAATTCGGCGGCTCGAGAGTGAAGCGATTCGTGGCAGCTTTTCTAGGAGGCGTCATCATCATGTTTGGCGCACGCATGGCGGGTGGTTGCACGAGCGGACATGGCATCAGCGGTTCACTTCAATTGGCGCTCAGCAGTTGGACCTTCTTTCTGACCATGTTTGCCTCCGGCATCCTGACGGCGCAGATTCTCTTCCGCAAACGGGCGAGCGCACCGAAGTAAACTCTCTTCCTGAATTATGAATTTTCCAGTCTCTGCTGAAACGGCCCGCTGGCTGGCCATTCCCATGGGCATCATCTTCGGGGTGCTGCTGCATCGCGGCGGCGTGGCCAATTACAACGTGATCGTGAACCAGTTTCGGTTCAAAGATTACACCTTTCTCAAAATCAAGATCACCTCGATCATCGTCGGGGGCATCGGTGTGTTGCTGCTGAAGACCACAGGCCACGCGCAATACCACATCAAGCCCGCCAACATGCTCGGCGTGTCGCTGGGCGCGGCGTTGTTCGGCGTCGGCATGGTGCTCTATGGCTATTGTCCCGGCACGGGCGTGGCGGCTATGGCCACCGGAAGCATTCATGCGACGGTGGGTTTTGCCGGGATGCTGGTCGGCGGCGTACTCTACGCGTTGAGTTTCACCTGGGTGGAGGCGAACATTCAAAAAGTCGCCTCGTTCGGGAAAGTTCGTCTGCCCGACATCACCGGCGTGCTAGATTGGGGCTGGTTCGTCATTCTTGCGGCCATCGCGGGCGTGGTGTTCTGGTTAATTGAAACCCGATTCAAACCGACCGCGCCTACCGGCGGAAGCTAAACCAGAGTCCAAGCAGTTCGTGTTGGGACAAGAATTCGGACGACGACCATCATCGCCCGAATTGCCACTTGGCCTCTGCCTCTATTTTTGCGTTTGCGCCGGAGTATTCGGGCACGTGCCGTTCGCGCTGCGTGGACCTGTGCCGTCGCGCAATCCATGCCGCCCGCCGTTGCCAGCGCCCTTGCCCTTTCCCATGCCTCCTGCCGGACAATTTGTCCGTGGGCCACCATTCGGGCAGATGCCGCCGTTCTTTTCGAGACACGCGGCCTGACGGGCGGCGCGTTCCTCTTGGGATTGCGGCGGGCCGCCGTAGCCTTTGCCGCAACCATTGCGACCTTGTCCCGGTCCGTTTTGGGCGAGCAATGAGAAGGTTGCACCGCTCATCACCAATCCCGCGACGATCAATCCGGCGAGTGCTTTGTTTTTCATAGATTTTCTTTCTTTTAACTATTCTTCGTTTTGACTGTCGGACGCATCCAATGCGCCCTCTTCAATAGAACAGACCATTCTTGGTTAAACGTGACGCGCGTCTGCGGATTACAGTTCTTTAATGTTGAAATGGCGGAAGACGGGGAGAATTGAGTCATTGAAGACTTGGGGGTTGTAACTTTTTCGGGGAACGCGGCTCAATACTGGTAACGATATGAGTCTTACGAACAAGCAACGATTGGTGATTGTCGGCGGCGTGGCTGCCGGCGCTTCTTGTGCCGCCCGCGCCCGTCGTCTTGACGAAACCGCCCAGATCACCCTGATTGAGCGCGGCCCGGATGTTTCCTTCGCCAACTGCGGCCTTCCGTATTTCATCGGCGGCGAAATCAAGCAGCGCGACGCGCTTGCCGTGCAGACCCCGCAAACACTCAAGGTGATGCTCGCGCTAGATGTGCGCACCAGCACCGAAGCGGTTGCCATTGACCGACCGGGTAAACGCGTCCAGTTGCGCGACGTGGCTGCTGGCACAACTGAGTGGTTGTCTTATGACAAGCTGCTGCTCGCACCCGGCGCTATGCCGCTACGTCCAAACCTGCCCGGCATTGATGATCCACGCCTTTTCACCCTGCGCTCTTTGCAGGACATGGATCGCATCAAAGCTGCCGCCGCCAGTGCTCAGCGGGTGACGGTGATAGGGGCCGGTTTCATCGGTCTTGAAATGGCCGAACAATTCATGCGCCTCGGCAAGCATGTCACGTTGGTTGAACTCCAGGATCAAGTGCTCCCGCCGCTCGACCGCGACATGACCCGTTTGATGGAAGACGAGCTTCGCCGTCATAACATTGAACTTATCCTAGGCGATGGTATTGACAGCTTCGTTGGGGGTTCCGTCCTCATCTCCTGTCTCAAATCGGGCCGCACCATCAATTCCGATCTCGTGGTGCTCAGCATCGGCGTGCGTCCAGATACTGCGCTCGCTCGGGACGCCGGTCTGGAATTGGGTTCTCGCGGGCACATCCTCGTCAATCCGTTCATGCAGACCAACGACCCGGATATCTATGCTGCTGGCGATGCAGTCGAAATCAAAGACTTTGTCAGCGGTGAAGCGACAGCCGTTCCGTTGGGCGGCCCGGCCAATCGTCAGGGTCGGCTGGCAGCGGATCACATTTTTCGTCCGGACCAGACCAAGCCCTACCCGGGCGCGCTTGGCACTGCCATTGTGCGCGCGTTCGATGTCACCGCCGGCCTTACCGGTTGGTCGGAGAAGCGCCTTCGCGCCGCGGGCCGCGCGTATCGCGCTGTTACCGTCAACGACAACCACCACGCCGGTTACTATCCTGGCGCGAAGCCGCTTCTGTTGAGATTGCTCTGGGAGCCTGAAACTGGTCGCGTGCTCGGGGCGCAAGTCACCGGCTTCCTCGGCGTTGACAAACGTATCGACGTGTTGGCCACTGCCATCACCGGTGGCCTGACCATTGATGACCTGGCGCAACTCGAACTTGCCTATGCCCCGCCGTTCGGTGCGGCCAAGGACATAGTTAACTTGGCGGGCTTCACCGCTTGCAATGCCCGCGACGGCCTCGTGACGCCGATTGACGCCATCCCCGACGACCCGAATGTGCAGGTGATTGACACCCGTCCAGCTGCATTAGTGCAAGCCCATCCGCCGACCCAAGTGCGGTCAGTAAATATCCCACTGACGGCCCTGCGACAACGACTTGGCGAACTGGATCGCAATCGCCCGGTCGTGACAGTATGCGCTCTCGGTAAGACCGCGTATTTCGCCGCTCGTATCCTTACGCAAAATGGATTTCAAGTTTCGACGCTCACTGGCGGCATCCGCGCCCACTTTGATCCGCGCTCGCCCGCCAAATTGCCCACGCCGTAGTGCGCATTATTTCGGAACTTAAAATGTGAACTGGAACTTGGTGTTGATTGTGGGCGGAGTGATCGCCGCAGTGTTCCTGCTGAAACGCTTGTCATTCGTTTCGGCAGCTGTGGCCCGGAAACATCTGGCCGGGGGCGCGCTGGTGATTGACGTGCGTTCGCCGGAAGAGTTTCGCGGCGGGCATGTTCCGAACGCGATCAATATTCCGCTGGGCGAATTGCGCGAAAGTCTTCCGTGCCGCGTGAAGGACAAGAGCCAGGTATTGCTCCTTCACTGTCTGAGCGGCGGACGCAGTGGAATTGCCAAACACAAACTCAAAGACTTGGGTTACCCGAATGTTTTCAACCTCGGCTCTTTTGGGCGGGCGAAACAAATTGTGGGTGGCAAAGATTAATCCCGTTTGAACTCAAAGACCGTGCCTACGCCAGCCGGGCGGCAAATGTCGGGAAAAGCCTGCCATAACCGAGCCGTCGCTGGCCAGCCGGTGCAGTGCATGGGAGCAAGGCATTCGAGGTTCGCCGCGCGCAGTCGGGCGATGGTTTGTTGAATGCGTTCTTCAGTGGCAGAACCCAAATGCAGCCCGCCAATCATGGCGCAGACAGGTTTTCCACCGGTCAGATGCTGAACGCGATCAAGAGTGTTGACGACGCCGGAGTGCGCGCAACCCAGCAGCAGCACGACGCTGCGACCGAGGTCAATCACTAGAGCTTGATCGTCTGTGAGTGGATCCGGGCGTGTGCCCTCGGCATCCACAAAGAATGCGCCACCGGTATCTTCGTAAGTGGTGACGCGAGGGATTTCTCCCGTAACAAAAATTCCCTCCACGATTCGCGTGCAACCAATGGTTTCGAGGTAATTGCGTCGGCCATGGAGTGCCTGCACCGTATTTGGATTCATTCCCATGAACCGCGTCTTACCATCGGGAGTCCTGCTGTATTTGTTCTCGAAGGCGGCAGGATGGAGGTAAACCGGAGCATTCGGTGCGGCATCGAGAATCGCGGGCAGTCCACCCGTGTGATCGTAGTGACCGTGGCTCAAAACAATGGCCTCCAAACGGTCCAGCGGGAGGCGCAAGGTTTCCGCGTTCATCAACGCAAGGTCGGTCTGGCCGGTATCGAAGAGCAGGCTGCGTTGCCCGATTTGAACGTGAAAAGACAACCCGTGTTCGGCGACGAGCCCCTGGCGGTGAACGCTGTTCTCCACGAGCACCGTAATGCAAATGTTTTCACTCATGTTGCATCATAAATTTGCCGGTGGCGCTTGCTTTGACTGTGCCGCCTTGGGTGAGTTCCGCCCGCAGTTGATAAATGCCGTGCGCGTCGTCCTCCAAACGGGCATGCACCGACACTTCCTCAGCGGCTGCGACGCCCACGTGGTAACGCACTTTTAATTCAACGGTCAGGGCAGCCCGCCCTTGGGCAAACAAACAGTTGGTCATTGCCCCATCGAGTAATGCTGCGATTACCCCGCCATGAAGCAATCCCGAATAGCCTTCCAAGGCGGAGTGCCCGAGAAATTTTGCGCTAACACTTCCGTCCGGTTGCGAAGAATAGCGCAACGCCAACCCCATCGGATTCGAGCCGCTGCAAACGAAGCAGAATGGGTGTGCCTCGGTTTGCATGTTGAAAAGACGTTTTTGGGCAATATCCGGATCAGTTGATGTCGTCATCGCTGCTTGACCAAGCACCGGCAGTGCCATCTAGACGAAGCTGGGTAAAGTTGGGTTTTCTCTGGCAATATCGCTTGGAGACGGCGCGACGCGCCACGTCACGAAAGGCCGACCGTGGCAAAATGCCATTGCGAACGCGCGCTCGTAAGCAGATGCTGGTATGGCGGATTCACCTTCCGCATGAATGCCAGAAACCCTTCACAACCAGTTACTCGATTCCGTGCCCGACGGTGTGTTCACTGTAGATGCCGAGTGGCGCGTCACGTTTTTCAATCGCGCCGCCGAGCAGATCACCGGCATCCGCCGGCAGGATGCGCTGGGGCGGCAATGCTGCGACGTGTTTCGTGCTTCCATTTGCGAAAGCGCGTGCGCGTTGAAGCAGACGCTTGCCACGCATAGGCCGGTGGCCAACAAGGTGGTTTACATCGTCAACGCCAAGGGCGAGCGGATTCCCATCAGCATTTCTACCGCACCGCTCAAGGACACGCGCGGTAAAGTCATCGGCGGCGTGGAGAGTTTTCGCGATCTGCGGCTCGTGAACGAGTTGCGTCTGCAAGCCGAACAACAGGATTCGTTTTCCGACATCATCGGTCGCAGCACAGCCATGCGGCAACTGTTTGACCTCCTACCCGCCGTGGCCGAAAGCGACAGCACTGTCCTCCTCGAAGGCCCAAGCGGCACGGGCAAGGAGCTGTTTGCCCGTGCCCTGCATCAGCTTTCCCGTCGCAAATCAAAACGCTTCGTGGCCATCAACTGCGGCGCGATGCCGGACACGCTGCTGGAAAGCGAACTGTTCGGCTACAAGGCTGGCGCGTTCACTGATGCGCGCAAGGACAAGCCTGGCCGCTTCGCCCTGGCCGAAGGCGGAACGATGCTGCTCGACGAAATTGGCGACATCTCGCCCGCCATGCAAACGCGGCTGTTGCGTGTGCTTCAGGAGCGCGTCTATGAGCCACTCGGCGGCGTTGAACCGGTGCGCTGCGATGTGCGCGTGATTGCCGCCACCAACAAATCGCTCAGCGCACTGGTGAAGGAAGGGAAATTTCGGGAAGACCTGTTTTACCGCGTGCATGTGGTGCGCATGGAATTGCCGTCGCTCCGCGAGCGCCGCGAGGATCTTCCCCTCTTGATTGATCATTTTGTGGCGCGGTTCAACCGGCTCAAGGGACGCGATGTTGCCGGACTGTCGGACGCCGCTTTGGCGCGATTGATGGAATATGATTTTCCCGGCAACGTGCGCGAGTTGGAGAACATCGTCGAGCACTCCTTCGTGCTCTGCCGGAGCGGACTGATTGAACCGGCGCATTTGCCGCCACATCTGCGTGGCGAAGAAAACAGCATTCCATCGCAACTGCCGGCCGGATTGACCTTGGAGGCCATGGAAAAATTGCTTCTCCGTGATGCGCTACGCCGCAACAAGGGCAATCGCGCTGCTGCGGCTCGCGAACTGGGCATTGATACGAGCACGTTGTTTCGGAAGATCAAAGCGCTGGGCCTAAAGTCGTCATCGCCAAGGAAGACTAAATAGTTCCCAACTGTTTTCATCATGGTTAACACATCGCAGCGTTTTGCCACGGTGACAATCTTTGACCGTGGCAGAATACTCCGAGTTTTCTCTCCCTCGCCGGTCCTTCGTTGATTCAATTCCCTTTGTTTCTGGGAATTCTGCTGCTTCGGGCTGCGCAAGATGGCTGGCATGGCGCTTGCCCTTGTGTCTTGCGTGACTATTGCAATTCCCATATGGCAGGAACGCGTGTCGCCGGTTCTCGATACGGCGGCGCGTTTGCTGGTGGTCACTCGTCAGCACGGTAAAGAAATCGGTCGAAAGGAATTTGTCCTTGGGCCCTCAACAACGGAGTCGGTGGCGCGAAGCATCTCCGAACTGAGCGTGGACGTGCTCCTCTGCGCCGCGCTTTCTGAACCGCTCTTGCAGGCATTGAAAAAACGCGGGGTGCGGGTAAGACCGCATGTCTGTGGCTTGGTCGAGGAAGTCTTGCACGCGTTTTGTTGCCGCCAACTTCGGCGCGATGAATTCCGCATGCCGGGTTGTTGGGGTGCACATCTGCACGGTGAACATTGCCGTCACCAACACTCCTTTGGGGCGGATAAGCACAGTGAAAAGTAGACTCAAACCCGAACCTGCACGTGACAAATCTACTCTTTCATGAACTGCCTGTGCGCGAGGTGGCGAACCGCACTGGCAAACGGCACTGGCTTCATATCACCGGGCTGCCCGGGTGGAAACGAGCGCAACTTGGTCTGCCCGCATTCGGCAACGCCAACTGCCATCCGCGTCCCGGATCAAGGGGTACTCCTGAGCAGAAACCCATGAGCACAGCAGGATAATTCAGAAAGACAAATCATGAACCAATTGCCACCCGAAACAATTCGCAATCATCAAGCGATGCGACGGCGCGAGGCGTTGTTCCGACGTTTTGGCTACGATTCAAACGCGAGCCTCAAGTTCATTGTCACAAAATCCCTGCCTCTGCCCGGTAACCTGAGCCCGCTTGGCGTAGGCAATATGAACGGCTTTGGAATTGTGCCCCAACGCTTCCTCCGCCTGACGACGCGGATAGCCTGCGATCCGGGCGCGTTCAGCCCAAGCATACCGGTATGAGTGCATGGTAATTCCAAAAATCTTCAGCCCCTTGCATCGCTGGCCGAATTCGGTCGCCCGGTATTTGCAATCAACGGTGCGCAGGTACGGGAAAAGTGGGCCGGTTTGAGGGAGGGTTTTAAGCAATTCGGCGCACTTCTTGCCGAACTTTATCAGTGGCGGCTTCACTTGCGTGGCGTCGAGGCCGGCTAACTTTTTCCGGTTGTAGCAGATCGTGTGATCGTTCCAGTCGACATCCTCCGCCTCTAAACACGCAATGTCACTCTGGGCACCGCCCAGGTGCCAGAGGAGCTCGTAAAAGGCGCGGCGCTCGGCGTTGCCCTCTCGGGCGATGATCTTCCGGTGTTCCTCATCGGTTATCGCGCGTCTGCTCTTATGCCTGACGGGTGGCCACAACTTGTGAGGCAATATTGGCCAGGGCAACCAGTTCATCCCGATGCAAAAATTCTGAAGCCGACGCAAATATACATTCGTACTGACTTTCCCTTTGACGACAACTTTTAACAACTGGTCGGCCCGAGTCTCCAAAAGCACCAGTTTCAAGAGCGGCTTGAGACCCTTATTTTTCGCGAACGTCACCCACCGATCACGATTGGCGCTACCGATCCGTTTCGTGTCAACCATCGAGTCCAGCGCATCCTGCCATGTCCTAGTGGCCACTTCCGGATCCGAGGCAGCCAAGTAAACGCGGGCCTTTTGCAGGTTGAAAGCCGGTTCTCGGACGGCTTCGTTGTGCGCGACCAGAAACTCCGTGGCTCGAGCGTTGTCTTTGGTCTCGAGGCTGAAACGAAGACCGGTCTCCTTGTTATGGAGATAGTACATCCCCCCGCAATTCCGATAGCGGATCAGGCGGAATCGATTCTTCACAGTGACGACCATTCCCCAAGATAACTTGGTTCGATTTGGGGTGGCAAAACCCCAGGATGCCGCAAGAAACCGGAGGAGACGGCAGCATCCGATTTTCGATTGTGGTATAGAATCCGGTAGGGTTTGGGGGGTATCCGACCCGAAAGCAGGGCAAAACCTTTCGGTTTGCTTGGGAATTGAATGTTGGAGGCGAGGGTCGGAATCGGGCGGCTAATGCCCTGTTAACGGTTGAAATATGGCTTATTTCATTGGGGATTTCAATAAAAATCAGCTAACCACCTTTAACTATTTTTAACCCCCTTACTGAAGATTTCACTGAAGGTTTTCGATCCGATTATGGCGGCAATTCACACTGATCATCCGGCAAGTCTTGCGCGAAGTTCCTCGGCCTGTTGAGTGAACTTGCCCAAGTTGGACTTCTTGAGTTTGGCGAGATTTTGGAGTTTCCAACGAATCGCTGGTAACTGCGAAAGGTGCGGACATTTCATCAGTCGCCAGTCAGGTTCGTCCGCGACAAGGCCAAGCAAGAATTGACGCTGGTTCGGGGTCAACGCGGCGGGCAAGTCCTTTTTCAGTTTGCGGCGGACCTGCTGCAACTCTGCTAGTGGGATCGGATTCCGCGCCATGCCCGCGAACTCATTTTCAAAGGCCGACGACATATCTACATCGCGCGAGAATAAGACTTCATGCACCGGGCGGTTGTGGCCGGCGAGATAGCAGACGAAACACTCGACAACCTCCGCTGTGAGTCCGCCGCCCTCGAAGAGACCGCGAACATCGAACAGGTCGCGCGGATGTTGGCGATCCATCGCGGCGACGAGCTTGCTGCCGTAAAGTTCCGACGTGGCCAGAACCGGCACGGACAATTCCGTGGTGAAAAGTTTTCGCGCCTCGTCGCCAAGTTGCCGTGTTTCCACGGGCAGCACAGTGCCCCGAAAAACATGATTCACCTCCACCTTCACCTGGTTGCGACCCCGCCGGATGAACAGTTTGATTTCGTCGCCGTCCTTGGTGGCTGACACATCAGCTTCCAGACCGGCTTTGGCAAGTCGCTTCCGCACGGCTTCCAACCCCTTTGAAATGGATTTCAAGGCTTCGTCACGAGTCGCTTGGTGGTCGGTGTAAACCACGTCAATGTCCACCGACAACCGTGGCATGTCCTCGATGAAAAGGTTGATCGCCGTGCCCCCTTTCATGGCGAAATGCGGCGTCTCGAAAATTGCGGGAGTGCTTTCAAGCAAGAGCCGGACGAGTTCGATGTAGGTTTTGTCCATCACGGCTTCAGCACGAGCGTTGTTCCGTCTTTAAGGCGAGCAGACCAGCGACTGTTCCCTTGTCGGTTTCCCGTCGCTTTTTTTGCAGCGGCTGCCCACGGCAAGCCTAATTCCTCGGCCCAGTGCACTGAAAGCCGCGCGACTTTGACGCGCTGGCAGTTCTTGAGCAGCGTGGTCAACACCTCCGGTCGCAGCGACCTTGCGCCCTCCATGATATTGCGGGCTTCTTCGATTCCCTGGTGAAGACCCACTTCACTTAACATTTCCAGCAACGCTCTTTCCGGCACGGAGACAAGAACCCCGTCAGGTGTTTCCGGTAACGACTGCAAACCGAACTGTTTCGGCAGCTTGGATGAAAACAGGTTTCGCGCCGTGTAGCGCGAGGGAAACCGTTTCTGAAACCATTCCGGCAATCTGGTCTTGCCCCCGCCCCACAAAGAGAGCGGTTCGCGCGCTGGCAGATTGTGACGGACACCGTGCCACGCCAGAGCCGTCTTGCCGCCGACGTGAAAGCCAGTCACCTGGCGTGACAGAAATTTCAAACAATCCTCCCTGCTTAACGTATCGTTGGGATACATGAAGACGCCCCGCCCCAGACGCAGCAGCCATCCCGACTTCAAATAATGATGCGCCAGCGCCGACGACACGCCCAGCTTCGTCAATTCATGATGGTCGAACGGCGTCCCTCGCGGGAAGGCCGTTTGCAGGCTTTTGATTAGATTAGGACGAATAGTTAAAGCCACGCTTGAACAATAGCGCCTAAATCAAGCACAAGGCAAGGCGATTATCACCCCGGTCTTGAACCAGACATGCACACTCCAAGCGTGCCTTCCTAAGCGCCATCCCTCCCGGCGAAGCGAGCGCAGTCAAGGTGGAAGTCCGACGTGAGGCATACGAGCAGAGGACACGACCTTGACGGCGCGAGAGAGCCATACAATTCCAGGCGCAAGGCACGCTGGTCTCGGAGATTCGATCCGGCCTCGGTTTGCCGTGGAATCGCGATTGAAACATTGTCGCTGTCGGCAATTAGCAAGACGCGCTTTAGTAAAAGACTGTTATACGGATTCCGTTCCTAGTGCGTTTCGCGGGAGAGTGGCCGGAGCTGTGCACGTCTGCGCGAAAATCGCCGGATGCCAGGCGGGTGTCGAGCAAATCGGTATTCCAATTCTGCACCAATTCTTGAAACGCTTGAGAGGGTGTCAAAAGATGAACCCGAATTACTAACGGCAGAAAGGCTGCATTGCAGAATCTCTCCGTTTCAACCGTGAGGCGGCTGATCCAGCGGGTTCAGCGAAAGCGATATGGAAAGACGGTCGGTGCTGCTGGACGGAGCAGCGAGCGGAACGAACGCATAGTCGTTTCCGCCAAGCGCGACGGAAAGCGGCACGGACCGGCAGTGAACCAAACCGTCGCGGCGCGTGCGTTGGGTTGTCGGAGCGAAGTGAGCGTAGTCAACCGCACGCACGGGCCAGCGCGGCGTTAATACAGCAGTGCATCAGGCACTTCGCGATAATTGCGACTGAACCAACCATCAACCAGATGCCAGATACTTAGCACGGGATGCTTCCAAAGCATTTTTGGGCCGGAGTAGCGCATTACGACTTTGATTTGTTCGCGGCGGTCACGCTGGTAACAATGGACGGGACATTTGGCGCACGTCGGCTTCTCCTCGCCGAATCGGCAGCGATCCAAACGCAAATTCACGTAGCTCATCAAAGCCTGACATTGCGCACACAGATTGCCGTCGTGTTTATCGCGACAATAAATGTGCAACATGGCCGAAACCGTTTTCCATTCTCGGGCCAGTCGCCGATTGGCAAACTTGCGCAGGGTGTTTGGCATAGTGGTCGTTGCGGTTGCATTCATGATTTTTCCTCGCTTCCCATCTCAATCGTTTGGATCAACTTCGCTCCGGCTCGCACAGCGACGGCAAGCCGTTCTGCGGCGGGCGGGCAACTCCCTTTGCGCAAGCCCAGTTTGTGCAATTCCAAATGATGCACCGTCTGGAATCCGGCCTGTTCCAAGGTATGGCGGGCGCAATTCAGCGGGCAGCCGTCGATGACCACGATATGGTCCGCCTTCTCGGCTTTCACCATGAGTGACTTTACCCGTCCTCCGATACCAGCCAGGCAGGACATCTCACCGTGCTGTTGTTGCGCCAAAGTCCGCGCTATGCGGTCAGCCAATTCGCCGGCATCTGAGCAGCCCGAGCACGCATATATGACAATGCGTTTCGCCTCGATTGGTTTGGCGGTTTCGTTCATCGAACAATTCCTCGAAGGGAGAAGCCGGAACAGCTCCGACTCCTCCCGAACAAGACTAGGGTTTCAATCCGGCCTTTCTCGCCGCGGCAGCCAACGCCACCGATTCTTCGCTCTGGTCCGCGAAGGACCAACCTGTTTTCAGGCCGAGGACGAACCAGCCAATTCCCACTGCACCCATGGCGAAGATCGTGTCACCCACCACGCGCAACCAACGCAGGTTTTGCAGCAGCGGTTGTTGGAGGAATTCAGCGGAACGGGCATACCACATGCCGTGTTCCACACTGGCCCACGTTTGCAACAAACCCACAGGCAGCAGGCTCAGGAGAACCATCAGCGCCAGCCCGACGTTGAGCGACCAGAAGCTGAAGGACAGCAGCCGCGTTTTCCAATGTTCCTGCCGGGTCAGACCGCGCAGGCAGAACAACATCAGGCCGATGCCCAACATGCCGTAAACACCGAACAAGGCCGCGTGTCCATGCACTGCCGTGGTATTCAGTCCCTGCATGTAATAGAGCGCGATCGGTGGATTGATCAGGAAACCGAAGAGGCCAGCACCCACGAGATTCCAAAATGCCACCGCGACGAAGAACAGGATCGGCCAGCGATAGGCGGCCACCCAGGCTTTCGCCTTGGAGAGGGTGAGATTCTCGTAGGCTTCAAATCCGATTAAAACCAGTGGCACAATCTCCAGAGCACTAAATGAAGCACCCAGCGCGAGCACACCCGTCGGAGTGCCGCTGAAATACAAGTGGTGCATCGTTCCGAGAATGCCGCCGCCGAGAAAAATGATCGTTGAGAAGATCACCGAAGACGTGGCGGTCGCGATTCGCAACAAGCCCATGCGTGTGAACAGAAAGGCAATCACCACGGTAGCGAAAACTTCAAAGAATCCTTCCACCCAGAGATGCACCACCCACCAGCGCCAATATTCGGCCAACGCGAGATGCGTTTGCCGGCCCCACATCAAACCCGCGCCGTAGAACATTCCGATGGCCGCAGAGGCGATGATAAACAGAGTCAACAAATGCCGGTTTGGACCCGGATTCCTAATCGCGGGCCACAACGAGCGGGCCATGAGGAAGAGCCAGACAAACAATCCGACGAACAGGAAGATCTGCCAGAAACGACCGAGGTCCACATATTCATAACCTTGGTGTCCGAACCAGAAGTTGGAGACGAAACCGAGTTTTTGTTGGACACCGAACCATTCGCCAGCGAGTGAGCCGACCACGATGGTGAGCAGGCAAACAAACAGGAAGTTGATGCCAAAGCGCTGACCTTTGGGTTCGTAACCGGAGACGGCCGGAGCGACGAACAAACCGGTCGCCAACCAAGCCGTAGCAATCCAGAAAATGCCAAGCTGGGTGTGCCAGGTGCGCGCCACCGAATACGGCAACCAATTGCTGAGTGGAAAACCGAAGAAGCCATCGCCTTCCACACCGTAGTGCGCCGTCACTGCCCCCAAACCGACTTGAACCACGATCAAGGCCGCCACCACCCAGAAGTATTTCAAAGTAGCTTTCATCGAGGGGGTGGCTTTCATCGCCAGCAGCGGGTCGCGTTCGGGCAGCTCTTCATCGTCCTCCTCGTCGTTGTGCCGTTGCACCGCAAAATACCAGACCAGGGTGCCAATCCCGCCCAGCAGGATGACGAAGCTGATGACCGACCAAAGGATGATTGAACTCGTGGGCCGATTATCAATCAGCGGTTCGTGCGGCCAGTTCTGGGTGTAGGTGATATGCGTGCCGGGCCGTTCCGCACCGCAAGCCCACGCGGTCCAAAAGAAGAAGGCATTCATCAATTGCCGGCGTTCCGGAGTTTTGACGGCGTTGGCGGGGATCGCATAACTCTTGCGCAACTCACGCAAAGCCGGGTCATCGCTGAACAGCGCCGTGTAATGCTGGCTGACGGCTTGGATGGCCGCCGCGCGGGTGCTCGAAACAACCAGGTCGCCCGTCTCAGCATTGTAGGTGTTGACGCGAATTTCTCCCTTCAAGCGTTCGCGTAACGCCGCTTGGGTTTCACCGGGCAGCTGCGCATACGTCTTGCCGCCTGACTGCGTCGCCCAATGATCCAGCAACCAGACTGCTTCCCGATGCAACCAGTCGCCGGACCAATCAGGGGCGACATACGCGCCGTGCCCCCAGATGCTGCCCGCCTGCTGCCCGCCCATGGATTGCCAGACATTCTGTCCATCCTTGATGTCTTGCGCGGTGAACAACACCTGCCCATCCGTCGTGACGACGCGTTTGGGAATTGGCGGAGCTTTGCGATAGATCTCGCCGCCATAATAGCCCAGCACGAGAAAGGACAGGACCATTACCGCGATGAGGCCGATCCAAAGGCGGCGATAGGATCGGGGTTTGGGAGTTGAACGAGTTTGGTTGGTTTCAGTTTTCATAGTTTTGGGGACGAAAATCTATTTGGCATTCCGGACTGGATTGCTTTCGCGAAGAATTGTCGGGCGCGAACCCAGTCCTGTCGCAGGTCGAAACCCCATCAATACTTGGGAATTTGTCCCCGACGAGTCTTCGCTCTGGCTTTCTTGGCACACATATTGTGAATGCACGTTCACAATTTAAGTGAGCTCAGGGAAAAGCACTTTGACCGACGTCAAAGATTCGTTGGTTTAGCCTGAAAGCCGACAGGTTTAATCTAATGGAAGAATCGCAGCAGCGGTCTTATTCACCCAGATTCCGACGGAGTAACGCGCCCAATCTGGCAGGCGATAACACCGTGACGGTTTTACCTTTCACCGTCAGTAGTTTCTGTTCGCGAAACTTCCTCAAGGTGCGGGAAAACGTTTCGCTGACCGTGCCCAGTTCCGCCGCCAGCACACGCTTGGTCATGGTTAATTCGATTTGCACAGGCCGGTCGCCGTCCGGCTTGGGGCAGCGTTTGATCAGCCAGTTGGCGAGGCGCGTTTCCACGTCCCGGAGCGTCAGGTCTTCGAGCTGGCCGACCAGCACGCGTAAGTGACTGCTCATCGAACCCAACATGCGGAGCGCGAGTTCCGGCTGGCGTCGCAGCAAGGCCAGGATGCCGTTCTTTTGCACCAACAGGACGTGCGACGATTCCAACGCCCGCGCGTCGGCGGGATAACCCTTCTCGGAAGCCAGCGCCACTTCGGCAAAGGAATCACCCGTGCGAAAGACGTGGATGATCTGCTCCTTGCCTGCGGCGCTGACGCGGTGGACGTTCACCGCCCCGTGTTGCACGATGTAAAAACCTTGCGCCGCATCGCCCTCGTGGAACAGATAGGCATCCTTGTCCAGCGCCTTCACCACGGTTATGGCGGCGATGCTTTCCAAATCGGCGGAAGGAAGTCCGGTGAAAAGCTGGCAGCTCCGCAACGTGTTGATGAGGGCAACGCCTTTGAATTCGTTGAAAACGGACGTCATGAAGACAGCATTCAATCAGTTTCCTGCCAGAAGTAAACCAGCCAGTCCGCGCCCGCCCCACGCTCGACCTTGGACGCGAAACCTTCACTGCCGAGTTTCTCGATTAACGGGGACGGCAGAAATGGGGCGACAATGATGACACCCTCGTCCGGCTTGAGTTTTCCCACGCGCTCGCGGATGAAAGGGAATGGCTCAACGCCATCACGGATCATTTCGCGCACGTCGAAGCGTTTGAATTTGTTCAGTGGTGGCATCATGGTGATGTTCCTTTCGGTATTATGAGTTAGCCGCCGATTGCGGTCATCGGACGGCAGGGTTGATACGAGCTGCGAAATTGGTGCTCCAACGGTTTGCGTTGCAGCGCGGTGGCCAACAACTCCCGCACCGCCGCGTCGTTGGGAGCGTGGCGCAGCGTTTCCCGCAAATCAATCTCTCCATGATCGCCGAGACAGGGCCTCACCTTGCCGTCGGCAGTCAACCGCATCTTGTTGCACGTCTCGCAGAAATGCAGGTTCGTCATCGCGCCGATGAAACCCACCCGCGCGCCGGTGTGCTTCAACTGGTAATACTTCGCCGGGCCAAAGCCGAGCCGCCAGTCCGGCTGGGGAATCAACGCATCCTTCTGGCGCAGCAGTTCCATCGCTTCATTCACCGCCAGGAAATTCTTCTCGGTCAACACATCCGTCGCAGTGACCGGCATCAATTCGATCAACCGCAAAGGCAATCCATGTTCCGCTGCGAACAGCACGAGCGGCCAGAGTTCCTGCTCGTTCACACCGCGCATCAAAACACAATTCAGCTTCACCCGCTCAAAGCCAGCCGCCACCGCGGCGCGAATACCGGCCAGCACGAAGTTCAAGTCACCGCCCGTGATGTGGCGATACAGTGCCGGATCAAGCGCGTCGAGACTCACGTTGACCGTGCCCACTCCCGCGTCCCGCAACGGTTGCGCCAACGCAGCGAGCTTTGTTCCGTTCGTCGACATGCCGATGTGTTCTACGCCGGGAATAGCCGCCATCGCGTGCGCAATCCCTGGCACGTCGGTGCGCACCAACGGCTCACCGCCGGTGAGCCGGAACTTGCGGAAGCCCATGCCCGCCGCCACGCGCACCACGCGGATGATTTCATCCGCTGTCAAATGATCCGGTTTGCGTTCCCAGCCCTTGTAGCCTTCCGGCATACAATAGAGGCAACGCTCGTTGCACCGGTCGGTGATCGAGATGCGGAGGTAATCCACCACGCGCCCGAAGGTGTCCTGCGTGGCGCTTGCGGTTGGCTGTGAGGTTGGGTGGCAGGATTGTTCGCTCATAGATTTTGCGGTTGCTGAACGGTTGGCGCGTGCGGATCTTCGCCGCGCAAATGCGCGACGCCTTCGCGGATGGCGGGCGCGAGAATTTCCAGACACTCGCGCACAGCGGCGGGTTTGCCCGGCAGGTTTACGATTAAACAATGACCGCGCGTGCCCGCTGTGGCCCGCGACAGGATGGCAGTCTTCACCTTGGCTAACGAAGTCATCCGCATCGCCTCACCAAAGCCGGGTAATTCCTTTTCCAGCACCGCCCGCGTGGCTTCCGGGGTGACGTCGCGGGCTGAAATTCCAGTGCCGCCGGTCGTCACCACCAGATCAACTTTTAGATCGTCCGTGAACCGCAAGAGGGCCGCTGCGATCATCTCGATCTCATCGGGCACAATCACCGCATCAAACTGCGCGCCGCGGAAATGCTCGCGCAGGGCCGCTTCAATCTCCGGCCCGCTACGATCTTCATAGACGCCCGCGCTTGCGCGGTCACTGACAGTGATGCGTCCGATCTTCATTGTTTCGTTTTCTCCGTCACGCGCACGCCTTCGATGCGCATCGTTTTGTCCACGGCCTTGCACATATCGTAGAGCGTCAGCGCCGCCACGCTGACGCCGGTCAACGCCTCCATCTCCACGCCTGTCTGCGAGGCGGTTTCGGTCACGCACTCGATTTCAATTGTCCCACGACGCGCGCGGAAGCTTACGTCCACATGGCACAACGCGAGTGGATGGCAGAGCGGAATCAATTCCGCCGTGCGCTTCGCTGCCTGGATGCCGGCAATCTGCGCCACCGTCAGCACATCGCCCTTGGGCAGCGCCTTCCGCTTGAGCGCGCGGATTGTGGCCGGCTGGCACACCAGCTTCCCGATAGCTACCGCCCGGCGGCGTTGCACCGGCTTTGCGCCGACGTTTACCATGTGGGCTGCCCCCGCAGCGTTGAGATGGGAAAATGTTTTGGAAGAACTCATAGGGTCATTTCAGTGGAAACAAATTCAACCCAACGGCTGCGCTCCAACCGTTGCGCTCCAGCCGTCACGCGGATCAACGCGTTGGCCGAGGCGAGGGACGTGAGATCGCCGGAACTGCTCCAACGCAGCGGTGTGAGCGTGGCGACGCCGTCCCGCGACTGCCAGTGCGCGGGCCAGAACGTTTCGCGGGCGTTGCCGTCCGCCGGCAATTCAGTCATTAGCACCCCGGTCTGGAAAATGGATTCACCTGGCCGACCGGCCCAAGCTTCCAGTGCGGCGCGGACGTAAAGGTTGAGGCAGACGAAATGCGCGAGTGGATTGCCCGGCAAACCGAATGCAACCTTGTTGCCATGCTGGGCTACGATGAGCGGCTTGCCCGGACGCGCCGTGGTCTTGCTGATGTGGATCGTGAAGCCAATTTGTTCCAACAGATGGCGGGTAAAGTCATGTTCGCCCACACTCGCACCGCCGGAAACCAGAATCAGATCGGACTCGCGAGCCGAAGACTCCAGCGCGGTTCGGGCGGCAGCTTCATCCTCCGGCACGCGTAACTGGGTTGGCTGGATGCGCCATTGATCAAGGAACGCCCGCACCAGCGTCGAGTTCGAGTCCCGGATTTGCCCGCTTTGCGGCGTCTCCTCTGGCGGCACAATTTCGTTGCCGGTCGCGAGGTGCAACACTCGTGGCAGTTTCGTGACCAGTGGTAGCGTGCAACCAACACTCGCCAGCAAACCCAGCGTGCCGGGGCGAAGTGGTATTCCCGGCTCGACTAAGATTTGCCCGGTGTGAGCGTCCTCCCCGCGAAAACGGATGTTACGTTCACTGTCGCGCCGCGAGAACGAGACAAACTCGCCCTCACGTTCCGCATCTTCGCGCATCACCACCTGCAAGCCGTCGCCCGGCAGTGCGCCTCCTGTCGCGATGCGCACGGCTTCGCCCGGTTGAAGCTGGCGCGGCTTCCAATCGCCGGCCCGGATTTCATCCACGACTCGGAATCGTGCCGCAGTGTCATCCAATCGGACCGCGAAACCATCCACCGAGGAACGGGCGAATGGCGGCTGATCCTCTGGCGCACTAACCGGCTCGCGCAACATGCGACCGGCCGCGTGCGGGAGCGACACGCGCTCCGCCGCGAGCGGAGGGCAAATCTCCCGAACCAGTTTGAGCACCTCGTGCGCACTGGCAGCGCGGTTATTGGCGGCGGGCAAGTTCATTGGGTTTTCAATTCAGCCAGCTCGTCGGCGGTCAAAGCGCGGCACTTCCAGATGGGCACATCCTGTTTCAACCGATTCATAAACTCGGTGAGCAGACCGAACGCCTCGGCGCGATGCCGTGCGGCAATGCCAACGCAAATCGCTGCCTCGCCCACGGGCACAATGCCGACCCGGTGAATCACGCGAACGAACAGGCACGACTGACCGCTTGTCAGTTCCTTGATGATCCGCCGTATCTCGGTCTCTGCCATTGGCGAATACGCCTCGTATTCCAGCGCCGCGATGACACCACCGTTCTCTTCACCGCGGACCATGCCACGAAATTCCACCCACGCGCCAGCCCCCACTCCCGATGCCGGGGCAGATAAATGCTCCGCGATGGGTATGTCCGTGAGTCGAATTTCGATCTTCATGCGCGTGAGAGTTCAGCCGCCGGATACCGGCGGAATCAACGCCACTTCGTCAGTGTCGGTGAAACGTGCGTCGCGCCTGACGTATTCGGAGTTCTTCGCCAATCGCACCGAAGTGCGAAATTGATCCAGTCGTGGATGTGCTTCAATAAGTTTCTGCCAAAGGCCGTCGGCGTCCAAGTCACCGCCGGGTAGGTTCATCTCAGCACAGCGCGTGATGTCCTTGAGATGGGCGAAGAAGAGAATACGCATAATTATTTGCCCGTGAGAATGAGTTTTCCCGCCGCGATCCACAATACGCTGGCGAGTGCGCGGCGGAAGGTGGTCGTTCGCCAGCGGTTCACGCCCAAGTGCGTGCCGAGCAGCGCCCCCGCCACGCCAACCGTAACCGCGCCGATAAAAACAGGCTGCCAGACCAGCGCCTTGCCGCCAAGCCCGACGAGCCCGGCAACGGAATTCACCACGATAAACAATGCCGAAATGCCGCCCGCAACTTTTGCCGGTGTCCAATTCAGGAAGATCAACAGCGGTGTGAGGAACACCCCGCCACCGATGCCAGTGAGTCCGGCAAGGAAACCAAGCCCGCCGCCCGCGAGCACCGTCAGCGGCCACAAGACTGGCCGGGGCGGTAGTACATCAGTGGACGCGCGCCGTCCCCAACCGAGAAACCAGCCCGCCGCCAGTAGCGCCCCGCCAAGCACCAGTGCGTAAGCCGTGCCTTCCAGATGCAGCCGACTGCCCAGCCATGCGCAGGGAATGGAGGCTGCCGCAAGCAGCCAAAAGATTTTCCCATCGAAGAATCCTGCGCGTTGAAACCGCCAGAAAGCAATGGAAGCCACGACGCAATTCATCCACAACGCACCCGGACGCGCTACGGCAGGCGTGAGCCCCAGCAGCGCCGCCACGGCCAGGTAGCCGGTCGCTCCGCCATGACCAACCGAGGAATACAGGAATGCCACCACCGCGATGGCGCTGAGCAGCAGGACGGTCTGCATGATGGACAGGTCAGGCACAGGGTGAGTGTAGCAAAGCCGGCAGGACTGACTTTGACCTGTGTCAATGACAGGTCGCATTTGGTCGCGTAGTTTTGTGACGCTGTTGGAACACCTGAAAATATTTCAGTCCGATTCCACCTGTGTGAAATGAAAAAGAATTGGACGCGCCCCCCGCGCGCGCGTTGCGACATCAATATCCGATCCGAGATTTTTGGTTGGGCGCAGCCATCGGGATCGTCAGTTGCCTGGGGGCACTGGGAGGTTTTGCGCCACCGCTGTTGCTCGGTTGGACGATGGACCATCACGGGGGGCCGGCCTGGGCCTACACCGGGAGGGCGCTGTTTGCGTTGCTGTGCCTGGCGGTGAACCTCTGGTTCTACCACCGCCGCACTTCGCCCACGCACTGTTAAACAACGCGCTCAAGTTGCGCTGACGCAAGCGAATTCTTATGGAGGCGACTGAGGCCAAGGTGCTGACACTTGTGGACGCCATCCTCTATGTGTATCCGGGCTTCAGTTGGCCATCTTCCATCTCGTAGGTGCGGTCGAAAACCTCAAGCGAGCGATGATCGTGGGTGACGACCAGAACGGCCGCGCCTCGTTCGTGGGCAACCTGGCGGAACAACTCCATCACCTGCCGTCCGCGATGGCTGTCGAGCGCGGCGGTGGGTTCGTCGGCGAGAATCAAGCTCGGCTCGTTCGCGAGGGCACGGGCGACGGCCACGCGTTGTTGCTGGCCACCCGAAAGGGCGTCGGGCAGATTGCCGGCGCGGTCGGCGACGCCCAGATAATCGAGCAGTTCCAGGGCGCGCTTTTTTGCGGCGCGCGGGGCGACATCGTTGATTTCCAGCGCCACTTGCACGTTCTCAACGGCGTTGAGAAACGGAATCAGGTTCGCCTTCTGGAAAACAAAACCGAGATGGCGACGGCGGAACTCGCGCACGTTCACCTTGGCTTGATCGGCCTCCATGACCAATTCACCGCCGATGTGGATGCGGCCCGAAGTGGGCGGATTGATCAGACCGATGGCTGTGAGGAGCGTGGATTTGCCCGCGCCGCTCGGGCCGAGCAGCGCGATCACTTCCCCGCGCGCCACGCGCAGCGAAACATCGCGCATGGCCACGACTTCGGTATTGCCGCTGCCATAGATTTTGGTGAGGTTCTCGGCCACGATGGCGGGCGCGTTGGAATTGTCCGGCTGCATCACGACAACACCTTGTTGGGTTCGACACGCATCGCTTTCCAGATGCCGAGCAGGCTCGCCAGCACAGAAATGGCCACGACCACCAG
>CAYUVH010000004.1:0-29508 GCA_964448135.1 uncultured Verrucomicrobiota bacterium | reverse complement strand
TGTATATCAACCCTCCGGGTTGAAGAGGCAGGGGGTTGGGCGTTATAGACAGGGCGCTCTTAGAAGAGCCAATTAAATTATTTCGTGGCCACGCGCAGCGACGCCGCGGCCGGCAGGGACTGCCGGCCCTACCTCTCGGCGGCTAGAGTTTTAGTAACATTGCTGTAAACCACAGAGACACGGAGGCACAGAGAAAGAAGAAATTAAACCGCAAAGAACGCAAAGATCGCAGAGAACTTTGCAGGCGGCTGCAGGAACAGGCCGGAGAGTGTTTTTCTCCGCGCCTCTGTGGTTTACTCAGCACCTCCTACTCGAAGTCGTAAACGATGACCTTTTTGCAGACGCGTTTGAAGACTTTCTCGACGAATTCGACGTGCTGGGGATGGACCTGGTAGGCGTCCTGGGAAGCTTTGTCGGGGAAGACGAGATTGAGGGCGACCTGGTAGGTCTGGTCCACGACGGGGCGGTGACTGCCGACCATTTTACCGACGTGAAATTGCAGGACGCCGGGGATGGGCTTCAGGTATTGGTTCGCGCCGGCGAGCAATTGGTCGGCAGCATCAGGAATGGCGGGGTCGGTAAAGAAGATGACAACGTGGGAGAACATAATTTTGATTCTATTTTCCGATGCAGAACTGGCTGAAAACCATGTCGAGGAGGTCTTCCGTGGAGGTTTTGCCAACAATTTCGCCGATGGCATTGACGGCGAGGCGCAGGTCAGCGGCGACGAGTTCGAGGGTGGCGTCGGCGTTCATGGCATCCAGCGCGCGGGCAACACCGTCGCGTCCACGCTGCAGAGCTTCCTGATGCCGCGAATTGATCATGACCTCCAGCATGTCCGCGCGGATTTCGCCCGACCAGATTAATTCCTTGATGGCGTCCTTGAGCGGCTCAATCCCCTGCCCTGTGACACACGAAACATCCACGGATGAGGAGCCGGGCGGAAGCTCGCCGAGCAAAGGCAAATCGGATTTGTTGCGGATGAGGATGCGGCGTTTGCCGGCGAACTCGGTAAGGAAGGCTTCATCGGCGGCCGTGAGCGGCGCGGAGCCGTCGAGGACCTGGAGAATCAGGTCGGCGTGCTCGATGGACTGGCGGCTGCGGCGAACACCCTCGGCTTCGATTTCGTCGCGCGCCTCGCGCAGGCCGGCGGTGTCCACGAATACGACCGGCAGGCCACGGATATTGGCGGTTTCCTCGATGGTGTCGCGCGTGGTGCCCGGTTGCGGGGAGACAATGGCGCGGTCGCGGCCGAGGAGTTGGTTGAGCAGGCTGGATTTGCCGGCGTTAGGGCGACCGACGATGGCAGCGCGCACGCCCCGGCGCAGCACCTGGCCTTCGCGCGCGGTACCGAGCAGCTGATCCATGAACGCCAGACTTTGTTCGAAGCGCTGGAGCAACTGGGCGCGGGTGTCGGGTGCGATGTCCTCGTCGGGGAAATCGATATGTGCTTCGATGTGCGCGAGGGTTTCGAGGAGGCGATCGCGGAGTTCGTTGATGCGGGCGGAGAGTTTGCCGGCGAGTTGCTCGCCGGCGGCGCGCAGGGCGAGTTCGGTTTGCGAATGGATGAGATCAACGACGGCCTCGGCCTGGGCGAGGTCGAGGCGGCCATTCAGGAAAGCGCGGCGCGTGAATTCGCCGGGCTGAGCGAGGCGGGCGCCATTCGCGAGCAGGACTTCCAAAACGCTGCGGGCGGGGAGAATTCCACCGTGGCAGGACACTTCCACAACGTCCTCGCAGGTGTAGGAATGCGGCGCGCGCATCACGGCGAGGAGCACTTCGTCCACCTTGCGGCCATCGCGGACGATGTGGCCGAAGTGGAGTGTGTGCGATTTGGCGGCCGAAGGCCGGGGAGCGGAGTCGCGGGCGGGCTGAAAGGAAAGATCCGCGATCGCAAGGGCGCGCGGACCGGAGAGCCGCAGAACCGCCAGACCACCTTCGCCAATCGGGGTTGCGATGGCGGCTATGGTGTCATCGAGCATCAGGGTATCTCGACGTCCAAAAATCCTTCGAGTTTGCTGCGGCGGGCCGGATGGCGAAGCTTACGGAGGGCCTTGGCTTCGATCTGCCGGATACGCTCGCGGGTGACATCGTACTGGCTGCCGACCTCCTCCAGCGTGCGGGCGCAGCCGTCGCGCAGGCCGTAGCGCAACTCGAGAATGCGCCGCTCGCGTTCGGACAGGCCGTCGAGGACTTCGCCCAGCTTTCCCTTGAGCAGGTTGAAACTGGTGACCGCCACGGGGTCATCGGCGGATTTGTCTTCGATCAAATCGCCGAAATGGGTGTCGTCGGCATCGCCGACCGGCGACTGCATGGAAACCGGCTGCTGGGCCATTTTGGAAATGGCGCGGACGCGCTCGGGCGAAAGCTCCATGCTCTCGGCGATTTCCTCGAGGCTGGCATCGCGGCCGAGTTCCTGCGTGAGCTGCTTTTGCGTGCGCCAGAATTTATTGATCACCTCGATCATGTGCACCGGGATGCGGACGGTGCGGGACTGGTCGGCAATGCAACGGGTGATGGCCTGGCGAATCCACCAGGTCGCATAGGTGGAAAATTTGTAGCCGCGGCGGTATTCGAATTTTTCCACGCCCTTCATGAGGCCGACATTGCCTTCCTGGATGAGATCGAGGAACGACTGGCCGCGGTTGGTATATTTCTTGGCGATGGAAATCACGAGGCGAAGATTGGCCTCGACCATCTGCGCCTTGGCCTCGTGCGCGCGGGCGACGGCGGCCGCCAGGCTCTCGGTGAGCTTGAGAAAATCCGGCACGGTCAGGCGCGTGAATTGCTCGGCGTCCTGGACTGAAACAGCCTGCGCGGCCGAGGTGACGGGTTCCTCCTCGGGCGGCGCGATGGGCAGTTGATGGGTGCGCTCGGCTTCGAGAAGTTTCAGGCGCAGGTTGTTCGCGGCCACGCCGATTTCATCCACGATCTTCTGGCGAAACTGAAATTTTGGCAGGGCAGCCTGGATTTTTTCGTTCAGCTTTTTGAGTGACGCCTCCAGGATGGCCCGCTGCTTTTTGACGCTCTCGCGCCGCAGATCCGCGAACAATTTGTCCGCCTCCTGGTCGAGGCGCGTCACCTCATTCGCGATTCGCTTGATGCGGCGCAGGTGTTTTTCGCGCTCATGGACCAGCTTGTCCACGACCACCCGGTCAAACCGCTCCCGGGGCGGCAACGAAAGCAGCTTTTCCGCCAGGGCGAGGTGCTCCTTCGCCGCAAAACCAAGGGTATAAATGAACTGCCGGGCCTCCGTCTCGGCCTCCTCGATGCGTTTGCAGATGGCGACTTCCTGCTCGCGCGTCAGCAACGGGACTTTGCCCATCTGGCGCAGGTACAGGCGTACGGGATCGTCGAGGATGTCGAAGCGCCCGCGGCCGTCCTCGTCCTCATCCTGATCGCTGCGGCGGCTGGCTTGTTCGACGTTATTCGTCTCGACGACTTCGATGTCCAGTGCGCGCAGCCGCGCACACACGCGATCCAAGTCTTCCGGCGAAGCGACGCCATCGGGGAGGGCGTCGTTGAGATCCTCGTAGGTCAGGTGGCCCTGTTCGCGGGCGAGGCGAACCAGGTCCTTGATGGTTTCGGCGAAAGAAAGCGCGGCGGTGGATTGGGCGGGAGCCGCGTCGGGCTGCGCGGGCTTGGGTGACCGGGACCGGGTCCCGGGGGCGGAGGGTGACGCCTTCGACTTCCTGGCGTGACTGATTTCGGATTTCGCTTTCGCCATACTGCGCTGCAACAACAGCGCGATTCAGGAACCAGATGCGGCCACCGTGACTGCTCTCCTCGCTGCCCCGGACATAGCTTCACTGGATCCCAAAACGTGCTGGTTGGAAGAACATACTCCATTGGCAGGGGACACAAGCAAAAAGATGAAAAGAATTTGCGTGCCAAAAGATGATTAGCTCCCGCCGCGGGCGCGAATTATCTTGGAGCGCCGTGAGCAGTGATTCCGAAGCATCCCGCCGCGCGGCGGCCGCACCAAAAACGGCCGCCGGCGCCAGTCCTTACAGCGTCTTGCACAACCGGGATCTGATGCTCTACCTCACGGCGAGGTTCGTGGCGTCCCTGGGCCAGCAGATGCTCACGGTGGCGGTACTTTACGAACTCTACGCCCGGACGCATTCGGCGCTGGCCCTGGGATTCGTCGGGCTGACGCAAATGGCCCCGATGCTGTTGTTTACGTTGCCCGCCGGGCACGTGGCGGACAATCACAAGCGCAAGACCATCATCATGATCACGACCGGCGTGATCGCCGGCGCGAGCGCGGGCCTGGCCGTCGTCTCCGCGCTCCACGCGCAAGTGGGCTGGATTTATCTCTGCCTGTTCGTTGCCGGAACGGCGCGGACATTTTTATGGCCGGCGAGTTCGGCATTTCTGCCCCATCTGGTCCCGCGTTCGGAATTTGCGCGGGCGGTGACGTGGAGCAGCGGCAGCTTTCAGCTTTCCTCCGTGGCCGGACCGGCGATCGGCGGGCTGCTGATCGCGCTGGCCGGAACGACGAGCGTCTATGCGGTCAATGCGCTGGCGGGCATCATCTGTCTGACGCTGGTATCCCTGGTCCGACGGGAGCACGTGGTGGCGGTTCGCGAGCGGATGACGATGAAAAACCTGATTGTGGGTTTTCGATTTGTATTCGCGAGCCGAATCATTCTGGCGACCATTACCCTGGATTTGTTTGCGGTGCTGCTGGGGGGCGCGACGTCGCTGTTGCCGGTGTATGCGAAAGATATCCTGGGTGTCGGACCAAAAGGCCTGGGTTTTCTACAAGCCGCCCTGCCCTTCGGTTCGCTCATGTGCGCGCTATTCCTGGCGCATCAACCTCCGATGCAGCGGGCGGGCCGGGCCCTGCTTTGGGCGGTGGCGGGTTTTGGCATTGCCACGGTGGGCTTCGGCTTCTCGCGCTGGTTTCCCCTTTCGTTTCTGATGCTGGTTATGTGCGGGTTCGCGGATAACGTCAGCGTGGTGGTGCGGCACACGCTGGTGCAATTGCTGACGCCGGACGAAAAACGCGGGCGGGTTTCCGCCGTGAACAGCCTCTTCATCGGCACCTCGAACGAACTGGGCGGGTTTGAATCCGGCATGGTGGCGCACCTTTTCGGTCCCGCGATGGGACACGCGGTCACGACCGGCGCGCTGATTTCGGTGGTGTCCGGAGGCATCGGCACGGTGCTGGTGGTGCTGGCCGTGGCGGCGATCTGGCCGGAAATGGTGCGCTATGGACGCCTCGACAGTCCGGAACCGCCCGCCTCCGAGCCCAGCGAGCCGCCGAAAGCCGCGGTGCTGGCGCCGTAATCAGGGCTGCTGCTTGATGACGGTCGTCGGCGCGACGGAAGCCGGGCTCACGATCGTTATCTTGTCGCGCTCGAGCGTGGAGCCGTCGTTCAAGGCGAGCTCGGCGAGGGCATTGTTGTAATCCGCCAGGGCGCGAATCTCATCGCTGCGCGCGCTGGTGAGATTTTTCTGCAACTGGAGCACTTCGAAGTTCGTGCTTTTGCCATTCTCCAATTTCTTCTGCTCGGCCTGCAAGGCCGCGTCGGCGAAAATCCTGGCCTCGCGCGTGGCCGACACCCGCTGAAGACTGGTGACGGCGACGGAAATCGCGTTTTCGATCTGAATCAGGATGTTCTGTTCCAACTGCCGGGTCTGGAGATTGATTTGCTCCTGGGTGGCCTTGGCGCCCTTGTAGGCGTTGCGCGAACCGGTGCGCGCCAGCGGCATGATGAACTGGCCGCCGATGGACCAGTAGGGGTTGTCGAGCGACTTGTATTGATCCAGCGCGCTTTGAAAGTTGAGCGCCGAAGCGTTCCAGCCGTAGCCGCCCACGATGTCCACTTCCGGATACATCTGGTTCTTTTGGTATTTCACGATCTGAACTTGTTGCTCCACGGTGAGCTTTTGTTGCAACAGGTCCGGGCGCTGCGCCAGGCCGTTTTTCCAACTGTCCTGCAAATCGAACGTCTGCGGCACCGCAATGAGCGAAATCGTCGGTTCGATATGCACGCTATGCCACATGTGATACTGATCGCTGAGCAGGCTTTTGAGGACGCGTTGCTGCGTGTCCTCGGAACCCTCGGCGGCGAGCAAATCCGCCCGGCTGCTGGCGGCCTGCGATTCGGCCTGCTTCTCATCGAGGGGGGCCATGGCGCCGACTTCCACGCGCTTTTTGTTTTCGGCGACGAGCTGTTCGGCCAGTTCGAGCGCCTTGCGCTGCACTTTGATGTTCTCCTGCGCGTAGATGAGATTGTAGTAGGCCTCTTCAACGGCTGTGAGGGACTTCATGATCTGGTAGCGCACGCCGATTTCAGAGGACTTGAGCGCGGTGCGGTCCAGGAAGATTTGCAGGCGGGTCGAATCGATCCAGAAGTTCCGCAGCAAAGGCTGGGTCAAATTGAAAAACCCGAGGTCGCCGGTGGCGTTTTCGGGCAGCGTGCCGTAGGTGTCGCGGAAGTTGGCGCCGACATTGTAGTTGAGGCCCCACGGGGTCAGCCCGGCCAGCCCGGAATTCATCCGATTGTCATTGATGACATTCGCGGGATAAACACGGCCCTGGCTGTCCACGCCGGCGGGGGACTTCTCGTAATCGTGGCCGCCTGTGACGGTCAACGTGGGATCATACGGAGCGTAAGCGCCCCGCAAGGTGTATTGATTGATGACGGGATACAGCTTGCTAATCTTGACGTCGAAGTTGTGTTGCAGGGCGATCTCGAAGCATTCCTCGAGGGACAGCCGCCGAACTTCCATCTTGTTGGTCTGCGCGTTCAGGCCGCACATCGCGCACACCAGACAAATCCAAATAGTCAGGACTCTCATTATCCCCCAGAATAAGGGGACGTGCTTGTTCCCGTCAAACCGGCACTGGCCCGCTTGACGCCCGGTGACTTGACTTGTTGCTCTCAGAATATTCCGCCCGACTAGGTTGCCGCCGCCCTACTGAGACGATCCGCGATGGCGTTCCATTCAATCCCGTCCGGCAGCGCCTCGACAATGATCCAGCGCATGCCCGCCTCATCGCCGGCGTGAAGCTCGGCATAAATGGCCCGGGCAAACGCTTCGGGATCGTGGGGAATGACCGAAACCCGGCCCAGCTCATGCGGAGATGGAATGCGTGTGTGCGCGATGATATGGCAGCGTGACAGCTCCCAATCCGTCCGGGCCAGGCGCTGCCGCAATTCGTTTTCATCCCCCCAGGGCCAGAGAACGAGCTTCGCGCGCGGCGAATAATGTTTGGTGAGCAGGCCGGGGCTTTTGAGAACTTCGCCGGGCCGGGCCGGATCACTGGCCAACTCGCCCGTGACCGCAAGCAGGGCTTCCCGGTTAATCATGCCCGGTCGCAGAACCCGCGGCGGGCGAACCGTCAGGTCGAGTACGGTGGATTCAATGCCGACCTGGGATTGCCCACCGTCCACGATCAGGCTGACTTTGTCACCGAGGCCGGACAGAACGTGGGCCGCATTGGTGGGCGAGACGGAAAGGGACGGATTGGCGCTGGGAGCGGCCAGCGGAAATCCGCATTCGCGAATAACCGCCTGCATGAAGGGATGACTGGGCCAGCGGATTCCCACGGTGGCACCACCCGCCGCGACAATGGCCGGAACCGACGCGGCGCGCGGCAGGACGACGGTGAGCGGCCCCGGCCAAAACGAGCGGGCCAGATCGTCCGCCACGGGCGGCCAGTCGGTGACACATTGCCGGGCCATCTCCAGGCTGGCTACGTGTACGATGATAGGATTGTGGCCCGGACGGCCTTTAGCTTCATAAATACGGCCGACCGCGGCCGCGTCCAAAGCGTTGGCGGCGAGGCCGTAGACTGTTTCCGTGGGTAGGGCAACCACCTCCCCCCGTCGCAGAAGGTCCGCAGCCCGGCGGACCGCCTCAGCGAACAATTGGGGCGTGTGGGTAGGTAGTATCTCGGTAGCGGGCGCTGGACGCATCGTCAGGCCCTAGCATAGGTCCGTCCGCAGCCCCGGCAAATGGTTTTGGCGGCCCTTTTTTAGGGTAGATATTTTCACTTGCATCGCCGGAAATTGTGGTTTAATTAGGTGACATACAAAAGTTGGCCAGAGAGCCTGTATATTCCACCACAGTGCATGAATAAGCTTCAACCGGTGAGGGTGTCTTGAGCCGCCCTTTCCCTCCACGTTCTTCTTCTTCCGCATCTTTCGTCCGAGTTAACGGGAAAATCCGTGCTCGCGAAGTGCGGGTCATCGGAAACGAAGGCAACCAGCTCGGGGTGATCTCCCTGGGCGACGCGCTGAATCTCGCGCGGGCCAGTGGTGTGGACCTCGTCGAGGTCGCCCCCAACGCCAATCCCCCGGTCTGCCGCCTGGTGGACTTCGGCAAATACCGCTACGAACAGGCCAAGCGGGACAAGGAATCCAAGAAACACCAGCACGCCAACCGCGTGAAGGAAGTGCAGCTCAGCCCGAAGATCGACCCGCACGACCTGTCGGTAAAGGTGAGCCATGCGATCGATTTCCTCTGCGAGGACATGAAGGTCAAGGTGACGCTGAAGTTCCGAGGGCGGGAAAACGCGCATACCGAGTTCGGGTTCCAGGTGGTGAAAAGTTTCATCGAGAAGATCGCCCCCTATGGGCATCCGGATTTTGAGCCCAAGCTGATCGGCCGCGGCATCAACCTGATGATCAGTCCCCTGCCTCGCAACAAGCGGGCGAAGAATCCCCGCGTCGTGGCCGAATCGGAAACCCCCGAAGCAGAGACAGCGGAAGACAATCACGAGCCCGAGCCCAGGCAGAATGCTTCACCCTCCGCCGCGACCCAACCCGCCGCTTCCGCCAATTCCCCGGTCAGCCGGGTCGAAGCCCAATAGGATTGGAACCGCTTTCGATTGCGGCTTCAGTAAGAAGCGTTAGCGGGTCCTTCCGGCGGCGCCACCTAGGCCAGTAGCTGCGTCACGATTTCGCCTTCCACGTCCGTAAGGCGAAAGTCACGCCCTTGGAACCGATAGGTGAGCTTGGTGTGGTCGAAGCCAAGGAGTTTCATTACGGTGGCGTGCAGATCATGCACGTGCACTTTATCCTTCACGACATGGAAACCCAATTCATCGGTCTCACCGATGGTAATGCCGGGTTTGACGCCACCGCCGGCCAGCCAGACGGAGAAGGCCTGCGGATGATGATCGCGACCGAGTTTGCGCCCGGCTTCGGCGTTGGTTTCCACCATCGGGGTGCGGCCGAATTCTCCGCCCCAGATCACCAGCGTATCCTCCAGCAGACCACGTTGCTTCAAATCCTTGATTAGCGCCGCGCTGCCCTGGTCGGTTTTGCCGGTCTGATCCTTGATGCCATTGACGACGTCGCTGTGATGGTCCCAGCCTTCGTGGAAGAGCTGCACAAATCGCACCCCGCGCTCGATGAGCCGGCGGGCCAGCAGGCAGTTCATCGCGAAGGAAGGTTTGCCGGGCTCCACGCCGTACATCTTGAGCGTCTCGGGTGATTCCTTGGAAACATCCATCAACTCTGGCGCGCTGGTTTGCATCCGATACGCCATTTCGAAGGAGTTGATCCGCGTGGCGACTTCCGGATCGCCCACCACGTTCAGATGCCGCTCGTTCAGATCCTTGATGAGGTCGAGCGTGCGGCGCTGCATTTTTTCACTGACGCCGGCGGGATTCGAGAGGAACAGCACCGGATCGCCGGTTTTGCGGAAGGGCACGCCCTGATAAATCGTCGGCAGAAAACCGCTGCCGTAAAGCGAAGCCCCGCCGCTCAGACCATTCGCGGAATTCATCACCACGAACCCGGGTAAGTTCTGGCTTTCGGTGCCCAGACCGTAGAGCGTCCACGCGCCAAAACACGGGCGGCCGAACTGCGTTGAGCCGGTCTGCATGAGCATCTGACCCGGCGCGTGATTGAACGCATCGGTGGTCATGGACTTGATGATCGCGATGTCGTCCACCACGCCGGAGAGGTGCGGCAGCGCATCCGAGAGCTCCGCCCCGCACTTGCCATGTTTTGCAAACTTGAAATCCGAAGCATACAGCGCGGCGTCCGGTTTGATGAACGCGTACTTCTGGCCCATGATCACTTCGGCTGGCACGGGTTTGCCGTTGTATTTGACCAGGCCCGGTTTGTAGTCGAATAAATCCAACTGGCTCGGCGCCCCGCCCATGAACAGGTAAATGACGCGTTTGGCCTTCGGTTGAAAATGTGGCTGCTTGGGCGCGAGTGGATTAGTCGGGGTCTTCGTCTTGGCTACTCCGGCCAAAGCTTCAGCCGGTCCCATCATCGAAGCCAGCGCCATGGAGCCCAGACCAAGACCGCATTGCTTTAGAAACCAACGCCGGGCGACCAGGCGGCTGTACTCGGTACGGAGTTCGTTTGAGAGATTCATGAGGGGAAAATGACGAAGCACGAATGACGAATGACGAAAGAAATCCGAAGCACGAAGCTCGAAACAGGACGACTTGTTGATCGAGGATTCATCACTTGCGCCAGATAGCGGAGAAAATCAGGTGGAGTTCCTTGGCTTCCTGCCAAAGGACTCGGGCTTCGGGTTTGAGATTGGGCTCAGCGGTGGCGATCATTCGGAGAAAATGCTTGGTTTCACGGGCTTCTTTGCGGCAAATGCTGATCTTCAACTTGAAGTCCTTTTTCGAAACACCATCATCCGCTTCGCAGTAATTGGCTCCCACGCTCGTTCCTGCTCCGACCAGTTGCGAAATCAGCCGATTGTTGACGGAATTCTGCGGTACCTTTTTGGCGAAACGAATGACCGCCTCGCCGAACAACGCGGTCCGCTCCTCCAAATCATACATTCGCTTGCCAGAAGAATCTTCCTTGAGCACGACCAGTTTGGGTGGAGATTCGCTCCCCCAGAATGCTTCCTCGGACGCGCCCAACCCATTGCCAGCAACTCCCCCGGCACTATGTTTTGTATACTTCGTCATTCTTTCGACATTCGTCATTCGTGCTTCGTCATTCCTTTGTGATGGTTTCGTCGAGGTTCAAAATCGCTCTGCTCACCATGGCCCAGGCCGCGGCTTGATGCAGGTTAACATCCGCGGGGAGTTTAGCTGGATCAGCAACTGCCACTTTTACGGCCTCGGCTGTGCTCTTCTCAAAATATGCATACTGTTCGCGCCAGAATTTCAACAGATCAGCGAGTTCGGCTGCCGTCGGCTGCCGGCCCGTGCAGAGACGAAAAGCATATTTTGCCCGCGCCGTCTCATCGCCGCCACCCTCCTTCATGACGCGCAACGCCATGGCTTGCGAAGCCTCCACAAAAGTTTTTTCGTTGAGCGTGGTAAGCGCCTGCAACGGCGTATTAGATCGAACGCGACGCGGGCAGGAAATTTCGCCGCTGGGTTCATCAAAAGCAGTCAATGAGGGGAACGGCAGCGACCGCTTCCAAAACGTATAGAGCCCGCGACGATACCGATCCTCACCTTTCGTTTCCGGCCAGCTAAAGCCGCCATAAACCGTATCGCCCACGCTCGCCGGAATAGGCGGATAAACGCTTGGACCGCCGATTTTCGTATTCAACAGTCCGCTCGTGAAAAGCGCGATGTCCTGGACGCCTTCGGCATCCACGCGCACTCGCGGAGCGCGTTCCAGCCAGCGGTTGTATTGGTCGCGGGCGTAATTTTCAGGCGTGACGCGTGAAGACTGGCGGTAAGTGGCCGAATGAACAATGAGCCGGTGCAGATTCTTCAAGCCCCAGGCTTGCGGCGGCACGGCGGCCGGCTGGCCGGGCTCGGGAGCAGCGACCGTCGGCGACATGAATTCACACGCCAGCCAATCGAGCAGCTCCGGATGCGAAGGCGTCTCCACGCGCGTGCCAAAATCCTCCGGCGTGGCCACGAGTCCTTGTCCGAAATAAATCATCCAGACGCGATTCACCAGGGCGCGCGCGATCGTCGGATTCTTTGTATCCGTGATCCACTTCGCGAAACCCAGCCGATTGCGCGGCGCGCCTTCGGGCAGCGGATTCAAAACGCTCAGCACGGCAGGCTCCACGACATCCGCCGGGCGCAGGCGATCCCCGCGCTTGAAGATATGCGTCACGCGCGGAACGCTGCGTTCGTGCAGCACGAGGCTCGTGGATGGATATGGCCATTCACCCCAGGACTCATCGATCTTCTTGTTCAGCTCGGCGAACTCGGGATTGCCGCGACGGAAGGCGTTGAACAATTCGCGGCGTTGCTCGGGAGTGCGCTGTTCGGCGGGAATGGCGAGCCATTTGCGCTGTTCGGGAGTGAGCGGGTCAGCTTTCAGTGCTCCTGAATTGGTATACGCGCTGAGGCGGACGCAGCCGATCACATGGCAATCAAGTCCGGTCGCCGCATCCACCCCACCCTTTTTTTCATGCGCTTTGAGCGTCTGATTGATTTTGAAACTCAACCGCGTGCCGCCTGCAAAACCGACCGGCTTGTCGCACTCGAACGCCGCCCAATGACTCTGGTGCGCGCCTTCCGGCGTGACCGTGGCCGTCCAGCCGCCCTTGTCGGGTTTGCCATCCACCGCATTCGTCGCGGGAAAACCCGGCGCTTCCGCATCGGCCACGGCGTGTTTGAATTTGATTTGATTGGTAATCGAAGCATCGCTCAGCGGGCTCGCCTCCACCGTGAACTCGCGCACCATGAACCCGCCATGACCCCCCAATCCAGGACCCCCATACATCAGGTTGTTGTTCGTCAGCGCTTCAATGCGAAACGCCGTGATGTTCGTAAGAGTTGTATTGATCCAGACGTGCAGCGAGCCGCTTACCTGTGGGTCGCCGCCGCCCAGCAACGAAAAATCCTCCTGCTTCTCAAACTTCGTCGCAAAATTAAACCACTCGGTCGGCTCCAGCACGGTCCATTCGATCGGCGGCTCCGCGAGCCCCTTCTCCCACTTAGCCATGCGCGCGGGCAGGTTCGTCGTGGACGCCATCGCGTCGTCCTCGAGCCTGCGCACGCTGGCGAGGATTTCATCACGCTTCTTTTGTTCCGCCGGCGTGGGCACCTCGATGAACGCCTCATCGTCGTTGTTCAGGAAAGAATAGAGCTGGTAATACTCCTTCTGCGAGAAAGGATCGAACTTGTGATCGTGGCACTGGCAGCAATTGATCGTCAGCCCGAGCAGCGACTTCCCCACCGTGTCCACGCGATCCACCAGCGCCTCCACGCGAAATTGCTCCGGCTCCACGCCGCCCTCCTGGTTCAACATCGCATTGCGCAGGAAACCCGTCGCCACGCGCTGATCCAGTGTCGCGTCAGGCAACATGTCGCCCGCCAGCTGTTCGATGACAAATTGGTCGTACGGCAAATCGCGATTGAAGGCGCGGATCACCCAGTCGCGATAAGGCCAGATGGAACGCTGCTTGTCCTTTTCGTAACCGTTGGTGTCCGCGTAGCGGGCCAGGTCCAGCCAGTGACGGCCCCACTTCTCGCCATAGTGCGGCGAAGCCAGCAACCGCTCCACCACCCGGCTATACGCATCAGGTCGCCGATCGGCCAGAAACTCATCCACCTCTTTTGGCGTGGGCGGAAGGCCGGTCAGGTCGAGCGTCACGCGGCGAATGAGCGTGACGCGGTCGGCCTCGGGGGAAGGTTTGAAACGTTCCTTTTCCATCCGGGCGAGGACAAAATCATCAATCGGGTTTTTCGCCCAGCGCGATTGCTTCACCTCCGGCACTGCCGGGCGAACGGGCGCCTTGAAGGCCCAATGATTCCGTCGCGCGTCCCCCTGCCCGGCCGGAGCATCCGGCCACACCGCGCCGCGATCAATCCACGTGCGCAGCAACCCGACCTGCTCCGCCGTCAGGCGTTCGCCGCGCGGCGGCATGACCACATCCGGATCGTCGCTGGTCACCACTTCAATGACCCGGCTCTTGGCACTTTTCCCTGGAACAATCACAGGCCCATGATCGCCCGTGCGCTGCAGCACACTCGACTTCATGTCCCAGCGCAGCTCTCCCTTCTGTTTGTCCGGCCCGTGACAGGAGTAGCAGTTCTTGAGGAGAATCGGTTGGATGTCTTTGTTGAAATCCACCGGCCCGTTCGCCGGCGGCGGCAGCGCGGGCGCCTTGTCAGCCCCCAACCCCACGCCCGGCAGAATTACGGCCAGAAAAAAGACCGGAATAAAAGGACGCGGCAGGAGGACACTCCACCGGGATTCGCGCGCGAAACAGCCTGGAATCATACTATCAATTTACCACCTGGACTGGGCCCAGGCCGGACGAAATCGTCAAAGCTCTTTAGTTAAGACGACTGCTAACAACTATTATTCACAAACAGCGTTGTTTCAAGCCTTTAAGACCGAACTTTTACTGAGCTTTTACAACTCCCTGACAACCGCGCAGCTGGATTTTCGGAGGCTGGAATCATGAAAACTAAATACCTGAAACTTCGTTCGCTTTTGACCGTGGCCATGGTCGCTTGCGCGCTTCCGCAAGCATGGTCACAAATCCCCGCCCAACCACCCACCATCAGCGTGACCGGCTCCGCCGAAGTGAAGGTCGTTCCCGACCAGATCTTCCTGCGCGTCGGCGTGGAAACGCGCAGCGAAGCCCTCGACGACGCTCGAAAGGAAAACGACGACCGCATTGCCAAAGCCATGGCCTTCCTCAAAGCTCGCGAAATCCCCGCCAAAGACATCCAGATGGATTACGTCAACGTGGACCCGAATTACGAGAGCAGCAGCGGTTGGCGCGCAAAACCCGTGGGCTACACTGTGCGCAAATCCATCGAAATCAAACTCACGAACGTGGCCGCCTTCGAGCCGCTGCTGACCGGGCTCCTGACCAACGGCGTGAACAACGTCCACGGCATCGAGTTTCGAACTTCGCAGCTGCGAAAGCACCGGGACACCGCGCGCGCCTTGGCGGTGCGGGCCGCGAGAGAAAAGGCGGATGCGCTGGCCACGGAGCTGGGAGTGAAACGCGGAAAGGTGCAGAGCATCAACGAATACGAAAGCGGCGGGTGGTTCGGGTCCTCCACCGGCTATTGGGGCGCGCGGTACGGGTTCAACGCCCTGCAGAACCAGGTGCAAAACGTTACCCCACAAACCGGCGACGATGAGAGCAACTTCTCCGTCGGCCAGATCAGCGTCACCGCCACGGTGAATGTTAACTTCCTTATTGAGTGAGTAATCATCACGACCGGAGCGCCCGACTCTGAACAGGCGGGTTGCAATACGGCTGCAGGAACACGCCCGTTCAGAGACGGGCGCTCCAAATCCAGGCCTAATGCGGCTTACGCGCGCTGAGAAACTTCAGCGCCGCCTGCGTGCGCGACCGCACATGCAGCTTCGTATAGATATGGCGCAAGTGCCAGGTCACGGTCTCGACGCTGATCGACAATTTGTCCGCGATCTCCTTGTTGCTGCATCCTTGCGCGAGCAATTCCAGGATTTCCTGCTCGCGCCGCGAAAGATTCTGTTCCTCCACCGGCGCCGGCGCGGGCTCACGGAAGGCGCCAAGCACCTTGCGCGCAATCTCCCCCGACATCGGCACCCCGCCGGCATGCACCTCCCGAATCGCCTGCAGGATGCGCTCGGGCGTCGCGCGTTTCAAAATGTAACCGCTCGCACCCGCGCGCAGGGCGTTGAAGACTTTCTCGCTGTCGTCGTAAACCGTGATCATCACGACCTGCACCGAAGGCAGTAACTCCTTCAATCGCGACGTGCACTCGATACCCGACCGGTTCGGCAGATTGATGTCCATCAACACCACGGCCGGCGCGGCCTTGGGCAGCACGCGCAAGGCTTCCTCCGCGGAACCGCACGCGCCCACACACGAAAATTCGGTCGAGGATTCCAGCAGCCACTCCAGGCTGCGGCGGATGCCTTTGTCGTCCTCCACGATGGCCACGGGTATCATACATTTCCTTTATTCGAGCGCGCGATCGAAAGGGTGAGCCGCACGGACACACCGCCGCCCGGGCGGCTGTTGATCTCGCACTGCCCACCGATCCGGGCCAGGCGTTTGTGCAGGTTGATCAGCCCGTCGGCGCTGTCGCGAACTTCGTCCGGCAGGCCGTGACCATTGTCCTCGATGCACACCACCAGTTCCTCGCCGCGCTCTTCGCTGATGCGGATGGCAACCTCGCTCGCGCCCGAATGGCGCGCCACATTCGTCAGCGCTTCCTTGAAGGCCAGAAATAAATTATGTCGCTGCTCGGAACTCAAGGGATGCCGCGAGTCCGCGTCGTGCGTTTCCAGCCGGCAACGAATCGCCGTCGGCTCGAAAAATCCCTGCGCATAGCGGCCAAAATAACCGCCGAGCGAATTCACCGAGTCATTGCGCGGGTTCACCGCCCAGACGATTTCGTCCAAAGCCATCACGAGGTCGCGGCAGCGCTGCACGATTCGCTCCAGCGCCTCCTGCTTGCGGCTCGTGAATCGGTTCGGATCCTGCAACATGCCGCCCAGGAGACCGATCTCCGTCAACCCCGCGCCCAGGTCGTCATGCAAATCCTGCGCGATGCGTGAGCGCTCCCGCTCCATCTCATGTTGTCGCTCCATTTGTTCCACACGACGGCGATGCCGCCGACGCATGGTCACCGCGACCGAGCCGCAAAGTCCCAGCGCCGCCAGCGCCCCCACGCCGCCCTTGAACAGTCCGGTCTGGTAAAAATGCGGCTCCACGGTCACCGCCACCAGCGCGGCATCCCGGCTCCAGACACTGTCGCTGTTGCACGCAATCACGTGGAAAACATAATCATTGGGGGACAGGTGGCGATAGACCGCTTTTCGGTCGTTCCCCGCGTCGTTCCAAGCCGTTTCAAGTCCTTCCAACCGGTATTTGAACCGCACCCGTTGCGGCGAATTGAGGCTGAGGCCCGTGTATTGAAATTCCAGATCACCACGCCCAGGGCCAACCTTGATCGTCGGCGGTGGCGCGACCGCGGCATCGCCGCCGGTGGTAAGAATCGCACCCGGCCGTTTCGGCCAGCTCGACTGGTCGTCAAACCGCACTTCCTCCAGCGCGATGGTCGGCGGCAGCGGATTAATGTGTACCTCCTCGGGGTTCACGGACGAAACGCTGTTCGCCATCGCGAAGTACAGCGTGCCATCCCGTCCGCGCCAGCAATTGGGCTGGTAGATGATCGCGCTGCCGATCGTGAGCAGGCCGTCGGTCTGGCCGTAGACGTTCACCGGCAGCTCGTCGAGTTCGCCACGCTCAAAGCGCGCCAGCGCGCCGCCGAAAATCCGCACGATGCCCGCGCGCGTTCCGAGCCAGAGATTTCCCGCCCCGTCCATCATGACCTGCACGATGCTGTCCGAGGGCAGTCCCTCCTTCGTTGTGAAACGATGAAACACGCCGTTCGCATAATGCAACAGCCCGCCCTGCTCCGTTCCCGCCCACAGCCCCCCGTCGGCCGTCGGCCACAGTGCCCAGATGCGCCCCAAAACACCGCGATCCGGCGGTTGGATGACTGCAAAATCACTTCCCTTGGAACGCAATAAATCACCCGCCAAAGTGCCCGCCCACATCGTCCCGTCCGCGCCTTCCGCGATCGCCGTCGGATGTCCCCCCACATCTTCCGCCGTATAGGCGAGCGCCAGCGTGTCGTTCGTAACCTGGAAAATTGACCACACCGTTCCCACCCACAGCCGCCCGCCCCGCCCGGACAAAAGCAGCCGCGGATAGCCTTGCAGTTCCGCCTGCGAGGCAATGGATTTTAGCTCGCCATTCTTCCACCGCCACAGCCCCGATCCTTGCGCACCGATCCACACCCCTCCGTCCGCATCGCTGGTCACGCAACTATCCTGCGCTCGCGCCGGCCCCGGCAAGGTCACGTTCGTGCACGTGCCATCGGCACAGCGATCCGCCACGCCGCTGTGCGTGCCAATCCAGATCGTCCCCGGCGCGCCCTCGCACACGGTGTTCACCAGGCTGTCGCTCAATCCCTCCTCGCGCCCGATGCTGCGAAACAATCGCGGCCGGATCTGCACCAACCCGCCGCGATCGTAGCCCGTCCAGATGTCGCCATCGCGATCCTGCATCGCAAATTGAATCGTGTTGCTGGGCAGCCCGTCCTTGGTCGTCAGCCGATGCAAGCTTCCGTCCGCCAGTACATTGATCAAACCGAGGTCACCCGCGCCAGCCCACAAACCGCCGCGCGAATCGCCATGAATGAACCGCGGCGCCGTGCGGCCCAATTCCGTCCGCCACTTCTCCGACTCCGCGACCCACCTCTGCCCGCTGCTGCGCCGCATCCGGCCATTCGCTTCCACCCACAAATCGCCGCCGCCCGTGGACACGATGCGCTTCACGTTCAACACGGGCTCGCCGTTGGTCGGCGTCATGATGGCAAAATGATCGTGCTGCCACTCCGCCAGCGCCTTGTCGGTGCCCACCCAAATCCGCTGCTGCTGATCCGTCGTCAGCACCCTGATGCGCTGGCCCGCCAGCGCCTCTCCCGGCGACACCACATTCGTCTGCGTCCGCGTCCACGTGCCGAATTCGTTTCCCTCGCGCAGATACCACACGCGCCCATCCGCATCGGCGCAAATCTGCCCCGACGACGAAATCCCGGGCAGTGCCACCAATTCCCAATTCCATTGTTCCTCCTGCTGGTGGGGCGGGCCTCCCCGCGAGCCATCCCCTGGCCCACCCTGCCTCCGCCCCGCGAGCAACCGCCCGTCGGCGTAAGCGAAAAGAATTTCTCCGGGCCCGGACCAAACGATGCGGTCGAGCTGATTGGTCGTCGTGAAAACCGAATGAAACCCCTGCTTGTCCCACGTGGTCAACCCGCCATCATGCATGCTGATCCACAGCGTCCCCTCGCGGTCCACCATGAGCCGCGGTACACCCCACTTCAGCGAAAACTCGGGTGTATTGGCCGAGTTATAACTGACGAAGCGAATCCCATCGAACCGCAACACGCTCCCGAACAGCGTCCCCACCCACAAATATCCCTCCGGTGTCTGCGCCACATCCGTCACCGAACCTTCCGTCAGCCGGTCGTCCGCGCCCCAGACCTTGATCACATAATTTGGACTGTCGCCCAAGGCCGGTGCGGTCAGCGACAACAGGAGGCTGAACGCAAGAATTCCGGCGATTTGCGAACGGCTGCGCACACCGCGATTATGTGGCAGCCCCCACCCACAGGCAACCACGCCGGCACCACCTGCCTCAACTCCCCAGTTTTTGGGGGCCTCAACAAGAGCGGCTAGCCCCCGCCCGGGCCAAACCGGCAGGGGCGGCACCGTCCTCTGGCTGGTCATTCTCTAATTGCCAGCCGCAAACTCCTCGGCGCTTACCAGTGGATATCGATGTCCGCCGTGATCCGGTTATCGAAGATGCCCTTCGGTGAAACCAGGCCGGCTTCATACGCCACACCGATATCAATGTGCTTCGTGAGCTTCGAGCGCAGGCCGCCGCCCAGCGTAAACTGCGTCGAACCGGCCGCATTGCAGGCGCCGAAGTTGATCAGGTCATAGCCCTCCGCATTAAGCGGCACCGCCGTCAGGGATTGGTCCTGGCGGGAGTCGGTTTCCGTGAGGATCGTGTAGCCATTGGCCACGATGAACGGAATGAAATAGCGGCATACGGCATAGTCCAGTTGCAGGCTGTAATGCATCTGCGCTGTGTTTTCGCTGAAGTCATTGGGAATGATGAAACCAAGATTTCCCGTCAGGTGCAGATCCCCCCAGCCCTTTTCGGACGAGACAAACAAGTTTTCATAACCGGCGCCATGTGATTGAAACACATCCTTGCTGCCGGTGGGGACCGTCACGGTCAAACCTGGCGTCAGGATGAATTCATGTTCGCGGTCATCGATCACCGCGTATTTGAACCCGGCCGCGATGTCCGCCCAGCCGTACGCGTGCGCCAGCACATGGTCCGGCTGAAACGAGATATAGCCGTCCTTGGTGGCGATGAACGCCAGCCGGTCCGTGATCTTCAGGCGCAGCTGCACCGCCACGACCTGCACGTCCCCACCAAAGGGAATTTTGCCGCCCGCGAAACCGAAGTTCCCCGGCAGCGTGTGGTACATATAGATCGGCCGGACATCGCTATAGATACGCGGGTCCTCGAAATAAATCGGGTTCGCCACCGGCGCGATGGCGTTCAACTGCCAGTCATTGGTGTCGCCGTCCGCCGCGCGGCAATTTGAATTCAGCGAAGCCAGGAGCGCCGCGGCCATGCCGGCCACACAAGCATACTTGAGGGTGAAGTATCGGACTTGGTTCATACGTTGGTAGTTCGTTCAGGTTTTTGATTTGCTGCTGTGCGATCAGCCAGCGGTCGCGCGATTGCGGCGGGCGGCAGTGCCCCGGACCGGAGCGCGGTATTCCGGCGGCTGGCATCTCACCCAACTCGCGCCCGCTTCGATGCAGGCGGATCTGATGGCCCGGATTCAAAAAGAAGCCCCGCCCAACGACTACGCACCTATTGTCCTTCTCTCCTCCTGACTTGCGCTCCCACCTGCAATCCTGCGTCTGGCTCCGGCAGCCGTCAGCCAATGGGGAGGCTGCCCAACGGGTCGCCCTCACCCACTTTCAATCACACCAGTAAACGGGGCTTGGCCGCGCGGCTTGACACTCCTCCGGTGCCATGCAAATTATCAGGCGGTAGGAGGAAGTGATTCCCGATTCCGTGGGAATCTGCACCAAGACTCGTTCTTTGATATTCGAATCATCATGTCGCATGGTAGCGGCACCGTCACACCGTCGTCCAACCCCGGTCCAAGCGCTGTCGCACCACCGTCCGACGCCTGTCCGGCCTCCCGTTAAACCCAAAACCCCCGCTGTCAAACCTAGTCAAACCTAAAACGTCCGAAAATTAGGGGGCCCCGCCGGGAACGCAAAAGACGCCTGAAATCGCCAAAACCTGCAACTTGCAACCTTCAACCTGCAAACCCAACAATAACAGCGGCGGGCGGGCAAACCCCAGTTTTTGGGGGCTGTGAAATCTCACCGCACACCTCATATTTCAAGCTGATAGCCGAAACCCTGTTTGCCCCCATTGAAAGCGCTATGAAATCATCCCTTCGTCGAACCTCCACTTTTTCGCTCCTCACCGCCATCGCTTTGGCGGCGTTTGGCCTGGTCCGCCCGGCCGCGGCCCAATTGGTTGCCTACGATGACGCCGGCAACTACGGCGTCACCGCCAACTGGACCAACGGCGCCAACCAGGGCTTCGGCTTCGTGCCGTGGGCCTTCACGACCAACGGCCCGGACAGCCACGGCACCTACCTGCAGAGCGCCAATTCGCCCGCGTTCGTCATCGCCAGCGTGACAAACATCCTCGGCACCAATTACACGGACATCTGGGGGACTTACGCCAACGGCACCACCGACATCAATGAATCGGTGCTCTACCGCGGCTTCCAAAGTCCGCTGGGAACGAACACTTTCAAAGTCCAATGGGGCTCGCGCGGCGCCGGCCAGACCACCACGACCGGCTCCGGGGTGGTGCACGGCTGGTGCGGATTCACCTTGCGCAACGGCAATGCGACCAACAGCACCGCGGACTTCCAAAACGGTGTCCAGATGTATCTGTACTTCCTGGATGGTGCCGCCCCTTCCACACTGTATATCTGGGACGGCCAGGGCGTCAAATCGGTGACCAACACCTCGTTCAGTGATCTGGGCCGCAACGATATCACCAATGCCGTGCAGGCGGAGATCACCGTCGCGAACGACGGCACGACGTATCGGATCATCCTCAAAGACTGCGTGCAGGGCCGCACCCTTTACAGTGGCAACGGCATGTTGATGATGGGTGGCAGTTCCGTGGACAGCGCGGCGTTGTTCTGTCACGAGACCACCGGCGATCAGATTTACAATCGCATGCAGATCGCGCTGCCACACATTCCGCCGAGCATCGCCAATCTCACCCCCGCCAATGGCTCGATTTATCTGGATGCGAATACCACCGTGATTTCCTTCGAGGTGGATTCGTTCAACTCCACGGTCATCAGCAATGCGGTGAGCGTATATCTGAACGGAGTGCAGCAGAGCGGGCTGACCTTCGATACCGGCTTGGCCACGAGCCAGTTGTTTGTAACAAATAATTCCGCGCTGGCGCCGAATACTTTTTACAATTTGACCATCGTTGCCCAGGACGCCAACGGCGACAGCTCAACCAACAATTTTACGTTCAACACCTTCCTGCCCAGTGATCTTTATATTGACGCCTACGACTACAACTACGGCATGGGGCAGTTCGTCAACAGCATCACGCCGTCGAACTCCTACGCGGGCCTCCTGGGCACCAACGGCATTGATTACAACATTTCCGACCTGGCCGGCACCAACAACCAGGTGAGCTACCGCGCCGGCGACCTCGTGCAAACGCTGTCACTAAACACGGACGCCACGGGCGATCCGATCGACCACGCGAACCTGCGCGCCAACGGCTTCACGGCCTACAACGTGGGCTTCACGGATACGGGTAACTGGGAGAATTACACGCGCGTCGTGCCGACCGCGACGAACTACAGCATCTATGCGCGCGCCGCGAGCGTGACCGGCGGCCAGTTCGAAATCGAACGGCACATCAATCCCACCGCCACCATCTCGAACCAGCCGGTGATCGCCCTCGGCCGCGTGACCGTGCCCAACACCGGCGGCAGCAAAGTCTACAGCGGCCAGTTGCAACCGATGACCGACCTCTTCGGCAACACGGTCGTGGTGCCCCTCTCGGGCACCAACACACTGCGGCAAACGGCCATCGCCAACCGCGTTTACAATCTGGAATATCTCCTGGTCGCTGCGGTCACCAACGCAACCACGACCCTCCGGCCATACATCGCCGTCGGCTCGCCCGCCCCCAACGCCACCGGCATCGGCATCAGTGCCCCGATTACTTTCACTGTCGCCAATCGCCAGACCTCCGTGACGCCCAATACCAACGGCATCAAGCTCTCTGTCAATAACAGCAACGTCACTCAGGGCCTCGTCCTGAGCACCAACCTCGGCGGCGTCGTCGCCACTTATACTCCGTCGGCCAACCTACCGGTCAATTCCAACATCACGGTCACCGCGATCTTTACCGACAGCGGCGCCGTCAGTCAGACCAATACCTGGGTCTTTACCACGGGCGCTGGCGGCGGCGTGGTGGGCAACGGCCTGTGGTCCGGCAACGCCGGTCCTCTGGATATGGCCTGGTCCACCGCCACGAACTGGTTCGGCCTTACGCCTGGACCCGGCGCGAATGCAACCTTCGCCACCCCGGGCTCGACGACCAACCTCGTCACCAACAACATCGTGACAACGAACATCACCGTTCAGGGCTTGTTCTACTTCACCAACAACAACGGCTATCACACCACCCTGATTCAGGACGGTGTCACCCTGACCATTACCAATGGTTCCGTAAGCATCGTCCCCATTTTCCAGGTCGGCGGGTCGAACAACACCGACAATGTGTTCAACAAAAAAGTCACCAATACCATCACCGGTCTCGGCGGAGCAGTGCGGGTCGCGGGCAACGCGCCCGGCTTCGGCGCGAACCAGCTTAACTTCCAGGTCCGCCAGTGCGCCTTCCCGGCCGCCCCGGAACAGGTGGTGCTGGACATGTCCGGCCTCGGCACCTTCGTCGCCTCGGTCGGCAAGTTCTATGTCGCCCAGGGCGGCGCGAACGGCAGCACCAGCCAGACCAATGTCAGCGGCCGCGTCAATCTCGCGCGGACGAATGTCATCACCTGCCTGCGCCCCAACGCCGGCCAATTCGAAGTCGGCGACTCCAGCGGCGGCACCTTCACCCTGCCAGGCAGCACCATGAACCTCGGAATCACGAACGCGCTTTTCGTGGACACCATGAGAATCGGCAAACAGAAGGCAACCAACAACCTGGTGCGCTTCAATCCCGACTTCAACAGCCTCAGCCCCTCGGTTTACATCCGCGGCACCAACGGTGCCGCCAGCCGGTTGACCACCTGGACGATCGGCGACGCCGACACGGAAACAACGGTCCCAAACTACGTCCAAGCGCTCGTGGATTTCGGCGCCGGCCGCGTGGACGGCATGGTTAACAATCTGATCCTTGCCCGCGGTGAAGCTTCCGCCACGGACAGCGGCTTCGCTCAGGGAACATTGAATGTGGGCGGCGGCACCCTTGACGTGACCACGCTGCAAGCCGGCGTGCAGCGCGGTGTCAACACGGCAGTGCACACCGCCGTGATCAACTTGACCGGGAGCTCCACCCTCATCTGCTCGAACGTGACCCTCGCCGCCACCAATGTGGGCGCCAACCCGGCAAATGTCAGCGGCACGATCAACGCCACCAACTCCACGCTCCGCCTCAATGTGAACGCCGGTGGCGGTGCCAGCGCCATCAACCTGAGCAGCGGCTCGCTCTTCGTCATCGGCAAGGTCGGCACCGCTGCGGTGCCGCTCTCCTCGCTCTATTCCGCCAGCAGCACCCTGCACTTCAGCGTGGACGGCAACTCGACCTCGAACTACATCAACGTGAGCGCGATCTCGGCCAGTGCGACTTCCATCACCATCGATTCCGTTGCGAATGTCACCGGTCCCACCACCATTCACCTGATCGGCTATACCGGCACCGATCCCTACTCCGCGCTCTCGCTCAACGCGCTGCCGTCCGGCTACACCGGCAACTTGGTGGACAACGCCGGCGTGATCGACCTGGCCATTACGGTCTCAGCCGCGCCGCCGTCGCCGAAAATCTCGACCATCCTGGTCAGTGGCACGCAGTTGGTCCTGAGCGGGACGAACAACAACGGCGCAGGCGGCACCTACAAGGTGCTCACCACGACCAACCTCTCGCTGGCGCGTTCCAACTGGACGATCCTGACTAACAGCACGTTCGACCTTAACGGCCGGTTCTCCGTGACCAACTCGGCGGGCACGAACAGCCAGCGCTACTACACCATTCAGGTGCCGTAAGACACAAGTGGGCCGGCGGAAGAATTAGTTGTGATGTACCAAAGGCCCCGGCGGGATGATGCCATCCCGCCGACGAACTGCAGATGGCACGGAGCGCCCGTCTCCGAACGGGCGCGTCACCGTCCAATTGGATCAACGCGCCCGTTCAGAGACGGGCGCTCCAGCAGCGTATTTCATCTCCTCGCGCTGCTGTTACTTTGTCTTTGCGGCCATGCCTCGGCCCAAACCAACGCCTACGACGACGCCTTCCCCTACACCAAACAAACCTGGATCACCAACGCCTTGAATGCCGGCTTCGGCTTCACGCCCTGGGCGCTGAAAACCTCCGGCAACCAGTTCAGCGGCTTCTTCACGACGCACGATCCCGCCACCCTCCCGGTGCCCACCATTAATTCCCCCACCAACTACGCGCTGGATCCGCATCCACACATTTGGGGCCTCTACGGCAATGGCAGCGGCAGCACCAACATGGCGGTGGCGTTTCGCGGTTTCAACACCGCCCTGGCCACCAACAAAACCTTCGTCGTCCAATGGCAAAACGACGGCGTGAACAGCGGTAACGGCACGTCCATCAGCGGCGTCAGCATGGGCGGATTCAGCCTCCGCAACGGTAACACCACCAACAGCACCGCCAATCTGACCAACGGCCAGCGCTTCAGTTTTTACCAGGTCGCCGGCGGCGCGAACGCCTTCACCGTCGCCGATGGCAACGGCACGCAACTTATCGGCCTCCCCTTCACCACCACCGGCCTGAATTGCGAGTTCACGCTCCTCACCGCCGACACCTACCGCTTCGTGGTCCGCAACGCAACCAACGGCGCTGTCATGGCCTTCCGCGACAACCAACCGCTCTCAGGCACTCCCGGCGCCACGCTCAACAGCGCCGCGTTGTTCGCCAAACAAACGGGCGCCAACCAGGAGTTCAACCGGATGCAAATCGTGTCCAACTCCAATCTCCCGCCCATCATCGTCAGCGTGCAACCCACCAACGGTGCGAGCTTCTACAACCCGACCAACATTCTCGCGTTCGAAGTGGACGCCTCCGGATGGCCTGTCGCGCCCGCGAATGTTTCCCTGCTCCTGAACCGCGTGGCGCAATCGCTCACCTTCAACACCAACAGTCCGACCTCCCGCCTGCTCATCACCAATTCCACTCCGCTTGCCACCAACGCCCAGTACGCTGCCACCATCATCGCCACCGACCTCGGCGGCCTGTCCGCCACGAACACGTTCACCTTCGACACCATGCAGACCAACTCGCTCTGGATGGACGTGAAAGCCTTCGGCGCGGCCGGCAATGGCGCCACCAAGGACACCACGAACATCCAGGCCGCGATCAATGCCTGCCCGCCGGGCGGGTTTGTCTGGCTGCACGACGGCACCTACCTCTCCGGCACGATCACGTTGAAGAACAACCTGACGCTCTACATTGATCCCACCGCCACGTTGCTGGGCAGCGGTTCCGTGAGCGATTACCCCGACATCTTCCCGCCGCTGAGCAACAGCCAGACCAGCAACTGCCGCAAGGCGCTCGTATACGCCGAGAGTTGCACGAATATCACCATCACCGGCGGCGGCACCATCAACGGCAACGGCCGCAACAATTTCACCTCCGGCGTCGAAGCCACCCGCCCGATCGCCATCTGGACCACCCTCTGCAACCAGGTGAAACTGTTCGATTTCTTCATCGTGGATGCCGCCATGTGGACCGTTGTGCCGATGCAGTCGGACAACGTGAACATCAGTTACGTGGAGATCAACGACGACGGCCTGAACGGGAACCGCGACGGCATCGACCCCGTGGATTGCTGGAACGTCACCATCTCCGATTGCACCTTCAACACCGGCGACGACGCCATCTGCGTGAAGAGCGGCAATTCCTCGCGCGGCACACGCAATATGCTGGTGAAGAATTGCGTCGTGACGAAATCGCAATCGAATGGTTTCAAATTCGGCACCGCCAGCAAGGGGCCCTTCACCAACATTGTCTTCCAAGATTGCGTGCTGCAAAACGTGGCCCACTCCGTCATGGCCGTGGAATCGGTCGATGGCTCCCAGATCAGCAATATTACTTTCCAGCGAATCAATTTCGCCGCCTGCCAGAATGCCATCTTCGTCATCCTGGGCAGTCGCAGCGGCGCCACCGTCGGCAGCATCAACGGCCTCACCTACCGCGACATCACCGGCTATGCGATGTCGGACACGCGAGGCAATCCGATTTCCGGGTACTCCACCAATGGCACAACCTGGCGCGTGCAAAACCTGCTCTTCGACAAGGTGGCCATCGAATACAAAGGCGGCCTCGGTTCGGTTCCGTCCGCCCCGCCTGAATACTCCGGCCAGTATCCGGAAAACACGATGTGGGGAAATCTGCCTGCCTACGCCTACTATCTTCGCCACGTCCAAGGCGTGACGTTTACGAATTGCTACTCGAGCGCTCTCACCGCCGACGCGCGTCCGTGGCTCGCGACCAATGACGTATCAAATCTGAATATCCTCGGACCGACTTTGCGCATCGTCCAGCGCGCGCCGCTGGCCTTGCAATGGGACCAGGATTTCACCCTCCAAACCGCCACCAACACCGTCAGCGGCTTCCTCGACCTCACCAACGCCCTCAGTCCCTACACCAACCAGCTTCCCGCCACACCTCAGCGACTGTTCCGCTTGCGCCAGTAACCGCCCCTACGCCTTCCCCCAGCCCTGCTGGATTCAGCGCGCCGCCGGGGTGGTTTCGGGCTTCAATTCAAATTCAATTTTCGTGCGCGTCTTTTGCTGCTTGTTGCGCATCTCCATCTCCTGGAGTTGATACACGCCCTCCACCTTCTCGACGCTCGTGGGATCGAACTCCTTCAGCACTTCATTCTGCGCATCGAAGGCGTCCGCATGGATAAGCATCATGGTGTCCGGGCGGTTGATGGCGATCCAGGAAACCACCCGGGAATACCCGCCCGCCGTGGGTGTCGGATTCGAGCTCTCCAACACATTGCACGAAAAACCCTTCCGCATCTCCCGCCGCAACACACGCTGCTTCGGCCAGTGCAGAAACTCCAACCCCAGGTCGCAAATCCAAAAATCCGATCCCGCCCATGGCCGGTAAATCTCCGCCCCCTGCAACTCCTTCCCCGGCGCGGTAGCCGGCGCGCCCGCTTCGCCCAGGAAATATTGGTTCGCCTGCCCGTCCACATGCACAATGCGCAGCCGTGAATCGCGCGTTTCGTAGGCGCACTCGTAATTCGTCGGGCCGCACGTCAGCACAAAACGCACCGGCACCTCATTCGTCTTGCCGATGTGGATGACCTGGTTATTGGTCATGCCCGTCTGCGGTCGTTGCGCGAGCAGATTGGCCACCATCGCCTTGCCTTGGCGGTCGCCCTCGACGGAATCCAGGGGCCGGGGTGAATTAGCCTCGATGTTGGGTTTCTGAGCGGAGCAAACCAGCGTGAACGCCGTCACGCCGGCAAAGGCACAGGCAAGCGCCAGGCGTTTCATTTTTCCCGCAACACCAGCGGCAGCAGTTCCGAGATGTGCCGGATGAAATGCACTTCCAAACGGTCGCGCACTTCCTTGGGCACTTCCGTCCAGTCCGGTTGGTTCTGCGCCGGCAACACCAGTCGCTTGATGCCAAACCGCGCCGCGGCCAGAACCTTTTCCTTGATGCCGCCCACCCGCATCACGCGACCGCGCAGACTGATCTCGCCGGTCATGGCCACATCCGAGCGCACCCGGTGCCGCGTCAACAGCGACGCCAGCGCCGCGACGATGGTCACGCCCGCGCTCGGCCCGTCCTTCGGCGTCGCGCCGGCGGGGACATGAATATGAATGTCGTGTTTGTTGTAATCCGCCAGGTCCAGGTGCAGCGCGGCCGCCTGGCTGCGCAGGAAGCTCAACGCCGTCTGGGCGCTCTCCTTCATCACCTCGCCCAGCGAACCGGTCAGCATCACGCCGCCCTTGCCCGGCATGCGTGTCGCTTCGATAAAGAGAATTTCCCCGCCCACCGGCGTCCACGCCAACCCCGTGGCGATGCCGACTTCCTTGATCGCCTCGGCGGACTCGCCCATGAACCGGACTGCACCGAGATAATCGATCAGCGCCTTGGGTTCCACGACGAGCGGCTTGGGGACATGCCCGTTGCTGACGATCTGCCGCGTGGCCTTGCGGGTGAGCGAGGCAATTTCACGCTCCAACTGCCGCACGCCCGCCTCGCGCGTGTAATCATGAATCACCTTGCGCAGCGTCGCATCGGGAATCTTCACTTCCTGCCGCGACAAACCGTGCTCTTCCAACTGCCGGGGCACCAGGTAGCGCCTGGCGATCTGAAGCTTTTCCGATTCCGTATAGCTCGGCAGTTCGATCACTTCCAATCGATCGCGCAACGCGGGATGAATGGGATCGAGCCAGTTCGCGGTCGTAATGAACAACACACGCGATAAATCAAAAGGAATGTCCAGGTAATGGTCCGTGAAAGTGCTGTTCTGCGCCGGGTCCAGCACTTCCAGCAGCGCCGCCGCCGGATCGCCGCGAAAATCCGCGCCGACCTTGTCCAGTTCGTCGAGCAGAATTACGGGGTTGTTGCTTTCAACGCGGCGCAAGGTCTGAATGATGCGGCCCGGCAGCGCGCCGACGTACGTGCGCCGATGGCCGCGAATCTCCGCCTCGTCTCTCATGCCGCCGAGCGCGATGCGCGCGAACTTGCGCCCCA
>CAYUVH010000003.1:0-83276 GCA_964448135.1 uncultured Verrucomicrobiota bacterium | reverse complement strand
CTGTCGCCGACGGGCTCAAACCTGCTCGCGCCCTGAGGGTCGATGTGGCCGCCCGCGCGGGGTGATGATTTTGCCAAAGATGGGGAGTATGGGAGTCATGGGAGGGGATGGGCCTGGGGCCCCCTGCGAGAGGTTGTTCTTTAAGTGTTTTTAGGTGTTCTTTGGTGTTTTTTCGTGTGTTTTGAGTGTTCTTTTGGCGTTCCTTTGGTGTTCTTTTGCTGTTTTCTGGTGTTTTTTGGTGTTCTTTCGCGTTTCGGAGTGAAATGAGGGCAAGGGGAAGCTCCAAGGACCGAGAACCAATGCCCAAACAAGAGGCCCGAAAGCGAATTCATTGGGCGAGGGGTTGATTCTCCTATTACGGATTTTCTGTTTTGGCTTATGGGCAAGGGCATAGGGCCTCCGGTTTCCTTGTTGTCCGCGTGAGAATTTCTTTCGTTACGCCCGCTGGAACTCGGTTGCGATTCCCCGGCGAGAAATCCCTCCGGAGGTAAAGTGGCAGGAAGAGGGAGGAAGTCAAGAGAGTGAGCGCCAGGAGTGCCATGAGTTGAAGAAAGTTGAGGGCGTGTGGAGGAGAAGAGGTAGAGGCAGGGGGAGGTTTTGGGGCGGGGTTCAGCGTAGTGGTTTGCGGGGAGCCGGCATCATGGGCAATCGCGATGTTGGGGCACCGCACCGCACCAATCGGCTTGAGCGGGAGCGGGGATCGACATTACTCTTTCGCACCGATGTCCAACCCGAAACTCAGCGGCTTTGCGGAATTCGCCCGGGAGGAGAAATTCCTCTTCATCAGCGCGGGCACGGCCCTCGTGTTCCTGGGCTTCGGCAAGGTGATGATGGCAAACCTCGGCAATCCGCTCTGGTTCACCCTGGTTTTCGTGTGGATTTTTGCGGCGTTGCTGGGCGCGGTTTTTTCCGTGGTGCGCCATGCCGATCACCTGGCGCTGCGCCTGGGCGAACCTTATGGCACCCTGATCCTTACGCTCGCCGTGACGGCCATCGAAGTCATCGCCATCTCGGCCATGATGCTGCACGGCGAAAACAACCCCACGATGGTGCGCGAAACGCTCTTCGCCGTCGTGATGATCATCCTCAACGGCATGGTGGGCATTTCCCTACTCATGGGCGGCTGGCGGCATCGCGAGCAGCAATACAATCTCCAGGGCGCGAATGCCTACCTCAGCGTCATCATTCCCGTGGCCGTGCTGAATCTGCTGCTGCCCAATTACACTGTTACCACCGAGGGTCCCACCCTCTCAAATCTCCAGCAGACTTTCCTCGCCCTGATGGGCATCGGTCTTTACGCCACCTTTCTCGCGATTCAGACGAACCGTCATAAAAAATATTTCATCTTCGGCGAAACCGAAAAAAACGAGCACGAACACCCCCGCTCCCGCCCGCTCTCACTCACCGCCCACACCACGCTCCTCCTGGCCTACATGGCGCCCGTCGTTTTCCTGGCGGAACAACTTGGGCGCCCGCTCGATCACATGGTGGAGGTCCTGCATGCGCCCGTCGCTCTTGGTGGTGTGGTCGTGGCCATGCTCGTCGCCACCCCCGAAGCCATTGGCGCCGTCAAGGCCGCCCGCGCCAACCAGCTCCAGCGCTCGGTGAACATCTTCCTCGGCTCCGTCCTCGCCACCATCAGCCTCACCGTCCCGGCGATGCTGGTCATCAGCCACTGGAAGCACCGCGACTTTGTCCTCGGCCTCCAAAACAGTGACGCCTTGCTGCTGCCACTCACCCTGATCGTAAGCGTTGTCACCTTCGGCAGCGGCAAGACCAACATCCTGCAGGGCGCCGTGCATCTCGTCCTCTTCGGGACCTACGTCATGTTGATTTTCCAGCGGTGAGGCTCAAGCCCCCAACATTTTTCTCACCAGCGCCGGCACCTTCAGTTCGATCTGGTTGAAATGGTCCTCCACCAGGTTGTGGACCCATTCCTTGGACGCCTTTACGTCGTAAATGATCAACAGGGTGTGCTCCCCTTTTGTTTCGATGCGGTATCGCGCCCGGGAGATGATCAACGAATCCTTCTCCCCGTGCAGATGCACCTCGGCGGTCAGCAAATGTTTGGACGTATCCAACGTCAACTTTTGCAATTCGCCATAGCGTTCGATTTTCGGCCGGAGAAAGGCGATCAACACTTTCTCCAGCGCGACGTCTTTTAATCGGGCCAGACCCATGCCCTCAATATACTACACTTTGCGTGCCTTGAGACGGGCGACGGAAACCGCCAGATTCCTTCTGGCGGCCGCCTCGTATTTCTTCCCAAACCACTCCGTCGCAAAAATGCGCTTCCGCGCGAGAAACCGCTCCAAGATCTCCGCCCGCCTCGGCGCAAAAACCTCTTCCGGCACCCAGGCATACTCCCGCCGAATCTGGTCCTCGTATTCGAAAAAGCGGGCTTCCTCGCGCCCGAGAATGCTCAAGTCCACATCCACCATCAGCGCCGCGTCGGCATCAGCGCCGGTTTCATGACTTTTCGTGCAGAGCACGAGCCGCGCTACGATCTCCGACAACGCCTCCGAGACTCCAACCTCCGCCAAACACCGCCTTGCCAGCGCCGCGCTTTGTTCCTCGTTGTCGGCCGCCTTCGGATCATACACCGCGTCGTGAAACCACAGCGCCAGTTCCACCGCGACCGGCTGCGCCGCGAGCTGGCGCGCCGAATCAAACTCCGCGAGGCATTCCGCGATGTGCTGTTGATTATGGTAATGCCGCTGCGGCTCCGCATGCGCCGCCGTCAACCGGTTGTACCATGCGCCGCCCTCTCCGGTCGCGCCGGCGGAGCTCAGGAGCGCCAGCCACCGATCTTTGCCTGGCCAGCTCATAGATCGGTAGCAGCCGAGGTAACGAGGCTCCATATAGATCGGACGCGGGCACGCGCTCGGAAATATGGAGCCTCGTTACCTCGGCTGCTACGGGAATTGAATTTTCTCGTCCTCACATTTTCACAAAGCGCCGATACACGGGTGGAGGTACATACTTCCGCACCACTTTCTGCCAGCCCTTCGGCCCCACCAATCCCTTGACCATGCTGGAGCTCACCTCCGCGATATCGCGCGGTGGCATCAGAAAGACCGAAAGAATCTTTGCGTCCAGGTCACCATTGATATTCCGCATCGCCCGCTCGTATTCAAAATCGCCCATCGAGCGTATGCCGCGAAGAACATGGGTCGCGCCCATAGACTGCGCGTAATCAATCAGGTAACGATTCGAAAAGGAGGTGAGCGTGACATTCGGGAAACGCCGCAACGATTCGCGCAACATACTCATCCGTTCCTCCAGCCCAAAACTGTACTTCTTATCTGGATTGATGCCGATCCCCACAATCAGCCGGTCAAACAGCCCGACCCCCTGCTCGATCATCCACATATGGCCGATGGTCAGCGGATCAAAACTTCCCGCATATACTGCCAGATTCCTGCTCTTGCGCATGAATTCAGAATAACGCCGGCGGGCGGAATGACGAAGCACGAATGACGAAATCCGAGAGAAGCCCGAAGCCGAATTCACGTATTGATCGCAAAAACTTTCCCAGCCCGCTAACTTTCGTCCAACTTATGAAGTCCCCTGGCTTTGCCGGAGTCGCTGGTCATGTCGGGCGCACCCCGCTGGTGCGTTTGCGCCGGCTTTCTGAACTGACCGGTTGTGAGATCCTCGGCAAGGCGGAGTTCATGAACCCCGGCGGCTCGGTCAAGGACCGCGCAGCCCTTGGCATCATCGAGGACGCCGAGCAACGCGGTCTGCTCAAACCCGGCGATACCATCGTCGAAGGCACCGCGGGGAATACCGGCATCGGCCTCACGGTCATCGGCCACGCCAAAGGGTACCGCACCGTGATTGTCATCCCGGAAACGCAGTCGGCGGAAAAAATCTCCCTGCTCCGCACGCTCGGCGCGGAAGTCATCACCGTCCCCGAAAAGCCCTATCGCGACCCCGGTAATTACAATAAGCAGGCGCAGCGGCTGGCCGCCGAGAAAGGCTGGTTCTGGGCCAATCAATTCGACAACGTCGCGAACCGCCAGGCTCACTTCAAAACCACCGGCCCGGAAATCTGGGAACAAACCGCCGGCCAGGTCACCGGCTTCGTCGCTTCCGTCGGCACCGGCGGCACGCTCGCGGGTACCACGCTGTTTCTCAAAGAGCAAAATCCAAAAATCAAATGCGTCTGTGCCGATCCTTTCGGCGCGGCGATGTATTCCTGGTTCAAACTCGGCAACCTGGACACCAACGACGGCGACTCCTACTCCGAAGGCATCGGCCAGATGCGCGTCACCGAAAACCTGAAAGGCCTCGCCCTGGACGACGCCTATCGCATTCCCGACCAACTCGCCCTCAGTATCGTTTATCAATTGCTGCGCGAAGAGGGCATTTTTGTGGGCCTTTCTTCCGGCATCAACGTGGCTGGCGCTTACCGACTCGCTAAGGAAGTCGGGCCGGGCCAAGTGATCGTGACCCTACTGTGCGATTCCGGCTCGCGCTACCAGTCCCGAATCTTCAACCCCGACTGGCTCCGCGCTCATGATCTGAATCCGGGCCTTCCGGTCGAGAGAGCCTGATCGCCCGGTTCCTACTGCGGGAGCGATCCCATCGGCCGCCTACTTGCCCTTGGAGCCGACGACCGGCATTTCCGAGGCGATGGCGATGTCAATGAAGAGACCGATCTGGTTCTCGATCTGCAGGAACTGCGCCGCCTGTACCGAGGTGAGCGTTTTCTCGATTTTGCCGTGGTACTTCTCCAGCAAGTCGAGCCTTGCCCGCTGAGTCTTGAACCAGCGCTTTGCCATGTCCCTGGCCTTCTCATTGTCGAAGTTGCCGTCCTGGTGGGCTTTGACAAACTCGGTGATCAGCTCGGCCCGGTTCACCGCCAGCTTCCCCAGCGCGTTCTCGTAGTCCCGATAAATCGGCCAGAACTTTTTCGCGTCCTCCGCGGAAAGTTTCATGATCGAGTTGATCAATTCCACCTTCTGGGAGTTCACGTCCGACCGCATGAGCTCAAGGTAATTGTAGATATTGTTGTTCAGCTCGGCGCCGCGGGCAACGGGAGCACCCGCGCCCAGCAGGATCGCGAATCCAAACACCGCGGCAATTTTGACCGCCGGTCTGGAAAAATAGTTTTTCATAATCTGGATTCCCTGGTTGATGGCCTATTGATTGAGATCCTTGTCCTTCCAGTACTTCGTCCCGGCGACTGTGGCCTGGAGCGCCACGCCCGTATCCGTCATCTGGTAGATCTCAAACAGGTTGGCGGCCGTGTCCACGCCCGCCTCCTTGGAGGCAGCCCCGCCCTTTTCACCGGCCTTCGCGGTGGCATCCGCCTCGCCGCCGAACTGCCAGCCGCTGTCGATGAATTTCTTCATCACGTCCGCTTTCTTGAAAATAAACACCACGCTGACGTCCTTGGCGCCGAGACCCAGGCCGCCGCCGAGTGATCCCATCGCCATGAAGGTTTCCTTGCCCGCTTTATCCACCACCATCCCGTAACCATGGCCGCTGCTGAGCAGAAACAGATTCAGGTTCTTGTTATTGAAGGTGCCATAGCCGGCGCCCTTCTCGATTTTTTCCTTCGCGTCCGGATGCGCGGCGTAAAGTTTGGCGAGGATTTCGTCGCGCTGTTTCCGGACTTCCGCGCGCTTTTCGTCCGCGTTGTCGCCCTTCGCCGAAAAAAGGCCGGCGGCAGCGGGCAGCGCCAGCGCAGCAACTATGGAGGCCAGGAATATTGCTTTTTTCATGTCAGTCCCTTGGTTTGAGCTGTGGTTGGTTGGTTTCGTTCGGTTCGAGATTAAAGACGATTCCTCATTTCCAGTGTCGAGCCTGGGGTGTGTCTCAGTTTGGTTCGAGCGCAGCTTACCAAGGCTGGCGGCGGGCTTCAAGCCTGGATTGGCTGGCGCGCGCATCCAGAGGCGGACGACCTTCACAGGGTCGTGAACTCCACCAACCGGAACCCTCAGGCGGGTGCCGCCGGGAGGCGGACTGTGAATGTGGCGCCCTGGCCGTTGTTGCTCTCGGCAGCGATCTCGCCATTCATGGCTTCCACGAGTTTGCGGACGATGCTCAGCCCGAGGCCGGAGGAGGGTTCGCCGGCGGTGGGACGCGCGGAGAGACGGCCGTAGCGCTGGAACATGCGCACGCGATCTTCCTCGGTGAAACCGGGCCCCTGGTCGGCCACGATACATTCCACCCATTTGCCCGCGGCACGCACGGTAACCTTGACCACCGTGCCGGCCGGGGAAAATTTCAGCGCGTTGGAAAGGAGATTATCGAGGATCTGGCGGATGGCGGAGGCGTCGGCCATGACGGCGGAGTCGTGTTCGGAAATGTCGGTTTCAATGGTCTGCTCCTTGCGGCCGGCCATTTCACGGTATTGGGCGACGGCGGCGTAGGCGGCATGGGCGAAATTCTGCGCGGCGAGTTGCATCGGCACGCCGTGGTCGGTGGCGGCGTTGGCCAGGAATTCCTTCACGAACGAAAGCAACTGGCTGCCGGAGTGATGAATGTTTTCCGCGAGCTTCAAGGCGCGCGGTTCGCTGGAGGCGCGGAGCCAGTCCACGAGCAGCTTCGCACTCATCTCCATGCCGCCGAGGTGGTTCTTCAAATCATGCGCCAGGATGCCCGTGAGTTCGTCGCGTTCCTCGGCCAGTTGCTTGAGATGGTCGCGGGCGGACTTGAGCGCGAGATGGGTGCGCACGCGCGAAACCAGTTCGGCGTGGTTGAAGGGCTTGACGATGTAATCCACGCCGCCGGCGTCGAAGGCGCGCAGGATGTAATCCTTGTCGTCCGCAGCGGAGAGGAAGATGACGGGGATGTCGTTCCACTTGGGATTTTCGCGCACGCGGCGGCAGACTTCGCAGCCGTCCATTTCGGGCATGATCAGGTCGAGGAGGACCAGATCGGGCGGGCGCTGCTCCAGTTGTTTCAACGCGCTGGGGCCGTCGAACGCCGGGATGATTTCGTAGCCGAGCTGGCCCAGCGCGGACATGGCGATCTGGATGTTGCCGGGCTGGTCGTCCACCACGAGGATGCGATTACCCCGCCCGGGCGACAGGCTGCGGGCCGTCGCGGGCGCGGAGTTGCCATCTTTGCGCGAAAGACCTGGATTGATTCCCATGAACAACGCGACGGCAAGGTCGCCTTCCGCGCCATAAGAGGCTCCGGAACCTGCCGGGTCAAGAATAGTTGATCGGCTCGCCATAAGCGTCCATCTTCGTAGCGCAGCTTTCTCCCGCCGTGGCGGGACTGTGTCGCGGATTTCCAATCCGCAACGTGCCAACGGTTTCGCACGCGCCGGCTTTCGTGAGCCCTGCCGACTCGAAGTCGGCGATACAGCAGGTTGGAAACCTGCGCTACGATCTCCAGCGCCTACCCGCTTGCCGGGCTTCGACTTCAATCCAGCCCGAATTTTTTACGCTTCCGATAGAGCGTGGCCTGGTCCACGCCCAGCGTCGCGGCCGCTTCGCCCAGGTTCGGCACGCGGTCGAGAATCTTGCGAATGTGCAGTTCCTCAAGCTTTTCGAGGCTCATCAACGCCCCGATGCCGGCGTCCGAGTCCGCGACCTTGGTCTTACGCAGGCCCATTTCGGAGGGAAGATCGGCCAGGGTGACCTTGTCTTTGGTGGTGAGGATGACCGCGCGCTCCATCGTGTTGCGCAGCTCGCGCAGGTTGCCGGGCCACGGATAATTGCGCATGGCCGTCATGGCGTCCTCGGCGAAGCCGGACACGTTGCGCCGGCATTGGGTGGCGAAGTGTTGGACGTAGTGTTCGGAGAAACGAACGAGGTCCTCGGGCAAAACCCGCAGCGGCGGCATTTCGATGGTGATCACGTTCAGGCGGAAGAACAGGTCCTCGCGAAAGCTGCCTTCGGCCACGCGGGTTTTCAGGTCGCGATTGGTGGCGGCGATGACGCGCACATTGGCGGGGCGGATGACGTTTTCGCCGAGGCGCTCGTATTCGCGTTCCTGCAGCAGGCGCAGCAGCTTCGGTTGGATTTCCATCGGGAGGTCGCCAATTTCGTCGAGGAACAACGTGCCGCCCTCGGCTGCCTTGACCTTGCCCCAGTGGTCTTTGGTGGCGCCGGTGAAGGAACCGCGGACGTGGCCGAACAATTCGCTCTCGAGCAATTCCTTGGAGAGACTCGGGCAGTTGACGGTGACAAAAGGCCGGTCGGCGAGGTGGCTCTTTTCGTGAATCGCGCGGGCAACCACGCTTTTGCCGGTGCCGCTTTCGCCCAGAATGAGAATGGAGGCGGGCGTGGGCGCGGCGCGCAGGAGGACATCCATCACGCCTTTCATGATCGGGGTGGTGTAATCGAAAATGGGTTCAACGGTCTGCAGGCGCGTTTCCTTGACCTCACCTTCCAGTTGCTCGATGCGCTGGCCCATTTGGTAAAGCCGCTGGACTCGCGCGAGCACCGCCAGGAAATGGCTGCGCTGAAAGGGTTTCTCGAGAAAATCGGCCGCGCCGCGCTGGATCGCCTCGACGGCGGTCTTCACGGTGGCCTGGGCGGTGAACATGACCACGGGCAGGTTCGGCCGCATCTTCAGGATTTCGGTCAGGACATCGAGGCCGTTCTCTTTGCCGAGGTTGAGATCGAGCAGGACGGCGTCGAACTTCTCCTCTTTGATCGTGGCCAGCGCCTGTTGCCCGCTGCTGACGCCCTCGGCGTACTGTCCTTCGCCATCGATCAGGAAGCAGGTGGCGTCGCGGAATGTTTTGTCGTCATCGACTACTAGGAAATCCATATAAGCTTGGAATTAAGGTTTGCTCCGGAGCCCTGATTCCCCCCTCGAGGCCGGCTTGCTCGTGCCGCGACCTCGTTTTCATCCAAATTTCGAGCGGGCTTGGTCATACGCGAAAGTCACAGCTTTTAGCGCACTGCATGCCACGGGGCAAAAGCAGCGGAAATGGAGGTTTTGCACAGAAATGGGGTCGGATTCCTTTGCATAATGCATGGCGGGCAAAAAGAGGTATTGCAACTTGCAAGAGTTGGCGGCCAGCCCTGACCGCGTGCCGAAAGCCTGCCAACGTGATGGTCCGCAAGGTGCGATAAAATGCGTTAGGCGGGGACTGGTTGATGGTTGAGGGTCTCGAAAATGGTTCGGTCTCCGGTGAAGCTTCGGCGGACGGGATGGCGGATGGTGGGTTCAAACGGCAAGTTGCCTGGTGGGGCCCCTCGAAGAGGGTTGTCCCTTTGGCGACTTTAGGCGTCCTTTAGCGTTCTTTACTGTCCTTTGAGCGTCCCTTTGGTGTTCCTTGAGCGTCCTTTTGGTGTCCTTTATTGTTTTATTGCCGTCCTGTTGAGCGATGGGCGGGACGAAAGGAACCCAAGGGACCAAAGTGACGAGAGAGGACCGAGCGAACTCTCGTACAGGATGAGTCGGCATGATCGGCATACATTTTCATTTCGTAATCAACACCGTGGCGGCGGGCTCGCGAATAAGTTCGGACTGCGGCCGGGAGGGGTTGGGTCGTCCTCCCGCGCCTATTAAAGCACAGAGGTCAGAAAAATAATCTCCCACGGTGGGAGTTTCTCCCGTGACAGAAATGAGAGAAATGGAGGGGAAAAGTGAGCGCGGTGGGCAACGATTTGGACAGCGAAGGCAACGAAGAGAACAGAGGATTTTTAGCCACCCGCCTTCGCTCAAAAGTTCGGCGCGGCACGCAGATGAAGACGGATGGGAGGGGATCAGTCAGAAAGATGGGGGCAGAAACATGGAAGAGAAAAGGGAAGGAGTCTTGGCCATCCGCCTTCGCCGAGGCTTCGGCGCGACAAGCAAAAGAGGCACGAAAAATCACAAAACGTTTAACGGGAAGTGGCTCCGAAAAACTTCGGGAATTGAGGGCGGTTGAACCAATCCCGCTTGACAGATTTCCGGTCCGGCGTTTCCCTGCCTTGGATGAGACGGGGAGCGCTGCATGACGTGCCAAAACCTTCGCCAGACGCACGTTGGAGTGAGGCGGTTATCGCGTCCCGGAGGAGAATCGGACAACATTGGCCCGGCGTGTATGAGCCGGAGCGTCGGAAAGAGTGACATGGACACGCGTGGACTGGAGCCGGTGATGAACAACACGAAGTGGGACGAGCTTCGTTTGGCGATGTATTCGCTGGGACCGCTCCACCCAAAGTGGCGCACGAAGGACGTCGAGACCGGCTTCATACCCGAATGGGACGGGGAATGGTTCCACCACTTTCGCAGCGGGGGCTATCAATGCATCGAGTGGGTGGAAATAGAGGTCACGTCCGCCGAGCAGGAAGAGGCGGTTGGCAACGCGTTGAGGGCGATCCACGTTCCAGGCGAGAGGACGGAACGGGGCTATCGCGTGTTTGGTTACACCCAGCCGGGGAAGCCGGTGGACTACATTGTATGAGCTTCGGCCCTCGCGCCACGGATGCCATCTACTTCCCATTGCCACTTAGTCTTTACGCGACGTTCACAAGACGCCCACAGATCAACTCAGGTTGCCAACGCCCGCGGCCTCCCACGCTCATTTGCGCCAAAAATGTCCGGATATGCCGCCGGCACACTTTGGCTTTGCACGAATGGCTTTGCACGAATGACTTTGTCACAATCATACTGTTGGGCGCATTCAGAATTCCATGAGTGATTCCACGGCAAGCAAGATGCGGATGGGTATTGCCAGTCCGCCGGATCGCGAGAAGTTGGTTGCTGAGTTGTTCTACGACGATGAGCAGTGGGCGGAGATTCATCAAGAGTCCGAACAACTCACGCTTCAGCTTTATCCGAGGCGCGACGGCCAGCCGTGGGAGTTCTCATTTGATGAGGCTGTTACCCACGAGTACCTGGCTTACGATCAGTTTTTCGGTTTAGCACGGAAATGCACATGGGCGCTTGCGGACATCGGCACGCCCGAAGCCAGAGCGCGACTCGTCCAGCTTGCTGGAAGCGAGAACCCCTTGCTTGCTAGCTATGCCAAGAAGCGCTTGGACCGATGGGACGATGAGCGAAACAGAAAAAGAGGCTAACCAACCGGCTGCAGGCAAGGCCGGGATTGCATGTCTGTTCGCAACCGAACACCATTGCCCAGGCCTGCCTGAGCCGGGGCGTTGGGCGGCGCAATATCCACGATGAAACTCGATTTTCTGAAAGAGGGTGGTGACGATTGCCCGATGATTCGGCTCTACGACTTTCGCAGCTCTGACGTGCAACGTCTCATAGAGGCCTTCGAGGCGCTGGCGTCCGGCTCATTGCAGGAGGCGAGCCTTGAGGACGTTTGTCCGGTTGAGTCCGTAGACGGCACGCACCTGCGCTTCACCCGTGGGGAGCGCGACCGGGGAGTAATTCAGCGGGGAGGGTCGGACTTCGAACTAATCCTGGCTGGGCCGGGTTGGGAGCAGGCCGCCGGTCTCGCGGAGCCGTTCTGCAAGCCCTCGTCGGCATATCAGTGGCTTACTCCACAAGCCGGGAAGATCCAGCTATTGCTTTCGCCCACCGGAGACTGGTGACATGACGCCCCACTATCGCTCTGCACTGGACGTCCGGACGGCGCGCTATTTGCGTGTGGGACAGCACTGCCCGGGCGCCAGTGAGAGCGGAAGTTAGCGAGCCCCGCGAATGAACAAACCCCGACTCACACAGCCCGAGGAGATGAAGACGCGGGCTTATGTTTATGGGGTTGAAAAGCTGAACGGTTACGACGCCTGGGCGCTCTTCCAGGCCTGCGCGCTCGGCGACCTGCGGAAGGTGAAGTCGCTCCTCGCGAAGGACCGGCGATTGGTCAACGCCCAGCATGCGTATCAGTTTCCCATTCACGAGGCCGTGAGGGCGGGCCACACGGAAATTGTGAAGCTGCTGTTGGAGCGCGGGGCGGAACCGGGGCAATCGCGCTATACCTACGATTCGTGGGACAAGCTGCTGCTCTGCGCCAGAGAGAGCGGCCAGCACCAGATCGCATCACTGCTCCAGCGCGCAATGCGAAAGCGGTTTGGCTATTCGCCGCAATTCGAGGCGCTGAAACAAGCCATCATCGCCCGGGATGCGCGCGCCATCGGCACGGTCCTGCGACGCCAGCCAGCGCTCGCACGCGCGGGCGACGCGCTGGGCAATAATGCGCTGCATTGGAGCGTCATCACGCGACAATTGGATTTGATCGCCCGATTCGTCGAACTCGGAACGCCGATTGAAGCGCAACGTGCCGATGGACAAACGCCGGTGCTGCTCGCCGTGAACGGCGCGAATGATTATTGGTATCGCGCCAATCGCGGCCGCTCGCATCCATCCCTGCGAAACACTTTCGTTCTCGTTGGCAGCCTGTTGGCGCACGGGGCGAACTACGATATTTCGGTCGCCGCCGCCGTCGGCGATCTGGAGCGCGTGGAGCAGCTCTTGAAAAAGGATTCGAGCCTCGCCCGCCGCCTCGACCCGGCGCGCATTAGTCCGCTGTCTTATGCGGCGCGGGAAGGTCATCTGCACATCGTCCGCCGGTTGCTCGAGCGCGGCGCTGATCCCAATACGCCCGAAGATGCCGCGACGGACGGACGCGCGCTGTATGAAGCCTGCTGCCGAAACCATCTGGAGATTGCGGAGTTGTTGCTCAAACATGGCGCCAATCCGAACGCGGAAATGGATTCGTGCGAATGCTGCCTGACGATCGGAGCCATTTACCACGGCGACAAGGCGAAGCCGTTGCAACGGCTCTTGCGCCGCCACGGAGCCATCACGCCGTCGTACGCGAAAGGGCGCAAAGGGTAAGGCGAGGCTGGGTGTAAACCATGAATCATGAAATAGAACAACTCTGCCTTTTCCTCGCCCGGTTACAGAATGGCGAGGCCGGAGGTGACGCTGCTCTCGAAGCGCTCACTCAGGTCACGGCCTTAAAGATGCCGGGCCTTAAGGAATTATCCGGCAACCTGCATCATTACATTGCCGACGCGGAGATCCGAGCCAGGGACCCCGGATACCGCGAGCTTCAGGATTCAGAAATGTCGAAGTTGATCGCACGGCTTCGAGCCGGCGAAATCGCGAAGGCGAATCAGGTCACATTCCTGGGAAGAACATGAGGGCTCACGGGCCGGGCCGCCGAATTTGGGTCGTTAGTTGCCGCGTATGGAAATAATTCGAAAGCTGGCGAGGACTGTGACGGTGTGGGGCGCTATTCTGCTCCCGGTTTATGTGCTTACCTGGGCGGTGATCGTGGTGATTCGCTGGACCGACTTTTGCGGGTCGCATTTGTTGAGCGAGGATCGATACGCGAGACCCGACGACTGAGACTTGCGCTGGTTGAATGATTGAAACTGTTGAAACAGTTTCAAGGGGATTTGTCGCTGGCGGGCACCGCACTGAAGTGCGGTGTTAATGAGAAAGGGCGGAGTTACTTCGGCTTGGGGGTCACGGGGTGTTCGGGGTGGCCCGGGGTGGTTACGAGTTCACGACAATTTCGCGGCCGCGCAGCAGGGTCCTACCGTGGGGGCACGACTTGATTGAAACGGTTCTCAGGTCAGCTCCGCGGAGGGGAGCTACTGGGGCAGGCGCAGGAGTTTCCAGCGGGTGGCTTGCAAGCGAGCCATCATCACGGCCGCGAGGCGCTTCATCAGTTCGTAACCGAATTCGTGATCGGATTCGCATTCTTTGCGCAGCGGCGCCCCGTAGATGAAAATGGCGTCGGTAGGCTCGACCGCCCGCGCGTCGAAATGCCAGAAGCAGGGCGGAAACAACCAGGACCAGCCGAGCACGTCCCCGGCGCCGAGCAGTTGAATGAGCGCTTTGGCCCGGCCCAGCGCCTGGGATTCCAGGGCGACGCAGCCGGTTTCGATCAGGTAAAAGCGGTCAGCAGGATCACCCTCCCGGAAGATCACATCATTGGCGGTGAAATGGGTGCGCAAAGCGTGATCGCAAATGAGGCGAAGTTGATGCGGACTCATGCCCTGAAGGAAGGGGTGATGGGAGATGAGGTGCTCGACACTTTCCCGGTGAGACGTTCCGGTTTTCGGGTCAGGTAATTGCGTGTTATTCATTTGACCATGGCTCCCGGCAGGGGGGAATTGATTGAGACGGGTGTTTTTTACGAGTGACGAGGACGGAGCAAGGGGCATGCTGTACGACCTGTTGAACGATGTCGACCAAGGGCAACCGGGCAGTCCCGCTCCCGCCCCCGCCCAGCACGATAAGATCAGCAGCAAGATCGGAAGCGGTCTGCACGATTTCCGTTTCAGCGGCGCCCGTGCGCACCAGGGCGACGGGCTTGGCGACACCGGAATGCGCCAGTTTTTTGGCGATGGCGCCGAGCCGGGCCTGGCTCGCTTTGAGAACGTGGTGGTCCGACGAGCGCCTGGTCACGCAGCCGTAGCCGAAATCGGCCTGGGAGACGAGCGATCCGACGACGTGCAGGAGGATCAGCCGCGCACCCTGGGCGCGGGCGAGCATCGCGGCGAAATCGAGGGCGTTTTTGGATGCGGGGGAAAAATCAAGGGGAACCAAAATCCTGGCGAGCTGGCAGCTCCTTCGCGTTCCCGATGCCTTCGGGAGGCGGTCGTGGGCGATGGTTGAGAGAAGGTGCATACGCCGCGTGCTAAAATCAGGATGTGGTTCAGTTATTTTCGGCCACCGGCTGGCGAGCTGAGACGGCGCGCCGCCAGCGGCTCAGAACTTATTTTCGCCGGCGAGCAACCAGGAACCCGGCCAGGGCACCGATCCCCATGGCGATGCCGATGGACTGATACGGATGATCGCGGATGGCCTGGTCGGTGGCTTTGCCTGCCGCCCTGGTCTTTTCCTGGAGACGGCTGCAGGTTTGCCTGGCCTGTCGGAGTGTCTGACTGAGACGCTCGCGAACGTGAAGCGCTTTTTCGCCAAGGGCTTCCCGCGAATCCTGAAGGAGCTCCTCGGAATCGCGCACGACGCGTTTAAGATCTCTTACAACTCTTTGGGAGTGCCCTGCATTTGCGGTCATAATGATCCTTTCGTTCGGGTGGTTTTTTATGGTGATTTGTCTCCGTCCAAGCTCAAAGGCGTCCCGGCCCGCGCCCGGGGGTTTGAGCTGGTGACGCCCTGGAAGCCGAGGCTTCTCTTCATAAATTCCTCATGAGTACGGGTAAGGCGAGGCAAGCAGGCTTGCTCCGCAATTCTTGGCAAATGTTCACTGTCTTTTGTTTTTCGCCGTGGAAGGGGCCGCGAGCAAGATTCGAGAAGACATTCCCAAACAAGGGAGAGCGCGCACGCCGCATTGCCCGGAGCTTGAAGGAGGACAATTCGCGATTGCCCGCCTATGAAAGCCGAATGGTCAACAGAGAAGTGTCTCTCCTTCATCAACTATCAACTGCAGACGTCCAGGAACGCGTCCATACCGGACGATAGCGCGCAACGCCTGGCCATTACCATCTCCCGACAGGCGGGATGCGGCGCGCACGACGTGGCGGAGAAGCTGGCGGAACGATTGCCAGAGCGGGGCGCGGGAAAGCCCGGGCCGTGGGCGGTCTATGATCATAATCTGGTGAATCAGGTATTGAAGGAACACAACCTGCCCGAGCGCCTGGTGAAGTACATGCCGGAGGACCGGGTTTCGCAATTGAAGGACACGATCGATGAGGCGTTCGGGCTCCATCCCTCCACCTGGGTGCTCATCGCCCATGTGATCGAGACGGTGTTGAAACTTGCGGAGCCGGGAAACGTCATCTTGATCGGGCGGGGGGCCAATATCATTACCGCGAAGATGCCGCACGCATTCCATGTCCGGCTCGTCGCGTCACTGGAGAAGCGCGTGGAGAGCATCCGGCGGGACAAGAACCTAACCGCGAAGGAAGCCTTGAAGCTGATTCAAACGCAAGATGCCGGCCGGGGCAGATTCTTGAAAACGCATTTTCACAAGGACATCGATGATCCGCTGCTTTATCACCTGGTGATCAATACGGGGAGCATTTCGTACGACACAGCGGCCAACCTGATTTGCGACGCAGCCTTGAGCCTGCAGGCCCGGCGCGCCGCGATGGCCACCTGAGGCAAAGGGAGATCTCGGAAAGCAAATAGACGGGTGGAAAGGATTTGCCCGCGCCCACCGGAAACATCAAACGGTATCTCGACGCGCAGCACACCCGCCAGGCTGCCCGCAAAGGCAGCACAAAGCAGGTCGATAGTTGTTGCAAATTGCATTAATTGTTGATTGCATTTTGCATACAAACACTTGGTTTAATTCCAATCAAAAGGACCGATTTGGCTGCAGTCGGCCGAATCCCGTGAACTCACAATTATTACGAGATCCAGCACTACAATTTTAACAAAATGAAAACACAACTTCTGCTTATGGGGGCGATGGCAGCAGCCATCGCCGTAACGGCGTCGGAAAAGGAATACAAAATGACCACCCCGCTGCCGCCGGGGGTGGCCTCGCCCGAAAAGGTTGAGACGCGGCTGGGCACGTTAAAATTCTCCGACGGCTTTCCGGACAAGGCGACGGTCGAAAAATGCTACGACAACCTGGATTTTCAGCGCGGGGTGCAGGCCTACCTGGCGGCGCTCCCGGCCAACTCGGTGGAAGCGTTGCGCCGGGGCCTGGCCGGTTTCGGCCCGGCGAATCAGACCGTGCTCATCACGGAGACCCTGATGGACTCCAAGTCGTTGTTCCTGACGGCCAACGACAACACGGTTTACAACCTGGTCTGGCTGGACATGAAAGACGGGCCGCTGGTGGTGGAGATGCCTCCGGGAGCGCTGGGCCCGATGGATGATTATTGGTTTCGCTGGGTGACGGATGTGGGCGTCACGGGGCCGGACAAGGGCAAAGGGGGAAAGTATCTGCTGCTGCCGCCCGGCTATAAAGGAGAAGTGCCGGAAGGATATTTTGTGACGCGCTCGCGCACGCTGGGGAACCTGCTTTTCTTCCGGACCTTCCTGAAGGACGGCGATCCCAAACCGGGCGTCGAGCTGGTCAAGAAGTTCATGCGCGTCTATCCGCTGGCCCAGGCCGCCAATCCGCCGAAGATGAATTTTGTGGATGTATCCGGCAAGTCGTTCAACACGCTGGCTCCGGCGGATTACTCCGCCTTCGAATACGTGAACCACGTGATCCAGGCCGAGGCGACCGATGCATTGGACCCGGACACCGCGGGAGTATTCGCTGCGGTCGGCATCGAGAAGGGCAAGCCCTTTGCGCCCGACGCGCGGATGAAGAAAATTCTGACCGAGGCCGCCGCGGTGGGCGATGCGACGGCACGCACGCTGGCCTATCGGTGCCGGATCAAAGATGCCTTCTACTATCCGAACAGCGCGTGGTGCACGCCATTCGTCGGGGGCAGCTACAAGTTCGAGCAGAACGGAGTCCGCCTGCTGGATGCCTACTCGTTCTTTTTCTTTTACGCCACCGGCATCACGCCGGCGATGAGCATGCAGATGGTGGGGGAGGGCTCGCAATACGCCGTGGCGTTCGTGGACGAGAAAGGCAATCCATTGGACGGGAACAAGACCTACAAGGTGCATTTGCCGCCCAACATTCCCGCGAAGGATTTCTGGTCGTTCATCGCCTATGGCAACCAGTCCCGGTCAATGTTGCAGACGGACCAGCAATATCCGAGCGTGAGCAGCCAGACCAAGGGCCTGCTGGTCAACCCGGACAAGTCGGTGGATGTTTACTTCGGACCCAAGGCCCCGGCGGGCAAGGAGAACAACTGGGTTCAGACGGTTCCCCACAAGGGTTGGAACTTGATTCTGCGGCTTTACGGTCCGCTCGAACCGTGGTTCAACAAGACCTGGCGGCCCGGCGAGATTGAGCTGGTCAGATAAGCTCGCGGCCGACAGCCGGCGCAAGGTGCAGGGCACCCGGGCACTGCTGTTCCATCAACGAATAAGACAACCCCGTGAAGCAAGTCCTGCTTCACGGGGTGCTTTTCGAAGGGCGACGGCTCGACTTTCGCGAACAGCAATTTTGCAAGGGTGACGGAAGCCGGTGATTAAGTTCCGTCTTCCCCAAGCAGAGGGAAAACCGTCGCGGCGCATCTGCTGAAACTGAGATTAGGATTAAGATTAGGAGTAGGATTAGGAGATTAAAGGCGGGGAGCGGTCAGGCCAGGCGGGAGGGCATGATGGGGGATTTGCGGTCGCGGGCGGCGGCGATGGCGGCTTCGAGTTCCTCGGCGCGGATGGGTTTGATGAGGTGGAGGAAAAAGCCGGCGGACTCGCTGCGGACGATATCGTATTCCATGCCGTAGCCGGTCAAGGCGATGCCGGTGAGCCGGAGGCTGGAGCGGAGATGCGCCATGAGCTCGTAGCCGTTGCCGTCGGGCAGGCCGATGTCGGAGATAACGAGGTCGAATTTGGCTTTGTCGGCCAGCGCGCGGGCCTCGGCGACGGTTCCGGCGATTTCCACTTCGTGATTGCGGCGCGTGAGCAGGCGATGCAAGGCCACGCGGGTGGGCTCGTGGTCTTCGACGAGCAGGATGCGCAACCCGCCGGTGGAGCCGAGGCGGCGCTTTTCGCCGGCGGCAATCAAATCCGCGGGCGGCAATGGCTTCGGCGCCACGTGCTGGGTCATGGGCAGCGTGACGGTGAATTTCGCGCCGAGATTGCGTCCTTCGCTGGCAGCGGAGATGGTCCCGCCGTGCGCCTCGACGAGCTTGCGGCTGATCGCGAGGCCCAGCCCCAGTCCGCCGAAACGATGCGCGCCGCCGATCGCGTGCTCGCCCTGGGCGAATGCATCGAACACGCGCGATAATTCGGCCTCGGTCAACCCCAGTCCCGAATCGCTGAAGCTGATTGCCACCGTCCGGGCATCCTCCGCGAGCCGGGTTTCGACGCTGACGGTGCCGTGCTCGGGAGTAAATTTCACCGCGTTCTTGAGGATGTTCCAGAACACCTGCTGCAGGCGCACGGCATCGCCGCGCATCGTGGGCGATTCGGGAGCGAGATAGGTGGCCAGGCCGATTTTCTTGCGCTCGAGGTCCGAGCGGACATTCGCGATGGCATCATTGAGAACGGCGTGCAAATTCACGGAGCCCAGGTTGAGCGAGAGCTTGCCGCGGCTGATGCGCGTGAGATCGAGCAGGTCGTCGATCAGGCGGGCTTCGAGGGTGACGTTTTTGGCGATGGCGTTGAAGTCGGCCTGCACCTCCGCCGGCAGCGCCGGATTTTGCGCGGCTTCGCTGGCCACGAGCAGGACGGGGTTCAGCGGCGTGCGCAACTCGTGCGAAAGCGCGGCGAGAAAATCGTCCTTCGCGCGGCTGGCGCGCTCGGCCGTGTCGCGCGCCTGTTCCAATTCCTGCTCGGCGTGCTTCCGTTCGGTGATGTCCTGGGTGACGGCCAGCACGAACTGCACCTGGCCGTTGGCGTTGCGAAACGGCGCCAGGTCGTCGCGCACCCAGACAATGTCGCCATTGGGCCGCACATAGCGCCGCTCGACCACGCAATTGCCCGAGCCGCGCAGGACGCTCTCGAACATTTCGCGGCCGCGCTCGCGGTCCTCCACGAAGGTGATTTCCAGCATCCGCGCTTTCATCAGGTCGTCCCGGCTGCGCCCGGTGATTTCGCAATAGCGATCGTTCACCATCAGGAAGCGGCCGGTCAGGTCGGTCTGCGCGATGCCAGCGCCGGCCTGGTTGAACACGGCCGAAAGCCGGGCCTCGCTGTCGCGCAAAGCCTGCGTGCCGGTCTGGATTTGTCCCAGCATGGAATTGAAGGAGTCAGTCAATTCGCCGATTTCGTCGCCGCTCTCCTTGTGCGCGCGGACGGAGTAATCCTTGTCGTGCGAAACCGCGCGGGCGACCTGCGCCAGTTCGAGCAACGGCTCGGAAATGCGCCGCTGGAACAAATTTGAAAGAAACACCGCCACCACACCGGCGCCCGCCAATACTCCGAGCAGGATCAAGGCGTACACCCCCAGCCGACGGTAGATTTCAAGCAGATCCGCTTGAACATAGAGCGTGCCGGCGCGTGATTCGTGCTCCATGACCGGTTTCCAGACGGTCATCTGGCGCCCGGAAAAACTGCCGCCGATCGGCCGGGGTTGGTCGGGAAAGCTGGCGGCCGCGAGATTAGTGGGATACGAAGCGTACAGGTTGCCGGCTTTATCGTAGAGGGCGGCCGCAACCACGCTGGGCTCGGCATGCAAGCTCTCCAGGCAGGCTTGGGCATCCTTTTGCACATCGAACGCGAGGGCCGCCGAACTGTTCTCCGCCACGACGTCGGCGATGGTGGACACCGTGCGCGCCGCTGACCGCCGGTAGGTGCCGATCTCGTAGCTGAAGAGGACGATGCACGCGAGCAACAGCACCGCCATGCTGGTCAGGGTGATGATCCAGATCAGCTTGCGCCGGATGGGTTGGTCGCGAAAGCGCATGGTTACTCCTCGCCCCGGGCCACCTCGGCCACGCGCAATAGTTTGGAACTCACCGTCAACCCGGCGGACTTCGCGATGTCCGGATTCACGCGCAGGCGGACCTTGCGCTGGTCGCCGATGAAGAAATCCACCATGCCGCCGTTTTGCGTGAAGTTGGGAACATCGCTCACAGTCAGCACGGGCCGGTTCCCGAGCTGGGCGACAACCTTTCGCAGCGAATCCTTCCCGTTGGCGGTTACAAAAAGGATGTGGCAGTTCGTCACGGCGCTGACATTGGCATAACGCTCGATCACGATCGGATGGTCGCCGGCTTTTTCGCCGGCCACGATTTTGTCCATCGTCGGCCCGAAGGGATCGTCGCCGAGGATGCCGATGACGAATTTGGAGTTCGGCTTTTCGAAAGCATTGGTCGGCCACTCCACGAATTGCGCGAGGTGGAAGAGGAGGACGCCTTTGACTTCGTATTCGCGCGCGGGGGGCTCGGCGGCGGGGAGGGAACTGTTGGCGGTGAGGAAAAAGGTCAGGAAGAGGATAAAGGTACTGAGCCAGCCGCGCAGAGAAAGACCCTGAGGACGCGATTCTTTGTCCCGGAGGGACAATCGAGAATAGCCCAACGATTTATCGTTGGGTGCGGAGATTACTTTGCCGCAAGTCCCGAAGGGACGGCTGAACTGGCTGGCCTCAGCCGTCCCTTCGGGACTTATATTCTTCCCAACATAAACCCAACGATGAATCGTTGGGCTATTGTCAATCATCCCTCCGGGATGAAAGCCAACAACTCCCCCTGGCATCACTCGAGAACCGCCACGCTCCGATACCTTCCTGCCCATCTTACAGGCAGGCACGCACGCCGGTTTCGCGATGGAAACCGCGGCAATCCGCCCCGTGACCCCGGCTCGTGTCAGAACCGCCATGAAATTTTTCCGTAAAAGCCGCGTGGAATGCTTAACGTGCCGAACTCAACGTGCTGGTTTTGCACGAGGTTCTGGCCGACAAAGGAGATTTCCCAGTTCTTATACTCCCAGGCCAAACGGACATCCACCGTGAAATAGGACGGGACCACGGGCGAAGGCAGTTCGCTGACGTATCGGCCGGTCACGTCGAATTGAAAATGCGCGGGCAAATCGAGAATGGACTGAAAGGAGAACTGGTTGCTGGGATCATCACCCTCGCGCACGCTCGGAGTCGCGACGGCGGAAGTAGATTGCAGGTCCTTGTGCAGGTAGTTGTATCCGCCGCGCACCCGCCACCAATCGGTGGCGCGATATTCGGCCGCAAGCTCCACCCCGTAAATCCAGCCGTCGAAATGATTGCCGAGAATAAAATTCCCCGGCGCCACGACATCCAGGCTGCGCAGGTCCTGGTAGATGTCGTAGTAGAAAGAACTCGAAAACGAAAGCCGCCGCGAAGCCTGCAGGCGGTAGCCCAGCTCGTAGGCCATCAGCTTCTCGGACTCGAAATCGTTGTTGCCGCTCAGCACCAGCGCCGGGGTGGTATAGCGCAGGTCGGTATCGATGCGGCTGGGCGAACGGACCGGGCGCGAGACCGCGGCCCACACGGTTTGCTGATCGGTCGGAAACCACGCCAGCCGCACACTGGGCTGGACTTCGTAGCCGGAATAATCGTTGTGCTCGACCTTCATCCCGAACGTGGCCCGCAAACGGTCGGGAACGATCGTGAAGTCGTCCTGCGCGAACGCGCTGAACAACTGCAAATTTCTATTGGCCGGCACAAAGTTCAAACCCTGGTTATTATTGACGCGATCCAGCATCACGCGGTAACCAGCTCCCCAAAGAATTAAATTTCGGTCGCCGAGCCGCAGTTGATCCTGCACATCGAGGTCGATGGTTTCGAGCTCTTCGCCGAAGGAGGCGGGAATATTACGCCACGTGCGATCGTAGTAGGATTGGATCTGGAGCACGTTCTCGTACGAAAAGGTGTGCTGCCACCGGGCGAGAATGTTCTGGCCGTCCAAATCGGTGTCCCCGGCGGCGGTCCCATTTTTTGCGGTGTACGCATCGCCTTGGAACGTGACCGTATTCAAGTCGTCGGGGAGCCAGTCGGTGCGAAAACCGCCCTGCGTATAACGGCCGTAATCGGGAGCCGGGGAGCCGTTCGTTTCATACGCCGGGTTCTGGTTGATCTGTTGCACGTAGGCCCGGTAGAAGAAATTCGTCCCGACGGCGCCGCCGTAACGTACCGCGCCGAAATCCTGGAGAAATGAGCCGCCAGCGCCCGAGATGTAAACGCCCTGCGTGTCCTTGGCGCTCTTGGTGATGACGTTGATGACGCCGTTCACTGCATTCGCGCCCCAGAGGGTGCCGCCGGGACCATTGACGACTTCGATGCGGTCAATGTCCTCCAGCAGAACTTCCTGAACGTCCCAGAAAACGCCGGCATCCAGCGGGGTGTAAACGGTGCGCCCGTCAATCATGACGAGCATTTTGTTCGCGAGGGTGTTGTTGAAGCCGCGCGCGCTGATGGCCCAGTCCTGCGCGCTGGCCTGCGCGACTTCGAGACTGGACGCCAGCCGCAAAGCCTCCGGCAGCGTGGCCGCGCCGGAACGATGGATGTCTTCGCCGGTGATGATCTGCACGGCCGCCGGGGTTTGGAGCAGGCTCACGCTGGTGGAGCGCGTGGCCGTTGTCACCGGCATATCGAGGAGGTCCTCGATGCTCTTGCCTTTCAGGCTGGCGATGTCCTGGGTTTCGTTGGTGGTGCCGGTTTCGCCGGCTTTTGTGAATAAGTTTGTGGCCGTGAAGACCGTGACCGCACAAAAGGCGAGCGTCCGCGTGGATCCCCAGACGACGCGGATGCAACGGCGCAGTACACTCGAGGTGATTCCGTACATGCGGTTGGGGAGCACTGAGCGTGCACCATGCCAGAGATCAAACGTCCTCCAACTCAACGAGTTCGCCAGTGATTTGGCCAATTTCCATATCTCTTAGAGGCTGACGCTATTGCGATTTGCAATTCTTGGAATTTGAATTGTGCAATTTGCAATGATTGCAAAATCACCAAAACGGGATAAAAAAAGATTAAATATTGTCAGCAAACAGCTTACACAGCCATCAACCCTACCAAACTTATTCGTGCCCGTTCCCCTACTCTGAGGAATCTGAATTTTTATCCTTTTGACCACGGGTTCTGGCGATGGCCGCTTCCAGTTCGTCCGCGCGAATTGGTTTGGTCAAGTGCGTGAGAAATCCCGCGGTCCTGCTTTTCGCGATATCGTAATCCATCCCGTAGCCCGTCAAGGCCACCCCCGGCAATCGCTGATACCGGTTGAGGTGTTCCATCAAATCATAACCGCTGCCATCGGGCAGGCCGATGTCCGAAATGACGAGATCGAAATGGCCGTCCTGCGCGAGCGAGCGGGCTTCGGCGATCGAACCGGCTCCCTGAACTTCGTGATTTCGCCGATTGAGCAGCCGGCTCAGCGCGGCGCGGGTCGCGGCATGGTCCTCGACGAGCAGGATGCGGAGGCCGCCGGTAACCTTTGCCTCCGGGGACAGGCCCGGTACATCCGCAGCCACGTTGCGGGGTTTCTGCATGGCTGGAAGCTGTCGGCTGACTTGCAGGGTGATGGTAAAGCGCGAACCTTGATTACGCCCCTCGCTGAAGGCGCTGATGCTGCCGCCGTGCGCCTCGGCCAGCCGCCGGCTGATGGCAAGACCGAGACCCAACCCGCCGAACTGATGCGCTCCGCGTGAGGAAGCATGCTCGCCCTGCGCAAAGGGCTCAAAGATCTGTTTCATCTCCCCGGGCGTCATGCCGATGCCGGTGTCGGAAATCACGATGTTCAAGGTTTCGCCGTCCGCCGACGATGTTTCGATCCGGATCTCACCTCCGTGCGGCGTAAACTTCACCGCGTTCTTCAGGACATTCCAGATAATCTGCTGCAGCCGCACCGGGTCCGCGCTCACGGTTCCACTGGCCGCGGTGGCGGAACGCTGGAGGGACAATCGCTTCTGGTCCAGCTCCGTTTGGAGCATGGCGATGCTGCTCTCGATGATGGCGTGCGCGTCCACCGGCCGCAGCTCGAGCGCGAGCTTGCCGCTGCTGATACGCGTCAGGTCGAGGAGGTCGTCGATGAGGCGGGCTTCGAGTTCGATATTGGTGCAAATGGTGGCAAAATCCGCGCGCACCTTCGGCGGCAAATCCGGGTTCTCCGCGGCCTCGCTCGCCAGCAACAGCACGGGGTTGAGCGGGGTGCGCAGTTCGTGGCTGAGGGCCGCGAGGAAGGAATCTTTGGCGGCGTTCGCCTTTTCGGCGACTTCCTTGGCGAAGCGCAAGCCCTCGTTGGCTTTGTGTTCACTGAGGTCGGTCACCACCAGGCAAAGCACGTTCTGGCCGGGCAAGGGCAGATGGCTCGCGGTCAGGTTGACCGGCAGCGGCTTGCGCCCCCGCGCGCCCAGGAGCGTTTCGCATTTCACCACCTGGTGGGTCCCGGTGAATACCGTGCAAATCTTCTTCCAGGCAGCGGGGGCCAGACAGCCCGAGACTTCGGCGCCGATGACGCGGTCCAGCGGTTGGTTCACCATTTCCGCGAAGCGCCGGTTGGCGAACAGGATGAGACCGTCGCTCGAAATCGTGACCGCGCCTTCTTGCATGCGCTCGACATAAACGCGATAAGGCTGGTCGGCTCCGGTCAGGCTGTAAATGTGATGACCTTCCTTTCCGTTCACGACCACGGCGTCCACCTCGCCGCTCCGGATCGCCTGCAGCGTTTCCTGGGCCTCGCGCAGGCTGTCCTGCAAACGCGCCAGTTCGTCGGCCTCCACCCAATGGCCGCTTTTGGCCGCCGGTTTCCGGCGGCGCCGCGAACTTTTGATTGTTCCCCCGCGTATGCGTCCGGCCGGCCCCTTCCGGCTGCGCTCAACTCTTTTTTTCATCCGTTAAATTCAGTCCCACCAGCACGCGTTGCCGGCTGGTCAGGTCGCCGATCAACCGCTTTTCGGGGGCGGGGATGCGCTTCACCAACGTTGGCGCGGCGATGATTTGCTCATCCACCGCGTCGGACGGCTGCTGATAAATGTCCACCACTTTCAGGTCGTAACGCCCGGGCAGATACTCCTCGCACAAGGAGCGAATGTTGGCGATGGCCTCGGCGGAACGCGTGGTGTTGCCGGTAACGTAAAGGCGCAGGGAAAAATGCTCGACGCCCGTGCCAGCCTTCAACAGCTTCTCGAACCGGCGGGCGCTGTCGAGGAGGGGCCTCGGCTTGCGGCAGCGTCGGGGGGTCCGGGAAGGTCGATTTTGCATTAAAAGCCGGCCCTAATGGCCGTTGGGGGACACGAGTTCCATGCCGACCAGCACGCGGTTCGGATCAGAAAGATCGCCGATGATGCGCTTGATGGGCTCGGGCAGTTTGCGCACCAGCGTGGGCAGGGCGATGATCTGATCACTCTGCGCCAGGTGCGGGTTGCGCAGCAGGTCCACGACTTCAATCGAGTAGCGATTGACCAGATGCTGGTCGCAAAGCCTTTTCAAATTGGCAAAGGCCGCCAAGGACCTGGGTGTCTGGCCGGCGACATAGAGTCGCAACCGCCATTCGGTATCCTGTTTTTTGGCGAGACCGCGCTTGGCGCGGGCGCGGGGAGCGGCTTTGGCTTTGATATGTTTGCTGGCTTTCATGGTCGGGGGCTTTATCCGTTTTTAACTTTTACCTTTCGGCTGCGGGCGATGGCGTCACGATCCCGTTCGATTTGTGTCGCCCGCAGACGACTGTCACTGATCACCCGTTCAAATTCCTCCCGCTCCGCCGCAAAACGCGAACGCAACGCTTCAATCTCGGCCTCGATGGCCTTGCGCTTGTGCTCCAGCACCATCTGCTTCCGGCCCAACTCTTCGTGCGCCAGCGTCGTCTCCGCCCGCTCGCGCGCTTCCTGGGTGAGGCGCGCGGAACCGGTCAAGACTCCGCTGGAGCCGAGATACGCCTCCGCGAGCCGAATGCCGCGCGACGTGATCAGAAACTCCCGCAGCTGGTTCGAATGGGCCATTCCTCTAGACTTTAGCACATACATGACGCGATTGCGCTCGCCGCCGCTTTCCACGTCCCGCAGCAGCAGCCAGGTGTCCACCATGGAACTAAGCCCCTCGTCGGTCATTTCCTGCACTTGATTTCCCGCGGTCAGACTGATCATCAGGGCGGTGATGTGCTTCTTCCGGAGAAAATCCACCAGCCGGATGAGCATGTTCGTGGAATCTCCCAGGGTGCCGGCCGAATGCATGTTCGAGACCGGGTCGATGACGACGACCGAGGGCTTAAACGACTCGATCAGCTTGTACATCATCACCAGATGCATCTCGAGGCCATGGTTCGTCGGCCGCGACGCGTGAAATTGCAACAAACCTTTCCGCACATGGCCTTCCAGGTTGACCTGGATGGATTTCATGTTGCGGATGATTTGCGCGGCCGATTCTTCAAAACCGAAATAGAGGCAGCGCTCGCCCCGGCGGCAGGTCGCATCGGCCAGACAGGCGCCCACACTGGATTTGCCCGTGCCGGAGGTGCCGGACAACAGCACGCTGCTGCCGCGAAAGAAACCCTTCCCTCCCAGCATTTCGTCCAGTCCGGGAATCCCGCTCGTGACGCGCTCGGACGAAACGGAATACTCCAGGCTGGTATTCGTAATCGGCAGGACCGAAATACCGTCTTCGTCTATAAGGAAGGGATACTCGTTGGTCCCGTGGGTCGAGCCGCGATATTTCACGATGCGCAGCCGGCGCGTGGAAATCTGGCCGTTCACGCGGTGATCGAGCAGCACGACGCAGTCCGAGACATATTCCTCCAAGCCCTGGCGCGTCAGCACGCCGTCGCCGCGTTCGCCGGTGATGACCGTGGTCATGCCGCGTTCCTTCAACCACCCGAAGAGCCGCCGCAATTCGGCGCGCAGGATGGCCTGGTTATCGAGGCCGGAGAAAAGCGCTTCGATGGTGTCCAGCACGACGCGTTTGGCCCGCACGGTCTTGATCGCGAGGCCGAGCCGGATGAAAAGCCCCTCCAGGTCGTACTCTCCATTCTCGTCAATCTCCTGGCGCTCGATGCGCACGTAATCAATGAAGATCTTCTTGCGCCGCACCAGGTCCTCAAGGTCGAATCCGAGCGAGGCCACGTTTTTCTTGATGTCCTCGGCGTTCTCTTCAAACGTCATCAGCACGCCAGGCTCGCCATATTGCAAAGCGCCGCGCACGAGGAATTCGATGCCGAAAAGGGATTTTCCACAACCGGCTGATCCGCAGACCAGGGAGGGGCGTCCCGCGGGCAGACCGCCGTTGGTGATTTCATCGAAACCGGTTATGCCGGTGGGAGCTTTCGCAAGTAATCGGCCGTCCTTGTGAATCGACGTTTTAGTCATGTGAAGTGAATCGAGGATGCGGAACGTGATTTATTTTGCAAAGAATTTTCAGTTATCTTCCAAAAAAACACCGCGAATTGGGTGTGCAAATTGCACAGAAGGCGAGGGTTCACGAGAGGCCAAGGCTTTCGAAGCTATCCTGATTACACCGTCGTCCCTATGGGACTTGGAAATACGTTGGAACCCGCTTACCCACCGATGAATCGGTGGGCTATTCTCTGTCGTCCCTTTGGGACGGGAAGTGAAGGCGGAATGGTTATGCAATCTTTGGCTTAAGTTGATGCTCGTTAGTCCAACCGGAAGTTATACATGACTTCTTAAGTCTCAACGAGGGACGCCCGGTGAACTCGCAGGCGAGGACGCCTGCGCCACGGGGATGCGGCGTCACTTTTGTCGGGGTGGCTATTATGGGCCATTAGTGCCTCCGAGGATGGGTTATTGGAATCAGGGGCGTCTGACCGGTTATTTCGGTAGCGTAAAGGAAAACTCCGAGCCGTTCGCCTGCGCTTCGTACGCGCAGGCGCCACCCTGCAGCTCAACAAGTCGCTGGACGATGGAGAGTCCGATTCCTTTGCGCGCGCTGGGCTGATGGAGGAGGTGAAAAGGTTGGAATAGTTTTGCGCGCTTCACCTCCGGCACCGGTTCGCCTTCGTTGCGCACCCAAAAACGGACCTGGCCATCCTGATCCTCCGCACCGAGTTCCACGGTGGTTCCTTCCCTGCCGAACTTGCGGGCGTTTTCGATAAGGTTCGACCAGATGGCCTCGAGCCAGGCGGTGACGCCTTCGATCTCCGGCCAGCTCTTGGGGGTGACGACTTTCATTTTTCGTTCGGCCAGGCGGCGTTCGTTGCGCTGCACGCCCGCCCAGGCCACCGCACCCATTTCCACGGGCTCCTTGGGCAACGGGTTGGCGGTGGCCTTCAACAAGAGACTCATCCGGGTGATGAGCTTGCCGAGTTCGTCGGCCGATTCGAACAGGGGTTGCACCAGCCGGGCGTCCGCCGCTCTGTCCTCGAGCAACTCCTTGAGCACTTCACCCGTCGTGACAATGCCACCGAGCGGCGTGCGCAAATCATGGGCGACGCGCTGGCCGATCGTCAGCAGGTCGCCACGCAAACGCGCATTTTCGCGGGCGAGCGCGAAGGCGTGCAGGGCCACGCGCAATTCGCGCGCGGCACTCTGCCTGGTCCACTGCGACGGTTCCACCCAATGCGCGCCGTTTGTTCGCGTCGCCTGTCCCAAGGCCAGGATGGCCCAGCGCGGCAGGCCTTCCTGATCCAGCGAGCGCGCGGCCGCCGAATAATCGCCACCGGGCGGGAGCTGCAAAATCAGGATCCCGGAGCCGACGCCCCCGGTTTTTTCCAACGCCTGGGCGAGGTCGGGAAAATCACCGGGCGCCAGCTCTGAATAGAGTCCTTGCAGGGCCTCGCGCGCAATTGCGGCCGGCTCCGCTTCCAAACCCACCAGAACACAGGACGATATTTTCATTTTCAGGGGCGATGACGACGATACTGGGTGGAGCGCGCGGACGACGCAACTGATTTTGGACGCAAAGAAAAAGGCCAGGCGTGCAGGGCCTGGCCTTTTCCGGCTGCGCTAAAATCACGCTCCGCGGCGCGCGAATATCCGCGGTGCGTTTGTCTGTCCAGTCTGCTGCTATCGCACTTCAACTTTGGACAGACGTGATTTTGTTCCTCGAGCGCCGGCGTGGTATCGCGCATGCGGCATTGGGTCCTCCTCAGATTCACCTTCCTGTGCTGAGATGTTGCAGCACTGGCGGGCGAGGGTGGTCAGCTTCTTGTCCGCCGCCTTTTCCTCGTCCAAAATTTCCTGCAAGAGCTGCGCCGCTTCCCGGCGGCCCAGCTGTTGCGCCCATTCCCGGAGCGTCCCGTAGGACGCGATTTCGTAATGCTCGGCCTTCTGGCCGGCGGAGATCAGCGCGGCATTGATGGTCGGAGATTTCTTGTTCTCGGAGGCGAGCTCGTCGCCTTCCTTGACGATCCCGATGATGGCGGGACATTTCTTCGCGTGGGGCTTCTGCCCGAACATTTCGAAGACGCGGGCGACCTTGTCCACGTGGCCTTCAGTTTCCACCAGGTGCGCTTCGAACGCGGCGCGCAATTCCTCATGCGTGGCCGCTTTGGCCAGTTTGGGCAGCGCCTTGGTCAGGCGGTGCTCGGAATCATACATGTCAGCAAGTTCATCAAGGAACAGCTCTTCCAGATGTTTCGTGCTCATGATCTCAATGCGGTAAAATTGCTGATGGTTTCCAGCCAGCCGACGCGGGCTTAACGACCGTGCGGCGTCGGCACTCCAGCTTCGCTGGCCGAGGCGATGTCTTCGGCGTCCTCGTCCTTAAAAATTTCTTCCGCCACCTTGGCTTCCTTCGAGTCCTCGGTGTGGACGGAGATCAAAATGTTGCCTTCGCGAATCTTGCCTTCGTAGCGCTTGGCTTCGTACTCGGGAATTCCCATCCCGATGAGCGCACCGGTAATGGCGCCCACCGCGCCGCCGACGGCGACGCCGCTCAGAGCGGCCATGATCGGGCCCGCCGCCACAAAGGGTCCCACGCCGGGAATCGCCAGTGCACCGATGCCCGCGAGCCAGCCCAAGGCTCCACCGATTACCGCGCCGGAACCGGCACCGGCGGCCGTACCCTCGGGCGCCTTCGTGCCTTTGCGATGCGCGAAATCACGCGAGCCGCTCTTATCCGGGAACAGCACCGAAATGTCCGTGTTGGCAAAACCCTCGTCTTGGAGACGGGTGACGATGGCTTCGGCTTGCATTTCCGACGTGGCGAGGCAGTAAACAGATTTCGTTGACATAAAAGTTCTTTCTAATGTTGCGTTGATTTTGGCGACCAAGTCCTCAGTCGTCGTTTTTGACTACCAATTGATTGTTCACCTTCGCATCCGGGGCGTTATGCGTGGCGATCTCTTCCACGACCTTCTTTTCTTCGGTCGTATTGACCGGGCCGCGGAGCGTGACTTCACCGTTGACGGTGATGACCTTCACGTTCTTCGCGTTGGTCGAAAGCTTTTCCTGCGCCACCAACTCGCGGCGGATGGCCCGGGTGGTCGCGACGTCGGCGGGGCTGCTGCCCTGGTCAACCGGCGTCAGGTTGTCGGTGTTGCGATCCTGCGCGTTGCGGGCGGAGTTGTCCGCGTTGCCGCGAACGGGATTGTGAGTGGTCAGACTGTCGTCTGAGCTGTTAATCGCGACCGTGTGAAAATAGGGCTCCACCTGGTAGGAACGATACACTGTATTGGCATAAGTCGGGTCGCTCACGTCCGGCCATTCAGATTTCTTGAAATGGGGGGCGCTGCCCAAGGTCGCCTTGGTCGCGTCGAGAAGAAGCAGCTTCTTGTTCGGGTCATATTCGAACGCGGCCGGTGGGACTGCACTCAACTCATCACCGATGCCGAGGAAGCCACCGGAGGAAAGAATCACTTGCGCAACGCGGCCGTGTTCGAGGTTCACCATCAGGTTGTCGACGGAGCCGAGCTTTTCTTCCTGACGATTCTGCACGTGCATGCCAATCACCTGGTTGGCGCGCAAAACGGTGCCGAGTCGCGCCGTCGTGGAAGCTGACTGGGCCGCCTTGGTGCCATCCGCTTTCACGAAGTAGGGTTGTTTATCGTAAAACTGGTAATCCATCGTGATCTGCTGTTCCGTGACGGCGTCATCCCAGTGGGAAAGCTCGATCGTCGGGGCCGTCTTGAGGTGCTCGGCAGTCATATCGAGCGTGACCGTCTTGCCGTCGTGCTGGCATTTCAGCGCCTGGGGCGCCACGGCGTAATAGTTGCCGCCGATGCCCAGCTTGCTCGTCGAAACCACCACGAGAACGATGCGGCCTGATTTCAGGTCCACCGCGAAATCCTTGATGTCACCCAGCTTCTCATTGTTTTGCGAACTCATCACATCGCGGCCCATGAACTCGCTGGCCTTGGTCAATTTTCCAAGGTCTTCGCGATCCGCCATGTCCGCGCGATTCACTCTCGCGTTCGGAGGCGCGCCATTGATGCGATCGCTAGCCTTGGAAGTGGTGTCGCTGGCCGGGTCGACCGGCCGGGTCTGTTCGTCCTGGGTCCGGGCTTTGGGACTGAGCGCGGGGCGGTCGTCGCTATTGTTAATCGGCGCGTTCTGATCGAGATCGGCGCCATAGACCAGAGCCGTCACCGGGAGCGCGGCCACCAAGCCGGCGATGTTAAGGAATCGGGTTTTCATAAAATTCGTGTTTTGGTTTCGACATTTTTGTCGGTGCCGTGTGCAACCGCATTCCCTCCATAGCGCGTAACGTGCCGGGGGCCCGGCCAGGAGGAATCCGGCGATTTTGGGCGGAAATGCGCGGTCCGGGACTTCCGGCGATCCAGACCGGCTATGCAACCCGCACACTTCTCCGCCCGTTCCAATGCAGTTTGCATAAGCCATGGGCCGCCTTTGGCGATCAGGCTACCGGCTTGTTTACGATGATGGGATTGGTGAGGAGAATTGAATTGGGAATCAAGTAAGTCTTCCCTTCTCCGCGCAGGGTGGTGTAGCGCAAATCAATTCCAGTGACCTCGCCCTCCAAGCCCGTGATGGCGACACGATCACCCCGGCGAAACGGATGATAGAAAAGGATCATGATCCCAGCCAGGACGTTGGACAGCGCGTCGCGAAACGCGAAGCCCAGCGCAAAACCAGTCAGTCCCAATCCCGCGACCAGGGCGGAAACATTAATGCCCAGCGTGCCGGTCGCGGTCACCAGGCCGAAGACCACCAAGGCCAGCCGGGCCACGTCGCCAATCAGGATGAACACCGTTTCTTTTTGCGGCTCGGCCCGGCGGCCCAACCGAAGGCAAATTGATCGGAAAATCATGCTAAAGGCCACGAAGCCAAGGAAAACCAGGATGGAAACTACTGCCTTCGCGATCCACACGCTGGCAAGTTCGCTGAAATTCGGGGGAAGAAGCTGGCGTATGTGTTCCATATGTTAGAAAGGTTGTCTGCGGCAATTCCAGCCGCTCGATGCGCGCGGCGAGATTTGGATTCCCTCCAGCAATGTGAGTGCCCAACGGCAGGGCCTGCGGCCGTGAGTAAAACCCGGGCCGGATTGCCAAATGCAATCACACACCGAATCCATTGCGGCAATTTGCAACCGTTGAAATTGGTTCTCTGCGTATTTGTAAGGAGTTACAAACGGGCAAGCGGCAAGCTACCGACGGTTTTGAAGTCCAACGTGGCTGAAACATAAAGCAAACGTGTTCATAACCCTCAACCAAGGCTAGATATGTCCGTCTCAATGATACTACTGATCGTTTTGATCCTCCTGTTGGTCGGTGCCCTGCCCTCCTGGCCGCATAGCCGCAATTGGGGCTATTATCCGAGTGGCGGGCTCGGCGCCGTCGTCCTCATCCTGCTGATTCTGTTGCTCTTGGGTTATATCTAAGGCCGGTTGGACGGCTGAAACCCAGGCCTCCTCGCCCCAGCCCTCTACTCCTTGGGAGGAGAGGGAGCGTTGGTTGGTTTCCGGGTTCGGGTGCATGGTCGTGAGAGGTAGTCTGGAAAGTTACGCCCTTGCAGGGCTTATTATTTTTGGATTTTTGACGCCTACCCGGCCCTAAGCCGGACTGTCAAATGGCGGGCTTCCAGCCCGAAGGAATCAGTTCAGGCCGCGGACACCCGCCAGCGTTGCCTACTCGCGTTGCATCTTCGCTTTCGCCAGACGACGCGTCCTTTTTTTCGGATCTTCTTTGGGCCCTTCGATACTCGCGCCCGGCACCGGCTTCAGCTTGCCCCCGTAATGCTCGGCATAGGTGCGGGTAAATTCGGCGCCGAAAAACAAAATTTGCGTGGAGTAATAAACCCAGACCAGCACCACCACCAGAGACCCCGCCGCGCCGTAGGCCGAGGCGAGCGAGGTTTTTCCCAGATACAATCCGAGCAGATACTTGCCGACACTAAACAGTAACGAAGCCAGGAAACCGCCCGCCATGACGTCGCGCCAGCCCACACGCGCATCGGGCAGGATCTTGAAAAGCATCGCGAACAGCACGGCAATGATGACGAAGGACAGCCCGGAATTCACGACCTGCCAGAACATCGAGTCCGCCGAGGCCGCGTGAAAATAGCTGCCCACCGCAGAAATGGCTGCGCTAAGAATCAACGACACGAGCAGCAGGAAACCGACGCCCAGGACCATGCCGAAGGACAGAAAACGGTCGCGCAGGAAGCGCAGCCAGCTTTTCACTCCGGTCTGGGGATTGCGCTTCACGTTCCAGATGGTGTTCAACGCGCTTTGTAATTCCACGAAGACGCCGGAAGCGCCGATGAACAGCATCACGCCGGCCACCACCCCGGCCCAGACCCCAGTGTTGGGCTTCTTGCCGGCCGCGCTGACAATGGATTGAATCGCCTCCCCGCCTTCCTTGCCCATCAATTGCGAAACCTGCCCGAACAATTCGCGCTGCGCCGCTTCCTCGCCAAACCAAAAACTGGCGATCGTCAGCGCGATGAGGAACAGCGGCGCGATCGAGAAGACGGTGTAATAAGCCAGGGCAGCACCGAGGCGAAACGGGTTGCCGTTGAACCAGGCCATGAAGGTTTCCTGGAACAAGCAGCTCACCGCCGCTAGCGATTTGCCGGGTTTCATTGGCGCGTCCCCCCTGCCCTGGCCGCGGCCTTCATTTCTCCTTCCCCGTCTTGGGCGGGATTTCCTCCACCTTCACCTGTTCATCCACCCGTGGCACGAGCGCCTGGATGAATGCATGCCGCAGCAGATTCCCCACGGCGCTCCACACGCCCACCTGACCTTTATCGAATGTGCCCGACACGGGGACCTTCGTCGCGAGGCTGTCCTGAATGTGATTCTTAAAAATTGTCGTCAGCGCACCGACCACGGCTTGCCACGCAATCTTCAGCGCGTTTTTGTTTTTCTCCTTCTGCCAGTTGAAGACGTCGAGGTCGGCGAAGAACGGTTTGAAATAGCCTTCATACTTGCCGTCCTTCGCCGCGATGGACGCATACAGGCCAAAGGTGCCCCGCTCCACGTCGAACTTCCCGTAGGCCAGCAAAAATGGATTCAGCGCCACGAGATCCACGTTGGTGACTTCGCACACCAGTTCAAAGGTCGGCTGCGGCGTCATTGGATTCAGGAGCAGATGCAAGTCGAGCCGGCCGTCCCCCAGGGCCCGGCCGCTTGCCTCGACGCCAGCGGGGAGTTCCCGGCTCGTGTCGCGCGCATTGGAAAGATTGGTCGCCACCGCCGAGATGTCCTCGAGGTAAATGTCCACCGGCGGCGTCGAATACTGGTTCTGGAAGTGAATCTGCGCCTGCTTCAGCTCGAGGCGATTCAGCCGGAACGGAAACAGGCTTTTCAACATTTCATCCCAGGCGACCTCTTTGCCGGTCTGGGTTTCCGTTTCCGTGGGGCCGGACACGAAGTTCAACTTCGGCTCCTGCATGCTGACTTCGCCGACCACCGAGCCGTGAAAGAGCTCCTTCCATTCGATGGAAAGGTCCAGCATCCGCGCGGTGAAAAACGGAACGCGGATATTTCCCGTCTGCTTGAATATGCGCGCCCCATGAATCTGGTAGGCGCCCCGCCAGAGATGCACGGTGATGTCGCCCACGTAGCCGCTGTAATCCTTCGAGCGCTGCAACTGATGATTGACGTAACGCTGAATGCCAAACGGCAGATAGAGGCGCAGGGCAAGCAGTACGCCGGCGACGATGCCGAGGGCGAGGCGCGTTCGGTAGGATAGGCGCCACCAACTGCGTTGAGCCCGGGCGAGTTGCTTCGGCTGGCCCGCTGCCTTGCTGACTAATTCCCGATGTGCACGAACGTTCACGCGAAGCCGGGGAATCGCTATCACAGCCTCCGCTTCCGCGCTGCCCGCGGAATCACGGAGTCTGACTGTTTGCGGTGTTTGCGGCTCGAGCGCTTAACGCAGGAGCAGAACGATCACGACGATGAGGAGCACGAGGCCGACCGAGCCGCCGCCGACCCAGACAAGGCTGCCCATTAATGGAAACATCAGAGTATGCATGGTATGACTTTCAGTTTTTGAGTTGTGGTTGGTTATGGTCCGACTTTCAAAGCTTGCCCGCCGCCCGGGTTATTTCCCGAGCATCTTGGCAACGATGAAAATCAGAACCGCACCGCCGAGCCCGCCACCGAAGAGCAGATACAAGAGCGAGTAACCGGCCGCGCCGACCATCATGGGGATCAGTAATGTAGCAATCATGCTTCACTCTGAGCGCGGAACATGCCACGAGGGAAAAGCGGGCGTTTTCATTGGGTTTGCAGCGTCAAATCGCGATTGTAGCTTGACCGGACGTTTCCGTTTTCACGTGCATCCTGCATACCGCATTCGCGGCCGGATTGCGTTCTGCAAAGGCGGCGCGTTTCCCAGGGCTGTCTCGAAAGTGGAATCCCGCGCAATCCCCGCAATTCCCTGTCCCGGAATGCGTTGGCACATCCCTTGCAAAGGATATCAGCGGAAAAACGCACCGAGCTGTGCGGGGGACGGAAGAAAACGACAAGTAACGCTGACAAAGTTTATGAATACATTGCAAATCAAGGGCGATTGGAACATCGCCAAAGGCAAGTTGAAGCAGAAGTGGGCCAACCTCACGGACAACGATCTCACCTACGTTGAAGGCAAGGAAGAGGAGTTGTTGGGTCGCATCCAGAAGCGGACCGGCCAGACGCGCGAGCAAATCGAAAAGGCCATCGACGATTCCTGCGGCTGCTGCGGCAGCGAATAGCAACGCCAGTTTCGCCGGCGGCTGCGACCGTCGGCGAAGCGGTCAACGCCCGTTTACCTGCTGTGCGTGACTTTGAAATTCTGCCGAAACTTGGCGTGCCTGATCGTGTTCGGAGGACTCACGATCGGTTGCCAGGGGCCGGCGCCGGAAACCAGAACTAAGAGAATAAACCATCCCGCCGGCAAAAATGCCGACGCCCTCAAAATGCGTGATAATTGTAGCAGCCTGTTGTTCGAACTGATGAACGAGGAGAAGAATGTCTCGAAACTGCATCTCATCAAGCATGACAGCAGTGACGTGCATCACCTGATCAACGAAATCGCCGACTCTTCCAGCGTCGCGGCGAATCGCCTCGAGGAATTCCGGAAGGCGGATCCGTCCTTCGCGCTGGATGAAACGGAACTGCCGCCGGGCGAAGTGGCCACGCGCCAGGCCATCGCCTCCACCAAGACCAAAAGCCTGCTCTTTACGCGCGGCGAACGCTTTCAGCGCGAACTGTTGCTGAGCCAGGCCGAGGCCGTGAATTACGCCGCGCACCTGTCCCTGGTCGCGGCCAAAAACGACACCAACCCGGCGCGCATCGCGTGGCTGCGGTCGTTGAACGCGACAATGCTCGGTTACTATACTCGTTGCCTGTATCTGCTCGGCACTTCGACCGCCGAAGACCAGCCGGCCCAGAAGACGCGGACGGAGTGATCCGAAAACTGAAATCGGGAGCATACCGGTTGTATTCCCGCAAACTTGCCACGGCCACCGGACGCCGACGCAACCTGGGAACCTTTCCCAATCGTGCAGCGGCCTTGAAACATGAACGCGCGGTTCAATTCTTCAAACGCAGAGGTTGATATGAAGGATGATGCTTCCACTTTCGCAGCGCCCAAACGCCGGCCCGGTTCGCCCTTGCGCAAGACCGGCCGCAAAAACCAGCCGGTCAAATTTGAGGATCAGCCCGCGGATTATCCCAGCTGCCAGACGAATGGCGACGAGCCCAAATCCCTGACGCAGTGCCTGCTCCAACGGCGCGCGACACCGCATTTCAAGCCGGATCCGATTCCCGACGAATACCTCGAGGCCATCCTGCGCTTTGCCGCCCAGGCGCCTTCGGGTTTCAATATGCAGCCGTGGAAATTCATCGTTGTTCGCGACGAGGAAAACCGCCGCCGTCTGCAGAGCGCCGCGATGAACCAGGCAAAGGTCGCCGAGGCGCCGGTGGTGATCATCGCCTTCGGCCTGCGCGACGAATGGAAGCAGCGCATTGACTCCATCTTCGCCGAGAGCGTGCGCCGTGGCGTCGTGACGTCTGAAGTTGCGGAGAAGCAAAAGGCCAGCACCACCAAATTTCTCGAATCATTTCCTCCGGCCGTCTGGCTGAACCGCCACACGATGATTGCCTTCACGGTGATGATGATCGTGGCTGAAATGTATGGCCTGGACACGGCGCCCATGGAAGGCTTCGATCCCGAAGCGGTGAAGCGTGAGTTTGGCCTGCCTGAAGAAGCGGAGGTCATCGCTCTGCTGGCCATCGGTGTCGGTGAAACTCCCGACAAACCGTACGGCGGCCGCCTCGCTCTGAGCGAATTCGTTTTCCGCGAACGCTTTGGCGAACCCTGGGGCAGCGAGCCGGGCATCAGCGCCTGAGCAAATCCCCGCGCGTCGGAACGGTTCACCAAAGCTCAGTGCAGCCCGGCGGAATCGGAAATCTTTTCCAGCGGCTCTTCCGCCGGTCCCGAAATCACCTCGCCGGTCGGCTTGAAGCGCGAACCGTGACAGGGACAATCCCACGTTTGCTCGGCCGGGTTCCAGGCCACGATGCATTTTAGATGCGTGCAGACTGGTGAGCACAGCGTCACCGCCCCATGCTTGTCGCGGTAGGCGGCCACCTTCCGGCCATCGAGGTTCAGGATTTTTCCCTGCCCGCGCCGCACTCCTCCCAGTTGCCGGGATTCCTTCCCGGCGACGAAATCGCGAACCAGATAGTAGGGGTAGTCCAGGTTCTCCCGGACGTACCGCCAACCGCCCCGCAAATGCTTTCGCTTCGGACAAAACAATTCCGCCCACGGATTCTTCCGCTTCAACAGGGCATCCACCGCCATCATCGCTCCCAGAGTTCCGAACGTGATGCCATTGCCGGCAAATCCGGTGGCGACGAACTGCGAGGGCGCGGTCTCGCCGATGAAAGGCAAGCCGTCGGCGGTTTCAATGACCTGTCCCGACCAGCGATGATCGGGTTTGGCGCGCGGTATCCATTTGGTCAAAGTCTTTGCCAGGCGCGTGTAGATCGCTTCGGTGTCGCATTCCTGGCCCGTCTTGTGATCTTCGCCGCCGAAGATGAGGTAGTCAAAGTCCCGGTGCGTGTCCACGCGCAGATAATGATACGGACTGGCGGTGTCCCAGTAGAGACCCTCCGGCATGGAATGGCGCGGAGCTTTGGCGCCGAGCGCATAACTGCTGTACAGGAATAATTTGGATTGAAACAACGCGGCTGAGACCAGCGGTGTTTTGCCCGTCAAAGGCGTGTGCGTGGCCAGGATCACATGCCGGCACGAAATCCAATGGCCGTTGGCTTTGACGCGGAATGGTCGCCTCGAAAACTCCGTCGCCTCGGTACGTTCGAACACGAAGCTTCCCTTGCCGGGTATCTTCTTCAGCAGCGCCCGCAGGTACGCCAACGGATGGAACTTCGCCTGGTGATCGAACCGGACGGCAGGCGCGCTGACTTGCGGCAGATTGGCCAGAAACTGCGATGGCACCCCAAACTCCTTCGCCAGCGCGGCATCCTGCTTCAGTGCTGTAATCTCCGATTCTTCGCTGCCCTTGGCCGCGAATAAAAAACCCGGCGTCCATTTGAACCCGCAGTCGATTTCTTCATGCCGGACGTTCGCACAGATTTGGTCAATCGCGGCCGCGCCCGCCTCCCACACCAGGCGGCTCGCATCCTCGCCCACGTGCTGCACGAGCTGGTGCAGCCGCATGTCGGTCACCCGCGTCAGATGCGCGGTCGTGTAACTGGTATCCACTCCTCCACAGCGACCTCGCTCGACCAAAGCGATTCGCAGGCCGGCGCGCTTGAGCAAGTAGGCCGCGGTGACCCCGGTAATCCCTCCGCCCACCACCACCACATCAACCTTAACCTTTTGATCCACCGCGTGAAACCGCGGCATCGGTTGCGTGTCCAACCAGATCGAAGTCGCTTCCATACGATTGAATAACCCAGTTTCGGCCCTGACTGTACCCACTGCTTGGAACAACTGCGCTCACACTACCGCTACCTGGAAACAGCGCGATCGCGCACTATTTTTTCACCTCGCGATACGACCTGGCGCGTCACCTCGGCGGTTTCGGCGGGCGTTTCGTGTCGAAGAAGATCATGTTGACGAACAACCACATCGCCCCCAACGCCGCGAACATGTAACAAAGAATCGCCAGCCCCGGATAACCGAAAATCTGGAACCGGCTCGGCACTTGCATCAGCAACGCCGCCCCGATGATCAACGAGGCCAACAACAAGCCCGCGGCGATGCGATTCGCCACCTTCTGAAATCCATCGAGCAAAAACAGCGTATCATCCTTCCGCAGCCGCAACTCAATCTGCCCCTTCCCCGCCGCGTCCAGCACCTTGTTCACGCGCCCCGGCAGTTGCCCGACGAACTCCTTCATCTCGAGCACCGACGACAGCACATTCCCGGGCGTCAGGTCTTTGCGCACGCGCTGTTGCAGAATCTCGCTCACGTGCCGGCGGATCGCCGCGTTGGGATCAAACTTGTCGTCCAGGTTGCGCCCGATCTCGTGCAATTGGAGCAATGTCTTGCCCAGCATCGTCAACTCGCTCGGCACAAACAGCCCGTTCTCCGCGGCGCTCCGGCTCACCATCATCAGCGCGCGCCCCAGGTCCATCTGTTGCAGGTTGTTGTCCTGCATCGCCAGCACCAACTCGCCGATCCGTCGCCGAAACGTCACCTCGTCAAATCCCTCGTCCGTCTCGCTGATGCCGATCGCCACGGTCGCCGCGTCGTCCGCGCGCCCTTCGCTGATCGCCAGCAGCAGTTTGATCAAGCTCTCCTGCATCGCCGGCGTGATGCGTCCCACCATGCCGAGGTCGAGCAGTCCGATTTTCTTGTCCTCCGTGAGAAATACATTTCCCGGATGCGGATCCGCGTGGAAAATTCCGTCCACCAGAATCTGTTTCAAATACGCCCGGAACAATTCGTCCGCCAATGCGCCACCGTCATAGTCCAGCCGCGTGACCGGGCTCATCGCGGTGATCTTCTGCCCGCTCAAAAAGTCCATCGTCAGCACCGCGCGCGTCGTATAATCCATCACCGGTTGCGTCACCACGATATGCGGGAACTCCCGCAAATTCTTCCCCACCGCCACCAGGTTGGACGCTTCGCGCGTGTAATCCAACTCCTCCACGATGGTCCGCCGGAATTCCTCGAGAATCTCCAGGAACCGATGCCGGCGGCCGATGTCCGTATGTTCGTCGGCGAAACCCGCAATCTCTTCCAGCACCTGCAGGTCCTCCGAGATTTGCTTGCGGATGTCCGGCCGTTGCACTTTCACCGCCACCTCGCGGCCGTCGCGCAACTTCGCCCGATGCACCTGGCCGAGCGACGCCGCGGCGATCGGCTTCGGATCAAACTCGCTGAACGCCTTGGACATCCGGACGCCCAGTTCCGTCTGCACCAGTTTCTCCACCACTTCGAAAGGAAACGGCTCCACGTTGTCCTGGAGCCGGGCCAGCGCCTTGAGATACGGCTCCGGCAGCAAGTCGGCGCGGCTGGAAAGGATCTGGCCCAGCTTGATGAAAGTGGGCCCCATCCTTTCCAGGTCCCGCGCCAAATCTTCCGGCGACGGACTCTCGGTGTCGAGTTCCGCCGTGTCTTCGCTTATTTCCGTCGCCTCCCGCAGTTGCTTGAACGCCGTGCTCCGGCCGTGCCGCCAGAACAACCGGCCGATCTCTTTATACCGCGGCAAATGTTTCGCGCTGAAGTGCATAATAAATTACCGATTCACTGCCAAGCGAGTGGCGTGCCGCGATGCCAAAAGTGCCTGCCAACCGCGTCGTTCAAAGGGATAACGCGGATTTCGGTTCCTTTGGATCGTTCATCCTGCAACGCGAAATCAGGGCAGATTGCAAGGTGCGCGCGGCACTCAATTGCGTTTTGCAGGTCCACACCTGTCTGATAGAGGCTAAATCACCGTTCTTTCACGAGGCACAGTCGGTGCTGAATCTCCTTGGTAATTTGAAACGCAAAGGCACGGCCATGAAAACGAGAATACTGATTTTGAGAGCCATCCTGCCGCTCGGCGCGGTGAGTTGTCTGTTGCTGGCCACTGGTCTGGGAGTCAGGGCGCAATTCGACGCTGGCCGCGGCGTCAACGGCCAGCGTCTCAACCCCGCTCCCGATGTGCCGGGGACTAACGCACCGCCATTCACGACCAACGCGATCCCACCTTGGACCAATCGCCCGCCGTGGACCAATCAATTGCCTCCTCGCGCCGCGGTGCCCCTCCCGCCTCAACCCAGTCCGCCTCCAGGCACGACTCCGCCGGTGAATCCGGTTCCTCCGCCCGCGCCCGTGGATCCCATCAATCCCAGTATCCCCAGCCCAAACGACCCGATCAAACCGCCGGCTCCGGTCGAACCCATCAACCCCATCGTCCCGCCTCAGCCTCCACCCCCGCCGCCGATAAATCCACCGGTGAACCCACCCGTCCACCCACCGACGAATCCGCCCACCACGCCCGAGCCTCCTGCTCCGCCAAGGTAAATCCTTGCGACTATTTTTACCCGGCTTGGCATGCCTTTTTGAAATGTGCAATGCACCCCGGGATTTGTTGCAAAACTCCTGTGGACCACCGCCTCAGAGACTCGTTGAATCAGTTGTAAATCAACCACTTATCCATTCAAGGCACAGCGGCACATCCACTGCTTAATGAGTGTTGTCTGATTGAACTGAAGCCCGAAACGACATTATGAATACGACGATTGAAATTCCGCGCCGAGTGATGACCTCAACCCTGGGTGAGCATGGAGCCTTGCTCGCGGACAATCCGTCGGTCATGTCACAGTTTACTTTTATCGGTCTGGTCCCGGCAGGCCAGCGCACCATGAGCAATGCCAATGCGCACAAAGCCTGCCTGATTCTGCACGCCCCGGCCCGCGACACGTGGCAGGGCACGTTCGCCTGCACCGCCTGACCGGTCGCACGCGGAATCGACTCGCCTCAGGCAAGTCTCCAGTGGCTTCCCACTGGAGACTTTTTTCATGGTTGACCCCCGCAGACCGCTCGCCTTAACAAAGGGTTCGACTCCGGCATCGCCGACCCCTTCGCAAAAGCCCCCTGGCCGAAGAGATAAGTCGTGCAGCCGAAACAACGCCCGCGCCGTGATATCCGGAATCGCCGACGCCCTCGTCCCACTCGTCCCACTTGTCCCACCGGTCCCACCCGTCTCACTCGTCCCATCCCTGGTGGCCACCGGTGCAGCCTGCAGTTTCAGCACCCGAAGCTGCTCCACCACCCCACTCGCAAACTCATCCCCCTCCGCCCCAAAATCATCGGGTGAAACCCGCTCCCGCACCACATCCTTCTCCCCCGAAATCAACAGCGACGTCCCCAAGATATCCACATCATTCACAAACCCCGCCATCGCCCCCGCAATCCCGGTAGGGCGCGTCACTCCGTGCGCGCCGTTCCCCTCCAGAATCCGTATGAACGGCGACTTCCGAAACAACAACCCCACGAACGCATCCGCCGCCCGCCTGGTCGTATTGAAGAACGTCGCTCGCATTTTGTAAGCGTCATAATCCTCATCCGACTGCCCCTCCAACCGCGGCAGATACTTTTCCCCCGCCGCCTTCACCGCATCCTCGCCGGCAAGTAAGTCCCGCACCCTGATCCAATTGGCCAAGGCCGCATCATAATCCGCATGTGTCGCATTAACAGGCATACGCCCCCCACCATAGCACTGCTTTTGTGCCCGATTCCGCCGTCTGGAGATCCCTGCCGAAATACCATGCGCCTAAATGCACACACGCACCACCACGTGCAGCTTTTCCATCCTTTTCCCTTGCCCCAGAGCTTGACAGCTTTTTCGTCCGCGCCGCGCGCGAGTTGCGTTCTATTTACCGGAGGCGCGTTCGCGCAATTCGCCGTAAGCTGCTGTCTACCGGTCTGCAGTTCCGCCAATCGAGTTCGCTTCCTCCCGACCTTCCGGAGACATTCGGACTTCGTCCCCCCTTCCAGCCTCGTACGGCTTCATGTAGAGCTCCACTGAGTTGGACACACCAAATGCCGCTTGGTAAGAGGGGACATCCTTCGTACGGCAGAGGAACTCCACTGCAAGGTTGCCGTCATAGTCATCAAGGTGGAGGGGCTCCGGAGGGTACGCCTTATCCGGAGCAGCCCGAAAGACCCGATCAAAGATGCCGGCCTCGGGCAGCAAAGTGCCCGAGTTGCTAAACGACGACGGTATGTTCGTCAGATAGACTCTAATGAAGCTAATTGCACCATTTGTGTATAGCGCTCGAGCCTGGTGGTACGCCCTGTCACTCGCAGCATCTCGAACTAGACCCAGCGATTTCCGGAGAGGCCCAGGCAAGTGTTTAATGATACCGTCGAAGGCACCGACCGTGCGGTCATATCTCACCTTGCGCAAATACCCCGCATCCCCCATCTCAATCTTGTCCGACGCCAGAATTACCCAAGCCGCAACGCCAACGACGATGAAGCAAACCACCAAAACCCACCGCCATTGGCGCTTTTCCGGTTTGGGCGGGACCGATTCCACGCCACGAGCCTAGCTGTCACGTGAGCGGGCGAGAAGCCGATTCCACCGCCTCATTCCAAACTTGCAACCTGGCACTTGCAACCTTCAACCCCTGCTTCGCCGCCCCATGCAAAAACTCCCCTCCATTTCCCGCCATCCCTCCTTGACAACTATTTCCCCCGACCGATTATTCCCTGCAGGATGACATCAGCAATGCCCCATTTCACGATTGCCTGCCCCGTCCGCCTGGAGCGTGTGCATCCTGTCGCAATTTCGCCCCGACCAAGCCCAGCACCCGCGCCCCACGCCCATTCCAATACCCTCATGCACAACACCTTAGCCCGGATGCAAAGCCCATGTTGCGCCCTCTTTCCACTATTCTGATATACGACACGTTGTCGTATATTAATTGTTCGGCTTAGCGGAGAAGCGTATGCCACCCCCGACCAATTTGCTCGATCACATCCGAAGGCGTCCCGGAATGTATCTGGGTGAACCTTCGCTGACAGCACTGAGCGGCTTTCTCGTCGGCTATTCTGTTGCGCTAGGCACGCACGGAATTAACAATGACACGGCCGCCCAACTCCCGGAGGACTTCCACTCCTGGGTTGCATATCGGCTGCACTTCAAGGGGTCCACAAGAGGCTGGAAAAACATGATCCTTGAGAGATGCCCAGATGAACCAGTCGCGTTCACTCGTTTTTTCGAACTGCTGGACGAGCATGCAGTTCGCCGCCCCAGGGTTGTCGCGCAGTTACTCGGGTTTCATAAGACTTATACTTCCGGTCCGAGCGGACGCGAGCGCATGGAGCGGTTTCCGACCGGGCTTTCGCTGGTAGCCTACACGGACGATCCAGGTTTATTCATGCTGTCTGACGAGCCGGGTTGTCCTTTACCTAGGGGCTACGAGTACTTCCCGTCACTGGACTGGTTTCAGACTTTCATGGGTGTCCATCGCTCGCAGATGATCGTGCTTGATGCGATGGCCTTCGAACAGTGGGAAAAGAACGCCGAACCCGCCGCTTCACCGAATGGCGGCCCGGCGGAGTCGCTTGGCAATTTGGGCGCCACCAGCGGGCCGCCATCGGTGAGCTGATTCGTTCGGCGAAAGGCCACTCGTGACGCGCTGGTCGATTCTACTGGTGCTCCTGCTGGGAGTAAGCTGTAGCAGCCCGCACACCCCCAAAGCCTCCTTGGACGCGCAAGTGAACACCGCGGGAGAATCTCGCGGTTTTAGCGTGGTTCCCAAGACGGGCTTTGATCAAGCAGAGGTGGATGCCTTGGTCGGCCTCGTGGAGCGGCTAAAAAGCCATGGCGAGGACATTGACCGAATCACTCAGATTGTATTCGTCGCGCCTACTCAAGCGAGGGTACATTTTCTCTGGTCCGGCGGCTTCCATGCCGGCATGCTCACTGTCACCAAGCAGAATGGGGCATGGACGCTAAAGGACGCGGCGTACTACCCGTGACGAAAACCCATGCTGAGTCCTTTCATTTCGCCGAACCAATCGCGCCAGCCAGCGCCGGGAGCCCGTCTCGCCGCGTATCGGACATCATTAGTCCGGCATGGCTGCGCTCGTTAGGCGTACACCTATGGCCGCTCCTTGCTTCTCGCAACGGAGCAGCCACACGTGAGAAACCCGCGTCCGCCCCCTTGTCGCGCCGAAGCTCCGAGCGAAGGCGGACGCGCCCCAAGACACGACCGCCGCGCAAAACTTCGCCAGTCCGGCTCGGACCTTCGCTCCGCCTCGGTGGCAGTCATGCAGGATGCACATCGGGTCCAGCCACAAGAGCTATTATACTCAAAAGCCGCCCCGGCCACGGCACCCGCTGGCGCAGGACCCCCGAGGCCGGGTCCCCGCCGCCTCCCGCCACACCCACCGAGTGCTCGTGCGGCTCGCACCCATCCGGCGGCCCGGTTCATTGAGTATAACAGCGTCTTGTGGCCAAAGACCCTCGTCGTGCCTGTCACGCTCACTGCTTTTGGCCGGCTACCCTGACCCTGCGCCCCGGCCGTCCACGCAGTGCGCGCGCCAGTCACTCCCGCATCCTGCCCGCCAGCCTGTCCGCCATAGCCCACAACCCCCCAACCCTGTGGGCGTCGGCGGACCCCGAGGCTCCGCTACACCCCGACAACAATAGGCGCGGCGGAATCACCAAAGACGAAGAAAAAGCAAAGACACCACCCCAAAACGCTCCGCCGGTCGAGGTCCTCCGCGTTGCCCCCGCCCCTCAACGCTCATACCTCCACCGTCGTCGCCCCCCACCCACCCCGTCCTCGCCAGTCCGGCTCGGACCTCGCCCCCTCCATCCCCAGGGGGCTGCGTCCAGGCAGGATCCGCCCCGGGCTCCACAAGCAGCCGAAAGCACGAGGCGCCCCCCGCAGCTACAGCCCACTTGGCGTGCTACGTGCTGCCTCTTAGGATGCGAGTACATTCAGACACAGCACCATGCACTACTCACTTGAAAGGGTTCCCGAGCTTGCGGGGCTCAGCTTCAGGCACCGCCTTACCATGATCATGTACTACAATGCCAACCACCCACCTGAGCACAGTCCCACGGCGGAGGGCATCGTGGTCGGCAGCATTATCTTTGGGCTGATCGCGGGGCTCTTCGGCGGCGCCTACCTCTTCAAGAACCCGACTTGGGGCCCAGTGGCAGGCGGGCTCATCTCACTCGCGGCAGTCGGCTCTGCCGTGTATCTGTGCGGCGTGGGCACCCGTGTCCAGAAATTCAGGATTTTTCTACGCCAGGATCACAGCCGGCTTCTTCTCAAGTTACTCCGCGAAGACACTGCGACCGTCGAGGTCACGCCGTCAGCTGAGCAGAACGCCTCCCCGGCACACCCGCTTTCCCAAGCTCGACCCATAGAGACGCTTCGGGCCGCGAATCTGAACATTTCGCGAGGAGCCGAGGTGCTCGAGCTCTGCGGTGAGGTAACACAAACCACACTCGTTCAGTTTCAGACGGCCGCCCAAACCGAGCAAGATGCCTTCAAAGCGCTCAAGCGGTTAAACGTCCCCACCTTTTTCAGGCTGCTCAAGGAAGCAAACGTCCACCGCCAGTCCGGCTATCGCGCGCTTCGGCACTCCGGCCAGCTCTTTACAACGGGGGAGACTAATCTCCAAAAGGCGCAGGCTCTCCTGAGCACGCTCGGGAAGCTGCAGTCCTGACAGCCCTGTCTCACAGCCCCCGCAGTTTCCTCTGCGTCACCACCCGCGACTTCGTCGCCACCAAATACCGCAGGCAATCGGCCGCATCATCCCCGCCAACGCCATCCTCATCGGCATCCACCTTCAGCACATCCTCCGGCCGATTCGGATCATGTTGCAGCGCGGGCAGACACTCCACCAGCCGCGCACACCGCTCGTGAATAAACAGGCGTGGCGCAACGCCGCCACCCGGATCCCCGAGCCGACTCAGAATCTCCGCCCATCCATTCACCCGATCCGTATTCGCGCACCGCAACGAAATCCCGAGCTTCGCATACTGCGAAGCCACCGTTGACCCATCGCTCTGCCGCGAAAACACATCCGCCCCCGCCACAAACCGCTTCAAATCCCCCAGCTCCAGCGGCCTCATCTTCCGACCCTCAACCCTCAACCAAGAACCCTCAACCGCCACTTTGTGGCGTGCCACCATCGCCTTGATTGCCGGAAAGCGGTCGGATCTCCATGTTTCCCTGTGTGGCCAGATTCATCAGTCCACCCAGCCCTATCCGCCGCTCACTTTTTCCGGCAATTTCCTCTCACTTCTTTGCTTATATGGGGGCCGGGAGGACGGCCAGGCCTTCTCGTGCGGGGGCCGCTTGACACTCCTGTAGTGCTGTGCAAAATATCGGTCGGTAGGAGGAAATGGTTCCCGGTTTCGTGGGCACCCGCATCAAGCACAAGTTGTTCTTTGACATTTGAATCATCGCGTCGTGCTGTGGCGGCAGGCGTCCTGCCCCTCCGGCTCGGACCCTGCCCTGGAGCCGGGCATCCCGACTGGCGGACATGTCCACACCCATGCGCCGGAGCACAGTGCTCAAGCGAACGCTCCCGGTTCGGCCCGAACACTCACACAGTTGCGACCCAATCCGTCCCCGCCGCGGGCGCTGGAGCCACGGCCGACATTTGTATCGTTCAAAGGTTAACCCTCATAACGCCTTTTAACGCCTCACCGCGCCATGTTGCCACGCCGACTTGTCTCGCCGTAGTCAGACGTAGGCGGAAGCCCTGACGAAGGCGGGAAACCCTCAGCCTTCGCCACCTATTGCCAGCCAAAAGCCAGCTAATGCCACCTATTGCCCGCTATTGCCACTGTCGCTTTTTTTGAAGCAAACCCGCGGCAAAGGACGCCAAAGGACACGAAAAGTCACCAATGGGACGCTCAAGGTACAGTCAGAACCCTCGGAAAAACACCTAAAGACGCCTAAAGCCGCGAAAGGTACAACCTTTCTTATTTTGAAATCGCGAGCTCTTCCCCCCGGGCCCGTGGCGTATCCCCACTTTTCATACGCCCCCTTTGATTCTTCCAGAAACTGGCGCACCGTGTTACCAGGCTGTTACCGGGTTTGTTACCGGGTTTACGTCACTTTCAGCCAATGTTTATGGGGTTTGTTACCGTGTTACCGGGTTTTTGGGTATGGGGGTGTATCCAGCGCCTCCCGCCCCTCCGGACTAAAAAAATCCGCCTGCCCGGGGAGGCAGCCGGCGGATGCGGGTGGAGCGGAAGACTAGATCTTCGATTACTAACGGCCAGTCAGGACGCACCAAAGAATGGATACCGCGGGGGCAGCCAGAGCCCCTGGAGGCAGCGGATGCCGATTCGCACCACGGTTCGTTTCGGGGTGGACCGGTTGTTCAGCCGGCAATTCGGCTGGCGGTTGGCGGTCGTCCGCTTCCACATCCAGGAGAACTGCAGCTTGGGACCGGGCGAAAACCCATGGTTTCGGCCAGGGCCGCTGGCGCCGTTCATGAACGGAAACAACGACTGGCTCCAGCCGCTCGAGCTTCCTTTGCGTCGATTCAGGCTCATGCGAAGGTTATTCGTGCAAGGGCGAATCCGGGTAGGGTTCCAAACCCTGCAACTGCGCCCAATTAATTCTTCCCATCGGCATCATCCGCGCCGGGCCGGGCCTTTCGGCCTGGGGCAGCGTCGGCTCCGGCAGCGGCATGCTCAAAAAATCCTCTCCCCCCGGCAACTCGCCCAGCACCTGCGCAAACGCCGCGGGCTCGAGCGGTTCGCTCAGCTCCAGGATCGGCACGCCTGGCTGTGCCAGGGTGGCGTCGTCAAACAAGTCGGCGTGCGGCGACGGAAGCAGGGTGTCCATCAAGTCACTGGCGGGCTTCGGCTCGCCCATTTCAAGCAAGGCAATCGCGGTTTTCATATCCACATTACGGGGGGTTAGCTTTGAGGCTGGCACAAGTATTCGAGGGGGTTCCCACAGACATGAAGTCCCGCAAACGGGCTCTGGGCGGCCGCAGCTTCGGGTTTATTTCCTGGCGTGGATTCCATGAACTCATTTCTCCCAAGCACTGAAAGTGCCACGCGGCTGCCGGGACGGAACTTGCGTTTTTCTTAATAATCAGTAGGAATTCGGAATTACGCCCAAATGCCTTTTGCACACGCACGAAGATGACTCATGCATTTTGCAATAACCCCTGCCAGTTCAACCTGCCCTTTCCCGCAGTTGACGCCAATCCCCGCCCGGCGCACACTGCGGTCGTAAACCCACTATTTCCGGCTGACGCGGTCGCGCCAGCGTGGTTGGTTTACGCTCTTCGGAGTCGAAGAGCGCAGGAGCAAAAGCTAATCAACCGGCGTCATCACGCATTTTTAGCCGCGTGATGCCACGAGCGCATGCACGCTTTTCATAGCTGTTTTGGAACCCAGCAGGCCGTCGTGCTCCCCGTCATCCATGCGGAGTCGGCGGACCAGGTGTATCGGAACGTCGAGATTGTCGCGCAAGCCGGCTGCGCTGGCGTGTTCCTCGTCAATCACACCATCAACTGGCGCGTGCTGCTCGCGCTTGCCAGTCACGTGCGCTCCCGGTTTCCCAAACTCTGGCTCGGCGTCAATTGCCTCGACCTCGAACCGGAACAAGTATTCGAGCGCGTGGACGGAAATGTCGGCGGCATCTGGGTGGACAACGCGGAAGTGGACGAGCAACAGGCCGGCCAACCCGCCGCCGAACGCATCGCGGCCGCGCGTGAACGAAGCGGCTGGCATGGATTGTATTTTGGCGGGGTGGCGTTCAAGTATCAGCGGGAGGTCACCGATCTCGCGACCGCCGCCGCCACCGCCACCCATTACATGGACGTGGTTACCACCAGCGGCCCCGGCACCGGCCAGTCCGCTTCGCCAAAAAAAATCGCCGCGTTGCGCGGCGGACTCGGTGATTATCCGCTCGCGATCGCGAGCGGGATAACGCCGGAAAACGTCACCGACTACCTCGGCCTGGCCAACTGCTTCCTCGTCGCGAGCAGCATCAGCCGCTCTTTCACCGAACTCAATCCCGCCCGCCTGAACGAACTGCTGCAAGCCACCGCCCGAGCTGGAGGCCACACCGAAGCCGTGGCCCAAGCGAGCCACAGGCATTGGCCCGCACCGGCCGCGCGGGACGCCTTCCTGAACCAGACGTTTAGTTTTCCCAATCTTGCCGGCCGGCGCATCCTCGTCGTGGGGACCGGCGGCGGGTGTGATATCATTTCGGCGTACGCGCTGGCGCAGTCGTTGCGGCCCCACCAACCCGCCCTCCTCATCTACGCGAACACCAAGCGCCATGTGGAACTTACGCTCGAAGCCGTCACGCCCCATGTGTTCCGCGTGCCCCCGCAGCGCATCGAGCTCGACCGCGAAAAATCTGGCGAACACGGCCGCACCTGGATCGATCAGAGCATGCCGCGCGGCGACGACGGTTGCCCCTTGGTTTTTCGCCTGCCGACGACTTCCGCTGCCAAAGCCGAATTCATCCGCGGGTTGCAAGACCGCCATCAATTCGACCTGGTGATTTCCGTGGACACCGGCGCCGATGCGATCGTATGCGGCACCCTCGGCGATCCCAAAGGCCGCGACCAGGAAATGCTCCGCATCCTGGGAGACCTCGGCGTCGAATGGTATCACCTCTCGGTCGCGCCCGGCTGCGATGGCGAATCCCACGCCTCCGACATCCGCGAGGTAATGGCCGGCCAGAAGGCGGCGGGGCATTACGCGGGTTGCTTGCCGATCGATTCCCTGCTGCCCACCTTCGCCGAGTGGTCCGAATCCCTGCAATCCGACCGCACGCCCAACGTCATCCTCAACGCTCTTGCCGACCGACTCAAGGGCGACAACGACTCCGTCATCATCCCGCGCGGCTTCCGCCCGGCCATTCCCACGGCCTGGCTCCGAAAGATCCTCGTTTTCCGCTTCCATTCGTAGGAATTCCTTCGGCGCGCGATGCAATCTGCACGGTTTTCATCGTGCATTCGGCAATTGCGATCTGCAATCCGCTCCGCCATTTCACCGAATCCCGCCCAATTCACCAATAAACCCCTTGGCATGTTGCTGGCTAAACTTCAGATAGTCAGTTCCTTGTCGATGATCAGGAATGCGAGCTTCGGAGCGGGCCGGAAGGAATCGCGGGGAACTTGGGAACCAACGCTATGAAATCGAAACTCACAGGTCTAATCCTCCTGCTCTCCCTTTCCATGGGCACCGCAGCGCTGTGTGTCGGTATGGTCGGTTGCGCGAGCGAGCATCATCATCACCACCCGCCGCCTCCGCAGGTCGCCTACGACGACCGCGACGTGGCCATGCGCGTCCGCAGCGCGCTCTCCAGCACGCAATTCCGCTACAACCAGGTCAGTGTGGAATGCCTGTATGGCTCGGTCCGGCTGACGGGCGTGGTGCCCACCTCCGGCCTCCGCGCCGACGCCACCAAGATCGCCCGCCATGTGGCCGGCGTGAAGGAAGTGGACAATCGCATCGCCGTCGTCCGGTAGCGGCCGGTGGCCAACCGGCGGACCTGATTTGTGCAGAAGCAGTCTTCGGGAAACCGGAGGGGCCGCTTGCGGCCCCTCCGGACCCTTACGGAACTCGACAATTACATGCAGGCTTTAAGAAACAAAGCTCTGGCCGGACTGGTCAGGGCGACGGCGCTTTTTCAGTACGCCCGGGCGAATCCGAGGACCGCGGCTGAGCCACCGCTGCGCAGTGAACTCTTCAGCATCGAACTGCTCCAACAGCACGCGCGCGCGCTGGCGCAATCCCATCGCGTCACCGTTGGCAGCGGGCACAATCCATTGCTCGCCCGGCTCAAATCCAACGAACAATGCCTGCGCGAATACAACCGCCAAACCCTCCGCGCGGACAAAATCCGGGGCATCACGCCGGCGGCGGAATGGCTGCTGGATAATTTTTACCTCATCGAGCAGCAGATTCGCATGGCACGGCGCCACCTGCCGCGGCAGTTCAACCGTGAGCTCCCCTGCCTCACCTGCGCTCCGCAGGGCGTGACGCGCGTGTATCAGCTCGCGCTGGAATTGATCTCGCATGTGGATGCCCACCTGGACGCAAGCCACCTGACGAGTTTCATCGCGGCCTATCAGGAAGCCACTCCGCTCCTGCTCGGCGAACTATGGGCCGTTCCCATCATGCTGCGGCTGGCCCTGATCGAAAATCTGCGCCGCGTCGCGGCCCAGTTGAATATCGCGCGGGAAGAACGCGATCTGGCGGACGAATGGGCGGACCGCATGCTCAAGACCGTCGAAACGGACCCGTCCGAACTGGTGATCGTGGTCGGCGAGCTGGCCAAGTCACGGGTGGAGTTGACGCAGGCGTTCGTCACGGAATTCTGGCGGCGGGTGCAAGGGACCTCCACCTCGGTGAAACTGGCGCTCAACTGGCTGGAGGACCAGGTCGCCGCGCGGGGCACGACGATTGCGCAACTCGTTCAAAGCGAAAGCCAGGACCAGGCCACGCAACAGGTCTCCGTCGGCAATTGCATCACGAGCCTGCGTTTTCTGGACGCGATGGATTGGCGCGAGTTTGTGGAATCCCTGAGCGCGGTGGAAGGCATTCTGCGCACGGACCCCGCCGGCGTTTACAGCCGGATGGATTTCGCGACGCGCGATGCCTACCGGCATTCGGTGGAGGAAATCGCCAAAAAAAGCAAAAAGACCGAGAGCGCCATCGCCACCGAGGCGGTGAACATGGCGTTCCGCGCGCGCAACCACGCCGAGAAACGGCGCAGCCACGTGGGCTACTACCTCTACGGGCGCGGCCTGGACGATTTCAAAAAGAGCGCCGGCCTGCATCTGCCCGCGCTTTCCACCTTGCCACGCCGCCGGCCGCTCCTGTGCTTTTTGGGCAGCATCGCATTCATCACGCTGACGGTAACGGCCGCGTTCGTCGGGCTCGGGCTCGCCACCGAGGCACCGGTTTGGGCGCTGTGCGCCGCCGGCGTGGTGGCGTTGGTGTGCGGCAGCCAGTTGGCGGTGGGGCTGGTCAACTGGGCGGCGACGCACCTGATCCGGCCGCGCTTGCTGCCGCGGCTCGATTACTCGCAGGGGATCGCGCGCGATCACAGCGTGATGGTGGTGGTGCCGACGATGCTCGCCACCGCGCATGGCGTCGAGGACCTGCTCGAAGGAATTGAAGTCCGTTATCTCGCCAATCGCGATCCCAACGCCTGCTTCGCTTTGCTGACGGATTTTCCCGATGCCAATGCCGAAACGCTGCCGACCGACGAAGCGCTGGTGCGCCTGGCGCGGGAAGGCATCGAGAGTTTGAATCACAAATACCGGGGCGAACAGGGCGGCATGTTCTATCTGTTTCACCGTCCCCGATTGTGGAACGCCCAGGCGAAAGTGTGGATGGGATATGAACGCAAACGCGGCAAGCTCTCGGATTTGAACATGCTCCTGCGGGGCAAAGGCCGGGAAAAGTTTTCCGTCATCGCCGGCGACCTGTCACGCTTGCCCGCCATCCGCTACGTCATCACGCTCGACACGGACACCCAGCTGCCCCGCGACGCCGCGCGGCAATTGGTCGGCACCATGGCTCATCCGCTGAACGAACCCATTCTTGATCCCGTCCACAACCGGGTCGTGGATGGCTACAGCATCCTGCAGCCGCGCGTCGCAGTCAGTCTGCCGAGCGCCTCCAAATCGCGCTACGCCCGGCTGTTTTCCGGCGAGCCAGGGATTGATCCCTACACGCGCGCGGTATCCGACGTGTATCAGGACGTGTTCCAGGAAGGCTCGTTTATCGGCAAGGGCATTTATGACGTGGACGCCTTCGAGAAAGCCTTGGGTAACCGGTTTCCCGAGAACCGCATCCTGAGTCACGACCTGTTGGAAAGCAGTTACGCGCGTTCGGCGCTGGTGACCGATGTCACGCTGTTTGAAGATTCGCCGTCGCTTCACCTGACCGACGCGCGGCGACGGCATCGCTGGATGCGCGGGGACTGGCAGATTGCCAGATGGTTGTTCGCGCGCGTGCCGGGCGCGGACGCGAGCGCGGTTCCCAATCCCATCGATGCCCTGGCCCGCTGGAAGATTCTCGACAATCTGCGGCGCTCGTTGGTTCCCGCAGCGCTGATTGCCCTGTTCGTGCTCGGGTGGCTGCGGTTCCCGGATGTGGCCGGGTCGTGGACGCTGTTGGTGCTGGGCTTGTTGTTCGCACCGAGCCTGCTTTCGATTGCAATGGATGCGTTAAAGCGAAACGGGGAGTCCTCCCGCTTCTCATGGGGACGCGGCATCCTGCGCAGCGCGAGCCGGCCGCTGGGGCAGTGTTTTTATTCGCTCGCGCTGCTGCCGCACGAGGCGTGGCTGGGGCTGGATGCGATGTGCCGCACTTTGCTGCGACTCTTCTTCCGGAAACACAAGTTGCTCGAATGGCAGACAGCCAGTGAAACCGAGCGCTCGAGCCGCGGTTCGCTGTTGGCACACTGGGTGGTCATGGATATCGCCCCGGCATTTGCGGCGGGGCTGCTGATCGCGGTCTTCATGCTCAATCGCGCCGCTTTGCCGCTGGTGCTCCCTTTTGCGCTGCTCTGGGCGGGCTCGCCGCTGATCGCGTGGTGGGTGAGCCGACCGATTGAGCACCGGGTGGAGAAACTTTCACGGGAACAAACGCGCTTTGCGAGGTTGATGGCGCGCAAGACCTGGCGCTTTTTTGAAACGTTCATCGGACCGGAGGACAACTGGCTGCCACCGGACAATTTTCAGGAATACCCGCGACCCATCATCGCAACGCGCACTTCGCCCACGAATATCGGCATGGGATTGCTGAGCACGCTGGCAGCGTGGGATTTCGGATACCTGACGCTGCCGCAACTGAGTGAGCGCCTGGCGAGTTCCCTGCGCACCATGGACCGGCTGGAAAAATACCAGGGCCACTACTACAACTGGTACGATACGCGCACGCTGCAAGTCCTGCAGCCGCCCTATCTGTCCACGGTGGACAACGGCAACCTCGCGAGCACGTTGCTTACCTTGCGGACCGGGCTGCTGGAACTGGCGGATAATCCCATGCCCGCACCGGCAATGTTTTCCGGACTGCGCGACACGCTGGCGGGCCTGAAGGATTTCTGCCAGGAGACCCATTCAGCCAACGGCAAGGCGCTGCTCCAGCGGATTGATGAATTTGACGTGCGCCTGACCGGCACGCCGGAAACCTTGCCGGCGGCGATGGCACTGTTGAAAGCGACCGAAGAGTTTCTAAACGGGCTTCCGCCGCGCCTGAGTGTGGATGATGACGAGGAATATCGCTGGTGGCAGCAGGCCTGCCTGAAGCTGTGCCGCGATCATCATGATTCCCTGCTCGCGGCTTATCCCTGGATCAAGCTGCCCGCTTCTTCCAACTGGCAGGCCGAAACGCAAAAGCTGCGCGAACACGGGCTCGACGACCTGTGGGCGCGGCTTAGCGCGTTTCCCAGCCGGCGGCAGATCGAAACCACCCTCGCGTATTTGCCACCGGCGGATAAGGACGCCGGCGAAAACAAGTTCCTCGCCGATCTAAAAGCCGCGCTGCGGGAGGCGCTGGGTAAAGCACAGGAGCGGAGTCGCTTGCTGGAAGCGCTGGCGGCGCGTTGCGATGACAATGCGATGATGGATTTCTCGCTCCTGTATGTGCCTTCGCGAAAGCTCTTTTCCATCGGCTACAACGTGGCCACCCACAAGCTGGATCCGAGTTACTACGACCTGCTCGCCTCGGAATCGCGGCTGGCCAGCTACGTCGCCATCGCGCTGGGCCAGGTGCCCCAGGCGCATTGGTTCGCGCTGGGCCGGCTGCTCGCGGGCGTCAACGGCCACGACGCGCTGGTGTCGTGGAGCGGTTCGATGTTCGAATACCTGATGCCGCAACTGGTGATGCCCAGCTACGAGGGCACGTTGCTCGACACTTCGGCGCGGGCCGCGGTGGAATGCCAGATCGAATACGCGGAGCAATTGGGCATTCCGTGGGGCATCTCGGAATCGGGCTACAACCTGACCGACGCCCAGTCGAACTATCAGTACCGCGCGTTTGGCGTTCCCGGTCTCGGCCTGAAGCGCGGGTTGGGCGAAGACGTGGTGGTGGCGCCCTATGCCTCGGCCATGTCCCTGGCGGTGGCCCCGCGAGCGGCGTGCCTCAACCTGGAAAAGCTGCGCCAGATGGGCGCGCAGGGGCGTTATGGATTTTACGAGGCGCTGGATTTCACCGTGTCACGCCTGCCGCGGGGGAAAAGCTTTGCGCTGGTGCAATCCTACATGGTGCATCACCAGAGCATGGCGTTCCTGGCCATGGCGCAGTGCCTGCTCGATCAGCCGATGCAGCGTCGTTTTCTCCAGAATCCCTTCTTCAAGGCCGCCGAAGTCCTGCTCCACGAGCGGGTGCCGCGCCACGGAGCCGGGCTGCAAGTGCAGGAACTGGATACGGAACGCGCGCACGAAGCGGTGGAACCGGGCGAAACGCCCTTCCGCGTCTTTTCCACGCCCAACACCACGAATCCCGAAGTGCATTTGCTCTCCAACGGCCGCTATCACGTCATGGTGACCAACGCCGGCGGCGGTTACAGCTTGTGGAACAACGTGGCCCTGACTCGCTGGCGCGAAGACGCCACGCGCGACTGTTGGGGAACCTTCATCTACCTGCGCGACCGGGCGTCGTCCAAGTACTGGTCCACCGCCTACCAGCCGGTATTGCGCGCCGCCAGTTCCTACGAGGCCATCTTCAGCCAGGGCCGCGCGGAGTTCCGGCAGCGGATGGAAGAACTCGACGTGCACACGGAGATCGCCGTGTCGCCGGAAGAGGACGTGGAAGTCCGGCGGGTGATCATCACCAATCATTCGAGCGAGGAGAGGTTGATCGAATTGACGAGCTTCGCGGAGGTGGTGCTCAATTCAGCGGCGGCCGACCAGGCGCATCCGGCCTTCACGAAACTGTTCGTCCAGACCGAAATCCTGCGCGACAAAAGCGCGATCATCTGCTCCCGACGACCGCGCACCCACACCGAACAGCCGCCGTGGATGTTTCAACTCATGCTCGTGCTCTCGCCCGAGGAAGGGACGGCTTCCTTCGAAACCGACCGGGCCCGTTTCATCGGCCGCGGGCGCGACGCCTCCGCGCCGCTGGCGATGGAGGAAGACGGGACGCTCTCCGACAGTTCCGGGTCGGTGCTCGATCCGGCGGTGGCGATCCGCCGCACGGTGCGGATCGGCGCGAAAGAGACGGCCCGCGCCGTGCTGATCATGGGGGCCGCACCGACGCGGGACGCGGTCATCCATCTGATTGACCGTTACCAGGACTACCTGATCGCGGAACGCGGGTTCGAGCTCGCCTGGACGCACGGCCTGGTCACGCTGCGCCATCTCAACGCGACCGAACCTCAGGCCCAGCTGTTTGGCCGGCTCGCGAGCGCCCTACTCTTTTCGCAACGCCAGCGTCGCGGGGCGCAAAACCTCCTCATGCAAAACCGCCGCGGCCAGCGCAACCTCTGGAGCTTCGGCATTTCGGGCGACCTGCCCATCGTGCTGGTGCGTTCCACCAGCGCCGAACGGCTGGATTTCATCCGCGAAATCCTCCAGGCGCACGCTTACTGGCGGCTCAAGGGCCTGGCGGCGGACCTGGTCATCGTGAATGACGACGAATCGAGCTATCGCCAGTCCATGCACGACCAGATCATGACCCTGATCGCGTCGGGCATCGAGGCGCAGATGCTGGACAAACCGGGCGGCATTTTTGTGCGGCGCGCGGACCAGCTTTCGCCGGAGGATCACCTGCTCCTCCAGGCGGCGGCGCGCATGGTCTTCACGGATGAAAACGGAAGCCTCGCCGAGCAGATGCAGCGCCGCGAGCGTTTGCTGCCCGTGCCGCCGCCGTTGGCCCCCGAACGTCCGCGGCGTGCGTTGCAGTCGCCCACCGCTCCGGCGCCCCGCCAGCTGGCGTTTGAAAACGGCTGGGGCGGCTTTTCCGAGAACGGCCACGAATACATCATCACCGTGCACGCGGGCAATCCCACGCCCGCGCCGTGGGCCAACGTCATCGCCAACCCGGAGTTCGGCACGCTGATTTCCGAAAGCGGCGGCGCTTATACCTGGTCGGAAAACTGCCACGAATTTCGCCTCACGCCCTGGAACAACGATCCTGTCACCGGCCTCCAGGGCGAGGCCTTTTATATTCGTGACGAACTAACCGGCCACTCCTGGTCGCCGACTCCCTGGCCGCAACGCGGAGCGACACCGTATGTTTGCCGGCACGGCTTCGGCTATTCCGTCTTCGAACATGAGGAGGATGGTATCGTTTCGGAATTGTGGGTGTACGTGGCAGCCGACGCGCCGGTGAAGTTTGCGCGGCTGATCCTGCGCAACAAATCCGCGCGCCGCCGTTACCTCACCGCGACTGGCTACTGGGAATGGGTCCTGGGCGAGCTGCAACAGCGCAGCGCGATGCATGTGGTGACGGAACTGGACGCTTCGACCGGCGCGGTGCTGGCGCGCAATGCCTACAACACCGACTTCGAACGCCGGGTCGTCTTCGCCGCCGCTTCCGAACCCTTGATGTCGTTCACGTGCGATCGCACAGAGTTCATCGGCCGCAACGGGAGTCCCGCCAATCCCGCGGGCCTCGGCCGCCAGCGGCTTTCCGGCCGCGTGGGCGCCGGCCTGGATCCCTGCACCGCCCTGCAAGTGAACATCGAGCTCAACCCCGAGGAGGAACGCGAAGTCATCTTCAAATGCGGCGCGGCCAAGGACGAGGAAAAGGCCCGCGTGCTGCTGAAAAATTACCGTCACGCGGACTCCTGCCGCGACGCCATCTACATGGTGCGCGCCCTGTGGAATGACGTGGTCGGCGCGGTGCAGGTCGAGACCCCCGATCCGGCCTTGAATTTTCTCGCCAATGGCTGGCTGATCTACCAGACGCTGTCCGCGCGCATCTGGGCGCGCACCGGCTTCTACCAATCGGGCGGGGCATTTGGCTTCCGCGATCAACTCCAGGACACCATGGCCCTGATTCATTCGAGGCCGGCCATTCTGCGGGAACATCTGCTGCGCGCCGCCGCCCACCAGTTCCGCGAAGGCGACGTGCAGCACTGGTGGCACCCGCCGCACGATCGCGGCGTGCGCACCCAGTTCTCCGACGATTTCCTCTGGCTGCCGTATGCCACGAGTCGCTACGTGGAAGCACTCGGCGACACGGGCGTGCTGGACGAAAAAATCGCCTTTCTCGAAGGCCGGCTGCTCAAACCGGACGAGGAAAGTTATTACGACGCGCCCCGACGTTCGGATGAACGCGGTACTTTGTATGAACATTGCCTGCGCGCCATCCGCCGGGGCCTCCGTTTCGGCCGGCACGGCCTGCCGCTGATGGGTTGTGGCGATTGGAATGACGGCATGAACCTCGTCGGCCAGCACGGCCAGGGCGAGAGCGTGTGGCTCGCCTTCTTCCTCTGGGACGTCCTGCACCATTTTGCACCGGTGGCGCGCCGCCGGGGCGATCAGGATTTCGCCGACCTCTGCGAAGCGCAGGCGTCCGAGTTGAGAAAAAACATCGAGGCCCACGCGTGGGACGGCCATTGGTATCGTCGCGCTTACTTCGACAACGGCGAGCCGCTGGGTTCGGCCAGCAACTCGGAATGCCAGATTGATTCGCTGCCGCAAAGCTGGTCCGTGCTCACCGGCATGCACGATCCCGAGCGTTCGCGCGAAGGCATGCGGGCCGTCTATGAAAAACTCGTCCGCCGCGACGCGCATCTGATCCAACTCCTGACCCCGCCCTTCGACCGGTCGTCGCTCGAACCCGGCTACATCAAAGGCTACGTTCCCGGCGTCCGCGAAAACGGCGGGCAATACACCCACGGCGCCATCTGGACCGTGATGGCCTTCGCCCAGATGGGCGAAACCAAGCGCGCCTGGGAGCTGTTCGACCTGATCAATCCCATCCGCCATTCCCAGACCACCCAGGCCGCGCAACGCTACAAACTCGAGCCCTACGTCGTGGCCGCGGATGTTTACAGCATGCCCCCGCACGTCGGCCGCGGCGGCTGGAGCTGGTACACCGGCTCGGCCGGCTGGCTCTATCGCCTCATTACCGAAACGTTGCTCGGCCTGGTCCTCGAAGTCGATCGCCTGCGCTTCGAACCGCGCGTGCGCAATGACTGGAAAACCTTCCAGATCAATTACCGCTATCGCGAGACCCAGTATCAAATCACGCTCAGCAGTCCGTTGGGAATCTGGACTGGTCCCTACAAAGTGGAACTGGACGGCCAAATGCTTCCCGAACAGTGGCTCCCTTTACAAGACGACCACGCGAAGCACAAGGTGCGGGTAATTTTTGGGAGTGTGAGTCAGGGGTAAGCGGTGGGCAACCTGTCGTTCACCGAACGGGCACTCCACACTCTTGACCGCGGATTGATCAAGGGGCTTTTTCAATTTCACTGACGATGAGATCAACGGCCTGGGCGGGAGAGCAGCGTGCCGTATCTATGACCAGATGTTCTCTTTTCCAAGGCTGATAATCCCACTTAGCCACCTCGTGCCACGATGGCAATCGATGCCCCGGAATGTCTGCTACCCTGGTTTCCACCCTGCGTTGATGCTCCGCTGAGTCGGAGCATTTGATCTCAATTTCCACAACCTTTTGACGGGTATGTTGGGCGGCGGCAATCCACCGATCTCGTGTCAGATGAATCGGATTGACCGAATCCGCAATAACAATGTGTCCAAGACGGAGATTGTCTTCCGCGATCGCATATCCTGCACGATAGCCCGCATCAGTCATCGGCCCGGAGAATGATTCAGAGTCTTTTATCGCCTGTTCGATGGAGTCTACGCGCACATGCACGGCCTTGAGTCGCCGCGCCAGTTCACGGGCGATGGTCGTTTTCCCCGTACCCGGAAGACCGCTGAGGACGATAAGCATATTCAAAGTATGACCAAGTCACCAAGTGTCAGTCCTTACTATTTACACTTTTCCAACGACCCGCCCCGCTTTGCCACAGCTGAAAAAGCATGAGCAAAACGAACATGCTCTGAAAGACCGCGAAACGGCTTCCGAAGATACGAATCATAACCGAGGCGGTTCGAATATCGGAATATGATCCAATCAGGAACTTCGCCGAACGCCGAGAACTTTAGTCCATCGCCACGCCGGGACCACGATTTATTCGGATGGCAACCAAGCTCGGCGAATTTCGGTTTTTTGCCATCCGACGCCTTGACACCCAGCCAAATCGTGTAACTCTATCTGCGGAGGGATTTCTCGCCCGGGAATCGCCGGTGGACACAGCCGATTCTCTACGCGGGCGCACTCAGGGAAATTCAAGGAACAAGGAAACGTATGCCGACTATGCCTGCCAGCCCATTGCGTCCGCCCGCTCCGGTCCCCTGTGTCCCCTCCCGGTCAAACCGAGTCAAACCCAGTCAAACCAAAAAAATTATCGAGGCTCATTGCGGACAGATTTTTTCAACCTGCAGCCTGCAACTTTCAACCTTCCCCCTGTGCCACCTATTGCCAACCCAATGCCAGCTAATGCCACCTATTGCCTTCTATTGCCACCATGCCTTTTCCCTCCTCTGGTCCCACCCCTTCCGAACGGACACCAAAGGAACACGAAGGGGACAGCAAAAAACACTCAAGGACCGCCAAAAAACACAAAAAAACACCTAAATACACTTAAAGAACAACCTCTCGCAGGGGGCCCCACCGCCCATTTGACGTCCTCAAGGTCAAAAACTTGCAACCTGCCTGCCGCGCCAAAGCGAAGCGCAGACGGGCGCGCCGCGTCGTAGCAGAGCGAAGACGGGCGACTCGCAACCTGCAACCCAGAGCCCTCGCTCGGGCATGCATGCTGCCAGGGTGCAATGCCTTCCCTTCCTAATCCTACTCGTAGTCCCAATCCTAATCCTAATCCTAATCCCACCGCGTCCCATGAAATCCGAATCTCCAGCCATCCCGGCGCCTTCGCCTTGCCTACTTCTTCTTCAAATTCATCCGCCCGTGCTGGGCGCCTTCTTTGACCTCCGGCGGCGTGCCGGTGACCATGGCTTTCACGGTCTGGTAGGCGTAGGTCACGGCGTTCATGCCGGTGTTGTCCCAATACTCGCCGCTCTCGGCCATCACCCGGATCAACACGATGTTGGGATCAGTCGGCCCTTTGGGAAACCACGCCTTGTAGGCGGTGTTCCAGAGTTGCTCGATTTTCTTTTCGTCGCGCACCAACAAGGCGCGCCCCGAAATCGATACACAACTGGACCACGAGTTCTGGCAGACCACCATCACGCGCGTATCCTCCGCGATCTCATGGACCTTGGCGGAGTCGTAGCCGGTGATAAACCAGAGTGTGCAGTCGGGCTCCACGCCGGCGATCGCCATCGGCCGGGCGACGAAGCCCGGTTTCGTGTTGTGCGTGATGAGTACCGCCGTGTTGTAGCCGGCGAGCAATTCGCGGAACCGCTCGCTTTCGTTTGGTTTCATAAATTGGAAAAATCGGCGGTCAGGAGCGCGACCGGCGACTGCGCGCGCGGCCACCGAGGCGGCCGCCTTTGCGCGCGGGGCCGTGGTTCTCCGCCTTGCCCCGGCCGGAGCCGCTCTTCTTGCCGCCGTGCGTCATCTTGTTCACGGTGGCCCAGGCGCGCTTTTTCGCTTCTTTTTTGCCGAGACCGCGCGACTCGTAGCCCTCTTCGATATGATCGGCCTGGCGTTTCTGTTTGTTCGTGTAGCTGGATTTGTCTCCACGTGGCATAAACACAATGAGGTTGAAGGTTGAGGTTTCGGGACAGGATTTACCTGGCTTCGATCACACCGCACGCAATGCGCGCGCCGGCGTTGCCGCTGGGCTGCGTTTGCATGTCGTCCGGTTTTTCATGCACGATCACGCCGCGGCCTATGATGGAAGCCTCGCCGCTGAATTCGAGATTGGTGAACACCCTGGAGTAATGCGCGTTGCCGTCGGAATCGGCCGCCAGGTTGCCGAAATCCCCCACGTGCCGTTGCCTCGCATCCGGGCCGCCATGCGGCATGTGGTGCGGATTGAAATGGCCGCCCGCGGAGGACGCATCCGGCGTGGAGCAATCGCCCTTCTCGTGAATATGAAACGCGTGATTACCCGGAGGCAGGCCGCTGAAGGTGGCGTCCACGCGCACCTCGTCGCCGCTCTTCTTATAAAAGCTCACCGTGCCCCGCGCCTGGCTTTGCGAAGCCGGGTACAAAATGGCAACCGCCTTCAAGCCCGGCGCTTTTTCGACCACGGCCGCGCCATTGCTATTGCCGGGCCGGGCTTTTTCCTGCACGCAACCGCACAGCAGCCCCAAAGCCCCGAGAGTCACATAACAAATCAAAGGTTTCATAATTTTCAAATCACCGGTCACGTAACCGGCGGGAGGGCCGCCCTGGCAGCAGGGTCAGTCCTCGCCCCGCGCGGAAACAACGGAGGCGATCAGCTCCGGGCCGGCCTGAAGCTCAGCACGGCGCCCACCACGGTAGCCGCGACCCCACCCAGCATAAGCCAGACGGATTTGTCCGTCGGCGAACCGGTGAAGAAGCGCGATACATCCGAACCGAATGAGTTCGACGCATTTATGCCGATGACGAGCAGCACGATGCCAGCCGCCAAAACTGCGAGTCCAATGGCTCTATTCATATGTTTGGTGAAGTTAGGTGGCTTGCCAGTTAATCGCCGCAACAACCGAATTCCTCAACCGCCTGCTCAACGTGCTGGCGGGTTTCGCCGGTGCGCTTTTGAATGCGGCCGACCAATTCGTCCTCCTTGCCTTCGACGTACTGCAGGTCGTCGTCGGTCAACTGCGCGTACTTCTGTTTGAGCTTCCCCTTGATGATGTTCCAATTTCCTTTGAAAACCAGCGCGTTCATAATGCCTTTCCGATTTTTGGTTTAAGGGCGGGACAACCGCCACGCCACAGGTGCTTCCAATTGCACGGAGCGTGCCGCAGCCCTCGCAAATCCGTTTCCTGCGAAACAGTGTGCTTTTCCAAGGAAGACCCGGCATTTCCAGACCTTGCAGGGTGCAAAGTGCAAGCACCCAATTCCGCACCCCATGCAATTTGCATGGCGAGGGGAACACGCCCGAGGACCAGGATTTTGCAAAAAACCAAGCAATCTGCCCGATTTGGCGCTCCGCGCCAGCGCGGCACAGGGCGAGCTAATACGGAGGCGTTAAGAAATATCGAACCAAGCGGTGGAAAAACCCGCGGTGAATCAGACCATGAATCCAACTCGAAACACTTTGCCGGTCGCGACGCGAAAGAAAGCCGTGGAGCTGCTGAACTCGATCGTTGCGGAGTCCCTCGATTTATTCGCGCGCATCAAACAGGCGCATTGGAATTTGCGCGGCATGTCATTCATCGGCTTGCACAAGCTGCTGGATGAATTTGCCGCCGCAACGCTTAACGACATTGATGAGGTCGCCGAGCGGGCCACGGCCTTGGGGGGCGTGGTCGAAGGCAGCCTCCACAAGGCACTGAGCCATTCGAAGCTGGTTAAGGAAAAAGACCCGGCGCCCGGCAGCCCGCAGACCGATTGGATCCGCGAACTGGCGGACGCCCACGCGCAGGCGAGCACGCACGTCCGCAAGGCGATCAAAGTCCTGACGGACGCGGAAGACTTCGGCACGGCCGACCTCTTGACCAACGTCTTGAACCATCTCGAGAAGCAGCTCTGGCTGCTGGAAGCCCATATCAACAAATAGCAACCAACCCTCAACCCCCACTCGCTATGTTATACACCATCGCTTTGATCCTGATCATCGCCTGGCTCCTGGGATTGGTTTCCTCGTATACGATCGGCGGGTTCATTCACATTTTGCTGGTAGTCGCCATTATCATGGTGCTGGTGCGCCTCATTCAGGGTAACCGCGCGTGACAGGGATTTGAACCGCCAGCTAACGCTTTAATCCTCAAAACCAAAAACATTATGAAAAGACACACTGCAAATGCCTCGGACCTCAACGGCCTGGCTGAAGATGCCAAAGCCTTGCTGGTCGCCACCGGCCATCTGGCCGAAGAAAAAGTAGTGGAAGCGCGCAAGCGCCTCTCGGACGCCCTCGAAAAGGGCCGCGAAACCTGGGAACGGGTGCAGGACCGCACCATTGAGGGCGCGAAGGCCACGGATACGGCCATTCGCGAACATCCGTATCAATCCATCGGCATCGCCTTCGGAGTCGGAGCGCTGCTGGGATACCTCCTGGCGCGCCGCCGCTAACCAGAACACCCAACCACCATGGGCGACCTCGGCAGCAATACTACGGAACTGGGCGATGCGGCTCGCCGCGTGATGGACACCGTCCTCACGATTGGCGAAAACCGCCTCGCCCTGTTCAAGCTGGAGGTCGAGGAGGAGCGGGACCGCATTCTGCGGGTGTTACTGCTCTCACTGGCCGCGGCGGTCTTCGGCTTGCTGGCCGGGATCGCCGCGACGGTGGCCATCGCCATTTTCTTTTGGGACCGCTCGCCTTTGGCCGCGATGCTGGTGTTGGTGGCGGTTTATGCGGGTGGCGCGGTGTGGTTTTACGCGTTGGTGCTGAATGTGCAGCGCACGTGGGAAACACTTCCGGGCACAATTGATCAGTTGCGAAAGGATCGCGAATGCCTCGAACGCCGACTCGTCTGACGCCCAAGGAGGTCCGCAAGCAACTTTTGCTCGCGGAAAGCGAGGTGAACCGCGCGACCCTGAGCCGCGAGTTCCACGCCTTTCAGGTGGAGGCTCACGAAATCACCCACCGCATTCATTCGGTGTGGTCGAAGGTGAGCTCCTTCGCCGCGATGAGCCTGGCCGGACTGGGGGCGTTTAGAGATTTGCGGGCCTCCCGCCGCTACGGACGAGCCTCGTGGCTCCAGAATTTGTTTCAGGGCGCGCGGGTGGGAGCCTCCATTTGGAGCGCGTTTCGTGCCCGCCGGCGCAACGAGGAACGCACCACACCGGGATGATCAAAATCTTTATCAGCCAGGCGTCTCTGTTATGCGCACTTCTATTCATGACATTCACCACCGCTTTCGCGCAAGTGGATCCCATGAATCGCAGCCTGCTGCAGTTGGGTTATGACCAGCCCTTGACTGGTTACGGCCCGCAGGCGCTTTACGGCTATTACTACTACAACAATCCAAACTTCCTCGGGACCAACATCGCGTTTCGCACGGCGTTCGCCGCCATCTACCAGGATGGTGAAATTGGCTTCAAGGAATTGCTTTCCCCCACCACGGACGTCGGCGTCGGGATTTACGGCGGGTTGTGGGGAGATAATTACTACGACGTGCAGCAAGGCAATTACCGGCAGGGCGAAAGCTTCCGGGGCTCCGGCGGCGGAAGTTCGCTGGCCATTTATCAACGGCTGAATCCGGGGATGATGATCCCCATCAACGCGGTTCTCCGCGGCGGGGCCAAGTATGTCGTTTACAGCAAGACGGACGAAACCCAGGGCAACTTCGAACTGCCGCCCGATCACGTGGTTGGCTTCATGCGGACCGGCATCCGGGTGGCGGGCCGGGAACCGGTGCTGTATCCGGACCTGGGCCTGGAGTTGTCCGTCTGGTATGAGCGGCAGTGGCGGGGCAACGCCTCCGAATACGGCCTCGCCGATTCCTCCTCCCTCAACAGTTACGTGGATCTTTACTGGCTCTACGCCGGCATGAACTACGCCTGGACGAACACCGGGCACAAGATTTCCTTTGCCACCACGCTGGGAGGGTCCGGCAACGTTGACCAGATAGGCGCCTGGCGCCTGGGCGGGGTACTGCCGCTGATCGCGGAATTTCCACTGATTCTGCCGGGCTATTATTACCAGGAACTCACGGCGCAGCGTTTTCTGCATTTGTATGCGGCCTACACCCTTCCCCTCGATCACCCGCATCACTTCAAGTTCCGCCTCGAAGCGGCGTCGGCGCTGGTGGATTTTCTGCCCGGATACCAGCAACCGAGCAAATGGCAGACGGGCGTGGGCTGCGGCATTTCGTACACTCCCAAAAGTGCCATCTGGCAGGTGGTGCTGCGCTACGGCTATGGCATCAATGCCCTTCGCGACGGCCGCGAAGGGGCGCATAGCATCGGCATCCTGTTCCAGTATGACTTTGAAAGGCGCTCGCGACTCAAACACGAAGAGTAAAAGGTGGTCATGCGCGCTCATCACGAATCCAAATCGGCGGCCCACGGCAAAGCCGCCGCGCCCGGCGCCCACCCGCGCAACGGATCACCACCGAAAGGCAATGGAGCGCAACACGCCCCGGACCGGCTGGCCTTGGTTGCGCAACTGTCGGTCATTTTTGCGGTCGTGGTGGCCTTCGCTTACTTCGCCAGCAGCGTTGTGTTGCCGGCACTGGTGGCGGGCATCATTTGCCTGACCCTGCAACCGCTCGTGCGCTGGTTGCAAGGGATACACATCCCGGCGGTGGTCTCCGCGATCGGCGTCGTGACGGTGTCCTGCGCGCTCGTGCTGTGGGGCGCCGTAAAGTTGAGCAAACCGGCCCTCGAATGGATGCAAACCGCGCCGCAGAAAGCTCCGCAACTGAAACAGAAATTCAGCAACATTCTCAGCCCCGCCCTCCGGCTCAAACAGGCCGCCGCGGATATCGGCAATCTCGAGGGAGCCGGCAACGAAGCGCCCAAAACGCCAGCGGTCGAAGTGAAGGACCACAGCATGTCCTCCACCGTGTTCACCTGGACCGGCAGCGCGGTGGCCGGCATCGGGGAAACGGTCGCGCTGGTTTTTCTGCTGCTGGCCACCGGCGAAAAACTCGTGAGCAAATTCGTCAACGCCATGCCCACCGTGCAGGACAAACAGCAGGCGATGAAAATCAGCCGTGACATCCAGGAGAGCATCTCCCGCTATTTGTTCACGGTGGGAGTCATCAATGCCTGCTTCGGCTTGCTGCTGGGAATCACACTCGAGCTGCTCGGATTGCCCAATGCGATGATGTGGGGGGTGGCGGCGGCGCTCTTTAATTTCATTCCCTACTTCGGTCCCGTGGGCGGCATGATCCTGGTCACCATGGCCGGAATGTTCGTTTTTGACACGATTGGCCGGGCGGTGGCGCCGGGGGCGGCTTACGCGGGCCTGCATCTCATCGAGGCCTACGCCATCACGCCCTTCATCCTGGGCGAGCGGTTCCAGTTGAATCCGTTCATTATTTTCGTGCTGCTCATATTCTTCATTTGGATGTGGGGCATCACGGGGGCGCTGCTCGCGATGCCGTTGCTGGTTTGCATCAAAGTCGTCTGTGAACGCGTTCCCTCGCTGACCGCCTTTGGCGAAATCTTGGGCGGGGTGCGGCGCCGACGGGCTGCCTGAATGGTTGGGTTGCCAGGATCGGCTGGCAAGCGCAGCGCAGGCTTCCAGCCTGCTGTGTCGCCGACTTCCAGTCGGCAGGCCATGAAGCGCGTATGCGCGTGTTGCAATCCATAGCCTGCGGATTGGAAATCCCCGACCCAGCAGGCTGGAAGCCTGCGCTACAAACCTGTCGGATCGCGGGCGGGCGGCGGCGGTCCACTGGACACTGCCTGATGGTGGTTGTAGGTTCCAGTTGACCGAGCGTTACCCACAACGGGCATTTGTGATCTAGCGCTCTGAATTTATTCAACATGAAGGGCCGGGAAAACCCGATATACAATATTGTTGTAGGCACCTGGCTGACGTTGTCGCTGGCCGGGGTGGTCCTGGCGGCGGCCACGTGGATGCAACTGGCGAACCAGTTGGCGGCCGCCCGCGAAGTGGTGGCCATCCGCTCGGAACTCGACGCGGTGATGAAGGCCCTCTTGGACGCTGAAACCGGCCAGCGTGGCTTCAGCCTGACGGGTAATGAACTCTTTCTTGAGCCGTTGAACATGGGCTCCACGAACCTCGTCGCTCCGTTCAACCACCTCGCTGAGCTCGCGCAAAATGATCCTGAAATGCTCCGGCGCGTGCTGGCCTTCCGGGCCACGGCGGAATCTAGCCTGGACTATCACCGTCACGTCGTCGCCGTGCGCCGGGCTGACGGTCTGACGAAGGCGGCAGAGATTGTCGGTTCTGGCGAGGGCAAGAAGATCATGGACCAGGCGCGGGAGCAGGCCGGCCAGATTCGGCGCCTGCGAGCCGACGTGCTATCGGACAACGCAGCGCTCACGCGCGCCCGGCTGATGCGCGCGGGATTGACGAGCCTGGTGGCGGGCTTGGTGGGCATAGCCGCGGGATTGATTGCGATCTGGCTGGCGCGAGTGACCCTGCGGCACCGGGAACGGGAGCGGGAGTTGATGGAGGCGAAGTTGCAGGCGGAGCGCAACAGCGAGGAGAAGACGGTTTTTCTGGCGAACATGAGCCATGAAATTCGCACGCCGATGAATGCCATCCTGGGGTTCAGCGAACTGCTCGAAGCCGACCTGCGCGATCCGAAGCAGCGGCAGTATTTGAAATCCGTCCGCGACAGCGCCAACTCGCTCCTGCAACTCATCAATGACATCCTCGACATGTCGAAGGTCGAGGCCGGGGTGATGGAGTTGCGGCCGGAGCCCACGGACGCGCACGAAATCTGTGAATTCATCCACACGGTCTTTGCGGAGGCGGCGGCGCGCAAGAATGTGCGCCTCGAATGCAAAGCGGCCGAAGACCTGCCCCGCGCGTTGCTGCTGGACCGGCTGCGGCTGCGGCAGATTCTCGTGAATCTCGTCGGCAACGCGGTGAAATTCACGGACTCGGGCAGCGTGTTTGCCCGCGTGTTGTGGGAAAAACAACAACGCAGCAGCCATATCACGCTGATCATCGAAGTTGAGGACACCGGCGTGGGCATCCCCCAGGACCGGCTCGAGGCGATTTTCAAACCGTTCGTCCAGGCGGGCGCCCACCGCGAAAAGGAACGTCAGGGCACCGGGCTCGGGCTGGCGATCGTGAAGCGGCTCACCGAAATGATGGGCGGCACCGTCACCGCCGCGAGCGTGCTGGGCAAGGGTTCGGCCTTCAGCCTGCGTTTTCCGGACGTGCCCATCTCGGCGCGGCTCCCGGCGACCTCCAAGCTCGACACGCAGCGCGAAGTGAATTTCAACGAGCTGCGCCCGGCGCGAGTGTTGGTGGCGGATGACAATGAGCTGAATCGCGAATTGGTCGGCGGCATGTTTACGGGCTCGCATCACCAGTTGTTTTTTGGCAATAACGGCCACGAAGTCGTGAGCAAGGCGGCGGAATTGAAACCGGACATCATTCTCATGGATATCCGGATGCCCGGGATGGACGGCCGCGAGGCCATGACGAAGATCCGGCAGATCGCCGGCCTGGAAGTGACGCCGATCATTGCGGTCACGGCCTCGAGCCTGGTGGCCGAGGAACTCGAATTGAAGGACCGGTTCAGCGGGTATGTGCGCAAGCCATTTTCGCGGCAGGAGCTGTTCTTCGAGCTGGCGCAGTTTTTGCCACCGGAAACCAAGCCGGAGAACATCAAACATCAGGGCAGCGAACCGACGCCTCCCGACGGTCCGGTCGCGGCGGAATTGGCAGCGGAGTTGCGCCGCATTAAGGACAAGCAATGGCCGGCGGTGCGCGACAGCGCGGCCATCAACGAGAGCAAGGCCCTGGCGGAACAGCTTGATGCCCTGGCGCGGCAATGGGACTCTCAGCCCCTGATGCTTTACGCGCGCAACCTCGCCCGCCATGCGGACAACTATTCGGTGGTGGAGCTGGAGAACCAGTTGCAGGAGTTCGGCCCGCTGGTGGATCGATTAACCGCGGCCGCCAGGGAATGAGCCGCAACCCGCCAGTCCATCCGCCGCCCGGGGCCGATCCGGCGCCACTGCCGGCGCGCATTCTCGTGGTGGACGATCAACCGGCCAATATCCAGGTGCTGGGCAAGCTCGGGCATGAAATCATCCCCGCTACCGACGGCATGACCGCGCTCAAGCGGCTGGCGTTACGCAAGCCGGACTTGATCCTGTTGGATTTGCTCATGCCGGATATGGACGGCTACGAAACCTGCCGCCGGATTAAGGAAAATCCGGAGTGGCAGAATATTCCTGTAGTTTTTTTGTCGGCCGCGGATGACAAGGATTTCATCGTGCGCGCGCTGGAATCTGGCGGCGTGGATTTCATCACCAAGCCGTTCAACCAGGCCGAACTGGTGTCGCGCGTGCGCACCCAGCTCGCCCTGAAATCCGCGCGCGACCGCCTGGCGCAAATGGCCGAAGACAAGGACGAGCTGCTGGGCATTCTCGCGCACGACCTCAAGAGCCACCTGGGCGGGATGGAAATGAGCGCGCAGTTGCTGCACGACCGCATCGCCACGCACAGCGATGCGAAGTCTCAGCAGCTCGCGGAGAACATTTTGCGCACGAGCGGACAGGTGCTGAGTTTCGTAAAGGAATATCTCGCCAACGCAGCGGCTGACCACAACCTTTCGGCCAGCCCCGTGCAAATCGGCCTGGCGGACGCCGCCGCCGCGACGGTCAGACAATACGAGGAGATCGCCCGGCGAAAAAAGATCACGATCCAAACCGAGCTGGAGCGGTCGAACACCCTGGTCCTGGCAGATTCCACGGCGCTGGACCAGGTGCTCGACAACCTGGTGTCAAATGCGGTTAAATTCTCCCCGCCGGGAAAACAGGTGTTCGTCACCGTGAAACCGGCCGCAGGGATGGTGGAATGCCGGATTCGGGATGAAGGCCCGGGGTTTACGCCCGAGGACCAGGCGCGGATGTTCCATCGTTACGGGCGGCTTTCGGCCCGGCCCACGAACGGGGAGCCCTCCAGCGGGCTGGGGTTGAGCATCGTGCGCAAGCTGGTGCAGGCCATGAACGGCCAGGTCACCTGCGAAAGCACGCCCGGCGCCGGCGCAACGATGGTGATCCGCCTCCCGCCCGCAGCAACGATGGTAACTTAAAATTTTATTATGGATTTTCTAGTCATTGACGACGACAAAACGTTTCGCGACGCGTCCTGCATTCTCATCGAAGCCGAAGGCCACTACGCCGAGGGTGTGGATTCAGGCCAGGCCGCCTTGCAGACACTGAAGGAGGACAAATTCGACGCGGTGCTCCTGGACGTGAAACTCGGCGGCGAACAGGGCCTCGACGTGCTGGTGGAAATCCAGAAGGCGAAACCGAACATCCCGGTGGTCATGTTTACGGCGCAGGGCAGCGTGAAGCTGGCCGTGGAAGCGATGCGCCGGGGCGCGGTGGATTTCATGGAGAAACCTTTCAACCGCGAACAATTTCTCGCTGTGCTGGCGCGGCTGCAGCGCGTGCGGCAACTGGGTGAGCGGATCGAGACACTGGAACGCGAAGTGAAAGAGACGCGGTCGCGCACCGTGGAACCATTCTTCGATTTCGCCACGCCGGGCATGAAGGAAGTAATGGACGTCCTGCTGCGCGCGGCGAAGACTCCGGCGTCCATTTTGATTCTGGGTGAGAGCGGCACCGGCAAGACCTTTGCCGCGCGAGCGGTGCATGAGCAAAGTCATCTGGCGGACCGGCCGTTTGTGACGGTCAGTTGCCCGAGCCTTTCACGCGAGCTGCTCGAGAGCGAATTGTTCGGCCACGTGCGCGGTTCCTTCACGGGCGCGATCCGGGATCATTGGGGCAAGGTGAAGTCGGCGGACGGCGGCACCTTGTTTTTGGATGAAATCGGCGACCTGCCGATGGAGATCCAACCCAAGCTCCTTCGCCTCCTCCAGGAACGCGAATACGAGCGCCTCGGCGAAAACACCACCCGCCAGGCCAGCGTGCGGATCATCGCCGCCACAAATCGCGACTTGAAGAAACGCGTGGCCGAAGGCGCGTTTCGCGAGGATTTGTACTTTCGCCTGAATGTGATCGCGGTCGAATTGCCGCCGTTGCGCGCGCGTCCGGATGATCTGGAACGGCTGGCGCGGCATTATCTAAAACACTATACCGCGCAGGCCGGCCGGAAGCTCGAGGGATTCTCCGATGAGGCGGCGGCGTGCATCCGGCAGCATCCGTGGCCCGGCAATCTGCGCGAATTGTCCAATGCCATCGAGCGCGCCGCCATCCTGGCTCGCGGCGACAAAGTGCTGCCGTCCGATCTGCCCGGGGAATTGCGCAACGGCTCCGTCGGCAGCGGCTCGGAAACCACCCACGCCGGCGCGGCCATTTCGCTGGAGAAGCTCGAAGAACTTCACATCAAGCGCATCCTGGAGAAGACGCCGAGCCTGACGGAAGCGGCGGAGCTGTTGGGAATTGACCAGGCGACGCTCTACCGGAAGCGCAAGAAGATCGGCTTGGAATAGGCGGCGGAAACACTTGTTTGGTGTCCACGCTTTAGCGTGTTTGATTGCCGCCCGGAACCGGCTGAAGCCAGGAAACCAAACAATAAAAAACCGGAGACGTCCCGAAGGGCGCCGCCGGTGAGCACTTCCCAAAGTTTGGGGTTAGCTGATCTTGTCCTTCACCGTGATGTTGTTCTCGACCTGCTTCACACCCTGGACCCGCGAGGCGATCTCTCCTGCGCGCTTTTTTTGGTCGGTGGTGTTCACGAAGCCGCTGAGCTGCACGGTGCCCCGGAAGCTGGTGACTTGCACGTCGCCGAATTTGTATTCGTTGTTGTCGCCGAGCGCGGAGCGCACGCGTGAGCCGAGGGCCTTGTCGTCAATGTATTCGCCCGTGCTGCGTTCGTAGCGATCTCCGGCGCAACCGGTCACGCCGATCGCCGCCACGAGCGGCAACCCAAGACAGAGGGCCAGACCCAGACTGGTCATTTTGGTTTTCATATGTTTGTTCAAGTGCGTTTCGATTTGGTTTCTGCGTTTACTGATTACGGGGCAATTTTGTCGCTCAGCCACTGGCGCGCCTGCTTGAAGCTATCCTTCACGTTGTCGAAGCCTTTGCGAATGCCCGACTTCACATCATTCCAGGTGGACTCGCTGGAATCCTTCACCCCGTCCAATTGCTTGTTCAGGTCGGAGGTCTTGTCGCGCAAGGCCTGGATTTTGGCCTTGGCTTCGTCCTTGGCGGAGGAAGTCGAGCTGTTCACCTGGACGCTGATACGATCCAACTGCGCGTTGATGTCCGCGAGCTCAGCTCTCATTTTGTCCGCGAACTCGACGCGTTGAGCGTAGGCATAGTCATTGACCGCCAGCGCCGCCTCCTTGGTTTTCTCCTTCACACGCTCCAATTGCGCGCTCGTGTCATTGCCCACGGTGGGCGTGGGGTTATCCGTCGGCTTGCAACCGCCGGCCAGCAACCCGGCCACACACGCGAGCAAAAGGCATTTGTTTTTCATATTTCCCGCTCCCTTCCGTTCAGGATTGAAGCCGCGCTCACGCTCGTCGCGCAATGAGGCTGGCCAGGAACAGAACCAGGAAGACAACGAACAGTACCTTGGCGATCGTGGCGGCGATTCCGGCGACTCCCACGAAGCCCAGCAACCCGGCGATCAGCGCAATAACCAGAAATGTAAGCGTCCATTGTAACATAACTTTGCCTTTCGTTTTCCATCGTTCAGCGCAGTCAGCCAAAACCTGGCGCTACGCTCTGCCCCTTCCATTGCAGGATGCGCGCCGAGCTGTTCTAAGCGTGATTTTGGCCTGAATCAGACGGGAAATTGCAAAAAAGGGCGGTTTTCCATTGCAATGTGCATCAGGCGATTTTGCCGCCTCTTGCACCTTGCACGAGCGGCGGCTACTCCGCTCCAATGGTTTGGAGGAACTCGAAGGGAACGGGTCGCACGTTGGCGAGGTGGGTCATGCCGGCTTCGTTCAAAGTGAACGTGGACGACACGATCGCGTGGCCGCCAGGCATGTCGCCCTGGTAGATGGTGTAGTAATCCACTTTGCTGGGCTCGGTCGGTTTGAAGTAGTGGAAGTAGCGCAACACGGCGCGCGCGCCTTTTTCGCGGGGGACGGTGAGGATGAGCAAATTCAGAGCGGAGTGCGTATGCTCTTTCAGAAGTGGCAGCGCCCGCGCGATGTCGCCATGGCGCACGATCTCGTCGAGCACCCATTCGCTATCCACATTGCGCGGCGCTTGGCTGGGTGGATTTACGCCGCCGTTGTGCGCAAGGTAGGTGACGGCGGTGTCGCTCGCCGCCACGAAGGGGTGCGAAAAAATCGGACCGGCGAGTTCCTTGTCGCTCGCGTAGCGGCCGTGAAAGATTGCCTGGATCCGGCCTTTGAGTTTCGGCAGCATGACGTCGTCGTCATAAAGGGAGGTGGCCGTGCGGTAGTGGAACAGACCGTTCTCCGCGAGAATCACATAGCCCCAACCGTGACAATGCCGCGTGCAACCGGGCGCGATGGCGGAGAGCTTGGGGTCGTTGGCACACGCGCGCTTCAGCCCCGCGAATAGCTCGTGGACATCCGACTCGGAATTCCCGCTGTAACCAAACATTCGGCATGCCATAGGGCGGCGAGGATGCGGGAAAGGGAGACGGGGGGCAACAAACTTGAAAATCATTGGGGAAAGGGAAGGGCCGGGCGTGAATTAGTTCAATTAGTTTGTCCCGGGCGGGGGCAGGCAATGGCTTTGGGCGGCCGTTACTTGCAAATATTCGAATATGTGAATATAGTTGGGAGGTATGGGAAAAAATTTGCTCGATCCGAAGCACTTCGAGGCCCTGCGCAAGTTCAAGGCGGGGATTTTCAAGGTGCTGGCGCATCCCACGCGCATTCACATCATTGAAATCCTGCGGTCGGGGGAACAGGCGGTAGGGGGCATCCTGGCGCAGGTGCAGGTGGGGCAGGCGAATCTTTCGCAGCATCTGTCGGTGCTGCGGCAGAGCCACTTGGTGGTGACGCGCAAAGCCGGGAATCACGTGCTTTATTCGTTGCGCGATCCGTTGCTGGCGGAAGTGATTGACGCGATGCGCCAGTATTTCCAGAAATATTTCGAGGATTCGATCTCGATGCTCAAGCAAATGGAAAGGCAGGATTAAGCCGGGGTATGGACCTGCCTTTTGCGTTCCGGCCGAAGTTGCTGGACACCCTCAAGCACTACACCCGCGGGGAATTCCGCGCGGATCTCGTGGCGGGCATTACCGTGGGCATTGTGGCCCTGCCGCTGGCCATGGCGTTTGCGATTGCCTCGGGAGTGCCGCCGGGGGCCGGGATTTTCACGGCGGTGATCGCCGGCTTCATTGTTTCCGGTTTGGGCGGGACTAAAGTTTCGATCGGCGGGCCGACGGGCGCGTTCATCGTCATTCTGTACGGGATCTACGCAAAGTACGGGGCGGAGAACCTGGCCATCTGCACCATCATGGCGGGCGGGTTGTTGCTGATCATGGGCGCGGCGCGGCTGGGCACGATGATCAAATACATCCCCTACCCCGTCACCGCCGGATTCACCAGCGGCATCGCGGTCTTGATTTTCAGCACCCAGATCAAGGATTTCTGCGGCCTGGACGTGGACAAAGTGCCCACGGAGTTCGTCGGTAAAATGCTGGTGCTCGCAAAAAACGCCGGCGCCTTCCATTGGCCCACGTTGCTGCTGGCGGTAATTTCGTTCGCCATCATCCGGCTCTGGCCCGCGAAATGGCAGCGCCGCGTCCCCGGTTCCATTGTCGCGCTGGTGCTGGCCACGGTCGCCGTGCGCTATTTAAGCCTGCCGGTGGGCACGATTGGTTCGAGATTCGGCGGCATCCCACTGGCGCTGCCCGCACCGCATCTGCCCGCCATTGAATGGGACAACCTCCGCAATCTCTTTCAACCGGCCCTGACCATTGCCCTGCTCGCGGCCATCGAATCTCTTCTCTGCGCCGTCGTCGCCGATGGCATGACCGACGACCAGCACGACTCCAACCAGGAGTTGATGGCCCAGGGAATCGCCAACATCGTGAGCCCGATCTTCGGCGGCATCGCGGTGACGGGCGCCATCGCGCGCACGGCCACGAACATCAAATGCGGCGGGCGCACTCCCATCGCCGGGATCATCCACGGGCTCACCCTCCTGGTGATCATCCTGATTGCCGCGCCAACCGCCCGGTTCATTCCCCTCGCGACGCTGAGCGCCGTGCTCATGCACGTGGCGATCAACATGGGCGAGTGGCACAACTTCGGCCGCATCCTTCGTTGGCCGCGCAGCGACGCGGCGGTGTTTCTCGTCACGTTTGGCCTGACGGTGGTGCTGGATCTGACCGTCGCGGTGGAGACGGGAATGGTTCTCGCCGCGATGCTGTTCATCAAACGAGTGTCCGACACTACGCAAATCACCGCCGTGGACCAGGCGACGGAAACCGAGGGCTCGCATCATTCGCTGGTGGGCAAGGACATCCCGCCCGGCGTCATGATTTACCGCATCTTCGGATCATTCTTCTTCGGCGCCGCGGACAAGCTGGAAACCGCGCTCAAGCGCCTCAAGCAGGAACCGGATGTGCTGATTTTGCGCATGCGCAAGGTTCTGGCCATGGACGCGACGGGCCTCAATGCGTTGGAAGACCTTTATGAACGGTTGCGCAGCCGGAACAAATTCCTCGTCCTCAGCGGTCCGCACACGCAGCCGTTGTTCATGATGGACAAAGCTGGATTCCTCGACCGCCTCGGCCGCGAAAACACCTGCGCCAACATCGATCTGGCCCTGGAGCGCTCCCGCGAAATTCTCCGCGCCAAAGAGACCGAATCAAAACGGGCCTCCTGACCCAACGCATCCTGACAATGCCCCCGAAACGCCAGGGGCCGCGCTGGGGATTGTAGTCCGTTCAAGGACTGCCGGATTTTCGCACATTGCTGCAAACAAGAACGTCCACGTCCCGGGGCTCTGCCCTGCCCCCGCAGGGCAAACGCCTCTAAATTCCCCAACGCCGAAAGGCGGTCGGCTGTATCGTCAATCCTCTCTCCGCGGGCCCTTCAGCCGCCCGGAGCCAGACTGCTTTCGGAGGGTCACGCCCTGATTTTGTAATGGTGTAAACAGTGTAACACCGGACGTAACACGGAATGACCCTTATTCCACCCAATGTTTATGCGCCTTGTAAACAGTGTATCCAGTGTAACACCGATTTGGCATATACCCCCCCCGGGGGGGGCAAATGCGTCGGAACTCGTGGCGCCGACTTCCAGCCGGCGGACGGGCGCTCGCCGCTACGAAATCTGTCGAAATTGGCCTTTGTCCTCGGATTTGGATGCGTTTGCCTTGGGCGGAGAAGGGATTGTCGTGCTCCTTTCTCGCTTGACCCTGCCGGGCGGTGGCGCAGGATAAGGAAAACTGCATTTCGGGGCTAAAAGTGCTAAATTTGGCCGGAAATTCCGAATGCGGCCGCAAGGTCTGGACCTGGCTGAATCTAGCCGGGCAAGCCGATTCTGGTCCGGGCTTTGCGTGTCAGGCACCAGGCGATGGATTTTTTGCCACTCATTCTGTTCGGGCTTTTGGGTTTTCTGGTCACGTTTGTGATCATCCCCCTGCTGATCCGGGCGCACGCGGCGGGCGCCAGCGCGCGCGCGGCTGACCTGCATCACACGCATCGAACGCCGGTATCGCGTTTCGGCGGGGTGGCGCTGGCACTGGCGTTTGTGATCACGGAGGTTTTCATCGCGGTGTTCTTTCCGGAGCGCCGCGCGGCGGTGCCGGGGCGAAATACGGTGATTCTCAGTTCGCTGGCGATGTTCGTCCTGGGCTGGATGGACGACCTGAAACCGCTCGGCGCGAAGAAGAAGCTGATTGGTCAATTGCTGATCGCGGGCGCGGTGGCGTGGGCGGGGCTGGGGATTCAGCGGTTCAAGATTCCGTTCACTTCCGAGGTCATCAACCTGGGGGGCTGGGGTGTGGTGGTGACGATCGTCTGGCTGGTGGGGATGACCAACCTCATCAACCTGATTGACGGCGTGGACGGCTTGGCGGGGGGTATCTGCCTGATGCTCATGATCCTGCTGGTCTATGTGGGCCATGCCAACGGGAGCTTCGAGTTGCTGGCCTCGGGGATGGCGGGCGCGCTGCTGGCGTTTCTGTATTTCAATTTTCCGCCGGCGCGGATTTTCATGGGGGATGGCGGGGCGTACTTTCTGGGCTTTCAAATCGGGCTGTTTTCGCTGGTGAGTTCGCAGAAGGGAACGATTTTCGCGGCGCTGGTGGCGCCGCTGTTCGTGCTGGCGCTGCCGATCCTGGATGCCACGCTGGCGATTCTGCGCCGGGGTATTCGCGGTCTGCCGGTGTTCCGGCCGGATCGCCGGCACCTGCATCATCACATGCTCGACATGGGGCTTTCGCGGCGGCGGGTGGTGCTGTCGTTCTACGCGGTGACGCTGATCTTCCTGGTGATGGGCTTCGCGGCGTTCTGGTCGCGCGGGCACCTGGTGCCGCTGTTGCTGGGGGTGGCGGGGTTGGTTTTGTTGCTGTGCGCGGGAGGCCTGAGGTTCAGCCGGCAATGGCTTTCGATCGGGCGCACGCTGGAAACCTCGCTGGCGATGCGGCAGCGCATTCAATACTCGCTGTCCCTCACACGCTGGCTGGCGCTGGAAGGGGAGCGATGTGGTTCGGTTGAAGAATTGTGGTCATTCCTGGTGTTTGCGGGCAAGCGGCTTGGGTTTTGTTTCATCCGGCTGAAATTGCGGGACGGAGAGCGGATATGGGACGAAACGGGTGGTTCGACCGCGCTACGCGCCGTCGAGTTTTCGGTGCAGGAGGGGTTGTGTGGATCGTTGGAGGTGAAGGCTTTTGCGTGCGATGAGTCCGACCCGGCGAAGCGGGGGGTGTGTCCCAACCACGAGCGTTGCCGGACGGCGGCTTGCCCGCCGGCGGCTGACGGGCGTACTTTCCCGATTGTGGCCGAATTGCTGGCGGAAGGCTGGATGAAGGCTGCCAGTTCGTGGTCCGACTCCGAAACCAACCCTTTGCGCTTCGACTCGCCTTCACCCCGGGCGCGCGAAGAGAAGCAGGACCATTCCGCGGCAGATTCACCAAAGGGAACCGCCCCTTCGGATGCCACCCCCCCGGGAGCCGTCGGGAGGACCGGGCTCTCTTCCCGGGGCTGATACGGGGTCGAGACCGGGAAAACCACCGGTTTTGGCCCGATTTTTGCGGGAAACGGGTCTAGAATGTCATTGACTACCGGACCAAAAGCGGGTACTAATGGCGAAAGCTGAGTCAAACAATCAAAACCACAAAGGCAAAGAGATGAAAACTGTTGTGAGCATGCTGCTCGGGGCGTATTGCCTGGGTTTGACTGCCGCTTATTCCGCGACCGTTCAGGTACCGGCCAACCCGTATTCCGCGAAGCTTTCCGCGGTGCCCGCTGGTGAAATGCCGGCCAAGGCCGCCGAAGTGGTGAAGGCCGCGAGCGCAAAACAGCGTGAAGCAACCACCGTCAGCGTGGTGAAGGCTGCGGTCGGACTGAATCCGGCTGCGGCACCCTCAATTGTTGGCGCGATTTCCCGCTCGGTGCCGGAAATGGCTCCGACGGCTGCGGCGACCGCCGCCGCTGAACAGCCGGCGATGGCTGTGGCGGTGGCTCGTGCCGCGTCCGCCGCCGCCCGGGAACAGACTCGTAGAATCGTCGCCGCCGTTTGCCGTGCGGTTCCGAATCAGTATCGCGAAGTTGCGAATGGCGTTTCCGAAACGGTGATCGGCGCCAACCGGGAAATCCTGGAAGGGGTTTCGGATTCGCTGCCTGAGTATCGGGACAGCATTAATTCCAACCTGGGACTGTTCGCGAACCACTCGCCCTCGGTGATGGGTGTGCTGAACGCCGCCCAACCCGTGGCCGCGGTTTCCGGGACGGCCGGTGCGGGCAGTGCGCCGTCGTTTTCGCTGATTTCTTCCGCTGGTCCTGCGGTGGCCCCTGTCGGCGGTGGTGCCATGGCTCGTGGCCCGGCGGTCGGACCTCCCTTTATTCCGCTGACGGGTTCGCCGACCAACGTGGTTCCCGGCACAGGCGGGGAAGTGCCCACGGGCGGCCGCAACTACGCGGCTCCCTAGTTATCGGGATTACTTTTAAGCCGGCCCGCTTCGTTCGCGAAGCGGGCCTTTTTTTTCGCGTGACCGCACCACGAAGGCTTTGCAATCGTAAGTGACCGCGCGCGCCACTCGAGGGCCGGCGGTTCGCCACGTGCCAATGAAACCCGCCAAAGCTCCGGCTGCTCCGGAAAGTGAACCGGCCGGCATTTGTCCGCACACGCGCCGCACCACCCTCCTGGCCGTCGGCGGTTTGCTGGGCTTGACGCTCGCCATGTTCGCCGGCGTGCTGTTTGGCCCGGCGGACCGGGTGCTGTCCGGCAAGGGCACGGATTTGTTTCATGCGTACGTGCATTGGCGCCAGTTTGGTTTCGATGAACTGCGCCACGGCACGCTCGCGTTGTGGAATCCGCACTACTGTTTTGGCGCGCCTTTTTTCGGCGGCTTCCAGGCCGCGCTGCTTTATCCGCTGAACGTTCTTTATCTCATTTTACCACTGGGGCCGGCGGTGAATTGGACAATCGCCCTGCACATTTTTCTGGCGGGTGTTTTCACCTATGGATGGGCGGCGTATCGCGGGCTGCGTCCTTTGGCGTGTTTTCTGGCGGCGGCGATCTTCATGTTTTGCGGCGCGCATTTTCCCCACATCTACGCGGGGCACCTTTCGAACTTATGCAGCCTCATCTGGATGCCGCTCTTGTTCCTCGCCATTGACGGCACCTTCGACCGGCCCTCGGTGCGCTGGAGTCTCCTGGGCATGACCGCGATGGCGATGCAAATCCTGGCCGGCCATCCGCAGTATGTTTTTTACACGGGCGTGGCGGCGGGCATTTACTGTGGTCTTTGCTGGCTCAAGGCCCGCGAGCGCAAACGGACGGCGTTGGGTTTGGCGGCGATCGTGGCGGGCGGCATTGCATTGACGGCGGTACAATTGTTTACGGGAATCCAGGAGGGCCGGGAGACGCTGCGGTCCGCCGGGGTGAATTACGATTTCGCGGCGATGTTTTCCCTGCCGCCGGAAAACCTCGTCACGTTCATCGCGCCGGGATTTTTCGGATCGCTGAAAGACTTTCCCTATTGGGGCCGGTGTTACCTGTGGGAAATGTCCTTGTTCATCAGCGTGGCTGGTTTGTTGCTGGCCGTGGTGGGCGCGATCTGGGGCGAACGAAGCCGCCGCCGGTTTTGCGGGACCATGATTGTCGTCCTCGCCGTGCTGGCCCTCGGCAGTCACACACCCCTGTTCAAGCTGCTTTATCATTGGGTGCCGGGCTTTTCCAGTTTCCGCGGCAATTCGAAGTTCATTGCGCTCATGTCGCTTTTCCTCGCCTTGCTGGCGGGGATCGGTCTCGACGGGTTGCTCCGCGGGCGACGGGTGCCGAATTGGTTTGGATGGGGCTCGGTTGGCCTGGGGGCGCTTGTCATTGTGCTGGCGTTGGTTGTGCACGGGGTGGATCCCGTTTCGGCTGCGCAAGAGGGCAGCGGGGTGCAGCGATTTTTTGCGATGATTCAATCGAGCGGTGAGACGGAGTTTCCGGCGATGCAGTATCGAAATCCCGCCTTCATCACCGAGGCGGCGGCGCAGGCGTCGGGAAGTTTGCTCGTGGGCGCAATTTGCCTGTTGCTGGCGGGCGGGTTGACGCTGGCCGCGGGCCGGTTCCGCCCGGCGGTGCCGGGCCTCGCGGCGCTGGCAATCATCGAGTTATTCTTCTTCGCGCGCGGATCGCTTGCCACCTTCAATTTCGCGGAGACCACTGCGCCGGGAATCAAAGCCCAGCTCGAAAAAAATCCGGGCGACTATCGTATCTTCAATCCGCTGATTCCCAATGTTGCTATGATCGTGGCTTTAGAGGATTTTTGCTGAGTAGCTCCTTTGTTTC
>CAYUVH010000002.1:0-35498 GCA_964448135.1 uncultured Verrucomicrobiota bacterium | reverse complement strand
GCTTCTTCTCCGGCGTCTTCGGACTGTTCACGATGTGCCTTCCGCCGCTTTTTCCCACTCTGCTTCGCACTACGGGCGCGGGATTCTGTTACAACATCGGCCGGATTTTCGCGGCGATCGGTACGGTTGTCTTCGGGTATTTTTCGGCGGTGGGCGATTACCGGACGACACTCCTGTATGCGGGCGTGCTGTTTTTGCCGGCGGCGTTCACCGCGTGCTTTCTGCCGAAGGCGGAAGGCGAGCCGGCTTAGGCTCAGCGCTTGCGCTCCTCGCTCCCGCCCATCTCGCGCAGCATCTGTCCCGCCAGCTCGCGAAAGCGCGCTTCCACGTACGGGCGCTGGAGGGCTTCGAGGGTTTTGCGCGCGGCCGCCTGGTCCTGGCGCATGAGTTGCACCTGGGCCAGGGTGATGACGTAAGCTTCGTTTTCGGGCTCGAGCTGGGTCGCTCTGAGCAGATGTTGCTCGGCGCCGGCGAGGTCGTTGTGCTGGGCGGCGTCGAGAAAGCCGAGCAGATGCTGGGAGGGCGCGAAGTTCGGCATGAGCGTGATGGATTTTTGCAGAGAGCGCAGAATTTCCGCGGCTTTCTCCGGCGGAATGGGCCGGTGCCGGCCCTGGTCGTCCCCGGTCAGTTGGTAGAGCTGCATGGCGTATTGATAATAGGCCAGGAAACTGGTCGAGCCGCGCCGCAAGGCCTCGCCGAAAAAGCGCACAGCCGCCTCCGCGTTATCGTCGCTGGCGGCGAGACTGCCGAGGCCTTCGTAGGAAAGCGGGCTGGCGGGCGCGAGTTTTTGCGCACGGAGAAAAAATTCCCTGGCGGCGTCGGGACGGCTGACGCGCGCGAGTTGGTCGCCGAGACGAAAGCATACTTCGGCCGGCGAAAGCTGGCGGCGCACGAGCGCTCGCGGCGCCCACAGATCGGCCGGCACTTGCAGCGAGATGGTCGGAAATTGCCCGCGCCCCAGATAGCGTTTCAGTGCGTTCTCCATCGCGGCGAGCGACATGTGAAATGCATTCGTAAAGGCCGCGATCGGCGGTTGTCCGGCGCGAAGTCGCGTGGTGAACTCCCCCAGGCCGGCCCGGCGGGCGCCGTTCTCAGCGGCGACGAGATAGTGCGTGAGCAGCCAGGCTTCGGCATAAAACACGCCCTGGAGCTGGCGTTCGTTGTATTCGGGCGAGGAGTGGGTGACGGCGAAAAGTTTGTCGAGCGGCATGAGCGGTTGGTCCGCGAGCACGCGCAAGTGGCGCGGCAATTCCCCACCGATGCGCACCTGCTGGCCGTTCGTGGGGGTGAAGGTCGAGTAGAGTTCGGCCATGCCTTCGGTCAGCCAGATGGGCCAGACGCGCGCGTTGTGCCGAAGCAGCAGGTGGGCGTATTCGTGAAACACGACCTCGAAGGCATCGCCGCGATAACCGGCGAGCGGCAGCACGATGAGGTTCTCATCACTGCTGCGCTGAAAGAAGGCGGTCAGGCTGGCGGGTTTGCCGTCGCGCATCGGCAGAAAGGGAACCAGATCCTGGCGATCGGGATAGGCCATGACGACGATCGGCGGCGAGGCGACGGCGCGGGCGCCGGCCAGCAGGGAGTAGGCTTCGCAGAATTGCTCGAGGCGGGCGGTGATCTTCGCGACTTCCTGCGTCGGGCCGCAGCTATAGACGTTGAAATGCGCGGTGCGGCTTTCAAGCCAGGGGCGTTGCCAGAGCGCCTGGTTGGTGGCGACCTCGGGTGCGGCGTGAGACGACGCGGCGGCAGCGATGGCAATTACCATCGTGATCAATCCACGCCCAAGCTTCATACGTCCCGCAACGTAGTTCATGGGAGGGTGAGGTGACAACAAACCTTGCCAAAACGCCTCTTCCGGAGCGCGGCTGTCCTCAGCCGCAGCGGGAACGATTTGTAAGGTGTGTGCGAATCAATTCGGCAGCAGTTTTCTCAACTGCAAGCGCAGCGGCTGAGGACAGCCGCGCTCCGGGGCAGGGGGCAGAGCGAACTGAAGCCTATGCGTAGGCAGCAGCTTGGCCGCGCAATTCCTGGAGGGAATTGAGGATTTCGCGGGAAAGGACCTCCGCCGCGCCCTGGCCAAAGGGGGAATTCTCCACTTCGTAACCGCCCTTGGTCCATTCGTGGGCGGTCGGCATGTAAGCCATGCGGCCATTCGTGTAGCCGCACATGGCCGTGAACGGAAAGGGCGACTGGCTTTTGACGGCCATGCCGATTTCGCAGAACGGCTCGATGTTGCACCCGATGAGGGCGACCTCGCCGAAGGTGATGAAATGGGTCTTCACGCCGGCGGTGGTACGACCGCCGAAATCGTCGGCCATGCGAAGCTGGATATCGGCGCGCCGGGCCATGTAGGTGGCTTCGGTGATGGCGGCGCTGTCATTTTGTTCGCGAGCGGCTTTCAACTTTGCCTTCCAGTGCTCAAGCTTTTCACTGGCTGGTTTGCGCTCGGGCAGGCCATCGCGCAACGGCACCTGGATTTCGCGATCCAGCACACGAAGCGGGGTCGCGGCGCGGGGTGAGAAAGAGGAATCGTAGCGGCTCAGCGGCGCGCCCGACGGAATGATCTCGCGAAAAATGGACTCGGTGGGCAGGCAGCGCAGTTCCACCGCTACACGCGCCACCTCGTGGCCGAGCAGCGCGCCGAGCTGGCGATAGACTTTTGTGTCCGCGATGAATCCCTGCACCGGGCCTTGGTCGCCAGCGGAGCCTTGGAGAAAGAGGCAGCGGCCGCCGATGGCGTGCTCGACCACGCGCTTCATCGCGCCGGGATAGTCGGGTGTGATCAAACGATTTGGCGGTCCCATGATCGTGGCGTGACAGGCGTAATTTGCGAGCGTGGCGATCGGATCGCCGGTGAGCGTGTCGAGGCGGAGGACGAGGACTTCGTGATCCACCGGGCCGTCGGCATTCAGGCCGAGAAATGCTTCGCCTTTGGGCGTAAAACAGCGGCGGTTGGAATTGATGCGGCAATCCCCGCGACCGGCGCGTAGCTCGACCGGCTGAAGACTGGCCTTTGCTTCGCGTGCAGCCTCGGCCGTCCAGCGGGCTACGTTGTCGAACCAAGGCCCGACCATTTCGTAACCCTTTTCGATCCAGCTCTTGTAGGGCACCGGGCCGGAATGCGTGTGCGTGGCGCAGGCGCGGATGTTCGCGACAGGGAGGCCCGTGGCCTGGCTGGCGGCGGCGCGCATTTGGTCGGCGCGATCGTTGGTCAGGATTTGGATGTCGAAATCCAGATGCAGCGCGGTGGCAGCGCCGTCCGAAAGCGTGAGGGCCGTGACCCACAGATCCATGTCGATGCCCTCGGCCTGCTCATGCTTCTGCGCGCCCCAGCCGCCGTGGGCGATGTTGGGCGGCGGGTTGATGCAGCGACGGCCCACGCCCGCTAGCAAATGTTTCTCGATGCTCATCGTAGTTCGGACGGGCAGCTTATAACAAATTTCACCACGGATGCCGGATGCGCTGCCACAGGAAGAACGCGTAAATCATCAGCACGATGCCGACGAACAATCCCCACCATAGCCGCCAGTCTTTGATCCCGCGATACTTCTGTTGTTCTTCGGGGGGCAGGGAAAGATAGTTGCGGTTCCAGATGATGCCGTCAGTTTTCTCGCGCGGCGGCGGCACGGTGGCGAGCGAGACGACGAACATGACCGCCATGCAAAATATCCACGTAGCCAGCGCGCGATGGTTGAAAGTGTTGAACCGGCCGAGCAGTTCGAACTGGAACAGGGCCCAACTGAAAATGAAACCCAGCAGCATCGTCATGACCGCGCCCGTGCCGTTGGCGCGACGCCACAGGATGCCCAGCGTGAACACCACCGCGAAGGGCGGCGCGATGAAAAAGAAAACCGTTTGCACCTTCTCAAAGAGCGGCGTAGTGGTGCGGGTGTAAAGGATGGCGATATAGATGCTCGCCAGCAACACCGCCGCGCCGCTCCAGCGGCCGAAACGCACCTGCTGCTTCTCGGTGACTTCGTGCTTGGTGAGGCGCTTGTACAAATCAATTGTGATGATGGTGGAAGCGGAGTTCAGGACGGTCGCGACATGCCCCATGAGCGCCGCGGCCATGCCGGCGAGCAAAAGTCCCTTGAGCCCGGTGGGGATCAGCGCTTTTACCAATTCCAGGTAGGCGCGGTCCGGATGCGGCAGGGCGGGAAACATCTTGAAAGCGATGATGCCGGGCACGATGAAAAAGAACGGCATGATGATGTGCAGGAATCCCGCGCACACCACGCCCACGCGCGCATGCCATTCATTCTTCGCCGAGAGAATCCGCTGCACCATGTGCTGGCTCGTGCAGCTATACCAGATGCCCACCGACAAAAATCCCGTAAACACCCCCGTGAACGGAAATACTTTATGGGTGGGCGGTTTGAACATTTGAAAGTGTTCCGGGTTCGCCTGTACAAAACCGCTCATATCGCCCGCCGCGCGCAACGCGAGCACCGGCACGAGAAACCCGGCAAACAGCAAAATGATGATCTGCAAAAAATCCGTCCACGCCGCCGACTTCAACCCGCCGTAAATGGTGTAAACACCCGTCGTGACCGCGAAGAACACGATGTAAAGCACCACGGGCGTGATCGTCTGGCCGAAAAGCGAAATCGTCGGCAGGACGCGCGACAGGTCATCGCCAAAAAAACTGTCCAGCATGATGCCCCCGGAATACAGCGCGCCGGCATTGATGGCCGCGACGAACCCGGCGATCGAGGCGATCGCGAAGATGAAACGGCACGCCGGGTTGTAACGGCGCTCGAGAAACTCGGGCATCGTGTAAACACCGGTGCGCAGGTAATACGGCAGGAAGATCAGGATTAGCAGGCTGTAAATAATCCAGGCGTTCCAATCGCCCGCGGCCAGGATGATGCCGTGTTTGTAGGCCCCGCCGACGTTCGAGATGAACTGTTCGCTACTGATATCCGCGGCCACCATCGAGGAACCCACCACGAACCACGGAATGGTTTTGTTGCCGAGGAAATAACCGCGGGCCGTGTCCTTGCCCGTGCGTCCCGCCCAGAAGCCCAGCGCGATGGTCACCACCATATAGGTGGCGAACACCGCGAGATCAATCACGCTGAGGCTGGCGTGGCTATCCATCGCTCAAACCCAGCGGGCGGCTGGCGGAGTCAGGCTGAACATCCGCGTATCATCCGCCGCGATGCCGGGCGCGCAAGGAAATTTGTCGCCGCCTCTTTAAAACCCGTCGTAGCAGCCGAGGTAACGAGGCGCATCCTTTCCGGCCACCCGCGCCGGACGACGTTCCCAAAAGGTGAGTTCTACCCAAATCGTCCAACCGCTCCCCCTCTCCTTTCTTGTCGCGCCGAAGCGTCCTCGCGAAGGCGGATGGGAGTGGGCCGGGGTGAGGGGGATTTTTCCCTCCGACTGAATCGTTCCGGCTTAGAGCGTGTTTGAAAAATAGGCTGGGAAAGGGATTGCGAGCGCGGCGGGGTGGATGGCGAGGCGCGACGAGGGCGCATATTCGCCAGAAATCTGTAACCGAGGAGCAACGACGCCAGCCGCCCCGCCCCGCCGCAAGACCGACCGGCATATTTTTCAAACACGCTCTTAGGGAAATCTCGCCCACCACTCGCGATTCTGGCACCGTAGCTCCCGCGACATGAACGTCTTCCTCCTGGCCGCCGCTCTTGCGTGCGCGGGTTTCGTACAGAGCCTGACCGGCTTCGGCTTCGGCCTGGTATCCATGTCGCTCATGCCGCTGTTCATGAGCGTCAAACAGGCGGCGGTCATTTCCACGGCCTTTTCCCTGCTCGCCACAGTCACGACCTTCATCCGCCATTATCGCGAATACAAACCCCGGCTCGGCCTGCTGTTCCTGGTTTGCATCTGCGCGGGAATTCCCTTTGGCGTGTTTTTTCTCGAGCGCGGCAGCGAGACACTGCTGGTCCGCGTCCTTGGCGGCCTGATGCTCGCCTATGCCCTGCGCGAATTTCTCTTTCCCGCGCAGGCAAAATCCTTTCCCGCCCCCCTGACCGTTCCGCTCGGCCTCTTCAGCGGCGTGATGAGCGGCGCCTTCAACCTCGGGGGCATGCCCACTGCTGCGTACGCGTACGCGCATCCGTGGTCGCGCAGCCACGTCATGGCCTACCTGCAGGTGACCATTACGACCAGTTGCGTGCTGCGCATGCTCCTCTATCACCAGGTCGGCCTTCTGACTGGCGTCACGTGGTGGCAGGCTTTGTTGATGGCCGTGCCGCTGTATCTCGCCATCTGGCTTGGGCACCACACGCTGCAGCGAATCGATCCGAAGCGCATGCGCCAGGGGGTGTTCATCTTCATCGCAGTCTCAGGCGTATACTACTTGCTGTTTCACAAATGAGCTCGCATGCACCGCACTGGCAGGTGGGCGTCGCCCGCCGCGTGATCAATCCCCCGCCGGACGTCGAACTCGCCGGCCTCGGTTACTACCTGAATCGTACCTGGCAAACCGTGCGCGACAATCTCCACGCCACCGCGCTGATCATCACTGACGCCGCCGGAAACTCACTCGCGCTCGTGGCGCTCGACCTGATGTATAACGACGTCGCGTTCACCGCGCGCATCCGCGAAAAAGCCGCCGCCGCCACGGGCCTGCGGCCCGAGTCCATCTGCGTCAATTGCTCGCACAGCCACAACGCCCCCACCGCCGGCCTCATCCTCGGCGGTGGCGAACAGCATCCCGCCTATCTCGCCTTCGCTGCCGATGAAGCCGCCTCCGCCATCGCCGCCGCCTGGCAACAACGCCAGCCCGCCCGCCTCTCCGTCTCCGCCGCCGAACTCGCCGGCCTGACCTTCAACCGCGCCCAACCCGGCGGCCCCACCGACAACCGCGTCTCCATCCTCCGCGCCGATACCATCGGTGGCCGCCCGCTTGCCCTCGCCGTAAATTTTCATTCCCACTGCACCGCGCACATGGAATCCGAACCCCGCGCGCTCAGCCGCGACTGGCCGGGCGAAGTCGTGGACCAACTCGAAGCCGCCCTCCCCGGCGCAACCGCCCTCTATCTTCAGGGCAACGTCGGCGACACCAACTTCCGCCGCGAATTCAACGGCACCGCCCGCCGCTTCGAACCCGCCCGCGCCGTGACCCAGACCGTCCTCGCTGCGCTTGAAAACCCCCGTCCCATCGAAGCGCCCGGCCTCGCCACCGTTTCCCATCGCGTCAACCTCCCCACCCGCCGCTGGCGTCGCGAGGAAATTCTTCGCGACCGCGAAGAAGGCCTGCATCGCCAGGCCACTGGCGATCAAACCAACTGGCTCACCGGCGTCGCCCGCGTCTGCGTCGGCCAGCCCGAACGCCTGCCCCTCCGCTACGGCGGCAGCGTCGAAAAAGCCGTCGCCGCCATGGCGCGCTTCGCCGTCGAATGGACCGACCGCATCCTCCCCGACCTCGACACCCGCCCCGAGCATCTCGAAATCGAAGTCCAGGCCCTCCGCCTCGGCGACGTCTTCTTCTCCGCCCACCCCTCCGAACTCTTCACCCAATTCGGCCTCGACCTCCGCCGCCGCTGGGCACAACTGGCTGCAAAAACCACTGCTGCAAACAGCACACCCAAAGTGGCCGATGATTCCCCCTCTCCTGGGGGAGAGGGCCGGGGTGAGGGCGGACGTTCCCCTGCCATTCCACATGCAAATGAGGACGACCTCTTCATCCTCGGCTTCTCCAACGGCTCCATCGGCTACGTCCCCGACCCCGCCGAAATCGCCCGCGGCGGTTACGCCGCGCTGCAGTCGCCAAAGTTCACCGGCCAGTTTCCGTTCACGAACGAGTCGGGGCCGGCGTTGATAGCTGGGTTGTTGGCAGCGCTTTTCGACGTGGCAAAGGAAAAATGACGAAGGACGAAGGAATGTCGAATGCCCCAATGACCAGGAGTGACAACCTGTATCACCACCTCGTTTCGGAATTTGAGCTTCGAGCTTCTTTCGTCATTCGTCATTCGGATTTCGTCATTCCCCATTCCCCTCATTCGTGCTTCGTCATTCCAAAAATCCGTGTTCATCCGTGTCCATCCGTGGTTAAATTACTTCATGTCCAAACGCGAAATCCGCCACCCCGACAAGGAAAAGAGCACCGGCGCCTACTCCTCCGCCGTCGAGATCGACGGTTGGGTCTACGTCAGCGGCCAGGGCCCCGTGGACCCCAAAACCGCCGAGCCCGTCCGCGGCTCCATCGAGGACGAGACGCTTTACACCCTCAAGCAAATGGAAAAGATACTCCAAGCCGCCGGCTGCACCGTCAACGACGTCGTCAAAACCACCGTGCACCTCGCCGACATGGAAGACTTCGACCGCTACAACGCCGTCTATCGCGAATTCTTCAAATCCGCCACCGTCCTCCCCGCCCGCACCACCGTCCAATCCGTCCTCTGGAACAGCATCAAAGTGGAGATTGACTGCGTCGCTCGTAAGTCGTCCTAGGATCCACCTTCCACCGAGCGACGCAACCTCACCCCTGGTCCCACTTGCATTTTGAATCGTTGAAGCTTGCTGCTTCCCTGAAGTTTGGAATTTGAACTTTGGTGCTTAACTGGAACTTGGTTCTTGGTCCTTGGTGTTTCTCTGGTCCTTGGCACTTGGAGCTTCGTCCTTTCCGCCCCCGGCGGACGCGTGAAATTCATCCCCTGTGCGTGAACCTCACGCACCCACCGTCCCCTTGCGCGGATAAATCCTTCAAAATCCCCCGTCTTTTGACCGCATCACTCCCGGGCCCGCGTTATGCTTATTCGGTCTTGCCCGCACCCGGCATCGCCGTGACGGAGGAGGTGCACGGCGAAAGAGTCGGAAAAATGAACCTCTCCGACTCCCCGTGCCGGGGGCGGGCAATAATTTGCCCACGCGCTCGATGCAAATGTCGCGCATTGCACAACGCAATGGCGAGTTTGCCGCAAACTGCAAGGCCGCCGACCATTCAAAGTTCTCCCTCCAACCGTCCCGACCCCGCTAACTCATTGAATTGGAGCGCCAGGCTCATCGGGAAGCGGTTGGCCCCCCATTAGCTATTGAAACCTGCCGGCAGAAGTTGTGTGCACCGAACGTAGCGACACTATCCCGCCGATTCAAAAAGACCTTGGGCTGAATTGATGAAGAACCGCAGGAAGTTGACGTGGCCCCGGCTCATCAAGAAGCTGGGATTGGGTTTGGGTGCGCTGGTCTTCGCGCTCGCGTTGCTCCTCTTTATTTTTGGTGGAACGCTCCTCAACAGCTACGTCAAAGCCAGGGCCCAGCGCGCATTTGCCCAAGCCAACCCCGGATCCGTCCTCCGCCTCGGCCGCCTGAATTATTCCTCCGCCGCCAACCAACTTACCGCTCAGTCCGTCTCCATCGAATCCACCAACTTCACCTTCACCACCGGCCCGATCTCGCTCACCGGCGTCCACTGGACGCGGCTGCTCCATCGCGCGCCGGCGCTCGCGGAAGTCTTCGCCCACTCCCATCTCGACGTGACGAACCTCGAAGCGCGTTTCCCCTCGGTGCGTTACGGAGTCCTTTGCGCGCGCCTCGAAGCATCGGTCCCCCGCTCCGAACTGCTCGCCCAGGGCGCCGAACTCCGCACCCTGGTCACCGATGACCAATTCTTCGCTGCGTCCCCCTACCGCGCCACCCGCTTTCACGTGCGCGCGCCGGAGTGCCAGGTTTTGGGCCTGGCCTACCGCGAACTGCTCCAGGGAAAATCATTTCACGTCGCCTCACTCCACTTCACCGACCCCGCTTTTGCCGCCCTGGTCAGCCGGGAGAAGCCCGTGCCGCCGTTCGAGAAGCCCCCGCTCATGGTGCACGAAGCGCTGGCCGCGATCCCCTTTCCGTTGTCGATCGACCGCCTCAGCCTCACCAACGGTCGCATAATCTACTGCGAACGCGTGGTCGCGGGAGCCGATCCCGGCGTGTTGACCTTCGGCTCCGTGAGCCTGGCCGCCGAGGGCATCGCCAACCGCGTGAAACCGCCCGCCGCCATCCAGCTCGAGGGCCAGGGCGACCTCATGGACGCCGCCACCCTCAAGGTGCGTATGACCATTCCCCTCGCGACGACCGCCTTCTCCTTGCGCTATTCCGGCTGGCTGAGCGCGATGGATCTCACCCGCCTCAACCCCTTCCTGGATATCGCGGAACACACCACGATCAAGTCCGGCAGCGCCCAACACGTTGATTACGTCGTCGAGGTCCTCGATGGCGAGGCGCGCGGGGAGGTGCGGGGCATTTACCAGGATCTCGTAATTGCCTTTCTCAACAAGGACCACCAGGAAAAGGGAGCGCGCAATCGCGTCGCGTCGTTTCTGGCCAACGAATTTAAAATCCGGAACGCCAACGCTCCCGATGCCACGGGTGAAGTGAAAGCAGGCGCGGTAAACTACACCCGGCGACCCGAGGACGAGTTTCTCCAATTTGTTTGGTTCGCCCTCCGCAGCGGCGTCCTGGATGCCATCAGCAAGTGAACGGAAGGAAGTGTGTGTCGGGCGGGGAGACGAGGACCCCTTACCGCCAACTGAATCGTCGGATCACGGATTAAGTGACCGCACCCGATAGTACCGCCTGGCCTGCCCCAAATCGGTATCGGTAAACTGAAACACCGAGCCCGTCGCGCTCAGAGTAGAGAGTTGGGTCCAGCCCAGCAGGGTATCGGAAATATCCACGGCGAAATCCCCGGGGCCGCCACTGCCTTGCAGGCGAATGCCCTGGCCCGGCAGCAGGGTAATGGAATCAATATGGATGGGCCCGGCGGGTGGAACGAGGACCGTGAGTTGCGCGAGCGAACTTGTAACCGAGCCCGCGACATTGGTAACGACCACCGAATATCCTCCGGCGTGGACTGGTTGCGCGTTGGAGCGGGTGTAGGCTGCGATGGTGGCGCCTGGAAGATTGGTGCCGTTGAAAAGCCATTGGTAAGCAGGCGCCGGAATGCCGGTAGCCGTTACCGTAAACGTCGAATTGCTGCCTTGGGTGACCGTCAGGTTCTGCGGGTTGGCGGAAATCTGCGGCGGGGAAAGCAAAACGAATCGCACGGCGTCAGCCATGACCACTTTCCCCGGCTGGATCGAGTCGTTGGAAAGGCGGACGTAACCATTCGTTCCGACGGCAAATGGCATCGCCGTCGCCAGCGGCAACCAGGTGCCGCCGTTGACAGTTTGATCCACCAGCACCGTCGTGGTGCCGCTCCCACCGGAGACCGTCCACGGCGCGTTGGTCGCGCGATTGCCACCCTGCGGATACCACAGATAGACATTGTACAGTCCGGCGTAGCCGAGATTCGGGCGGTAAGTCACGTTGGAAATCCCACCGCTGGCGGTGACCGCGAAACGATAATCGTCGTTATACCTGTCCGGGGAAGAACTGCCCGCCTGCCAGGTGCCGGAATACGTCACCGCGCTGTTGGTGTTATCCAGAATGAGGTCGGTCGAGTCGCTGCCGAAACTGCCGCTTATGGAAAGATTTGTCGTCATCGTAATCACCAGCGGATTGGCGGAGCCCGTGGCATCGCCGCTCCACCCGATAAACTTGAAGCCCGCATCGGGATAAGCCGTCAACGTGACGTTCGATCCCGGCATATAAATAACCTGGCCGGGAAATGCATCCAGAAATCCACCCTCCGGATGAGCGACGGTTAACGAGAAGCCCACGGTCAGGACGGCCGGCGCGCTGGTAACCGCGCCGGCGAAGTTCGTTACCACCACCGTATAAGGACCCGCATGATTCGTTTGGGCGCCAGGGCGCGTGTATGAGCTATTTGTCGCCCCCGGAATGTTCAATCCATTGAATCGCCATTGGTAGGACAGCGGCGCGGTGCCGGTTGCGGTGACCATGAACAAGGCGTTATCCCCGGCGATAATTTCGGTCGAGTGATTCAGCGAGACAATCGCCGGAGCCGTGATGGAACCGACAATGATCTGTACCACATTCGTTGCCAGCCCGCCGCGTCCGTCGCTGATCACAAAGCGGAATTGGTCCGCCACATTGACGTTGTTCGAGTAGTAAATGAAATTGCTGTCGCTGGACAGCGTGATGCCGTTGGTCGTCACGGCATCGAAAACGGCGAGCGACAGCGTATCCCCGTCCGCATCGCTGGCGGCGGAGATCAGATTGGTGATCGCGATTGGCACAGTATGCCCGGGATTGTTTCCCACCGTGAAGCCGCCGGCCGCCGGCCGGCGGTTGACGCGGAGGGTCCCATCCACCGCCAAACGGCCGAGATACCAATTCAAGCCGCCCGCCAGCGCCGGCACATTGGTCCCGCTGAATGCCCCGGAGTACGTGGGCGCGCTGAAAATTGTGAAGACTTCGCCGCCCGTGAGCACCGCGCCGGCGTTCGAAACCACCAGCACGCTGCCACCGTAAAAAAGACTGCCCGTCGTAAGCGCCAGCTGGTCGGATGACGGCGAGCCGCCATTGCGGTCAATGCGCAGGAAATTGGTGGCGCCCGTCCAGGACGGAGGATAGTTCAGCGTCAGCGTCCCCAGCGCCGAAGGGTTGCCCGGCGCGATCGTGCCTCCGCTGGTCATGATCACCGGGCCGCTGATCGTTCCGCTGCCGCCCAGAAATCCTCCCGAAACAACCACCCCGCCGGTGCCCGTGCCCGAACCGTTGGTGTTATTGATGAGCAAGGTGCCGGCCGTGAGGGTGGTGCCGTTGCTGTAAATGTTGGCCGCAGTGAAACGCAACGTTCCCGGCCCGCTCTTCGTCAGGCTGCCGTTGCTGATGGGAACGTCCACCGAGACGTCCACTTCCGACGTGCCATTGTTCACCGCGAAATTCCGCAACGCCCCACCGAGGTCAACGAAACCGGTGCTTCCCGAGCCGCTGCCTTTCGTGATCACCCCCGTTGCGTTTGCGAGCGGCGCCAGTGTGACGTCCCCGCCCATCAGGATCTTCGCGGGGGCCACGGAGTGCGGCATCAGGTTGATCGTATTGAAAGTCAGCGTACCACCGGAAACCGTGAAGACGCGGTTGCTGTCCACTTGCAGCGTGTGAACGCTGAAACTGCCATTGCTCAATGCCACCGGACCGGAAAATTGAGCGCCGTTGGTGGTGGAATCCGCGGAAGGCACATAGTTCACCGTGAGGGAGCCGCCCGTGATGTTCAACGCCTCGCGCATGTAGAGTTTGCGAATGTTATGGGTGCCGGTGGAGAGCGTGACGATGATATTGGTATTTGGCCGCTCCAGAATCACCGTGTCATTCTGCCCGGACGTCGTGCCGGAACCTGCGGCGCCCGGCAGCCGGGGAGTGGGCAGCGGCCCGGAGGCAACGGGCGCGACCTGGCCGGCCCCGGCGACCGGCTGGATGGGAGTCTGGCCGCTATTCCAATTGGTGAGCGTGCTCCAATTGCCGCTAAAGTCATACATCCAGACGGCCGGGATGAGCTGGTCCTTCAGAAACTCGATCCCGCCGTGGGCGCAATCGGCGTCGAGATTGCTGCCGCCATTGTTGTAACTGTTGAGCCGCAGGGTGCTGGCGTATTGCCAGAATTTCCAGGGGTGCGTGACGCCATAATCATCCCACGGCCCGTAGATTCCCGAATAGGTGTCCTTGGGTTCGCTGTTTTGGACGTCAATGGAATTGGGGTCGGCCTGGTTGGGCCAGCGTGCGCTCCACAGGACCGGATACGCGGGAGCAACGACGCTGGGAACGGCATTGGTCGGAAGATTCGGCGCGGGCTGGGCGATCTGGTGCCGCAGCGAAGCCGTGGCCGTGCCCAGGATATTGGCGGCGTAATTGCCATTGATGTAAACCGCCGGCCGGATACCCATGACCGCGTAGATGCGGCTGGAGAAATCGAGGCAATACTGGGCCATCTCGTCATCCGTGCGGACGCCGTCGCCGGCTTCAAGGTCATGGACCGGCACGAGGTAACCAGGCCGCATCCACGGCCCGGCCATCTGGATGAAGTGATCCGCCTCGTCGGTGCCGCTGTTGGCAATGCCCCCCGAATTTGGCGTGGACGCGATGATATCGGGCCGCGAGAAATGATAGCTGCCCGCGAACATGCCGGCGGTAACCACGCGGTTGATGTTCTGGATGTAATAAGGATCGTCGTAGCGCTGCGAGAGGGTGTTGTTGCCGTTGCTGTTGTCGGAATCGTTTTGATCGTAATACCCCGTGGTGCCGCCGCGGCTCGAGCGCAGGATGATGAACTGGCGGTTCTCGACATTGTGGAGGTTATTCCACGTAGTCTGCGAAATGCTGCCCTGCCAGGCGGAGATGTCCAGGCCGAGTACGCGTTGAATCTGCGCGAATGCCGGAAGCGGCGCGGAGCTGACGAGGACGGCGGCGAGGGTGGCACACCAGGCCCGTGGGTATGACGTCGTTGGTTTCGCGATGTCGCTGCGATTCGATCTCATGCAAATGACTCTGCTGCTGGTTTCAACCGTCGCCGCCACGCGGGCGGGGTGACTGAATCTTGACACGGTCACCCGTCCGGCGCATTCCGGCAAACGCCTGTTTCTGCTGTCAGGCGTCAACCTGACAATTTAGCGGGGGGAGCGGAAAGAAACCTGGCTCTCCGGTCCGCAGTGAAGCGAATCGAAAATCCAATCTTGCGCGCCCGCGCTGTTTTTCTGTTACGGACTGAGCTTCCGGACCCGGTAATAACGGCTGACCTGGTTCGTCTCCGAGTCCGTGTATTGAAAGACTGCGCCCGTGACTGAAAGGGAGGTGAGCTGGGTCCAGCCCGAGAGCGAGTCGGATATATCTATCGCGAATTCGCCCGGTCCACCGCTGGCCTGCAATTGGAAGCCCTGGCCCGGCAGAATCGCGATGGAATCAATGCGCAACTGATTGGCCTGGGTGACGGCCAGGAAAGCATCTTCGCTCGTCACGAAACCTGCCAGGTTCGACACGAGCACGGAGTAGGCGCCGGCATCAGCCGACTGGGCGTTCGTGCGCGTGTAAACGCTCGCCGTGGCCCCGCTGATGGGGTTGCCATTAAAGCGCCAGAAGTAACTGAGCGGCGCCGTGCCGGAGGCCGTGATCTGGAAGGTCGCATCCGTGTTCGGTCCGTTGGTGATACTCTGCGGTTGCGTGATGATCCCGGGCGGGACATTGACCGTCAGGGAAGCGTTGCTGCTCACCAGCACCCCCGCGAGGTTGCTCAACGAAACGCTGTAAGCGCCGGCCTCATTGGTTTGGGCATTGGCGCGCGTGTAACTGGAGGAAGTCGCGCCGGCAATCGGCGCGCTGTTGAACAGCCATTGATACGCGGGCACGGGAACGCCCGTGGCCCCCACGGAGAACGTGGCGTTGCTACCTTGATTGACATTCAAATCCTGTGGTTGAGTAGTGATTCCCGGACCAACATTGACTGTGAGTTGCGCATTCGAGCTGACCACCGCGCCGGCAATGTTGCTGACGAGCACCGAGTATCCGCCCACGTCTCCGGGCTGGGCATTGGCGCGGGTGTAACTCGCATCGGTCGCACCGCCGATGGGCGCGCTGTTGAACAACCACTGATATGCCGGAGCGGGGGTGCCGGTGGTCTGAACCGCAAAGTTCGCATTGTTGCCTTGGTTCACATTGGTGCCCTGCGGCTGGACGGCGATGGCCGGCCCGACGTTCACGGTCAGTTGCGCGTTGGAACTCAGGAGCGTGCCAGCCACGTTGCTGAGCAACACGGAATACGCCCCCGCGTCGCCGGGTTGCGCGTTCGCCTGCGTGTAAGCGGAATCCGTTGCGCCGGAAATGTTGGTGCCGTTGAACCGCCACTGGAAGGCGGGATTCGGCGTGCCGGTGGCCGTGACGGTGAAGATGGCATTGCTGCCCTGGTTCACGTTCGCGTCCTGCGGCTGCGTGGTGATGCCGGGGCCGACGTTCACGGTGAGCTGTGCGTTGGAACTGATCAGCGTGCCCGCCACGTTACTCAGCAATACCGAGTAGGCGCCGACTTGACCAGGTTGCGCGTTCACCCGCGTGTACGCGCTGTCGGTTGCTCCCGCGATATTCGTGCCGTTGAACCGCCACTGGAACGCAGGGAAAGGACTGCCGGTTCCCGTGACGCTGAAAGTCGCATTGCTGCCCTGGTTCACGTTCACATCCTGCGGCTGCGCGGTGATGCCCGGCGCGACGTTTACCACGGCCGGCAGAATCTGCATGGCGAGGATGCCATTGTTCGCCCCGAGTGCCCACACCTTGTCGTTGCCGAAATCCACGGCGCCCGTGCCCGTGCCGGTATTCTCGTTATCCGTCACGAAATTGGTCGAGGCGATGAAAACCGGGGTGCCGTTCGACGGCGTCAGGTCGTAGAGTTGAAAATTATTGCCGGTGAGGCCGACGTTGACGCCGCCGAGCAGGTTCAAGTTCGTGGTAACCCCGATCGGCGAGATGCTGTTCGGCATGCCGGGAGTTCCGTGCGTCCGCAGTACCGTGCCGGTTCCCGCCACCAGGTCGAAGGAAACCTGCCGCAGCGACTGCCCGTTCGCCTTGCCCCAGAACGTGTTGCTCTTCCCGAACGCCACGCCCAGCCCGAACGCGCCGGTCGGCACGCCGGGGACGTTGATGCTGTGGCTTGCGAAGTTCGTGCCGTTGGTCGTCGTGAAGATTGCGACGTTCGTGCTCGCGCGCGAGGCCAGGATGATTTGCGTATTCGTCCCCGACCCGCGCACGTCCATGCTGTCGCCCCAGCGCTGGTTGTTGCCGGGCGAGGGATCGCCGGAGAAAGCGGTGGCAAACGCTGCGCTCGCGCTGTCGTTTGGCCAGCGATAGAGCTTGTAGGCCGTCGTGGACCCGGCGGTGGTCAGGTTGCCGGCGTAAACGACGCCGTCATCCGCCACCCCGCTGAGCAATATGTTGTAAGTGCCGCCGGACACATTATTCGCGTCCATCTGATGGAGGTCGGCCCCGGTGGCGGCATCCAGAACATAAACCGCAGTCGTCGCCCGGTTCGCCAGCACGAGATGGTTGTTGACCGGGTTCCACGAAAGGCCGCGCACGTTGGGCAGGGAGTTCGTCGCGAGATACGAGCGCGATCCGGGTGCCAGGCTCCACAGCACCGAGATGCCACCCGCCTGGAATATCGGCGTGACGGTCACTGTGGCCGTCTGGCTGGTGATCGAGCCGTAGGCGTTGGTGATTACGACGGTGTAAGGCCCCGAGTTGTTCGTGGTCGCCGGATTGAAGGTCAGATTGGTCCCCGTCGCGCCGGGCAAATTCGTTCCATAAAAACTCCACTGATACGCAAGCGGAGCCGTGCCGGCGGCGACCACTCCCAAACTCGCCGGGTTCCCCTGGAAAACCGTCACGCCCTGCGGCTGCGTGACGATCGACGGCGGAGCCGGCGGTACGATCACCGTGAGCAGCGCATTTGAACTCAGCGCCGTGCCCGCGAAGTTGGAAACGGTGACGGAATAATTGCCGGCATTGGACGATTGAACATTCGAGCGCGTGTAGCTGGACGCGGTCGCGCCACTGATATTCGCGGCGTTGAATCGCCATTGGTAGCCAAACGGCCCCGTGCCCGAGGCGGCGACGGTGAAGGTCGCATTGGAGCCCTGATTCGTCGTGACGTTTTGCGGTTGCGCGGTGATGAGCGGAGGCACGATCACCGTGAGCGTCGCCGGAGAACTATTGGTCGTGCCGAGCGCGTTGGAAACTGTCACCGAGTACGGGCCCGCATCGGCGGGCTGGGAGCTGAATCGTGTATAGCTGCTGTCCGTCGCGCCGGGGAGGTTTGTGCTGTAGAACTGCCATTGGTAAAACAGGGGCGCAGCGCCATTGGCCACCACCGTGAACGTGGCGTTGGAATTCTGACTGACAGTCTGGCTCTGCGGCTGGGTCGTGATGAAGGGCGCGGTGTTGCCCACCTGCGTGGTGGCGAAAACCTGTGCGGAATTCGAGGAGGACGTCGTGGAATTGGTCGCCTGCACCACATAGTAATACGTGGTAACCGGCAGCAACCCGGTGTTGGTGAACGCGGCGGCATTCGCGCCCAGGGAGCCAACCGTCGAGTAGGGGCCGCCGGACACGAGGCTTTGGCGCACCAGGTAACCGGTTTCGTTGGTGGCGTTGTCGGTCCACGTCAGATTGATCTGTGAAGCGCTGACCGCGTTGGCGGACAGCCCGCTCGGCGTGGCCACCTGCGCATTCAGCGTGAAATCGTAACGCGCGATGTCGCCCGCCAGCGCGGTGACCGTGAGCGTTTGCGGTGTCGTGCCCGTTTTGCTGGCCGTGGCGGAATGTGGCGTGCCCGCTTGCGTCGCCGGCACCAGCGTGGCGACGTAATAGCCGTTGCCGTCCGACCTGACGGTTGTCGCGCCGGAGACCGCGACGATGGCGTCGTCCACGTACAAGCCGGTGTTCCCGTCCTTCACGCGACCCCAGACGATGCCTTCGGTCGCTGTCGCAGGATTGCGCCAGGGCATGAACGGTGTGGTGACCACATTGGTGTAAACATTCGCGGCGGCGTAAGCCCACCAATCGCTGTTCCCCGCGGAGTTCGGAACGGCGTAGGAATAGATGGCATTGCCCAGCAAACCTTTGCTGCGGGTGTAATTGATGTAGCCGGCGATGCCCGCGTCCGTAGTCAGGTAGCCGCCCATCCCGGGAAAAATTTGCCGGTTATATTGCCAGCAGGACGCGATCTTGTCCGCCCACGAGTTGAAAGTGCTGCTGCTGTAGGTTTGCGGAATCACCGCATCCACCCAGCCGTTGCGCGTCATCGCGGCCCAGTCGCAGAAATAATTATAGGCCGAGGAATTGGTGAAGTTGCAGGTGGACGGCACCGGGCTGTAGGCGAGTGCTGCTGTGGTGTGCCGCACCGGCTGGCGGGGATTGGTTTTGATGGACTGAATTTCCGCCTGCACACGCGCCATGAATTCATTCTTGAAACGCCGGCGGTAGTCCGCCCACGCGGTGTCGGTGTTACTCGGGGTTCCGACATAGCCGGTGTTGATGCGGTAGCGCGCCAAACCCGAGCGCGGATAGTTTGCCTGGCTGTAGGCCGGATAACCAAAGCCCGCGGTGTAGCCCGCGCCATTGATTTCGTCGTCCCAATTGATGCCGTCCACCGGATAGTTCGTGACGATTTCCTTCACGAGGCTCACAACGTACTCCTGCGCGTCGGGCGAACCCATGTCCAGGATGTAAAGGCTGTCCACGGGCATGACGGCGTTGCCTTCGCTGTTGGCCAGCGGTGCCATGAACCATTCCGGATGGGCCGCCAGGTTGGTGTTGCCGGCGGGCGGCCACGAGCCCGAAACGCGATACATCGCGCCGCCGCTGCCGCCGAGCCAGGCGTGCACTTCGATGCCATTCGCGTGCGCCTGCTGGCACAAATAAGCGAGCGGATCGAAGCTGGCCGTCACGCGCGAAGACCAGGGGAGGATGTTCGACTTATACATGGCCCCGTGTGAGGAGGTGTTGTTGTCCATGTAACCGACCACCTGGTAGATCACCGCGTTGTAATGCCCCTGCACGAGCGCCGCCACGAGGGTGTTCACCTCCGCCTGGCTGCCCATGCCGACATGAAACACGTCCGCCCAGGCGGCGCGGAATTCCTGCTGCGCCCGCACCGTGGCCGTCGACCCCAGCAGCAGCGCCGCGAGGAACGCGAAGTGCCGCCGCAGACCCAGGCGACGGCCGATTAATTTGAACATCAACATAAAAATATAAATCGTCCATGACCCGGACCGCTGCCCGCGCAATCGGGCCGGGTGTTTATCAAGTACCGCCGGTTTACGGCGTCGTCCGCAGCCGGTAAAACCGGCTGTCCAGTCCGCCCTGCGGATCGACATAATGAAACACCGCGCCGGTGGCTGAAAGCGTCGTCAATTGCGTCCAGGAATTCAACGCGGACGAGACGTCCACGGCAAAGTTTCCCGGGCCGCCGCTGAAATCCAATTGTATCCCCTGTCCCGGCAGCAGGCTGATGCCGTCAATTTGTGGAATCACACCCGAACTCAAGACCGTGAGTTGCGCGGGCTGGCTGGCCGCGACGTTGATCAGGTTCGAAACCACCACGGAATAATTTCCCGCGTCGGCGGCCTGCACATTCGTCCGCGTCAGCACGTTGCCGCTGGCTCCCGCGAGGTTCGTTCCGTTGAAAAACCATTGGTAACTCAAGGGCGGCGCCCCGGCCGCCAAAGCCGCGAAAGCAACCGTCGCCCCGGCATTCACCGTCTGGCTGAACGGCCGGGCCGTCAGATGCGGGCTGCCGTCGCCTTCCATCACCAAATTGTGATTGGCGCCACCCGCAATCGCAATCAGCGGCGAGAGCAGCGGCGGCGTGTTCGTGACCTCATACGCGCCCAGCCCCCATGCGACCAGGGTGCCGTCCGCTCGCACTGCCAGGCAATGATTCGGACCCGCGGCAATCGCGACGACGTTGCTCAGCCCGGCGGGTAGGTTGGTCTGGCCCAGCGTGTTTTGACCCCAGACGGCGACGCTGCCGTCCGCTTTGAGCGCCATGCTGTGATACGCCCCGGTGGCCAGTGCGACGACATTGCCCAGCCCGGCTGGAACCATGGCCTGGCCGAAGTTCGGCGTGGTTCCCGTGCTGTTTGTGCCCGCGCCCCACGCCGTGACAGCACCATCTGCTCCCAACGCGAGGCTGTGATAGCCGCCGCAAGCAACCGCCACGATGTTGCTCAGGCCCGTCGGAATCACCGACTGCCCGTAATGCGGGCTGGCCCCCACGTTGGTGCCGGCGCCCCAGGCCGCCACCGTGCCGTCCGCCTTGAGCGCGAGGGTGTGAAACCCGCCGCCTGCGATCGCCGTTACATTGCTCAACCCGGGCGGCACGAGGGCCTGGCCGAAGCGCGGGCTCGTGCCGAAATTCGTGCCCGCCCCCCACACCACGACCGTGCCATCCGCCTTCAAGGCCACGCTGTGATAATAGCCGGCGGCGATGCTGGTCGCGTTGCTCAAACCCGGCGGGACCATGGACTGACCAAATGCGGGGCTGATTCCCGAGTTGGTGGCGCCACCACCCCACGCCACGACGCTCCCATCGCCTTTTAAGGCGAGGCTGTGCACGAAACCAGCCGAGAGCGCTAGGACATTGGTGAGCCCGGGCGGAACATCGGTTTGTCCAAATCCATTCGTTCCCCACGCCAGCACGGGCGCCAGCAAGAGCGTGGCATTGGAACTGACGGCCGGACCATTGCCGTTGTTTACAACCACTGCATAGGAAGCCAGTTCGCCAGCCTGCGCATTCGAAACCGTGAGTGTCGCGCTATTCGCGCCGCTGATTTTGTTCGTGTTCAACAAATTGGTGGCATTGCGCTGCCATTGGTAGGTGTAGGAGCCCGGCCCGATGGCGCTCACCGAAAACGACACATTCGCACCCGCAGCGGTGGCCTGGCTGGTTGGCTGCACGGTTATTAACGGCGGAAAACTGCCCGTCAGAACGGCGTTCGAGCTTATGACCTGGCCGTTCAGGTTGCTGACGGTCACCGCGTAGGTTCCCATGCTCAAAGCCGAGGCATTCGAAACATACAAGTTCGCCGCGTATGCGCCGCTGATGCCCGGCATATCCGCAAGCGGCGAACCATCTTTGAACCACCCGTAGGAAATTGGCGCGGTGCCGCTGACGCCGACCGCAAAATGAGCCGTCGCTCCCGGCGACACATTTTGATTGGTCGGCTGCGCCGAGATCCAGGGATCGAGCACCGTCAGCGCCACGTCATCGCTGTCCACATCCAGGAAGTTGGAGACGATGAGCGTGTACGTGCCGGCCTGGGATGGCTGCACATTGGTCAGCACCAGCTTGTTCGTGGTGGCGGCCGGAAGATTCGTGCCGTTGAACTGCCATTGGAAATAGACCGGGGCCGTGCCGACGTTGGTCGCGCTGAAAGTGACGTTGGAGCCCGCCGGTACGATGGCGTCCGCCGGCGGCACCGTGATCGCCGCCGGTACCAGCACGGTCAACGTGGCGTTGCTGCTGGTGACCGGACCCACTCCATTGGTGACGAGCACCGTGTAATTACCCGCATCGGCCGGCTGCGTGTTGGTTTTGGTGTAAGTGCTGGTCGTGGCGCCGGCAATATTGTTGTTGTTCAACTTCCATTGGTAGAACAGCAGCGGCGAGCCGGAGGCCGAAACCGTGAACGTGGTCGTATATCCCTGCGTCACCGTCAGGCTGCTCGGCTGCGTCGCAATCGCCGGGCCGCTGGGCGGCGGGGGAATGTAAACAAATTTGAACCCGTCGCCATACATTCGCGAGCTTCCCGACAAAGTCCCGCTGGCATACGTGAACGTCACCGTCGGCACCGTGACCCCCGGTGAGTTCGTCATCCTTCCGACGTAGAACCAGGTGCTGGAGTTGCCCGCCTGAAAACCGGCCGTGGCCGCAGGCAACCCCGAGCAATTCGCCTGGCTGATGTTTGCCACGATATCCGCCGAGCAACTCGCCGAGCAGTGGGTGAGATAAACATCGTAAGCTCCTCCGGCGATGGCCAGGGTCGGGCGGATGGTAATCGAAGGCGTGCCGCCGCCGCCGGTGGCGTAGCGCGCGCTGCTCGCCCCGGTCAGTCCGGCGGCTGAACTCTTGCAACTCGACGGCGTGCCCACAAAACCCGAATCCCCATACGGCGGGTTCGAGTTCAAGCCGCCGCCGGAGAGGTAGCTTTCCACAATCACATCGCTCGCCGAAGTCGCCGGCGTGGTGAAAACGTAATCGGCCGAGGTGCCCGTGAAGTTCAGGCTGTTTTTCGACTTCACCCGGTAATGGTAGGTCGTGGAGGGGCTGAGATTCGTGATCCCGACCGTGTGATAATAAATTGGCGTCGTATTCGAAGTCGCGTTGCCGTAACTCGCGTCCAGGCCGAATTCCACCTTGCTGTCCGAGCTTTGATCGGTGGTCCAGATGATATTGGCGCCGCTCGAGGAAATGCCGCTCGCCGAAACCGTCGCAATCACCGGCGGCACGGACTGCGACACAATGTTGTTCGTCCGGATCGCGTCCCACACCTGCATGGGATGCAACTCCGCCCGCCAGAAGTTGATGCCCTTGTAACCGCCCGATGTTGCCGGGCTGGGATCGCTCTTCAGCGCGTTGAAGAACGTCGTGATCTGCCCGGCGTCAATCGTCCCGCTCGCTGAACTCCATCCCTGCCCGGCGGCCACGATGGGTTTGATCGAGTTCACCCACTTGCCGCTGAGCCCGTTCTGCCAGGTGGTCCACTGGCTCGTCATCCACGATTCCATGTACGACGGCGTGACGCCGATCTCGATCCAGTAATCCTGCGGCATCACCGCGTCGCAGTAGTAACCGAATTCCTTGTACGGAAATGAACTGTGCGACGTGATGATCGGAAACGGCGAATGCGCCAGGAACTTGGTCGGCCAGTTCGCCCGGACCGTCGCGCAAAGTTGCGTCGCGAGCATCGTGTTGTTCGGCAGGTTCTGGCTTTCCCACTCGATTTCGGCATCGAACACAAAACCATCGCCGCCCACGTTGAAGACGTAATTGGCCACATTCACCTCGCCCGCGATGTCGGTTCCGAACGACCGGGTGTATCCCATCACCTTGATCCCCGCCGCGTGCCCGGCGTTGACCACCGCCGCGGTGAACTGCGGCGCGCCGGCCGAGGGATACAGCGTCCCGCCATCGCCCGCCTTGATGATGAGATAGTTGATCCCCTGGTTCTTGCAGAAGATCATCATGCTGTTGATGTCGTTCACGCTGGGGACGTTCCCGCCCATGCCCGCGACGGCGGTCGGCAGCACGTAAATCCAATCCCCTTTTCCGAGGTTCGCCGGGTCAATGCCGCCGTCACGAATGGCCGCGCGGGAAACCACTGGAAGCAAAGCAAAAATGCCGAGAAAAAAGGCCAGGCGCGGAATAGCCCGGATATCACGCCAAAACTTCGACATTACTAGGTTTTAACGTGCCTTTTGAACGGCTTTTAGTCAAGGATATTTGCCCCGCAAACCACCCAAAATATTCAAATAAATATGTGCTTTCCGTCCCTATTTCCGCTCAAAATCAATAAATCCGCTCTTGATGTCCGCACCGATGAGTTTTACTTGAACCTTATCGCCCACATCGATGCCCTGAAATCCCTTCACCACCCGGCCTTCCGCCGGAAAGCCCAGCAGCCTTACGTAGGTGCCTTTCGGCGACGCGCCGGTGACGATGGCCTGAAAAACCTCGCCAATCCGACCGGCCAGGATATCCGCCGCCACGACCTTGCGCATCAACCGCTCCACCTTGCGCGCCGCGTTTTCGCGTTCGGTGCAGCGCGCCGCCAGCGCAGTCAATTCCTCGATCCCGTACGGCGCCGCCGCGTGCACGAAAGCCGCCTTGAGCAACCGTTGCGTCAGCAAATCAGCGTAGCGGCGGTTCGGCGCGGTCGAATGCGTATAGTCGTGTACCGCCAATCCAAAATGTCCCTCGTGCTCGCCCCCCGCGGGCTCCACCAGATACTCACCCGGCCCCAGCAATTTCACCACCGACAGGGACAACTCGGGAAAATGTTCCGGGTCGGCGGCACAGCGTTGTTCCAGGAAAGCGGACAGCGCGCGCGGGTCGGGTTCGTTCGGCAATTGTGTCCCCGCCTTCGCGGCAATCGCCTGGATGCCGTCCCAGCGCTTGGGCGTCCGCACCACGCGCCGGATGGAAATCGAACCCTGCTCCTCCAAAAACTGCGCGATGGACACATTGGCCGACACCATGAAGCTTTCGATGATATCCTCTGCGACGGTGTGCCGCTTCACCGCAAGGTCCTTCACCTGTCCGGCTTCCACGACCGGCACCGCCTCGACCGAGCCAAACGTCAGCGCGCCATGCTTCTTCCGAATGTGCCGCAACTTCTCCGACGTTTCCTGCTGCAACCGGATCTGAGCCTCCATGCCGGGCGTATTCGCGATCGCCGGTGGCATCGGACCGCGCCCCTCCAGCCACGCCCCGGTTGAGCTATAAGCGAGCTTCGCCGCGTTGTGCAGCCACGCGGGATAAACATCATGACACGTCACCTCCCCCGAATCCTGGATCAGCATCTCGATCACGATGGCCACCCGATCCTGGCCCGCCGACAACGAAGTACGATCGGTTGATAGCTCGATCGGCAGCATCGGGAACGTTGCAATGCCGGTGTAGACCGACGTCGTCTCCGTCGCCGCATGTGCATCGGTGGCCGAGCCCTTGGGCACGAGCGAATCCACATCCGCAATCCCAACGAGCAAACGAAACGCCCCATTCGGCGCGCGCTCGACGTACTCCACCTGGTCCAGGTCGCGCGAACTGTCGTTATCAATGGACGACCACGCCAGCGAACGCAGATCGCGGATCTGCGCAGCGTCGACCGTGGAAGGCTGGGGCGCGGGCCGTTGTGCCTCGCGCAACGCCTCGGGCGGAATGTCCGGATGAAACCCGACCTCCAGCATCGCCTGGCGCGCCCGCGCTTTGAGATCGAAATCGGGGTTTGGCATCGGCGCAGTGTGGCGGGAGAGCGCGGGGTTGCAACCGGAAACCGGAGCGCCGAAAATTCCCGTTGACCGATACGGGGTCGGCTTCCAAACTTCCCAACGTCAAATCTTTAACCAAATACAAATCATGAACACGATTGTCCCCCTCATCAGTTCCGGTGTCGCCGGCCCGCTCGGCGTGCTGCACCTGCCCCGCCTCTGGCTCAAGCTTTCTCTCGAATCCACCGGCAAACTGGCCGCCGGCTATCCCGGCGCGGGCAAAGGCTATGACCAGATGGTCATCGACGGCATCGGCCTGAACCGCGACGCCCTCATCGCCTTCGTCAAGCAGAGCAAGCCGGATTACGTCCAGTTCGAAGCTTACGTGAAGAAGAACGCCACCAAGCTCGACAAGGCCTCCGTCGAAAAACTCAACGCCGCCATCCGCGGTTACAACCACGACGACGGCACCCGCAAGTCCATCCTCGGCGCGAACAGCCTCCCGGACGACGCCTCCGCCTTCAAGGACGCGATCAACCTCAACAACCTCGACGACTGGAAGGAATTCCACACCGCGGCGTTGAAGTAATCCGGAGCGGAAAAATTTAAGCTCCACAAACCACCCATCCCCCGCCGGAAACTCAGACCGGCGGGGGAATTTTTTTAGGCCCGGCCTGCCGCCTGTGCCGTTCGCGAGCCCGGCGGCGGAGGCGTCGGCATATCGGGCGGGAGCTGGCGGACAATTTCTTCGCTCATTCCAATTTCCTCGACGAGGATACGATCGCGCTCTTTGCGTGTGATGGGCGTGCGATCCACGCGGCCATCGGCGCGCAATTTCACGGCGTGACCGAAGGCGACGCCGACGACTTCGTCGCCGACATTTTTTCGGGCGGTGACTTCGTAATTAAATGGGCTCCAACCGCGCGTCCGGTCATAAGCCGAGTGATAATCCTCTGCCGCGGCACCGAATCTTTCCAATCGGCACTCGAATCCATCGGGCTTGTGCAGCGGCCGCCACGCGATGTGCAATCGGCCATCCCGCGTTCCACAACGCAATCCCCATGCTGGATGGCGGACGTGCACTGGTTCCTTTTCATCCAACAAAATCGGGTCGACGTGCAGCATCGCGGTATCCACCAAGTAATACTTCCCGGCGAACTGCACTCGCACCGTGCCATGGTTGGGTGGGAGGTTGGGGGCGGCTAGCATGGTGGCAATTCCCCGGGTCACTTCGAAGCCGAGGGACTTCAAGAGCGCGTACAGGGCTCCGGCGCCGGACCAACAGGTGCCGCCGGTTCCGAATTTGAGCCAGGCGGTGAAGAAGTCTTCGGGGGTGGCGCCTGGGAGTGGGCCGCTATTGTGTGAATTTATTTCAATTAGTTTGCGGACGTTATCGAACGGAACTCGTTGGCACCAAGCACCATATACAAGTTGCAAGCCGTCCAAGGTGGGGTCGGGCAGGTGGGGAATTTTTAGCCTAGCCAGGATTTGGTCCCGCATTCCTTCGGAAATCGTTGAGTTAGTTTGACTTTCGCCGTCCAAACCGTTCATTCGCGCTAAAATCATGCGCTTTCAGCCTATCGGCAAATCCAGAAATCGTCGCTGGGTCGTTTGGTGTATTTGACGAATCGGTCAACTATGCCTAATCTCTGGTTTGTCGCGCGGTTGGTCCGCCGCGGGGTTTCGTCACTGAGTTGATATCCATGATACGCAAAGTCATAGTCGCGGTTTTTGTAGTGCTGGTCATTTTTGGCGCACTGGCCGGCATAAAAGTGCTGCAATTCAAAACGCTGATCGCCGCCGGGAAGAGCTATTCCCCGCCGCCCGAATCAGTCGCCTCCTTCACGGTCCGCGAGGAAAAATGGCAGGGCACACTTTCCGCCATCGGCTCTGTTACGGCAGTCCAGGGTGTGAATGTCACCACTGAAGTCCCGGGCCTGGTCCGCGAAATCGCCTTCGAATCCGGCACCAACGTCGCCAAGGGCGCCCTGCTGGTCAGACTCGACACCTCCTCCGAGGAAGCCCAGGTCCGCGCCATCGAAGCGCAATCCGAACTCGCCCGCCTGCAACTCGATCGCGTCCGCAAGCTTCGCGTGGACAACACCGTTTCCCAATCCGATCTCGATACCGCCGAGGCCACCCTCAAGCAATTCCAGGGTAACGCCGACGCCATCAAGGCCGTCATCGAAAAGAAAACCATCCGCGCGCCGTTCGCGGGCCAGCTCGGCATCCGCCAGGTGAATCTCGGCCAGTACCTCGACACCGGCAAACCGATCGTGTCGTTGCAATCGTTGTCCCCGATTTATGTTTCCTTCACGCTGCCGCAGCAGGAACTCGCCCGGCTCAAGCAGGGCATGAAAGTGCGGGTTACTACCGACGCTTATCCGGGCAAGGAATTCCTCGGCGATTTGACCGCCATCAATCCCGACCTCGATTCGACCGTCCGGAGCATCGGCCTGCAGGCGACCTTTGAGAACAAAGGCGAGCTGCTGCGGCCGGGCATGTTCGCGCGCGTGGAAGTGCTTTTGCCCGACGTGCTGCCGGTCATGATTGTCCCGATGACCGCCGTCCTGAGCGCGCCGTATGGTGATTCGGTTTACGTCATTGAAAGCAAGGAAGTGAAGCAAGGCGAGAAGCCGCAGCTCGTGCTCAGCCAGAAGTTCATCCGCACGGGGGTCACGCGCGGCGATTTCGTAAGCGTCGAGAGCGGCCTCAAGCCCGGGGAACGCATCGCCAGCTCGGGGGTCTTCAAGCTCCGCAACGGCATGCCCGTGGTGGAGAACAACGACCTGGCCCCCAAGGCCGCGGAAGCGCCGAAGCCCTCGGACAGTTAATGAGGCGTATGTTCGGGCAATTCCAGGAAGGCCTCAGGGTGGGGCGCGCCGTCCTCTGCGCGCCGTTCCGTGATTTCAACACGCGAGCGCCTTCGTTCGCATCGGCGGGCAAGGGACTGCCCGCCCTACCCGGAGGCAACCGGACGCACTCATGAAAGGCTTTACCGATCTATTTATCCGACGGCCGGTGCTCGCCCTGGTGGTCAACCTGCTGATTCTCATCGCCGGGTTTCAGGCCATCCGCACGCTCAGCGTGCGCCAGTATCCGCGCAGCGACAACGCCTCGGTCACCGTCACCACCGTTTACGTCGGCGCCAGCGCCGACCTCGTGCGCGGCTTCGTGACCACGCCGCTCGAGCGCACCATCGCGGCGGCCGACGGCATTGATTACATCGAATCCAGCAGCAAGCTCGGCATTTCGACGATCACCATCCGCCTGAAGCTCAATTACGATCCGAACAAGGCGCTCGCCGAAATCGCCTCGAAAGTGGACCAGGTCCGCAACGACCTGCCGCCCGAGGCGGAAGTCCCCATCATCAACATCGCCTCGGCGGATTCACAATTCGCGGCCGCCTACCTGAGTTTCACTTCCGACACACTCGAAGCGAACCAGATCACCGATTACCTCGTGCGCATCGTGCAGCCGCGCCTCTCCGCGCTGGAAGGTGTGCAGCGGGCGGACATCCTCGGCGGGCGCACCTTCGCGATGCGCATCTGGCTCAAGCCCGACCGCCTCGCCGCGTTGAACATCAATCCCAACCAGATCCGCGAAGTTCTCGCCAACAACAACTTCCTATCCGCCGTCGGCCACACCAAGGGTTCGCTCGTCCAGGTCAACCTCTCCGCCAATACCGACCTCCGCTCCGCCGAGGAATTCCGCGACCTCGTCGTCAAACAGTCCGGCGACACCCTCGTCCGCCTGCGCGATGTGGCTGATGTTTCCCTGGGCGCAGAGGACTACGATTCCGAAGTCCGTTTCAGCGGCGAACGCGCCGTGTTCATGGGCGTCTGGCCGCTGCCCAACGCCAACTCGCTCGAAGTCGTGAAACGCTTGCGGGCCGAAATGGAACAAATCCAAAAGGAATTGCCCACCGGCCTCAGCGGCCGCATCGCCTACGACGCGACCAAATACATTGACGATGCCATCCACGAAGTGCTCAAGACCCTCGGCGAAACGCTTCTGATCGTTTCCGTCGTCATTTACCTGTTCCTCGGCTCCTTCCGTTCCGTGCTCGTGCCGCTGGTGGCCATCCCGGTTTCGCTGATTGGCGGCGTGTTCCTGATGCAGGTGTTCGGCTTCACGCTCAACCTCCTTACCCTGCTCGCGATCGTGCTCTCCGTCGGCCTGGTCGTGGACGACGCCATCGTGGTCGTCGAAAACGTCGAGCGCCATATCCGCGAAGGCCTCTCGGCGTACAACGCCGCGATTCAGGGCGCGCGCGAATTGGTGGCGCCGGTCATCGCGATGACCATCACGCTGGCCGCGGTGTATATCCCCATCGGTTTGCAGGGCGGTCTTACCGGTTCGCTGTTCCGCGAGTTCGCCTTTACCCTGGCGGGCGCGGTGCTGATCTCAGGCGTGGTCGCACTCACGCTTTCGCCGGTCATGTCTTCGCGCCTCTTGAGCGCCGAGCACGTGGACAGCGGTTTCACCGGCATCGTGAACCGCACATTCGACGCGATCCGGCGCGGGTATTCCCGCGTGCTGGACAGCACCCTGTCGGGCCGACCGGCGGTTTATATCGTGTGGATCACCCTCAGCCTCCTGACGATCCCGATGTTCATGTTCGCGCCGAAGGAACTGGCGCCCGTCGAGGACCAAAGCTTCTTCTTCGGCGTGGTCACGGCCGCCGCTGACGCCACGATTGACCAAACCTCCTTTTACGCCGACGAAATCGGCCGCGAATGGCTGAAGGTTCCCGAAGCCGACCGCACCTTCCAAATCACCCAGCCCGACAGCGGCTTCGGCGGCCTTGTCCTCAAACCCTGGGGCGAACGCAAGCGCACCGTGGGACAGATCATCCCCGGCGTCCAGGCGCAGGTGAGCAAGATTCCCGGCGTGCGGACCTTTGTCGTCGCGCCGCCCGCGCTGCCCGGTGGCGGCCAGTTCCCGGTGGAGTTCGTCATCGCTTCCACGGCTGACCCGCAGGTCATTCTCGAATTCGCCCAGAAAATCCAGCAGAAGGCCGCGACGAACGGAATGTTCGCGTTCCCGCCGGACATTGACACCAAACTCGACCAGCCGGAAGTCGAGTTGGTCATGGACCGCGACAAAGTGGCCGCGCTCGGCCTGAATCTCGCCAGCGTCGGTTCCGACCTCGCCGCGCTCGTCGGCGGCAATTTCGTCAATCGCTTCAGCCTCGACGGCCGCAGCTACAAGGTCATCCCGCAGCTCAAGCGCGTGGAACGCCTCAACCCCAACCAGCTCTCGACCACCTATGTGAAAGGGCCCAACGGCCAGTTGGTCCCGCTGAGCACCTTTAGCACGCTCGTGAAAAAGACCGGGCCGCGGTCGCTCAATCGCTTCCAGCAGTTCAACGCCGTCAAAATCAACGGCGTCGCCATCCGGCCCCTCGATGAAGCCCTGCATTTTCTCGAGACCGAAGCCGCGCAGATTCTGCCGAAGGGTTACAAGCTGGATTACACGGGCGAATCCCGCCAGCTGCGCACTGAAGGCAGCAAGTTCCTGCCATCCTTTTTGCTGGCGATCGTGCTGATCTTCCTCGTGCTCGCCGCGCAGTTCAACAGCTTCCGCGATCCTTTCATCATCATTCTGGGATCCGTGCCGCTGGCGCTCTTCGGCGCGCTCATCTTCAGCTTCCTGAAAATGCCCGGCCAGGGCATGCCGTTCTTCACCAACGGCTGGACGACGACGCTGAACATCTATTCCCAGGTCGGACTCGTCACCCTCATCGGTCTCGTCTCGAAAAACGGCATCCTGATCGTGGAATTCGCCAACCAGCAACAGAAGCTCGGCATGACCAAGCTCGAGGCTGTGCGCGAAGCCGCGCTCGTCCGCCTGCGCCCCGTGCTCATGACCACCGCCGCGACCATCTGCGGTCACTTCCCGCTCACGCTCGTGAGCGGCGCCGGCGCCGCGGCGCGTAACTCCATCGGCCTCACCCTCGTCGCCGGCATGTTCATCGGCACCATCTTCACGCTGCTCGTGATCCCCTCGATCTACGTCCTCATCGCGCGGCAGCATTCGGCGAAGGAGAATCTGGGCGAAGCCGAGGAACCGGCAACCGCCGGACCGGCCGTAGCGGCGAAGGTCGAGCCGAGTGCGGCTTGAGCGAATACTTGGAACGGTTTCATAAATCATGTAGCGCAGCTGAGCCCCAAGCGCTGTCACGAATCGAGGAATGTGGTGGAGGGGTTTGAATGGAAGCTTCGAAGTTTGTGGCATCCCTTCGGGATGCAAATTGATATTGGGGACGATTGTCCGGTGGTCGTTCCTCGCCGAGCCTCGGAACGACACACCGGCTACTTTCTATCAACCCTTCGGGTTGAGGCACTTGGGGACCACGCAGTAGAAACGGCCGCGAGGCGGCCGGACCAGATCGCGTGGCAGCATTCCTTGCGGTTTGGAGATTGGGGTCCGCTACATGATTTCTGACAATGCTTCAAGTCCCAGCCTGCCAGCCGAATCTTCCGCGATAGTTTCGACGATGGTGGAAGCCTTGGCTCTCTGACGAGCGCTTCGGGCTTGGAATAAGGCTCCGATTCGGCCGCCCCAACGTGCGAACCCTTGAGCCATTGCGGGGTTGCATTTTGGCTTCAACCTGAACGGTTGATAGAGAGTAGCCGGTGGGTCCCGACGAGTCGGCGAGGAGGGACCACCGGATACGAGATTCGGATTTCAATGCATCCCGAAGGGATGCCAGAAAATCTGGATGACACTCGATTTCGCCTTGTCCCAAGGTTCGCTCACGATAGCCTTCGCCCATGGGATCCACTTACTCCAGTTTGGCCTACCATTGGGTTTGCTCCACCAAAGAGCGGCGTCCATTCATCCAAGCCAAGTGGCGCGCGAACTTTCACAAATACATTGGCGGCACCATCCGCGGCCTGGAGGGCGTGCCAATGCAGGTAGGCGGAGTGGAAGATCACGTTCATGTGCTGATCGGCTTGCAACCAGTCCACTGCATCTCCGATTTTGTTCGTGAGCTAAAGAAGGCAACTTCCGTATGGGCTGCGGATCGGCACGAACGCGACTTTGAATGGCAGGAGGGCTACTCGATCTTCACCGTCAGTGCCAGCATGAGAAACAAGGTGAGCAAATATATCGAGAATCAGGAACGCCATCATCGCAAACAGACATTCATTGAGGAGTTGAAAGAATTACTTGCCCGGCACGAGGTGCGATATGAGTCGAAGTATTTGGTGTAAAGGTTTGGTTGATAGTCACCGCGCGGGATGTTCGAAGGTTTCTGGCATCCCTTCGGGATGCAGATTTATTGAGTGCAGTTGTCCGGTGGTCGGTCCTCGCCAGGCCTCGGACCGACCACCGGCTACTTTCTATCAACCCTTCGGGTTGAACCGCACGGGAGTCGCGCGGCAAAATACCTCACGCGCCGTCGCGGCTGAGTCGGTGAAGTTCACCTTGCCGAAGCATTCGTGGCGGCACCAAAATCTGGCGGCGCAATATGGTTTCTGATAATGCTCTGAAGCTGTCAGATATCTTTTGCACCTCAACCAGACCATCTGGACGGAGCCAGTTCCCGAATATGTGGCGCGATGAGAGAGTAAAATGAGAGGCCATGGATAAGATCACGGACAACATCTGGATCGGGAATTACCTGGATGCCCGGGATCAAGCGTCGCTCGCGAGCGCTGGAATTCGTTCGATACTTTGCCTGGATGGTTGCATGGCCGGCGAGAAGGCCGAAGCTGCCGGTGTTGAGCGTATTGAGGTCGTGCAGTTGATCGATGGCGCGGGAAATCCGCCCGAAGTATTTTTGCGGGCGGTCAGGCTGCTCGGCGAATTGACATCAAAGCACGCCCCCGTCCTCGTTCACTGTCACGCGGGGCAGAGCCGGTCCGCGGCGGTGGTCTGCAAATACTTTATGCAGCAGGGAGACACCCTCGCCGGGGCCATGAAATGGATCACCTCGCGACGCCGCGTCGCCATCATGAGCGGTCTCCAGGAAGCTTTGGATTTTTGATTGGCCAATGAGAAATGCATCGAAGGTGGCGGAGATCTTGTCAGCCAATATGAACACCCCGTTGCGGGTCTCATTAAAGAACGGCCTGATTTTCACCTGTAAAATCAGCAACGTGGACGATTGGGAACACGACGATGCATTCGCCGATATCGAGACGGTCATTGAAAGCCTAGGAAAGGCTCACATTGTCCCGGGCACCTGCCTGAAATTCTTATTGTCGGACGTGAGCCGGATCGAGAACGGCGCGGACGTGTTATATGAAGCTGGTGGGTGAACATTGGGTTGTTTTCAAGGCGATGGTGGCGCTTCCATTTCACGCTGAATGTTCCTTTGGGCGAACGCTATAGCGGGCGCAATCGCGGACAAGGCGAAATCGAGTGTCATCCAAAGCTTCTGGCATCCCTTCGGGATGCAAATTCAGCGAGACGGTGGTCCGGTGGTCGGCCCTCGCCAGGCCTCGGACCGACCACCGGCTACTCTCTTTCAACCCTTCGGGTTGAACCGCACGGGAGTCGCGCGGCAAAATACCTCACGCGCCGTCGCGGCTGAGTCGGTGAAGTTCACCTGGCCGAAACTTTTGCGGTAACGCCAAAGTCTGGCGGCGCAGTATGGTTTTTGATAATGCTCAAATATCCAGGAACATCAAATGAGCTTGCTGACAATCAAGGACTCGAAATAGCCGTGGCACCCATTTTCCAAAGCAACTGGTGGCAAATCAGCGTTCCAGCTCCCTGGAAAGCGCAAGAGTATGAGGAGTGCGTCGAAATCACCCAGACCGAGGGAGTCGGGACGCTGCACATAAGCAGTGCACGAAAACAGGCAGGCCTGGTTTCAGACACAGAATTGATTTCCCAAACACGGGAGAACTCTCCCGAGGGCGCGGAAACCGAGAGGGTCAAGTGCGGCGACTTTGCAGGTTATGCAGTCGAGTACGTGGATTGGAACGACGGTTTTTACTGGAAGAAATGGTTTGTTGCCTGTCGAAAAATTCTCCTCTTTGTTTCCTATAACTGCAACCGGAGCGACGAAGACCTGGAGAGCGCGAGTGTCTCAGTCCTGCTCTCATCGCTCCGGTGCAGAGAATGAAAGCGTTGAATCTACCTGAAGAGATCACCAGGCACCTGCCTGACGGCTATGAGCCCAAGCAAGGATGCTGGCTGGTTCTTCCCGAAGCCGACAAGGGCCGGGATGGCATCGCCACGTTGAACACCTGGTTGCGGAGTCAGCCGTGGTTTCCTCCCACCCTCCGAACCATTGTCTGGTTTGGCGATGACGGCGTCGGAAACTTATTGGGCTGGGATCCGCAACGATCGTTGGCGATCCTATGGAACCCCGGGGACGGGACATGGTGTTCAAAGGAGGGAAGCATCGTTGAAGTCTGGCAATTTATCCTCGGGGGATATGGAACGAGAGACTAACCAGGCCGGGCAAAATCCTGATTGGCATTCACCGATCGATCAGGGGCGCTGGTGTGCAATAGTCGTCGTCGTTGTGTTGCTTGCATTTTGCGGTTGTGCACACCGGGATCTCCTCTCCGCCGACCAAGCCGAGGCCGCTTCGCAGGTTCAGCGTTGGGTCCCCGTCGGCACGCCAGTCACGGATGCAATGCGCATCATGGAACAGCATGAGTTCACCTGCGTGCTTGATCTTCGTGCTGCCTGTCTCAACTGCGATTACCGCTCCAAGGGATGGTTTTTGGATCCGGTGCTGGTTTGCGGACACGCGTCGTTTCCTGTGATCGACGGTAAGGTTTCAGCCGCACAAGTGAGGACGTATTTGAAAGGACCATGAACTGTTCGCGCGCCACTTAGCTTGGATGAATGGACGGCGCTCTTTGGTGGAACAAACCCAATGATAGGCCAGGCTTGAGTAGGTGGATCCCGTGCGCGAAGGCTGTAGCGGGTGCGGCCTCGGACAAGGCGAAATCGAGTGTCATCCAAAGCTTCTGGCATCCCTTCGGGATGCAAATTCAGCGAGACGGTGGTCCGGTGGTCGTTCCTCGCCGAGCCTCGGAACGACACACCGGCTACTGTCTATCAACCCTTCGGGTGAATGGCGCTTACAGAAGACCGAGTTTCCGCAAGCGAGCATTTTTTGCGCGGACATTTCGTTTCGGGTGATCGCGGAATCGGTGGCGCGGAGCATCGAGTCTTGGGTATTTGTTCTTCTTGCG
>CAYUVH010000001.1:0-25621 GCA_964448135.1 uncultured Verrucomicrobiota bacterium | reverse complement strand
GAACTGCTTTTCCGGCGACCGCATCCCGTCGCGCTCCAGGGTGATGCGCGCGCTGACAACGAAGTGATCGAGATGCTCGATTTTGGCAATCCGGACGCGGAGGTGTTCTTCGATTGCCTTGGTCGCTTTCAGATTGTGCGTGGAAAGGATCATCTTCATATCCATACGATGCAACCGGTTGGGAGCAAAATCCAGTGAAAGAAAAAGTTTTAGTTGGGGCGGGCGGAGGCCAGGTGAGCGAGCGGCGCAAGAGGATTAGGATTAAGATTACGATTATGATCAGGAGGGGAAGAGTTGGCGGCGCTTGAATCGGGGGCGTGGATATCACAAGCTTGGGCGGTGCCAACCAAAGTCATTGCCGTGGCCAACCAGAAAGGCGGGGTCGGAAAAACCACCACCGCCATAAATCTGGCCGCCTGCGCCGCCGCCGTGGGCCGGCGGGTGCTGTTGTTCGACCTCGATCCGCAGGCCAATGCCACCAGCGGCACCGGCTTGGAAAAAGTCGAGGGCGCCAGCGCTTACCGCGTGTTGCTGGGGGAAGGCAGCCTGCTGGAAAAGATCAAACCCACTGCCTACGAACGGTTGGAGATGATCCCCAGCGAAGTGGACCTCTGCGGGCTCGACGTGGAATTGGCGCGGGTGGACAACCATTTGCACCGACTCGCGGAGGCGATCCGTCCGGTGGTGGCATCGGACCGCTTCGACATTTTGTTCGTGGACTGCCCCCCTTCCCTGGGGATTCTGACGCTGAACGCATTCGCGGCGGTGGACAGCGTGGTGGTGCCGCTGCAATGCGAGTATTTCGCGCTCGAAGGAATCTCGATGTTGAACCGCATCATGGGGCAGTTGCACGATTCGGGAGTGAATCCGCGGCTGGAATTGCTCGGCGTCGTGATGACCATGTACGATGGCCGGACCAAGCTTTCCCAACAGGTGGCGGGTGAAGTGCGCGAGCATTTCGGGGAGAAGGTTTTTGAAACGATGATCCCGCGCAGCACCCGGCTGGCGGAGGCGCCGAGCTTTGGGAAACCGATCATACATTACGATAAGTACAGCAATGCGGCGGCGGCGTATGAATTGCTGACGCAGGAGTTGCTGGGGCGGTTGGGGTAGCGGCTCGTTTAAAGGCCGCGAAATCCCACCGGGTAAGGGTACCCGGCCTACACGGTCTCGCCCGCCTTCAGTTTCCCTGAGTCTGTCGCTTTTTTCTTTTCAATGCCGGCCGACAGCATTAGACCGGGCCGATGCCAAAGCCCGTGTTTGCCCTGATCGAATGCGAGAAAGCAAAGCAATCTCACGTCTGGTCCTCTTTCGCGGAGCTATTGCCGGACGGAAAGTCCATCGTGGGCTATCGTTGCGGGGAGGTCGCCCTCTGGGATTCGCAATCGGGGAAAACGCTCAAGGCGGCGGAAATTGACAAAACCGATCCCAGCCACGAGGCCTGGATTTCTCAAGATCGCCGAACGCTGGCCTTCATTACTTCCAAGACCATCCTGGCCAACGAGGACTTCCTGGAGACCAAGGCGCCGGTTCAATACAAAACGATCGGTAAGACCTATCTGGTCGATACTGGCAGCCTGAAAGTCCAGACCACGCTGCCTTACCCGGTATCCCAAGTGGCTTTCAGCAACGACGGGGAATTGTGGGCGGTCGTAGACGAGGACAAAACCGTTCGGGTGCTCAGGCGGGGCAACAACCAGGAACTCGCGTCGCGGAAGCTGAGCGGAATCGTCGGCGGGCTGGCCTTCCAGGCTGATCCGGCGGAACTCTGGATTGTCGAAAGCGATGTCGTGCTCGGTTGGAATTATCGCGCGAACAAGGTTCGCCCAGGCGCGAAGGTTCCCGGCTCCAAACATGCTTTTTCACCGGACGGCAAGTACCTGCTTCATACGCGCGGCGGCTATAAAGCTTCCTCTCCGGTTGTGACTGACACGACAACGTGGAAGTCGAAGCAATTGGGCTATTCCGGCCCGATGCGGAATCTGAGTCTCTCTGCAGACGGCACCAAACTCGCCATCGCAGCAGACAACTCCATGGTGGTCTGGAGCCTGGCGGAAAACAGAGCCTGGTTGAAATGGAAAAAGCCGCATCACAACGACATTCGCCACACCGCCTTTTCGGCCGACGGCCAGCGCATCGCGTGCGTCATGAATCACGGGCAAGTTTACCTGTTCGATTTCCGCGCCGGGGCCACGGACGCGGAGGTGGCGCGCCCCCAACCCAAGTCCGGCGAAAGGCAATGCCTGCGCATGGTCGGTCCCGATGACCAGATGGATCGGGAGAGTGGTCATCTCGAACCACTCAATGCACTGCCCGTGGCCTGTCCCGCGTGCAAGCGGCCGGACCTCAGTTTTGTGACCAGCCCCTATGCGCTGGGCAAAAAGATCGAGGCACCCGTTGATTTCGCCCCGGCGGTGGCGGGAAACTTCCTGGTTCGCGAATCCATGAAGCGCGTCTTGGAAGCGGTCGCTCCGGAATTGTGCCGGTTCCACCCGACGATCCATCGCCGCACGAAGCAACCCACACCCTGGTGCTTGGCGGTCCCTCAGTTTACCCAGACGACTGCCGAACCCTCCGGCAAAAAATGTGCGAAATGTGGCGAGCCCAGCCAGTGGAAAGACATTGTCGAGACGACGTCCAATCCGATCTCCAAGCACGAAGTCTTCAAGGCTCACAATTCTTCGCGCGACGATGAGCGCGACCTTTATTTCTCAGTGCGCCTGGAGACCTTGGTCAAGAAACTGGGCCTGCGCGGAATGGTGCGGTCATACGATTGCCGGCAGGAGCCCACCGCCGAAGATCTTACCTGGGTCCAAGCAACCGTGAAACAGTTGAGGCCAGCAAAGGCGGGTGGATCGCCGGCGGACGCGGACGGCGAGGTGGCCACGTGGTTCAAACAATATTTGGAGAAGAAAGCGAAAGCGAAGACCGCCGGGCACGATTTTGCCACCGTGGAAAAGAAACACAGGGTGGTGCTGCCGAAAGCCTACAAGGTATTCATCACCCAACTCGGTTCCAAATCCTTCAAAGACATTGATGGCGAGGAAGGATTTCGCGCGACGGTGCTCCCGCCAAAAAAACTGGTGTTTGAAGCTTGCTGCGAGGAAGGCGCCGACGAGGAAGATTCGTTTAAGGGCATCCTGTTCGCCACCACCGATCATGGGGATGCCTTTTACTTTGATACGACGCGTGGCCGGCCGGATTACGAAGTGCGCAAGCACGATCACGAAGTGGGCACCTTTGAACCCTACGCGAAAAACTTTGCAGAATGCATCAAACGGTTTGCCGGTGCTTGAATTCCTCAGGCGAGTGATTGAAGGTTTGGCCTGGCGACTCCGCCCCCAGCCAAATCTGGCTTGCCGGAAGCTCCGTAATCTGCCTAGGCTGTGCGACCGATATGGCCGCCATTGGCAGATTCCAAAAAGGCAACGAGATTTTCTACGGGAAGGTCGTTGACGGTGAGATTTTCCGTTTGCGCGGCGACGTTTTCGCTTCGCCCTCGTTCGAGCGCAAGCCGACCAAGGCCAAAGGCGTGCGCACGCTGACACCCGTCACGCCCTCGAAAGTCATCGCGGTGGGCTTGAACTACGCCGACCACGCCCGCGAATCGGGCAAGCCCCTGCCGAAGGAACCGCTCATCTGGCTCAAGGCGCCGTCTTCGTTGATGGCGGACAGTGGCAAGATTGAAATACCCTTTTCCAATCATCGCACGGATTACGAGGCGGAGTTGTGCATCGTGATCGGCCGCCGGATTCGGAATGTGACGCCCGCAGCGGCGTCGCGCTACATCCTGGGTTACACGGCGTCGCTGGACATCACCGATCGCACGGTCCAGGCGTCCGAGAGCCAGTGGGCGCGGGCGAAATCATTCGACACGTTCACGCCGTTCGGGCCCTACATCGAGACGAAGATTGATCCGAGCGACCTGAACATCCAGTTGTTCCAAAACGGGCAGTTGCGGCAGAACTCGAGCACAAGCCAGATGATTTTCAATTGTTACAAGCTCGTGAGTTTCATTTCCACGAACATCACCCTGCTGCCGGGCGACATCATTCTCACGGGCACGCCCAGCGGGATCGGGCCGATTTCCTCGGGCGACCGGCTCGAGGTGCGCATCCAGGGGCTGGCGCCGTTGATTGCTTCGGTGAAGTGAGCCGCGCCGGCGAAGACATGGCCGGCTCGCAGTTAACCCTTTTCCATTTCCATTTGTATGCGTTGGACGCAAGCTCTCATTCCCACTCTTAAGGAAACACCCGCCGAGGCGGAAATCATTTCACACAAACTGCTGTTGCGCGCGGGACTGATCCGCAAGCTGACCGGCGGACTCTACACTTTCATGCCGCTCGGCCTGCGGGCGTTGCGGAAGGTGGAGAAAATCGTGCGCGAGGAGATGAACCGCGCGGGGGCGCTCGAGGTGCTCATGCCGGCGCTGCAGCCGACCGACATCTGGAAGGCCAGCGGCCGCTACGAAGCCGCCAGCGACGTGCTCTTCAAAGTGCGCGACCGCGCGAAAAAAGAATGGGTGCTGGGGCCCACGCACGAAGAGGTCATCACCACCCTGGTGGCCGGGGAGATCAATTCCTACCGGCAGATGCCGAAGAATTTTTACCAGATCCAAACCAAGTTCCGCGATGAGATCCGTCCCCGCTTCGGCCTGATGCGGGCGAAGGAATTCATCATGAAGGACGCCTACAGCTTTGACGCGACGGACGAACTGGCGCAGCAAAGCTATCGCAAGATGTACGATGCCTACGGGCGCATCTTTGCGCGCTGCGGATTGAAGGCGATCGCCGTCGAAGCGGATACCGGCGTGATGGGCGGGAAGTTTTCGCACGAGTTCATGGTGCCGGCCGATACCGGCGAAAACGAAGTCGCTTACTGCGACTGTGGTTACGCCGCCAACGTGGAGAAGGCGGGCAGCAAGGTTGAATCCGCGGGAGGGGGGCCGGTGGGAGCGGCGATCGAAAAGTTTGCGACGCCGGGAATCGTCACCATCGAAGCACTGGCGGGGGCGCCGCACAATGTTGCGGCCGCGCGGCAGATCAAGTCGCTGGTGTATATCGTGAACGACAAACCCGTGCTGATCCTCATTCGGGGAGATGACCAGTTGAACGAAGCGAAACTGGCCGGCGCTCTGGGCACCGGCACTTTCCGGCCCGCGGAACCCGCCGAGATTTTTGCCGCCCTGAATGCGCATCCCGGCAGCCTGGGCGCGGTGGGCGTGACGACGCTGCCCGTTTATGCGGACGAGCGCCTGGGCGACGCCGCGAACATGACCACCGGCGCGAACGACGATGGTTTTCACTTCCGCAACGTCGCCATCGGCCGTGATATCACGGTCACGAAGTGGGCGGACCTGCGCATGGTCAAGATCGGCGAACCCTGTCCCAAGTGCGGCCAGCCGTTGAAAATCCAACGCGCCATCGAGGTCGGTCACGTGTTCAAACTCGGCACCAAATACAGCGAGGCGCTGAAGGCGCTGTTCCTGGACGAATCCGGCAAGCAACAGCCCGCGATCATGGGTTGTTACGGCATCGGCGTGACCCGCACGCTGCAGGCGGTCATCGAACAAAGCCACGACAAGGACGGAATCGTCTGGCCCATCAGCGTGGCGCCATACACGGTTTGCATCACGCCGCTGACGGTGACGCCGGACAGCGAAGTCATGAAACTGGCGGAGAAATTCTACGCGGAACTGACGGCGAAGGGCGTGGATGTCATTCTGGACGACCGCAATGACCGCCCGGGTGTGAAGTTCAAGGATTCCGAACTCGCGGGTTTCCCGATTCGCATCGGTATCGGCGAAAAATCCCTGGCGAAGGGCGAAGTCGAAATCAAGCCCCGGGCCGGCGCGCTTATCCCCACGAAAGCGGATGAGGCGGTGGCGAAGGTGCTGGGAATGATCGCCGAGGCAGGGAGTTAGCGCAAAGTTTGGATTTCGCGGTCGACCGCCAGTTGGAACTAGCCGGCGGGCGGTTGATCGGCTGGCGGATCAGTCGGGGCTTGGGTGCTGTCACCCCCGGCCGCGGGATCAGGATCGACTGGCGACGAATTGACCTGAACCGGATCAGGTTCCGCCGGAGCGCTAAGGGTCGGGTCAGGTTGTTGCGGCGGAAGCACACGGCGAAGGCGGAAGAACCGACTGGGTGTGCTCTGCACCTCGGACTTCGGAATCAGCAGCGGACTGACGCCTTTCCATTCGGACCATTCGCCGGTAAGTGACGTGGCACTTTCCACCACGGTGTCCGGATCCTCCCAGCTAATCATGAAACCGCTGGAGTCCAACACGGTGCTCTGGCCGCCCAGGCTATCGACGACGGCGGAACTCTTCGACAGGGATACACCGCCAGCGACTGGTGAGATTTGCATCGGCGCGAGCGTCGAATAGGAGGGAATGATGGCCTCGAGATAGCATCCGAAAGTCATGTCGTCATCCGTGGTGGTGCGCTGATGCACTTCCACGGCGATGGTGTTCACGCCTTTGACGAGATTGCTGACCGCGGCCACCAGGCCGGTCGTGGTAATCGCCGGAGACCAGGATTGGCTGCCGGAGCTGCTGGCCAAGGTGGTGAACACGGGGGTGCCGCTGGACATGCGATCACGACGCACCTCGCCGCCATTGATGTAGGTAACCGCGCCGTCATCGATGATGGAGTGGATGCGCAGCAGAACGCCGTTGGTTTCCGCCGGAAGGTTGAAAGTGGTCCGGAAATAATAGGTATAGGTCCGGATGGCATTCGAGGCGTTGGTGAACACGTTGAGGATGGTGTAAACCCGGGTATTGTTCGTGTCGGTGCCACTGAGGGCAAACGGCAGCTTCACGTTGGGATTGGGATTCGGCTGGTAGGGACTGTTGGTCCGGTTTCCGTAGAAGATACCGAAGCCATTGGACCAGGTGCTGTCGTCGAAGGCCACCGTCCTCCATGGCTGCGCATCCATGACGTTGTTCGTGGGTTGGAGATATTTCCAGGAGCTGCCGTTGATCGTAATCAAATCGATCTGCATCCACACCGGGAGGTTCGTGGGGTTCGGCGAGAGGAGATTGGGTGTGTAAGCGGTATCGGCGACATTTTGCACGGTGAGGTTGTAGTTCACGAGCGGCGTGCGGGCGCCGTTGAGATTCAGGATGATCGTGGAACTGTTGCTCACCACCGCCCGAACAATCGAGGGGGTGACGTCGCCTTGCAGAATGTAGTTGGCCACATTCGTCGCCGTGGCCGGCGTCACGGACTCGGAGAAGCTCACGATGAGGTTGGTGTCGGTGTTGCGGCCGCCGAAGACATTCAGCACGGCCGGCGCCACGGTGTCCGGCACGACCGTCAGCAGTGCGACCTGGCTGGTGGCGCTCCCGGCGGTATTGGCGGCCACCGCGTAATACTGGCCATTGAACGCCGGGGTAAGGCTGGTGTAGGCGAGGGAGATGTTGGTTTGACCGGCGAGCACCAGCCCGTTGTAAAACCACTGGTAAGTGGCGCGCGGGCTGGAACTGGCAATCGCCACAAATGAAACCGATCCATACTCCGCCACGGTCCGGCCAGCCGGTTGCTGCACGAAGTAAGGCAGATCAAGCACCGTCAAAAGCGCGCTTGCGCTTGAGACGGTGGCGGCCGGATTGCTCACCTTGACGTAGTAGGAGCCTTCAGCCGTGGGCGGGACATTCACCAGCGCCAGCACCGAGGTAGTCGCACCATCAATCGCACTGCCCTGGTAAAACCACTGGTAGGCAAGGGATTGGCCGGTGGCGGAAACCCGCAGCGTCGCGTTGCCTCCCTGGGCCACGCTCTGGTTGGTCGGGCTCTGGGTGATGACTGGCGCGGCGGCGACCACCAACGTGGCGCTCGGGCTGACGACCAGGCCGTTGGTGCCGGTGACGGTCACGGAATAATCGCCCGCACTCGCCAGCGTCACCCCGGCCAGCGTGAGCGTGCCATTGGTGGAGCCGGAGATTCCCGGCCCATCCACGAGCGCGTTCGTACCCTCATACCACTGGTAGCTCGCCGATACGTTGCACGCGGTCGCGACGGAAAATACCGCCGTCGCACCCACGGCCACCACCTGGCTGGCCGGAGAGGCCGTGAGGGTCGTGAAACAGTCCAGCCCGATCACATCCACCCGCGAGTTGTTCGCGGAGGCAACGAAGAGGCGTCCGGACGAATCCACCACGATACCCATCGGGGTGCGAAATTGCCCGGCCGAAATGCCGTAGCTGCCCAACTGCGACAGGAACGTTCCATCGGGGGCAAAGACCCGCAAATAGCCCTGGAAGGAGTCCGCCACGAAAATACGCCCAAGCCCATCGGTGCAGATGCCCTGACCGCGGCCCGACCGCACGGTGGCTCCCGGGCGCTTGAGGGTGAAAGAGCGCACGTAAACTCCGGCCGTGTCGAACACCTGCACCCGGTCATTGTCCTGGTCCACCACCAGCAATTCACCGGCGGCATTGAAACACAGGCCGGCCGGAAACTTGAATTTGCCGGCACTGGATCCCGTACCGCCAATGATCTGCGTAAGTGTCCCGTCCTGATAAACCCTGACTTGGTTCGCAACGCTGTCCGTGACGTACACCTTGGTAGTGCCGGCGTTTTCCCGGATGGCAAGGTAATTGGGAAATTGGAATTCCAACGCGCCGGACCCCAACTGGCCGGTCGCGTTCCAGTTTGCATCATACACCGTCACTTTCCCCAAACCATCCTCGGCGACATAAATGTTTCCCGCGCTATCCGCGGCCACTCCCAAAGGCGTGCTGAAGCCCGTTTGCGTGGCCAGCAAACGACCGAAGCCATCCACCACTCTGACCGAGCCTCGCGCGGAATCGGTGACGTACAAGCGCCCCTGACTGTCCGTGCCCACCCGCGCTGGCGCGCTGAAAACTCCCGCCACTTGTCCGACGGCGCTGGCCGACGGGGCATCCGCGCGGCAGAGAACCAGGGATCCGGCCAGGGCGAGCAAAGCGAGGGCACTGCGGCCGGCGATTTTGGCCGCGGTGCGATGGCAGGTATTCATAGACCGGGAAGGATTGTTTTCGCTGGGGAGCAGCCCGATACGAATTTTTTTCATGGCGTTCTCCTTTTGGTCAGCGTGGATAGGTGACGGAGTAGCTTTCGCTTCCGTGGCAACTTGGGCTGCAACTGCCGCCGCTGGCGGTTCTCGTATAGGTGTTTATGCCCGGACTTCTCCCCGTAACGAGCAGGTTGGGTTGTGTGGCGGTGCCGTGGGTTTCGTGGCAGTTATAGCAGGAATAGCGCTGCGAAACGACGTGGTAAGCGTGGCCGTTGCTGCCGGAAAACCGGCTGTAGTTGCGCACTGTGCTGCTGGAACCACTATTCGCATACGTATCGAAGAGGTGGCACTCAAAGCACAGTTCTGTGCTCGCCATGGTGCTGCCCGAGGGACGACGCGTCGTGCTGGCCACGGTTCGTTTCTTCACAATGAACTGATTGGTGGAGGCGTGCGGCCCGCGGAAGGCGGTATTGTCGCTGGCATGACAATCCGAGCAGGTCATGAGGCTCGTGGCGTTCCAACCATTGACGAAGGAGTTGCTGTTGATGTTGCTGTTATTGCCGGGCCCTTCCACCGGGTGAAATGAGGCGTTCAGCACATTGAATTCCGCGGCGAAGTTGCTCTGGCCCGACGGCTGGGTGGTCCACCCGGAGTGGCAGGTGAAGCAGACCTCGTATTCCTTCGCCGGAGTCGGGTCACTGGCGCTGACATACTGATAGCCCACGACGCCGGGGCTGATGTTGGTGACGGCGACGCGCGGCACGCCCGCCAGGTTCAACGAAGCCGCGGGCGCCTGGGCCGGCGTGGCGGCATCGCTGGTCAACACGTGGACATTATGGCAGTCCGCACATTCGGCGTGGCGGTTGCTCGTGCCGTAACTGGCTGGTTTGCCGTCCTCGGTGGTGGAATGCTTTCCGGTCAGCGCGACCGGGTGATTGTACGTCTTGGTGAATTCGGACTTCAAATTCTTGCCTACCGGGCTGCCGTCGTGACAGGTAAAGCAAAGGTTTTCCTCCTTATCGACGAGTAGATGCGCGAAATCATTGGTCCCGGAGGGATCCGGCCAGCCATGGACCTGATGGCAGTTGCCGCAACTGCCCCGATGGTCCGGATCCACATCCGCCGCACGAAGCGAACCATACTGGCCGCCGGGCCAGAGTGTGCCGTCCAGCGGCGCCAGGTGCCGGGCCGGCCCGGCCACATTCACCTGCTTGTGGCATTGGGAGCAGAGCTGCTGTTCGTTGGACGCCCGCAGCAGATTGCCATCGGTGCTGGCACTGTTGTGCGGCTGATGGCAGGTGGAGCACCACATCTGGCCATTGACCTTGTCGAGCGGCAGCGAACCCGGCGGCGCATAGGCCGTATTGGTCGGCACAAAAATGCCAACCGGATGTGAACCCGCGATGGCGTTGGTCACGAATCGCGCCCCGTGGCATTCCGCGCACATCTGGTCGGTCACATTGACCGCGCGCATGAAATGCCGGCCGGCACCCGTGGCTGGGGCCGAAGGATCAAAGGGTTCAAGCGCCTGGGAATGCTGATCGTGACAGACCGAGCACGAAACGGTGTCACCGGTCATGCACCAGAGCATGTCGGCATTCGCCGGCGCGGTGATGTCCGGCCGGACGTAAAATCGCCAGCTATCGCCCGCCCGAAAGGTTGGCGTGCCGTAGAAGGTTAGCGAAATCCCCTTCTCCAAGACGCCGGGAATCGTTTCGTAGGTCGCGTATCCCTCGTCATCGATGTCCACGATCACCCGCGATTGCAGCGGAACGTTCGTGCCGCTGCCGCTGTAAGGAGCGTCCGCCACCCATGAGAAACGCGCCATGCTGATGTCTCCGCCCGTGGTGATCGTGATCGTATAGCTCTGGGCATAGCGACCCGTGAATACTCCCGACGGCGCAATCACTCCGCGCGGGGAATCACCAAGCGGCGTGACACGGCCGGATGCGCCCGAATCCCACCGGTGGCTCGTCCCCTGCCCGATCGCATTCAGACCAGTGCCGCTTCCCGGCACAGCCTGGTCCGATTGGACCAGCGCCTTCCTCGAGGCGGTACCGCCCGGCACGTGACAGCTCCAGCAGACATTGGCGTTCCCCGCCGTGCTTTCGAATTGCTGGCCGAACTGGTCGTGATTGATGTGGCAATCGGCACAAAGGGCGCTGTGGGGAGCATCCACCGCCAGCGCGCCGGCCCGCGCGAAGAGGAGGCCCGCCAGACCCCAGCGCAAAACGGCGGCAACCCATTTTCCGGACGACCTGGTCCCGCCAAGAGGTGATTTAGCTTTCATGAGGAGTTGGAATTTTCCTGGATGCTCCGGAATGTGAAGAAATAACGAGGAAGCTGCCCACGCCTGCCACACACAGGGTTGCCGACAAATTCATAAATACATCAAATGCGCATGCGAGCCGGCCGGTCGCACCCAATTGTTCCAGTTCGGTTGGAACCAGACTCCAATCGTTGCTCCCGCCGCAACCCACGGGTCAGAGTCTCCCATGACAAGACCTGTAAAGATCCGGCATGGTGAAAATACGACGGTAAAGTGGTCACAGCCCGGGTCAGCCGCCTTCACGGAATTTGCCAAAAAGAAATCAAAAATTGTTATAATAAGGCCGACTGGACATCAGCGTTATTTATTCCAATCCGAAAGAGGGAAGCAAAGCCTGCCGGAACGCAAAGTGCTTTCGGGATCCGGCGCCCGAGATTAGACCGCGGGCACCTGGGTCGCCGCTGCGGGCTTGGCGTCCAGGCAATCCCGCACGGCTTGCGCGAGGGTAAGGTGGGTGTAGGGCTTTTGGAGGAAAATGGCGTGGCCGCGACGGACGAAATCGGTGTCGAGGTCGTCCATGCTGTAGCCGCTGGCGAAAATGATTTTCAAGTCCGGCCGGGAACCGCGAAGTTGCTGGGCCAGTTCCATGCCGGAAACGCCTTCGGGCATGACCATGTCGGTGAGCAGCAGGTCAATGGTGCCGGTGTAATTGTTCCAGACCTGCAGGGCTTCGCGCCCGGAACGCGCCTCGAGGACGTGATAACCACATTCCTCGAGAATGAGGTGCGCGAGATCGCGCAGGATGGGTTCGTCCTCCACCACGAGAATGGTTTCCTGTCCGCCGCGAATGGGCGCCGCCGGGGCGGCACTGTCAGTCCGGGCTTCCATCGGGCCCGAGCCGGCGGGAAAGTAAACTTGAAAGGTCGTGCCGCGACCCGGCTCGCTCGCCACCTCGATCCAGCCATCGTGCTGTTTCACAATGCCGTAAACAGTGGCAAGCCCCAGGCCCGTCCCCTTCCCCACTTCCTTCGTGGTGAAGAAGGGTTCGAAAATGCGGTTCATGGTCGAGGAGTCCATGCCGCAGCCGGTGTCGCTCACGCGCAACGAAACAAAAGCGCCCGGTCGTGATTCCGGATGGGTATAGGAGTCGTTGATTTCGACCGCCTCGGTGTGGATCGTCAGCGAACCGCCTTTCGGCATGGCATCGCGCGCGTTGACGGCGAGGTTCATGATCACCTGCTCCACCATGCCGATGTCGGCCTCAATCAAGGGGATCTCGGCCGGCGGATTGAAATGCAGGGTGATCGTTTCACCCAGCAAACGAGTGAGCATTTTGTTCGTCTGAGCCACCACCTCCCGCACATCCAGGAGCTTGGGCTGCATGACATTTTTGCGGCTGAACATCAGCAACTGACGGGTCAAACCGGCGGCGCGCTCGGAGGCGAAATAAATCGCCTGCGCCGAATCGGAGATGTCGGGCTGCTGGCCGGCTTTGGCGATCAGCAGGCCCGAATGCCCCTGGATGACGGTCAGCATGTTGTTGAAATCATGCGCGACACCGGCGGCAAGCTGGCCGATGGATTCCATTTTCTGCGACTGGCGCAACTGCGCCTCCAGATTCAATCGGCTGGTGATGTCTTCGACGTAGCAATGCACCACCTGGCTGCCAAACACCGGATGAAACGACCAGGACAAGGTCCGGCCCTCGATCTTCACCTCGTAGTGCAGGAGGCTCTGGCGCGCCGTGAGGCAATCGCGGACGATGCTGGCGATGTCCGGAGGCAGGATGCCGCGGGGATGGTCAGCGCCGATGGAGGCGGCCAGTTTCAGCGCGGCTTCGTTGAAATATGTGATGGCCGCTTCGGCGCTCAATTCCATGGCGGGATTGGGACTGAGCTGCGCAAAGGCCGCCATCTTTTGCAGCTGGCCTTCCGTCCGGCTGCGCTCGACGGCCATCGCCAGCACCGTTGCGACGGACAGCAGAAAATGAACTTCGTCCTCGGTGAATTTACGGCGATGCGTCGTGTGGGCGCCCAGCACCCCAAACACGCCACCGTGCCCCGCGATGGCCACGGTCATCCCGCTCACCACTCCATGGTCGAGCAAAAGAGTGGGCGCGGGAAAACGCGTTTCCGTCGGGAGATCCTGAACCACGACCGCTTCACCCGCCGTGAGGGTGAAACCCGGCTGGGTCCGCGGATCGGCCGGCACGGTGGCCAGCCCGACCGAACCGGTCCTCCAGCCAAAGCCCGATCGCAGAACCATCTTTTCACGGTCGGGAAGAAGTTCCAAAACGTGGCAGTATTCCACTTCAAGGGTCTGAGCCACCAGCATCACCGACTGGTCGAGTAGCGCGGAGAGATCATGACTGACCAGCGCGAACTGGCCCAAAGCGCCGACGACGGTTTGCTGAAAGGAACGATTCAGCAGCGTGCGCTCGGCTTTCTCGCGCTCCTGGACCCGTTGTTCGAGCGACGCCGCCATGTTGTCGAATGTGCGGGCCAGCTGGCCGATTTCCCCCGGCTCGGCGGAAAGACCGGTTCGGCTGGAAAGATCGCCGGCGCTCAATTTCTGCGCCGAGTGAACCAGCACACGCAGCTTGCGGATAATGAAAAGCTCGCCGCCAAACCACGCCGCCCCCAAGGCCAGCAGCCCAAGCACAAAGCCCGTCCACGGCAGGTCCGTGACATACATCAGAACCCACGCGGGAGCGATTGCCAGGAAAACCGTCCCGACCAATCGTATCCGCAGACTGGAGAAGCTCGTCATCTCAATTTAGCACTCGGCTTCGCTGACAGAATAGCCCCGTAATGACGGCCCGAAAAGCGAATTCGGACCGCGGCGCATCGGAGCATGCAGCGTTTCTCAAACTCTGATTCCGGAACGCCAATTTCTGCCCGGTTCGAATAAAGGTCATGTTTTGCCAAATCAGTTGTAGCCGCGTGCGAGCCGCAAGTTTTGCGCCCTTTTTGAGGATTTTTGAATTATTACAAGCGACTGCCTCATAGTGACTTATGAATTGGCAAAAACGGCCTTCCCCGCAGGGCAGGCGCTCGACTGTGTGGAAATTGGGCAGTTTGTAAGGCACAGAAGGCGACCATACGCCCACGTTCGAGCCCTCGGTCGGAGCGAATTTTTAATGAAACGGCCTCTTCACGTCGTCCAATTTTATGAACATGACAACCGAGTCGTACGGAGGCGCCGAGCAAGGATGGTTCCTTGACGCCCGGGATGCCGTAATCTATTGCTGGCGACCGGCACACATATGAAAGACTTCTCCCATAACTCCTCCACCCGCCGTGAATTTCTCAAAACTACCGCCCTGATCGGCGGAGCGATGGCCGCTCCGGCCATCTTGTCGTCGAGCCTGCGCGGCGCCGAAAATACGGGTCCGCTGAAAATCGGGCTCGTCGGCTGCGGCGGCCGTGGCACCGGCGCGGCCAACCAGGCCCTGAATGCCGACCCGAATGTGAAGCTGGTCGCCATGGGCGACGCCTTTCCGGAGCAGATCCAAAAGAGTCTCGCCGAGCTGCAAAAGGCGCACGGCGACAAGGTCCAGGTTTCGCCGGACACTTCGTTCGCGGGTCTGGACGCGTATCAAAAAGTCATCAACAGCGGCGTGGACGTGGTGCTGCTCGCGACGCCGCCGGGATTCCGGCCGACCCACCTGAAAGCTGCGGTCGAAGCGGGTAAGCATGTCTTCTGCGAAAAGCCGATGGCCACCGACGTCCCCGGCGTGAAGTCCGTACTGGCGAGCGCGAAACTGGCGAAGGAAAAGAACCTCTCGCTGGTGGCCGGTTTCTGCTGGCGCTATGAAGGCGCGCGGCGGGAGTTTTACAAACGCGTGCATGACGGCGCGATTGGTGATATTCGCGCAATTTACGCGACGTATTACGCCGGGCACGTGAAACCCATGCCGCCGGCGGCTGAACGGCCGGAGAAGATGGGCGATCTCGAGTGGCAACTGCGGAACTGGTACAATTTCGTGTGGCTCTCGGGCGACGGTTATGTCGAGCAGGCCTGCCATAGCGTGGACAAGGTGGCTTGGGCGATGCAGGACCAGAATCCGATTCGCGCGGTGGCCGTCGGCGGCCGGCAGACGCCGAACAACCAGGGCAACATTTATGACCACATGTTCGTGGTTTACGAATTCCCCAATGACGTGCGCGCATTCGTGGGTCAACGGCAGATTGGCAATACCTACACGGACAACTCGGATTATTTGATGGGGGCAACCGGGGTCGGCAAGATTGGCAACTGGGGCACACCCACCCTCAAAGGGAAGGAAACCTGGCGTTACAGCGGCCCGAAGACGGACATGTATCAACAGGAGCACAACGAACTCTTTGCCAGCATCCGCGCCGGAAAACCGATGAACGACGGCGAATGGATGTGCCACAGCACGCTGATGGGTATCATGGGCCGCACCGCCGCCTATACCGGACAGGATATCACGTGGGAACAATTGATGGCCTCCCAGGAAAAACTTGTGCCCGAGCAACTCGACTGGAAGATGAGCCTCGCGATTGCGCCGATGGCTGTGCCCGGGTTGACGCGCATAACCTGATCATTAGTTAACATTCCAGGCTTTGACCGGCGGGCGCCCTGTGGTGTCGTCGTCGAATGAGCCGACTGCCGCTCACATTCGAAACCTCTCGCTTTATGAATCGTCGTGACTTTATCAAAGGCACCGCTGCCACGTTGGCGGTCGGGGCACTCGTTCAGAACACCCGCGGTGCGGAAGCGCCCGCCGCCGCGGCCGCTCCCGCGCACAAACGCGACATCCGCAAAGCCATCATGTGGGGCACCGTGGGCGTGAAGGGTTCGGTCGGGGAAAAGATGAAGCTGGTGAAGGAAGCCGGCTTCGAGGGGGTGGAGATGAACAGCCACATGAGCCAGGACGAAGTCCTGAAGGGGCAGGACGAAACGGGACTGGTCATCCCGAGCGTGTGCGGCTCCCTGCACTGGGGCAAGCCGTTGTCCGACGCCGATCCCAAAGTGCGCGAGGAAGGGCTGGAGGCGTTGAAACAGACTTTGCGCGACGCCAAGCGCTACGGCGCGTCCTCGGTGCTGCTGGTTCCGGGCGTGGTCAACGCGCGGGTTTCCTACGCGGACGCTTACACGCGATCGCAGGAGCAGATTCGCAAGGCGATTCCGCTGGCCGAGGAACTCGGCGTGAAAATCGCGATCGAAAACGTCTGGAACTATTTTCTGCTGAGTCCGATGGAAGCGGCGCGTTTTGTGGACGAGTTCAAATCGCCCATGGTCGGCTGGCATTTCGACATCGGCAACGTGGTGACTTACGGCTGGCCGGAACAATGGATCGAAATCCTGGGACCCCGCACCCAGAAACTCCACTTCAAGGAATACAGCCGCAAGAAGCGCGATAAGGAAGGCATGTACAAGGGTTTCGATGTTGCCCTGATGGAAGGTGACAACGACTGGCCGGCGATCATGAAGGCGCTGGATTCCGTCGGCTATAAGGGATGGGGCATGACCGAGCAAAAGGGCGGCGACACCCCGGAGGGGCTGAAGGATCTGTCCGACCGGCTCGGGAAAATCTACGCCCTTTAATTTATGAGCTTCGGCGAACCGGCCAGCGCAACCGCGGCAGGCACGGCAAAAAAGCCGGCGCTCAAGAAGGGAATCTGGTTTCCGGCGGTGCCGGGAACTTCGATCGCGGACAAATTCAAACAGGCGAAAGCGGCCGGTTTCGAAGGGGTCGAACTGCACTTGGATTTGAACCAGGACGAAATTGTCCGTGCGCGCGATGAATCGGGGCTGGTCATTGCGACCGTCGCCTGCGGCCCGCGTTCACGGGGACTCGTCAGCCCGGACCCGGCCAAGCGGGCGGAGTCGGTGGAGGGCGTCAAGCAGGCGTTGCGCGAGGCGAAGCGCTACGGAGCCACGTCCATCCTCGTGGTGCCGGGCGACGTGACGCAGAATATTCGCTACGATCAGGCCTATCAGCGCGTGCAAACAGAACTGCGCAAAGTGACGCCGCTGGCCGAGGAACTGGGTGTTGCCATCGCCATTGAAAATGTATTGAGCCACTTTTTCCTGAGCCCGCTGGAAGCCGCGCGCTTCGTGGACGAGATGCAATCTCCAATGATGGGCTGGCATTTCGATGTCGGCAACGTGATGTGGCTCGGCTGGCCGGATCAGTGGATACGCATTCTCGGCCCGCGCATCCGGAAAGTGCACGCCAAGGAGTTCAGCCGCAAAAAGATGGCCGAAGGCGGCCCGCACGCGGGGCTGGCGGTTGAGTATCTCGCCGGCGATGCCGATTGGCCGTCCGTGATGCGGGCGTTGGGCGAGGTCGGTTACAACGGTTGGTTCACCGCCGAACCCGCCTGGCAACCCAAAGGCGTGGACCCGGTGGTGCGGCTGAAACAGGTCTCCGAAAAAATGGATCAGATCATGGCCGCCTAGCCATTGGCAATGCGGCGCATGTTCCCGGCAATGCGGTCGAGATACAAGTTGGGCCCGTCGGGATAAGGGTCGCTCAGGAAGCGATACACTCCCGCCAGATCGCCGTTCAATTTCGGTAGGACGAACTTTTCCCAGAACTCAGGTGTTCGCGCCGTGAGATCGCTGCCGCTGGAGAACGAGGCGATAAAATGGTTTTCGTTGCCGGTGAATTCGGCGGCCTCGGAGAATTCCTCGAACAACTCCGGAAGCTTGTCCACATAGTCCTCCGCAGCCATTTGTCCCAAAAGATCGGCCGTGGCCACTGCGCAGCCGAGCACTCGTTCCACGTCGCTTTGAAACGGGATGTCCTTGAGCGCCGCGTTGAGGGCCGTGCAGCGGATCATGTTTTGCACGGCACGGATTTCCGTCGGGGCAAACTGCTTCTCCGCCAGCAACCCCGCCGCAAATTCCGCGCTGCGCGCGACGTGGGTGATCGTGTATTTCGCGCCGGTGCCGGCCTCGTCAGTGCGATGTTTGAGGTAGCCGGTGTCGTGCAGGAGGATGGCCATCAAAGCCAGTTGAAACCTGCGCTCATCCATCCGCGGTTCAGCGCCGGCCAGGTGCCGCCCGCGTAACAGCCGGGCCAGGCAAAGCAAGCCCTGGAGTGTATGTTCAAAATCGTGATACCGGGCATCGATCGGCAGGTAGTCGCGATATCTTCCCGTGAAACAAGCCTCCGTCCAGCCAAACGCGGCGGGCACAAACCCGGGTTCACCCTGGGGAAATAATTCGCTGTAAATGGCTTCCACTTGGGACGCAACCGCGCGCGGGTCCTTTGTCACGACCGTAGATTCCATTTAACCCAGTATAGGCCAAAACCGCGTTTCCTGCATCTCAAAAACGCCCGAATTTTTGATTCAAATCAAGGCGGCTTTCCCGCCCCGGCTGCATCCTGACTGCATGAACGGTCAAACACGTAACCGATCCACACTCAACCCTAAGAGTAGGAGTTGGCCAATTTATTGTATGGTTGCTGCAGTTGCCGTCGGCTGGCCGGCTACACCACTATCCGCCGAGTCCCGCGGGATACTCGGCGAAGAGATTGCGCTACTCACCGCGTTTCCCAATGTGCCACCGGCCATCAGTCGTGATTATTCCACAAAAGTCGTTGCGGCTCTGGAACTCACGACGACAAATCTTGGTGGGTCGCAGAATTGGATCGTAACCGGGAGCCCACCGGAGATGTTTGTCCGGATTTGCGAAGGGGACGAGCTGGCCTTTCAATTGGTGAACCGGACGGGATGCAATCAACCGCGGTTCATCAACGTGCATGCGGTCACCGCTTCGGGAAGCCGTGACGGGACCGTTGTGGCATTCACTGACTCCTCATCCCAATTCACCTTCAAGTCGCTGAAAGCGGGACTCTATTCCTATGATTTCAGCGAGACCGCAACGGGAGGTAACTTCACCACCAACGGATCGCGAGGTTTTATTTTGGTCGGATCCAGGAGCGAGCCCGCCCCGGAGAAGTGTTGCTCACGTGCAGCGTCGAGCTCGGCCGATTCGTGCGGGAGTGCCTGCACGCGCACAGCTCAGGACGAAATGAACAATCCAGGCGACGCCACACCCGCCGAAATGCCTGCCGGGAGTCCCACACAAACCACTCAACTGCTGAAAGGCCGGTTCGTTTATGCGCAGGCATGCTTCCCCTGCCACCGCGAAGAAGGACGCGGCGTGCCGGGTCAGATCCCGCCGCTGGCCAGGTCGGATTTCCTCAGCAACCTGACGAAGGAGGATTATATCCGCGGCGTGTTGCTGGGGCGCAACGGCCCGGTCACCGTCAACGGCATTGCCTACAATGTTCCCATGGTCCCGCTCAATTTCCTGTCGGACGATCAAATCGCCAATGTGCTGACCTACGTGCGCAACAGTTTTGGAAATTCCGGCGATCCCGTCAGCGTCGAAGAGGTGGCCCGGGTGCGTCAGGAAACCAAAATGACCGCGAAGGTCACCGCCAGCCAGTTTGAGTAAGCAGCGTCGCGGGCAGATCAGTTTCCGAGATTGCGGCCGAGCAGCGCGGAGAGCTTCGCGGGCGAAGAAATGGTGATGGCTTTGCCTTTGACGGTGAGCAGCTTCTGCGCGCGAAAGCGCGCGAGCAACCGCGAAAAAGTTTCACTCACCGTGCCCAGCTCCGCGGCCAGGACGCGCTTGGTAACCCCCAACTCCACGCGCACGGGTTTTTCGGCGGCCGGGTCGGGACACTGCTTCACGAGCCAGTTGGCAAAGCGCGTCTCCACATCCTTGAGCGTGAGATCCTCCAACTGCCCGACCAGCACGCGCAGGTGGCTGCTCATGGCTCCCAACATCCGGATGGCCAGTTCCGGTTGCCGGCGCAACAGCGCCAGGATCCCGGTCTTGTCCACCAGCAAAACCTGGCTCGCCACAACGGCGCGGGCATCCGCGGGATAGCCTTTCTCCGTGGCCAGCGACGCCTCGGCGAACGATTCGCCGGCGCGAAAAATGTGGATGATCTGTTCCTTCCCGGCCTGGCTCACGCGGTGAACGTTCACGGCGCCACTTTGCACAATGTAAAAACCGCGCGCCGGGTCGCCCTCGTGAAAAAGATAATCGCCTTTCTTCAGCGCCCTGGTGGAGGTGATGGCCAGGATGGGCTGCAAATCCTCCGTGGACAGCCCGGCGAACAACTGACAACTGCGCAGGGCGAAGGCAAGGGCGGCTTTGCGATATTCGTTCAGGCTGGCGCCCATGCCGGCATTCAATCAGTTTGCCGCCAAAAGTAAACCAGCCAGTCCGGCCCGGTGCCGCGTTCCAGCCGCGAGGAAAATCCCTCGCTGTTCAGCTTCTCGATCAACGGCGAAGGCAGAAAGGGCGCGACCACGACCAGGCCTTCGCCGGCCTGGAGCTTGTCCACGGCTTCGCGAATCTTCGGCAATGGCTCGCGCCCCTGGCGCAACATCTCGCGAACATCGAGGCGCTTGAATTGGATGGCCGGATTCATAGGTATGGCGGAGTCTGGCCCAAAAGATCGTCCGGCGCCTTGACCCAGGTCAATGCCGGGTTCGGCGGGGCGCGTTAAGTTTACAACGTGAAAGGACAACCGCTGATTCCTGCCGGGGCGGAGCGAGTCATATCGCTGCCCGCCGAAACTCAATTTGCAGCCCATGGCGTCGTGAGCCGTACTCTTCTTCGCGCCGATGGCACCCGCTGGGTCCTGTTCGGCTTCAGCGCCGGACAGGAACTGACGGAGCATACCACGACGAGGCACGCCGCCATCCAGATTCTGACCGGCGAATGCGAATTCACCGCCGCGGGTCGCGTCCACAATCTGAAGGCGGGTGACTTTCTCTACCTGCCGCCCAATTGCGTTCATGCGGTAAAGGCGACGACCCAGTTCTCCATGCTGCTCACGCTCTCAGAGGCCAACGCCGCGCGGTTGGTGCCCGGCCCGGTGGCAGGAATCACAGCCACCCCGCCCTTACCAGCCGCCGCCTGACGCCTGTTGCTCGGGCGGCAGCGCGCGGGCAAGGGTCTCGATGATGTTGATTTTCTGCCAGATTTTGCGCGATAAACCGGCCGCCAAATCTTCCACGTCATCGACGGCATCCAGTAAAACCGGATCCTGGAAGCCCTGGGAATAAAGCGCGGCGATCTTGCTGATCACGGCCAGGGCGTCGCTGCAATAGTCGAGATAGCGGGTCAACTCGAAGGAAGTCATCGTTCGCTTCGTGACAAAACTGGTGCTCGTACCGCGGGCAAAGCAGGTCTCCGGGTCCTTCGTGAGCTGGTGCATGTCAATGATGTGGGCCAGCGCGCGGAGTTCGTGGATGGCCTTGAGCGCGCGGCCGCGTTTGATGCGGTTTTCCCAGCTCAGGAAAAAGAGGATCGCCGCGCCGATGAAGACCATCGAGCTGATGCTGGCATCCAGGCCTTGCATCGAATTAACGAAGTCATCGAATTGGAATTTCCGGATGTTGAGCAGCAAACCGACGAGAACGGCGACGACGGCCACGCTCAGGACGGCGGCGGCCGCGCGCAGCGAAAGCAGCGGCTTCTGCATCCACGCGACGCGCGCCACGGCTTCGTTCGCCACCTGGGTGAGTTCCGCCACGACCTTCCCGAGCCCCGAGTTGGGAAAACGCTCACCGATGCGCTGATGCAGTTCTTGGACCGTCTCGATGATCTTCAGCGCGTCGAGGCGGCGGTAGGAACTGGCGATCGTTTCCATGGCCGTCTCGTTTCCGGGTGATTACGAAGAGGCAAACACCAGCTTCGTCGTCGCGGCCTCCGTATCCCAGCCGCGCGAAGGCTTGCTGTTGATCGAGGATACGTCCTTGATCGAAATCTGGCGGCCGCGGGTCTTCGGACCCTTCACTTCCACTTCGGACGGGTTGCAGGTCTGCTGCGTGATCTTTTGGTACGCGGCCGGTTTGTATTTGATGAACAATTCCTTCGGCGTGTCGGGTTCAAAGAACAGCACGCGCGATTTCGGCGGGATGCAATGATACATCTTGTTCAGGATCGAGCCGCCGAACTTGAACCGCTTGAGATAGGTCGCCTGCCGGTTGGTGTAGGCGCACGTGAATATCCGTTCGCGATCGGGCAGGCCGCAGTAGTACAGGTCCGGCCCCACAAATTGTTTCTCCGGCAGTTCGACGACCTGGTAATGACCGTCTTTGAAAACCAGCATGATCTTGTCGAACTTCGTGCATTCCACCACGAATTCATCGCCGGAAACTTTGTAGCCCACGTAGCCGGACTCCCGGTCATACGCGACCTTGAAGGCCTTGAAGGCGACTTCGCGGGCGTCCACTTCGTCGTAGCGGCTGGACTTCGTCAGGCGCGGATACAGCGGGCCATATTTGGCGAGGAGCGCTTCGAGGTGACCGATGACGTACTTGGTGAGGTTCTTGAGGTTTTTGCGCGTCTCTTCGAGTTCGGCCTTCACCTTTTCCATTTCCTGGCGGTGCTGGTTGATGTCGAAGAGGGAAATGCGGCGGATTCGCACCTGCAGCAGGCGGTCAATGTCGGCGTCGGTTAAATCGCGGGACAGTTGCTTGCGGAACGGTTTGAAGCCGTCGTACACGGCTTCCTGGACCGCTTCGCTGGATTTACACTGCTCGATCTTCTTGTAGATGCGCTCTTCGATGAAGATGCGCTCGAGCGTGCGGAAGAAGAGTTCTTCCTGCAGCCGGCTTTGCTTGAGTTCCAGCTCGCGCTTGAGGGTATCGACGAGTTGCTCTGTGTTGACCCGCAGGACTTCGGAGACGGTCAACTCCACCGGGCGGTTGTTGCGAATGACCGTGATGCGGCTGGCGATGGAGACTTCGCAGTCCGTGAACGCGTAGAGCGCGTCCACCAGCTTCTCGGCGCTGACGCCGTTGGGGACCTTGATTTCAATTTCAACGTCCTCGGCGGTGTAATCGTTGATGCTCTTGACCTTGATCTTCCCCTTGCGCGAGGCGTCTTCGATGGAGGCGGTGAGCGATTCGGTGGTGGTGCTCGGCGGAATCTCGGTGATGACCAGCGTGGTCTCGTCCTTGACCTTGATCTTGGCGCGGACGGTGACCGTGCCGGCGCCGTCCTTGTATTCCTTCGCGTTCATCAGGCCGCCCGTCGGGAAATCGGGCAGGCATTTGAACGATTCCTTTTTCAGGATGGCGATCTGCGCTTCGAGCAGCTCGGGGAAATTGTGCGGCAGAATGCGCGCCGACATGCCGACGGCGATGCCCTCGGTGCCGAGCATCAGCAGCAACGGCAGCTTGCACGGCAGCGTGACGGGCTCCTGCTTGCGGCCGTCGTAGCTCGGCACGAACTCCGTCAGGTCGTTGTTGAAGACTTCGGTCCGGGCCAGGTCGGTGAGGCGGCACTCGATGTAACGCGGGGCAGCCGCGGAATCGCCGGTGTAGATATTGCCGAAATTCCCCTGCCGCTCGATCAGGTAACGTTTGTTCGCCAGCACCACGATGGCGTCGCCAATGGAGGCATCGCCGTGCGGATGATATTTCGTCGTGTCACCGATGACGTTGGCCACCTTGGTGAAACGGCCGTCATCAGACTCGTGCATCGCCCAGAGGATGCGGCGTTGCACGGGCTTCAAGCCGTCGGCGAGATTCGGAATCGCCCGGTCGCGAATGACGTAGGAAGCGTAATCCAGGAAGTTCCGGTCCACGCGGCGATGGAACGGCAAATCGATTTTACCCGGCTGGAACGGACGGGCCACCGGCGCGGGAACGGCTTCGGCGACAACGTGGTCGGCCTCGCCCTTCTTGCCACTGCGCTTGGTTTCGGCGGGCTTCGCATCCCCGTTGCCATTGCCGTTGCCGTTGGCCTCGGGCGCCGGAGCGGGCTTGGCCGCGCCGCCGTTGGCCCCGCCGGGACCGGCAATCGGCAGTTCAGGTTGCTTCGGATCAGGTTTTTTCTTCGCGGCCATGTTTAAACTCGGGTGCTACGGTTTTCGCGCAATTACGACGGGGAAATTAGCGACGTTGGCGCGGCATGTCGAGGCGGGAGGGTAGAGGCACCGCATCGCGGATGGGGCCCCAACATTTTTGGTTTGACCCGGTTTGACGAGGGTTGATTGCTGGGGTTTTTGGGTGGACTGGAGGGTTGACTGCGGGCTTGACCGGGTTGACTGAGGGTTGACTGAGGGTTGACTGAGGGTCGACTGGAAGGAGTGGCATGGGAGGCGTCGGAGTGAAACATTGAAGAGGTCATGGCATCCGCGTGTTTAGACGTGCTTTGCTGTTATTTCGTGTTGTTTTGACGTGATTTCGAGCGGCACGGGAGAGGAAGGTATGATGGGACTTGCCGGACCAGTGGTGCCGGTGGAGCGGAGGTGCCGGGGATCACATTTGTCGATGAATACGCAGCTCGTATCGGTTGCATGTAAATCCCTTGTCCTGACGATTTGGTTCCCGACCTCCAGGGCGGCTTCTGGCCGCGACGGGGCTTTGACAAGCCCAGGCGCAGGGTTACACAAAAAAGGAGAGAAGAGCCACACCAAATGGCACGGAACGATTTAGTAGGTGCCACCGGGCAAAATGTTCGAACAATCGTACTCGTTACGAAGGCTGAGTCTGGGACCCGCGCCGAACTGTCAGATTGCAGTTTCTGACGATCTCCGTGACTTAGCCATGGGGGGCTGCCTGGCCAGGACCAACCACAAGATTGCTGCACCACAGCCCAACGTAAGCATTCCAAGACCCGCCGCCGCCACGTTCGCCACCCCAATCGCTCCTGCGGCCGCGTTCTCAGCCAGTCCATGAGGGGCAAGCAAAAAGGGCACACTTCGCAATGACAGGTAGCCGCCAATTCCCAGCATCAAAACTCCATGAAGAAAACCCGCTACTCGAAACCCGGCCACGACGTACAGCCAGCCTGAACACGTCAGAACGACAGCCCCAAGGATTACTAGTAAGTCAATATTCCGCAATGATACGGAATATTACTTCAGTAACTATTCCGGTGGCACGTCGGCCCGTTTCGTGCCAAGGTATCCGCTGTAACAGCCAGGTTGAGGGCTTTCGACCGGATTACTTCAGTTTACAGGGGTAAATTTATGGAGTTAATCATTAATATTGCGCGGCGAATGATCGACGGTTTCCTGCCCTCATCACGGCGGACGCAATCCTTGTGTCTCGGTGCGCTTTTGCTCGCCGCTAGTCCGGCCTTCGCCGCCACCAACGTTGTGGTGACCACGACCAATGATTCAGGCGCGGGCTCTTTGAGGGATGCCGTCATCGCGGTGACGAATTCACCCGACGGGGGTTCCATTACCTTTTCCAATGTCACCGGCGTTATTAAACTTCTTTCCGCTTTGCCGGGCATCGACAAGCCGGTGCTGATTCTCGGCCCGGGAGCCACCAATCTCGCCGTCAGTGGGCAGGCCAAGTATCGCGCATTCCGCATCCTGCCAGCCGG